>CAVZBP010000002.1:0-1367818 GCA_963773545.1 uncultured Gemmatimonadaceae bacterium | reverse complement strand
GTGCGTGAGATAGGTGAGGATGTTCAGATGCGCCTTCAGCATCCGCGCCACCTTGATGATCGGGGCGAGCCGCGAGTGCGTCGCCCACCAGTACCACCGGCGGAAGAACGTCCGCGCCGTGCCGACATAGGTGTAGTCCCACAGCGGGCGGAGGCTCTCCTTCAACGCCCACGCCCGGGCCGATTTGAGGCTGCTGTCGCGGAGCGCCGCGAACTCGCGCCAGGCCGTGCGGCTGAAGTTGGCCGGGTTCCACAGCCAGTCGTACTTCGTCCGCTGGAGCGAGCGGTCGCCCGCCCGCGCGAGCGCCTTGCTCTCCTGTCGGCGCACCTGATCTACCGCATCGCTCACGTGCTGGAGCACGTGGAACTTGTCGAAGACGATCTTCGCGTCGGCGCCCGGCACGTGCGCGCGCACCGTCTTCCGTGCTCCCACATGTCCATTGCGATCGCTTCAATACCGTCACGCTGCTCCGGGGTGAGCCCCGCGAAGTAGGGCACGAGACTCTCGGCCTTCCGATTGTCGGCGACGTGCAGCACGCACGCCCGGTCGAGATCGACGACGACGCTCACATACTGGTGCCGCTTGACAAGCTCTTCTCGTCCACGCCGAGTCGCGCCACCGGCTCCTGCGGGCGGCGGGCGAGCCCGCGCCGCACGGCGCCCTCATGATCCCGCGCGCTTCGTCCCACGTGAGGCCCAGCCACGCGCCACCGCCGTGGGCGTCGCCTCTTGCAACCACGCGATCGCGAGTCGCTCGAGAGCAGCGTGAAGCGCGAGCCTTTCTCCCCCCACGGCACGCGCACGGTCTTCACGCCATGGGTCCCGCACTGGACCCGCGGCACGCGCGCCACGAGGAGCGTCGTGAATTGACAGGTGTCCAGATGCCGCCAGCGGCGTTCCGCATGATCGTAGACCGGCACCACAGTGCCGCAGTCCGGACAGGTGAAGGACGTGCCCGCGGTCGCCTCGACGAAGACGTGCACCGCCTGCTCCGCCTCCCGCAGTTCCACTCGCTCGACCGCCCACGGTTCCGATAAACCCAGGATCGTCTGGTACAGCGTCCGATCTTCCACGCCACGCCTCCCGGCAGTTATCCTCTCCGAGACGCTACCCGACCCACACTATTCCCTGAAGAGCCGCTTTTTTTAGGTTCTTCGCGGATTTAGGTGCAGCAATTTCGAGAAATGAGGGGCTGAAATGAGTTAGACACCGGCCCCTGGGTTGAGCAGAATCAGGATGTCTGAAGTCCGATTCACGCTCAGCCTGGAGGACGCGGTGTCTGCCCTCAGTATAACGCCGTACTTCCCGTTTCCGCGAGTCATCCCCGTTCGACAAGAGGTCACGACGACTAACGCTGGCGCGGGCCACGCTGTGATTTGGTTTGAAAGTGATCCTCGACAGCGGCCGATCTGCTCCGGCTGTGGGAAGCTCCGCACGCGGATTCACAGCACCCGGCTGCGCCGCGTCGCGGATCTGCCGTTCGGTCAGGCGAGATGGAATTGGTGATTCCGCAGCGAAAGGTGCGCTGTCCTCGCTGCGGAGTCCGCACCGAACGCCACGACTTTCTGTCGCCGTACCGTCGAGCGACTGTGCGCTTGGAGCGCGCGGTTGGCGAGTTGTGCCGCGTGCTGCCGGTCCACATGTGGCCGCGCATTTTGGGCTGGAGTGGCACACGGTGAAGGAGATTGACGAGCGACGGCTCGAACGAGAGGTCGGGACGCCGTGTTATGAGAGGCCCCGGCTGCTTGCGGTGGACGAAATCGCGGTGCACAAAGGGCACACATACATGACGACCGTGCTTGATCTGGAGACCGGTCGCATGGTCTGGCTCGGCCACGATCGGACGAAGGCGTGCTTGGCCGGCTTCTTTGCCGAGCTCACGCCCGCGCAACGCACGTCGATCGAGGCCGTCGCCACCGACATGGCGGCCGGTTATCGCGAAGCGGTCACCGAGGCCTGCCCGCACGTGGCGTTGGTCTACGATCTGTTCCACGCGGTGGCCAAGTTCAGTCGGGAAGTCGTCGATCGCGTCCGCGTGGACGAATCAAAGAAACGCACCGAAGCCGGACGGCAGTTGATCAAGGGCAGTCGGTACCTGCTGCTGAAGAATCAAGAGAACCTCGTCGGCGATCAGAGCGAGCGTCTCGCGGCGTTATTGGCGGCCAATCGCAATCTCAACACCGTGTACGTGCTCAAGGATCAGCTGAAGCACATCTGGACCTACCGCCGGCCGGCATGGGCTCGGCGCGCCCTCAAGCAATGGTGCGCGCTGGCCGAAGCCAGCGGCCTCGCGCCGCTCAAAACCTTCGCCAAGAATCTGCGCCGACATGAGGCCGGTATCGTGAACCACTGCCGCTATCCCTTGCACACCGGGCGTCTCAAGGGAATCAACAACAAGATCAAAGTCATCGAACGCATGGCGTACGGCTTTCGGGACGACGCCTATTTCATCTTAACGCCCCTCGACAGCATCCTCACCCACCAGTGCTGAAACTTCGAGCAACAGAGATGGTGCTGGCGCGCGCGCACGCACCATGCGCAGACCACGGCGAACAAAGTGCCCGCAAAAGGAAATAGCCCGGGCCGGTAAATCCGGCCGGGCTGGCATTGGTGATTCCCACACATTTCCGCCCATCAGCGTCGAGGCGCATTTGACTGCGTAACCGAGGCGGGGACAACAAGCACAACGTCATCCTCATTATCAAATACGCCGTCCGGTCCTGCTGAGCGAAGTTCATATGTGCTATCAGCGATGCGGTAGCGAATAGACCGATTCCAGGCATCAAGGCGACGCGGCTCGCTTTTGAACTCCGCTTGGTCGCCAGCGATGGCCTCAAGAGTGACAGGCAGCTTCCGCCGCTCGCGCGTGTAGTGCTCAACAGCTAGCCGAATGGTTTGCAGGCGCACCTCGGTCCTGTCACGTGAATTTGGAAAAACCTCACGGTCGGTTTCG
The DNA here is from genome assembly GCA_963773545.1 of uncultured Gemmatimonadaceae bacterium. Taxonomy (GTDB): domain Bacteria; phylum Gemmatimonadota; class Gemmatimonadetes; order Gemmatimonadales; family Gemmatimonadaceae; genus DASSNU01. The sequence goes on along the minus strand of CAVZBP010000002.1, from coordinate 1,364,866 downwards.
CCACCACGCAGGCGCGGACCCACAAACCACAAGCCCGCGGCGATTATGGCAGCCAGTGCCACCACGGCGAGGAGGGTCTTCTTTGGCATCGAATCCTCCAGCAAGGTCATCGTCGCCGCACGTCGCGCCCAACGTGCATGCCACCAGGCGCACCAGTGCCATTGACGGCCGGACCACCAGGCACGTGGGTTTCGCGATCAGTCAACGGAAGCGCAAGCGGATCGAGGAGGGCTACGGCTGGGGGAAAGTGGTGGGGCTGCTGCGCAAGCTCCGGCACCGGGGGCACCGGAAGGTGGGGTGGATCTTCGCCTTCACGAACGGCGTGTACAACCTGGTGCGGATCAGCACGCTGATCCGCCTCGGCGTGTGCACGTGAACCGGGCAACCCGCGCGCGCCGCATCCGGCCATCGTCCGCTGGATGCGGCAGCAACGCCGCGCTCCAATCCCCGCGCGCTCGCCATTGACCAAGAGTCCGTAGCTGACAAAGACCTCGTCGGCTAGACGCAGTTTTTCAGCAACCTGCTAGGAAACAATCCGTCGCGCGATGCTCCGTCTACGACGGAGCTGCTCACCCACCGGCCCCACACCACTTGTGCAGATCTATTGTCTCTGCGTGCGGGGCATCACGCGCCGGAAGAGTGATGTCGTCTGGCGTGTCGAACTTCCCATTGGGGCCCGCAAATGTGACAACCGGGACACCCTGGTGAAGTTCGTAGCGCACCCTACCGTGCCAGGCATTGAGCGCGTAGTCCGGCGGTATGGCGCAGCGACGAGAAATCACACCGTCCTGGTACCCGAGTATGTCCCCGAGCCGCGCTGGATAGCTTGCCGTGAGCATACAATAATACTCAGCGCCCGCAGCGAGGCCGTTGAGCCGGGCTTGCGTCACAAGCGTGTCGGTGCTGCGCCGGTCCATCGCTGTGTCAGCGAGTCCAGGAGGCATGGCCCATCGCCGTAACTGCCCACAGGGCATGGCGGCGTTCGGGGCAAGGACCGGTGGGGTATTATCCGGTCGGCTTGCCGGAACGCGAGCGCACGCAGTTCCCAGCGCAATTGCACCGAGAATCATACCTGTGAGGATAAACCGCGGGCACCGATGCATCAGCAACTCCAGTTGACCGCGTACGCTTGGTTCTCGTTCTGCTGTGTCGTCCATGATGGCTGCGCTCCCCCTCGACCAAGCGCTTGCCCGAGGTGAACCCCTTCGTGACCCACCATATAGCACACGGTTCGTCCTCCGACAACCGCGTTCATGTTTGAACTTTGGATGAGCGACCACACATTAGCGCGGATTGCCATACGAGTTTGCAATCCGTAAAAGGAGGTTTCGATCAGGGGGTCGATGATCTGAAGTCCGTCCGCCGACGTCGTGGGGAAGACATAAACCGCTCCGTTCGGATCGGCCACGAACCGTCGGTAGTCGCTTTTCACTGTGGCCGGCGTAAAGTTCTGGTCACCCCCGCTCTGAATCTGCTGCGCTGCGGAATCCACCGCGCCAGGGTTCTTGACGCGATGCGCCCATACTACTCGCGTGCCCTTCGTCCCGTCCGGACACCGCACCGTGACAGTGACAGGAATGCTGTCGGGCGGGACCGGCACAGAGACCGAGCGGATCGGAGAAGTTGACCGGGTCTCCCCCCGCAAACCCGTAGAGATTTAAGCCTCCCGCCAGTCCGATGGGGTCTTCTTGCGTGAAACGACCCCTTCAGCCATGAGTCATATGCGGGCATAGGGCAAAGCCGTATAGCTGCTTCGCTTAGGCGCGCCGATTTTTCCGGACTCGTCGTAGTTTGGGCCTCGAGGCCAGGATGTGCAGTTTTGAGCCTCGACACCCGCACGCACGCCCACGCGCGCGCTTCCGCGCGTGTTTACGCGGCGACCTGTTGGTAGGAGAAGGCCGGAATGCCCGTGCGCTCGCTCGCGTGCTCGACCGTGATCGCCATGATGCGCTGCTCCGCATCGAGCTCTAGGAGCGTGTTCTCGTCCAGGTCGCGCGTCTCGACGATCGGCCCCGGCTGGAACTCGATGTAGAGCGTGTCGGTGTCGGCGAAGTAGGTCACCTGCATAGGTCACCCGTCAGGGGACGAAGCCCCGGTCGAAGAAGGCGTTGTGCACGGTCTCCCCATCCGCCAGCAGCACCACGCCCAGCTAGCGTCCCTCCCGCTCGGGGATCTGTGCCCAGCGGCGAATGCGGCCGTCGGCCTGGACGACCTCCCCGACGCGTGGGCACGCGCTTCGAGAAGCTCGCGGTGAACTTTACTGGCGATCGTGAAGCTGGCGATGCTGCAACGCGGCCTCCGCGTCCTCCATTCATCAGTCAGAGCCTAGTCGCGCAATCCGCGGACGACGTCGAACAGGCGCCGAGTCTCAGGGTGCATGAGGCAAGCCGATCGCTCGACGCTGTCTGGATCGCCTGCGAGCCGCTCAAGAACCGCAACTGCAACCAGATTGCGAAACTCGGGATTGCCGAGCCTCCATACCTGCAGCAGCCCGGCTTGAGGACTCAAGCCGGGCTGGTCAATCTCAATGGAGCGCCGCCTCACGCCGCTAACGTGGCGTGTACCAGCGTAACGCCTCGTCCCGGGGCTTGCGATAGACAGCACGTGGCAGGGCATCCGCGCCATCCACGTCGGGGCCATGGGCGCCTGAGTACGTTGCCACGATCGCCGTCTGCCGTCGCCCTATGGTGAAGTAGAACGACTGAATAAGAACGGAGTCCGCGCCCGCACCTCGGGGGACGAGGAAGTACACCACTGAATCCGCGTCGGTGACGGTGGCTTCCGCGGCACGAGGATCTGCACTCGTGTCGAGCCGAGGCTCATAGTATTCGAGCGGCCAGTTGACTGGGAGCTCGATGCGAGCAGTGTCGTATCCGCGCCGCAGAGCATCTTGCGTCACAGCCTCACGGAATGCGCGCCGATCTGCCCGCATCCAAAGAAAGCCTACCGCCACCAGCACGACGGTCGCAGCTATCCCGACCGCTATCAGTAGCTGGTGCTTAGGATGCCGGGCATTCGGCTCTAGAGGGAGTCTCTTATCCATTTGGCGAGTTGGAAGCGTTGATCTGTTATGAATCGAGAACTCAATCCTGACCGACTGAACTCCATCCGGGTCCGAAGCATGTCGCCATGGCCGGCACCGATGAGTCCGAGCTTGACGTCTTGCACGCTGCACCCCACGTGGCAGAGACCGGGCGCTTCGCGTGCTGCTGCTACGCCCGCCCCAGCGACCGAACCGAACTGGTAGCCGACGACCAAATTGGCTGTGTAGTGACGAGCAGGATTGTTGTCATCCACGAGCTCCGCCTTGAAGCCAGTTTTCCCGAACCTGACTTCAGGAGCGCCGCGGTCGAAGGGGTCGCCGTTCTTGAAACCGGCCACAGCCTGGCCGAGCATGGCGACGAACTGGTCATCGTCCTTTGCTTTGCGCGCGAGTTCCTCGACAAACTTGGCGAAGCGTTCGCAGTCGGTCTCGACTGCCTTTCCATTCTCATCCGTGACTTTCTCGCAGAGCCCGAATGGATCCGCGAAGTTGACTGGGTCCCCTTCCGCAAACCCATACAGATTGAGCCCGCCCGCCAGGCCGATGGGGTCTTCTTGCGTGAACCGCCCGCTCGTGGGGTCGTAGTGTCCCGGTTCAGCGGGAATGTGACTCGTGGGGTGGTGGTTTAGTGCACTCCGGCGAGCACTGCCTGGCGCTGGGTTGAGGTGATGCGCATACTCTTCCACTGCGCCCGCCGACGCGCGCGCGCCGCGGCGAGCTTCTGATCCCGAGCTGCCCAGATCGTCTCGGCCCGTCCGGCGAGCATATCCGCCGGCGTGAGAAAGCCGATCGCGCTGTGCAACCGCTCGTGATTGTAGTACGCGACGAAGGTTGCCACCAGGCGCCGCGCTTCGTCGAGCGAGCGCGGGGCCTTCGGCCGAAGCGTGGTGCCCTTGAGCGTCTGGTGCCAGCGCTCGAGCTTCCCGTTCGACTGCGGGTAATACGGCGCCGTGCGGACGTGCGTCATGCCCGCTAGGCGAATGAACGCCTTGAAGTCGCGCGCGATGAACGGCGGGCCGTTGTCCGAGATGATGCGCGGCCGGGCATCGGGATACTGCTCGCGCGCCCGCTGGAGCACCGTTTCGACGTCGGCGGTTGTCATGCGCTCGCGCAGCTCCCAGTGGATGAGGAACCGGCTGTAGCCGTCGAGAATCGCGCAGAGGTAGTAGAACGTCCCGGCCACGTTTACGTAGCTGAGGTCGATGTGCCAGTGCTCGTGCGCGGCGAGCGGCTGCACAAAGCCCGTCCCCTTCAGCGACGGCTTGCCGTTCCAGCGATCCAGCAGGCCGGCCGCCTGGAGCACGCGGTAGACCGTCGCCGGGCTCACCGCCACGACGTCGGCATCGAGCATCAGAAACGTCATCCGGCGATAGCCCTCCGGCGCATGCGTCTCGTGGTAGGCGAGAATCGCCTGGCGTTCCGCGGGCAGGAGCCAGTGGTCGCGCGGGATCTGCCCATTGTGCGCGTTCACCCGGCCGTAGCGCTCGGCCCAGCGATAGAACTGCGCCGGAGCGAGCGCCAAGCGCGCCAGCACCCAGCGCGTCGAGAGCTCGGTGCGCGCGCTGAACGCCCGGACGAAGTCGACCACCGTGTCGCGGAGATCGGGCGGGACCCATCGCGCCCTCAGCTCGCCCCAAGCTTTTTTTTCAAGGCGAGGTACTCCTCGGAGACCTCGGCGATGATGGCATCCTTCTTCGCCAGCTTGGCTTCGAGGGCCGCGAGACGAGCACGAGCGGCCGCGGCCGCCTGCCCCTGCCCCCGGCGCGTGCGCCCGTCCTGGAGCGCCGCGCTCAGATGCGCAAAGGCCTGGCGCTGCCAGAGGTAGAAGAGCGTCGGCTGAATGTGGTACTCATCGCAGAGGTCCGAGACCGGGACCTGCTCGGCGAGATGCCGCCGGAGAATGGTGGCTTTCTCCTCCGGCGTGAACTGTCGCCGTGTTCCGTTGCTTGCGTTCTCTCGACTCATCGACTCCTCCGTGGGCCCCCTGCATAGTGTGGGGCAGGTAGGAGTCACATTTCAACTGAGGCGGGACACACACAGCTCAATTAAGGAGTCCCACCCCCTGGAATGGCGGCTTGTCCGAAGAGGCCCGAAACCAGCACCGCATAGACGAGACCGGTGAATGCACCCCAGAGAATCGCGTCGGGGTTCAGAAACCCCGTGAACACCGTCGGCGTCACTGCGCCCGCAGCAGCTCCTAAGATCGTTCCGGCAATGACGGACAGCAGAAGCGATCTTTGCGGAAGTAGATGCATCACGTACGTGTGTGCGAGACTCAAGAGCGCAGCGGTGACCACGCCCCAGAGGTAGACCATGACCAGCGCTTCGCCAAACGTACGGACGACGCCGTCGCTTCTGCCCGCTTTGTGACTCATCTCCACTAGCGTGAGCACCAGAGCGGTGAGAGGCATCGCCACAAACAACATGGTCACCAGCCGCTTCACGGACTCGGACCACTTCATCGGCAATCTCTCCACGGGTGTCGACACCAGCAGAAACGAATCGTCGACACTGCAGGCGTGATACTTTGCCGGCGCAGCGCAGGCGAGGTCCGTGCTGATGCTCGGAGTACGCTCAGAAGTGGCTGCGGCATTTTGAACAGGTAGATAACTGGACAGGTGGGCTCCACCGGACGAGCATTCGTCCATCGATTCAGGAGCTCAGCAGATGTCGAGACGTCCCCGTCGGAATCATGCCCCGGCCTTCAAGGCCAAGGTCGCGCTCGCCGCGGTGAAGGGCGAGGCCACGTTCGCCGAATTGGCGAAGCGCTGTGATGTCCATCCCGCACAGGTAACCGCGTGGAAAGATCAGCTACTCGCCGGTGCCACGAGCGTGTTCGCGGAGGGCGGGCGCGCGGCCGATCCGCGGTCGGTGTGAAGACGCTGCACGCGAAGATTGGCGGGCTTAAGCTCGAGAATGATTTTTTAGAACACGCGCTCGGCAAGACCGGCCTGCTGAGCGCCAAGCGATGATCGATCCGACGCACCAGTTGTCGGTGGCGAAGCAGGCCGAGGCGCTTGGGATCAGTCGTGGCGCGGTATACTGGTATACTACACGCCGCAGCCGGTGTCGACGCGCGATCTCGCACTCATGCGGCGCCTGGACGAACGGCATACCGAGTTTCCGTTCGCTGGCGCGCGCATGTTGCGCCGGCTGCTGAAGACGCACCACCCCACGGAATGCCGGGGCGTGGGCCGTCGGCACATCGCCACGCTCATGCGACAGATGGGGATCGCCGCGATGTGTCCGCAGCCAGGCACGAGTCGCCGGCATCGCGGGCATCCGGTGTATCCGTACCTGCTCCGGAATCGTGCGATCACGCGGCCGAATGAGGTGTGGGCCATGGACATGACGTACATCCCAATGGCGCGCGGCTTCGTCTATCTCGCCGCCGTCATGGATTGGGCGAGCCGGCGCGTGCTGAGCTGGCGCGTCTCGGTCCCGCTCGACAGCGCCTTCTGCATTGACGCCGTCGAGGAGCCGATCGCGCGCTACGGCCGCCGCGCAATCTTCAATACCGATCAGGGCGCGCAATTCACGAGCGCGGGTTTCACCGGGCTCCTCAAAGCGCACGACATTCAGATCAGCATGGACGGGCGCGGCTGCTGGCGCGACAACCTCTTCGTCGAACGGCTCTGGCGCTCAATCAAGTACGAAGAGGGGTACTGCACGCCTACGACTCCGTGCCCGCCGCGAAAGCGGGCCTCGAACGCTATCTCACGCTCTACAACACTCGCCGTCACCAATCCAGTCACGCCGATCGAACCCCCGACGAGATGTACTTTTCCTCGGTGTCCTTGAAAACCGCAGCCTAACCCCCGTTCACCGATCCAGTTATCCAACCCTGATTTCCTGTACAGAAAAGCGGAACCGCCTCAGTCCAAGTACCTCGGCCTCACTGTACGGCTGTGTGCGTAGAGTGGTGTAGATCGGGAGCGGGGCCAGCCTGAACGAGGAACGGCCACCGCTCTCTCTTCTGGGAATCAGTACCAACCCAGCGGGGTGACGCCCGCGCTGCCCAGGAGATGCTCGATGACCGTTCGCTCACAGGCTACACCGAACCGGAAGCGCAAGCAAGCGGTGGGCGCGCCCACTATGCCAGGGCTCCCCCAGGATGCCCTGCGTTCCATGCTCCAGTCGCTCATCCAGGAGACGCTCGAGCGCTAGTTTCACCAGCTCGTCGGTGCCGCCCCGCACGAGCGGAGTCCCACCCGCCGCGGATGGCGGAACGGCAACCGGGAGCGGACGCTCCTCACCCGCGTCGGTCCGCTCATGCTCAAGGTGCCGCGCGACCGCGCCGGCGAGTTCCAGCCCTCGCTCTTCGCGCGCTACCAGCGGAGTGAACAGGCCCTGGTCCTCGCCTTGGCCGAGATGTACTTGCAGGGCGTCTCCACGCGGAAGGTGAGTGCCATCGTCGAGCAGCTCTGCGGGACGACGCTGAGGGCCTCGACCGTGAGCGCGTGCACGAAGCGGCTCGACGCGAGTCTCGCCGCGTGGCGTGCGCGCCGGCTGGACGGCACGACGTATCCGTACCTGATCCTCGATGCGCATCACGAGCGGATCCGCCGCGAGGGGCAGGTCCTAAGCACGGCCGCGCTCTGGGTGATTGGGGTGCGCGCCGATGGCTACCGCGAACACCTGGGCATCTGGCTCGGCGCCAGTGAGAGCGCGGCCAGCTGGCGCGCGGTAGTCCGCGCCCTGGTCCAGCGCGGGCTCACGGGCGTGGTCTTCGCGGTGAGTGATGAGCACGAGGGACTGGTGCGGGAGCTCCGGCGCTACTTCCCCGACGCGGTCCACCAGCGCTGCCAGGTGCACTATCTCCGGAACGCGCTGAGCAAGGTGACGAGCCCCGCGCTCGAACACGAACTCCTCACGGGCCTGCGGAACGTGTGGGCGGCGCCGACGCGTGCCGAGATTCGTCCCCGCGCCCCCACGACTGGTATACGGCCCGCTCGCCCGGCGCGCCGCGGAAGGCCCGCTTGACGCCTGCCGATCACGACGGCGGGATTGACTTGGGTCGCCGCGTCGTGCGGCTGCACCCGTCCCGATAGGAGCGCGCCGCCTGATGCTCATTTGCACTCTTCTCGACAAGACCTCTAACGGCCCTGGTCGATCTCGACTACTCACCGAGTCTCCGTCAAGCCCAGGGCGGTTCAGTCCGGAGATTGGGGCTTGACGAGCCCAACCCGTCAGGGGGCCGCTGTCGTCTGGCTCAGCTTCTCCTTCTGGAGCGCTCGTGCCCACTGACGGTGAGCGATGGTGATGGCAAGGAGGAGCGACAGGAATGCAACGATCCCCGCTATTGCGCCAGCGCGCGTCAGAGCGCCGTCCTCACTGCGCACGCCAATCATGCTCGACGGAAGGACCATGGCCACCGAGTACAGCCCCGCCCAGAGCACGGCCGAGAGCCAGCTCGCCGTGCGGATGATGTAGGAGCGTCGACCTCGCTGCCGGAGCACGTGCCATTCGTCCAGCTTTTGCCGCTTGAACCAAGCTGCAAATCGTGCATCGCCATCGGGCTCCTGAAGCTGCCGCGCGGCTGCTCGACTCGCGCGGCGGACAACGCCTACCAACGCCAAGCCCAGCAATCCCCATACAATCAGCGCAATCGTCCGACCCGTCCACGGCGCGGCCGCATCGAATCGCAGATAGCCCGCGAGGAGCAGCATGCCGACCGCGACGACGGCGAAGAGCACTAGGAGCCCGCGACGCACGCCGCCAGGAGCTTGGTAATTCTCAAGAAATCCTTCCGGCAATTCTCTGCGCATTGTATGAAGGGAATCTCCTCGATAACACGTCGGGTGCTATGCTGACCCGGCATACAAGCCCTGTGGACCTGTACGGCGCTAAAATAGCGATCGTAACGCCTTCACTATGTATACTGTTCCGACACCGGCTGCTTGTCCGTTCCGCTGCGCGGAGCCGAGTGGGGCCGCCGGTAGTTCGGTGGGTCCCGGTTGCGAGCCCGCCGCAGCACCCTGAAGAAATCCCAGACCAAACTTGAAGGCACTCGTCTGGCTTACCCTTGTGAGAAGTCGCTCCCCAGCACCAAGGCCACGCCGAGCAAGTGTTGTTGCGGCAGGCGTGGCTTCTTTCACCGCAACTTCTGTCACTTCCTCCGCAGCCGCAGCTTCCCCTACGCCGCTTGCGACTAGAGCCGCAACTTCTACAAACTGCCGGGTGGTTATCGCGGGCTCTATCGGTTGGTCTTCTTCCTCGACGCGCTTCGCCTCGGCCTCATCTAAGGCGCGCTTCTCTTCTTCGGTACAGCCTTCTCCCGTCTCCTTGTTGCACTCCTTTAGCCCGAACGGATCCGAGAAGTTGACCGGATCGCCCCCCGCGAACCCGTAGAGATTGAGCCCGCCCGCCAGCCCGATGGGGTCTTCCTGCGTGAAACGACCCCTTCAGCCACCAATCGTACGCGGGCACCACGCAAGTGGTGACAAGTTCTTCTGTTAGCCGCCGCGATGTTTCGAGACTCGTCGTACTTTGAGGCTCGAGGCCAGGATGTGCGTTCTTGAGCCTCGACGCCCGCCCGCACGCGCGGACTTACGCTGCGACTTGCTGGTAGCAAAAGGCGGAGATCCATGTGCGCTCGCGCGCGAAATGCTCGGCCGAGACGTGTTGCGTCGGCAGGTCGCGGCCCAGCTCGGGGTAGACGAGTCGACGCTCCGGTATGACCTCGCACGCGATCCCGCCGCACCGGACGGCTGTCGAGTGCGAGCGAGCGCACTCGATGGCTGGGACGAGTGCATCCGAGCCGTACACGAGTAGGTCGGTGACCGACGAGTAGCGGCGGACGGCACGAAGGAGAGCAGTAGGAGGGTGGTGTTCGATCTGCTGGTTCGTGAGTACCGCTTCGCCGGAAGCTACCAGGAGGTCCGCCGCAGTCTGCGCCGGCGGTTCGGCACGGGACCGGTCGAGGCCGCCCGCCGCTTCCGCCGCTTGAAAATACCGCCCAGGGTGTAAGCGCAGCACGACTGATTCGCGTGGGCGCACACGGGAGGTGGCGAGCGGCGAAACCTCCATGGGCTGATCGGCACCCTGTCGCACAGACGGGCGACGTTCGTCTGGGTGAGTCCCACGATGACGCAACTCGCTTGAGAGACGGGGCACGTCGCGTTCTTCACCCGCTACGCCGATACCCCGTGCCGTTACTCCTTACAGTGCAATGAGGCTACCCTTCGCTCTTTCCAGTCCGTTCGTAGGTATCAGCAATCGTGCGCTCGAGAGGCGCGCGCAACGCTTCCGCATGGTCCCACAGCTCCTCATACAGCCACGTCCGTAGTTCATACAGCGCTTGACCCTGCGCCCTGCGGTCGCCACCCGATCGGACAAGTGCGTCAACTGCTTCCTTGAATCGCTCGGCTGCACGATATGCACTTCCAAGCGGGATGACCACAGCTCGCGCAGCGTCACTGTCGGCTTGCCGTGCCCAGCCGTCAAGAGACTGTTCGAGTTCTAGGCTAAAGCGGTCGCCTGCCGGCATTAGAACACCCGATCTGCGAGGTCGTCGACCTGCTTACTCAGCCGATCGATCTTCTGCTGCATGAGTTCTTTCGCCTTTCCTTTCATCTTGTCGACTGTCTTCTGAGCATTGCGGATGGCCTTGCGAGCGTGCTTCGCCCAGTCGCGATTCTTGCCATTCGGATCTTCGTCATGTGGACCAAGGTTCATCATTCGGTTGATGTGGTCAAGAGCCGGTGCGAGCTGCGCGTTGGCTTTGTCCTTCAACTCCCCGTTCCGCATGCTGCGCCATACCATGTAGCCACCAACTGCCGCGGTGGCCGTTCCAAGAACCCAGCCGGCGATAGGCACAGCTTCCTCGGAAAGCCCGAGTGCAACTAATCCACTTCCCTCGACCGCTTCAGTACCACCTGCCGCACCCGCCGCGCACAGTTCCGGGCAGGGCCACAATCCAAACGGATCCGAGTGGTTAACGGGATCGCCATCAGCGTACCCGTAGAGGTTGAGCCCGCCCGCGAGCCCCAAGGGGTCTTCCTGCGTGAAACGACCGCTTCAGCCGTGAATCGTAGCGGGGCACCTCGCAAGTGACGGCAGCTGCTTCCTTTAGCCGCGCGTATTTTGCCGGACTCGTCATACGTTGAGGCTCGATGCCAGGATGTGCGTTTTCGAGCCTCGACGCCAGCGCGCGCACCCGCGCGCGCACTCAGATGCGGGCGCTCACAGGCGGGAGCGTGGGTGCGCGTGTCTCCCGTCAGACGCGCGAAGTGCATCGTGCTGCACGCGGAGCGCCGGAGGCGGCGCCGGCCGTGGGGTAGGGTCTGGTGTGTCCCGCGCGCTGCGCTCTGGCCGGTGGCCGTTGCCGTTGCCCGTGGGCCCAGGTTTGCATAACCCTCGGTTGTGTACAGGCCAGTGGCTAACGCCGCTGGCCCCAGCGGGGGGGAGCCGAGGGCCCGCTGCGCATAACGCGCGTTATGCGCCGGCGAGCAGAGGCGCCGCCTGGACCCACGTACCCCCGGCGCGAGGAAGCTCGCCTGTGGCACGCGTGGAGGAGCTCCCCCGGCCGATCAGCGCGCCGTCTTGAAGCTCGTCGATGCGATGCTCGGAACGCGCCGGCGTGCGGCGCCCAAGACAGAGCACGACATCACCACGCACGAAACGCAAGACCAGTTGAGCAGCGTGTCCGTGAAAACAGCAGCCCGGCAGCAGTGATTGTGCCGGGCTACGGCACGGGAAAGAGGCGCAAGTAGAGGTGCTCAATCCAGCGCTTCTTCTCGGGCTGTGGAGCCGCTCACCCACACTTGCTGTCTCGTCATGGATTGGACCGATCACCCTCCCACAGAATGGTGCGGCGATAAGAGATCGCGCCATCTGGGTTGACCGTGACCTCGAACCTCCGGAGAAGATTGGGGCCCTGAGCGGTGATCGTGAGAAAGATGACGTCCCCCGTCCTGCCGTGGACCACGCCTGTCACTCGTGTCAGCAGTTTTGTACCGAGCGATGCGCGGAGTTTCGCGATCGCGTCTGGCACGACCTCGTCCATGGAGGTAACGATTTGATCAGCCGCGGATGTCTCTCCACGCATTTCCAAGAGCAGCCGGGTATAGCCCAACGCATTCGCAGAATCAATCGAGGAAACCGGATGACGTCGCATCAGGAAGCGAATGCCACTGTCCGAACCGAGCACGTACACTACGTGAGCCGAATCGGTTGCAACTACGGCGCTCGTGCGTGCGCCATGTCGCTGAAGGCAAGACCCACGCACGAATTGCACGCCAGGAAAGTATGGATTCGAGAACGTATCTACCCAGTCGAACGCCTCACAACCACTCGGGTACGAGACCCGTGCCATTAGCGCATCGTGGATGAGGTCGGTGTCACGCACAGAACTGGCATCGTTCTGAGCCATGGCCGTACGGCATCCCACGAGAAGAACAAACGCGATAGAGCTTCGCCAACGCAGCACGTCCCCTCCTTATCTGAAGCAGCCACTATCAGTGCCGAGTTCCATCCGGTATGCAGACAGATTGCCGCTGTGTGCTTGGTCTCGGAGCGCTTTGGGCATGTTCTCGACGTACCTGATGGCACGTCGGCGCGCACAGTGATCGCTTCGCTGCCAAGGGTTCTTCCCCCATTCGTGCTGGCGCTCATGAACGATGGTCTGGCTGATCGCGGCTGGGTTGCGATCCGCGTTCACGTAGACCACGCCACCCGACTCACATCCTGTATCGCTCTGCTCTCCACTCGGTTTTTCGCAACTGGTCGGTGTATCGTCATCATTGATGCCGACGATGATTTCGCCTTTCGATTCGGGCAGTGCGTGCGGATTTCCCCTCGCTCTCTCGTCTTCGATGATCTGCTTGGCCTTATCTACTTGCTGCTGGTTCCACTTCAGACATGCTTCCACGTCTTCCCGCATGTCGTCCGGGCAGAGTCCGAACGGATCGCTGAAATTCACGGGATCGCCCGCGGCGCAAGACACACCACAGCCATCGTAGCTACGTCGTGTATTGACAGCCGGCCCACCCCTCGGTATGCTTCGAGAGCATGACCGTCACGTGGGATCCGCTCAAGCGACGCGAGAACCTGCGGCGGCACGGCATTGACTTCGCCGACCTGCCACCGTTCTTCGACGACGTCCTGCTTGAACGGCTTGACACACGAGACGACTACGGCGAGGAGCGCTGGCAGGCGATGGGGCTCCTCAACGGGCTCGAACTGCTCGTCGTCTACACCGCCGCGGACGCCGAGACGCGGCATGTCATTTCGGCGCGGAGGGCTACGCCTCGTGAAAGACGTCTCTACTGGGAAGCGCGCGCGCGCTACTAAGCGCCCTCACCCCGATGAGCGCCAGCGCGGCCGCTCTCGCCCGGGGGCCAGCGGCCGACAGCGCCCCGCAGCAGCGCGTGGCCGTACCGATTGGAAGCGGGTGCGACATTTGACGGATGCGGAGACCGTGGCGAACGCCCAGGCGGATCCGGCGGCGCCCCCCACAACGGCGGCCGACTGGCGCGATGCCGTGGTCGTGCCCCCGCGTGCAGCCAAGCCGCTGGTCTCGCTGCGCATCGATCGGGACGTCGTCGAGTGGTTTCGCGCCACGGGCCGCGGCTATCAGACGCGCATGAACGCGGTGCTGCGCGCCTACGTGGAGCACCAGCGAAAGCAGTAGGCCAGACCAGGACGCGCGAGAAGCACACCCAATGCCCGCATGATCAGCGCGGGGGGGGCGCATGGGCCGCTCAACTCTCCCCGCGTTGTTCAGCCGCCGTGGGTACCGACTTCCGGCCTCCACGGTGAGAGTTGAACGCGCGTGGCCAGGATCTTCCTGCTGCGATGGTGCTCCAGCCCGAGGGCGTGCATGACGACGACCCGCGTAAATCCCGCGTGAGCAGAGGTGTGTCACTTTTGGCAGCCCGAAACCAGTATCTGTGTCACCTTGGAATTCTGCGGGAGCGTGCGAAGATCCTCTGCGCTCCAGTCCTGCTGATGTTCGGTGTCAGCAACCTCGTGGCTGAGCCCGAAGCTCAGACCGCAATGCTTGGGCAGGGCCAGAAACAGGACGCCTTCTCCTTCAGCACCGGTCACGTGCGGCTCACGCAATAGACGAGACAAAGGGTCGCCGACTCGGATCGAATCAACCGTCCGGAAGGCAGGACGACTTACACGAATCCTCCAAACATGTCCGCTGTCAATCGTGGCCTCAAGAGTATCCCGGCTCGTGACGACTGTGAGTACCCGCTCCGGGAGGGCCTCTTGTCCATACGCGGTTGTGTCGCGGAGAACGTGACAGTCGCGTTTGACCTCGTCGACCGAGCGTCCAATCTGGAGGGCGCCGATACCCTCACCCGTGATGGTTGTCGCTGCGTCGACTCCACAGGCGGGCAATGAAGAAGCCACGGTCGATGCATTCGCCGACCGAGAGCGAGCGCTATCTCGGCCAGGGTTGCCCTCCGCGCCATGCCCACCGCACGCGAGGAGAGCTGAAGCGAGTAGAAGGTATCTCATGGGAAGTTGAGCGGCTCCTTGAGTGGAACATACTTCGGCTTCTCGCCCCTGGGTTGCTCCGTGATATCAGGTCCCTCTTGCAGATCGAGATGCGAGTGCTCGGGAAGCGTGGATCCTTTCTGGTGGTAGAGCAGTCGAACGTCAAAGTCTTTGCGCGCCTGACTATGGTAAAGAATGTTCAGCGTCTCTTTCTTGGATGTGCCCTTGAAAATGACATCTGCAGCCTCGCCCTTCAGATGCGAACTCCTAGGTGCACCACCCACTGCTTTGTTCCGAGCGGCACTCCTGTCACCTCCGTACACTAGTAGCGGGCGATCGGCTTCTGCGGCGATGGCGTCCAACGCCGCGTGCATCTTGGCACTGCTCACTTTCACGCCAGGAGCGTACTCGGCAGTACATGGTATGCCGTCCTTGTCGATTGGGCACAGCCCAAAGGGATCATCAAAATTGACCGGGTCTCCCCCCGCAAACCCGTACAGATTCAATCCTCCCGCGAGCCCGATGGGGTCTTCTTGCGTGAACCGCCCGCTCTCGGGATCATAGTACCGGTTGCGCTGGTAGATCTGCCCCGTGGCGTCCTTCAGCTCCTCGCTGATTGATCTCGCTCTAGGCGTGACGGGTGAGCACGGACGAGCTCTCAGGCATGTAAGCCCCTGCGCGAGCGGCTCTCCGTCAAAACGCGCGGCTCTTGAAGCGCTTACAGCGCGTGGAGGAGCTCCCTCTGGCCGATCAGCACGAGGTGCTCAAGCTCATCGACGCCATGCTCGAAACACGTCGCCGGACCGCGCCCCCGCCCATTCACCGCACACGCAATGCGAGCTGGCCTCACCCGGTCAGAAGACCAAGCGACAGCGTAAAGGATCAGGTCATGACGCCCTAAACACGGGCCACCCGCTGCTTCATGCCGCCGCGAGGGCGATGATCCCGGCAAGCATGAGAACGAACTGGAATGCCAGCCCTGCTTGCAGCCACCGCACCGAGCTGCGGCAGGATGCACGATAGTTCGCGGGTGTGAGCATGTTCAGCTGCCACACCGGGGACCGGCCAGCGCCAAGGCCTTCCCCAGGATGAACGTCGATACGATTATCCTGCAGCTTCAACGCGCGCGCCAGATTGAATAACCCGGCGACAAAGCTGAGCACAATCAATACGGCGCCTGCTGGTTTCACTGGCGGGCCTCCTCAGGGTTCGTTCGGGCCCGCTCAGTCTGTAGGGCCGCCCTTATCTCTTCCATCTCTTTCTTCGCTTCGGCAATCCAACGACGTAAAGTATCGGCAACATCTTTGGACGTGACGGAAACGGTGTGACTTCCACCGGCGTGCACACTCACCGGTATGGGAAGATCTTTTGTTCCAACACTGAGACTTCCGCTGTACGTCATACCGCGCGCGTTTCCGGATGCGCATCCCCCAACCGCCACTATTCCAGCACATCCCTCAAGAGAGTTTCCGTCGAATGATGTGCGATTCGTCGAGGTGCCACCTTCGGCCGAAGCGTTCACGTCTAGACCGGCCCCTACACCTCCGCGAACATACAGGCCAATTCCTTCTCCATCGGCGTAGGTGACGCCTATGCCCAAATTGACGCCCCATCCCACCATGAGCTGGCCGCCGACGCCCGCAAAGAAAACGCGACTACACTGCGGGCCGTCGTCGTCGTCCTGCGGCCGACACAGCCCAAACGGATCGCTGAAGTTGACCGGATCGCCCCCCGCAAACCCGTACAGATTTAAGCCCCCCGCGAGCCCGATGGGGTCTTCTTGCGTGAACCGCCCGCTCGTGGGGTCATAGTACCGGTTGCGCTGGTAGATCTGCCCCGTCGCGTCCTTGAGTTCGTCCAGCACACTCCCGTACCAGCCCACCGGCCCCAGCACGCCGCGCGCGGGAGCAGGCCTGTGAAGCAAAGAGCCCGGCCCGTGACTCCGGCCGCGCTGCTATAGTGTGCAGCAGTGTGCACCGGCATGGGCTCCCGGAAGCGTCCGGGAGGCACTCCTCGGCTATCACACGTCAGAATCACAGCCGGTGACTGTTACGACAACGCGGTGGCCGAGAGCTTCTTCTCGACGCTCGAGTTCGAGCTGCTGATGAAGAACGATTGGCGCACGCGAGAGGATGCGCGCCGCGCCATCTTCCGGTATATCGAGACGTGGTACAACCGCCGGCGGCGGCACTCGACACTCGGGTACGTCAGTCCAGCGGAGTACGAACAGCCGTTGCAGGTGGCCGCGTAATCCCTATCACTCACGCGTCCATCAAATCGGGGCAAGCCCAGACAATAGCTCCAGGAGAGGGGACCACGAGATCAACGGCCGTGCGTCATATGAAGGATGCGAGCGTCCTTCTTCGAGATCTGAACAACAGCGACCCCTCCGACCGAACCCTTCGGCAGAGTACCTCTCACGGTCCAGATACTGCCCTTCAGAGTCGCTTCCAGCGGTTTCTCGCTCGCAATCTGCTGCTGCCCGTACACGGCTGTCAGTACTGCTTCAGCAATGCGCACAGCGGTGATGCTGTCTGGGACGAAACCGGAGCGGGGACTCACGGAATGCTTTGTGTGGGTTGTATCCTGCGCCCTAGTTACTACGGCGAAGAGTACGCATGCACATAGCGCCAGCAGCACCCCGCCCCACCAGAGACGTCGGCCACCTACGGAGCTAGGGTGCAATCTTATCGATCTGGGTGACCTTACCGTGCTGTTGCTTATTGGGGTCGGGATCATATCTCAGCATCCTCCCGGATGGGGTGACGACGTACCCCGGCTTCTGCGTATCATCCGCAAGGCGTTTGTCGCAGTCGGCAGGGGGCGTGCAGCTCGAGAAGTGCTCGCTATGTCCCGCCTCAGTTGAAATGTGACTCCTACCTGCCCCACACTATGCAGGGGGCCCACGGAGGAGTCGATGAGTCGAGAGAACGCAAGCAACGGAACACGGCGACAGTTCACGCCGGAGGAGAAAGCCACCATTCTCCGGCGGCATCTCGCCGAGCAGGTCCCGGTCTCGGACCTCTGCGATGAGTACCACATTCAGCCGACGCTCTTCTACCTCTGGCAGCGCCAGGCCTTTGCGCATCTGAGCGCGGCGCTCCAGGACGGGCGCACGCGCCGGGGGCAGGGGCAGGCGGCCGCGGCCGCTCGTGCTCGTCTCGCGGCCCTCGAAGCCAAGCTGGCGAAGAAGGATGCCATCATCGCCGAGGTCTCCGAGGAGTACCTCGCCTTGAAAAAAAAGCTTGGGGCGAGCTGAGGGCGCGATGGGTCCCGCCCGATCTCCGCGACACGGTGGTCGACTTCGTCCGGGCGTTCAGCGCGCGCACCGAGCTCTCGACGCGCTGGGTGCTGGCGCGCTTGGCGCTCGCTCCGGCGCAGTTCTATCGCTGGGCCGAGCGCTACGGCCGGGTGAACGCGCACAATGGGCAGATCCCGCGCGACCACTGGCTCCTGCCCGCGGAACGCCAGGCGATTCTCGCCTACCACGAGACGCATGCGCCGGAGGGCTATCGCCGGATGACGTTTCTGATGCTCGATGCCGACGTCGTGGCGGTGAGCCCGGCGACGGTCTACCGCGTGCTCCAGGCGGCCGGCCTGCTGGATCGCTGGAACGGCAAGCCGTCGCTGAAGGGGACGGGCTTTGTGCAGCCGCTCGCCGCGCACGAGCACTGGCACATTGACCTCAGCTACGTAAACGTGGCCGGGACGTTCTACTACCTCTGCGCGATTCTCGACGGCTACAGCCGGTTCCTCATCCACTGGGAGCTGCGCGAGCGCATGACAACCGCCGACGTCGAAACGGTGCTCCAGCGGGCGCGCGAGCAGTATCCCGATGCCCGGCCGCGCATCATCTCGGACAACGGCCCGCCGTTCATCGCGCGCGACTTCAAGGCGTTCATTCGCCTAGCGGGCATGACGCACGTCCGCACGGCGCCGTATTACCCGCAGTCGAACGGGAAGCTCGAGCGCTGGCACCAGACGCTCAAGGGCACCACGCTTCGGCCGAAGGCCCCGCGCTCGCTCGACGAAGCGCGGCGCCTGGTGGCAACCTTCGTCGCGTACTACAATCACGAGCGGTTGCACAGCGCGATCGGCTTTCTCACGCCGGCGGATATGCTCGCCGGACGGGCCGAGACGATCTGGGCAGCTCGGGATCAGAAGCTCGCCGCGGCGCGCGCGCGTCGGCGGGCGCAGTGGAAGAGTATGCGCATCACCTCAACCCAGCGCCAGGCAGTGCTCGCCGGAGTGCACTAAACCACCACCCCACGAGTCACATTCCCGCTGAACCGGGACAGCTATCGTATCTGGGATCGGGTCCTCCATGACTATGATAGTAGCCGTCGTAACCGGGAACGCCCGTATTAACGCTGGCATTCGCCGTCGTACCGCCTCTGGCGGTGGTGTAGACGTACTTGCCCTTTCCGACCTTCACAATTTCTCCGGCATACTCTTTGTTCTCTTTGACCGACTTCTTGAAGATTCGCTTCATTGCCTCTTTGGCGGCTTCATCCCGCGACTTACATTCAGGCTCGTTCGTCCCTTGGCGACACAGCCCGAACGGGTCACTGAAATTGACCGGGTCCCCCCCCGCGTACCCGTACAGATTGAGCCCCCCTGCGAGGCCCAAGGGGTCTTCCTGCGTGAAACGACCCCTTCAGCCGTGAATCGTACGCGGGCACCTCGCAAGTGATGGCAAGTTCTTCCTTTAGCCGCGCCGATTTTTCGGGACTCGTCGTACTTTGAGCCTCGAGGCCAGGATGTGCGTTTTCGAGTCTCGACACCCGCCCGCATACTCGTGCGAGCGCTTCCGCGCTGGCTTACGCGGCGACGTGTTGGTAGGAGAAGGCCGGAATGCCCGTGCGCTCGCTCGCGTGCTCGACCGTGATGGCCACGATGCGCTGCTCCGCATCGAGTTCCAAGAGCGTGTTCTCGTCGAGGTCGCGCGTCTCGACGATCGAGCCCGGCTTGAACTCGATGGAGAGCGTCTCGGTGTCGGCGAAGTAGGTCACCTGCATAGGTCACCCGTTCGGGGGACGAAGCCCCGGTCGAAGAACGCGTTGTGCACGGCCCCGTCGTCGGCAACCGTGCGCAGTCAGTCGCTCGCCCGTCGCGTTTCCTCGTCGGCCAGCGCGGCTTCGACCAGGGTGCGGAGGTCCGGGACCCGCTCTGCCACCGCCGTCCAGACCACCTCCGGATCAATATCGAAATACCCGTGCACGAGATGATGACGCATCCCAATGATGCGACGCCAGGCGATCTCCGGATGCCGGGTGCGGAACCCTGCGGAAAGCTGCCGCGCCGCCTCGCCGATGATCTGCAGGCGGCTCACCATCCAGACCTGCGTGCGCTCGTCGCCGTCGAACTCGGCCCGGGTTGTCCGGTAGCGCTCGATCTCCGCGATCGCGTCGAGGATGTCCAGAAGGCAGGCCTTGTCAGACCGCATGGCCTCGTGCTGGCTTACAGGGGGACGGCTTCGCGCAACACGCGCTCGCGCATCCGTGGCCGCAATCCGCCGTCGGTGACGATGTCGACGCGTCGCCCTAAGAGATCCTGCAGGTCCATGAGCAGGCCGCCAATATCGAAGAGACTGCTCCCTGGCGCCATCCGCACGACCAGGTCGATATCGCTCGATTCGTCGGCCTCGCCGCGCGCGACTGAACCAAAGACCCGCACGTCGGTCGCCCCATACTGCGCAGCGATGCGCAGCACGTCGGCCCGGTAGCGTTTGAGCGCGTCGGCAGCGGTCATGATCGAGGGGGGGAGACAGGTTACGCTCGGAAGATACGCTCTGGCGCTCACAGGGGCAGCGGGGGGTCGGCATCGTGGTCAGCCTGTGCCCCAGCTGGCCCGCTGCTGCGGTGTCCCCGCCCATACGCTCCTAGGGCTCGATCCCCCGTCCGGGACAGCCGGCGGCTAGCGTGGGCCCACGCCGCAGCTCCAGCGCCGGCTCGAGCGGCTCACGCGGCTCCCCGAAGCCCAGCAGCACCTCGTCCTCGCCATGCTGGACGGCCTCCTCGCCCACCAGCAGCGGCGCTGAGCGCGGCAACCGCACCATCAGGCGGCGATAACTTCGTCGTGGACCAGATGGACCCGGATCGCCTTCGGCCGATCGGCGTCCTCAAAATGACAACGCACCGCATCCCGGATCGCATCTCGGAGCTGATCGAGTATGGTCGGCTTCGGTGAAAATCGACGCGCCCACGGCGCGCGCTGTGTACCCGCCTTCGGCTGCTTCTTCGACGATGAAAAGGATCTCGGTCATAGCCCTTTCGGGAGTGGATCGGACGGCGATCGGTACACCGACATTTGTCAATTTAGCCGCTGCCCCACGGTGAGTGCGAGCGGGGAGATATCTCTGCACCAGCTTGCCGGGGTTCTAACCGTGACGACGGAGATATCTCCGATCGGCGCCGAGCTGGTCGTTTAGAGAGTGCTCATTGGTCGAGTGGGACATGCGAACGCAATCGTAGCACAGGGCACCCCGGATCACGATGCGCACTTCAGCCCGCGCAATCGCCAGCACCGAGCCGCAGACGACGGAATCTCTCGGCCCGTGACGCTGTCACCGCTCGGAGTACCGGTGGAAGTTCACTACAGGTGGGGGCGTACGTAGCGCTCCAGAAACGCGCGCGGGCCGACCACGTCAATCCCCCGCCACCCGGAAACGCGGCGCAGCTGCTTGTCCCCGGAGACAATCACTCGGGCGCCCGAGGCGGCGGCACAGGCCAAGAACTTGTCATCCTCCGGATCGGCACAGACACCTTCCGCCAGCTCCGGGGCATCGACCAAAAGGGCCGATTGCACGAGCAGCGTGAGCACTGGGCCCAGTGCCCGGCCGGCCTCTGGATAGCGCCCCGCAAGCACCTCGCCGGCACGCTGGTACTCCCCGACGATGGCCGGCGACAGCACGAGCGTGTACTGATCCGCTTGCCACGCCTCCAACACCCGCCCGGGCAGCCCGTCGAAGAAGATCCCGGACAGCACGACGTTCGTATCCAGGACCACCCGAAGCCGCGGCGCCACTTATCTCCGTCGTGCCCGGGTGACCGCCTCCTGGACGTCGCGGCGCCGCAGGCCGGCCTTTCTCGCTGCCTGGCGGGCGCGCTGGACGAGCCCGGCGAACTCCTGCTTGGTCGGGGCCTGGAGTACTTTGAAGATGACCACGTCTTTCTCGGCGACGACGACGAACTGGACGCCGGGTGTGAGGCCGAGCCGGTGGCGGATCCCTTCGGGAATGACGACCTGCCCGCGGGAGGACAGGGTGGTGGTCGCAGCGTCGGGCATGGCGGCTCTCCTGGGTCTCTTACTGGTAAGATCGCCGGCTGACCGCCCCGCGTCAAGCCCGGCATTCCAGGGCATTTCCTCGGCAGACGGAAGGCTCCGGCGACATGTAGATGCCAAGCGACGGAAAGTTGTTTCGATCACCGTGAGCGGTATAGCCTCCCTCTCCATCAGGCTGCAACGCGAGGGAGGCGTCAATGGCGGGGTACTTGGTGAGACCGTTGTGCAATTCCAGCTCTACGCCAAGTACCATCCTCGCTTTTGCCGGCGGTCACAGTCTGGTCTTTCAGCGGGCCATTACACACCCTGCCGCCCGCTGTGCAGGTCGGGCTTATGGTCATGAAGCTCTTCTTCGGATCATTGAGATTGATCACTATCTGTGCCCGCGACCTGCCGGCAGGGGCGTCGGAATCGAATGTACGATTGTCACCTCTCAGCCCACCCACATTCTTGGCCGCGATGAACAAATCGATACAAATCGCTGCAGCTGCTTCCGTTAGCGGCCGCGATTATTTCGGACTCGTCATACTTTGAGCCTCGAGGCCAGGATGTGCGTTCTTGAGCCTCGACACCCCTCCGCGCGCACGCGCGCCAACGCTCAGCCGTAGGCGTCCTTTCGATCGCGAATCGCGCGGACCTCGATGACGCGCGCCCGGTCATTGACGTGGTCGATGACCCGATAGGCGCCCACCCGCACCCGCCAAAGCTCGCTCGCGCCCCGGGAGCGTCTTGCACCCGGATGGACGGGGAGTCGCCTATAGTCGATCGAGCTGGCGAGCAAGCCAGGCGAGCACCGCATCCGGAAGCGCTTCGAGCTCCTTCCGCGCGGAGCGGACGAGGCGGAGTTCGTACACGCCGTCAGCGGCTGGACGGTCGCTTCCCGGCTGGCTTGAGCCGGCCCGTGCGCTCGAGGCGTCGGCGCACGCTACTCCACCGGGAGCTCGGCTCGGCGGCGCGCTCCTGGGCGAGCGCGACATTGAGCAGATCTGCCCAGACGTCACCGCTCTCTTCGAGATCGATCAGCACGGCCGTTTTCCGGCCGCGGGCATTGTAGAGGTATTTCACGCCGCGCATCGGGGGCTCCGGGAGAAAGACGTCTGGCACAAACGATAACCACACGCAGGGCGAGGCGGGCGCGGGCCGCGAGCGCCAGGGACTCGGCAGCAGGCAGGTAGCCACAGACTTGCAAAGCCTCGGCGATGGAAAGGACGTGCGCCATAGCCACCATGCGCACCATGCCGTTCGCCGACCGGCTGGCCGCCCCGTGCACAACGCGTCGGCACACCCAGCAGGCCCTGGCTGCACCGGCCGGCGTCCACACCATCCAGATCCACCGCTACGAATGCGGGGCGAGCCAGCCCTCGCTCGAGGCCATCAAACGCCTGGCGGTCGCGCTCGGCGTCTCCAGCAATGAGCTCCTCTTCGAGGAGAGCGAGCGGGGGCCGGACGAAGAGCTACGCTTGCAGTTCGAGGCCATCCGTGAGTTCGATCCCGAGGAGAAGAAGCTCGTGAAGGCACTCCTCGACTCCCTCATCCTCAAACACCAGGCCCGCCGCTGGGCCTCCGCCTCGTAGGCAGCCACGGCGCACCACGCCAAAGGGCGAGCGCGAAAGTAGCGAGGCCCGGTACACGAGCACCGGGCCTCGACACGGTCCATAGAAGCAGCCCGGCCAGACTGTTCTGGCCGGATGTAGAATTCCCAGGTTGAACGCCCCGCTCGTGCTACGGCCCAGTAAATAGCTCCTGCGTCGTATGAGACGTCAGCTTGCCCGCAGAATCAAAGTGAAGGACGATGTGAAACGAGCGCGTGATCATGCCCTTCTTGCTGCTGTCGGGGATCATCGCGGCGATCGTTTGCGTCTTCTGGTTAAATGCGCTGTGCTCAAGCTTGAGCGAATCGAGGACGGTGAGCGCGCGCGCCTGATCCGTTCCAACGGGCAGAGCATCGGCGATCTGTTGGTCCACCTGCGCGACCGTGAGCCTATTCCCATGACACGCTCCTAGAACGAATGCCAACGGCACAAGCGCGTACTGATACAGCATGAGTTTGCTCAATCTCGACATGGCTTTCGAGGCTGCTGCCTAGAAGAGGGTAGTGTTCCAGCCAGGCGCCCACACCACGGGCTTCACGTTCTTAACCCCCGCCCGCTCGAGCATGGTCCGGACGACAGCGTTGCTGTTGGTCGTTAATGGATTGTACGGGATGTTCTTGCTCGTAATGAGATCCAGCGTGGAACTGAAACTCTTGTTGTAGCTGTCGCACGACTCATCGTTATCCACGACTCTACTCGATGGCGGCGTCCCGGCCTGCCAATCGGGGGCACCGATGCGGTACTCTGCCGTAGCCCCGACGAGTGAGCCAAACGGACCGGTATCGTCAGGAGCTCCGCCCTTGCCTGACCCAGGACTCGACGAGTTCGCCGAGTTGCTGTTGCTTCCGGAGGACTGCCCACTAGAACCGCCGCTCCCGGAACTTGCACCTGCGGAGTTCTGCCCGGCAGCTGCGCTCTTCCCGGAACTCGGTTTCGAAGAGTTGCTGGAACCTGAGGGTCCATCCTTGCTCGGCCCGCCCCGGAAGACTGTACGCGTGTTATCTGGTTCAGTCGTCACTATGTATGCGTGATAGTACCCAGGGCCGAGGTGCTTGAACCGCACGTCGACTTTGCAGGTGCCGAACGGATCCGCGAAGTTGACCGGATCGCCGCCCGCAAACCCGTAGAGATTGAGCCCGCCGGCCAGGCCGATGGGGTCTTCTTGCGTGAAACGACCCCTTCAGCCACCAATCGTACGGCGGGCGCCTCGCAAGTGGTGAAGAGTTCTTTCCTTAGCCGCCGCGATTTTCCCGGTCTCGTCGTACTTTGAGGCTCGAGGCCAGGATGTGCGTTTTCGGGCCGCGACAGCAGCGCGTGCCCCTGCGCGCGGACCTACGCTGCGACTTGCTGGTAGGAAAAGGCGGGGATGCCCGTACGCTCGCTCGCGTGCTCGATCGTGATCGCCACGATGCGTTGCTCGGCGTCGAGGTCCAGGAGCGTGTTCTCGTCCAGGTCACGTGTCTCGACGACCGGCCCCGGCTTGAACTCGATGTAGAGCGTGTCGGTATCGGCGAAGTAGGTCACCTGCATGGGATACCCCTCAGGGAACGAAGCCCCGATCGAAGAAGGCGTTGTGCACGGTCTCCCCGTCCGCCAGGAGCACCACGCGCAGGTAACGTCCCTCCCGCTCCGGAATCTGCGCCCAGCGCCGGACGCGGCCGTCAGCTTGGACCACCTCCCGGATCGGCTGTGCGATCGCCCGCCGGATCCATGCGTCGGTGATGTCGGCGCGATCCGGGCGGCTGCGCATCGCCTGGAAATACCGGGTGGTTTTCACCGAGGAAATGTACGTCGGCGAGCCCGCATTCGGCGAGCGCTCGCCTCTGGTGGGACGCGTGAGCGAGCGTGCACTGCACACGGAGCGCCGCCTACGACGCCGGCCGTGGGGAGGGGACTGGTGCCGCGCGCAGTGATGTCCGGCTGGTGGCCCGCGGGCCCAGGTTTGCACAGCCCTCGGTATGTAAAGCGCAGAGGCCCGGGCCTCTTCCCCCAGCTGGGGGAACCGAGGGCTTGCTGCGCATAATGGCGCCGTGATGCGTGGCCGCCCGGTCCCGGCTGCGCCAGTAGATCCGTCACGCAGCGCTGCCGCTGCCTTGCCATCGTGCCCCCCCGCCCCCCCCCCGCTCGCCAGCAGCCGGCCGCCCTCGGAGAAGACGAGGAAGACAGGGCGTGGCGGCCGTATCTACAACATGTATTGACACTGCACCCACCTCACCGCATTTACAGAGAATGCGCTTCTCGTGGGATCCGCTCAAGCGCCGCGAGAACCTGCGCCGGCACGGCATCGACTTCGCCGACACGCCACTGGTCTTCGACGGCTTCCTGCTTGAACGGCTCGATACCCGGGAAGCGTACGGCGAGGAACGCTGGCAGGCGATCGGCCTGCTCAATGGCCTTGAAGTGCTCGTCGTCTACACCGCCGAGGACGACGAGACGCGGCATCTCATTTCGGCGCGGAGGGCTACCCCGCTTGAAAGACGTCTCTACTGGGAAGCGCGCGCGCGCTACTAAACGTCCCCGCTCCGGCCAGCGTGGTGCGGGCCACTCCACCGGCCACGCGCCAAAAGCGGGAGGCCGCGCCGGCAACCGCGAAGGCAGGCGCACGACGCGCGGGCAGACGGACTGGGAACGCGTACGGCATCTGACCGATGCGGAGACCGTGGCCAACGCCGAGGCGGATCCAACGGCCCCGCCAACCACGGCCGCCGACTGGCGCGATGCGGTGGTCGTGCCCCCGCGCTCGGCCAAGCCGCTGGTGTCGCTGCGCATCGACCGGGATATCTTCGAGTGGTTTCGCGCCACGGGTCGCGGGTATCAGACGCGGATGAACGCGGTGCTGCGCGCCTACGTGGAGCATCAGCGGAAAGCGTAGGACGGCACCGCGGTCAGTCTTCCCCGACCGCGGCGCCCGAGGAGCACGCGTTCCCGTTCGAGGCCATCCGCCACTTCACGCTCGAGGAGAAGCAGCTCGAGCAGCTCGTGAAAGCGCTCCCGGACTTGCTCATCCTCATACACCGAGCCCGCCGTTAGCTCTCCGCCTCGCAAAACCTCCACGGCCAGAACGTACGTGCGAGAGGACGAGGCCCGGTGCACGCGCACCGGGCCTCGTCAGTATGTCCCGATTGAAATGCAAGAATCTCAGGTGTCGCCCAGCAAGTCTGCTGCCAATTCGCCCGTGAGATCATTTGGCACCCGAAACCACCACCATCGAGCCTGATCAGAGCCACCCAGCCGCAGCGGACGAGGCAGCGCACGAGTGGCAGCTCGAAATCGCTCGTCGAGTGGAGTCACAATCTCGTGAGTGAGCTTCGGCCCCAGTGGCTCGCGTGCAGCGATCAACAGTTCCTCAAGCGAGTCCCGCGTCGACAGGTCATTGACGTAATCGTAGCCGGTGAGCGTGTATCCGGTCTCCACCGCTTCGACGAACTTCCTCCAGCCGGTCAGTAGGCCAGGCAAGGTGAGCGGGCGCTTCGCCCTCGCACTCATGGCCGCCAGTATAGGAGCGAGCCTGTGCCGGGCATCACCGTCAGTCTACGGTTCGCCCTGACGCTGCAGAACGGAACCATTTGCCTTGACATCAAACCGGACCACGCCCGTGCCGTCTAGGTCCGCTACGTAACAGCCGCTGTCGAGCGGAGGCACAGGGCTCGGCGGGCGCTCCCGGTCCATGTACGTCGTCGCCCGGTAGCCTCCGGGCGTCTGGCCATAGGTTACGCGCGAGACCTCCGGCGAGCCGCCGGTTTCGATAATGAACCAGCGGGCCTGGCGCGCCGTCCCGTCGTAGCCCTCACATGGCGCCACGAGCAGATCGCCCAGTGAGATGGGCGGGCCGCCAAGAGACCTCCCGACGCCGAATACGGGCCGGCCGGGTGCTTCCTGACCTTCGATCCAAATCGCGCTTGTTCGCGGACAGGCCAGGCACATGACAAGCAAGATCCCGTACAGTGCACGCACCAGACCGTCGCCAATTCTAGTCATTCATGGTACTCCGAGGACCACGGATCACAGTGTGCCGCAGGCCCGTCTGCTGGCCAGCGTCACGTTGTGAGTTATGGGAGTATGTAGCGATTCGGAGAACGGAGGCATCCGAGGAGGTTTCCTCGGTGACACTGCTCGTCCGCTCTCGCGCGAGCTTCCAAATCTTGTTTCTCGTAGCCAATGATCCAGCCCTTACTCAGATCCCATTGGTAAGGATCGTTGCCAAACAAGCGTGAGGCCATTTCGACCAGGCCTTCGAGTTTATAGGATAGGTCGATATAGCGCCCAGAAGCACGAGACTGCATCTCGTGCGCGATTTCGTGCACCAGCGTCGGCTTGTCGTTGTAGCTGTTGACGTAGACGGTGCCGTTCCCTGGCGTGAACCCTTGACCTGGCTTGTCACTGAGGAGATCCGTAATGAAGTTGTCGAAGGAATTGCCCTTCTCCCAACCGTCCTCGCCAGAATGATCCTGACTGTCGCAGATGCGGGTCGTGGTCTGTGTCGTGTCCGCACCTGTGATGATGGTCACCGGTATCGTCTTGCAGTCGCTCGTGCCAAACGGATCCGCGAAATTGACCGGATCGCCGCCCGCGAATCCGTAGAGATTTAAGCCCCCCGCGAGCCCGATGGGGTCTTCTTGCGTGAAACGACCCCTTCAGCGCTCCGTCATACCCTGGCACGGTGCAAAGCAGTGTAGCTGTTTCCTTTAGCCGTGCCGATTTTTCGAGACTCGTCATACGTTGAGGCTCGATGCCAGGATGTGCGTTTTCGAGCCTCGACGCCAGCGCGCGCACTCGGGTGGGCACACGCGCGCGCACTCGCGCGCGTCGCACATAGGGCCTCGGACAACGAGCTGCTGGGCGCTCAGGCGCATGCAAACAACGGTGCGCGCAACGACCGCGCGGCTCTTCAAGCGCTTGTGCCGAGTGGGGAATGGCCACCGCCAATCAGCGTGCGCTGCTGACGCTCGTCTATGTGTTGTGCGAGACGCGAGGGCAGGCGACGCCAAAGCAGACCACCTCAGCCGCGCGCATGAAGTGCAATGTGGGCTGAACAGGGCACCGAGTGAAGGACATCCGGGCCGAGGTGATCTGGCCAGGCTCTCGTGGCACTCGAATCAGCTATCGGTTCCAGAGAGCCGCTCCAGCGCGTCCATGACGGTCGGCCAAAGGGGTTCGAGGCTTTCCAGATGGTGCTTCAGTTCGGTGAAGAGCTGAACCTCGATATTTGCCGCTCCCTGTAGCGCCTCGTCCGCAGACTGAGCGTCAGTCAGCTTCCCGGTGAGGAGCTTGTCAAGTTCGGCGCGGACATCCTCAGCAGCACGAAGTATGTCGGCGAGATCCACACTCACCTGCGCGATGAAGTCGTCATCGCTCGCTCGGATCTGATGAAGCCATGAGTCGATCGCCGATGTTAGCTCCAGGTGTTGCGTCACGGAGCTATTCCTAGGAGCTGGGCTCACTTTGTCTCCTTGAGTTGCTTCTCCAATTGCTGGATGACGTTTTCCCATTTCTCGCGCTTCTTGTCACTCTTCAGGCGCTCGAGCCGTTTACGCATCTCCCGCAGCCCCTTCCGAATGTCCTCCTTCCATTTCTCGCCCGACTTCTTCGGGTCCTTTCCAGGTGGTCCATTCCCTGCAAGCCAACCAAAGTGTTTTGCGATATTGTTCATCTGGCCGGCCAGGGCAATTTCGTGCCGCTTGTCCGAGACCGCTGCCCAAACACCCACCCCGAAATCGCGTGCCGCACGACCACCGGCAGATACGGCGTCA
This sequence comes from uncultured Gemmatimonadaceae bacterium, assembly GCA_963773545.1. GTDB lineage: Bacteria > Gemmatimonadota > Gemmatimonadetes > Gemmatimonadales > Gemmatimonadaceae > DASSNU01. The sequence goes on along the minus strand of CAVZBP010000002.1, from coordinate 1,335,749 downwards.
CCGAGCCCATCGCCATGACTGATCGCCATGATGGTCACGGCACCGGCGACAGCTACTGCCGCCAGCGCGACGCTGCCCTCGGCTATGCACGCGTCCTCCACACAGAGCCCGAACGGATCGTCATAGTTAACCGGATCCCCCCCCGCAAAGCCGTAGAGGTTGAGCCCGCCCGCCAAGCCGATGGGGTCTTCCTGCGTGAACCGCCCGCTCTGGGGATCGTAGTACCGGTTCCGCCGATAGTCGAGCCCCGTGGCGTCCCGGCCCCCCTCGACCGCGCTGCCGTACCAGTTGGGCGGGCCCAGCGGGCCCTGGGCCCGCACGGCGTCGGTCATCCACCGGTACGGCGCCGGCCACACCGGATAGGCGCAGATGGTCGTCGTATCCGGCGGCAGGCTGACTGTGTCCCCCCGCTCGTTCGTCTCGATCCGGAAGGCCCGGTCGCGCACGAGCTGGGCGCACTCGCGCGCCGAGTGCCCGCCCACGGTCGCCGTATCGACGAGCCCGTGCCAGTTCCGGTCCGGGTACAGGAGCACGGGGCCCACTAGCGAGTCGGCAAAGCCCAGGCGGATGATCCCCAGCGGCTCATCCAGTGTCAGCCCGGGGACGTAAACAGTCTGGCCCCGATCGGCGTACTCGCCCAAGATGGGCGGCGGGGGGGCGTCGTCCTCCTCGTTGAGGACCACCGGCCGGGTGGTCTCGCCGTCGGTGATCTCCTCGACGTCGTTATAGCCCGGGGCGGCGATCTCGCCCAGGAGCTGGTCCCCGTCCCAGAGGGAGCGAATCAGTTGCCGCGCACAGCGCGTCTGGCACCCCCACTCGGCGCGCGTGCGCACGAGGATGCGCCGGCCTAACGCGTCGTAGCGATACTCCTCGAAGACACTCCGGTCGCTGTAGTCGCGCACGACCATCGTGTCACAGGGCGCACCATTGATCCCCACGAAGCACGTCCGCCGGTCCACAAGCCGGAGCCGCCCGGCGGCATCGAACACATGGAGCGTGGCCTCGGCCAGGGTGGCCGTGTACGTCTGCCCCGGCACGGCCGTCTTCTGGGACCGCGTGAGACGGATCTGATTGCCGGCCGCGTCGTAGAAGCGGGTCGTCAGCCCGTCGACGGCTTGCCCATTGATGCTCGAGTCTGGCCGAATAAGACTCTGGAGCAAGCGGCCCGTGTGCGGTTCGTAGACCGAGCGCGTGTAGGGGCCGGCGGGCTCAGCGAGCTGCCGGGTGAAGTCCGTGAAGTGGACCTGCAGCGTCCGGTTGCCCAGCCCGTCGAGGCGGTACCACTCCTCGGGCTGCGTCTTGGGCGAGGCCACGCGCTTGCTCCGCGTCCAGGCGAGGGCCCCCTGCCCGTCGTAGATGTTCGTGAGCGTGTCGAGCGTGGAGAACATCGTGAGCAGCCGCCCCTGGACGTCGTACGTGCTCTGCTCGGCGTGCAGCGTGTCGGTGCGCTGGGAGAGGTGCCGCTCCACGCGCATGTCCAGCCGCCCCACGGCATCGTAGTGCAGGCTGTCGACGAGCGTGCCCATGTTGCCGTAGCCCGCATCGAAGTTGTTGTAGGGCCGCGTGCGTCGGATCGGCCGCCCGCTCGCGTCGTAGCGGAATTGATAGGCGTTCCCCACCAGATCGGTCTCGGTGGTCAAGAGCCCCGCGGCGGGCTCGTACTGGAAGGCGATGCTCGAGTCGGTGTGCGCGCCGAAGGGCGCCCCGGCCGGATGGGTGAGCTGCGTGGGATAGGTGGTCCGCGTCACCCGGCCGTCGAGGTCGTAGCCGTGCGTGGTCACGTAGACGTGCCGCGTCCAGTCGGCCCCCGCATAGGTGCGCAGGATGAGCGTGTCGGCCACGAGCGCCCCAGCGGGCGCGTAGCCCCGGTGCACGCGGGCATCCGTGTTGTCGGCCTGCGTCATCCGCCCGGCCGCGTCGTAGGCAAAGCGCGCCGTGTCGGCGGGAATGATCACCGTGTCGCCCAGCGTCGAGCGGACCGACAAGGCCCCGCTGGCATCGCCGGCCGCATTCCGGTAGAGCGGCAGGATCCAGTCGTAACTGTTGATGACGAAGGCACGCACGACGGGCTGCGTGACGGCCGGCGTGATCTGCTCGGTCAGCCGGCCCAGCGGGTCGTAGTGCCGCGTGATGCGCTGCCCCAGCCGGTTCACCGTGGCGATCACCTCGCCCGCCGCATCATAGATCGTCGTATCTCCCAGCGCGCCGTTGCCACTCGCGTCGGGGCGCAGCTCCACCGTCATCCGCCCCGCCGCATCATACTCCCAGCGCGTCATGACGCTGTCGATCCCGTTCGGGTCGGGGAGCACCCGTTGCGTGAGCCGAATCCTCTGCCCCGCCGAATCGTAGGCCTGGTGGAGCTCGATCGTGTCCCCCGGCACGGTTGTGAGGACGGGCACCCCGGCCGAGCGCGGCCGCAAGTAGGTGATCGTCGGGTGGATCGTCTGGCGCCACACTTCCCGGTCCAGCGCGTCGTAGACGACCGTGTCGCGCACCACCCGGCCCGCGCTGTCGATCAGCGTGCGCGTCGCGCGCACCCGGCCCACGGCATCCAGGCCGAAGGTGGTCCGCCCCCCGGCCGCGTCGGTGACCTGGGTGAGGTTCCCCGTCGTGGGGTCATACGCGTACGCCACGCTGTCGCCCGCCGGCGGATGTACCCCGGTCACCAGGCCGTGCGCGCCATAGGTGAAGGTCACCCGCGTCGAATCGCCCCGCCCGTCCTGCTGCCAGAGCCGGTTCCCCGTCGTAGGGTCGTAGTGCGTCACCACGCTGTCCCCCTCCGGCGCCCGCACCCCCGTGACGGCGTCCCAGACCGGGTCCCACGTGTAGCGCGTCACCGCATCGTGGCCCGGGCCCAGGCCCAACGGGTCGACCACTGTGCTCGTCTGGAGCCGCCCCCGGGCGTCATAGGTGGCCCGGCTCACGAGCCCCGTCGCGGTCCCGTTGGGCGAGACGCTCTGCGTGACGAGCTCACTGAAGGTGGGGTCGGCCCGCGTGAGGACCGTCGAGTCACCGAGCGCGTTGACCACCTTGCGCACCGCGCCATACCGGTCCAGCCACAGCCGGGTCGAGTCGCCCACCGGCGGCGCGAGCGGGCCGTCGATCAGCGCGTACGCCTGCGCCGTATCGGGGGCCGCCGGACTGATACTCATGCCGGAGAGCCCGCGCGTCTCCAAGGACCGCACCGTGCTCACGATCGTCTCCGCCCCCGGGACGGGGAGCGTGGACGTCACCACCCGGTGCCCGGCATCGTAGGCGAAGGTGGTCACGTGCAGGAGCTCGTCGGTGCGCGCCGTCACCTCGTGCGCGTAGCTCCCGTTCGGCGTGAACTGGACCGCCGAGCCGTCCGGATCGGTGAGGCGGGTCACGTCCCCGCTCGCATTCATCGCGACCGTCGTCAGGCGCGTCTGCCCAGGGAGGGCCGGCGCCACCACGCTCGTGAGCCGCCCACTCGTGTAGACGAAGCGGTACGCCTTCCCGGCCACCGTGGGTGCGACCGTGATCGTATCGAGCGTGCCCGTCGTCGGGTGATAGCTGAAGCGCGTCGTATCGTTCACCCGGTTCACCGTGTACCGGTGCTGCCCCAGCCCGTTGAAGACCACCCGGAGCCGATTCCCCAGATGCCGCGTGTAATTGGTCCCGTCGAAGGTGAGCGAATCGGGCCGGGTGAGATTCGCCGCCTTCCACGTATTGGTCGTCCCCACACGCACGTACGCCTTGGCACTCCCGTCCCCGCCCAGCCAGAGGATGCGCGCCTTGGCAGGGTCGACAAAGACCAGTTGCTCCAGCCCCACCAGCCACCAGCCCGCCCCAAACGGGCTCTGGGCCCGGTTCACGACCACGAACTCGCCCGTGCTCGTCGCCGTCCCCCGCGTGGGCGTCGCGTTGTAGCGAAGCTCGACGCTCATCGTGTAGCCCACGATCCCCGTCGGCACGCTCAGGCCATCGTAGCCCAGCACGATCCGGTTCGCCCGCCCCGCGTGCCAGTCACTCCCGGCCCACGTGCCCGTGGCCACCACCGTGCTCCCCACCGTCAAGGTGGCCACCACCGTGTCCGGGATCGCCGCCGTGCTGGAGAGCCCCACCTGGGCGGCCACCAGCGGATAGGGGTGCGCCTCCTGCGTCCCATACAGGAGCGTGGGCGCCCGGGGCTTGTTCATCGTCCGCGTCACGGGGAGCCCATGGATCAAGCGCAGGTCGCCGCACTCGCTCGCCGCCCCCGCCCCCAGCGCCACCGTCAAGCACAAGCCCCGCTCCACGGTCGTCCCCGGATTGACCGTCGCGACAGCCAGCGTCGGGTTCTGGAGCGTGGTCCCGCTGACGGCCATGCTCCCCTGCACACTCCCCCCGCTCGTCGTCGTCGCCCGGATCGTCGCACTCCCACTGCTGGCGTGCCCCGTGATGGTCGCCGCGCCATTGCTCCCGCCCACGACCGTGGCCACCGTGCTACTGGTCGTCGTCCACGTGTAGCCCATGCCGCTCAAGACGAGCCCGTCGCTCGTCGTGGCCACCGCGCTCACGCCCAGCGTCTGGTTCACCAACAGGTGCCCGCTCGTGGCCCCGTTCGCCGTGACGGTCACCGTGACGGCCGCCGGGGCGGCCACCCGCGCCGTGAGCGCCAGGGCCGTCTGCTGTCCCCGCGTGTCCTTGGCGATCGCCCGCACGCTCCACGTACCCTGGGGTCCTGTCGTCGGGACCGCATAGGTCGCCGTCACCGTCCGGGCCGTAGTCCCCGTGGCCGCACTGGTGAGCGTCGTCTTGAGCGCCCCCATGGGATCGCGCACCTCCCAGCTGACCCCATTCAAGCCCACCGCGTCCTGCACCGTGACCGACACGCTGAGCGTGCCCCCGGGCACCACGACCGCGCTCGCGCCCGTGAGGCTCCCCGTGCTGGTCCAGGTGCCGCCCCGCAGCTCCGTCCGGGCAAAGGAGGCCGAGACCGTCGTCCCCGCCGCGCCGCTGGCCGGCGCACTCCCCCCGGCCGTGAGCACGGGATAGGCGTCCCGCGTGTACGCATAGCTCGCGCTGCCGGAGCCCACGTTGGCGATGTTGTCCAGGATCTGCGCCGTGAGCGTGTTGGCACCCGGATGGAGCGTGAGCGTGCCCACGCTCCGCGCCGCCGCGCCGCAACCGGACTGCGTGCGCGTGGCGTAGCTGAACTGGGCCGTCACATCCACCCCGTTCAGGCGCACGAGCCGGCTCCCTCCCTGCAGGTTGTTGTCGTCGCAGTAGTCGATCGTGACCGCGAGCGAAAACGTGCTGTCCGGGCCCACGAAGCTCCCGCCGCTCGGCGTGATCGCCACCCCGGGCGGGAGATCCTCCCCCGGGGGCGCGCAGATGATGCAGTTCTGCGCCGCCGCCGCCCGCGGGCTGACCCCGATGGCCAGCCCGGCCAGCCCCAGCGCGACCCCCATAGCCAGCACGGCCAGGGCAAGACCCGTCCGGAGCCGGAGCACGGGAAGACCTAGGGCGCAACCCCTCGCCATCGCCAGCCGCATCCCGCGCGCAAGCCGCCCCGCATGCCGCCCCGCATGCCGCCCCGCATGCCGCCCCGCATGCCGCCCCGCATGCCGCCCCGCATGCCGCCCCGCATGCCGCCCCGCATGCCGTCCAGAGTGCCGCATCACACCCTCCTCGATCAGAATGATCTCCGGGACTTCCTACTCGGGGTGCCCGTCGCGCTTTCTTTGGTCTCGCCCCGGCCTTGTCTCGCCGTTCCCGCCTCGCCCTCGAGCGCTGCCTTCGAGTCTTGCGGCAGAGCCTCGGGGGCTAGAGCGTCCAGGACACCCGCGCGCCCGGCGCCACCACGCGCCGCGTCCATGCACTCCAGCGCGGCCCGCCACCGGGCCCGCCACCGGCTGGCCCGTCACCCCCCGGCGCCGTGCGCCAGCAGAGCGCCCCCTCACTCACCAGGCTCCAGCCCTGCCCCGGGGCCAGGCGCACGACGCCCACCCCCGGCGCCTCCTCGCACGCCGGGCCACCGTTTGGGCCACCGTTTGGGCCACCGTTTGGGCCACCGTTTGGGCCACCGTTTGGGCCACCGTTTGGGCCACCGTCGCTCGTCGCCTCGCCCACGGGCACGCTCGTCCGGATCTCGACCCAGAGCGTGTCCGCCTGCCCGTTCGTCAGCACCACGCGGTGCACCCCCGCCGTATCCGCCACCACCGGCGCCACTGACGGCGCGAGGGGCGGCTCTGCCCGCCCGGCGGCAGCGAGCACGAGCGGGCTCACACCCACCACGAGCAGCGCCCGCACCACCCGGCCGCCCACCCGCCGGCCCCCCCGGCGCCGCATCGCCATCACCCGCGCGCCTCGGTCCGCGCCTCGGTCCGCGCCTCGGTCCGCGCCTCGGTCCGCTTGCTCCGTCGTCGATCGCATCGGTGCCCCCATCGAGTCGGTCCTGCCCGTGGTTGGGACGAAGGAGGGGTGGCCTCCCGCGCGCATGCACCCGTGGAGTCCGCCAGCCCGCCGTCCCATCATGTCGCATCGTGTCGCATCGTGTCGCATCGTGCCCCATCGGTCGCGAGCCTCCAAAGCACACCCGGTGCCACGAGGCGCGGGCGCGCAAGGCACGCTGTGACATGCGGTTAGAAAATGACGGAACGCCGGTGTCGCGTTTTTGTCGCGTCCTGTCGCGCGACACGACGCGACAAAAACGCGACAACCGCCCCGCCACTCAGCGCGCCGCTCAGCGCATCCCGATCCGGCGCGCCCCATCGTCCGGGCCCGAGCCCCGACCGCCGGACCGGGCGAACATCACCCCGTGGCGCGCCATGCGCCGATACACCGTCGCCCGATGCACGCCCAGCAACTCCGCCGCGACCGGGAAGAGCGGAATCGCTCCCCATCCGGACTCCCCCACGGCCCGGCGCGCGCATCCGTACTCCCTGCTCGCCACCCAACAGACCCCCCACCGCCCCGGTCCACTTCCTGCTTCTCCAGCGGCCATGGACACCTCCACCCACCGCGGGCGTCACCCGCGGAAGGCCGCCTCCCACGCGCCCGCCACGGACACGGAACGGCCCACGGACCCCGACCCGGACACCACGTCCAAGACGGGCAAGTCCTCCGGCGGCAAGCGGAGTCCCGCCCACGCCTCGTCCCACGCACCGTCCAACACGCCGCCGCCCCCCAAGCCACCGGGGAACACCCCGCCGCACGCAAACGCCGAGGCGAGCCGCGACCTCCGCGAGTTGCCGCTCGCCCGGTTGCTCGGTTACTACGCCATCGTGATCGCCGTGGCGGTCCTGTTGGCCTGGCTCTTCCCCATCGTGCGCGAGAGCCTCATCTCCACCATGAACGCCGCCACCCAGGTGGTGGACAAGAACCAGGCGCTGCGTGAGGGACTGTTCGCCCTCCCCGGCCAGGTGGGCACCAGCTTTGTCTCCATCCTCGACCGCGCGGGCACGACGTTCATCGTCATCCTGGGCGCGCTCTCGCTCGTGCTTCCGGTGGCGTGGGTCTACATCTACACGCGCCGCATGCGGCACGACCCGGCGCTCGTCCACTCGCTCATCATTCTGCCCATTGCCGTCGCCGGCATCCTGCTCGTGGTCCGCAACAGCCTGGCCCTCGCGTTCAGCCTCGCGGGGATCGTCACCGCGGTCCGTTTCCGGAACACGCTCAAGGATCCCCGTGACGCGGTTTACATCTTCCTCGCCATCGGGATCGGACTGGCGTGCGGCGTGCAGGCGGTGGACGTGGCGCTCATCATGTCCATCGTGTTCAATTTCGTGGTGCTGGCACTGTGGAAGTACAACGCGGGATCGCTCTATGGAGCACAGGAAAGCCTGGCCGGTGTGTTGTGGGCCACGGCGGCGCCCAATCTCAAGCAGGCCAAGCGGCAGCCCATCTCGGCGGGCGATCCGGAGCTGCTCGAGGCGCACAGCTCGCGCGATAGCGAGCAGCTGCGCCAGGAGCTGGACACCGCGCGCCAATCGGTGAAGGCCCACGGCGCCGTGCTCGTCCACACGTCCAATCCGGAAACCGCGCGCGCGGTGGTGGAGGACGCACTGCGCGAGTCAGCCAAAGCCTGGGATCTGTGCGACATCGCGGGGGCCGACCAGGACGTCCAGACGCTGCGCTACGTGGTGCGCTTCAAGAAGCACGCGTCGCCGCTGGATGTGTTGAGCGTCCTGCACGAGCGGTGGGGATCCCACGTTCCAGCCGCGGAATACATTCCCTTCAAGACGCGAAAGTCGTGATGACCAGGAACCGCGCGATCTGCCTGTCCATCGCCGCCACGCTGCTCGCCGCCTGCACCACGAGCGCGATCGAGAAGGTCACCGATCAGCAGGTGGCGGCGCACTCCGACGCGATCGAACTGTTTCTCATCGGCGACGCCGGGCTCCCCGCGCCGGGAGGAGAGCCCGTCCTTCAGGCGCTCCGTCATCAGCTCACCGCCGACACGCTGCACAAGCTGGTGGTCTACCTGGGCGACAACGCGTATCCGCACGGCCTGCCCGATTCCAGCGCGCCCGACCGGAAGCAGGCCGAGCGGAGCCTCGATGCGCAGGTCGCGGTGCTGCGGGAGACGCACACGCCGGGGATCTTCGTCCCCGGCAACCACGATTGGGACGCCGGGAGCTCCAACGGCTGGAACGCCATCCGGCGCGAGTGGCACTACATCCGCGACCAGAAGAACGACAGCGTGAGCTTTCTTCCCACCGACGGGTGTCCCGGTCCCGCCGTGCTCGACCTGCAAAACTTCGCCCGGCTGGTCATCCTGGACACGCAGTGGTGGCTGCAGCGCGGTCCCAAACCGCAGCCACCGCAGTCCACGTGCGCGGCGACCACGGACGAGGCGCTCGTGGACACCATTCGCGCCGCGCTCAAGGGCGCCGGTGAGCGTCCGGTGATCGCGCTCGCGCACCACCCGATGGTGTCGGGTGGACAGCACGGGGGCTACTTCGATTGGCCCACCAATCTCTATCGCCCCTATCTCACGCGCGCCGGCTTCGTATTCGCCGATCAGGACGTGACGAGCAGCCGCTATCGCCACATGAGGCAGGTGCTGGCCCGCGCTTTCCAGGAGCATCCTCCGCTCATCTTTGCGGCCGGTCACGAGCACAACCTGCAGGTGCTGCGTGGCACGCAGGAGCGATTCAACGTCGTGACCGGCGGCGGCATCTACGGGCATACGTCTCCCGTACGGGCAATCGGCGGGACGATGTTTGCCGAGCGCGCCAGCGGCTTCGTCCGGCTCACGCTGCGTCAGGATCACCTGGTGCACGTGGTGGTGTTCACCGTGAACGCCAAGGGAGAGAGCAAGGAAGCGTACGCGCTGTGGCTGAACGCCGGCACCTCCAAGCCGGAACGCGGTGTGGCCGCGACGCCCACACGCGGGAAGTGACGGGTGAGCGAGCAGCAGGTGATCCGGTTGGAGGTGCGCGACCGCGCCACGCTGGAGCGGCTGCTCACGTCTCCGTTGCCCCCGGTGTTGCGCGAGGACGCGGAACGGCGCACGCGCGCGTTCTTCCGCGAGGTGTACTACGACACGGCGGCGCACGACCTGGGGGAGCGGGGCGTGACGGTGCGCCATTGCATCCACGCCGATGGATCGGCCACGCTCACGGTGGAGGTGCGCGAGCCTGGCACCTCGGGGGCGCGCGTGGCGTACCGCCGCGTGCAGGCGGACACGCCGGAACGCGACGTGGTGCGGCTCTTCGCCTCCTCCAGTGAGCCGGCCCGGCTGGTGCAGGCGATGGTCGATCCGGAGCGGCTCGCGCCGCAGCTCGAGCTGGAGACCATGCGCACCACGCGCGCCGCGCACACGCGCGACACGCAGTTGCCGTTCGCGATCGCCTACGATCTGGCGACGATCCGCCTGGGCGAGCGCACGACGGAGCTCTTCCAGGTAGAGATCTCGCCGCCGGCGGAGAGCGGCGCCCAGGTGGGCGCCATCACGCGCGCGCTCGAGCGGGAGCGGGGCGTGCGGGTGACGTTGGCCGATCTCTACCGCCGCGCGCGCGAAGTGGCGGCCGCGGTGGAGACCGGCGCGCTCATCGACGCCATCCGCGCCTCGCGTGAAGTCGTGGTCGTCGCGCATCGGGGCGGACACATCGCGCTGCGCCGCCACGACGGCGGAGTGCTGCGTCTGCCGGGCGCGCCGGGCGCGGGGAGCGACACCTGCCGTGCCGTGGTGCGCGACATCTTTGGCGACACGCAGGGACGCACGCAACTGCTCGGCACCATTCCCGGCACGGCCACGCGGCCGGCGCTCGAGATCTGGTTCGTCGAGCGCTCCGATGCGGGCGACGAGGAGCACGCGAGCGATCCCGCGGCAGAGGCAAACGAGCCGCGCTTGGTGTGGCTGCCCTTCGAGCAGGTGCTCTCCATGGCCGGATCGCCCGCGGTGCGCGGCGCGCGCACCTTGGCCGCGCTGAACATGGCCGCCCGAGCCGGGGTGCCCGGCGAGTCCGTGGTGCAGCCACAAGCGGCCGAGCACGTGCGGGGTGAGGTGCTGCTCCCGGCGGCCCACGGCGAGGCGCCCACCCTGGTGACGAACGAGGAGGACGATCCCGAAGCCTCCGATGTGGAGGCGGAGGATGAAGGGGGGAGCGGCCTGCCGTCCGATGTGTTTCTCGATCGAGACGCCAGCGCGTTGGCGTTCAACGAGCGCGTGCTCGCCATGGCCAACGACGAGCGCGTCCCGCTCCTCGAGCGCGTGCGCTTCCTCGCGATCTTTGGGAGCAATCTGGACGACTTCTTCATGACGCGCATCGCCGCCTCCAAGCGGCGACTCGCCCGCCGCGCGGTGCGCGGCAAGGACGTCACCGAGCAGCAGGCACGGCTCGACGCGATGGCCATCCGCGTGCGCCAGATCGTCGCGCGCGCCGATCGCCTGCTCGTCGACGTCCTCCTGCCGGCGCTCGGCGCGCACGACATCGACGTGCTCGCGTGGCCGGATCTCGCCGACGGCGATCGGCAGTACCTGTGGAACTACTACTCCACGTTCCTGGACGCCGTGCTCACGCCGCTCGCCGCCGACGCCACGCATCCATTTCCCCACATGCGCAACCTGCGGCCGGCCATCGGCGTCTTTGGACGCACGCCGGGCGACGACGCGCGCCGGTTCGTGGCCATCGAGCTCACGAGCGAGCTGCCACGCTTCGTCGCCCTGCCCGGGGGACGCCGCGTCGTTCCGCTCGAGGAGCTGATCCGCGCGTTCGTGCCCGCGCTCTATCCCGGTCTCGAGGTGGAGTGCGCGAGCGTGTTTCGCGTCACGCGCGCCGCCGATCTCACGCTCGACGAGTCCAACGTGCTGGACATCCTGCAGGCGGTCCGCGAGGAAATCACCGAGCGTCCGTTCCGTCCGGTCGTCCGATTGGAGGTCGAACGTGGCATCGCGCCCGAGATGCAGGCGTTACTCCTGCGCGAGCTGCAAGCGGAGTCGCGGGGAGAGGTGCCCGTGTTGGGCGAGCAGGACGTCTACGTAGCCGATGCACTGCTCGATCTCGCCGCGTTGCGGGAGATCGCCGACCTGCCCGTCGATGCGCTCCACTATCCGCCCCTTCCGCGCGCTTTCCCCATCGCGCCCGATCGCGCCGCGATGGACGTGCTGGGCGAGCGCTCGGTGCTGGTCCACTTTCCCGACGACGCGTTCGAGGCCACCGTAGTCCGCTTCCTCGCCGAGGCGGCCGACGACCCGGAGGTGCTGGCGGTCAAGATCACGCTGTATCGCACGGACGAGTCGTCGCCGGTGGTGGAGCAGCTGCTCCGTGCCCGACGCGCGGGCAAGGACGTGGTGGCCCTCGTGGAGCTGAAGGCGAGCTTCGATGAGCGGCGCAACATCGAGTGGGCGCGTTCGCTGGAATTCGCGGGGATCCACGTGGTCTACGGTGCCACCGGCATCAAGGTGCACGCCAAGATCGCGATGGTCGTCCGCCGCGAGGACGGTGGCGTGCGTCGCTACGCCTACATCGGCACCGGCAACCTGAACGCCGCCACCGCGGCGACGTACACCGATCTGGGACTCCTGACCGCCGATACCGACTTGTGCGCCGACGTGAACGATGTGTTCGACGTGCTCACCGCCTCCACGCGCGACGCCTCCTTCTGCGCGCTGCTCGTGGCGCCGTTCAACATGCGCGAACGGTTCACCGGGATGATCGAGCGCGAGATCGCCCACGCCCGCGCGGGGCGGCACGCATCCATCCGCGCCAAGCTCAACGGGCTTGCCGATCGCGACATCATCGCCGCGCTGTATCGCGCATCCGAAGCCGGCGTGCAGGTGGACCTCGCCGTCCGCGGCATCTGTGCCCTCCGGCCGCGCGTGCCCGGGCTGTCCGACCGCATCCGCGTGGTGAGCCTGCTCGGCCGCTTTCTGGAGCACTCCCGCATCTATCGCTTCGAGAACGCCGGCACGCCCGAGTACTACCTGGGCTCGGCCGACTGGCGGCACCGCAACCTGAGCAAGCGCGTGGAAGTCGCCACGCCCGTGTGCGACCGCGTGCACTGCCGCCGCTTGGACGAGCTGCTCCGCGCGACTCTGGAGCATCCGGATGCGTGGGACATGCTGCCGGACGGCAGCTATCGCAGGCGGGACGCGTCCGCCGCGCGCGTCACGCCTGCCCGTCGACGGCGGAGTCCAGCCGCACACTGAACGTCGACCCTTCGCCGACGACCGATTCCACGGTGATCTCGCCACCCATCTCGCGCATGAGATTCCGCGCGATGGCAAGGCCAAGCCCCGTCCCCTCGGCCGTGCGCGTGAGTCCGGGATCCAGTTGCACGAACGGCTCGAAGATCCGTTCGCGGTACTCCGGCGCAATGCCCGGTCCGGTGTCGCGCACGGCGATCACCACGCCGGCGCCGTTCGCGCTCGCCGAGACCGTCACCGTCCCGCCCGGGCGACTGAACTTCACCGCGTTCGAGACCAGGTTGAGCAGCACCTGGCGTAGTTTCGTCCGGTCGGCGCGCACGAGCAGGTTTGGATCACCGGGCACGCGACGGTAGGTCACCTGCCTGGCCTGCGCCTGCAGCGCGACCGCGTCGGTCACGTCGTCCAGCACCTCGGCCACCGGCAGCACCGCGAGGTCCAGCTCCAACGGCCCCACCTCCGCCTTGGCGAAGGTGAGGATGTCGTTGATGACCGAGAGCAGGTGCTCCTGGTTGCGCCGGATGCGCAGCAGATCTTCCTCCTGGGCGAGGGTCACTGGCCCGCGGATCCCCAGGCGCAGAAGCTCCGTGTAGCCCGCGATCGCGTTGAGTGGAGTGCGCAACTCGTGGCTCATGGTCGCCAGGAATTCTGTTTTGGCGCGGTTGGCTGCCTCGGCCTCGGCGCGGGCGCGCTGCGCCGCATGGAACAGGCGCGCGTTGTCAACGGCCAGCGCGGCGCGGCTCGCGATTTCCGCGGCCAGCGTGCGGTCGGCGCCCGACCATGGGCGCGCGCCGTGCCGGCCAAAGGTGAGTGCGCCCAGGATCGCACCGCGCGCAATGAGCGGAACGCTGAGCGCCGACACCGGGCCATGCGCGCGGAGCGCGGCCAGATGCTCAGGCCCGCTCGCGACGGCGCGCATGCGCTCGTCGTCAAAGTTGGACACGTGCACGGCGTGTCCGGTGCGAATCGCCTGGACCACCGGGTTGGCATCCCGCGTAGGTTCGGGGGGATGCCGGCGCAGCACCGCCAGCCACGGGAGGTCCTGCGGGTGGGCCGCGGCGCTGGCGACGCGCTCGATGCGTCCATCGTCGCGCAGCATGTCTACCACCGCGTGATCGGCCAGCTCCTCGACCGCCAGGTTCGCCACCGTGGCGAGCGTGGTTTCGACGTCGAGCGACGACGCGAGCGCCTGGCTCGCCTCCGAGAGGAAGCGCAGCGTCACGTGCGTGCGGCGCTGCTGGCGCAGATCGCGAACGATGGCCGCGGCGGCCACCACGGCCAGCACGAACGCGAGCGCGGCACCCAAGGCGATGACGCGCATCGTCATCTGCGCCCGACGCCGCGTCTCCGCCGACCACGCGGTAAAGCGCTCGCGCTCGTCATCCTGGATGCTGGTCAGCAGCCGCCGGATCTCCTCCAGGAACTGGGAGCCGGAGCGGACGACCGTGCGCGCCGCCGCGCCCGCGCCTTCTTCCTGTCGCACGATCACGGTGCGACGGAGCAGCTCTAGCCGGTCGGCGATGTAGCGCGCCGCGGTATCCACGCGCGCGCGCTGCCGCGGCGATGCGCGCGTGAGATCGCGCAGCTGCTCCACGGCGACCCCGGTGGAATCAGCGGCCATGCGGAAGCGATGCAGGTACCCGGCATCGCCCGTGATGAGATAGCCGCGCTGCTCGATGATCGCGCGCTCGAGCCGCGCGTGCGTCCGGTCGACCGCCTGGATGATGATGCGCGCGCGCGCAGCGTTGGTGGCCACGCGCATGAACTCCCGCGCGCCGACGAACGACACGACGCCAATCGCCCCCAGGATCACCAGCGCTGCGCCCAACCCCGCACTGATCTTCTGGCCTAGCGACAAGCGCATGCCCGTCCTCGCTGGACGCGCACCAGCCGGACACGGCTGGACAACATGGTCGCCATGAAGAATATTCCTATGTCTAGCAAGAGAGCCGAATGATTGACAACGTAGATCGACAAATACTGACGATTCTTCAGAAGGACGCGCGCACCTCCAACGCTGCCATCGCGCGGCAGGTGGGGATGGCTCCATCTGCAATCTTCGAGCGCATTCGCAAGCTCGAGGAGCGCGGTGTGCTGCGCGGCTTCAGCGCGCACGTGGATCCGGACGCCCTGGGGCTCACTCTGCTGGCGTTTGTCTTCGTGCAGACGGAGGAGCGGCACGGGGCGCCTCAAACGGCCACGCTGCTCTCGCGCATCCCGGGCGTGCAGGAGGTCCATCACGTCGCTGGCGAAGACTGCCTGCTCGTGAAACTGCGCGCTCGGGATCCGGAAGCGCTCGGCCGCATTCTGCGCGAAGACGTGGGCGCCATCGACACGGTCCGTTCCACGCGCACCACCGTGGTACTGCACACCGCCGTGGAAACCACAGCTCTACCCATCGACACCCCGGCCGTCGCGGAAGTGCCGGAACCGCTTTCGGACGGAGCATCCGCTGCGGCGGGGGGAGCCGCATGAGCTCCGATCATGCGCCCCAGGACCCGCCGCGCGCGCTACTCATCGCGGCATTCGCCGCGGTCTACGTCATCTGGGGCTCCACCTATCTGGCCATCCGTTTCGCGATCGAGACCATTCCGCCCTTGCTTATGGCGGGCGTCCGCTTTCTCATCGCCGGCTCCATCCTGTACGTGTGGGCGCGCTGGCGCGGCGCCAAGCACCCGCCGCGCGCGATGTGGTTGAGCGCGGCCATCGTGGGTGCGCTGCTCATGCTGGGAGGCAATGGCGCGGTGGTGTGGGCCGAGCAGACCGTGCCGTCGGGGGTGGCCGCGCTCCTGGCCGGCACCACGCCGCTGTGGATGGTGGGGCTCGACTGGGCGCGTCGCGACGGCCCGCGTCCGCGCGGCGCCGTGATGGCCGGACTCGTGATGGGACTCGCCGGCATCATCGTGCTCGTGGGGCCGGTGCATCTGGGTGGGCAGGGCGTGTCGCACAGCGGCGCACTGGTACTCCTGGGAGGTTCGCTGGCATGGGCCACCGGATCGCTGTACTCGCGCCGCGCGCGCCTGCCGCGCGATCAATTCCAGGCCACCGGCATGCAGATGCTCATGGGCGGCGTGCTGCTCGTGACGGCCGGGATGGCGGCGGGCGAAGGGGCGCGGTGGCACGTCGCGCAGATGTCCCTGCGGTCGATGCTCGCGTTCGGGTACCTCATCGTGTTCGGTGCGATCGTGGGGTTCACCGCGTACCTGTGGCTGCTGCGCGTCTCCACGCCGGAGCGTGTGTCCACGTATGCGTACGTGAATCCCCTGGTGGCGGTGTTCCTGGGCTGGGCGCTCGCGGGAGAGCCGTTCACGCCGCGCACGCTCGTGGCGGCGGCGGTCATCGTGGGCGCCGTGGTGTTGATCACCACCGGCCGGCGTGCGCAACGCAGAGCGCGTCCGCCCGCCGCGGCGCCGCCGCTCCGCGCCGAACCGCAACGCGAGACCACGGCGTGAGAGCGCGACCTAAGACCGCCGCGTAAGACCACGACGCGAGACCTCCGCGTGACACCGCGACGTAGGACCATGGCGTAAGACCGGACGCGAGACGACGACGCAAACGTGACGGCACCACTTCAACGGATGAAGGGAGCGATGGACCGAGCACCCACGGGGGACATCTCGAGCGAGGAGTTTCGGGAGGCGGGGCACGCGCTGATCGACTGGATCGCGGACTATCTCTCGCACCCGGAGCGATATCCCGTGTTGTCGCGCGCCGCGCCGGGCGACATCCGGCACGCGCTGCCGGCATCGCCACCGCGGCAGGGCGAGTCGCTGCTCCCCATGCTGGAGGACATCGAGCACACGATCCTCCCCGGGATCACGCACTGGAACCATCCTCGCTTCTTCGGCTACTTCGCCACCACCGGGAGTATGCCGGGCATCCTGGGCGAGCTGTTGTCGGCCGGGCTCAACGTGAACGGGATGCTCTGGCGCACCTCGCCCAGCGCCACCGAGGTGGAACAGGTGGTGCTCGACTGGCTGCGGCAGATGCTGGGCATGCCGGAGGGCTGGTTCGGGATCATCACCGACACGGCGTCCATCTCGACCCTGCTCGCCCTGGCCGCCGCGCGCGAGGCGCGGAGCGAGCTGGCCATCCGCGAGCGGGGGATGGCCGGGCGCGATGATCTTCCGGCGCTCCGCATCTACGCCTCGGAGCACGCGCATTCGTCCGTGGACAAAGCGGCCATCGCGCTTGGGCTCGGTCACGAGAACGTGGTGCACGTGGGGGTGGACGACGCATTCCGCATGCGCCCGGAGTTGCTCGCGCGCGCCATCGCGCACGACCGCGCCGCCGGCCGGATACCCGTGGCCGTAGTGGCCACGGTGGGGACGACGAGCACCACCAGCGTCGACCCGGTGCGCGCGATCGGCGAGATCTGCCGGCGCGAAGACGTGTGGCTGCACGTGGACGGCGCCTACGCGGGGATGGCGGCGATCGTCCCCGCCCGACGCGACGTGTTGGACGGCATCGAGCTGGCCGATTCGTTCGTCACCAACCCGCACAAGTGGCTGTTCACGCCGGTGGACTGTTCCGCGTTGTACGTGGCGCGCCCTGACATCCTGCGCCGCGCGTTCGTGCTCGTGCCGGAGTATCTCACCACGCGCGAGCAGGACACGGTCGTGAACTACATGGATTACGGCGTGCAGCTCGGCCGCCGCTTTCGCGCGCTCAAGCTCTGGATGGTGATCCGCGCCTTTGGACAGGAGGGCATCGCGTCGCGCCTCGAGGCGCACATGGCGCTCGCGCAAACGTTCGCGGCATGGGTGCGCTCGGAGCCGGGCTGGCGCGTGGAGGCGCCCGTCCCGTTCTCCACCGTGTGCTTTCGCTATGCGCCGGCGGAGCTGGATGACGACGCGGCCGATGCGTGGAACGTTCACGCACTGGAGCGCGTGAACGAGAGCGGGGTGGCGTTTCTCTCCCACACGAAGCTCGGCGGGCGGTACGTGCTGCGGCTCTCCATCGGGCATCTGCGCACGACCGAGCGGGAGATCCGACGCGCATGGGACGTGTTGCGCGCGGGATAGCGCATTCGTACGGATGCCCCCCGGCGAAGCCGTGGCGAGTACGCGTTCGGGGGCCGCGGCCGGTCGCCGACGCGCGTCCCGCCCGGTCGCGCTACCTGTCGCACGTATCGCCGCGCGGCTTGAGCGCGGTGAGCGCGGCGCCGATCGCCGCCAGGATGCGCGCCGTCAGGGCACGCGTCGCACCAGCGCGCCTGGTGGCGACGAACGGCGACGGCGCCACCACCACGCCGTGGCTCACCGTGGCACACGCGCCGCGCGCGGAACACACGCGCGCCACGACCAGATGCACGCCGGCGGCGAGCGGAGAGGTCCCCGCGGCACCGGCGCCGAGCGAACCCCATGCCTTGGCCGCGGTCACGATAAACAGCGATGTCCGATCGCGTCCATCGACGGCCACGCGGAACGTCGCGAGGTCCAGCGGATCATCCGACTCGCCCTGCAGCAGACGAAAGACGACGACCGGCGCGTCCTGGGGTACCGAGCCTCCCACGGCCGGGTGCACCAGCGCGACGCGCGGCGGCCGGTAGGCAACCGTCCGCGAGAACGCTGCCGCTCCGTCGCGCGCGGTGGAAACCGGATGCTGCCCGCCCACTCTTGCCGGCCGAGCGGCCAGCCACGCAAGCACGAGAGCCAGTTGAGTGCAGCGACCCGTGCGCCCACGTCTGCCGCCGTGGCGCGAGCGTGGTGCCGCGCATCCATCACCTGCGTGCGCTGGACGCGCCGCATGGTGGATCGCTTGACGCATGGAATCGCGAGTCGCGTCGCACATCGCGCCGCGCGTTGGGCGGCGAGTCCCTCGCATGGGAACCTTCCGGCGTGAGCAGTTCGGCCCGCGCACCGCTCCACCCTGGTGCGACGCGGCGTGGCAGGCCGTGGATCGCGCATCCTCTCGTAGGGAGGAGATGCGCGATGGTGACGCGCTTGCCGGCTCGTCATACCATGGGTGCCGTCACACGCGCCCATGTGCCCGCGGCACCGCAGGAGCGTGGGCACACCAGCGCAGCACCACGACGCCGAGCACCGTGTTGCGCCGGCGAGCAACGCGGATAGGCGGATACGCCCGGTGCAGCGAGTACAGCTCGATGGTGCGATGGGTGACCGCACCCACGCATTTCACCACGTATCCATCGTCCGCCGTACGCGCGACGACCATGCTGTCGCGCACCGGCGTGACGGGAGACGTGTCCAGCCGTACGAGCACCACGTCGCCGGGGTGGATGAGCGGCTCCATGCTCTCGCCGCGCACGCGGAGCGCCAGGTATCGACCCGCCAGCACTTCGGGGGGGAGCGGGATTTCCAGCTCGCACTCCGCATCCCAGAGCGCGCGGCCGGCACCCGCGGCAACGGCCAGGTCGAGCATCGCGGCCGCGTGTCGCGGTGCCAGCGCATCCACGGCAGCGCTGGCGGTCGTCGCGGCGGCCATCGGCACCGCCTGCGGCACGTCGTCGATGGTGCGCACGCCCAGGCGCGCCGCCTGCAGCGTGGCGAGCACGCGCGCGGCGAGCGCGGCGATCTCGGCCTCGGTGAGAGGCTCGTCGTCATCCCACCCGCCCTCGGCCACGAGCCACGATGCGAAGCGCGGATCGTCATACGCGGCGGAGCGCGGCTGGCGCCGCTCGAGGTGCCCCATGAGATGGATGAGCGGAGTGCTCTCCCGCTCCAACTGCTCCACTGGATGGGGTGCTGGCGCGGCGGGATCGTCCCGCCGGCGCGGCAGAGCGCCGGGGCGGCGCCCGGTGATGCGGTCACGATGTGTCATCGCGTCGCTCTCCGTCAGAGGGTCTCGTGCGTGCAGCGTCCAGGCGATCGGCGAGAGCGCGCGCATCGAGGGCGCGCGTGCGTCGAAAGAACGCCACCAACTGGGCGTGCGCTTCGTCATCGAGCGACGCGCCGTAGGCGAGCGCCACCTTCACCAGACGTGCGCGGAGCCGAGTCACGCGTTTGATGGCCGCACCGCGGCTCGTCCCCAACCACGCGGCCATGGTGGCGTACGGAACGTGCTGCGACGCCCACGACAGGAGCTGTCGCTCGTCGGCGCGCAGCACGCGGTCCAGTCTCCCGGCCAACGCGTCGATGACGCGCGGCAGCGGCGGCGCTTCCCACGCCGGTCCGTAGGTGGAGCGCACGGAGTGCTCGGAGCAGACGGCGACCACCGCATGCTCGCCCGTGCCGCCCAACTCGGCGACCCCGCTCCTCTCCACACGCTCCCGCGTCAGGAGCTGGCGGCGCCGGCTCATCGCGCCATGCCGGCACGCTTGGAGGATGTATGGCACGAGGGCGCGCGGCGCGGGCGCGGACCGGCGGCCGATCGACGTAGCGACGTGGTAGAGCACCTCCGCTGCCCATGCAGTCCGCTCGTCGCGCGCCACGCCGAAGCGTCTCCCCTGCGACATGACCAGATGCTGGTAGCGACGGATCAGCTCCTCCACCGCCCCGTGACTCTCGCCACGAATGGCGGCCACCAGCGCGCGCTCGCTCAGCGCCGCGGTGTCGCGTGCGCGCGCGTTCCCGTTGGCTACTGACGCCGGTCCTGTCACCGTCGCTCCTCTCCTCTCGCTGGAAGGAGACGCGCGATGGTGACGCCTTCGGCCACTGCCGGGCGCGGTGTCACGAAACTGTCGCAACGCCGGCCTCGATCTGGCGATCAACGCGGTCACGCAGCCATCGACGGAGGACGCGCGCGAGCTGGTCGAGTCGCTCGCGCGGTAGCGTGGGGTCGTCCACCGCGCGCCGCACCACCTGGGCGCGGCGCGCTGGGAGCCCGCTCCGCTCGGCGCTGCGGAGCAGGAGTGCGAGATCGGCTGCGCCATCGCGGTCGCCATCGCGCTTGCCGTGCCGGTCGGGCGCGCCAGGCACGCCATCGCGCCGCGGCCTCGACCGCGCCCGGTCGGCCTTCGCCATCTCCTCCCGGCTCGGCCGGTACGGCGAGGCGGTGAACCCCAGGTTCGCCAGCGCGCGTCCGATGGCCGACGTCTCGGTATTCTCGAGACAGGCCACCGTGTTCACGTCGCCGTCGCCTTCGCGCTCGGCCGCCCAGCCGGTGGCGGCCGGGTGCACGTCGCACGCGGCACGATAGACGGCGGCGCGGAAGATCACTTCGTCGCGCGTGCGGCTCATCAAGCGGGTGATGATCCGACCGTTGGGGAACCGCTCGTAAAAGCGCGCGATGCGGAGGGCGACCGGCGCGTAGCCGGCCAGCTCGGGCGGGGGGAGCTCGAGATCGCTCTTGGGCATGGGTGCCTCCACGGGAGATCGGGGGAGCCCATCATAACCCGAATAAAGACCGAATTCCAGCGCGCTGAGATCGGGCGTGGCGGCCGATGGATCAAGCGCACCGTCCGCGGCGCGGGCGAGGGGTCAGGCTCACGGTCACCGTGGCCCACCCTCTGCCTCGCTCCCGCCGCCTACGTTAGCAAGTATCCACTTGCTTGCAGGCGGGGCCGTTGCTACCCTTCCCCACCATGGACATCCGACAGAAACTCCTCGGCGCCGCCGCCCAGGTCTACGCCGAAACGGGCTACCGCGGCGCCACCACGCGCCGCATCGCCCAAGCCGCCGGCGTGAACGAAGTCACCCTGTTCCGACACTTCGGCTCCAAGGAGGCGCTCATCCAGGAGGCGCTCCGCTGCTCCACGCTGGATGAGATCCTCCCCGACCTCCCCGCCTCGCCGTCGCGCCCGGAGGCCGAGCTCACCGAGTGGGCGACCCGCTTTGCCGACCACCTGGCGCGCAACTGCTCGATGATCCGCACCTGCATGGGCGAGCTGGAGGAGCACCCGGACATCGGCCCGTGCGCCACGCGCGGGCCCGCCATCGCGCACGAGATGCTGTGCGAGTATCTGCACCGCCTGCGCACGCACGGCCTGGCCGCGCGCACGCTGGACGTGCCCGCCGCGGCCTCGATGCTCATGGGCGCGCTCTTCTGCCAGGCCATCTCGCGCGACTTCATCCCGCGGATGTATCCGGCACCACAGGAACAGACGGCGCGCACGTTCGTGCGCCTGTTCGTCCGCGCCATCGCGCCCGCGCGCGGGCCCGGCCGGGGGTCGGGGCGCCAAGCGCAGCGCGGCAATGGCGCATCACGCGCCGCGCGCGGCAACGGGCACGCACCTTCCCGCAAGCGCGGTGGCACCCGCGCCGCCGGCGCGACGGCGCCTGGGCGCCCACCGCGACGGCCTTCACGCTCCACCTGATTCCATGTCACGCTTGCGATTCCCGTTTTTCGCTGCTGCGCTCCTCATGTGCCTCCCGCTCGCGCCCGAGGAGGTTTTGCACGCGCAGCAGGCCCGCACACCGCCGGCCGCGGCGCAGCGCTCGGACAGTCTCCCGCGCACGCTCTCCCTGGCCGACGCGCTCCGTCTGGCTGAGCCGGGAAGCGAAGACGTGCTGATCGCGCGCGCGGACGTGATGCGCGCGCGCGGACAGATCGGCCAGGCCGAGAGCGCGTTTCTCCCGCAGCTCGTCGGCACGGCATCGTACACGCGCACGCTCCGCTCGGAATTCCAGGGACTCACCACCGGCGCCGACACGTCCAGCACGCCGGCGCCCACCGGATGCGGCGCGTTCACGCCGAACCCGGGTCTCCCGCTCGACCAGCGCGTCGACTCGCTGGAGCACGCGGTCGACTGTACCGTGAACGGCAACCCGTTCGCCGCGTTCGGCAACCTGCCGTTCGGTCAGCCCAACCAGTTCCGCTTCGGGCTCGCGCTGTCGCAGAACGTGTTCACCGGCGGGCGCATCACCAATCAGTTGCGCGCGGCCCGCGCCGGCGCGCGCCGCGCGGACCTCTCGCTCACGTCCGCGCGCGCGCAGGTGTTGCTCGACGTCACCCGGGCCTACTACGATGCCGCGTTGAGCGAGCGGCTGTACGCCATCGCGCAGGCCACGCTGCAGCAGACCGAGACCACGCTCCAGCACACGCGGCTCGCCCGACAGGTGGGCGACCAGCCGGAGTTCGAGCTGCTGCGCGCGCAGGTGGCGCGGAACAACCAGCTGCCGGTGGTCATCCAGCGCCGCGCGCAGCGCGACCTCGCGCTGCTCCGTCTCAAGCAATTGCTCAACCTGCCGCTCGACGACTCGCTGGCGCTCAGTACGCCGCTGGCCGACAGCGTCACCATCACGCCGGCCAGCCTGGCGTCGCTCGCCAGCATCGAAGCGCCGGTGCGCGACACCACCGTGGGCGCGCGGGCACCGGTACGTGCGGCGGAAGCGGCCGTCACCGCGCAACGCGCGCAACTCGCCGCCACGAAGGCGCAACGGATCCCGGCGCTCAGCATCACGTCGCAGTACGGCCGCGTGGCCTATCCGGCCTCCGGCCTGCCGAGCACCAATCAGTTCCGCACCAACTGGACGGTGGAGGTGGGCCTGCAGGTGCCGATCTTCACCGGTGGCCGCATCCACGGCGAGCAGATGGTGGCGCAGGCCAACTTGAACGAGGCGCGGGCACGATTGAGCCAGACGCGCGAGCTGGCGGCGCTCGACACGCGCGACGCGCTGGCGCAGCTCCAGGCGGCCCGCGCGTCCTTTGCCGCGAGTGCCGGAACCGAAGAACAGGCCACGCGCGCCTACCAGATCGCCGATGTGCGCTACACGCAGGGGATCTCCACGCAGACGGAACTGGCCGATGCCCGTCTGCTGCTCGAGCAGGCGGAGGCCAACCGCGCGCAGGCCGCGCGCGATCTGCAGGTGGCGCGGATGCGCGTGCTCCTGCTCAAGGACCTGCCGCTGGCCAACCTCACCGCACCGCCCGGGCTCACCGGGTCCGGGCAGAGCGCGCCGGGCATCACCGCGCCCGCGCCGCCGCGGACGCAACAGGGACAACCATCGACGGCCGCGGGTGGCGGCGTCATACGCACGACGGACAGCGGAGTCACACCATGACGATACAGCGAGGAGCGGCGCTGGCGCTCCTGTCACTGGCCGCGCTCGGCGGCTGTCGCGGCGGGGAGAACGCGAGCGCCGCCGAGACGCCGGTGGCCACGACCGTGGGAACGGAAAGCATCGCCGTTCTCGACTCGGCGCGCATCACCACCGGACCGGCCATCTCCGGGACGCTCCAGGCCGAGCGCGCCGCCACCGTGCGCGCGGAAGTCGCGGGCCCGGTGCTCGAGACGTACGCCGAACAGGGAGAACGCGTGGCGCGCGGCGCGTTGCTGGCGCGCATCGACGACGCATCGCTCCGCGAAGACGTGATCTCCGCGCGCGCCGCGCTCCAATCGGCGCGGCAGACGGCCACCGTGGCGCAACGCAACGTGGAGCGCACGCAAACGCTGGTGCAGGCCGGCGCGCTCGCCGAGCGCGATCTGGAAGCGGCCCGCACCAACGCCGCCACCGCGGACGCCCAGGTGGCCGCGGCGCGCGCACGGCTGCAGCTCGCGCAGGATCGGCTCTCCAAGACCACCGTTCGCGCGCCGTTTGCCGGCGTGGTGAGCGAGCGGCAGGTGAGTGGCGGTGACGTGGTGCAGCCCGGCGGCGCGATGTTCACCGTGATCGATCCGTCCACCATGCGCCTCGAAGCATCGGTCCCCGCCGAGGCGCTCGGTGCCGTGCACCTGCACGACAGCGTCACGTTCCAGGTGAACGGCTATCCCGATCGCACGTTCACCGGCACCGTCACGCGCGTGAGCCCGGCCGCCGATCCCACCACGCGTCAGGTCCGGATCATGGTCTCCATTCCCAACCGCGCCGCGACGCCGCTCGTGGCCGGGCTCTTTGCCGACGGCCGGGTGGCCAGCGCCACGCACGTGGGACTCGTGGCCCCCGCGAGCGCCGTCGACAACCGCGGACTGCAACCCACCGTCACGCGCCTGCACGACGGCAAGGCGGAACGCACGCCCGTCCAGCTGGGCATCCGCAACGACGCCAACGAGACGGTGGAGATCAGCGCCGGCGTGGCGGCGGGCGATACCGTGCTGCTGGGCGCGGCCCAGGGGATCTCCACCGGGACGCCCGTGCGCGTGATGCCGGTGAGCGACCAACCAGCCGCGCAGTCGAGCACTCCACCGCCCACGTCACCACCGGCGGCCACGCCGCCGTCGAACTAGAGAACGACAAATGGTCATCTCGGACTTTGCCATCAAGCGGCCGCTCATCACGATCGTCGTGATGGTGGCGATCGTCACCTTCGGCATCTTCTCCCTCATCCGGTTGCAGACGGACGAGTTTCCCGACGTCGCTCCGCCGTACGTCTCGGTGGGCATCGTCTATCCCGGCGCGTCGCCCGACGTGGTGGAGAACGAGGTGCTCGATCCCATCGAGGAGCAGATCGCCGGGATCAGCGGCGTGAAGCACGTCACCGGCAGCGCGCAGGACGGCTTTGCCAACATCCTCATCGAGTTCCAGTTCGAGAAGCCGCTGCTCGAGGCCACGCAGGACATCCGCGACGCCATCTCCGAAATCCGCTCCGATCTGCCGGACGAGATGAAGGAGCCGATCATCCGCAAGCTGAACGACACCGATCGTCCCATCGTCTCGCTCGCGCTCTGGTCGAACACGCTCTCGCAGGCACAGCTCACGCGCGTGGCCGACCCCAACATCACCCGCGAGCTGCGCTCCATCCCGGGCGTGGCCGAAGTGTCGGTCACGGGCAACCTCGATCCGGAGCTCACGGTCGAGATCCGCCCGCACGACCTGCAGGCGGCCGGGGTGAGCGTGGGGCAGGTGGTGCAGGCGCTCGAGCTGCAGAACGTGGCCGCGCCGGTGGGACACGTCACGGGTCCGCTCGTGGAGCGCTCCATCCGCCTCAAGGGGCGGCTGCAAGGTCCCGAGCAGTTCGAGCAGCTCGTGGTGGCCGAGCGCAACGGGCAGATCATCCGGCTGGGCCAGGTGGCCAACGTGAGCGCCGGAACGGAGGAGCAGCGGAGTCTCGCGCTTTATAACGGGCGCGAGGCAGTGGGTATCGACATCAAGAAATCCAAGGGGTACAGCACCACCACCGTGAGCGACGCCATCCGCGAACGGATCGCGCAGCTCGCGCCGCAGCTCCCCGCCGGCGCCAAGGTGGATGTCGTGAAGGACGCCGGCGTCCGTGTGGACGCCGCCGTGCGCAACGTGGAGGAAGCGCTGCTCGAGGGCGCGGCGCTCACGGTGCTCGTCGTCTTCCTCTTCCTCAATTCGTGGCGCTCCACGGTCATCACCGGGCTCGCGCTTCCCGTCTCCGTGCTGGCCAGCTTCATTGCCGTCTGGACGTTCGGGTTCACGCTCAACACGATGAGCCTGCTCGGACTCTCGCTCGCCATCGGGATACTCATCGATGACGCCATCGTGGTGCGCGAGAACATCGTGCGTCACGTGGAGATGGGGGCCGACCACTACACGGCCGCGCGCGAGGGCACCGACGAGATCGGGCTCGCCGTGGCGGCCACCACGTTCTCCATCCTGGCCGTCTTCATTCCCGTGGCGTTCATGGGCGGCGAGGGCGGACAGTGGTTCAAGCCGTTCGCGCTCACCATGGCGTCGTCGGTGCTCGTCTCGCTGCTCGTTTCGTTCTCGCTCGACCCCATGCTGTCGGCCTACTGGCCCGACCGGCACCGCGACGGCGCCAGGCGCGCATGGATCACGCGGCAGCTCGACCGGTTCAACGCGTGGTTCAACCGGATGGCCGCACGCTACAAGAGCGTGATCGCCTGGGCGCTGGACCACCGGCTGGCCATCGTCGCGATCGCGATCGGGACGTTCGTCTTCGCGCTCTCCATGCCGCGCATCGTGATCGGGAAGACGGCCCTCGTGGGCATCGGCTTCTTTCCCGAGGAGGATCGCGCCGAGCTCAACATCCAGATCCAGACACCGCCCGGCTCGAGTCTCGAGTACACGCGGCTCAAGGCACAAGAGGCGGCCCGGCTCGCCCGCGCGCACGCCGAAGTGCGCTACACCTACACCACGCTGGGCGGCGGCATCTCGGGCTCGGTGGACGAGGGGAACATCTACGTCCGCATGGTCCCCAAGACCGACCGCCACGTGAGCGCGGAAGCGTTCGCCGCCGAGCTTCGCAGCGAGGTGAAGCAGCTCTCCGGAGTGACGCTGGCCGTCTTCACCAGCGACTTCGGCGGCGGACGGAAGCAGTTGCAGTACGAGGTGCGCGGTCCGGACATCGCCACGATCACCCCGGTGGCCAACGCGCTCATGCACGAGGTGGAGCAGGTGCCGAACGCGGTGGACGTCGACCTGTCGAGCAAGGGGCAGAAGCCGGAGCTCAACGTCGAGCTCAACCGCGGCCTCGCCGGCTCGCTGGGCATCACGGTGGGGCAGGTGGCGCAGTCGCTCCGGCCCGCCTTCGCCGGCATCGACGCGGGCGACTGGGTGGACCCCAGCGGGGAGACGCGCGATGTGGAGGTGCGCCTCGCGCCGGAGGCGCGCCGCCGCGCGGCCGACTTGCGTCAACTCCCGCTCGTGGTGCCGGGGCCCAGCGGGCCCGAAACGCTCCCCCTGGGGCAGGTGGCGGACGTACGCGAGACGCTCGGCCCGGCGGTCATCAATCATCTGGACCGCGACCTCGTGGTCATCGTCGAGGCCAATCTGAGCGGCCGGTCGCAGGGCGAGGTCACGAACGACATCGACGCGCGGATCGCCAAAATGCAACTCCCCGCTGGGGTGCGGATCACGCGCGGCGGGGACGTGCAGGCACAGGCAGAGATCTTTCAGCAGATCTTCTTCGCGCTCGGCGTGGCGGTGTTGTTCATGTATCTCATTCTCGTGATGCAGTTCGGGTCGTTCGTCGACCCGCTGGCGATCATGCTGTCGCTCCCGCTCTCGCTCATCGGCGTGATGGGCGCGCTCGCCGTCACCGGGATGACGATCAACATCATGAGCCTCATCGGCGTCATCCTCCTGGCCGGCATCGTGGCCAAGAACGCCATCCTGCTCATCGACTTCGCTAAGTGGGCGCGCGAGGAGCGCGGGCTTCCGCTGCGCGAGGCGCTCATCGAGGCGGGAGCCATCCGGTTGCGCCCCATCCTCATGACGACGTTCGCGCTCATCGCGGGCATGATCCCCGTCGCGCTGGGACGGGGCGAAGGCGCGCAGTTCCGCGCGCCGCTGGGCGTGGCCGTGATCGGCGGAGTGTTGACGTCCACCCTGCTCACGCTCATCGCGATCCCGACGTTCTACGAGATCCTGGATGACTGGCGCGGCGCGCTCGCGCGCCGGTTCGGCTTGCGCCCCAAGCAGATGACGGCCGAGATGCCTGTTCCGGCTCAGCAGGCGGGTGACTGATGGTCGCGCCCGCCGCTATACGGCGGGCTCGTCCTTCAGGTCGTTGAAGAAACCCCACGTGTAGCCGATCATCGGGATGGAGAAGAAGAACCACCACGTGATCGCGCCGTAGAGCGGCATGTGCGGGAAGCCCTGCTGGTGCGCGAAACGCGCGCCGGCAGCGGTGTAGTGAAAGAACAGGATCAGGCCGGCCAATACGGCGAGCATCACCAGCCACCATAAGCCGAGCAGGATGCCGGCGGTCTTGCGATTCTGCATACGGAGTTCTCTCCTGCGTACCGGACGCACGATGGTTCCGGCACAAGATACCCCGTCACCGTCCCGCTGACCAGCGCGCCCCCGGCACACGCACGCAGGCCGCGCGAGGGCCGGTGGGGCGCCCTCCGCGCGGCCTGTGGCCGTGCGCTCGGCCGTGCGCGCGTGCGCACGGCCGAGCGCACGATCAGCTGCGCGTCTTCAGGTTGTCCTGTACCTTGCGCGCCTGGTCCAGGTGATCCTGGATGGTGGGAATCGCCTTCCCGATCAGGTCCTTGAGCTGCTGCTCGTTGGCCTTGTCCTGCAAGTCCTTCAGCTTGTCAACGGTCTGCTCGTGAAGCGTGACCTGGCGGTTGATGTACGTCGTGTCGAACGCCATCCCCTTGGCCGTGTTCCGCAGCGTATCCATGAGCGCCTGATCTTGCTGGGGCATCTGGAAATTGGCCGGCGGCGTGGGGTTCACGTTCAACTGCTGCGCCAACTGCTGCCCCTTCTGCCGCAGGTCGGAGTGGTCGCGGACCATCCGCTGCGCAAAGTTGCGCACGCCAGCGTTCGTAGCCTTGTCGGCGGCCAGCTGCCCCGCGTTCACCTCGCCCTTGTTGGCCTCATCCAGGATGGCAAAGATGTTCGCGTCGGACATTCGAGTCGGCAGGCGCGGGCGCCATGGCCCCGGCGGCCATATTGGTGTCCACGCCGGCGGCCAACGTGTCGTTGCCGTAATTGTCCTTCGCCTTACACGCTCCCAGCGCCACGCAGACCGCCATGGCGGCCGAGAGCCCTGTCAATTTCGTGAGATGCGGTGACGTCATACGTCCTCCTCGGATTGCGGTGCTCATCGCACCAGATCGGCGCGAGCCCCATACGGTGCGCAAAAAGCGTACTGCGCCACGCTCCGGCGTACCGAATCGCGCTCCGGTTGCTGCCCCAATGCGCCGAGGGGGCCGCTTTCGCGGCCCCCTCGGCTCACCACCGTACCACCTGCCCCCCCCAGGCGCCACAGCGCCCGTGAGAGGGTGAAGCGCTACTTGTTGGGGTCCAGGATCTGGTCGATGCGGTGCACCGCACCTTCCAGGTGCAGCCGCGTCTCGCGATCGCTCGTCCGCGGAATGGCCCGCTGGATCTCGCTCTTGAGCACCACCATCTGGCCCCGCAGCTCGTTCTTGGCGTCCTCCGACAGCGGAACGCGCCGGAAGAAGCGCGCAAAGGGATTGTTCTGCGCCCCCTGCGGCTGCGGCGGCGGGTTGAGCTTTCGGTCGATGAGCGACAGGTAGTCCAGCTGCAGCGCGCGCCGGTACGGACCGATGTCGGGACGCGCGGTCGAGATTTCCGACCAGATGCCGTGCCGCACGTCGTCCAGCATGGCCGGCAGGGTGTACACGCTGTTCGAGTTACGGGCAATCGCCTCGTTCTCGATCAGCCGGTTCATCCGTTCGTCGTCCAACAGATTGTTGAGCACGCGCGTCTGCGCGTTGTTGATCCGGTCGATCATCCCGTACGCCTCGATCCGGCTGGCGATCTCCGGACGGATGAGGTACGTGGGCGTCTCGAACACGTTCTCGTTCAGGAACCGGACGGCCGACTGCTGCTCGCTCTTGGGCACCGGCACGTACACCGCACCGGGCTGGCTGCCGGACTTGTACTGCACCCGTCCGCCACCCACGAGTGTGGCCACGTGATTCGCCTCGGTGGCCCACTGCCCCACCGTGCGATCGTAGATCTCCTCCAGGTCGCTGTTGTCTTCACCCGGATGGACGGTGGCGCCTTCGATGTAGCCCACCACCCGGCGGATGTTCTTGAAGCCGAGCGCGGTGGACTTCACCGGATCCGCATCGCCAACCGCTTCACTCTGCGTTCCGGTGGCGCCGTAGGCGTTGTTGGCCGAGAAGCGATACCACGGGATGCTGTCCTGCATCCGGGCCCACCGGTCCAGCGTCGGGAGCTCGGCCTCGGGCGTGGTGGCGTTCGGGATGGGCGCGTACCCCCACATGATCGCGAACCGGTCGTACGGACCCACGCGCGGGATCAGATCCTTGAGCGCGATGCTGTCCTCCGGCTGCGCCACGTAGTTGAAGCGGGAGTAGTCCATGATGCTCGGGCTGTGTCCCATCTTGGCCACCCACGTCCGGCTGCGGACGCTGTCGGCCGGATACTCCGAGCTGCCGATCTGGTCGTGCTGCAGGCCGATCGTGTGTCCTACCTCGTGCGCCACCACGAACTGGAGCAGCTGCCCCATGAGCGAGTCGGGCATGGGGAACGAGCGCACGCGCGGATCGAGCGCGGCCGCTTGGGTGAAGTACCAGGCGCGCTGCAGGTTCAGGATGTTGTGGAAGATGCGCACCGAGCCGTTCAGGATCTCTCCGGTACGCGGATCCGACACGTGCGGTCCCACGGAGTTCTCGATCGTCGATGGCAGCCAGCGCACCTCGGTGTGCCGGATGTCCTCCGCCGACCAGTCGGGATCATCGGTAGGCGGATTCTTGGCGACGATGGCGTCCTTGAATCCGGCTGCTGCGAACGCGCTCTGCCACTCCTCGATGCCGGCCGCCACGTAGTTCTTCCACTTGTCCGGCGTCCCCGGATCCACATAGTAGACGATCTGCTTCTTGGGGTAGCAGAGATTCCCCTCGCGGCGATCCGAGCACTCCAGCCGGTAGCGCGTGATGTAGCGGCGCTCGGCCGAGCGATGTTCGTTGGTGCCGAAGTCGACCTGGCGAATGGAGAAGAAGCCCACGCGTTCGTCGTCGCGGCGCGGCATCATGGGCTGCTCCGGCAAACGCACGATGCTCCAGTGCGCCAGTACGCTCTCCGGCGGCCGCAGGTTGGGCGGTATGTTTCCGCCGCCGCCACCACCGCCGCCGCCACCCGCGGGCACCGGTACGCCCGTCTGCGTCGCTTCCACCTCCACGTTGTCGGGGAAGGCCAGGAAGTTCTCGATGAAGGAGCGGCTCGCGTCGATGGTGCCGCGGATGGCCGACACATCCGGCACCGTCGTCGTAAACAGCCGGGTGACATCGATCACCGCTGCACTGTCGGGGCCGTACGCCTCCACGTTGAACGAGGCGACGATGGGCGGATAGTTGGATTCCTCCACGGACCGATAGACGGGCAGCGACGTGTCGGCCGTGATGGCGTACGACGGAGAGCGGAGGATGATCCGGTCACCCACGCGATCCCACCGCAGTGTGATCTCGGAGAACTCGTCGCCCCCGTAGGCGCCAAACCGACCGCCGGCCGTTGGGTTGGTGGGGTCGGACGCCGGCGCGGCCGCGAACCGGCCGACCATCAGCATGTCCTTGTGCAGCTCCTTGGCGGGGATCTCGAAGTAGAGCTTGTCGCCAACGCGGTGCACGTTGAACATGCCCTTGCGCGTCTTGGCCTCGGAGGTGATCACCCGGTTGTAGGGGCGCGGGCGCGGCGTCTGAGCGCCCCCACGGGCACCAAACCCGCCGGGGCCAGCGGTATCGCCTCCGTTTTGTCCGCCGCCCGGCGCCTGCCCCGGCACGGCTGCGCCCGGCCGGCCGCCCCGTGCGGGAGCGGGACCCGGCGATGGTGGTGTGGGAGGAGCACAGGCGCCCAGTGTCGCCAGGGCCACGGCGCCGGCCACGAGAGAGAGCGTTCGATTCGTCATCGGCTTGGAAGAAGAGAGGAGAGGGGGAAGAGAGGAATGATGTATCACGACGTTCGACGGGAGAGCCGGACGCGGGAGAGGCGTACTGTAGTGTCGTACGCGGCAGCCGGGCAGAACGCTGCACGTGGAGCGAGCGGGTACGTGCCGGAGCTGGGGATGTGGTTCACCCTGGGTGTTCGTACCGGCCCCCTCACCAGATGTGCGGCACCACCGGCTCCGGGCGCACCATGGCGTCGCCTGGCTTGCACCCCCACGCCGTGGCGAAGGCCGCCATGTCCGACAGGGGACCGTTCACGCGCCACCGCTCCGGCGCGTGCGGGTCCACCGTCACCCGGTTGCGCAGCGCCTCGGGGCGCACGTGGGTACGCCAGCTCTGCGCATAGGCCAGGAAGAACCGTTGCTCCGGAGTGAAGCCGTCGATCAGACCGGGCCGGCTGTCGCGCGCGAGCGCGCGCTGCAGCGCGTCGTACGCGGTAAGCAGCCCGCCGTAGTCGGCAATGTTCTCCCCCAGCGTGAGCTTCCCGTTCACGTGCAGCGTGTCCACCTGGATGTAGCCGTCGAACTGCTGCACCATGCGCGCGGCCTGCTCCGAGAAATGGACCGAATCCGACGGCGTCCACCAGTCGCGCAGATTGCCGTTCGCGTCGTAGTGACGCCCCTCGTCGTCGAAGCCGTGCGTGAGCTCGTGTCCCGCCCAGCTCGCACCCAGCGAGCCGTAGTTGGCCGCATCGTCGGCGTTGGGGTCGAACGTCTGCGGCTGCAACGCGCCGGCGGGGAAGACCATCTCGTTCTTGGACGGGTCGTAGTACGCGTTCACCGTGGGAGGCGTCATCCCCCACTCGGTGGTGTCCACCGGCTGTCCCGGACGACCCGCCACCCGTTGCCAGTTGAACGCGCTCGCGCGCAGCACGTTCAGCACGAACGGTCCCTCGGCCACGCGCAACCTGGAGTAGTCGCGCCACTGGTCGGGGTAGCCGATCTTCTCGTGCATGGCCGACAGCTTGTGCAGCGCCTGCGCCTGCGTGGTGTCCGACATCCAGTCCAGCCGCTCGATCCGCTGGCCGAACGACGCACGGATGTCGTCGATCACCGCACGGGCCCGCGCGCGCGCTTCGGGCGGGAACGTCTTCGCCACGTACGCCTGACCCAACGCCTCGCCAATGAGCCCGTCCGTCACGCGCGAGCACCGCTTCCACCGCGGCAGGATCTGCTTGGCGCCGGTGAAGCGCGACTGGAAGGCGAAGTTCTCCTGCACGAACGGCGTGCTGAGCCACGGCGCCGCGTCCGCCAGCACGTGGTAGCGCAGATAGGCGCGCCATTGGGGCATGGGCACCTGCTTCACGAGTGCGTTCACCCGCTGGAAGAACGCCGGCTCCCCCACGTTCACGCGCCGCACGGTGGGTGGCGCGCCCATGGACGTCAGATAGGTGCGCCACGCGATGGCCGGTGCCAGCGTCGCCAGTGAGTCGACCGGCATGGGATGATCGGTGGCCGC
This sequence comes from uncultured Gemmatimonadaceae bacterium, assembly GCA_963773545.1. GTDB lineage: Bacteria > Gemmatimonadota > Gemmatimonadetes > Gemmatimonadales > Gemmatimonadaceae > DASSNU01. The sequence goes on along the minus strand of CAVZBP010000002.1, from coordinate 1,302,537 downwards.
CGGATCGCGCCGCGCCACGCGCGTGAGCGAGGCCTTTGCGAGCTCCGTCTCGAGCGCCATCACCTGCCGCGCCTGTTGCCGCGCCGCAGCGTGCGGCGTGCCTGACAGCTCGAGCGTGCGCGCGATGTGCGCCACGTAGGCGTCGCGCAGCGAATCCGCGGCGGCGCCGCTGTTGGTGTAGTAGTCGCGGTCGGGGAGCCCCAGCCCACCCTGCGAGAAGGCCGCTATGTAGTGCGCCGCGTCGTGCGCGTCCACGTCGGGGCCGTAGCGGAACATCACGCCCACCCCGCTCTTCTGCAGATCGGCCACCGTGCGCAGCAGTTGCGCCGAGGTGCGGATGGAATCAATGGTAGAGAGTGTCGGTGCCAATGGGTTCACGCCCGCCCGATCGGCAGCCGCGGAATCCATGCACGAGGCGTAGAACGTGCCCAGCTTGCGCTCCGTGCTCTCCCGCGGGAGCGAGGTGCGGCGCCGCATCGCGTCGTCCAGCACCGAGCGCACCACCAGCTCGTTCTTGTCCCCCATGTCGCGCCCCACGCCGGAGCTCGAGTACGCGGCCGGAATCGTGTCCCGCTCCAACCAGCCGCCGTTGGCGAACTGGAAGAAGTCCGTGCACGCGTTCGCGGAGCGGTCGATGTAGCTCGTGTCCACCACCTTGAGCGGGACCACCGAGTTGGGCGCGCTGGAGCCGCCATGCTGGGCGGCGAGCGTGGATGGCGAGACGGCCGCGAGACCGGCGAGCACGGCGGACGCGCCACAGAGCGCGAGCCCGCGCTCGAGGCGTGCGAGGGAGAGGGACATCATCACGTATGGGCTATGGGAAACGTGGAGCAGGCCAACACGTGAACGCTACCGGCTGGTGCGAGGGCGGTCAACTCGGGCGGGACGGCGGGGCGCGGCGTGTGGCGCGAAGGGAAGCGGAGGAGGACGAGCGAGCTCGACGGCGGTGGCCGGCGTCCCGGGTTAGCGCTCTGGCGAACCGATCAGCGCGAGCACTTCCCCCGCATTGCGAAGCGCGATCGGAGCGCCCTTGAAGTCCCGTTCGTTGCGCGTGACGAGCACGTCGGCCCCGGCAGTGAGACAGGCTGCCACCTGTACGGCATCTTCGTAGTCTGGCAACCCAAGGGCCAGTGCACGATGAAAATCGGCGCTCCCCAACGCCACCACGGAGAATATCTCGAGCAGATCGCTTACCGCGGTCACCGCTCGTGTGCGTCCTCGCGCTCGCTCGACAAGATAGTACACGGTGGTGACCGCATGACTGGCGATGCAGCCGGGCACGCGCCCCGACGCAATGGCGTCGAGGAGCAGCGTAGCATCGTCCGCCCATGGTTCGCGGTCCAAAACCACATCCAGCAGTATGTTGGTGTCCACGAGCACTTTGCTCGGCGCTCGTCCCTCGGAAACTCTCCGTCCTCTGCGAGGCACAGCGCTACTTGCCGGTGTACTTGCGACCCAGGTGCTCGCGGTACGCCGCACGCCCGTCCGTATCTCCTGCCCTCTCGGCAGCGGCGATCCCGCGCAACCGTCGCACCGCCGGCGATCGAGGGCGGCGCGAGGTGCCGAGGGGAAGGGAATGCAGGAAGTCGCTGACGAGACGCGACAGGTTGGTGCCGTGCACCGCGCTGTAGCGCTCGCCTCTGGCGATCGCCTCCGGATCGAGAGACAGGTTCTTCGGCCGCCGTGTTGAGTTCGCCACCTCGAATCCTCCATGCGCACGGTAGACGCTAAAATATGCGCATGCCACATGGTTACGGTCAACCGTGAAGCACCCGTTCTGACTCAGGCGGAGTAGCAGAACTGCCGTCGGGTGAGCGGCGCCTTCACGCTCTACCGTGGCGGCGCGGATCGTCGCCGGTCGAAGGGGACGAACCGGTCGTCGCGCACGCTTCGGCGTTCGACGCCCGCCGGTATCGTCCGATCGAACGCTCCCTCCAGGTAGACCGGCTCCAGTCCTCCGGCCCAGTATTCCAGCGCGTCGCGGGTAGGCTGCGTGGTCTCCTGGCCCGTGCGACGAACCAGCGCCGGCCCGCGCGTGGGGTGGAACTCGATCCAGCCCGTCCACGTGTCGGCGGCGCGGCGCGCGCCGTAGATGCGTGCCTCGTACTCGATCCCACTCTTCTCTACACGAACGGCGTACGTGTGGATGTGCTCGGCCATGACAGCGCTCCTGCGTGCGACGGAGTGCAGCAAGCGCGACTTCCGCGCCATAGCGCCGCGGGGGCGGGAGGGGGCTGACGGGCGGACTGACCGAACGGGGAGTGCGCGCTCAGAACTCGCGCCGCTTCATCTCCTTGAAGAAGTGCTGGCGCTCGAGACTTTCGTCGTCGTCATCGGTGGTGGGCTTGGTGACGGCGAGCGTCTGGTCGTATGCGCGCCCTTGGCGGGCCTTGGCTACCTGGAGCGCCTTGGCCGCGTTGCGGCGGATCAACTTGGCGAGCTGCTTATCGTCCACGGGGTCCTCGAGCGGGTGGGGTGGGAGAACCTGCCGCCTGAACGCCACTCCTGGGAGGCGGAAACGTCCATTGGAGAAGACGATCCAGGCAGCAGGAAGATCCACATTGAAGATGCCCGAGTGCGCATCCGCGCGCCAGGCATCACGTACCGCCTGGACGCGGGGTCTGGTCCCTACTCACCCGTCATGGAACGGAGCTCCGGTCGAAGCTCATCTCCATTGCACCGCGCGGCTCCAGCGCCGCCCACGCGGCGTGCAGCGCGTCCATGCGCACACGGGCCGCGTGCAGCTCCTCATCGGTGAAGGTCCGCGCGCACTCCACGCGGCCGTCCCGCGCCAGTTGCTGCAGTTGCGCGTTGAGCTCCGACGCGGTGAGTGCATCGGCGCCGCCCACCCGCTCACGCTCCAGCATGCCCACCACGTGCTCCACCAGCACCGCCTCGGCCGGCAGCGGCCCGCGACTTCCCTTGCCGTCGGTGTCGGCGATCTCCCATCCGTCGGCAATGAGACCGTAGAATCCGCCGCGGAAGCCGAGCGTCGTCTCGACGGCAAAGTGGGTGAGGTCGTGGAGCGGGAAGAACATCGCCTGGCGCCCTTCGTGCCGCTGCCAGGTGGCTGTCCCATCGGGCCGCATGCAGCGGAGGACGGCCGCACCGTCGGCGCGCTTGGCGAATTCAACGCGAAGCTCGGGCACGCGCTCGGGGGCGGCAGGCCGTGACGGTTGGGACGGAGGCGGCGGAGTGCCCGGTGCGGTGCTCACGCGCGCTCCTCGCTGAACGCTGTCGGTAAAGCGAGCCGGCTGTGCCGCGTGCCGCTTGCGCGCACCGGCTGCGTTCCGCCCAGCTCTCCGAGACTCACCAACGTGTGTTGCAGCATGTTCGACTCCGCTCTCCGGCACCGCACGGCGTACGTCCCCATCGTTGTTGGAACAATATGAAAGTGCGCGCCGGATGCAATGCACCGGCGCGCGCTCACCCGCGCCGCCGCTCGAGGATGAGCATCATGAGCAAGCTCATCACCACCAGCCGCTCCTCGTCCTCGTTCACCGCGCCCAAGCGCTCGATCTCGAAATGCGTTCCGAACAGCGACGGCCGTTTCTCGGCGCGGATCACGGGCGGGGCTCCCTCCACGCGCGACACGCCGTACGCGGGATGGAACACGTAGCCCGTGAGGAGCCCCAGGAATGGTATCTCCGCCAGCAGGTGGTCGAACACCTTGCTCCACGGGTTCTGCTCGCGGATGTGGAAGACGGACACGCCGTCGCGCACGATCTCGTAGTGTGCGCGCCAGATCGATCGCATGCCGTGGCGGCGCAGCACGCCGAGCGTGGCGCCGGAGGTGTCGTCGATGCGGTACTGCGCGGAGAAGTCGATCACGCGATCCGCGTTGATCGTGTAGAGCGGGACCGTGCGGGTGGTGTCGGAGTAGACCGTCACCGCCTCGCGCAGCTTGAACGCTTTCTGTTTGACGTAGCAGATGAGCGTACCGGCCGCATCGGTGACGGAGATCTGCGCGGCCAGGGAGAGGACGCGGAAGCGGAGGTCGAGGGGGAAGTTCATTGGGGGGAGAGGAGAGGGGAAAGAGGCGTGGCGAGTTTCGACGCCGAGATCCCGGACTGGGTACCCGTGTGCCGTGGTGGTCGCCTCCTCGCGTATCGAGGCACGTCCCGTCATGAGCTGGCACGCATTAGTTAGTCGCGCAATCCGCGGCTGACATGGAACAGGCGCCGGGTCTCACGGTGCTTGCGGCGAGCCGACCGCTCGACACTGTTCTGATCGTCCGCGAGCCGCTCAGGAACCGCAGCTCCCACGAGATTGTGAAACTCGGGATCGCCGGTCGAGAGTAACTCGTCAAGAAAGGCAAACGTCTTCGCCAACTCCCGGCTCGCGGAATCGTCAGGCAAGAGTGCGAGCATACACAATGCTAGCGCATCCTCGTAGACAACAAAGGGGCCAGGCTCCTCGTCCGCCCAAGACTGCTTGAGGCGATGAACATCTGCAGCCACCGTTGGCAGCCTCGCGACGAGCAGATGGTTGAGTTCAGTGTATCGTATCGGCACGGTGCAGATCCACTGCGGGGCTCCATGATGGTCAGGGATCAGCCGCCCTTCTGCGAGTGGCAGGCACCTTCGGTGGGCACGTGGACGCGGGACGCCGGCTACTCACCCTTTGCAAACACGGGGAATGTCCGCAGCATCGTGTCGTTCGACGCTCGAATGAGGAGCGTGCCGTAATGGATCGCACCACAGGCCGAAGGCAGCCGGATCTGCGAACCACGGGACAGAGCCCCCTTCGAATACGCCGCCTCGGAGTTGCCAAGCTCCACCGGGGGCGTTCCGTTTCCAGATCCCCAGCGGTCCGAAGTTCTCCCGAGTCTCCGACATGCCGAAGGCGATCCCTTGGACACGTTCAACGAGTTCGGCCGCCTCCGGACTTGCGCGATGTCCTTGGCCGACGTCCACGCCATTGATGCTCTTGATATCGACGGCCTTGCCGCAGTTGTGCCTACTCTTGGAGCAATCACTCCCCTTTGCGCGCCGACCGCTAGAGAGAACAAGATCTACGTCCGCGAGATCAGCGAGCTTCTGGATAGCCGCCTTCGTCTCGGGCGTTATCGTCGTGTCGCGTGCTTCTTTTGCCCATTTCACCGTACACTTTCGTTCGTTCCCCTGTTCGTCTTTGCACAGCCCAAAGGGATCACTGAAGTTGACCGGGTCTCCATCCGCAGCCATACAGATTGAGCCCGCCGGCTAAGCCGATGGGGGTCTTCTTGCGTGAAGTAACGCGCCTAGGAGTCGTACTCCGGCTACCAGTCGTACTCGATTGCGTCCCGCGGCCCGGGCTCAGTCTGGCAGGGTCTCCACGTGCGGATAAGCACGCAGCTTCTGGTCGGCCGTGAGGAGCGCACAGCCCCACACGCGCGCGGTGGCGACGATGATCTGGTCGGCGGGATCCCGGTGGAACGCGCCGGGCAGCGTGGTCGACGCCACGGCAACGCGCGGCGTGAGGTCCAGCAACCGACAGCCCGGGTACGCGAGGGCCTGCTCCAGCCACTCGCCCGTCGGGTGGCGGAGCTGGAGCCGGTCCAGTTGTACGAGCTTGGCGACCTCCCAGCAGGAGATCGCGCTGACGCCAAGCCCGTCGAAGGAATGCGCGGCGATCGTCTCCCGGTGGGCCGGCGTAAGCCGCTCATCGTCGCTGACCCACCAGATCCAGACGTGCGTGTCCAAGACGATCACCCAGGTAACTCCCAGTCGTCGGCGGCCACGGGTTCCGTCGGGTGGTCGTACTTGAGGACGCTTCCACGGAGTGGCGCGTGGCCGTTGGCCGCTGGCACGCGCGCGTTGCTAATGACGATCACTTCCACCGGCTCTCCGGGGCGGAACGGCAAATTCCGCACGTGCACAGTGCTGTCCTCAGCCACGACGGTCTCGGTGCGGTAGGCGCGCTCCATGAGTCCCTCCAGAACTTCGCAGGATGAGCTGAATACTACCGCGGAGCCTGGCCGTTGCACCAGCATCCCGACGTGGCTTCGCCGAGCGCGTGGAGCGACGAGACCCGATCCGCTACCGCGGTCCAGACCACATCCGGATCGATGTCGAAGGGCCCACGCACGAGATGATGCCGGGTGCCGATCATGCGGCGCCGGACGATCCCCGGACGCCGGGCGCGAGCCGCATCGGACACGTGGACGGAGGATGTCGCGGACCGGACGGGATGAAGATCAAAACCGTCGAGGGCTGTGGGCCCCGGCTCGCCGCGCTCCGGCAGCGGCGGGGGATGACGCAGCCCGAGCTAGGGGAGGCGACCGGGTTCTCCCAGAGCATGGTGGCCGACTACGAGATGGAGGACGCCGAGCCCCCGGGCTCGCTCCTGGCGAGCTTCGCGCGGGCGCTCCGGGTCTCGGCCGACGAGCTCCTGGGCCTCGCGCCCCTGCGTGAGACGGTGAGCCCCAAGACCGCGCGGCTCTTGAAGCGCTTGCGCCGCGTGGAGGAACTCCCTCCGGCCGATCAGCGCGCGGTCTTGAAGCTCGTCGACGCCATGCTCGAGACGCGACGCCGGGCAGCACCCAAGCCGACTACGTCATTGGCGCGCACGAAGCGCAAGGCCAGCTGAGCACGTTCCACACGCACGAAGCAGCCCGGCCAGATGCCTCCGGCCGGGCCACGCTGGTGGTCTGCCCACAAGCGAAAGTCAATCAAGTTGCGTCAGCACTGCCGTCCTGCTGGGATCGTGATACTCAAGAGAGAAGCGATCGATACTCGCAGGCCAGCTTTCCTCGTACGAGTACCCTTCCAACATGTGTAGCACGCCATGCTCGACATACAGGAGAAAACCCGCACCATGCGAGAGTCCATCCACGGTTGCTTCGACATCGCCGATCCTCAGATGCTCGGAAGAAGTCGGGGCACGTACAATTTCGTCGGGCAAAGTGAAACGCGTGAAGAAGCCTGCGCCCGTCTCCTCGCGAGTTGCCACCGAGACCGCCGGCACCTGTTCGCGGAGCGCCGCAAGCACAGGATGCTCACCGTGTAGCAGCTTTTGCAGCACCGCTGCTTCGAAAGGCGTCAATGGCATCTCCTGTTTCTGTCTACCGTGCTTCGTTGGCAACGAAGGCGGTTCCGATCTTGACAGCATCATCGACGACACGCCCTCTCACAGTAACGTTGGTCCCCCCTACATTCACCACCGTTTCAAACACGCCGGTCAAGCCCTGCGATTTGACCGCTGCCTCCGCAGCGGAGTGAATTGCGTCGAATGCTGCTTCCTTCGATCCGAGCTGCTGGACGAGCCCTCCGAGATTGTGCTCTGCGTTCCCAAGGATGTGAAGCAGCTTGTTGGCGCGCGCTCCCAACTTCCTGACCGCACCAGCAACTTCCGCAGCCCCTTCCTCGGGAATGGGGGCAACTGGAGGAGGCGCTCCGCAATCGTATTTGACTCCGCAGTCACCGGGATACCCGTGTGCCGTGGCAATCGCCGCCTCGCCGATGGAAGCGAAGCCGGCCATGAGACTGTAGCCGATCTTGCCCGCCAAGCCGGCGTGGGCAGCCTTCTGCCGCCAGTATAGCACGCTCGCGCACGTTTGGACATCTGTATCCTGTGGCGGACAGAGCCCAAACGGATCTGAGAAATTGACCGGATCTCCGCCCGCAAACCCGTAGAGATTGAGCCCGCCGGCTAAGCCGATGGGGTCTTCTTGCGTGAAACGAGCTCTTCAGCCGTGAATCGTACGCGGGCACCTCGCAAGTGACGGCAGCTTCTTCCCTTAGCCGCGCCGATTTTTCGGGACTCGTCGTACTTTGAGCCTCGAGGCCAGGATGTGCAGTTTTGAGCCTCGACACCCGCCCGCATACTCGTGCGAGCGCTTCCGCGCTGGCTTACGCGGCGACGTGTTGGTAGGAGAAGGCCGGAATGCCCGTGCGCTCGCTCGCGTGCTCGACCGTGATGGCCACGATGCGCTGCTCCGCATCGAGTTCCAAGAGCGTGTTCTCGTCGAGGTCGCGCGTCTCGACGATCGAGCCCGGCTTGAACTCGATGGAGAGCGTCTCGGTGTCGGCGAAGTAGGTCACCTGCATAGGTCACCCGTTCGGGGGACGAAGCCCCGGTCGAAGAACGCGTTGTGCACGGCCCCGTCGTCGGCAACCGTGCGCAGTCAGTCGCTCGCCCGTCGCGTTTCCTCGTCGGCCAGCGCGGCTTCGACCAGGGTGCGGAGGTCCGGGACCCGCTCTGCCACCGCCGTCCAGACCACCTCCGGATCAATATCGAAATACCCGTGCACGAGATGATGACGCATCCCAATGATGCGACGCCAGGCGATCTCCGGATGCCGGGTGCGGAACCCTGCGGAAAGCTGCCGCGCCGCCTCGCCGATGATCTGCAGGCGGCTCACCATCCAGACCTGCGTGCGCTCGTCGCCGTCGAACTCGGCCCGGGTTGTCCGGTAGCGCTCGATCTCCGCGATCGCGTCGAGGATGTCCAGAAGGCAGGCCTTGTCAGACCGCATGGCCTCGTGCTGGCTTACAGGGGGACGGCTTCGCGCAACACGCGCTCGCGCATCCGTGGCCGCAATCCGCCGTCGGTGACGATGTCGACGCGTCGCCCTAAGAGATCCTGCAGGTCCATGAGCAGGCCGCCAATATCGAAGAGACTGCTCCCTGGCGCCATCCGCACGACCAGGTCGATATCGCTCGATTCGTCGGCCTCGCCGCGCGCGACTGAACCAAAGACCCGCACGTCGGTCGCCCCATACTGCGCAGCGATGCGCAGCACGTCGGCCCGGTAGCGTTTGAGCGCGTCGGCAGCGGTCATGATCGAGGGGGGGAGACAGGTTACGCTCGGAAGATACGCTCTGGCGCTCACAGGGGCAGCGGGGGGTCGGCATCGTGGTCAGCCTGTGCCCCAGCTGGCCCGCTGCTGCGGTGTCCCCGCCCATACGCTCCTAGGGCTCGATCCCCCGTCCGGGACAGCCGGCGGCTAGCGTGGGCCCACGCCGCAGCTCCAGCGCCGGCTCGAGCGGCTCACGCGGCTCCCCGAAGCCCAGCAGCACCTCGTCCTCGCCATGCTGGACGGCCTCCTCGCCCACCAGCAGCGGCGCTGAGCGCGGCAACCGCACCATCAGGCGGCGATAACTTCGTCGTGGACCAGATGGACCCGGATCGCCTTCGGCCGATCGGCGTCCTCAAAATGACAACGCACCGCATCCCGGATCGCATCTCGGAGCTGATCGAGTATGGTCGGCTTCGGTGAAAATCGACGCGCCCACGGCGCGCGCTGTGTACCCGCCTTCGGCTGCTTCTTCGACGATGAAAAGGATCTCGGTCATAGCCCTTTCGGGAGTGGATCGGACGGCGATCGGTACACCGACATTTGTCAATTTAGCCGCTGCCCCACGGTGAGTGCGAGCGGGGAGATATCTCTGCACCAGCTTGCCGGGGTTCTAACCGTGACGACGGAGATATCTCCGATCGGCGCCGAGCTGGTCGTTTAGAGAGTGCTCATTGGTCGAGTGGGACATGCGAACGCAATCGTAGCACAGGGCACCCCGGATCACGATGCGCACTTCAGCCCGCGCAATCGCCAGCACCGAGCCGCAGACGACGGAATCTCTCGGCCCGTGACGCTGTCACCGCTCGGAGTACCGGTGGAAGTTCACTACAGGTGGGGGCGTACGTAGCGCTCCAGAAACGCGCGCGGGCCGACCACGTCAATCCCCCGCCACCCGGAAACGCGGCGCAGCTGCTTGTCCCCGGAGACAATCACTCGGGCGCCCGAGGCGGCGGCACAGGCCAAGAACTTGTCATCCTCCGGATCGGCACAGACACCTTCCGCCAGCTCCGGGGCATCGACCAAAAGGGCCGATTGCACGAGCAGCGTGAGCACTGGGCCCAGTGCCCGGCCGGCCTCTGGATAGCGCCCCGCAAGCACCTCGCCGGCACGCTGGTACTCCCCGACGATGGCCGGCGACAGCACGAGCGTGTACTGATCCGCTTGCCACGCCTCCAACACCCGCCCGGGCAGCCCGTCGAAGAAGATCCCGGACAGCACGACGTTCGTATCCAGGACCACCCGAAGCCGCGGCGCCACTTATCTCCGTCGTGCCCGGGTGACCGCCTCCTGGACGTCGCGGCGCCGCAGGCCGGCCTTTCTCGCTGCCTGGCGGGCGCGCTGGACGAGCCCGGCGAACTCCTGCTTGGTCGGGGCCTGGAGTACTTTGAAGATGACCACGTCTTTCTCGGCGACGACGACGAACTGGACGCCGGGTGTGAGGCCGAGCCGGTGGCGGATCCCTTCGGGAATGACGACCTGCCCGCGGGAGGACAGGGTGGTGGTCGCAGCGTCGGGCATGGCGGCTCTCCTGGGTCTCTTACTGGTAAGATCGCCGGCTGACCGCCCCGCGTCAAGCCCGGCATTCCAGGGCATTTCCTCGGCAGACGGAAGGCTCCGGCGACATGTAGATGCCAAGCGACGGAAAGTTGTTTCGATCACCGTGAGCGGTATAGCCTCCCTCTCCATCAGGCTGCAACGCGAGGGAGGCGTCAATGGCGGGGTACTTGGTGAGACCGTTGTGCAATTCCAGCTCTACGCCAAGTACCATCCTCGCTTTTGCCGGCGGTCACAGTCTGGTCTTTCAGCGGGCCATTACACACCCTGCCGCCCGCTGTGCAGGTCGGGCTTATGGTCATGAAGCTCTTCTTCGGATCATTGAGATTGATCACTATCTGTGCCCGCGACCTGCCGGCAGGGGCGTCGGAATCGAATGTACGATTGTCACCTCTCAGCCCACCCACATTCTTGGCCGCGATGAACAAATCGATACAAATCGCTGCAGCTGCTTCCGTTAGCGGCCGCGATTATTTCGGACTCGTCATACTTTGAGCCTCGAGGCCAGGATGTGCGTTCTTGAGCCTCGACACCCCTCCGCGCGCACGCGCGCCAACGCTCAGCCGTAGGCGTCCTTTCGATCGCGAATCGCGCGGACCTCGATGACGCGCGCCCGGTCATTGACGTGGTCGATGACCCGATAGGCGCCCACCCGCACCCGCCAAAGCTCGCTCGCGCCCCGGGAGCGTCTTGCACCCGGATGGACGGGGAGTCGCCTATAGTCGATCGAGCTGGCGAGCAAGCCAGGCGAGCACCGCATCCGGAAGCGCTTCGAGCTCCTTCCGCGCGGAGCGGACGAGGCGGAGTTCGTACACGCCGTCAGCGGCTGGACGGTCGCTTCCCGGCTGGCTTGAGCCGGCCCGTGCGCTCGAGGCGTCGGCGCACGCTACTCCACCGGGAGCTCGGCTCGGCGGCGCGCTCCTGGGCGAGCGCGACATTGAGCAGATCTGCCCAGACGTCACCGCTCTCTTCGAGATCGATCAGCACGGCCGTTTTCCGGCCGCGGGCATTGTAGAGGTATTTCACGCCGCGCATCGGGGGCTCCGGGTCTCGGCCGATGAGTTGCTGGGGCTCGCTCCCCTGCGCGAGACGGTGAGCCCCAAGACCGCCTGGTTCTTGCAGCGCTTGCCCCGCGTGAAGGAACTCCCCCGGCCGATCAGCGCGCCGTGCTGAAGCTCATCGGCGCCATGCTCGAAACCCGACAGCGAGCCGCGGCCAAGCCGACGACTACCTCAGCGCGTACAAAGCGCAAGGCGAGCTGAACGGAGCGCTCGCAAACCAGCAGCCCGGCCAACTGCTTCTCGCCGGGCTTCGCTCAGGTGTCTGTCGTCAGGATGTGAAGCCCACGACGTTCGCTAACCTCTCGCCATCGCTTCCTGCCCCGCACGGCGTCGACTCTATTCTGGCTGAGCAGTCTGTCCGCCCACGATCGAGTCCAATGCGACTAACTGGACGCTATCGCTGCGCACCGTGGGGAGGACGCAGCGGACGTGAGTCGCCAGGCGCCGGAGCGTGGGGCTCACCACCCACATGTCTACTACCCACTGCCGCCTGCCTGTTGCGGGAGGAAGAATTCTGGTGGTGTCGCGAATCAATCGCGACAGAGTCGCTGAGTCGCCAGGCGCCAGGGCTACGTGCTGCACGTGCGCCGGGTCGAACACGGTCGCTGGGCCTTTCGGTCCGGGGTCGATCATCAGGCGAGCTCCTTCGAGGCAGGCATCCCTCGACTGCTGGGCGCTCCCCGGCTGCCACGGCTGGATGACGCGCCACCAGTCGTTCGCCGAGCGAACAATCGCTACTGATGTGTCGCGAATCGCTGCGACAGCAGCGAGGTTGACATCAAAGACGTCTCTCGGCTGAAAGAAGACCCACTCGTAAGACGCGCCGGGAATCACCGCGGACGATACGAGCTCGTATTTGACGCTCGTGCTATCGACCACGAACGAAAATGGTGAGGCAGCGGCCTGCCGGCGGAGTTCCTGAATCAACAACTGCTTCGCTTTCGACTGCGTCGCGGCCGTTCCAAGCTGCCGCGGGGCTTTGTCCGCTTGGCCGCACCCGACCAGGTGCCCTGACAGCAGGGCGGCCAGCACAAGCAGCGCTCTCGCTCTTGCCCTCGTCATGGACAGCTCTGCTGGTAGGTCTGGCAGATTCTCTTAATCGCCTCCTTCGGATTGGTGAACCACAGATTGGCCATGAATGTAATATTCGGATCGGTGCGCAGGCTCGCCGGGAGTTCCCGCCAGAACGAGAACTGTCGATGAAATGCGAAGAGTTCGTCCGTCATGACGTCGCCTTGATGCATCCACAAGTTGGTCAACCTCAGGCCAGCATTGATGTAGTGTTGGTCCTCGTGGGCAATTGCCGCAGCCATTTGTGATGCGTCAAGACTCGCGTCAAGTTGGATCGGTCCCGTGAGGGATGAACAGCCGTCCGCCTTGAACCTGCCGCACATGAGATCCTTCACCACAACGATGTCCAGCCTCTTATCCGGATTCAACCGGTCGTCGCAACACAGTCTTGTGGTGCAGATCGTAAGAGCTGATCCAGGGCTTCGGCAGGGGTGCGCCAGCCGCTCGCTGGTCTCCAACTGGCGATTATAGAGCGCTTGCTCCAGCGCGTCCAGCACGAATTCACTGCGGAGCGACGTCGACACGCGCCAGCCCACAATCCGCCGCGCGAACACATTGATCACGAAGGCCACGTACACGAAGCCGCGCCAGGTCGCGACGTACGGGAAGTCCGAGACCCACAGTTCGTTCGGCCGCTGGGCGGCGAACGCGCGGTCCACGAGGTCCGCGGGTCGGTCGGCCTGGCCGCTGCTCTTGGTGGTCGTCGTCCACGCTCGGCCGCGCACCGCGCCCTCGAGCCCCATCAGGCCCATGAGCCGCGCCACGGTGCACCGCGCGGCCGTGCTCCCTTCGCGATTCAACTGCCGCCACACCTTCTTCGCCCCGTACACCTGAAAATTCTCGTTCCACAACCGCTGGATCTCGGGCTGGAGCTCGGCATCGCGCTGGGCGCGGGCCGGCCGCCGCGCGGGATCGCGCTCCCGCGCTTTCTGCTCATAGTAGGTCGACGGAGCGATCGGCACTTCCCGGCAGATCGGCTCGACTCCGTACGCGTCGCGGTGGGCGTCGATAAACGCCACCATCACCTCCCGTGGCGGTCGAGCTCCGCCTGCGCAAAATACGCCGACGCCTTGCGCAGAATCTCGTTCGTCCGCTTCAGCTCGCGATTCTCGCGCTCCAGCGCCTGCAACCGCCCGCGCTCTTCCGTGGTCGGGCCCGGCCGCCGGCCCTCATCACGCTCGACCTGCCGCACCCAATGCCGCAGTGTCTCCGCCGAACATCCGATCTTCGTGGCGATCGACGCGATCGCGGCCCACTGCGAGTCATACTCCGGCGCATGCGCGAACACCAACCGCACCGCCCGCGCACGGACCTCCGGGGAATACCGACTTGATCTGCTCATGGCTCCAATCTCTCAAGGAATGGAGCCTCCGGGAATCCCGGGGCGGTTCAACGTTCACGCATGGCGGGAATGTGAGTGTGCTTGCACGATGCTCGGCTACTTGCGCAGCGAACCACCCACGGTCGGATTGAACGTGACGGGCCGGAGCATGACACCCTGGGTGTCAACGAGTGCATAAAATCGCACCATCCCTCCATCACATACGATGAGCGGCTCGGTCGCCCCACGGGAGCGCACCAGCTCCTCGATCGGATGGGTCGTCGTGGAGCCCTCCTGCTCTCCCGGCACCAGTCGGCGCACAACGCCGTTTGCGAACAAAGCCGGCCGCCCGTTGTGTAGGACGCCGAGATACTGGATGAGGTATGATGGCAGCAGGGTGTCTTCCGAGCGAAGCCCACGCAACAGCGAGTCGACGGAAGTGCGCAAAACTCTGTCCGCGCGTTCGACGGCGCTCCGTGTGGGCGTCCCACCGGGCGCCAAATCGGCCGTATCGGCGCGGTCACATTGTGCAAGCAGTGGCCAGAAACGCCTAGTCTCAGTCTGGCCAAAAATTACGACCGAATCCGTGGCCAGCGGGCGATTCGCGGATCGCGTCCTCCGCGGCGGTGCACCACAGCCGATCACCGCTACTACGATCAGTGCTGCAGCGGCCGGAACCGCACTACTTACACCACGTAGGTACCTGAGCATGACTTGTCCTCGGAAGACAGACAAAGATTTGGCGGGCGTAACTCTCCCACTTGACGGCACCCTGTTGTGAATAGTGGTCGATACCGTGCTTCTGTCCAAACGCTCCGCCCGCTTCATGTGCAAGCGTGGTAAGCGGCCCTGCAAGCGGATATCCTGGATTGCTTGCCAGGATGATGTTGCATTCGCTTGGGCCACACACTTCCGCTGCGCCGCCGTCAGCGTCAAGCCACCTCTGTGGAAAGGAATACACGGCGATGGTGTATAGGTTTTCCGGGTCCTTTTCCATATCGTGCAGGAGATCGGAGAGTGCTTCACCGGCTTCCTTCACTTTCTCATCCTTGGATTTGGATGCTTTCTTGGCGGCCTTCTTGAGTTCCGACCAGAGTCTCCGGGCGGCCGCTCTCTCTTCTGGCGTTCGGCCTCTAAATTCGACGATTAAGCCAAATGGATCGCTGAAATTCACCGGATCTCCGCCGGCGTACCCGTAGAGATTTAAGCCTCCCGCCAGTCCGATGGGGTCTTCTTGCGTGAACCGCCCGCTCGTGGGGTCATAGTACCGATTCCGCTGGTAGGTCGATAGCGCCGCCGTCGCCCATGGCACGAGACACACCAGAACGACTGTAGCTACGTCGTGTATTGACAGGCAGCCCGCCCCGCGGTATGCTTCGAGAGCATGACCGTCACGTGGGATCCGCTCAAGCGACGCGAGAACCTGCGGCGGCACGGCATTGACTTCGCCGACCTGCCACCGTTCTTCGACGACGTCCTGCTTGAACGGCTTGACACACGAGACGACTACGGCGAGGAGCGCTGGCAGGCGATGGGGCTCCTCAACGGGCTCGAACTGCTCGTCGTCTACACCGCCGCGGACGCCGAGACGCGGCATGTCATTTCGGCGCGGAGGGCTACGCCTCGTGAAAGACGTCTCTACTGGGAAGCGCGCGCGCGCTACTAAGCGCCCTCACCCCGATGAGCGCCAGCGCGGCCGCTCTCGCCCGGGGGCCAGCGGCCGACAGCGCCCCGCAGCAGCGCGTGGCCGTACCGATTGGAAGCGGGTGCGACATTTGACGGATGCGGAGACCGTGGCGAACGCCCAGGCGGATCCGGCGGCGCCCCCCACAACGGCGGCCGACTGGCGCGATGCCGTGGTCGTGCCCCCGCGTGCAGCCAAGCCGCTGGTCTCGCTGCGCATCGATCGGGACGTCGTCGAGTGGTTTCGCGCCACGGGCCGCGGCTATCAGACGCGCATGAACGCGGTGCTGCGCGCCTACGTGGAGCACCAGCGAAAGCAGTAGGCCAGACCAGGACGCGCGAGAAGCACACCCAATGCCCGCATGATCAGCGCGGGGGGGGCGCATGGGCCGCTCAACTCTCCCCGCGTTGTTCAGCCGCCGTGGGTACCGACTTCCGGCCTCCACGGTGAGAGTTGAACGCGCGTGGCCAGGATCTTCCTGCTGCGATGGTGCATCCAGCGCGAGGGCGTGCATGACGACGACCCGCGTAAATCCCGCGTGAGCAGAGGTGTGTCACTTTTGGCAGCCCGAAACCAGTATCTGTGTCACCTTGGAATTCTGCGGGAGCGTGCGAAGATCCTCTGCGCTCCAGTCCTGCTGATGTTCGGTGTCAGCGACCTCGTGGCTGAGCCGGAAGCTCAGACCGCAATGCTTGGGCAGGACCGGAAACAGGACGCCTTCTCCTTCAGCACCGGTCAGCGTCGCCTCTGCGCCTGTCGGCGCGACGGCGTTCAACCTCCCCCTTGGGGAGGAGGGTGACATCAACCAAGGGCTTGGACTCTCATAGCGCGTGGTACAGAAAACGGGGTCTTTACAAGCCCAGTGTGCGATTCGCGTAGCCCAGTTGGAAACGGTCGATCAGCGCGATGCTATTCAGCCCCCGCCGCTCCACGTACGCGATGGCTTCAGGGCTGGCTTTCAGCGTCTCGTGATAGAAGCGCACCACTTCCCGCGCCAGGGCCGCGTCATCGAGGGCCTCGACCTCCTCGAGCGTGCGCGCGAGCGGCGTGAGCGAGAGCGCTGGAGGCGTCGGCGTGGTGGGATCCGACCGCCCCACGCGCGTGCGCAGGAGCTCGACCGCATGCCGGAAGCTCACCCGCTCCGAGCGCATCACCCAGTCGATCACGCTCCCGCCCCGCTGGCACGCCCCCAGGCAGTGCCAGAGCTGCTTCCCCGGCGTCACCACCAGGCTCGGTGTCTGATCGTCGTGAAAGGGACAGCGCCCCACCAGATCGGCCCCGTGGCGGCGGAGCTCCACCCCCGCAGCCTGCACCAGTGCGACGAGATCACTCTCGCGCTTCAGCCGCTCCAGCTCGTCGTCGGGGATGCGGGCCATGGGAGAGAGGAAAAGGGGCGCGAAGCCGCCGATCGCGAAAATCTGTCAAGGGGGGGACGCCGGGAAATGCGGCCTTGCCGATCGTGCGATCGGATCTTACGATAATGGTAATGCTCCGTCAAGCCTGACCCGCCGTTATCGCCACCCACCCTTATTCTCCCCCTCTGGAGCCGCCGCATGAAACACCGGACCCGCGGGCACGAGGAGACGCTGGGGGTGAAGGAGCGCACGCTGAGGGGCTTCGGAGCACGGCTTACCGCGCTCCGGCAGACGAAAGGGCTCACCCAGGCCGAGTTGGGCGCAGCGGTCGGCGTCTCAAACCGCGTGATCGCCTACTACGAGGCGGACGGGGCGCAGCCCCCAGGCGCGATGCTCGTCGATCTCGCGCGCGCGCTCAGCGTGAGCACGGACGAGCTCCTCGGCATGCAGCCCGTGCGCGAGCGGCTCACCGCGAAGACCGCGCGGCTCTTGAAGCGCTTACGGCGTGTGGAGGAACTCCCCCCCGCCGATCAGCGCGCCGTCTTGAAGCTCGTCGACGCCATGCTCGAAACGCGACGCCGGACCGCGCCCAAGCAGAGCACGCCATCACCACGCGCCAAGCGCAAAGCGAGCTGAGTACGAGGAGCGAAAGAGCCCGGTCAGCTGACTGGGCTCTTTCAAATCCGATGCGGCACCCTCTGAAGCACCGAGTTGCTCTAAGCAGCTGATAGCCCGAACTGCATCAAGCCGTCTTCCAGCTCTGACTTCTCGGTACGAGGAGCCCGAAAAAGCTCTAGTACCTCATCGTGGCTGAATTGGACGATGATGCCACGAGAGGGCACGAGTAGTGAGGCATCCCAAGAGAAATAGAGCACCAGATCAAGAAGGCACTCTAATGCCTGTTGATCCGCGTCAGTGAAGAGATGACAAGGCGCATCAGCAAGTGGAGCGTCCACGCCAAAACCTTTCCGCACAGCTCGGAATAGCCCGGGATTCTCACTCGATGGCCACACACCCGTGCCCCAAACCCACAGCATTCCTTCGTGATCTCCCGGATCCACAAGTGCACTGATCAGTCGAGAGAGGGCAGTTTTCCTGCCAGCATCCTTCGGTATCACGCAGTGAAACACGCTGACGTAGTCTCGATTCACGAATGGCGGTTCAAGTGCGCCGGTTCCGACGTCCTTAAGCCACGTGAGCCCCTCTGCTCTGGTCACGACCTTCATGGCACTGGTACCAGGTTTCGTGGTGGAAAGGCACGCGAGCCCTCTGACACGATAATGTAGATCCACAGGGCGAGGCCACTCAGGCCCGTCACCCGCTGCATCCTCGTACCAAGCCCACTGCCGTCATCACTCGGCTCCTGCTGGGGCTGTTCCTGTGGCTGGCCTTGCGGCTGCTGCTTCGGACGACGCTGGCGATGGGCGTCATCAGGAGAGAGTGGCTTACCGTTTTCATCATATCTCTGGCGATTTCCTAACCCATCGTCCACATCCCAGTGTCCTTCCGGATCCCAGCTCGCACCTGGTGGGCTGCGCCCTGGCACTTTCCCGTCTGGCGTCCACGTGCCGCCGCGTGGATTCCCGGGATCTGGGCTCCACTTCCACCCGACGCCGGGATCCGCACCAGGTACGGACACAGGGGGAGGCCCTGCAGGAGTCGGGCACGGTACCTTCTTGCCGTCCTTCTCACAACTCAGCCCAAACGGATCGCTGAAGTTGGCCGGATCCCCGCCGGCGTATCCGTAGAGATTGAGCCCCCCCGCGAGCCCGATGGGGTCTTCTTGCGTGAAACGACCCCTTCAGCCACCAATCGTACGCGGGCACCTCGCAAGTGACGGATGTTGCTTCCTTTAGCCGCCGCCATTTTTCTCGTCTCGTCGTACTTTCGGCCTCGAGGCCAGGATGTGCGTTTTCGAGCCTCGACGCCAGCACGTGCGCGCTCAGACGCGGACGCTCACCCGCGCATGCGTGCGTGCGCGTCTCTCACGTCAGACGCGCGAGCAGCGTCGCGCTGCACACCGCGCGGCGGAGGCGACACCGGCGGTGGGGTGGGGTCTGGTGCGTGCGCTGCCCTCTGGCCGTTGCCCGGGGGCCCAGGTTTGCATAACCCTCGGTTGATGTAAAGGCCAGCCGCCCAAGGCGTTCGCCTTGGCTGGCCCAAGCCGGGGGGAGCCGAGGGCGGGGGCGCATAACGCGCGTTATGCGCCAGCGAGTGAAGGCGGAGCGCAGCGCGTACGCGCGGAGCGGAGCCGCAGCGAGCGGCCCGCCCGGTCCCGGAGGCGCGGAGCGCGGAGCGACAGCGCAGCGCGGAGCGCCGGAGGGCGGCTCCCTCCGGCGCCGCCTGAACCCACGGGCCCCGGCGCGTAGAAGCTGGCCCGTCCCGCTGTCGTGCGGAGCGTCGTGTCGTGAGGAGACGTCGCACACACGGAGGAGCATGACCCTACTCCCACCGGGTCAGCGCTGTTCATGAGTCCCCCTCGCCGCGATGCACGCTGTGCACACTGCACGCTGACTCCTGATGCTCCGCCGTAAGAGCCGCTTCCTCTTCAGCCGCTCCAGCAGCTAAAGAAGAAGCCGCGCCCGCGCGCGCGTGTACGTGAGGGACAGGGATGTGATGGGCCGGATGGGTGCGGGCGTGCACGGCCTGGAGCCGGGCGATCGAGACGTGCGTGTAGAGCTCGGTGGTCGAGAGCTGGGCATGGCCCAGGAGTTCCTGGAGATCGCGGATGTCGGCGCCGCCCTCGTGCATGAGCGTGGCCGCCGTGTGGCGCCAGACGTGACAGCTCCCGGGCTTGGCCACGCCGGAGGCGACGAGATAACGGTGCAGCCGGCCGGTGAGGCGCTGGGGCTTGAGACGCGTGCCCTGCCGCGTGAGAAAGAGCGCGGTGCATGCCGGCTCGCACGTGCTGTCGCGCACGAGCCGGGGGCGCACCTGGTCGAGGTAGCGTATCGTCCAGGCGATGGCGCGGTCCCCGATCGGGACGAGACGATCTTTCTTCCCCTTCCCCTCGCGCACGAAGACGAGCCCGCGTTCCACATTGACATCCGTGCCATCGAGCCCGATGAGCTCGTGCCGGCGGAGGCCGGTCGAGTAGAGCACTTCGAGGATGGCCCGGTCGCGGAGCCCGAGCGCGGTGGTGACGTCCGGTTGGGCCAGCACGCGCTCCGCTTCACTCACCGAGAGCACCGCGCGCGGGAGCCGCTTCGGGAGCCGTGGCAGGGCGAGATCAGCGGCGGGATTGACGGTGATCCACTTCGCGCGCGCGGCCCAGGCGAGGAGCATGCGCACGGCGGTGAGCTTGGCCGCTTGCGTCGCCCAGGTGAGCGGCCGCCCTTCGGGGGATCCGTCTGGCTGCCGCTGGTGAAAGAGCGCGAGGCGATAGCGCTCCAGGATGGCCGGCGTGAGCTGGTCCGCACTGACGAGGCCGCGCGCATCGCACCACGTGGTGAAGTGGGCGAGGTGCCGGCGCCGGCTGTCGAGCGTGCTCGCGGCATAGCCCTCCGCGGCGGCCGCGGCGAGGTAGCGCGGGATGAGCTGCGCCAGCGGCGACGCCAGCGCCGACGCCGGAGCGGTGGGCGCGCTCATGGTTCTTGATCCCTGAGTACGGTATGACTCGGCGCGCACGCGCCGTCCCGCGATGCGTTTTCCGCTCCCACCGCCCGCCTGACGGGTAACTCCCGATCGGGAGAGAGGATGCGTAGGATGTCTGCCCTCCGACCCTCCCCCGACCTCCCGCCGACCGGGGGCCGCCCGCGGTCCGACCGCTCACCATGTTGCCCCGACCGATGGGGCTCGGAGACCGACCGCTCCGGATCGTACCCCGGGCTCTCGATCCGGTCTTTCCCGGACAGTGGCACCGGGCGCAGCGTCTCGACCGACCGTAAGCCGGGGAAGACCGGCGTATGATCGCTGGCATCCGCCTCGGTGCAGAGGAGCTCAGTGGCGAGCAGTTCGTAGGCGACCCCGTGCCCGCGTGGTGCGCGGTGCACCACGAGGTATTCCAGATCGATGAGCCGCCGCAGATGCACCTTGACCTGCGTGGGCCCGACGCCGGTCACCGCGCGCGCCTCCCGCGCCAGGAAGCGGAAGTCGCTCCGGGGACAGCGCAGGCGGGTACACTCTTCGGTGATCCACGCCTCCATCAGCGCGAGGAAACGGCGCGTTTGCGGCGGCAGTTCATCGAGCGAGCGCCCGAGCACGGCCGCCGCCAAGCGATTCGCCACCGCGATATCGGCCCGCGTCACCTCGATGTAGGTGAGCGTCGTCCCCTCGCGCTCGATGGTCTTGCGCGCGCGCTGGTGCTGGTGCAGGAGCGCGACGCTATCGATGAGCGTGAGATACTTCTCGTGATCGCGCCGCGTGCGCGTGCGGGTGTCCAGAAAGGTGAGCTGCGGCGCGTAGGGATTGACCACCACGACCGGCTCGAGCAGGCGCTGGGCGTTCCGGTGCAGCGTGAGCACGTCCTGCCGCGCGGCACTGGCGAGCCGGCCCTCCAGCGTGCGCCGCGCGCGCTGCCGCTCATGGATGGCTCGGGTCTGCGCCCGGTCTTCATCGACGGTGAGCACGAGCGCCCGGTTCACCAGTTCTTCGTCCAGCTCCACCGCCGTCGTGGTGAGCATGATCATCACCGGTCCTTCCACCCGGTACTCGTGCGTGGTGAGCTTCCCCGTCTCGGGATCTTTCCCCGTGCTCGCGATCGTGAGCTCCCCCTCGCTCTGCAAGAGCTTCAAGGCGTAACTCGCCCGCTCCGCGCCTTCTTCCTCGACCACGGCCAAGACCCTGTGCTTCAGATCGGTCTCGCCCAGGTAGAAGAGCGCCTGGCCGGTCATGGCCGAGTACTGGACCCGCTCCTCGGGCGGGACGAAGGCCAAGACGGCATCCATGAGCGAGGTCTTGCCCGCCGCACTGGCGCTCTGGATGATGACGGCCAGGGGCTCAGGCAGCTGGCGGGAGATGGCGGCCAAGTAGCCCACGAGTTTGTTCGTCTCCTCGCCCACCACGCCGGCCTGTTGGAAGTCGGCGAGGATGCGATCGAGGAGATAGGGATCACGGAGCAGGGCGAGCGCGGCCTCCCGTTCCGCGTCGCTCATCGCCGGCGTAGACGGCGTGGGCTCCTGTGGTGCGAGCGTGGCGGCGATCTGCTCGGTGACGAGCGCTTCGAGGCCCAAGATCACCGCGCCCACGTCACGCTTCACGATCTCCTCACTCACCCCGAGTTCCTTCGCGGCCTGCGCCACGAAGAGCGCACGCGCGCGCGCGACGTAGAGATCGAGCGTGTCGACGTGGACGGCCTCGCCGCGCCGGGCGAGCAGGTTCACCCGGAGCGCCTCGGGCGAGAGATTCTTGGCCAGCCCCCGCACCCGATAGCTGCGATCGCCCACCGTGCAGTGGACATCGGTGCCGCTCCGTTCGAGCGTGAGCCCGGCCGTCGGCTCACACGGTGCAGGGACAGGAGAAGCGGCTGAAGTAGGCAGAGCGGCGGCTAAGGAAGAAGCCGCGGCGGCCTGCGCATCGCACACCGATGCTGACGCATGCGCATTGCACACCGCGTCTGACGTATGCGCGTCTGGCGTGAGCACAGCCGCCACCGGGACGACGGGCGCCCCGCGCCCGAGCCACGTCGCACTCCGGAGCAGCGCCCCCAAGCTCTCACGCGCCGGCGGCTGCGCGAGCGCGACCGCGTTCGCATCCAGCCCGCGCGGGAAAGCCACCCGATAACACTCGATCCCCATCCGCCCGAGCTGCTCCGCCACGTGCGCCGCCGCCCGATCGCCCGCCGCATCCGCATTGTACGCGATCAGCACGCGCTCCGTGCCGGACATCCGGAGCGCGGCCCGGTGCGCGTCGGTAAAGCCGTTCACGCCGTAGCTCGTGAGCACGTGCGGAAAACCGGCCACCCAGAAGCTCATCGCATCGAAGAGCGCTTCGCAGAGGATCACCTCCTTCGAGGCCTCCAGCGCTTCGACATTCCACACCGCCGTGTGCGGGCCCGGCAGGTAGAGATGGAGCGGCGTCCCCTTCCGGAGCTGCGTCCCGATCTTCCGCCCGTACATCTGCGCAAGCTGCCCCCGCGCGCCCCAGATCGGCACCACCATGCTCCCGCGGAAATGCTCGTGCCCGCTCGCCCGCACGAGCCCCACGCGCGCGAGCTTGCCGCGCAGCGCCTCGCCCGCCTTCGTGTCGCCTGGTGGGAGGCGATACCCCAGCGTGCGATTCGCATAGCCCAGTTGGAAACGGTCGATCAGTGCGATCGAGTTCAAGCCGCGCCGCTCCAGGTAGTGACACGCCTCCGGACTCGCCTTGAGCGTCTCGTGATAGAAGCGGACCACCTCACGCGCCAGGGCCGCGTCGTCGAGCGCCTCGACCTCCTCGGGCGTGCGCGCGAGCGGCGTGAGCGAGAGCGCAGGAGGCGTCGGCGTGGTGGGATCCGACCGCCCCACACGCGTGCGCAGGAGCTCCACCGCGTGCCGGAAGCTCACCCGCTCCACCCGCATCACCCAGTCGATCACGTTCCCCCCGCGCTGACACGCCCCCGGGCAGTGCCAGAGCTGCTTCCCCGGCGTCACCACCAGGCTGGGGCTCGCATCGTCGTGAAAGGGACAGCGCCCCACGAGATCCGCCCCGTGTCGCCGCAGCTCCACCCCGGCCGCCTGCACCAGTGCCACGAGATCGCTCTCGCGCTTCAGTCGCTCCAGTTCGTCGTCCGGAATGCGCGCCATCGCGAGGGGCCGGGGTGGAAAGCCGTTAATCGCCGAAACCTGTCAAGGGGGCCGCCGCGCGCCGCCGCGTCGGGGACCGGGATCAAGAAAGATACGATAACCGTACCTTCCTGTCAAGCCCAAGGGCACGCCTTGGGCCCGGCGGCGCCAGCGCTTACACTATCCCCCACGTCGGCAGGCGCCGATGGTTCCGGACGATGCGTCTCGCACGGGGAGGACGCCACATATGAAGCAGCGTACGCTCGCGGGCTTTGGCCGCCGGCTTGCCGAACTGCGGCGCCGACGCGGCTTGAGTCAGCGCGAGCTCGGGCAGGCGGTGGGCGTGAGCAAGCGGGTGATCGTCTACTACGAGTCGGTAGGCGCCCAACCACCCGGGGCGATGCTGGTCGATCTCGCCCGCGCTTTGGAGGTGAGCACCGACGAGCTCCTCGGCATCCGAGCCCTGCGGGAGCTGCCGCGCCCTAAGACGGCGCGGCTCTGGAAACGCTTCCGGCAGGTCGAGGAGCTGGCCCCGGCCGATCAGCGGGCTGTCTTCAAAATGATCGACGCCTTGATCGAGACGCAGCGGCGCGCCGCACCGAAGAGGGCCAAGTCGCCAGCGCACCCGAAGCGCAACGTGCACTGAAGCTGGCCGGCGTGGTCGTGGCACGGAGCACGCGCTCCAAATCCTCGCGATCTGCATCCGTGATGCTGAAGCACCATAGGTGTCGTAAACATGCACGCGCCCGCTGCAAGACGGATGCTATCCACATCAGACTTTCAGTCCATTACGATGCCGCAGGCTTGTCGCTGTTGAACGCTCGCTCCAGAGTACGTGCGAGATCGACATCCGGTGTCACATAGTTCATTCCGATACCGTCGCCCAGTCCAAGGTTGCACCTCGACTGCTCCATCCATTGTTGTAGTAGCGGCAATGGTTCTCCCTCGGTGAAGTTCACGGGTGCTACGATCGACAGCTCCTCGGGCTTGGAAATCTGCGGTTCTCGATTGAAGAACCAGATTTCATCAAGACCGCTGAAGAGTGAATAGCGTTGTTGAATCGCACCAAGCACATCCGTCGGAATGGCGAGTGCATTCCCGATCAACGTGCACGCTGGATACAGTTGTGCTATCTCTCGTGTGGCGGGGATGTCGTTGATAGTAGAGACGCTATCAACGCTCGTGATGAGGGCCAATGGGAACACGTGCAACCACGCTGATTTGGGGGCATCGGCCAGCACATGACCCAGGCTCGTGTCGAGTCAACCCACGGTAACGCGATTCACAGTTTTCATCGGCACCTTTGTCACCTATTTGGGGGGTGATTCGCCTGGGCGAATCGGTCGCGGCGGCTGGCGTGGTGGTGTCTTGCCCCAGTCCCAATCATGAGCATGTGAGCTTGCCCCGATTTGGTGGACGCGTAAGTGATAGGAACTACGCTGCCGCCTACAACTGCTCTTCGTACACGACCGGACTGACGTGGCCCAGGGTTGAGTGACGCCGCTTTCGGTTGTACCACGTCTCAATGTAGCGAAAGATGGCGCGCCGCGCCTCCTCGCGCGTGTGCCAGTCGTTCTTCATCAGCAGTTCACACTCCAACGTCGCGAAGAAGCTCTCCGCCACGGCGTTATCGTAACAGTCGCCTTTGCCGCTCATG
Organism: uncultured Gemmatimonadaceae bacterium; assembly: GCA_963773545.1. Classification (GTDB taxonomy): domain Bacteria; phylum Gemmatimonadota; class Gemmatimonadetes; order Gemmatimonadales; family Gemmatimonadaceae; genus DASSNU01. Next base: position 1,277,352 of record CAVZBP010000002.1, on the reverse strand, counting down.
CTCGCCAGCATGCCGTGCGCCGCGAGCTCCGCGCTGAACTCGCCCGACGCGTACTGCCCGGATTCAATCGGTCGTCGCAACACCTACCGCTGAGGGAGGTGTGCGATGACACGAACGGGAAGACGGAAGTCGGCTCGCAGCACGCGGCAACGGCTTCGCTCACCTGGGCGGCCGCCAGTGGGGCGGCGCGAGGACCGCGTGCAGTTCTGGGCGGCGATTGCACGCGGCCTGTATCCGGAAGCCGCCGTGGCGGCCGCGCGCGTGTCCTGGGTGGTCGGGGCCCGGTGGTTTCGGCAAGCTGGTGGGATGCCACCGACCCACCTCGCGCCCGCCGCGCCCCCGCTCTCGGGGCGCTATCTCTCGTTTCTCGAGCGTGAACAGCTCGCCCTTGTGCGCGCCCAAGGCTGCGGCGTGCGTGAGTGCGCGCGGCGACTCGGTCGGGCGCCCTCGACGATCTCACGTGAGCTGCGGCGCAATGCCGCGACGCGCAGCGGGGCGCTGGACTATCGCGCCACCACCGCGCAGTGGCATGCCGACCGCGCCGCGCGCCGGCCCAAACCGGCGAAACTGGCGACACATGCGCGGCTGCGGCAGTATGTGCAGGATCGCTTGGCGGGCGTGATCGCCACGCCGGGCGGTGCGCCGGTGCTCGGCCCGACGGTGCCGTGGACGGGCCGCCGGCACGGGCGTCGGCAGCACCGACGCTGGGGCCGCGCGTGGAGCCCCGAGCAAATCGCCCGGCGCTTGCCGCTCGACTTCCCCGACGACCCGACGATGCGCATCAGCCACGAGGCGATCTACCAGGCGCTCTACATCCAGGGGCGCGGCGCGCTCCGGCGGGAACTCAGCGCGTGCCTGCGCACCGGGCGCGCGCTGCGGGTGCCGCGCGCCCGGACGCGCACGAGGGGCAAGGGCTTTGTGACCCCGGAGGTGATGATCAGCGAGCGGCCCGCCGAGGCGGGCGACCGCGCGGTGCCGGGTCACTGGGAAGGGGATCTCATCCTCGGTCTCGCCAGCTCGGCGATCGGGACGCTCGTCGAGCGCACGACGCGCTTCACGCTCCTGCTCCACCTGCCGCCCCTCCCAGGCCACGGCCTGGGCGGGCGCGAGAAGAACGGGCCCGCGCTCGCGGGCCACGGCGCGACGGCCGTGCGCGACGCGATCACACGTGCAATGCGCACACTGCCGGCGCAGCTCCGACGCTCGCTGACGTGGGACCAGGGCTCCGAACTGGCCGAGCACGCGCAACTGCGGATCGACAGCGGGCTGGCGGTCTACTTCTGCGAGCCGCAGAGCCCCTGGCAGCGCGGGACGAACGAGAATACAAACGGGCTGCTCCGGCAGTACTTCCCCAAGGGCACCGACCTGAGCGCGCACGGTGCGACGGACCTCACCGCCGTCGCGCTCGCGCTCAACACACGGCCGCGCAAGACGCTGGGCTGGCGCACCTCTGCCGAAGCCCTGGATCAGCTCTTACGATCTGCACCACAAGACTGTGTTGCGACGACCGGTTGAATCCGGGCAGTACGTTGGCAGCGGAAAGCCCGGCCGTGCATGTGGCCGGGCTTTTTCACTCTCCTGATTGGTCGCGTTGCTCGATCGAACGGGACGAGATAACGGCGATCGACCAAGTTAGGTGTCGGCCAAGAGGTCCGCTGCGAGCTCGCCCGTAAGATCATTCGGCGCCCGAAACCACCACCAGTGTGGCTGCTCGGGGCTACCGAGCCGTAGCGGCGTGGTCAACACACGCGTTGCGGATCGAAATTGCGCATCGACCGGCGCAATGATCTCGTCGGCTAGCTTTGTTCTGAGCGGCTCGCGCGCCGCGACCAAGAGTTCCTCCAGCAAGTCCCGCGTGGAAAGGTCATTCGCATAGTCATACCCGGTCAGCATGTACCCTGCCTGAACCTGTCCGACGAATTCCCTCCATCCAGACAGTAACTCCTCGAGGGTGAGGAGCCGCTTCGCCCTCGCGCCTATGGCCGCCAGTACCGGAGCGAGACTCTGGACTTCTTCTTCGGACAGTCTGGTCATTTTAGGCCCTCGCTGACGCGTTCCCAGTATGCCAGCGCTTCCTTCGGCTTAAAGTACGTACGGATAGCGCCATCCTTCGTGAGGACGCCAAATTCATTTGTCGCTCTGTTGTAGAACAGCTTGTCCGTCCCTCGGGTTACTGTTTCGACGCCCTCCGTGGAGAAGAATTTTCGGGCCGCGCCAACATACTCGGCAGCTGTCTTCGCCCCGATTTCCGCGCCGTGACGCGCGAAGTGCCTTGCAAGTGATCGTTCAGAGGCAAAAGCAACTTCACTTTCTCGACTGAAGGGTAGAGCGAGGGCAAGCTTGAATGCTCCGGCCATGATGCGACCGCCTGCAATATCGGTGACGCCCTCCACCAAGTCGTTCAAGCCAGCTATTTTGCCGAGTTTTTCAAGGAAATTATTGAAGAACGCAGTCCGTTGACCTACCATCGCGAAGATCTGCATCTTCTCCGCATCGGTGCAGTCGTCGATGGGTGGGCACAGCCCAAACGGATCGCTGAAGTTGACGGGGTCGCCCTTGGCAAACCCATACAGGTTGAGCCCGCCCGCCAAGCCGATGGGGTCTTCTTGCGTGAAACGTGCGCTTCAGCCACGAATCGTACGCGGGCACCGCGCAAGTGCTGGCCGCTTCTTCCCTTGGCCGCGCGCGTTCTTCGGGATTTGTCGTACTTTGGACATCGAGGCCAGGATGTGCGTTTTCGGGCGTCGACACCAGCCCGTGCACCCGCGCGCGCCTGTTCACGGCGACCGCTCCCCCCGGTGGGACGTGGGCGTGAGCATCGACTGCACAACTCGGCAGCTGCGACGCCAGTAGCGGGGTAGGGTCCGGCGCGCGCACATCCAACTGTGGGTACTGCCCTTTGTCGTTGGACCAGAGGTCCAGTTTCGCAGAACCGCAGGTCGGGGGAAAGGGCGGCGCCACCGGCATGAGGAGGCCCGTCCGTCGAGCCGGGGTGGCGCAGGTCGCTCGCCCGAATACGCCTGTCGCGCACATCAGAACGTCCGGTGTTCCTGTGGCCCACCGCCTCTTAGCGCTCGCTCTGACGCGAAGCGTGGCCGTGCATACGATGCGCGGGTGGCAGGCGCGCGTGTACGGCCCGAAGTTGCGCGATCCAAACATGCGTGCGGCTCCGGAATCGAGAGCTACACCTGGTCCACAGCTGCTCAGAATGTCTCGTCGGTGAACGGAACAGCTGCTACTTGGTGATCATCCTCATACACGATGTACCCGGGCTTTTCCGTATGCAGCTCCTCGACGGGCAGATCCTTATGCTCAAGGATGGTCACGAGCTCTCGCATGCGAGAAACATGTTCCGTAGCAGACATTTTTAGCCACGTGATCGCCCGCTGGGGCGCGTTTGGCCGAGTGGACCAAGTGAGGCGGTCTGGCCGCTCAAGGTGATCGTTAAACCACTCCTCGATGCTGCGGAACCACTCGAGTTCGTAAGACGCGAGTTCGCCCTCGCGCTCCAGAGCATAGAGCGCGGTGAAGATCCCCCGCTTCTGATCGGAGCGCGCATCACGTTCCGGAACGACGAACCGCACGTACACTGCGAATTCCGGGTGCCCGGTTCGGGGAAGATATCGCGGCCGCGAGTTCGGAGCTGGACGCACAGTCGGGGCCGGACACAATCAATAGTGTAACGGCCGTTTTTCAGCGGGCAGCGGGCGAGGAGCCCCACCCACGCCCCATCCCGCCTTGCCACCAATTGTGAGCAGCTACGGCCGCTTGTTAGGGTTATCCCGCCATGTTTTGAGCCTCGACGCCCGCCTCGTTGCCCGCGCGCGCGCGCTTACGCCGCGACGTGCAGCCGACCCCGCTTGCGCGACTTGGGCGCCGGCCGCACGACGATCTCGACGTCGTGGCCCAGCGCCGTCAGGAAGTCCAGGAGGCGTTGCGTGGAGATCCCCTCGAAGTGCCCGCGGAGCATCCGCGAGACCTTGGGCTGGTCGATGCCGAGCAGCGCGGCGGCCTGTTGTTGCGTGAGCCCGCGCGCGCGCAGCGCATCGTCGATGAGCGAGACGAGCTGCGCCTTGGCGAGGTGCCGCTCGGGATGCGGCAGGCCCAGATCGCGAAACACATTCCCACTGCTCGGCGTGACGGGGATCGCCTCCCCGCGTTTGCCTGCTGTCCGTTTCTTCATCACCGGTGCTCCTCTGCGCCCGCGTGGGTGGCGTGATGGGCCTGGGCGCGCCGCCACCGGGCACGAATGACCGCGAGGTCCCGTTTCGGGATGCCGATCCCGTGCGTGGATTTCTTCTGAAACACGTGCAGCACGTAGACCACGCCCGCCAGTTCGACTGTGCAGACGGCGCGGTACGTCGCGCCGGCGAAATCGTCCCGCAGCTCCCAGAGCCCGCGCAACTCGCCCTTCAGGCGCTTGGTGCCGAGGGGATATTTCCCGCGCTGCACTTCGTAGAGCGCATATCCCAGCGTCTTGCGCACGTCCGTGGGCAGGGCCCGGAGGTCCCCCTGGGCGGTGCCGATCCACACGACCGGCTTGAGCGGGCTGACGGGGGGCATAGGGGAATATGGCTGTTTGAGCATAGGCCCGCAAGTACGCCGGCGGGGGGTGGATCTGGTGCGCGCGCGTCGAGTTCTGGCCGTTGCCCGTGGGCCCAGGTTCTACATACCGCTCGGGTATGTTAAGGCCAGCCGCCTTGCGCGGCTGGCTCAAGCCGGGCCCCGGCCCGCCGCGATCCGGCAGAGCCGGGGGATGACCCAGGTGGAGTTGGGAGAGGCCGCCGGCGTCTCGCAGCGCGTGATCGCCTACTATGAGGCGGAGGAGGCGCAGCCTCCGGGCTCGCTCCTGGTCGAGTTCGCCCAGGCGCTCAAGGTCTCCACGGACGAGCTGTTGGGCCTCGCTCCGGTGCGGGAGACGCTGAGCCCGAAGACGGCCCGGCTCCTGAAGCGCTTGCGCCGCGTGGAGGAGTTGCCGCCCGCCGATCAGCGCGCCGTCTCAAAGCTCGTCGAGGCCCTGCTCGAGACGCGCCGGCGTGCCACGCCCAAGCAGAGTACGACAGCACCACGGCCAAACGCAAAGCAAGCTGAGCACAGTGCACGCGCACGAACAGCCCGGCCAGATTCCTCCGGCCGGGCTCGTCGTATCTCCCTGTAGGTTTATGCACACAGCCCAATTAAGGAGTCCCACCCCCTGGAATGGCGGCTTGTCCGAAGAGGCCCGAAACCAGCACCGCATAAACGAGACCGGTGAATGCACCCCAGAGAATCGCGTCGGGGTTCAGAAACCCCGTGAACACCGTCGGCGTCACTGCGCCCGCAGCAGCTCCTAAGATCGTTCCGGCAATGACGGACAGCAGAAGCGATCTTTGCGGAAGTACATGCATCACGTACGTGTGTGCGAGACTCAAGAGCGCAGCGGTGACCACGCCCCAGAGGTAGACCATAACCAGCGCTTCCTCAAACGTTCGGACGACGCCGTCGCTTCTGCCCGCTTTGTGACTCATCTCCACTAGCGTGAGCACCAGAGCGGTGAGAGGCATCGCCACAAACAACATGGTCAACAGCCGCTTCACGGACTCGGACCACTTCATCGGGAATCGCTCCACGGGTGTCGGCACCAGCAGAAACGAATCGTCGACACTGCAGGCGTGATACTTTGCCGGCGCAGCGCAGGCGAGGTCCGTGCTGATGCTCGGAGTACGCTCAGAAGTGGCTGCGGCATTTTGAACAGGTAGATAACTGGACAGGTGGGCTCCACCGGACGAGCATTCGTCCATTGATTCAGGAGCTCAGCAGATGTCGAGACGTCCCCGTCGGAATCATGCCCCGGCCTTCAAGGCCAAGGTCGCGCTCGCCGCGGTGAAGGGCGAGGCCACGTTCGCCGAATTGGCGAAGCGCTGTGATGTCCATCCCGCACAGGTAACCGCGTGGAAAGATCAGCTACTCGCCGGTGCCACGAGCGTGTTCGCGGAGGGCGGGCGCGCGGCCGATCCGCGGTCGGTGTGAAGACGCTGCACGCGAAGATTGGCGGGCTTAAGCTCGAGAATGATTTTTTAGAACACGCGCTCGGCAAGACCGGCCTGCTGAGCGCCAAGCGATGATCGATCCGACGCACCAGTTGTCGGTGGCGAAGCAGGCCGAGGCGCTTGGGATCAGTCGTGGCGCGGTATACTGGTATACTACACGCCGCAGCCGGTGTCGACGCGCGATCTCGCACTCATGCGGCGCCTGGACGAACGGCATACCGAGTTTCCGTTCGCTGGCGCGCGCATGTTGCGCCGGCTGCTGAAGACGCACCACCCCACGGAATGCCGGGGCGTGGGCCGTCGGCACATCGCCACGCTCATGCGACAGATGGGGATCGCCGCGATGTGTCCGCAGCCAGGCACGAGTCGCCGGCATCGCGGGCATCCGGTGTATCCGTACCTGCTCCGGAATCGTGCGATCACGCGGCCGAATGAGGTGTGGGCCATGGACATGACGTACATCCCAATGGCGCGCGGCTTCGTCTATCTCGCCGCCGTCATGGATTGGGCGAGCCGGCGCGTGCTGAGCTGGCGCGTCTCGGTCCCGCTCGACAGCGCCTTCTGCATCGACGCCGTCGAGGAGCCGATCGCGCGCTACGGCCGCCGCGCAATCTTCAATACCGATCAGGGCGCGCAATTCACGAGCGCGGGTTTCACCGGGCTCCTCAAAGCGCACGACATTCAGATCAGCATGGACGGGCGCGGCTGCTGGCGCGACAACCTCTTCGTCGAACGGCTCTGGCGCTCAATCAAGTACGAAGAGGGGTACTGCACGCCTACGACTCCGTGCCCGCCGCGAAAGCGGGCCTCGAACGCTATCTCACGCTCTACAACACTCGCCGTCACCAATCCAGTCACGCCGATCGAACCCCCGACGAGATGTACTTTTCCTCGGTGTCCTTGAAAACCGCAGCCTAACCCCCGTTCACCGATCCAGTTATCCAACCCTGATTTCCTGTACAGAAAAGCGGAACCGCCTCAGTCCAAGTACCTCGGCCTCACTGTACGGCTGTGTGCGTAGAGTGGTGTAGATCGGGAGCGGGGCCAGCCTGAACGAGGAACGGCCACCGCTCTCTCTTCTGGGAATCAGTACCAACCCAGCGGGGTGACGCCCGCGCTGCCCAGGAGATGCTCGATGACCGTTCGCTCACAGGCTACACCGAACCGGAAGCGCAAGCAAGCGGTGGGCGCGCCCACTATGCCAGGGCTCCCCCAGGATGCCCTGCGTTCCATGCTCCAGTCGCTCATCCAGGAGACGCTCGAGCGCTAGTTTCACCAGCTCGTCGGTGCCGCCCCGCACGAGCGGAGTCCCACCCGCCGCGGATGGCGGAACGGCAACCGGGAGCGGACGCTCCTCACCCGCGTCGGTCCGCTCATGCTCAAGGTGCCGCGCGACCGCGCCGGCGAGTTCCAGCCCTCGCTCTTCGCGCGCTACCAGCGGAGTGAACAGGCCCTGGTCCTCGCCTTGGCCGAGATGTACTTGCAGGGCGTCTCCACGCGGAAGGTGAGTGCCATCGTCGAGCAGCTCTGCGGGACGACGCTGAGGGCCTCGACCGTGAGCGCGTGCACGAAGCGGCTCGACGCGAGTCTCGCCGCGTGGCGTGCGCGCCGGCTGGACGGCACGACGTATCCGTACCTGATCCTCGATGCGCATCACGAGCGGATCCGCCGCGAGGGGCAGGTCCTAAGCACGGCCGCGCTCTGGGTGATTGGGGTGCGCGCCGATGGCTACCGCGAACACCTGGGCATCTGGCTCGGCGCCAGTGAGAGCGCGGCCAGCTGGCGCGCGGTAGTCCGCGCCCTGGTCCAGCGCGGGCTCACGGGCGTGGTCTTCGCGGTGAGTGATGAGCACGAGGGACTGGTGCGGGAGCTCCGGCGCTACTTCCCCGACGCGGTCCACCAGCGCTGCCAGGTGCACTATCTCCGGAACGCGCTGAGCAAGGGTGAGTCCCAGGCGTAGTTGAAATTTGGGTGGTGCCGCGGTACAAGAGTGTGAATCCCTCGCAAGGATCTCCACTCACTGCCCGAGGACACCACCCATGCGAAGCGTACGAAGGAAGACGGAGAAAAGACAGGCCCGCCAACGGCCCGCCCAACGGCCCGCCGAACGGCCCGCCCAACGGCCCGCCCAACGGCCCGCCCAACGGCCCGCGCAGCTCTCCATCCCACTGGACGACGGCACGCTCACCACGCCCGGGAGCCTCGGCATGATCGCCATGATCCAGGCCCTGATCCCGCTGGGACTTCGCGCCGTGGGCGAGGCGCTCGAAGCCGAAGTGATCGCGCTGGCCGGAGCGCGCTACGCCCGGGGCGATGCGCGCCCCGACGTGGTGCGCTGGGGCAAGCAGCGGGGCGCCGTCTACCTCGCCGACCAGAAGCTCTCCGTCGCCGTGCCCCGAGTCAGAGACAGGAAGGAGCAGCGCGAGATCCCGCTCTCCACCTACATCGCGCTCCAGAGGCCCCGAGCGCAGGACGTGGGTCTCTTCCGTACGGTGCTCGGCGGCCTGTCCTGCCGCGAGTACGAAGCCGCCGCGGAGGCGGTGCCCGAGGCCTTCGGGCTCTCCAGGTCCAGTGTGTCGAGGCGCTTCCTCCGAGCCAGCACGAAGGAGCTCAAGCGGCTGTTGGAGCGACGGCTCGATGATGTTGAATGGGTCGCGGTGCTCCTCGACGGGAAGACGTTCGCCGGCGACCAGATGGTCATCGCACTCGGCGTGACCGCTACCGGGGAGAAGCGCATCCTCGGTCTCGTCCAGACGGCGACGGAGAACAAGCGCGTGTGCGTCTCCTTCCTCCGGGAGCTCGAGGAGCGGGGGTTCAAGGCCCCCAATGGGCTGCTCGCCGTACTCGATGGAGCGAAGGGGTTGAGGGCGGCGGTGCGGGAGGTCTTCGGCGAGCGGGTCGCGATCCAGCGCTGCCACTGGCACAAGCGTGAAAACGTCTTGAGCTATCTCTCCAAGACCGACCAGGTGATCTGGAAGCGGAAGCTCGAGGCGGCCTACGGCCATCCGCTCTACGCTGATGCCAAGCGAGCGCTCTTGCGCCTGGTGAGGGAGCTCTCGCTCGTGAACGAGTCGGCGGCCGGGAGCCTGGAGGAGGGGCTGGAAGAAACCCTCACGCTGCACCGGCTGGGGCTCTTCCCCGAGCTGGGGGTGAGCTTCCGGACGACCAATCTCATCGAGAGCGTGATGGCGCGGCTCGAGGAGAAGACGGCGAAGGTGGACCACTGGCGGACGAGCGATCAGAAGCTGCGCTGGTGCGGTGCCGCGTTGCTCTCTGTGGAGAAGAACTTTCGGAGAGTGAAGGGCTATAAGCAGCTGCCCTTGCTCGTGACAGCGCTTGGCAAGAAGATGAACGCCATGACCGAGGCTGCCGCCTGAGCAGCCATCCTTGCGTCACTGCCCGAATTTCAACTGAACTCGGGACACGCCCCTGAGCAAGGTGACGAGCCCCGCGCTCGAACACGAACTCCTCACGGGCCTGCGGAACGTGTGGGCGGCGCCGACGCGTGCCGAGATTCGTCCCCGCGCCCCCACGACTGGTATACGGCCCGCTCGCCCGGCGCGCCGCGGAAGGCCCGCTTGACGCCTGCCGATCACGACGGCGGGATTGACTTGGGTCGCCGCGTCGTGCGGCTGCACCCGTCCCGATAGGAGCGCGCCGCCTGATGCTCATTTGCACTCTTCTCGACAAGACCTCTAACGGCCCTGGTCGATCTCGACTACTCACCGAGTCTCCGTCAAGCCCAGGGCGGTTCAGTCCGGAGATTGGGGCTTGACGAGCCCAACCCGTCAGGGGGCCGCTGTCGTCTGGCTCAGCTTCTCCTTCTGGAGCGCTCGTGCCCACTGACGGTGAGCGATGGTGATGGCAAGGAGGAGCGACAGGAATGCAACGATCCCCGCTATTGCGCCAGCGCGCGTCAGAGCGCCGTCCTCACTGCGCACGCCAATCATGCTCGACGGAAGGACCATGGCCACCGAGTACAGCCCCGCCCAGAGCACGGCCGAGAGCCAGCTCGCCGTGCGGATGATGTAGGAGCGTCGACCTCGCTGCCGGAGCACGTGCCATTCGTCCAGCTTTTGCCGCTTGAACCAAGCTGCAAATCGTGCATCGCCATCGGGCTCCTGAAGCTGCCGCGCGGCTGCTCGACTCGCGCGGCGGACAACGCCTACCAACGCCAAGCCCAGCAATCCCCATACAATCAGCGCAATCGTCCGACCCGTCCACGGCGCGGCCGCATCGAATCGCAGATAGCCCGCGAGGAGCAGCATGCCGACCGCGACGACGGCGAAGAGCACTAGGAGCCCGCGACGCACGCCGCCAGGAGCTTGGTAATTCTCAAGAAATCCTTCCGGCAATTCTCTGCGCATTGTATGAAGGGAATCTCCTCGATAACACGTCGGGTGCTATGCTGACCCGGCATACAAGCCCTGTGGACCTGTACGGCGCTAAAATAGCGATCGTAACGCCTTCACTATGTATACTGTTCCGACACCGGCTGCTTGTCCGTTCCGCTGCGCGGAGCCGAGTGGGGCCGCCGGTAGTTCGGTGGGTCCCGGTTGCGAGCCCGCCGCAGCACCCTGAAGAAATCCCAGACCAAACTTGAAGGCACTCGTCTGGCTTACCCTTGTGAGAAGTCGCTCCCCAGCACCAAGGCCACGCCGAGCAAGTGTTGTTGCGGCAGGCGTGGCTTCTTTCACCGCAACTTCTGTCACTTCCTCCGCAGCCGCAGCTTCCCCTACGCCGCTTGCGACTAGAGCCGCAACTTCTACAAACTGCCGGGTGGTTATCGCGGGCTCTATCGGTTGGTCTTCTTCCTCGACGCGCTTCGCCTCGGCCTCATCTAAGGCGCGCTTCTCTTCTTCGGTACAGCCTTCTCCCGTCTCCTTGTTGCACTCCTTTAGCCCAAACGGATCGCTGAAGTTGACCGGATCTCCCCCTGCAAACCCGTAGAGGTTGAGCCCGCCGGCTAAGCCGATGGGGTCTTCTTGCGTGAAACGACCCCTTCAGCCGAGAATCGTACGCGGGCACCGCGCAAGTGACGACAGCTTCCTCTTTTAGCCGCGCCGATTTTTCGGGACTCGTCGTAGTTGGAGCCTCGAGGCCAGGATGTGCGGTTTTGAGCCGCGACACCAGTGCGCGCACCGCACGCAGCAAGCTCACGCGAAGGAGCCCGGCCGAATGACTGCCGCCGGGCTCCTTGTAGTCCTTCACTCATCCCAAGATCGTGCAACCTCTCAGAGTTGACCGCCTCTCTGCCAACCCGTGCTAGACTCAGCCGACCAGCAATGTCTCCAACCGGGCGATCTCGTTTCCCTCAAGAGCTGCTACCAAGCTGGCCAGATCCGCTGGCGAAAGTGCAGCCATACGACGACGCACACTCTCCGGCCACCGCTGCTCTGCTACGAACGATAGAAAGCTGGTCCGAGTGATGGCGCCTTGAGCGTGCTTGCGAGCGATCTCGAGCACCCGCGCACGTTCCGCCACCAGTTCAAGCAGCCGTTCCACGGCTTCCGCCGAAGAGGTGCCGTCCAATAGGTCTTGAACATCTCGTGCGAGCCGAAGCAGTCGCGCCGAATCCGCGCTCGCAACATCAACGCGCTCGCTGATGCGGCGCACGAGGCGCTGGTCTTCCGATTCCGTCACGCTCGGCTCTTCCGTCAACACCTCGCCGATCACGCTGCTCACGCGCTGCGCCGGCTGAGGAGCTAACAGCGCCGCCTCTAGCCTTCCTGCAAACGACTTGCGGTCTGGCACACTCACTTGGGCGGCCCTCCCACCTTCCAGTCACGGCGCAGGAACTTCCCGCCCTGATCATACACGTCCTTGTAAAGGCGGGCAGTCTTGCCGTCTTCATCCAAGATTCGCGTCCACTTTACATACCCAGCACCTTTGTCACCAGCAACGCTCCACGTAGCCTTGACAAATCTCCCCACTTTGCTGAGCGACACTTCGGCACCTTGCGCCCGCTTTATGGCCTTTGCGATGCCTTTCACTAAACCTGCGTCCTCAGGGCCAGGGGGGCCAACAAACGGTGGCGTCCCACAATCGTACTTAACGCCGCAATCTCCAACTGGATATCCGTGTGCATCGGCGATTGCTTCCTCGCCAACGGAGGCAAATCCCGCCATGAGGCTGTAGACGATCTTACCGGCGAGCCCAGCCTTCGCAGCCTTTCCCCGCCAATACTGGACGCTCGCGCAAGTCTGTACATCTCGATCCTTGGGCGGGCAGAGCCCAAACGGATCGGAGAAGTTGACCGGATCCCCGCCTGCAAACCCGTAGAGATTTAAGCCTCCCGCCAAGCCGATGGGGTCTTCCTGCGTGAAACGACCCCTTCAGCACTCCGTCATACGCTGGCACAGGGCAAAGCGGTGGAGCTCTTTCTCTTAGCCGCGTCGATTTTTCGGGACTCGTCATACTTTGAGGCTCGAGGCCATGATGTGCACTTTTGAGCCTCGACGCCAGCACGCGTGCCGCCGCGCGCGCCCTCAGATGCGGGCGTTCACACGCGCGCGTGCGCGTGCGGCTCTTGAGTGGGACGTGCGAGCGGCATGACGCTGCACACTGTGTGGCGGTGGGGGTGGGGTCTGGTGCGTGCGCGCTGTCCTCTGGCCGGTGGCCTTTGCTGGTGCCCGTGGGCCCAGGTTTGCATAACCCTCGGTTATGTACAGGCCGAAGGCCCAAGCTGGGGGGAGCCGAGGGCGGGGGCGCATAATGCGCGTTATGCGCCAGCGAGCCCACGGAGCGCGCAGCGCGCAGTGGGCGAGCGACCCGCCCGGTCCCGGAGGCGCGGAGCGCGGGAGCAGAGCGCACGCGCGCAGCGCCGGAGGGCGGCTCCCTCCAGCGCCGCCTGGGCCCACGGGCTCCGGCGCGAGAGAGCCCGCCGGTCGTGCTCTTGAGCGGAGCGTCGTGTCGGGAGGAGACATCCCACACACGGAAGAGCATGATCCGTTCGTCCACCGGGTCAGCGCTGTTCATGGCTCACTCTCACGAGGAGGTATGTCGTGCGCGCTGCACGCTGGCTCCTGCTGCTCCGCCGTGAAAGCGGCTTCCTCTTCAGCCGCTACAGCAGCTAAAGAAGAAGCCGCGCCCGCACGCGCGGGCACGTGTACGTGATGAGCGGGATGGGTCCGCGCGTGCACGGCTTGAAGTCGGGCGATCGAGACGTGCGTGTACAGTTCGGTGGTCGAGAGCTGCGCGTGCCCCAAGAGCTCCTGGAGATCGCGGATGTCGGCGCCCGCTTCGTGCATGAGCGTGGCGGCCGTGTGCCGCCAGACATGGCAGCTCCCGGGCTTGGCCACGCCGGAGGCGACGAGATAGCGGTGCAGCCGGCCGGTGAGGCGCTGGGGCTTGAGCCGCGTGCCGCCTCGGGTGAGAAAGAGTGCCGGACAGGTGGGCTCGCGCACCAGCCGGGGCCGCACCGCATCGAGGTAGCGCATCGTCCAGGCGATCGCGCGTGCGCCGATCGGGACCAAGCGATCTTTCTTCCCCTTCCCCTCGCGCACGAAGACGAGCCCCCGCTCCGGATCGAGATCGCTGCAATCGAGCCGTACCAGTTCCAAGCGCCGGAGGCCGGTCGAGTAGAGCACTTCGAGGATGGCGCGGTCGCGGAGCCCGAGCGCGGTGGTGACATCCGGTTGGGCCAGCACGCGTTCGGCTTCGCTCACCGAGAGCACGGCGCGCGGCAAGCGCTTCGGGAGTTTGGGCAGGACGAGATCGGCCGCAGGATTGACGGTGATCCACTTCGCGCGGGCGGCCCAGGCGAGGAGCATGCGCACGGCGGTGAGCTTGGCCGCCTGCGTGGCCCACGTGAGCGGGGATCCGTCTGGTTGGCGCTGGTGGAAGAGCGTGAGCCGGTAGCGTTCCAGGATGGCCGGCGTGAGCTGGTCCGCACTGACGAGACCGCGCGCATCGCACCATGTGGTGAAGTGGGCGAGGTGCCGCCGCCGGCTGTCGAGCGTGCTCGCGGCGTAGCCCTGCGCGGCGGCCGCGGTGAGGTAGCGCGGGATGAGCGACGCCAGGGGCGTTGCCAGCGCACTGGTGGTGTTCACGGGATCGCCTCGCCGGGTACGGTACGACTGGGCGGACGCTTGCCGTTCCTAAATGCGTTTTCCGCCGCGGACACGCGGGGCGCGGGCAAGTCGCCTCGGGGGAGCACGTTATCTACGACAGAGGCCCCCCTCGAAGGCCCCTCACCCGGGGCTCGAGGGGGGCTCAAAGCCCCCTCGAAGTCGCCGTTCAGACCCTCGAAGTGGGCCGCGGACCCCTCGAAGTCTGGATCGTACGTCCGGAGATCGAGCGCATTCAGCGCTGCGGATGTGTCGCTGCCCAGTGTATGACCAGCCACCACCGGCGCCACGGACGCCTCGGCGTAGAGCAGTTCGTAGACGTAGCGCTGCCCCTGCGCGCCCCGGTGCGCCAGCACGTATTCCAGCCGTTCGAGCTGCCCCAGGTGCGCGCGCACCTGGAAGTCCGTCCACCCGGTGAAGTGCCGCACGCCGCGTCGGGTAAAGCGCACCGCGCGCCCGGCCACGCGCTCCCGCGCGGCGAGGCGCTCGACCATCTGGGTGAGGAGCGTCAGGAGCTTCCGCGCTTGCGGTGGGAGATCATCCAGCGCCCGGCCCAACACCACCGCGGCCAGCCGATTGGCCACGGCGATATCGCTGCGGGTGACCTCAATGTACGTGAGCGTCGTGCCGTCCCGCTCCACGGTCTTGCGCGCGCGCTGGTGCTGGTGCAGGAAGGCCACCGTGTCGATCAGGGTCAAGTACTTCTCGTGATCCCGCCGCGTGCGCGTGCGCGCGTCGAGGAAGGTGAGCTCGCGGGCATAGGGGTTCACCACGTGCACGGGCTCCAGCAAGCGCTGCGCGTTGCGGTGGAGCGTGAGCACGTCCTGCCGACTGACCCGGGCGAGCAAGCCGTCCAGCGTGCGGCGCGCGCGCTGGCGCTCGTGGATGGCGCGCGTCTGTGTCGGGCTCTCGTCCACCGTGAGCACGAGGGCACGGTTCACCAGCTCTTCGTCCAGTTCCACGGCCGTGGTGGTGAGCATGATCATGACGGGCCCCTCCACCCGGTACGCGTGCGTGGTGAGCTTCCCCGTCTCGGGATCCTTGCCCGTCGAGGCGATCGTGAGCTCCCCCTCGCTCTGCAAGAGCTTCAAGGCGTACGAGGCGCGCTCGGCCCCCTCCTCCTCGACCACGGCCAGCACCTTGTGCTTCAAGTCGGTCTCACCCAGGTAGAAGAGCGCCTGGCCCGTCATGGCGGAGTACTGCACTTTGCTCTCGGGCGGGACGAAGGCCAGGACCGCATCCATGAGGCTCGTCTTGCCCGCGGCACTGGCGCTCTGGATGATGACGGCCAGGGGCTCAGGCAGCTTGCGCGAGACGGCGGCCAGGTAGCCCACGAGCTTGTTCGTCTCCTCGCCCACCACGCCGGCCTGAGCGAAGTCGGCGAGAATGCAATGCAAGAGCTGCGGATCGCGGAGGAGCGCGAGCGCGGCCTCCCGCTCGGCCTCCGTCATCGGCGGCGTACTGTCTGCAGGCGGTGCCGGCGTGAGCGTCGCCGTGATCTGCTCGGTGACGAGCGCTTCGAGGGCGAGGATCACCGCGCCCACATCGCGCTTCACAAGCTCCTCGCTCACCCCCAGCTCCTGCGCGGCTTGGGCGAGGAAGAGACTGCGGGCGCGGGCGACGTAGAGATCGAGCGTATCGACGTGCACGGCGTCCCCGCGCCGGGCGAGCAGATTCACCCGGAGCGCGTCAGGGCTGAGATTCTTCGCCAGCCCACGCACGCGGTAGGTGCGATCGCCCACCGTGCACACCACATCGGCACCCGTGCGTTCGAGCGTGAGCCCGGCCGTCGGCTCGTGCGACGCCGGCACTCGAGACGCGGCAATCGTGGGAGAGGCAGCAGCTGGTACGGGAAGAGCAGCGGCTAAAGAAGAAGCCGCGGCTGGGTGCGCATCGGGTGCGAGTCCATCTGATGCACTTGCCTCTGGCGTGAGCGCAGCCGCCACCGGGACGACGGGCGCCCCGCGCCCAAGCCACGTCGCACTCCGGAGCAGCGCCCCCAAGCTCTCACGCGCCGGCGGCTGCGCCAGCGCGACCGCGTTCGCATCCAGCCCGCGCGGGAAAGCCACCCGATAACACTCGATCCCCGCGCGGACGAGCTGCTCGGCCACGTGCGCCGCCGCGCGATCGCCTGCCGCGTCCGCGTCATACGCGATCAGCACCCGCTCCGTGCCGTACATCCGGAGGGCCGCCCGGTGCGCGTCGGTAAAGCCGTTCACCCCGTAGCTCGTGAGCACATTGGGGAAACCGGCCGCCCAGAAGCTCATCGCATCGAAGAGCGCCTCGCAGAGGATCACCTCCTTCGCGTCCTCCAGCGCTTCGACATTCCACACCGCCGTGTGCGGGCCCGGCAGGTAGAGATGGAGCGGCGTCCCCTTCCGGAGCTGGACCCCAAGCTTCCGCCCGTACATCTGCGCGAGCTGCCCCCGCGCGCCGAAGATCGGCACCACCACGCTCCCGCGGAAATGCTCGTGCCCGCTCGATCGCACGAGCCCCACGCGCGCGAGCTTTCCGCGCAGCGCCTCGCCCGCCTTCGTGTCGCCCGGTGGGAGGCGATACCCCAGCGTGCGATTGGCATAGCCCAGTTGGAAACGGTCGATCAGTGCGATGCTATTCAGCCCCCGCCGCTCCAAGTACGCGATGGCTTCAGGGCTCGCCTTCAGCGTCTCGTGATAGAAGCGGACCACCGCGCGCGCGAGCGCCGCCTCATCGAGGGCCTCGATCTCCTCGAGCGTCGTGGCAAGCGGCGTGAGCGAGAGCGCAGGAGGCGTCGGCGTGGTGGGATCCGACCGCCCCACGCGCGTGCGCAGGAGCTCGACCGCATGCCGGAAGCTCACCCGCTCCACCCGCATCACCCAGTCGATCACACTCCCGCCCGCCTGACACGCCCCCAAGCAATGCCAGAGCTGTTTCCCCGGCGTCACCACCAGGCTGGGGCTCTGATCGTCGTGGAAGGGACAGCGCCCCACGAGATCGGCCCCGTGCCGCCGGAGTTCCACCCCCGCGGCCTGCACCAGTGAGACGAGATCGCTCTCGCGCTTCAGTCGCTCCAGCTCGCCGTCCGGAATGCGCGCCATCGGAGTAGAAAGGGGGTTGGAGCGGTCGCGCCCGAAAATCTGTCAAGGGGGTGCGATGCGATTTCTGGTGTGCCAGGACCCTGCTCCCGGATTATACTAGGTTCGTATACTCCGTCAAGCACGCTACGCGATGCTCGTTCCACCCCCTGTATGCTTGGAGAGCAAACTCATGCCCGGCAGCCTCAGCGCTCCCGCCCCAGCCATGCCGCCAATGCCGTCCGCCGCTGGGGAGTGGGGGCTGGTGTCACCCCGTTCCACCGACCGCATGCCCAAGATCACCACCCGCGAGGGCTTCGGGCCCCGGCTCGCCGCGATCCGGCAGAGCCGGGGGATGACCCAGGTGGAGTTGGGAGAGGCCGCGGGCGTCTCGCAGCGTGTGATCGCCTACTACGAGGCCGAGGAGGCGCAGCCTCCGGGCTCGCTCCTGGTCGAGTTCGCCCAGGCGCTCAAGGTCTCCACGGACGAGCTGTTGGGCCTCGCGCCGGTGCGGGAGACGCTGAGCCCGAAGACGGCCCGGCTCCTGAAGCGCTTGCGCCGCGTGGAGGAACTCCCCCCCGCCGATCAGCGCGCCGTCTTGAAGCTCGTCGACGCCATGCTCGAAACTCGGCGGCGTGCGATGCCCAAGCAGAGCACGCCCTCAGCGCGCACGAAGCGCAAAGTGAGCTGAACACAGGACCGAACTGACAACAGCAGCCCGGCCGGATTCCTCCTGCCGGGCTGTAGCATTTCGCACACTGCCCAGGCTACGAACTGCAATCCCTGGTAAGATCGGCGAACCTGACGGGTGAGTCATTTGCGCCCGGAAGACTGATGTCGTCTGACGTATCGAATCGGCCATCGGGGCCAGCCAATGTGATCATCGGCACACCCTCTCGAAGTTCGTAGCGTACTCCATGGTGCCAGGCGTCGAGTGTGTCGTCTGGCGGAATTGCGCAACGATGCGGAATCACCCCATTCGCGTAGGAGAATATCTCGTGGAGATGCGACGGGTACTTCCCCTCGCGCTGGCAGTAGTATTCGGCCCCCGTGCCGACGAAGTCGAGCCGCGCTTGGGTCACAAGTGTGTCCGTACTGCGCCGGTCCGTAGCTGTGTCAACCTGCCCAATCGGCATGGCCCACAGACGCAACTGCCCGCACGCCGTGGTGTCACCGACCATCGTCATGGCTGCACCGTGATTGGACCCCGAACTAGACCGCTGTACGCACGCGTATCCTCCGACGCTGGCACCGCCCAGGAGGCAGGTGAGTAGTACACACCGCCAGGGAAACATCAGCACCCCCAATTCATGCTGTAGGCCTGCTGCTCCAGCACGGAATCTGGCCAGGAGGGTTGCGCTCCACCCCTACCACGCGCCTGCCCCAGGTGGACACCTTCATGACCCACGATGTTACACGTGGTTCGCCCCCCGTGAACCGCGTTCATGTTCAACCCTTGGATCGACGGCCACACGTCAGCGCGAAAGTACATAATCGTCTGGAGTCCGAAGAATGTCGTATGCCCCAGCGGATCGACGATCTTCAATCCGTCCGCTGAGGTGGTGGGCAGGACGTAGACGGCACCGTTCGGATCCAGGACAAACCGGTGGTAATCTGTCTGCACATCCGTAGGTGTGAAATCTTGATTGCCGCCGCTCTTGATTTGCTGTGCTGCCGAATCCACTGCCGCAGGATTCTTGACGCGATGCGCCCAGACCACGCGCGTCCCTGTGCCGCCATTTGGGCATTGCACCGTAACGGTGACCTGAACGCTGTCCGGTGGTCCAGCACACAGGCCGAGTGGATCGCTGAAGTTGACGGGGTCTCCCCCCGCAAACCCGTAGAGATTGAGCCCGCCGGCTAAGCCCAAGGGGTCTTCTTGCGTGAACCGCCCGCTCGTGGAGTCATAGTACCGGTTCCGCTGGTAGATCTGCCCCGTCGCGTCCTTCAGCTCCTCGCTGATTGAGCTCGCTCTAGGCACGACGGGTGAGCACGGACGAGCTCTCAGGCATGCCGCCGTACGCGAGCGGCTCTCGGCCAAGACCGCCCGGCTCTTGAGGCGCTTACAGCGCGTGGAGGAACTCCCCCCGGCTGATCAATGCACCATCTTGAAGCTCGTCGATGCCCTGCTCGAAATCCGACGCCGACGGCTCCCCCGCCAGTGCGTCGCACACAGAAGGCGAGCTGGCCTCACCCGGTCAGAAGACCAAGCGACAGCGTAAAGGATCAGGTCATCGCGCCTTGAACACGGGCCACCCGCTGCTTCATGGCGCCGCGAGGGCGATGATCCCGGCAAGCATGAGAACGAACTGAAATGCCAGCCCTGCTTGCAGCCAGCGCACGGCGCTGCGGCAGGATGCACGATAGTTCGCGGGTGTGAGCATGTTCAGCTGCCACACCGGGGACCGGCCAGCGCCAAGGCCTTCCCCAGGATGGATGTCGATACGATTGTCTTGCAGCTTCAACGCGCGCACCAGATTGAACAACCCGGCGACAAAGCTGAGCACAATCAATACGACGCCTGCTGGTTTCACTGGCGGGCCTCCTCAGGGTTCGTTCGGGCCCGCTCAGTCTGTAGGGCCGCCCTTATCTCTTCCATCTCTTTCTTCGCTTCGGCAATCCAACGACGTAAAGTATCGGCAACATCTTTGGACGTGACGGAAACGGTGTGACTTCCACCGGCGTGCACACTCACCGGTATGGGAAGATCTTTTGTTCCAACACTGAGACTTCCGCTGTACGTCATACCGCGCGCGTTTCCGGATGCGCATCCCCCAACTGCCACTATTCCAGCACATCCCTCAAGAGAGTTTCCGTCGAATGATGTGCGATTCGTCGAGGTGCCGCCTTCGGTCGAAGCGTTCACGTCTAGACCGGCCCCTACACCGCCGCGAACATACAGGCCAATTCCTTCTCCATCGGCGTAGGTGACGCCTATGCCCAAATTGACGCCCCATCCCACCATGAGCTGGCCGCCGACGCCGGCAAAGAAAACGCGACTACACTGCGGTCCGTCGTCGTCGTCCTGCGGTCGACATAACCCAAACGGATCCGAGAAGTTGACCGGATCGCCCCCCGCGAACCCGTAGAGATTGAGCCCGCCCGCCAGCCCGATGGGGTCTTCCTGCGTGAAACGACCCCTTCAGCACTCCGTCATACGCTGGCACAGGGCAAAGCGGTGGAGCTCTTTCTCTTAGCCGCGTCGATTTTTCGGGACTCGTCATACTTTGAGGCTCGAGGCCATGATGTGCACTTTTGAGCCTCGACGCCAGCACGCGTGCCGCCGCGCGCGCCCTCAGATGCGGGCGTTCACACGCGCGCGTGCGCGTGCGGCTCTTGAGTGGGACGTGCGAGCGGCATGACGCTGCACACTGTGTGGCGGTGGGGGTGGGGTCTGGTGCGTGCGCGCTGTCCTCTGGCCGGTGGCCTTTGCTGGTGCCCGTGGGCCCAGGTTTGCATAACCCTCGGTTATGTACAGGCCGAAGGCCCAAGCTGGGGGGAGCCGAGGGCGGGGGCGCATAATGCGCGTTATGCGCCAGCGAGCCCACGGAGCGCGCAGCGCGCAGTGGGCGAGCGACCCGCCCGGTCCCGGAGGCGCGGAGCGCGGGAGCAGAGCGCACGCGCGCAGCGCCGGAGGGCGGCTCCCTCCAGCGCCGCCTGGGCCCACGGGCTCCGGCGCGAGAGAGCCCGCCGGTCGTGCTCTTGAGCGGAGCGTCGTGTCGGGAGGAGACATCCCACACACGGAAGAGCATGATCCGTTCGTCCACCGGGTCAGCGCTGTTCATGGCTCACTCTCACGAGGAGGTATGTCGTGCGCGCTGCACGCTGGCTCCTGCTGCTCCGCCGTGAAAGCGGCTTCCTCTTCAGCCGCTACAGCAGCTAAAGAAGAAGCCGCGCCCGCACGCGCGGGCACGTGTACGTGATGAGCGGGATGGGTCCGCGCGTGCACGGCTTGAAGTCGGGCGATCGAGACGTGCGTGTACAGTTCGGTGGTCGAGAGCTGCGCGTGCCCCAAGAGCTCCTGGAGATCGCGGATGTCGGCGCCCGCTTCGTGCATGAGCGTGGCGGCCGTGTGCCGCCAGACATGGCAGCTCCCGGGCTTGGCCACGCCGGAGGCGACGAGATAGCGGTGCAGCCGGCCGGTGAGGCGCTGGGGCTTGAGCCGCGTGCCGCCTCGGGTGAGAAAGAGTGCCGGACAGGTGGGCTCGCGCACCAGCCGGGGCCGCACCGCATTGAGGTAGCGCATTGTCCAGGCGATCGCGCGTGCGCCGATCGGGACCAAGCGATCTTTCTTCCCCTTCCCCTCGCGCACGAAGACGAGCCCCCGCTCCGGATCGAGATCGCTGCAATCGAGCCGTACCAGTTCCAAGCGCCGGAGGCCGGTCGAGTAGAGCACTTCGAGGATGGCGCGGTCGCGGAGCCCGAGCGCGGTGGTGACATCCGGTTGGGCCAGCACGCGTTCGGCTTCGCTCACCGAGAGCACGGCGCGCGGCAAGCGCTTCGGGAGTTTGGGCAGGACGAGATCGGCCGCAGGATTGACGGTGATCCACTTCGCGCGGGCGGCCCAGGCGAGGAGCATGCGCACGGCGGTGAGCTTGGCCGCCTGCGTGGCCCACGTGAGCGGGGATCCGTCTGGTTGGCGCTGGTGGAAGAGCGTGAGCCGGTAGCGTTCCAGGATGGCCGGCGTGAGCTGGTCCGCACTGACGAGACCGCGCGCATCGCACCATGTGGTGAAGTGGGCGAGGTGCCGCCGCCGGCTGTCGAGCGTGCTCGCGGCGTAGCCCTGCGCGGCGGCCGCGGTGAGGTAGCGCGGGATGAGCGACGCCAGGGGCGTTGCCAGCGCACTGGTGGTGTTCACGGGATCGCCTCGCCGGGTACGGTACGACTGGGCGGACGCTTGCCGTTCCTAGATGCGTTTTCCGCCGCGGACACGCGGGGCGCGGGCAAGTCGCCTCGGGGGAGCACGTTATCTACGACAGAGGCCCCCCTCGAAGGCCCCTCACCCGGGGCTCGAGGGGGGCTCAAAGCCCCCTCGAAGTCGCCGTTCAGACCCTCGAAGTGGGCCGCGGACCCCTCGAAGTCTGGATCGTACGTCCGGAGATCGAGCGCATTCAGCGCTGCGGATGTGTCGCTGCCCAGTGTATGACCAGCCACCACCGGCGCCACGGACGCCTCGGCGTAGAGCAGTTCGTAGACGTAGCGCTGCCCCTGCGCGCCCCGGTGCGCCAGCACGTATTCCAGCCGTTCGAGCTGCCCCAGGTGCGCGCGCACCTGGAAGTCCGTCCACCCGGTGAAGTGCCGCACGCCGCGTCGGGTAAAGCGCACCGCGCGCCCGGCCACGCGCTCCCGCGCGGCGAGGCGCTCGACCATCTGGGTGAGGAGCGTCAGGAGCTTCCGCGCTTGCGGTGGGAGATCATCCAGCGCCCGGCCCAACACCACCGCGGCCAGCCGATTGGCCACGGCGATATCGCTGCGGGTGACCTCGATGTACGTGAGCGTCGTGCCGTCCCGCTCCACGGTCTTGCGCGCGCGCTGGTGCTGGTGCAGGAAGGCCACCGTGTCGATCAGGGTCAAGTACTTCTCGTGATCCCGCCGCGTGCGCGTGCGCGCGTCGAGGAAGGTGAGCTCGCGGGCATAGGGGTTCACCACGTGCACGGGCTCCAGCAAGCGCTGCGCGTTGCGGTGGAGCGTGAGCACGTCCTGCCGACTGACCCGGGCGAGCAAGCCGTCCAGCGTGCGGCGCGCGCGCTGGCGCTCGTGGATGGCGCGCGTCTGTGTCGGGCTCTCGTCCACCGTGAGCACGAGGGCACGGTTCACCAGCTCTTCGTCCAGTTCCACGGCCGTGGTGGTGAGCATGATCATGACGGGCCCCTCCACCCGGTACGCGTGCGTGGTGAGCTTCCCCGTCTCGGGATCCTTGCCCGTCGAGGCGATCGTGAGCTCCCCCTCGCTCTGCAAGAGCTTCAAGGCGTACGAGGCGCGCTCGGCCCCCTCCTCCTCGACCACGGCCAGCACCTTGTGCTTCAAGTCGGTCTCACCCAGGTAGAAGAGCGCCTGGCCCGTCATGGCGGAGTACTGCACTTTGCTCTCGGGCGGGACGAAGGCCAGGACCGCATCCATGAGGCTCGTCTTGCCCGCGGCACTGGCGCTCTGGATGATGACGGCCAGGGGCTCAGGCAGCTTGCGCGAGACGGCGGCCAGGTAGCCCACGAGCTTGTTCGTCTCCTCGCCCACCACGCCGGCCTGAGCGAAGTCGGCGAGAATGCGATGCAAGAGCTGCGGATCGCGGAGGAGCGCGAGCGCGGCCTCCCGCTCGGCCTCCGTCATCGGCGGCGTACTGTCTGCAGGCGGTGCCGGCGTGAGCGTCGCCGTGATCTGCTCGGTGACGAGCGCTTCGAGGGCGAGGATCACCGCGCCCACATCGCGCTTCACAAGCTCCTCGCTCACCCCCAGCTCCTGCGCGGCTTGGGCGAGGAAGAGACTGCGGGCGCGGGCGACGTAGAGATCGAGCGTATCGACGTGCACGGCGTCCCCGCGCCGGGCGAGCAGATTCACCCGGAGCGCGTCAGGGCTGAGATTCTTCGCCAGCCCACGCACGCGGTAGGTGCGATCGCCCACCGTGCACACCACATTGGCACCCGTGCGTTCGAGCGTGAGCCCGGCCGTCGGCTCGTGCGACGCCGGCACTCGAGACGCGGCAATCGTGGGAGAGGCAGCAGCTGGTACGGGAAGAGCAGCGGCTAAAGAAGAAGCCGCGGCTGGGTGCGCATTGGGTGCGAGTCCATCTGATGCACTTGCCTCTGGCGTGAGCGCAGCCGCCACCGGGACGACGGGCGCCCCGCGCCCAAGCCACGTCGCACTCCGGAGCAGCGCCCCCAAGCTCTCACGCGCCGGCGGCTGCGCCAGCGCGACCGCGTTCGCATCCAGCCCGCGCGGGAAAGCCACCCGATAACACTCGATCCCCGCGCGGACGAGCTGCTCGGCCACGTGCGCCGCCGCGCGATCGCCTGCCGCGTCCGCGTCATACGCGATCAGCACCCGCTCCGTGCCGTACATCCGGAGGGCCGCCCGGTGCGCGTCGGTAAAGCCGTTCACCCCGTAGCTCGTGAGCACATTGGGGAAACCGGCCGCCCAGAAGCTCATCGCATCGAAGAGCGCCTCGCAGAGGATCACCTCCTTCGCGTCCTCCAGCGCTTCGACATTCCACACCGCCGTGTGCGGGCCCGGCAGGTAGAGATGGAGCGGCGTCCCCTTCCGGAGCTGGACCCCAAGCTTCCGCCCGTACATCTGCGCGAGCTGCCCCCGCGCGCCGAAGATCGGCACCACCACGCTCCCGCGGAAATGCTCGTGCCCGCTCGATCGCACGAGCCCCACGCGCGCGAGCTTTCCGCGCAGCGCCTCGCCCGCCTTCGTGTCGCCCGGTGGGAGGCGATACCCCAGCGTGCGATTGGCATAGCCCAGTTGGAAACGGTCGATCAGTGCGATGCTATTCAGCCCCCGCCGCTCCAAGTACGCGATGGCTTCAGGGCTCGCCTTCAGCGTCTCGTGATAGAAGCGGACCACCGCGCGCGCGAGCGCCGCCTCATCGAGGGCCTCGATCTCCTCGAGCGTCGTGGCAAGCGGCGTGAGCGAGAGCGCAGGAGGCGTCGGCGTGGTGGGATCCGACCGCCCCACGCGCGTGCGCAGGAGCTCGACCGCATGCCGGAAGCTCACCCGCTCCACCCGCATCACCCAGTCGATCACACTCCCGCCCGCCTGACACGCCCCCAAGCAATGCCAGAGCTGTTTCCCCGGCGTCACCACCAGGCTGGGGCTCTGATCGTCGTGGAAGGGACAGCGCCCCACGAGATCGGCCCCGTGCCGCCGGAGTTCCACCCCCGCGGCCTGCACCAGTGAGACGAGATCGCTCTCGCGCTTCAGTCGCTCCAGCTCGCCGTCCGGAATGCGCGCCATCGGAGTAGAAAGGGGGTTGGAGCGGTCGCGCCCGAAAATCTGTCAAGGGGGTGCGATGCGATTTCTGGTGTGCCAGGACCCTGCTCCCGGATTATACTAGGTTCGTATACTCCGTCAAGCACGCTACGCGATGCTCGTTCCACCCCCTGTATGCTTGGAGAGCAAACTCATGCCCGGCAGCCTCAGCGCTCCCGCCCCAGCCATGCCGCCGATGCCGTCCGCCGCTGGGGAGTGGGGGCTGGTGTCACCCCGTTCCACCGACCGCATGCCCAAGATCACCACCCGCGAGGGCTTCGGGCCCCGGCTCGCCGCGATCCGGCAGAGCCGGGGGATGACCCAGGTGGAGTTGGGAGAGGCCGCGGGCGTCTCGCAGCGTGTGATCGCCTACTACGAGGCCGAGGAGGCGCAGCCTCCGGGCTCGCTCCTGGTCGAGTTCGCCCAGGCGCTCAAGGTCTCCACGGACGAGCTGTTGGGCCTCGCGCCGGTGCGGGAGACGCTGAGCCCGAAGACGGCCCGGCTCCTGAAGCGCTTGCGCCGCGTGGAGGAACTCCCCCCCGCCGATCAGCGCGCCGTCTTGAAGCTCGTCGACGCCATGCTCGAAACTCGGCGGCGTGCGATGCCCAAGCAGAGCACGCCCTCAGCGCGCACGAAGCGCAAAGTGAGCTGAACACAGGACCGAACTGACAACAGCAGCCCGGCCGGATTCCTCCTGCCGGGCTGTAGCATTTCGCACACTGCCCAGGCTACGAACTGCAATCCCTGGTAAGATCGGCGAACCTGACGGGTGAGTCATTTGCGCCCGGAAGACTGATGTCGTCTGACGTATCGAATCGGCCATCGGGGCCAGCCGATGTGATCATTGGCACACCCTCTCGAAGTTCGTAGCGTACTCCATGGTGCCAGGCGTCGAGTGTGTCGTCTGGCGGAATTGCGCAACGATGCGGAATCACCCCATTCGCGTAGGAGAATATCTCGTGGAGATGCGACGGGTACTTCCCCTCGCGCTGGCAGTAGTATTCGGCCCCCGTGCCGACGAAGTCGAGCCGCGCTTGGGTCACAAGTGTGTCCGTACTGCGCCGGTCCGTAGCTGTGTCAACCTGCCCAATCGGCATGGCCCACAGACGCAACTGCCCGCACGCCGTGGTGTCACCGACCATCGTCATGGCTGCACCGTGATTGGACCCCGAACTAGACCGCTGTACGCACGCGTATCCTCCGACGCTGGCACCGCCCAGGAGGCAGGTGAGTAGTACACACCGCCAGGGAAACATCAGCACCCCCAATTCATGCTGTAGGCCTGCTGCTCCAGCACGGAATCTGGCCAGGAGGGTTGCGCTCCACCCCTACCACGCGCCTGCCCCAGGTGGACACCTTCATGACCCACGATGTTACACGTGGTTCGCCCCCCGTGAACCGCGTTCATGTTCAACCCTTGGATCGACGGCCACACGTCAGCGCGAAAGTACATAATCGTCTGGAGTCCGAAGAATGTCGTATGCCCCAGCGGATCGACGATCTTCAATCCGTCCGCTGAGGTGGTGGGCAGGACGTAGACGGCACCGTTCGGATCCAGGACAAACCGGTGGTAATCTGTCTGCACATCCGTAGGTGTGAAATCTTGATTGCCGCCGCTCTTGATTTGCTGTGCTGCCGAATCCACTGCCGCAGGATTCTTGACGCGATGCGCCCAGACCACGCGCGTCCCTGTGCCGCCATTTGGGCATTGCACCGTAACGGTGACCTGAACGCTGTCCGGTGGTCCAGCACACAGGCCGAGTGGATCGCTGAAGTTGACGGGGTCTCCCCCCGCAAACCCGTAGAGATTGAGCCCGCCGGCTAAGCCCAAGGGGTCTTCTTGCGTGAAACGACCCCTTCAGCCGAGAATCGTACGCGGGCACCGCGCAAGTGACGACAGCTTCCTCTTTTAGCCGCGCCGATTTTTCGGGACTCGTCGTAGTTGGAGCCTCGAGGCCAGGATGTGCGGTTTTGAGCCGCGACACCAGTGCGCGCACCGCACGCAGCAAGCTCACGCGAAGGAGCCCGGCCGAATGACTGCCGCCGGGCTCCTTGTAGTCCTTCACTCATCCCAAGATCGTGCAACCTCTCAGAGTTGACCGCCTCTCTGCCAACCCGTGCTAGACTCAGCCGACCAGCAATGTCTCCAACCGGGCGATCTCGTTTCCCTCAAGAGCTGCTACCAAGCTGGCCAGATCCGCTGGCGAAAGTGCAGCCATACGACGACGCACACTCTCCGGCCACCGCTGCTCTGCTACGAACGATAGAAAGCTGGTCCGAGTGATGGCGCCTTGAGCGTGCTTGCGAGCGATCTCGAGCACCCGCGCACGTTCCGCCACCAGTTCAAGCAGCCGTTCCACGGCTTCCGCCGAAGAGGTGCCGTCCAATAGGTCTTGAACATCTCGTGCGAGCCGAAGCAGTCGCGCCGAATCCGCGCTCGCAACATCAACGCGCTCGCTGATGCGGCGCACGAGGCGCTGGTCTTCCGATTCCGTCACGCTCGGCTCTTCCGTCAACACCTCGCCGATCACGCTGCTCACGCGCTGCGCCGGCTGAGGAGCTAACAGCGCCGCCTCTAGCCTTCCTGCAAACGACTTGCGGTCTGGCACACTCACTTGGGCGGCCCTCCCACCTTCCAGTCACGGCGCAGGAACTTCCCGCCCTGATCATACACGTCCTTGTAAAGGCGGGCAGTCTTGCCGTCTTCATCCAAGATTCGCGTCCACTTTACATACCCAGCACCTTTGTCACCAGCAACGCTCCACGTAGCCTTGACAAATCTCCCCACTTTGCTGAGCGACACTTCGGCACCTTGCGCCCGCTTTATGGCCTTTGCGATGCCTTTCACTAAACCTGCGTCCTCAGGGCCAGGGGGGCCAACAAACGGTGGCGTCCCACAATCGTACTTAACGCCGCAATCTCCAACTGGATATCCGTGTGCATCGGCGATTGCTTCCTCGCCAACGGAGGCAAATCCCGCCATGAGGCTGTAGACGATCTTACCGGCGAGCCCAGCCTTCGCAGCCTTTCCCCGCCAATACTGGACGCTCGCGCAAGTCTGTACATCTCGATCCTTGGGCGGGCAGAGCCCAAACGGATCGGAGAAGTTGACCGGATCCCCGCCTGCAAACCCGTAGAGATTTAAGCCTCCCGCCAAGCCGATGGGGTCTTCCTGCGTGAAACGACCCCTTCAGCCATCCGTCGTACGCTGGCACAGGGCAACGCGGTGCAACTGCTTCGCTTAGCCACGCCGATTTTTCGGGGGTCGTCGTAGTTTGAGTCTCAAGGCCAGGATGTGCGTTTTTGAGCCTCAACGTCAGCACGGGCGCTCACACGCATGAGTCCACGACGACGCGTCTTGGGCGAGACGTTACCGCACGCGGCGGAAGGTGATCGCATCCCAACCGGTGGTGCGGAACGCTCGAAAACTGCCCCACAGGCTATCACACGAGAACGCACCCCGAAAGCGAGACGAGTCTGGGCCATTCGGAATCGCGAAGTCCACTGACTTTTGTGCACTGTCCACGCGCACATCAGCGAGGTCTATCCAGGGCCCAAACTCACCGGCCGCCTCACGCGCCGAGCCGTACCATCCCTCAGGCCGTGCCGACAGCCGTATCTCAAACCCGGACAGATCGCCTGTTTCCGCCGACTTGGTCACATCCGTGTAGACCAACGCCGTATCACGGTTACATCGCGACGCACTCGCAGTCGGAACGGACGTAAATGCCAGCCTTGATTCGGCGCTGTCTTTCGCCCGCGGTCGACAACTGGCGATCGACGTCATGAGTATCGTGATAGCAACAACTGTAGCTCGCGTCATGAGACCCTACTGAACTGAGATGTGAACGTGGTTCTGATGGTCTTGCCACAGTCCGAAGGCAGCCGGATCTGCGAACCACGGGACAGAGCCCCCTTCGAATATGCCGCCTCGGAGTTGCCAAGCTCCACCGGGGGCGTTCCGTTTCCAGATCCCCAGCGGTCCGAAGTTCTCCCGAGTCTCCGACATGCCAAATGCGATCCCTTGGACACGTTCAACGAGTTCGGCCGCCGCGGGATTTGCGCGATGTCCTTGGCCGACGTCCACGCCATTGATGCTCTTGATATCGACGGCCTTGCCGCAGTTGTGCCTGCTCTTGGAGCAATCGCTGCCCTTTGCGCGTCGACCGCTGGAGAGCACAAGATCCACGTCAGCGAGATCAGCGAGCTGCTGGATAGCCGCCTTCGTCTCGGCCGTTATCGTTGTGTCGCGTGCTTCTTTTGCCCATTTCACCGTACACTTACGTTCGTTCCCCTGTTCGTCTTTGCAGAGCCCAAACGGATCACTGAAGTTGACCGGGTCTCCCCCCGCAAACCCGTAGAGATTGAGCCCGCCGGCCAGCCCGATGGGGTCTTCTTGCGTGAAACGACCCCTTCAGCAGTCGTACGGCGGGCCTCACCGCATACGCTGCCCGCAAGCGCGCGTCGTCGTAAATTCTCCCCATGCCTGAGATCAGCCGGTTCTTCGGCATCGTGATCCGCATGTACTTCTTCGATCACGAGCCGCCGCACTTCCACGCCTTCTACGGAGGGGCCGAAGCTCAGCTGCGCATCGCGCCGGTGGGCGTGCTCCGTGGGGACCTGCCGCCGCGGGCGCTGGCGCTCGTCGTCGAGTGGGCGTCCTTGCACGAGCAGGAACTGGTCGAGAACTGGCGGCGGCTCCAGACCGATGAGTCCCCCGAGCGCATTGCGCCGCTGGAGTAAGGCCTCCCACGCACGCGGGTGGCCGGCCGCTCACCGCGAGGGTTATGATTCTGCGGGAGACGTCGTACTGCCAGAGACCATATTCCGGACGCAACTGCGAGGGAATGTATGCTGCCACGCGTCACCCGAGTCCGCCCCCTGGAGGGCTACCGCTTGGAGCTCGCCTTCACGGATGGGACCGTGGGCGTCGTGGACACCAGCCGCTGGATCGTGGGTCATGGCGGCGTGTTCGCGGCGCTCAACGATCCGGCGGTGTTTGCGCAGGTGCGCATCGATCCGGAGGCCGGCACCGTCGTCTGGCCGACCGGGGCCGATCTGTGCCCGGACGTGCTCTATGCCGCGGCGCATTCAGACGCCCAGGCCTCGAGCGCAGCATAGGCGCATAGCAGGGGGTACTCTCGACTCACCCTCGCCCGTAACGGGGGTGAGTCCCAGGCGTAGTTGAAATTTGGGTGGTGCCGCGGTACAAGAGTGTGAATCCCTCGCAAGGATCTCCACTCACTGCCCGAGGACACCACCCATGCGAAGCGTACGAAGGAAGACGGAGAAAAGACAGGCCCGCCAACGGCCCGCCCAACGGCCCGCCCAACGGCCCGCCGAACGGCCCGCCCAACGGCCCGCCCAACGGCCCGCGCAGCTCTCCATCCCACTGGACGACGGCACGCTCACCACGCCCGGGAGCCTCGGCATGATCGCCATGATCCAGGCCCTGATCCCGCTGGGACTTCGCGCCGTGGGCGAGGCGCTCGAAGCCGAAGTGATCGCGCTGGCCGGAGCGCGCTACGCCCGGGGCGATGCGCGCCCCGACGTGGTGCGCTGGGGCAAGCAGCGGGGCGCCGTCTACCTCGCCGACCAGAAGCTCTCCGTCGCCGTGCCCCGAGTCAGAGACAGGAAGGAGCAGCGCGAGATCCCGCTCTCCACCTACATCGCGCTCCAGAGGCCCCGAGCGCAGGACGTGGGTCTCTTCCGTACGGTGCTCGGCGGCCTTTCCTGCCGCGAGTACGAAGCCGCCGCGGAGGCGGTGCCCGAGGCCTTCGGGCTCTCCAGGTCCAGTGTGTCGAGGCGCTTCCTCCGAGCCAGCACGAAGGAGCTCAAGCGGCTGCTGGAGCGACGGCTCGATGATGTTGAATGGGTCGCGGTGCTCCTCGACGGGAAGACGTTCGCCGGCGACCAGATGGTCATCGCACTCGGCGTGACCGCTACCGGGGAGAAGCGCATCCTCGGTCTCGTCCAGACGGCGACGGAGAACAAGCGCGTGTGCGCCTCCTTCCTCCGGGAGCTCGAGGAGCGGGGGTTCACGGCCCCCAATGGGCTGCTCGCCGTACTCGATGGAGCGAAGGGGTTGAGGGCGGCGGTGCGGGAGGTCTTCGGCGAGCGGGTCGCGATCCAGCGCTGCCACTGGCACAAGCGTGAAAACGTCTTGAGCTATCTCTCCAAGACCGACCAGGTGATCTGGAAGCGGAAGCTCGAGGCGGCCTACGGCCACCCGCTCTACGCTGATGCCAAGCGAGCGCTCTTGCGCCTGGTGAGGGAGCTCTCGCTCGTGAACGAGTCGGCGGCCGGGAGCCTGGAGGAGGGGCTGGAAGAAACCCTCACGCTGCACCGGCTGGGGCTCTTCCCCGAGCTGGGGGTGAGCTTCCGGACGACCAATCTCATCGAGAGCGTGATGGCGCGGCTCGAGGAGAAGACGGCGAAGGTGGACCACTGGCGGACGAGCGATCAGAAGCTGCGCTGGTGCGGTGCCGCGTTGCTCTCTGTGGAGAAGAACTTTCGGAGAGTGAAGGGCTATAAGCAGCTGCCCTTGCTCGTGACAGCGCTTGGCAAGAAGATGAACGCCATGACCGAGGCTGCCGCCTGAGCAGCCATCCTTGCGTCACTGCCCGAATTTCAACTGAACTCGGGACACGCCCCTGGGTGGTCGGGGCCCGGTGGTTTCGGCAAGCTGGTGGGATGCCACCGACCCACCTCGCGCCCGCCGCGCCCCCGCTCTCGGGGCGCTATCTCTCGTTTCTCGAGCGTGAACAGCTCGCCCTTGTGCGCGCCCAAGGCTGCGGCGTGCGTGAGTGCGCGCGGCGACTCGGTCGGGCGCCCTCGACGATCTCACGTGAGCTGCGGCGCAATGCCGCGACGCGCAGCGGGGCGCTGGACTATCGCGCCACCACCGCGCAGTGGCATGCCGACCGCGCCGCGCGCCGGCCCAAACCGGCGAAACTGGCGACACATGCGCGGCTGCGGCAGTATGTGCAGGATCGCTTGGCGGGCGTGATCGCCACGCCGGGCGGTGCGCCGGTGCTCGGCCCGACGGTGCCGTGGACGGGCCGCCGGCACGGGCGTCGGCAGCACCGACGCTGGGGCCGCGCGTGGAGCCCCGAGCAAATCGCCCGGCGCTTGCCGCTCGACTTCCCCGACGACCCGACGATGCGCATCAGCCACGAGGCGATCTACCAGGCGCTCTACATCCAGGGGCGCGGCGCGCTCCGGCGGGAACTCAGCGCGTGCCTGCGCACCGGGCGCGCGCTGCGGGTGCCGCGCGCCCGGACGCGCACGAGGGGCAAGGGCTTTGTGACCCCGGAGGTGATGATCAGCGAGCGGCCCGCCGAGGCGGGCGACCGCGCGGTGCCGGGTCACTGGGAAGGGGATCTCATCCTCGGTCTCGCCAGCTCGGCGATCGGGACGCTCGTCGAGCGCACGACGCGCTTCACGCTCCTGCTCCACCTGCCGCCCCTCCCAGGCCACGGCCTGGGCGGGCGCGAGAAGAACGGGCCCGCGCTCGCGGGCCACGGCGCGACGGCCGTGCGCGACGCGATCACACGTGCAATGCGCACACTGCCGGCGCAGCTCCGACGCTCGCTGACGTGGGACCAGGGCTCCGAACTGGCCGAGCACGCGCAACTGCGGATCGACAGCGGGCTGGCGGTCTACTTCTGCGAGCCGCAGAGCCCCTGGCAGCGCGGGACGAACGAGAATACAAACGGGCTGCTCCGGCAGTACTTCCCCAAGGGCACCGACCTGAGCGCGCACGGTGCGACGGACCTCACCGCCGTCGCGCTCGCGCTCAACACACGGCCGCGCAAGACGCTGGGCTGGCGCACCTCTGCCGAAGCCCTGGATCAGCTCTTACGATCTGCACCACAAGACTGTGTTGCGACGACCGGTTGAATCCGGGCAGTACGTTGGCAGCGGAAAGCCCGGCCGTGCATGTGGCCGGGCTTTTTCACTCTCCTGATTGGTCGCGTTGCTCGATCGAACGGGACGAGATAACGGCGATCGACCA
Organism: uncultured Gemmatimonadaceae bacterium; assembly: GCA_963773545.1. Lineage (GTDB taxonomy): Bacteria > Gemmatimonadota > Gemmatimonadetes > Gemmatimonadales > Gemmatimonadaceae > DASSNU01. Next base: position 1,244,216 of record CAVZBP010000002.1, on the reverse strand, counting down.
AGTTAGGTGTCGGCCAAGAGGTCCGCTGCGAGCTCGCCCGTAAGATCATTCGGCGCCCGAAACCACCACCAGTGTGGCTGCTCGGGGCTACCGAGCCGTAGCGGCGTGGTCAACACACGCGTTGCGGATCGAAATTGCGCATCGACCGGCGCAATGATCTCGTCGGCTAGCTTTGTTCTGAGCGGCTCGCGCGCCGCGACCAAGAGTTCCTCCAGCAAGTCCCGCGTGGAAAGGTCATTCGCATAGTCATACCCGGTCAGCATGTACCCTGCCTGAACCTGTCCGACGAATTCCCTCCATCCAGACAGTAACTCCTCGAGGGTGAGGAGCCGCTTCGCCCTCGCGCCTATGGCCGCCAGTACCGGAGCGAGACTCTGGACTTCTTCTTCGGACAGTCTGGTCATTTTAGGCCCTCGCTGACGCGTTCCCAGTATGCCAGCGCTTCCTTCGGCTTAAAGTACGTACGGATAGCGCCATCCTTCGTGAGGACGCCAAATTCATTTGTCGCTCTGTTGTAGAACAGCTTGTCCGTCCCTCGGGTTACTGTTTCGACGCCCTCCGTGGAGAAGAATTTTCGGGCCGCGCCAACATACTCGGCAGCTGTCTTCGCCCCGATTTCCGCGCCGTGACGCGCGAAGTGCCTTGCAAGTGATCGTTCAGAGGCAAAAGCAACTTCACTTTCTCGACTGAAGGGTAGAGCGAGGGCAAGCTTGAATGCTCCGGCCATGATGCGACCGCCTGCAATATCGGTGACGCCCTCCACCAAGTCGTTCAAGCCAGCTATTTTGCCGAGTTTTTCAAGGAAATTATTGAAGAACGCAGTCCGTTGACCTACCATCGCGAAGATCTGCATCTTCTCCGCATCGGTGCAGTCGTCGATGGGTGGGCACAGCCCAAACGGATCGCTGAAGTTGACGGGGTCGCCCTTGGCAAACCCATACAGGTTGAGCCCGCCCGCCAAGCCAATGGGGTCTTCTTGCGTGAACCGCCCGCTCTGGGGATCGTAGTACCGGTTCCGCCGATAGTCGAGCCCCGTGGCGTCCCGGCCCCCCTCGACCGCGCTGCCGTACCAGTTGGGCGGGCCCAGCGGGCCCTGGGCCCGCACGGCGTCGGTCATCCACCGGTACGGCGCCGGCCACACCGGATAGGCGCAGATGGTCGTCGTATCCGGCGGCAGGCTGACTGTGTCCCCCCGCTCGTTCGTCTCGATCCGGAAGGCCCGGTCGCGCACGAGCTGGGCGCACTCGCGCGCCGAGTGCCCGCCCACGGTCGCCGTATCGACGAGCCCGTGCCAGTTCCGGTCCGGGTACAGGAGCACGGGGCCCACTAGCGAGTCGGCAAAGCCCAGGCGGATGATCCCCAGCGGCTCATCCAGTGTCAGCCCGGGGACGTAAACAGTCTGGCCCCGATCGGCGTACTCGCCCAAGATGGGCGGCGGGGGGGCGTCGTCCTCCTCGTTGAGGACCACCGGCCGGGTGGTCTCGCCGTCGAAGATCTCCTGAACCTCGTTGCTGCCCGGCGCGGCGATCTCGCCCACGAGCGTTGCCCCGTCCCAGATCGAGCGCACGATCCGCCGCGCGCACTGGCTCTGGCAGCCCCACTCGGCCCGCGTCCGCACGAGGATGCGCCGGCCCAAGGCGTCGTAGCGATATTCCTCGAACACGCTCCGGTCGCTGTAGTCGCGCGTGAGGGTGGTATCACAGGGCGTCTGGCCCCCCACCTGCACGAAGCACGTGCGGCGATCGACCAGGCGGAGCTGCCCCAGCGCGTCATAGTAGTGGAGCGTCTGCTCCAGGAGATCGCCCCCAAAGGTCTGCCCCGGCACCGTGGCCACACGACTCCGCCGGAGCGCCTCCTGGTTGCCCGCCTGGTCGTACGTCATTGACGTCGCGTCCACGGTATCGCGGATGCCATTGGTGCCAGCGTCCCCAAATTGGCCGACGAGCCGGCCCGTGAAGGGCTGGTAGAGATAGTCCGTGAACGTGGGCGCCGCGTCCAGAATGGTCTGGCGGCTGTCCACAAAGTGCACCTGCTCCAGCCGGTTCCCGAGCCCGTCGGTGCGGTACCACTCCTCGGGGACGGACCTGAACCGGGTCGAGGTGGCCGCGTGGACCGTGCGCGTCCAGACCAAGGCCCCCTGCCCATTGTAGATGTTCGTGAGCGTATCGAGCGGCGACCGCATGGTGAGGAGCCGGCCCCCGACGTCGTACGTGCTCTGCTCGTCATGCAGCGTGTCGGTGCGCGCGTGGAGGTGCCGCTCCAGACGATGATCCATCCGCCCAGCCGCGTCGTAGTGCCAGCGCTCGTCCACGTGGCCGGTCGTGCCAAAGCCCTGGTCAAAGGCACTGTTGGGTCGGGTGAGGCCCACCGTCCGCCCGCTCGCATCATACGTGTAGGTGTAGACGTTCCCCAGGAGGTCGGTCTCGCTCGTGAGCAGTCCCGCGCCCGGCTCGTACTGGAAGGCGATGCTCGAGTCGGTGTGCGCGCCGAAGGGCGCCCCGGCCGGATGGGTGAGCTGCGTGGGATAGGTGGTCCGCGTCACCCGGCCGTCGAGGTCGTAGCCGTGCGTGGTCACGTAGACGTGCCGCGTCCAGTCGGCCCCCGCATAGGTGCGCAGGATGAGCGTGTCGGCCACGAGCGCCCCAGCGGGCGCGTAGCCCCGGTGCACGCGGGCATCCGTGTTGTCGGCCTGCGTCATCCGTCCGGCCACGTCGTAGGCAAAGCGCGCCGTGTCGCCGGCCACGTAATAGTGCCCCCCGGCCACCGAGCGCGTCTCCAGGGCGCCCGTCTCGTCCCCGACGCTGTTCCCATAGAGCGGGAAGAGCCAGCCCGCGTCGTTCGGGACCGGGTACATGTGGACGTTCCGGTCGACCGCGGGCGTGATCTGCTCGGTCAGCCGGCCCAGCGGGTCGTAGTGCCGCGTGATGCGCTGCCCCAGCCGGTTCACCGTGGCGATCACCTCGCCCGCCGCATCATAGATCGTCGTATCTCCCAGCGCGCCGTTGCCACTCGCGTCGGGGCGCAGCTCCACCGTCATCCGCCCCGCCGCATCATACTCCCAGCGCGTCATGACGCTGTCGATCCCGTTCGGGTCGGGGAGCACCCGTTGCGTGAGCCGAATCCTCTGCCCCGCCGAATCGTAGGCCTGGTGGAGCTCGATCGTGTCCCCCGGCACGGTTGTGAGGACGGGCACCCCGGCCGAGCGCGGCCGCAAGTAGGTGATCGTCGGGTGGATCGTCTGGCGCCACACTTCCCGGTCCAGCGCGTCGTAGACGACCGTGTCGCGCACCACCCGGCCCGCGCTGTCGATCAGCGTGCGCGTCGCGCGCACCCGGCCCACGGCATCCAGGCCGAAGGTGGTCCGCCCCCCGGCCGCGTCGGTGACCTGGGTGAGGTTCCCCGTCGTGGGGTCATACGCGTACGCCACGCTGTCGCCCGCCGGCGGATGTACCCCGGTCACCAGGCCGTGCGCGCCATAGGTGAAGGTCACCCGCGTCGAATCGCCCCGCCCGTCCTGCTGCCAGAGCCGGTTCCCCGTCGTAGGGTCGTAGTGCGTCACCACGCTGTCCCCCTCCGGCGCCCGCACCCCCGTGACGGCGTCCCAGACCGGGTCCCACGTGTAGCGCGTCACCGCATCGTGGCCCGGGCCCAGGCCCAACGGGTCGACCACTGTGCTCGTCTGGAGCCGCCCCCGGGCGTCATAGGTGGCCCGGCTCACGAGCCCCGTCGCGGTCCCGTTGGGCGAGACGCTCTGCGTGACGAGCTCACTGAAGGTGGGGTCGGCCCGCGTGAGGACCGTCGAGTCACCGAGCGCGTTGACCACCTTGCGCACCGCGCCATACCGGTCCAGCCACAGCCGGGTCGAGTCGCCCACCGGCGGCGCGAGCGGGCCGTCGATCAGCGCGTACGCCTGCGCCGTATCGGGGGCCGCCGGACTGATACTCATGCCGGAGAGCCCGCGCGTCTCCAAGGACCGCACCGTGCTCACGATCGTCTCCGCCCCCGGGACGGGGAGCGTGGACGTCACCACCCGGTGCCCGGCATCGTAGGCGAAGGTGGTCACGTGCAGGAGCTCGTCGGTGCGCGCCGTCACCTCGTGCGCGTAGCTCCCGTTCGGCGTGAACTGGACCGCCGAGCCGTCCGGATCGGTGAGGCGGGTCACGTCCCCGCTCGCATTCATCGCGACCGTCGTCAGGCGCGTCTGCCCAGGGAGGGCCGGCGCCACCACGCTCGTGAGCCGCCCACTCGTGTAGACGAAGCGGTACGCCTTCCCGGCCACCGTGGGTGCGACCGTGATCGTATCGAGCGTGCCCGTCGTCGGGTGATAGCTGAAGCGCGTCGTATCGTTCACCCGGTTCACCGTGTACCGGTGCTGCCCCAGCCCGTTGAAGACCACCCGGAGCCGATTCCCCAGATGCCGCGTGTAATTGGTCCCGTCGAAGGTGAGCGAATCGGGCCGGGTGAGATTCGCCGCCTTCCACGTATTGGTCGTCCCCACACGCACGTACGCCTTGGCACTCCCGTCCCCGCCCAGCCAGAGGATGCGCGCCTTGGCAGGGTCGACAAAGACCAGTTGCTCCAGCCCCACCAGCCACCAGCCCGCCCCAAACGGGCTCTGGGCCCGGTTCACGACCACGAACTCGCCCGTGCTCGTCGCCGTCCCCCGCGTGGGCGTCGCGTTGTAGCGAAGCTCGACGCTCATCGTGTAGCCCACGATCCCCGTCGGCACGCTCAGGCCATCGTAGCCCAGCACGATCCGGTTCGCCCGCCCCGCGTGCCAGTCACTCCCGGCCCACGTGCCCGTGGCCACCACCGTGCTCCCCACCGTCAAGGTGGCCACCACCGTGTCCGGGATCGCCGCCGTGCTGGAGAGCCCCACCTGGGCGGCCACCAGCGGATAGGGGTGCGCCTCCTGCGTCCCATACAGGAGCGTGGGCGCCCGGGGCTTGTTCATCGTCCGCGTCACGGGGAGCCCATGGATCAAGCGCAGGTCGCCGCACTCGCTCGCCGCCCCCGCCCCCAGCGCCACCGTCAAGCACAAGCCCCGCTCCACGGTCGTCCCCGGATTGACCGTCGCGACAGCCAGCGTCGGGTTCTGGAGCGTGGTCCCGCTGACGGCCATGCTCCCCTGCACACTCCCCCCGCTCGTCGTCGTCGCCCGGATCGTCGCACTCCCACTGCTGGCGTGCCCCGTGATGGTCGCCGCGCCATTGCTCCCGCCCACGACCGTGGCCACCGTGCTACTGGTCGTCGTCCACGTGTAGCCCATGCCGCTCAAGACGAGCCCGTCGCTCGTCGTGGCCACCGCGCTCACGCCCAGCGTCTGGTTCACCAACAGGTGCCCGCTCGTGGCCCCGTTCGCCGTGACGGTCACCGTGACGGCCGCCGGGGCGGCCACCCGCGCCGTGAGCGCCAGGGCCGTCTGCTGTCCCCGCGTGTCCTTGGCGATCGCCCGCACGCTCCACGTACCCTGGGGTCCTGTCGTCGGGACCGCATAGGTCGCCGTCACCGTCCGGGCCGTAGTCCCCGTGGCCGCACTGGTGAGCGTCGTCTTGAGCGCCCCCATGGGATCGCGCACCTCCCAGCTGACCCCATTCAAGCCCACCGCGTCCTGCACCGTGACCGACACGCTGAGCGTGCCCCCGGGCACCACGACCGCGCTCGCGCCCGTGAGGCTCCCCGTGCTGGTCCAGGTGCCGCCCCGCAGCTCCGTCCGGGCAAAGGAGGCCGAGACCGTCGTCCCCGCCGCGCCGCTGGCCGGCGCACTCCCCCCGGCCGTGAGCACGGGATAGGCGTCCCGCGTGTACGCATAGCTCGCGCTGCCGGAGCCCACGTTGGCGATGTTGTCCAGGATCTGCGCCGTGAGCGTGTTGGCACCCGGATGGAGCGTGAGCGTGCCCACGCTCCGCGCCGCCGCGCCGCAACCGGACTGCGTGCGCGTGGCGTAGCTGAACTGGGCCGTCACATCCACCCCGTTCAGGCGCACGAGCCGGCTCCCTCCCTGCAGGTTGTTGTCGTCGCAGTAGTCGATCGTGACCGCGAGCGAAAACGTGCTGTCCGGGCCCACGAAGCTCCCGCCGCTCGGCGTGATCGCCACCCCGGGCGGGAGATCCTCCCCCGGGGGCGCGCAGATGATGCAGTTCTGCGCCGCCGCCGCCCGCGGGCTGACCCCGATGGCCAGCCCGGCCAGCCCCAGCGCGACCCCCATAGCCAGCACGGCCAGGGCAAGACCCGTCCGGAGCCGGAGCACGGGAAGACCTAGGGCGCAACCCCTCGCCATCGCCAGCCGCATCCCGCGCGCAAGCCGCCCCGCATGCCGCCCCGCATGCCGCCCCGCATGCCGCCCCGCATGCCGCCCCGCATGCCGCCCCGCATGCCGCCCCGCATGCCGCCCCGCATGCCGCCCCGCATGCCGTCCAGAGTGCCGCATCACACCCTCCTCGATCAGAATGATCTCCGGGACTTCCTACTCGGGGTGCCCGTCGCGCTTTCTTTGGTCTCGCCCCGGCCTTGTCTCGCCGTTCCCGCCTCGCCCTCGAGCGCTGCCTTCGAGTCTTGCGGCAGAGCCTCGGGGGCTAGAGCGTCCAGGACACCCGCGCGCCCGGCGCCACCACGCGCCGCGTCCATGCACTCCAGCGCGGCCCGCCACCGGGCCCGCCACCGGCTGGCCCGTCACCCCCCGGCGCCGTGCGCCAGCAGAGCGCCCCCTCACTCACCAGGCTCCAGCCCTGCCCCGGGGCCAGGCGCACGACGCCCACCCCCGGCGCCTCCTCGCACGCCGGGCCACCGTTTGGGCCACTCGTTTCGGCCACTCGTTTGGGCCACCGTTTGGGCCACCGTTTGGGCCACCGTTTGGGCCACCGTCGCTCGTCGCCTCGCCCACGGGCACGCTCGTCCGGATCTCGACCCAGAGCGTGTCCGCCTGCCCGTTCGTCAGCACCACGCGGTGCACCCCCGCCGTATCCGCCACCACCGGCGCCACTGACGGCGCGAGGGGCGGCTCTGCCCGCCCGGCGGCAGCGAGCACGAGCGGGCTCACACCCACCACGAGCAGCGCCCGCACCACCCGGCCGCCCACCCGCCGGCCCCCCCGGCGCCGCATCGCCATCACCCGCGCGCCTCGGTCCGCGCCTCGGTCCGCGCCTCGGTCCGCGCCTCGGTCCGCGCCTCGGTCCGCTTGCTCCGTCGTCGATCGCATCGGTGCCCCCATCGAGTCGGTCCTGCCCGTGGTTGGGACGAAGGAGGGGTGGCCTCCCGCGCGCATGCACCCGTGGAGTCCGCCAGCCCGCCGTCCCATCATGTCGCATCGTGTCGCATCGTGTCGCATCGTGCCCCATCGGTCGCGAGCCTCCAAAGCACACCCGGTGCCACGAGGCGCGGGCGCGCAAGGCACGCTGTGACATGCGGTTAGAAAATGACGGAACGCCGGTGTCGCGTTTTTGTCGCGTCCTGTCGCGCGACACGACGCGACAAAAACGCGACAACCGCCCCGCCACTCAGCGCGCCGCTCAGCGCATCCCGATCCGGCGCGCCCCATCGTCCGGGCCCGAGCCCCGACCGCCGGACCGGGCGAACATCACCCCGTGGCGCGCCATGCGCCGATACACCGTCGCCCGATGCACGCCCAGCAACTCCGCCGCGACGGCTACATCGCCGCACGCCTCCTCGAGCGCTTGGCGCAACTCGGCGATCGCCCGATCACTCCGGTACGACTGGGCAACGATGCACTCCCCCACCGCGAGTGCGCGCTCGATGTCGTCCCGTCCGATCGTGCTCCCAGAGGCAAACGTATCCGCTCGTGCGATCACGTAGCGCAGCTCGCGCACGTTACCCGGCCACGTATATCGCTCCAGAGCTCGCAGCGCCGCTGGGGCAACGGCGACGGTGCGCGCGTCCGTGAGCGTGGCCAGAAAATGACTGGCCAGCATGGCGATGTCCTCGGGGTGCTCCGCGAGCGGAGGTACTCGGAGGACGATCCCGGTTAGGCGGAAGAGCAGATCCTGACGCACCTGGCCGGTGCGCCGAAGCTCCAGCAGTGGCACGTTCGTCGCCGCCATGATGCGGAAGTCGCTCACCGTCTCCGTGGTTTCACCCACACGCGCAAATCGTTTCGTCTCCAGGGCGCGCAGCAGCTTGGGCTGGAGCTCGGCCGCGAGTGCATTCACCTCGTCCAGGAGCAGCGTCCCCCGGTCTGCCGCCTCCAGGTATCCCCCGAGCCCCGTCACGGCCCCTGTGTACGCTCCACGCACGTGCCCGAACATGAGCGCTTCAAATATTCCGCTGGCCAGGGCGCTCACGTTCACCGCCACCATCTGCCCCGCGCGGCCGCTGGCAACGTGCAGCGCTCGAGCCACCAGTTCCTTCCCGGCACCGGTCGGGCCCTCGATGAGCACAGGCGTGGAGCGATCCCCCACACGGATGATGTCCCGGCGCAGATCTTCGATCGCCGGCGACACGCCCAGGAGAATGCCTGCGATGACCGAACTCATATCCCTCATGCGCTAATCCTCATCACGGAATCCCTCATGGCTTGGCCTTCTCCGCCCGTTCCCGCAGTGGTTGTGTCACGCTGTCCGCCTCCGCGTCGCTCCGGATCACCCGTGGCGTCAGAAAGAGAAACAACTCGGTTTCCGTGGTCTGATGGCTCGCCCGGCCAAACAGTCCGCCCAATACGGGAATGCTCGACAACACGGGCACACCGCTCTGGTCCGTCTCCCGCTGCTTGTCGCTGAGTCCGCCGAGCGCGATCGTCTGCCCGTCCTTGATCAGCAACTGCGTCTGGACCGAGCGCGTGGAGATGATGGGCGCGTCGAACTGTGTCTCGTTCGTCGCCGCGTTCACCTCCTGCGTGATCTGCAGCATCACGTAGCCGTCCGAGCTGATGGTCGGCTGCACGATCAGCTTGGTCCCCACGTCGCGATACTGGATCACCTGATCGCGCACGCCGGCATCGGTTGGCAGCGCACGCACCACCTGCACGAACGGGCGTTGGCTTCCCACTAGGATCGACGCCGGCTCGTTGTTCGCAGCGATCACCACGGGGCGGCTTACGATGGTCACGTCGCCGCGCGCCGCGGCCGCGGCAAGCGTGGCATCCAGGTCCACGCCCCCCAGTTTCATCACGCTGAGCACGAAATCACCCAGGCCCAGTCCACTCGTGGACCCGCCGGCCGTGGTGTTGCCCTTTCCCACCGTGTGGCTCTTGATCTCGGTGCCCAGCCCAAACGCCCAGCTCCGGTCGCGGCGCACCTCGGCGATCAGCACCTCGATGAGCACTTGCAGGGGGCGGACATCGAGCTGCTTCACCGCCGCCTCGATGAGCTCGAAATCCGCCGCGGTCGCGCGAATGAGCAGACTGTTCGTGGCCGCGTCGGGAATGATCGTGAGATCGCCGGTGAGGGTTGCCGACCGGCTGACGACGGCGGCGGGTTGCTGCGCATTCTGCATCGGCGCCGGCAACCCGGGCGGGTACTGCTGCCGGCGCAGTTGCTCCGACAGCGTGGGCGGTGGAGCACCGATCTCCCCTACCGCGCTCGCGTGTCCGTACAGCGCGTTCACCGTCGCCGACACATCCGCCGCCCGCGCGTGCTGGAGATGGATCACGTAGAGCTGCACCGGACCGCCGGTGCGCGTCTCCGGCGGTGGAGCGGGAGGCGCTTTGGGCGCTTCGGGCTCCACGTGGTAGAACGCACTGTCCGAGATGAGCTCCAGATGCTGCGACTGGAGCACGCCCCGGAGCAACGCCGGTACCTGGCTGCGCGGTACCGCCTGTGGCGTCTCCAGCGTGACGCGCACGGCCTGCACGTTGCCAAAGACCACCGGCTTGTCCAGGTAGCGCGACAGCGCCTGGATGGCCGCGCGCAGGTCCACGTCCACCAGATGCAGCGTCACACTATCCTCGTGCGCTGGCACCGGCGTCACGGCGTCCGCGGTGTCCCGCGTTGGCACCTCATGCGCTGGTTCGCCCTGCGCGAGGACCGCCGACGCTGCGCCGCTCAGCCACACCACGCCCGCGCTCAACACGAGCGCGCGCAACACCGGTCGGACGCGCGCATTCTTGGGACGTTCCATGATCGTCACGGCCAGTCCTTCCTGAGAGTCAGAATCCACACGGTGTCCATTCCCGCCACGACCACCGTGTCTCGCGTGACGCGCCGCACGCGCAGATCGCCGAACGTGCTCCCCGCGTGTGCCAGTTGTGTGTGGTCCGCACCGGGAATTCCATCCAGCAGCGCCTCCCACGGCGGCCCTCCCGTGATGCCGCCGAGTGTCAACATGGGTTTGGGCGGAGTGGGAGCGGCGGGTGTCGCAGGCACGCCCTCCATGTCCGGCCGGTAGACGACCTCGGCTGGCACGCGCTGGAGACGGAACGGATCGCGCGCCACGATGCGCACCGCCACGTTGGACACGCTGTCGGCGGATGATCCTGCCAGATCGAGCGCCACGCCGCGTGATGCCGGCTCGGCGTACGATTGGAGCGGCCCCTGACGCGCACGCAGTGCCGCCGCGCCGGTCATCGCGATGGCCAGCATCCACAGTGCGATCTCCACCCGGCGCATGGTCATCGTGCCGGGGCTCCGTTTCCGCGGTTCAACGCGAGACCTTCCACCAGCAACTCCAGGTGAAGCATCTCGGCGCGGTTGTCCGGTGCCGCCATGTCAGGTTGCGTGATGGAGAGTTCGCTCACCGACAGCAGCGCCGGCCCGCGCTCGAAGGCCGCGAGCAAGGCGGTGATACCGCGAATGTCCCCCGTGGCATTGGCACGTACTCCAACGCGTGTGAACGCGCCCGTCGCGGCAGAGTCCGTAAGGATGTGCACCGTGCCGAGCTTCACGTTGCTGCCCGCCGCCATCCCGGAAAGCAGCGCGGCGAGACCGGCGCCCGCGCTCGCACGTGACTCTCCCGCAAGGATGCGGGTGCTCAGTCCCAACAGTTGCTTCGCTCTGCGTGAGAGACTGTCACGCACCTCCGGCGCCGCCGCCACGAGCGCCTGCGCACGCACCTTCTCACGCGCGGCATGCATCGCGTTCTCCTGCTCGTGCCAGAGCCAATGGCGATAGGCAGGGATGCCGCGCGCAAGGAGCAGCAGCGCCGAGAGGGCGATGCCGCCCACCAGGAGCGCGCGCCGGTCGCGCAAGCTGAGTGACAAGCTCACGGCGTCCTTCCATGCGGCCCGACAGCCACGGCGAAGCGCAACGACACGCGCTCCACGTCGTAGTCTCCGTCACGCTCCTGCGTCACGGGACCCAGGATCTGCGGATTCACGATGTCCGGAACGCGCTCCACCGCGTGGAGGATGTCCGCGGCGTGGGGTGCCAGCGCCACCAACGTTCCTCCCGCGCTGTCCACGTGGAGCGATACCAGCGCGCTCTGCTGCGGAAGCGCGCGCGTGAGCTGCGACAAGAGCGACAGGTGCGAGCGTCGCGTTCCCATGAACGCCGACACCTCCTCGAGCGCTGCCGTCATGCGGCCAAGCTCGCGCTGCATCGACTCAGCCGTCGTCCACTCGCTGCCCAGGGCGGCTACCGTTCGGCTAGCCACCCGCGTCGCCTGCGCCGCGCGCAGGCCGGGCGCCAGCAGCGCTGCCGTGAACGCCGCGCCAGCCGCGATCCCCGCCACCGCCAGGCGCCAGCGCGGAACGCGAGCATGCACGCCGTGCCGCGGCGGAAGCAGATCCAGCGCGCTCACGGGCGCCGTTGCGGCGCCGAAGGCGGCGGCGTAGCGCCACGCCTCGTTGCCCAACGTTGCCAGAACGGGACGGAGTACCGGTTCGTCTGTTCGCGGCGCGATCCCAGATCGCCGCGCGCGCCCATCGCCATCGCTCCCCACGTGCGGCACGCACCGTACGATGGAGAGCGTTCCACCGTGGAGCGTGACCGCGGCCACCACGGAGCCGTCCGGCCAGAGCACCGTGCCGTCCACCAGCGCGGCCCCAAGAACAGCGACGGCCGGCACGATCCGGCGCGGTGCGACCTTGGCCGATGCGCACGCCTCGAGCACCTCGCGCATCGTGCTCTCATCCGTGGCGGCCGCCCACGCCTGTCCGTCACCGGCCACACGCACGTCGGTCGTAACCAGCGGCACCCCATTCCGCAGAAAGAACCGGCTGCTGCTCTCCCTCACCACGCGCGTGAGCATCCGCGCGTCGCGCACCGCCGGCAGCCCGCGGAGACATTTCGTCTGCACCAGAGACGGCCCCAGGGCCACCACCACGCGCGGTTGCCACAGCGAGAGATGGCGGCGTCGTGCGCCCGAGAGCAATTGGCAGAGCGTGACGGCCAGCAGTTCGCCGTCGTCGCGCGCCATCTCCGCTGCCCAGCGGATGCGACCCCGCTGCACCTCCACGGCGCGCACCGCTTCACGCTCGATGGAGATTCCAATCGCCCGGGTCACTCGGTCCACCCCCGCTCACGCGTAACGACGATGCCGTGGGGCGACCGCGCGAGCCACACCTCGCTCGCAACGGTCACCGGCGGCTGTCCGACGCTCCGGCGCGCCGTCACGATCCACGCGTCCGGCTCGGTGGTTACCAGCGGCGCGAGCTCCGCATAGCTCGCCACGAACGCCGTACGCGCCGGCGGAGAAAGCTCCCCCGCAAAGGCAATCAGATCGTTCACGCGATCGCCGCGCGCCTGGTGATCCCGCATACGTGCGAGCGCCTCATCGCCAAAGCCGGGGAGACTCGCGAGCACCGCCACCGGAGCATGATTGACATCGATGCGCCCCGGCTCCACGGAAAAGAGCGAGTCCAATCCCTGGAGCCGTTCGAATCCCTTCACGCGGTACAGCTCGCGCACGCTCTCCAGCGAGCCGTTGCGCGGAAGGTAGCGCCGCTCGATGCCGTACCACGCCCGCTCGGCGCCGTGCGTGCGCGCGACATCGTCCACGTCGCGCCAGTCGAGCAGCGACGCGGAGAGCGAGTCGGCGCCGGCGATACCGGCGGCTCGCAACACGGCGGCGATGTCGTCCGCGTCGGCCGTGTTGATGTCGAGCCACGTCCCTGACGCGCGCAGGGTGATGGTGCATGCGCTTCCGATCATGGCCGGGGCACTGGCGACCAGCTGATCCGCTGAAGCCCATGTGCGCCCCGCATCCTGACCGCCTGTCGTGTCACGGCGTAATGCGTCGTGCAGCACGGCGCGCGTCCGCGCCACACAACCTTCCGCGGTCCAGCGGGCTTGCTCGAGCCACGTACGGTTCTGAGCAGCGCGTACGCCGTCGCCTCCGGCCACACGCAGCGTCACAGCCAGGATCGCCAGCATGGCGACGATCCAGAGTACTGCAAGCAGCACGAAGCCACGCCGCGAGCGCCGCCTCATCCACGTTCTCCCACGCGCACGATCACCGTGTCGGTATCCAGCACGACACCGATCGCGAGCGGCGGTACGATCCGGGCCGGCCACGCCGGCACCCAGCGGCCACCGTGATCCGGCCGCTCCAGATACAGAAGCGCGCCTCGACGCGATGGATACGTCAGTCGCAGCTCGTCCCCCGCTGACGTCGCCACCTGTAACGCCACCGAGCTATCGCCCGTGGCAGACAGGATCATCTCCGCCGTGCAGCGCGCCAGCCATCCGTCCGCTGTCGCGCACCATGTCGCGAAGCGTGCCGACGTTCGACTTCCCTCGAACAGCAAGGTGTCCGGACCGGCGACCTCCACCGTCCATACCAGCTGTCGCATTGTCCGTTCGTCGTTGACCTCGCGCGCGGCGGCGTCCGAGCTGGACACGATGCGCTCCGTTCCGTCGGCCACGGACTCGAGCAGCGCGCGTGCGCCGAGCAGTACCACCGCACTCACGGTGAGCGCCACGAGCACTTCGACGAGCGTGAACGCACCACGCTCGCGAAGGCCAACACGGCCAGCATCACGAGCGCGCACTGTCGGCCTCCGCGCGATAAAGCGTCGTTTCGAGCAGCGGTCGTGCGCCTGTCGAGTCGCTCAGTCGCGCCGTGTACAGCGTCCGTCGCGGCCGCTGGATCTCGAGCGTCCACTCTCCCTGCCGGTGTGCGCCCAGGTGACGGTCCAGGTCCTCACGCGGCCAGAGAGCGACCGCATCCAGGAAAGCACTCGCACGCAGAACGTCCTGTTCCGTCTCGTGGGTTGCGCGAAGGGTCTGCACGGTTTGCGTGGCGAAGGCCACGATGGTTGTACCCACGGTAGCCATAATCACGAGCGACACGATGGCCTCGAGCAGCACGGCTCCTCGCCGATGGCTCCTGTCACTTCGCATCGAGTCCTCCCGCCGATGAGTCGGCCTGAAACGCTCTACCCACGAGCACACGGCCGTCTGGAAGCGCGGTGGCGGACAGCGTCGCGCTGTCAGTCTCGATCTGCACGGTTACCGCACGCCCCCGCCGGATGGCCTCATGTTTCGCCGAGGCGATATGCCCCACCCGCGCATCCACCTCCCTCACCCCGCCCCCACCCCGCACCGCCACCCCCACCACCGCCGCCATCACACCGAGGATGGCAAGCACCACGATGAGCTCTAGCAGCGTGACGCCACCTCGCTGCACAGCATGTCGCTCCACGGCGCGCGGCAGCACGACACGCGTGCCCACGTGCCGTGTGCCAACGGTCGCACGACGCATCGCCCCCCTCACCCGGGCCTCACGCTGTACATCGCCTGCAGGAGCGCCGCGGCCACGACGGCCACCACCGCGCCGAAGCCCACGATCATCGCCGGCTCCAACAGCTTCACCGCGCTCGACACCTGCTCCCGCGCGCGGGCCCCCTCCAGCCGCGCCGCGTGCGCGCACATCGACGCGAGGCGCCCCGTCTCCTCGCCCGCGCGCAGCAGGCGCACCGCCGTGGCCGTGAGCGCATCGCGCGCCGCGCACGCGCGCGACAACCGCTCCCCGGCCACCACCGCTTCCCGCGCCGCCAGGAGACGCGCCGCGAGCGCCGCATCCCCGCTCGCGCGGGCAGCGTGGAGCGCGGCCGGCGCCACCGGCACCCCGCTCTCCAACAGCGCCGCCAGCGCGGCCAGCGTGCGCGCGCTCGCTGCCGAACGACGGATCGCACCCACCACCGGCACGGCCAGCAGCAGCTCGTGCCAGCGTACCCGCCCGGCCTCCGTCCCCACCCACGCTCGATGCGCCACCACACCGAGCGCGATCGCCAACACGCCTGGCAACGCTCCCGCGCGCATCACGGCCGAGATGCGCAGCACGATCCGCGTGGTGGGCGGGAGCGCCTGTCCCATGTCAGCCAGGATCACCGCAAAGCGAGGCAACACCACGCCCACCAGCAGCGCCGTCGAGCCCATGGCCGCGAGCGCGAGGATGACGGGATACGTGAGCGCGCTCCGCACCGCCGCGCGCGTGGCGGCCGTCTCCTCGGTGAGCTCGGCCGCGCGCGCCACCGCCGGCGCCACCCCGCTCCCCGCCTCCCCGGCCTGGATCATCCCGATCACCACGGGTGGCACGCCCAATGGGCTGGCCGAGAGCGCGGCGGCCAAACTCTTTCCCTCGCGCACCGCCCGCTGCAGCTCCGGGAGCGCGCCGTGCCAACTCCGCGGAACCAGCTCGTCCAGACTCGCGAGCGCGCGCGCCATGGGGAGGCCGGCCTCCAACAGTGTGGCCAGCACGCGCAGGCCCAGCGCGAGGTCGGTCGCCGACAGCCGCCCGCGCGATGCGCCGCGCACGCGCTCGAGCTTCACCTCCACCGGGAACAACCCGCGCGTGGTGAGCTCGGCCACCGCCGCCTCACGGCTCTCCGCCTGCACCGTGCCCACCTCCAGCACGCCGTTCGCGCGCGCGGCCCGATAGCGGTAGGGCGCTCCGACGACGGTGGTCACGGCACCACCGCTCCGCCCCACGACGTACGGTCGGCGTCTTCATCCGTGCCGCCAATGCGGCCGTCGCGCCCCAACGTGTACAGATCGTAGCTCTGCGGGTTGGCGCGTCCTGGGTTGGTGTACACGTATGCGCGCCCCCACGGATCCAGCGGCACCGCTTTGCGCAGGTACGGGCCGCGCCAGTTGCGCGGGGCGTCGGCGCCCGCGGGCGCGGTGCGCAGTGCCTCCAATCCCTGCTGCGTGGTGGGATACTGGTCGTTGTCCAACCGATAACTGTCCAGCGCCAGCGCGAACAGCTCTATCTGGCTCTCGGCCGAATGCGTCTTGGCATCCCCCACGTTCCGGAATACCGCCGGTGCCACGACCGACGCGAGCACGGCGATGATCGCGATCACCACCAGCAGCTCGATCAGGGTGAAGGCATCCCGCGTGCCTCGTTCACTCCACCACACGGAGCACCTCCTCGATGGTCGTGATCCCCGCTGTCACCTTGCGCCATCCGTCCGTCCGCATCGGCACCATCCCGCCCGAGAGCGCCAGCGCGCGTACCTCGCTCCGCGTCGCGCCGCGCGTCACGGCGTCCTTCAATTCGTCCGTCATCCGCACCAGCTCGAACACGCCCGTCCGCCCCGCGTAGCCCGTCCCCCGACAGCGCGCGCATCCCTCCGCCTGCCACACCTCCGGCGGCGTTCCCACCGGTTCCCCCGTCAAGAGCGACACCTGCTCGGCGCTCGCCCGCACGCGCACGCGGCAGTCGGGGCAGAGCTGCCGCACTAGCCGCTGCGCCAGCACACCCTCCAACGTGGCGGCTACCAGGTATTCCGGAACGCCGAGATCGAACAGCCGCGGGAGCGCGCCCACCGCATCGTTGGTGTGCAGCGTGGAGAACACCAGGTGGCCCGTCATCGCCGCCTGCACGGCGATCTCCGCCGTCTCCCGATCGCGCATCTCGCCGATCATGAGGACGTCGGGGTCCTGCCGCAGGATGGACCGCAGCGCGCTGCCAAAGCTCACTCCCGCTTGCGCATGCACCGGCACCTGCGTGATCCCGGCGAGCTGGTACTCCACCGGGTCCTCCACCGTCATGATCTTCTCGGCGGACGCATCGCGGCGGAGCAGGGCGGCGTAGAGCGTGGTCGTCTTGCCGCTCCCGGTAGGGCCGGTCACGAGGAGCATCCCGTGCGGCTTCTCGGCCAGACGCGTCATCTCCCGTAACACGTCGGCCGGCATCCCCAGGTCGGACAACTCCACCGGCCGGCCGCCACGGTCCAGGAGCCGGAGCACCACGCTCTCGCCGAACAGTGTCGGCACGGTGGACACGCGGAGGTCCAGCTCGCGCGACTCCAGCCGCACGCGGATCCGCCCGTCCTGCGGCCGCCGACGCTCGGCAATGTCCAGCTCGGCCAGCAGTTTGATCCGGGAGACGATCGCGTGATGCAGGGTGGGGGGCGGCTCCGGCGCGCGGGCCAGCACGCCGTCCAGGCGGAAGCGCGCGGCCAGGCCATCACGCGTGGCCTCCAGGTGGATGTCCGACGCTCCCGCGTCGAACGCGTCCTTCACCAGCAGGTTGACGTAGCGCACCACCGGTGGCTGACTGGCCAGATCACGCACGTCGGCCGTGAGCCCGTCGTCCTCGCTCGCCCCCGAGGCCGTCTCCAACGCGATCAGCCGCTCGGCCTGCGTCGTGAGGCGCTCGATCAGCCGGTCGACCTCTTCGGAGGTGACGCGCTCCACGACGATGTCATGGCATCCGTACGCGCGCTGGAAATCGTCCGCCGCGTCGTGCAGCAACAGCTCGTCGGCAACCGCGTCCGGCCCCGCGGCCATGACCAGCGTCCGTGGGGGGTCGCTCTGAATCGGACAGCAGCGGTGGTGTAGCAGGTATTCCCGCGTGACCCCTGGAGCCAGATGGATGCTCGCCGCAGACGTGCGTCCGGCGGAGGGGTTCGCGCTACTGCTGGGCGAGGGAGCGGAGGGAGGAGAGGTCGACATGACCCCGCGCCCAAAGCATGGGCCGGGCCACGTCGCAAGGAATTGCTACGTCGCTGTAGAACAACGGGTTACGCAAACGGTGACGCGGCAGAGGTGTAACCCATCCTGTCACCTTTCGGGCCGGAGACTGTAACCTTTCGCGAAAGGTTACAGTCGTCACGGTTGATGCAGCCGGTTCGCCACCTCATCCATGTGCCGCGCCAGCCGAGTCATCCTCCCACGGTCGTCTCAGCGCTTTGTGGATGGTCTTACGGCTTACGCCGATCGATCGCGCTGCTTCGGTCCTGTTGCCACCACACCGGTGCAACGCGGCTTCGGCCTGCTCGCGCGAGACCGGGTTGATGCGCGACCTTCGCTTGTCGTCGTTATCCAACCCGTTCACCAGCCACTGCATTGCGGATGCACGATGCCCCAGGGTGATTTCAGATGCTCCCCTGGACAAGAGCATCAGCACGCGAAGTGCACCGTCCATCTGCCGTACGTTGCCCGGCCAGGGGGCGCGCTTGAGCGCCCGCATGAGCCGAGGCTCGATGGAAGGGACATGGGCGAATCCCAGTTCAGCCGCATGGCGCTCGACCATGTCTTCCACGAGAGCTGGGATGTCCTGCACGCGCTGCCGCAGTGGTGGGATGGCGATGTGCGCGGACCCAATCCGATGAAACAGATCGCTCAACAGGGCACCGCTCTGCATCAACTCGTCCAGCGGTTCGTTGGCCGCCAGAATCAATCGCGCGTTGATCCGGACGGGGCGATCGGCCCCCATCGGAATGATCTGCCGCTCTTCGCATGCCTGCAGGAGCAACTTCTGCACGCCGATCGGCGCCTTCCCCAATTCGTCCAGAAAAAGAGTTCCCCCATCCGCGGCTACGAAGTAGCCCTTCCGGATGGTATCCGCACCGGTGAACGATCCCTTCACGTGCCCGCGGAGATCCGACGCAGCCGTCCCATCATGGATCGCCGCGAGCGACACGGGCACGAACGAGCCGTCGCGGCGCGGAGAGCAGTTGTGGATGTGGCGGGCGAAGTATGACTTCCCTGTTCCGGTCTCGCCGGTAATCAGAATGGGAAGCTTGTCATCACGCGCCAGGAGCTCCGCTTCCTGCAGCGCGGTAATGAATTCCTTTGACCGGCTATGGAACCATCGGAGCGCCGCGAATGGTGAACCTGCAGGCCGCACATCGTCGGTCGACCCCGACGGAGTAGGAACCAACTCGGGTTTCGATGGAGTCGGAGTGGGGTCGCCGTCATCGGGAGGCTTGGGAAACGCGCCGTCGCGTTGCATGGTGCTCCTGACAGAGATGCGAAACCGGATGCACTGCGGACCGACACAGCAGTCTCGCAATTTCGGGCACGCATCACCAAGAGTGCAACGCCATCTTCATCGAGCGTCGTGCCCGCGAGCGGAGGGCTAACATCCAAATCCGAAACATGAGTTCATGTCTGGCAAGTTTCGTTGCTGTGGACACGCTGCACTCGTTGAGGCGGCACCACGCGAAGCGGTCCCGGCTGGACATTCGCGCCTGACGAAGTTGGTGTGAACACAACACAACGGGCGCCCACCCGGACGCCCGTCGCGACTCCCCTCGCAACTCACTCCACCGCCACACCGACCTACGGCGTTGCCCCACCCCCACCCCCACCCACCTCCAGCACGATGAACTTCGCGTTGTCCTTCGCCACGGCCATGAACCAGGACTCCAGCTCACCAATCCGCTCCGGTCCATACACTCCCACGGCACCGACGATCTTCCGGCGCATGCGCAGCTCGCGCCCGGTCTGCGTGTAATCCACGTCATAGCTCCCGAACACGCTGCGCGCATGCACGCTCTGTGGCAGACGAGCCTGCCACCCCTCCGGCAGCGTGATCCGTAGCTCGGCCACGCTCGTGTACGGGCCGATCACCGCCCGCGCGTTGATCGGGAACACCCGCTTCCCCTCCGCCTTGAGCTCCGCCGCCAGCGCGCCAAAGCGCTCCATGCTCCCGAACGGTAGCGTGAGAAACATGACGTCGCCCGACTGCTGTGTCGCCTGGCCTCCGTGCACCAGCAGCGAGAGCTTGACCGGCACCTGGAGGTCCTTCCCATCGAACGTTGTCAGGCTGTCGCCCGTCGCACCCGGAAAGAGCCCGCTCGCCACCTTGCGCGCGATCGTCGCCCGCGCGCTCGAGTCCATGGGGTTCGAGAACGCGCCCCGCAGACTGTACTGCTGGATACCCGCCGCGCTCTGCTCGAACCGGCCGTCGAACACTCCTTCCAGCGACAGCGTACCCACGATCCGGATCTCCCCCCGGTTCGTCGCGATCGAATCTTCAGGGAGCGTTACCTCCTCTCCCGAACCGTCGGGATGCACCACCAGCCCGAACTCCCCCTGCGGCCCGTACGGGAGCTGCCCAAAGGGCGTAAGCTCCGCGGTGAGATCCACGAACGTGTACCCGCCACGCGGGCGCGCCACCGCCGCGATGGCATGGTCGAACTGCTCCACGGCCGGAAGGTCCCGCTCCACGCCCCCACCGGCGGCGAGCAGCACCGGATACGCGGTCACCCCCAGATGCTTGAGTGCCGCCACGTAGAGCGTCGTCTTGTCCTTGCAGTCGCCGTAGCCGGTGGAGAACACCTCCCTCGGAAGGCGCGGCTGATATCCGCCGATACCCAGATCGATCGACACGTAGCGGAAGTCCTGCGCCACCCACCGCTGCAGGATGCGCAGCGAATCGTTGAGCGTCTTCGCCCCACTCACCAGCGAGTCCACCACGTGCGACAGCTCCGGTGTGAGCGCATACCGATCCTTCGTCAACCCCGCGTACCACCGCGCGATGTCGCCCCACTGGATCGGCGCCGACACATCGAGCGACATGTACACGCCGTTGGAATCAGCCGCGTACATCTGACTCTTCACCACCGGCACATCCGCTGTAGCCCACGCATGCACGCGCCGCCCGTTCGACTCCTTCGTGATGTGCTTGAAAGTGAGATTGCGCTCCACGATCCGCGGCTTCATGGACGCCGGGAGGTCCACCACATACCGCGACCGTCGCGTCGGAAGCCCGGTCGACACGCTCCAACTCGCCGAGAAGTCACCGATCAGGTACGGCTTCAACTCCTCCAGCGTGTAGCTGTAGTCCACGATCGTTCCCGCCGCCACGCCGGCGAGCGTCACCCGCTTCACCTTGCGATTGGTGTAGACGGGATTGCTGATCGCCGCCGGTACGTCCGCGTCCTGCACCTGCGTAGGCGCCGGGCTCACTACCGTTCCGTCCGGCTTCACCACCCGAATCCAGTTGATGGTGAGACGCTGATGCTCCGGCGCGTACGAGAACGACATCTCCGCCCAGTTCTCCACCGCGGCGTCCTTGAGGATCTGCACCACCTGCCGGTAGGTCCTCGACCCGCTTCCGTCCGCCTCGTAACGCACGACGCCATCGTCCAACAGATAGGCGGCCGACTTGTCAGGGTAGTCCTCGGGATTCACCGCCAGCGCATAGATGGTGTCGTTGCGCACCGACGGATCCCCTTGGGGGGTGATACGCGGTGCCTGCGCCGTAAGCGGGAGAGCGATCGCGGTCGCGACGACCGCGCACAGAGACACGAGCCTTCGCATCGAGATCCCCTGTCGATGTGGGAGTGGACGGGACGTGCATGTACCCGTCCAAAGACGGTTGTGCGGGCGCCTCTGTCACGCTCCGCCGTCACGCAGACGTCTCATGCTGTCACGGAACGGACGTTCCTCACCACGAGACGCTGTGTGTCACAGATGACGACGCCATACGCCGCGCCAGGCACTACCGCACCGCCCTCGAGGCCCTACTCGCCGCCGGCCGCGCCACGGCTGCCACGATAGGAGATCTTCCACACCCTGCCGGTCTTGCTGTCCGTCACGTACAGCGATCCGTCCGGACCTTGCGCCAGCCCCATGGGACGATGCTCCGCGCTCGCGCCCGTGCTGAGGTCCACGCCGGCAAAGTCGTCCGCGAACGTCTCGTACGTTCCGGTCGGACGCCCGTTCGCAAAGGGGACGAACACTACCTTGTAGCCGGCCTGCGGCTTGGGCGCACGATTCCACGACCCATGAAAGGCGATGAACGCGCCGCCCCGGTACTTGGCCGGGAACTGCGTCCCGCTGTAGATGAGCAACGCGTTCGGCGCCCAGTGCCCCGGAAAGGCCACGAGCGGCTTCTCATACGATCCACACTTGCCCACCTTCTTTCCGTCACCGCCGTACTCCGGCGCCTGCACGAGCGCGTGCTGGTTCTGGTCATAGTAGCAGTAGGGCCAACCAAAGTTGTCCCCCTTGTCCACCGCGATCAGCTCCTCCGCCGGCAGCTCTGCCCCCTGCTCGGCGTCATAGTGCGACGGCCAGTTCTGGAACAGCTGATCGCGTCCATGCTGCGTGGCGTAGAGCTGCCCCGTGCCCGGAGAGAGCGCGATGCCCATGGCGTTCCGGAGACCGGTAGCGAACCGCGCGTCCGTGCCGTGCCATTGCCCCGAGCGCGACGCGTCATAGCGCCAGATCCCGGCGCGCTTTCCCAGACCCGGGCACGGATTGCGCCCGGGCGAGCCGTTCACGCGATCCTTCACCTGACAGGAGTTCGTCTCCGAGCCGACGTTCACGTACATCGTCCCCGTGGAATCGATCACGAACGTACGCGCGAAATGCCCGCCCGTGGGAAAGCCCGCCACGATCGTGTCGGGCTTCGCACCCTCCGGTGGCGTGAGGCTCCCCGCTGGGAGCGGGTAGCGCACGATGGCTGTGACATTGTCCTGATACAGGTAGCCGTCGTGCAGAAGCACCTCGTTGGCGCTGCTGTCGCCAAAGCTGCGCCGTACATTGGCGTGTCCATCCGCATTCGTGTCGCGGAGCGCGACGATCCCGCCCCGCGTGCGATGGGGACCACGGAGCAGTGCGACGAACACGTCGCCGTTTGGCGCCACGGCCACATGCCGCGCCATGCCCAGCGAGTCGGCGAACACGCTCGCGCAGAACCCACCGGGCAACGTGAGGCCGCCGTTGGTCGAGTCACACGCCACAGCAGCCGTGCTCAACGAGGCCGAGCTCGCGTCGCTTCCGCTACAGGCCGCCGCACCACCAGACAGCATCAGTACCGCCACGCCCGCCCACCGCCACGGGCTGCTTGTCGTCTCCGTGCGCCTCATGTCGCGCCACTCCTTGTCGGCAGAATTCCTGGTGCAAACTATACGTGGACCACGCCCTGCAATCCATATGCGGCGCCACTGGAACCCATTATGCAACGCCTCTCACGTCCACCAGTGACTCTACAGCGAGGGGAAGTCCACGATGGCAACAGCGGTCCGGCAAGATGGCGCGCGGCGGGAGGCCGCGCGAATCCGCGAAACGGGAAACGTGGATGCCGCGGCGATCGAGACGCGGCTCCGCAAACACATCCGCGGCGAGGTGCGCTTCAGCGCGGGCGACCGCGCGCTCTACGCCGCCGATGGTTCCAACTACCGTCAGACGCCCATCGGCGTCGTGATTCCACGCGACGAGGACGACGTCATTGCCACCGTCGCCATCGCCCGCGAATTCGACGCCCCCGTGCTCCCCCGCGGCTGCGGCACGAGCCTCGCCGGCCAGTGCTGCAACGTGGCCGTGGTGATGGACTTCTCCAAGTACATGAACCAGGTGCTGGAGATCGACGCCGAGCGCCGTCTGGCGCGCGCACGGCCGGGGGCCATCCTCGACTCCGTCCGCGACGCAGCCGGCAAGCACGGCCTCACCTTTGGTCCCGATCCCGCCACGCACAACCACTGCACCATCGGCGGGATGATCGGCAACAACTCGTGCGGCGTGCACTCCGTCATGGCGTCGTTCGCGGGCAAGGGCGCGCGAACGTCTGACAATCTGCACGCGCTCGACATCCTCACCTACGATGGCCACCGCATGCACGTGGGACCCACCAGCGAGGACGAGCTGCAGCAGATCATCCTGGCCGGCGGGCGCCGCGCGGAGATCTATGCGCGCCTGAAGCGCATCCGCGACCGCTATGGCGATCTCATCCGCGAGCGCTTTCCCAAGATCCCGCGCCGCGTCTCGGGCTACAACCTGGACGAGCTGCTCCCCGAGAACGGCTTCAATGTGGCGCGCGCGCTCGCCGGTACCGAGGGCACCTGCGTCACGACGCTCGAGGCCACGCTCGAGCTCATCGCCGAGCCGCCGGTGCGCTCGCTCATTGTGCTGGGCTACCCGGATGTCTACGCCGCCGGCGCGCACGTGCCCGTCGTGATGCAGCACCGCCCCACCGCGTGCGAGGGCATCGACGACCAGCTGGTGCAGTACATGGAACGGAAGGGACTCCACGCCAAGGATGTGAAGATCCTTCCCGACGGCAACGGCTGGCTGCTGGTCGAGTTCGGCGGCCAGTCCAAGGAGGAAGCCGATCAGCATGCGCACGATCTCATGAACGATCTGCGCGGCGAGTCCGACGCGCCAAGCATGAAGCTGTTCGACGACCCCGAGGAGGAACGCGTCATCTGGGAGGTGCGCGAGTCCGGGCTGGGCGCTACCGCCTTCGTGCCGCAGATGCCCGACACGTGGCCCGGGTGGGAGGATTCCGCCGTCCCTCCCGACCGCGTGGGCGACTACCTGCGTGACCTGCGCGACCTGTTTCACAAATACGGCTACCGCGCGGCGCTCTACGGTCACTTTGGCCAGGGGTGCATCCACTGCCGCATCCCGTTCGATCTCGTCACACAACACGGCGTGGCCACGTTCCGCTCCTTCCTCGACCAAGCGTCCGATCTGGTCTTGAAGTACGGAGGATCCTTCTCCGGCGAGCATGGCGATGGACAGGCGCGCGCCGGATTGCTGCCCAAGCTCTTTGGCGACGAGCTCATGGAGGCGTTCCGCGAGTTCAAGTCGATCTGGGATCCCAACTGGCGGATGAATCCGGGCAAGGTGGTCTCCCCCTACCCCATCGTCACCAACCTGCGCCTCGGCACCGACTACCATCCGGCCACCCCCAAGACGCACTTCAGCTACACGGACAGCGATGGCGCGTTCTCGCGCGCCGCGCTCCGCTGTGTGGGCGTGGGGAAATGCCGGCGGCTGGACGGCGGAACCATGTGCCCCAGCTTCATGGTCACGCGCGAGGAGAAGCACTCCACCCGCGGGCGCGCGCACCTCCTGTTCGAGATGCTGCGCGGACAGACCATCACCAACGGCTGGCAGAGCGAGGACGTGAAGGACGCACTCGACCTCTGCCTCGCCTGCAAGGGGTGCAAGGGCGACTGTCCCGTCAACGTCGACATGGCCACCTACAAGGCCGAGTTCCTCTCCCACTACTACACCCAACACCGTCGTCCACGCTCGGCGTACGCCTTTGGCCTCATCCCCGTGTGGGCGCGGCTCGCGTCGGTGGCGCCGGGCGTGGTGAACTTCTTTTCGCAGACACCGGGACTCCGCTCCATGGCCAAAGCGGTCGCCGGCATGGCGCCGCAGCGAAAGATCCCGCGCTTTGCCTCCACGCCATTCCGCGACCATTTTGCCGAGCGCGAGGCCGACAGCCGGCCCCACGTCCTGCTCTGGACCGATACGTTCAACAACTACTTCTTCCCGGATACCCTGCACGCGGCGGTGGATGTCCTGGAGGACGCGGGCTTTCACGTCCGCATTCCACGCGTGAATCTCTGCTGCGGACGCCCGCTGTACGACTTCGGGATGCTCGACCGTGCGCGTGGTTGGCTCCAGCGCATCGTCCGTACGATGCGGCGGGAGATCGAGGCGGGCACTCCTGTGGTGGTGCTCGAGCCGAGCTGTGCCTCGGTGTTCCGCGACGAGCTCACCAACATGCTGCCCCACGACACCGACGCGCAGCGGCTGAAGCAGCAGACGTTCCTGTTGAGCGAGATGCTAGCCGACCACGCGCCCCATTACCGGCCGCCCACGCTGCATCGCAAGGCCGTCGTGCAGGGGCACTGTCACCACAAGGCGGTCATGAAGTTCACCGCCGAGGAAGAGGTGCTGGAGGCGATGGAGCTGGATTACGAGATTCCGCCGTCCGGATGCTGCGGCATGGCGGGCGCGTTCGGCTTCGAGCGCGAGCACTACGACATCGCCATGCAGTGCGGTGAGCGCGTCATCCTGCCCGCGGTCCGCGCAGCGGACCCCGATACGCTCATCATCGCCGACGGCTTCAGTTGCCGCGAGCAGATCGCACAGGGCACCAGGCGCACCGCCCTCCATCTGGCAGACGTGCTTCGTCTGGCCATGCGCGATTCACAGGAGGCCGAAAAGGCCGCCGGCCAGGGCGCCGGGCGACCGGCGCTGACGGCCGGCGCACCGCGCCAGCAGCCGCGGGCGGAACGGGGACGGGGCCAGCCGCTCCACGGCACGCGGCATCACGTACGACGTGGCGAGCCGCAGGAGGCACAGAAGGCACAGGCACCCGGCCGCAATGATCGCGACCACACAGATGATGCGACATCCGGACAGAAAGATCCCGATCGCCGCTAGAACGATTCCAGGAGGGACAGCCATGCACGTGAAGGAGATCCACACCGACGGTGAGCAGACACTCGCGGTCATCTTCGATCAGGGCGACGAGGTCGTCTCCACCCTCACCCGCCTGGCGCGCGAGCGAGACCTCTCCGCGTCACGTTTCACCGCCATTGGTGCGTTCAGCGACGTGGTCCTCGGCTACTTCGATTGGCAGCGGAAGGACTACCGCAAGATTCCCATCGACGAGCAGGTCGAGGTGCTCGCGCTCACGGGAGACGTCTCACTCAAGGACGGCGAGCCCAAGGTCCACGCGCACGTGGTGCTCGGACGCTCGGACGGAACCACGCGCGGCGGACACCTGTTGGAGGCGCACGTCCGTCCCACGCTCGAGGTCATGCTCACGGAGAGTCCAGCCGCGCTCCGCCGCGCGTACGACAAGGAATCAGGACTGGCGCTGATCGACGCCACGGCGTGAGTCGTCCCGCGGGGGAGCGTGGGACACCGTGTCCGCCCGCGAACGATCGTCCGGCCGCCCTGCCCCACGCGGCCGCTGCGCTGCACGGACGAGATCTTCGAGGAGCGCCAGCGCCTGGACCGGCGTCATGGTGTTGACGTCGAGCGCGCGCAGACGTTCGACCACGGGATCGGGCACGGCGGTGAACAACGCCAGTTGCTCCGTCCCGTGGGCCGATCGCGCAGACCCATCCGCGCGCCCGGGCGTTCCACCACGCCGGACCCGTTCCGGCGCGCCCCCCACGTCGTGCGTGGCACGCCCCTCCAGCGAATGCAGCACCTCGCGCGCGCGCCCCAGCACCTCCTCCGGTAAGCCGGCCAGCCGTCCCACCTCGATCCCATATGACCGGTCCGCGCCGCCCGGCTGCAGCCGGTGGAGAAACAGCACCTCGTCCCCCACCTCCCGCACCGCCACGTTATAGTTGCGAACTGCTACGAATTCGTCGGCCAGTTGTGTGAGCTCGTGATAGTGCGTGGCGAAGATCGCCTTGCAGCCGATGCGCTCGTGCAGGTGTTCGCTCACCGCCCACGCGATCGAGACGCCGTCGTACGTCGATGTCCCGCGGCCGATCTCGTCCAGGAGCACCAGACTCCGCGCGCTGGCCGTGTGCAGGATGGCGCTCGTCTCCGACATTTCCACCATGAACGTCGACTGCCCCCGCACCAGGTTGTCGCTCGCGCCCACACGGGTGAAGACGCGGTCCACCACCCCGATGCGCGCGCCCGCCGCGGGAACGAAACTCCCCATCTGCGCCATGAGCACGATGAGCCCAACCTGCCGCAGGATGGTGGACTTGCCCGCCATGTTGGGCCCAGTGAGGATGATCATCCGCGCATCCTCGGTGAGCGTGACGTTGTTCGGGATGAACGACTCGCGCGGCATCATGCGCTCCACCACCGGGTGCCGTCCACCGGTGATCTCGAGTGTGAACGCCGTACTCATCTCCGGACACACATAGTTCTCCCGCTCCGCGACCTCGGCCAGCGTGGAAAGCACATCCAGCTGTGCCAGCACGCCAGCGAGGCGCTGGAGCCGCACGACCGCCTCACCGCTCCCCACTCGCGACCGTAGCGCCTCGAAGAGCGTCCGCTCGCGCTCCACCATGCGCTCGCCCGCCGACAGCACGCGCTCCTCGTATTCCTTGAGTTCCGGGGTGACGTAGCGCTCGGCTCCGGTGAGCGTCTGCCGCCGCTGATAGTCATCGGGGACGAGATGGCGGTTGGCGTGCGTCACCTCGATGTAGTATCCGAACACCTTGTTGTAGCCCACCTTGAGCGAGCCGATTCCCGTACGCTCCCGCTCCGCGCTCTGGATACGCGCGATGGCATCCTTGCCGCCTTGCTCAAGCGATCGGAGCTCATCCAGCTCGGCGTCGACCCCCTCCCGCACCACCACCCCCTCCCCGATCACGGCCGGTGGATCGTCCGCCAACGTATGCGTGATCTCCGCCGCCAGATCCGCCGCATCATCCCATACGTGCAGGATCTGCATCAGCAGTCCCGCTTGGGACGTCTCCGCGCCGAGAGCATCGCGCACCGCCTGTTGCACGGCGGGGAGACGTTCCAGCGACACGCCCAAAGCGCGCAGTTCGCGCGGCGTGGATCTCCCAGCCGCTGTCTTCCCCGCCAGACGCTCCACATCGCGCACTCCGTCGAGGGCGGTACGCAGCGCTCCACGCGCCAGCACGTGCTCGACCAGCAGGGCGACAGCTGCGTGTCGCTCCACGATGCGCTCTCGCTCGGTGAGCGGCGTGAGCAGCCAGTGCCGAAGCAGGCGCGCACCCATGGCTGTCATCGTTCGATCCAGCACGTCCAGGAGCGTCCCCGCACGCCCGCCACCACGCAGCGATTCCACCAGCTCCAGATTGCGACGCGTCATCTCATCCAGCGGCATCGTGCAGCCGCTTCGCTCCACCACCGGGTGCGCCAGATGCGGAACGCCCGACGGCTGGAGCTCGCGCAGATAACGCACCAGCGCTCCGGCCGCGGCTATCGTGACATCGTCGTCTGCCCCCACACCCAGCCCCTCGAGCGATGAGACGCCGTATTGACGCGTCAGCTCCTCGCGGCCAAGCGAGGTGTCGAACTCCCACCCGTCACGTTCCGTCACCAGCGGATTCTCCTCGCCGGCACCGGGAGCCGTCCACCGCGCGCGATCCCCGCTCGCCACCAACACCTCACTCGGCGACAGCCGCGCCAGCACCGGTTCGACTTCCGCATCGGTGGTAACGATCAGCCGCAGCTCTCCCGTCGACAGATCGGCCGCCGCGATGCCGACACGCTCCCCGTCGCGGCATACCGCGCATAGATAGTTGTTGCGCGCACCGTCCAGGAGGTCGTCGGTGAACACGGCGCCCGGAGTGATCGTCTCCACCACCTCGCGCCGCACGATCCCCTTGGCCAGACGCGGATCCTCCACCTGCTCGCAGATCGCCACACGAAAGCCGTGTCGCACGAGCCGGGGGAGATAGTCGTTGAGCGCCTTCACCGGAACACCGGCCAGGGGGACGTTTACCGCGCCGCCGTTGTTGCGCGAGGTGAGGGTCAACCCCAACACACGCGACGCTGTTTCGGCGTCGTCGTAGAACATCTCGTAAAAGTCACCCATCCGAAACAGAAGGATCGCGTCGCGGTGGTGCGCCTTGATGTCGCGATACTGCTGCATCAGCGGTGTCGAGCTGTCCCTAGCCACCACGGGTGTCCTCTGTCATCGCGTCCGCCCTTCCGCCTCCGTCACGAAGGCGTCCGGAGCGAGTTTCCGCGTTACGAGCTGCCGCGCTATGTCCAGCGCCGCAGCACGGGATGGATAGCGACCCACCCGTACGCGGTAGAGCTTTCCCGCCCCGATCACGCGCGCATCGAATCCGGCCGCTGTGAGTGCTTTGCGCTTGGCATTGGCGGTCACACGGGTGGCATACGCCCCCACCTGCACGGTGAACTGCGTGGCGCCACGAGCAGAAGTGGCGGGCACGGCGGAGGGCGGGGTCGTGCGCTCCGCGGCACGCGGGGCAGCAGCCCGCTGCTCGCCGCCGGTCCGAGCGGTATCAGACGCCGGTGGCGTCCGTGCCCGTGTCGGCGCCGGTGCCGGTGCGCGCGCTGGTGTCGGCGTCGTGGCCGTATCGGGCGCCGGCACAGCCGCTACAGCCGTGCCGGTAGTGTCCACGCCCAGGCATCGCTGCTGATAGAAGTCGATCTGGTTGCGGAGTTCGACATTGTTTGCCGCTACGCGATGTCCGGCATCCGTCAGCCGAGCACATCCGCGTGGCAGATCGCCTTCCTCAAACAACACGCGCGCCATCCAGTAGCTCGCGCGCGCGCGCGCCGGACTATCGGGACGCTCGCGTACCAGGCGCGCGAGGTGATCCAGCGCCTGCTGCCGCTCGCCGCGGGCCATCTCGAGCTGTGCGATACGCAGGAGTGCATCATCCATGCGGGGAGAGATCGGATACTCGACGATGATCCGTCGATAGTCGCGCTCCGCATCCGCCGCCGTCGCTGACAAGACCCCACGCCAGTACAGCGCTTCCGCGTACGCCGATGTTCCGGGCGTCGTAGCGGCGAGTTGTTTCTCAACGAGCGCGCGCCCGGAGTCCGCCTGTCCCCCCGCTACCAGACGCTGCGCCTGCACGAAGACACTGTCCACGGGCGTGGTGCTCTGGGCAAGTGCCGAACACGGCACCAGAAACAACAATGCGAGCAGAATACAGCGTGACATTGGCAGGTCCGGATACAACGGGATACGAGAACGGTAAAGCGCGAGCGTGGGCGCTACGCGGCAGTGCCAGTACGCCGCGCGGGCGTTACGCCGGGCGCGCGTGCACCCGCCGCACAGAGCGTAAGGACAAGCGTGGTCAGGATCTGTTCGTCAGACGAGAGCCGCGTTTCCTTGAGCGACACATTGGCCCGCAGCAGCGCGGCCAGTGCGGTATCTAGATCGTCCGCGCTCCACATGGGCGCACAACGCGCCCAACACCGCACCGCATCGCCCCACGGACGGCCGGTGAACACGCCCCCACTTGACTTGAGCAGGCCAAAGAGCTCCGACTCCAACTTATGTTCCGAAAGGCCCGATGTCAGCCGCGCCTGCGCCCACGCAAGCGCCAGCGTCTGCGTCGTGAGCACCATCACCATTGACACGGCCGTCGTCTTCGGCTGCTCCAGAATATGTGGCAGTAGGTTCAACGCGCCCCGCGCATCGCGCGTCGCTACCCGATCCAGGAAGTCACCCAGTGTCTCACCCCGCCGCACACCTACTACGGTGGTGACCGCAGCCTCGTCGATCTCGCCACCGCTGGCATAACTCGCAAGCTTGTCCAGCTCGGCCGCGAGCGCCGGGAGATCATCTCCCACGGCACGCTGCAACAGAGCGGCTGCTTCATTGCTGATCGTGGCGGCCAGCCCAGTCGTCACGTGATGCTGTATCCAGCGCGGAACGCGATGCCCCTGCAGCGGTGCAAACTCCACCGCACAATCAGCAGCCTTGAGCAACGCGGCGTCCGGCTTGGCCTTCTCCCCGCCAGCCGCTACCAGGACCAGGACAACGCCATCTGCCACCGCACCGCGCCCGTGCAGCATGCGGTCGAGCTCCTGCCGCACATCCTTTTTGAGCGCTCCCACGTTACGAATTACCACCGCTCTCCGCGTGGCCATCATGGGAGGAGTGCCGAGCAAGGTACCCAGCGTGCTTGCGTCCATGGCCCCTGCGTCGCGGACGTCCAGGTTGAAGTCGCGCGTCGCCGGTTCTACCGCGCTCGCGATGAACGCTCGCACCGCCTGCTCCTTCAGGAAGTCGTCCTCGCCGTACAGGTAGTATACCGGCGCAAACGCCTCCTGCTGGATCGACTTCCAGAATGCCCGCTCCGTCGTGGACGCCATGGGAGAAGAATAGCGGCGGAAGAAAGGACGGTCGAGGGCTGCACCCGCTGGAATGCACGGCAGCCGGTTCGCACAAACGACAAACGCCGTACGGGTGTCAGGACCTTCCGTACGGCGCTGCGTGAATTTTGGACCCCGCCTAGTAACGAACGATCACCGTCCGTCCCATTGCAGTTCGGAATTCACGAAGTGCACCGGAGCCTCCTCGGCCAGAACCGCGGCCGGCCAGATGGGAAGCCCCGCCGCAACTGAAGTAACGAAGGTGTGGTCGACGAGGAGTGGCGGAGGGGCATCCGGCCTGGTGGCAACGACGGGAGCCAGGGCTACCTCCGGCACCTGGTCCGTGCCCCCTGCCACGGCCACGGACAGAACTCCAACCAGCAGGAGACTTGCTGCGACCGCCACAAAAGTTCCAGCGCCAAAAGCACGGAGGCTAGGCTGCTGGTGATCACCACGATCCACATGCTGCAGCCTGGCAGAGAGTCGTGTCGCGAAAGCCGCCGATGGCTGGATACACGGAAGGTTGCGAAAGACCAGCAGGGCCCGCCGAATGGACGTATCGAGGCGCGAGCACGCCGTACACTCGGCACGATGCCGCTCCATGGCAACCAACTCCCCCTCGGACAACGTGTTGTCCATGTAGGCCAGGTGCTGATCTCTGAACGTGCGACAATCCATCGGGCTAGGCTGCTCCATAGCATTGAGTCCGCCTATCCGTACCCGCTGGATACGGGGGGGTTCCTGCTGGGAGAGAGAATATCTCCTACGGGCAAGACTCACGCTAGAGACAATCGTGACAGTCGTTTGTACCTCACTGGCCGGGTTGCTTCGGAGTGCCAACGGCCCCATACAACGGGCCAAGAAGAGCCAAACGCGGCAGAGGAGTTGCTCCCTGCCGCGTTTGGCCCCCCCCCACCACACCATCCGTACTACCGGACCATCATGCCAGTCCCGGTTCGATGATCGCCGCGAACGAATTCCGCGCGCGGTTGAGTCGCGACTTTACCGTGCCAAGATTGCAGCCGGTGATCTCGGCAATTTCCTCGTACGACTTCCCCTCGAGCTCGCGTAGGACGAAGACCTGTCGGTGGTGCTCCGGCAGCCGAGCGACCGAGTGTTCCACCAGCTCGCGGAGATGCCGCTTCCGGTACATGTCGTCCGGCCGCATGGACGAGTCCTCGAATTGGAGTGGACGGTCCTCGTCCTGCCAGTTCCGCTTGATGGTCTGGAAGAACACCAGCGGATTTCGCGACCGGTTCCGCAACTCGTTCTTAGCCAGATTCGAGGCGATCGTGTAGATCCACGTCGAGAACTTCTTCGACTGATCGAACCGGTGCAGGTGGCGGTAGACGCGAACGAAGACCTCCTGAACGAGATCCTCCGCGCGCTCCCTGTCCCCGATGGTGCGGTACACGAAGTTCATCAAGCGCGCCTGATAGCGGGTCACCAACTCCTGAAAGGCGCGCTCCTCCCCACCCAAGAACTCCGCAACCACATCGGCATCTTCCAAGGCATGTAGCCGCTCTCGAACGGCTACCCCCGCCGACGGCACTGCGTGCTTCAGCGCAACGTCAGCCATTGTCCTTTCCCCCAACGATAGGGTGTCTGTTCCGACGAGACAGAGTCGTGGTCAGCGTCCTCCTCTCTACGGGTCGATCCTCTCAAAAGCACGGGACGTGCCCCGTCCCGGACTTCCCAACTCTCAGATCACAAGCTCCTGAAGCACAATGAGTTACGCACAGCAATCGTACTGAGAAATATACCGAAAACAGGCCGAAATGTCCACGTCCGGGGACGCTAGCACATGTTCCGGTTAGACACTTCCACCGCCGAACCGTTGCCCCTACCCGCCCTCATAGCCCTGCCCTGAAGCCCGCCGCGTACAGAATACCCACCGCCGTCTTGGCGTCCCTCACCTCTCCATCCCGCACCATGTGCAGCGCACGCGAGAGCGGCACTGTCTCCACCTCCAGAAACTCGTCTGCCTCTCGGCGTGCCTCCCCGCGGGTAATTCCCTCGGCCAGAAACAGGTGGATCTTCTCATCCGTGAACCCCGGGGTCGTGTACAGCGTGTACATATGCTCAATGCGTTGGGCGGTGCATCCGGTTTCCTCTCGCAACTCCCGGCGCGCGCACTCCTCGGGTGATTCACCCTCGTCCAGCCGCCCTGCCGGGATCTCGTACAGGTAGTCCTCGGCGGCGTAGCGGTACTGCTTGATCAGGAGAAGCTGTGGATCGTCCCCCGCCGGATCACTCAGGAACGGCACCACCGCGCTCGCTCCCGGATGCCGGATCATCTCGAGCTCACCCAGGGATCCGTCCGGGAACCGCACCTGGTCCACATCCAGATTGAGCACCCGCCCCGTGTAGATCCGGCGACTGCTCACCTGCCCCACCTTGCTGTCCATCGCCCTCCTCCCTTGAGACGCCGGATCATGACCCATATGCACACGCTATCCCTGGAGCAGGTGTGCACCAGACGTGGGAGCACGTGATGGTGGAAAACGATGTACTGTGGCGGAATGGATGTCTGTGCGCAGGCTCACGCCAGCACATGCGTCCTACGCGGCAGCCGGGTGCCCCTCGGTGTCGTAGAGCAACGGCACTCCGAGCGCGTGCTGCTCGATCTGCGGGCGCACCACATTGGCATCTCCCACAACCACGATCTGGAGCATCTCCGGCCGGAGGGATTGCTCCGCGATGCGCTGGACATTGGCCGTCGTCACCTGGGTGATGCGGTCGCGGTAGGCATTGAAGTAGTCGGTCGGGAGGTCATAGACCGTCATGGCGGCCAGGCCACGCGCGATGGCGGCCGTAGTCTCGTACCGGATCGGAAACACCCCGGCCAGGTAGCTCGTGGCCAACGAGAGCTCTTCCTCGGACACGGGCGCGCTTCGCATCCGCTCCACCTCCGTCAGCACCTCGGCAATGGATGCACCCGTGGCCTCCGACTGCACGGCGGTAGAGACAACGAATGGGCCTGCCTGTCGTCGCCAGTCGAACCCGGAGAACGCTCCATACGTGTATCCGTGGCGCTCGCGCAAGTTGAGATTGATGCGCGATGAGAACAGCCCCCCCAGAATCGCGTTCATCACGACCGCGGGAAAATAGTCCGGCGTCCCGCGCGGAAGTCCCACCTGCCCGATGCGGAGCTCCGACTGTACCGCGTCTTCCTTTCGCACCAGATGGAGCGTGCGTGACGCATGGGCTGGCCGATCCATGACCTCCACCAGCGGCCCCACACCTTTGGGCTGCGCGCCAAAGATGGTGCGCGCCATATGCTCGGCAGCGTCGGTCGTCGTGTCCCCCACCACCACCAGCGTCATACCCCCCGGACGGTACTGCCTCTGGTGAAATGCACGAACATCGTCCACCGCAAGCTGCGATACGCTTTCGCGACTGCCGTCCTGCGGCACACCATAGCGTGAGCCCGAGCGGTAGAGAAACCGCTCGAACATTTCGTTCGCCAGCCCGCGTGGTTCGGTTCGCAGCTGCAGTAGCTCCGCCAATCGTTCCGCCTTGAGTCGCTCCACCTCGCGTGCCGGGAACGCCG
Source organism: uncultured Gemmatimonadaceae bacterium (assembly GCA_963773545.1). GTDB lineage: Bacteria > Gemmatimonadota > Gemmatimonadetes > Gemmatimonadales > Gemmatimonadaceae > DASSNU01. Next base: position 1,209,032 of record CAVZBP010000002.1, on the reverse strand, counting down.
GCTGTAACAACACTTCACCCAACAGTTGCACCGCTCGCTCCAGCCGGTCGGGAAGTACAGTGAGACCGATGATCGCCGCGTCCCAGTCGACCTCCACGTCGAGCGACGTACCGAGGCTCTCCAGCGCCTCGGCAAGCGCGTCGGCGCTCCGCTGCAGCGTACCCTCGGAAAGACCCCGCGCGGTAATCGCGGCGACTCCCTCGCGCTCCGATGGATCCGTAGCGGCACCAGCCTCCACCACAGCGGTAACCGTCACCACCGGGAGCGCGTGCACGGGGGCCACCACAAGGCCAAGCCCGTTCTCCAACTCCCGCCGCTCGAACTTCGGAAAATGATAGGGACGGGGGAGGCTCGGGTTCGGCCGTTGGATCATGACATCGTGTCCCGCTGCGCGGTCGGTCATGACGCGTCTCCCGCCGCCGCCGTAGCCAGATCGTGTTCCTGCTCCTCCACCCGCCGCGGCACATAGAGCAGCAGCGCCCGATTGTCTTCGCCAAGCCGTGCACGCACAAAAGCGTTCACACCGTCGGCCGTGACCGCGCGATAGTGCTCCAGCTGCACGTTCACCAGCGATGGATCGCGAAAATAGGTGGCGAACATCGACAGCTTGTCGGCTCGCTCCCCTGCCGACTGCATGGCCGTCACATGCGATGTCTCGATGAGCGCTACTGCGCGGCGAACTTCCGCTGGGCTTACGCCATCGCGCACCGTCGAGTCGATCACTGCCGTCACCGCGTTCCGAAGGGCGTCCTGACTGACGGCCGGACGGCCAAGGACATCCACCACCAGAAGATCGGCACCAACGGACAGATCGAAGGTGAAGGCGTGTGCCTCGGATGCCATCTCCTGTTCCCGCACGAGCGCCCGATACAGACGACTCCCCTTTCCCAAGCCCAGGATGGCGGCACAGACGCTCGCCGCATACCAATCATCCGTGGCAAAGCACGGTGCGCGAAACGCGAGAAAGAGTCGGGCAGCAGCGACATCATCCTCCACCACCCGCTCTCGCAGCTGGCCGAACGTCGATGGGACGGTGAGATGCGCCACCGAAGGCCGAGCACCGCCCCGGGGGATGGGGCCGAAGAACCGCTCGACGACCCGACGCGCCTCGGTGGGGTCGAAGTCCCCCGCGATCGTCAGCACCGCATTGTCCGGCGTGTAGTAGGTCGCAAAAAACGAGGAGATGTCCTCGAGCGTGGCCGCGCTCAGGTCCTCCATCGACCCCATGAGCGAGTGGTGAAAGGGGTGGGACGGCGGGAAGACAAGCGCGGGGAGTTGTTCCCACCACGTCCCGTACGGCTGGTTGTCGATGGACCAGCGGCGCTCGTTCTTCACCACGGCGCGTTGGGTGTCCAGCTTTTCCTGCGTCATTGCCGGGAGCAGATAGCCCATCCGATCCGCCTCCAGCCATAGCGCGAGCGCCAGCTGGTTGGACGGCATGGTCTCGAAGTAGTTCGTCCGCTCCAGCCAGGTGGAGCCGTTGAGGGTCCCCCCAGCTCGCTGCACGAGCTCGAAATGTTCGTTCGCGCCCACGTGCGCCGAGCCCTGAAAGAGCATATGCTCGAACAGGTGCGCAAATCCGGTGCGCCCCGGCCGCTCATTGGCCGAACCCACGTGGTACCAGACGTTCACGGCGACGAGAGGCGCCGTGTGATCCTCGGACAGGGTGACGAACAGTCCGTTCGACAGCTCGAAAGTTTCGGTGGGAATGTGCATGACGGTGTAGTCTGGCGGATCAGCGACGTCGTGGGAAGCCCGCGGATTGACAGTCAAGAATACCACGGGCATACTCACCCACCGTCTCCCCGCAGGCCTCGCGCCACGTACCCCGTGCCGCAGCACGTAGTGGCGCGCCGCGTGCAGGACCATAGTGCATTCCAGGAGAGCGATGCCAGGTGGTGGTGAGTTTCGAGTAACCGTGGCGAAGGACTACCTCGTCTTCGCGTCTGCGCATTTCATCACCTTCCGCGGGCATCGATGCGAGCCGCTGCACGGTCACAACTACCGCGTCGGTGTTACCATCGAAGGGGCGCTGGATCGGGAGGGCTGGTACGTCGTCGACTTCAGCGAGCTCAAGCAGATCATGCGGCAGGTGTGCGACGAGATCGACCACAAGGTCCTGCTCCCGTTGCGCAACCCCAAGCTCACCATCGAAGAGCACGACGGCTCGGTGCGCGTTGCACACACGGGCACGCCAAAGTACGTGTTTCCGCGCGAGGATTGCGCCTTGCTCGACATCCCGAACACCACGGTGGAGATGCTCGCCCAGTATCTCGCCAGCCGGGTCAAGAGCGCATTGACGGACCTCACTACGCTCTCCACCCTCGAGCTCGAGGTCGAGGAGAACTTCGGCCAGTCGGCCACCTACCGCGAACGGTTGTGAGTTGCAGCAGCGCTGCAGCTCCACCGTACCCTCTCTCGTCGGAGAGAGGGTGTTCTGGAGGAAGGCAATGAGTGCACAAGAGCGAGTTTACACCACGAACGATCTGGCCGACGGCGTGCCCGAACTCCCCGCATGGCGCGCCGCTGATGGTGGCATTGTTCGCGAGTACTCCACGGATGGCTGGACCACGACCATTCTGCTCGTCAACGCCATTGCCTTCTACGCAGAAGCGGCGGACCACCACCCCGATCTCGCCGTTTCGTGGGGAAGCGTTCGCGTCACGCTCTCCACGCACAGCGCAGGCGGCGTGACGGACAAGGACCTGGCGCTCGCGCGGCAGATCGAGAGCGTAGCCCTGTGGCGCCCCTCAGCCCAGGGGCCCCTGCGCGGGACCAGCAAGGAGTGGGTGCGCGCGAACACACCGTAACCCAGCGTCCCCCACCGCGATCTCAGGGTGTAGGTGATCGGGGCGTTGGCGGCCGGGTGGAGGGTTGTTGCGTTGCCTGCAGTTGCCGGAGCAGGTCTCCCACCTGCTTGATCTCGGCTCCATACGTCGCCCAGTCCCCGGCGCGTTGCGCCTCGATGGCCCGCCGGTAGTGCTCCTGGGCTTGCCCCACCAGATCCGCTGTGGGCGGCGGCGCTGATGGAAGCTGAGCCCGCTGCTCGACCGGCGGAGCACCTACCGTAGGACCTGCGGCCGCCGGAAGGGGGCCCGCACCTGGTACCTCACCGCCAAAGATCCGCGCGAGCCCCTCGGCCAGCGTCGGTTCCATCACAACCTGGTTCTGGTAGGCGATGATGACTCGCTTGAGCTCTGGAATCTGCCCGCCCTGCGCACGGAGGTAGAGGGGCTGCACATAGAGCAGGGATTCCTTGATCGGAATCACGAGCAGGTCGCCACGGATGACCTCCGACCCGCGCTGATCCCACAGCGACAGCTGCTGCGATATGTCCGTGTTCTGGTCGATCCGGTTGACAATCTGTGCCGGCCCAAAAACCAGACTCTGCTTGGGGAAGCGATACGCCGCCAGCTGACCGTAGTGGACGCCGTCATTCCGCGCGACGACCCACGCGGCCAGGTTATCCTTGGCCCGCGGAGTGAATGGCGTCATCAGGATGTACTCCGCCTGCTTCTCGTCCGGCAGCCGCATGATCATGTGTCGCATGAAGGCGGTGGCCGACTGGTCCTGCTGCCGGGGGAGCCGCGGAATCTGCCACTGATCTTCGCGGTGGTAGAACGTGGCGGGTTCCTTCATGTGAAACGTCCCGTACATCGAGGCCTGCAATCGAAAGAGCGCACCCGGATAGTGCAGGTGTGCCCGCAGGTCAGCCGGCATTTGTGACAATGGACGGAGAACACCCGGAAAGATCTTCGCTGCGGTGAGCACCAGCGGATCCGATGGATCCGCGAGATAGGCGGTCACTGTGCCATCGTACGCGTCGATCACCACTTTCACTGCGTTCCGCATGTACGTCGTGCCGTCTCCCACTGGCATCGCATACGGATAGCGCGACGTGGACGTGTAGCCATCGAGGATCCACTTGAGCTGGCCGTCCTGCCCGACCACGAGATAGGCATCCGGATCGAAGTCGAGAAAGGGCAGCACGCGCTGCGCGCGCGCCAAGACCTGGCGGTGGAACAAAATGCGGCTATCCGGCGTGATGTCGTTGGAAAAGAGCATGTTGAGCGACTGGAAGCGGGCCGCCATGAGCAATCGACGGAAGAAGCCGCCTACCCGAACGCCACCGGCTCCCTTGTAGCTCGTATAGATATCCTTCCCCTCCTCACCCGACGGATAGTCGAACTCCAGCTGCTTGGTGGCCGCGATGACGAAATCGTCGGTCAGCTCGCCGTAGTAAATCTCCGGCCGCGTCACGCTAACGGAAACGGTGGAAGCGGGCGGAAGGTCCTTGATGAAGAGCGTTGGCAGCCCTTCGTCCGACACCTGGTTGACCGGGCTCATGGTGAGCCCCATGCCGTGCGTGAACGTCAGGCGTTCGTTGATGAACGAGCGTTGGGGCAGCGATGCGGGATCGAGCTCGCGCGCCGAGAGCAACACCTGCCGGTAGTTGCCATCGATCCAATAGCGATCGTCGTCGACGTTGATGAAGTGATAGTACGTCCGGATGGACTGCAGTTGCCCAAACGTCTGCAGGAGCGGCTCGCGGTCCCAGAGGCGAATGTTGCGCACGGTGGCGGCCTCATCCTTCAGATCCGCCAGCGTGAGCTGCGTCTCGCCAGTGAGGTCGTGTACCTGGATGCTGTCCAGCCCCCAGGCGCGCCGCGTTGCGGCGATGTGGGAGATCAGCTGAGGCCCCTCCTTGGCCAGCTCGTTCGGCTTGACGACCAGCCGCTCCATCACCGCCGGGACGAGCCCCGTGCCGATGACCGACACCGCCACGTACAGCACCACCGCGCCCACCGTGTTCCGGAACACACGGCGCCGTGGAATTCCCCAGAGCACGAGCGCGGCCGCCAGCAATGCCACCACCGTGGTGACATGCAGGGCGGGGAGACGTGCGTGCAGGTCGACGTAGCTTGCACCTACCAGCGGGCCCGTGGTGGAGTAGAGGAGTTCCGGAGCCCGCACGAAGTGCAGCTGGAACGCCAGGACGACAAAGAGCAGTGCGACCAGGCTGGCCAGATGCGCCCCGGCCACCGGCTTGATACTGACCGAGCGCGGCGCCAACACCACGGTGCCCCGCATCATGGAAATCGGCAGCACGATCCCCAACAGCGACAGCATGGTGAGAAAGAACAGCAATCCGCTGCCGAGCGACAGGATAGGAAGCGTGAAGACGTAGTAACCGATGTCTCGCCCGAACACCGGATCGGTAACACCAAACGGCGTCCGGTTTAGAAATTCCTGCACGGCGAGCCACTGCGTGGAGACCACGAGACCAATGAACGCGGCGAGGAGGAGCACTCCGCGCGCCGCCCAGCGACTCAGCTGCCCCGGGCCGCCCGGCAAGCTTGGAAACGCCCTCGGTGCGCGAACCGGTGTGGAATCGGGCGGTGGCTGCCGAAGCGCCCACCGTAGGTTGAGCAGGAGAAAACCCGCTGATACGATGGCGGTGAAGAGCCCCAGGAGAAAGCGCGTGTCGAGTTTCGTCAGAAAGACGTTGCCGTACCCCAAGGACCGAAACCACAGCCAGTCGACCAGACGGTCGACGATGGCCGGTAGCAGGAGGACGAGGACCAGCAGGATGGCAACGACGGTGAGACCGGCCAGACGGGTGCGCACACGCACGAGGGGTTCTCCGGAAGGGAAGGGACACCGCAAGCATAGCGCACGGGTTGGGGGCAGGGCAAACCAGCTAATCGTCCGTCTCCGTCACGGCCTCTGCCTCGCGGACCGCGGCGGCTACACGAGCTGCGGGGAATTGCGTGCCGGCGTCCGGCTCGTCCTTTGTGAAGAGGATCGGCACAACGCCTACCGCCCCGAAGAGGGCCCGCAGGGTCGATTGCGCCAGCACAATAGTTGCAATATGTTAAATATGACTATTGAGGAGCCCCATGCTCGGCTTCCTGGATACCCTCTGTAACGCGCTCCTGGCGCACAACGCCATCGAGGTGCACCGCCTGTTGAAGCATCCGCTGGCGCGTGCCCTGCCGCGCAGTGTGCGTGAAGAAGCCCTCGCGTTCACACGAGGGAAGGCCGCCGGCGTCCGCGCGCCCATCCACACGCTGCGGTTCTATCACCAGATGCACGAACTGCTGTTGGATGAGCCCGCCCAGGATGGCGCCGGGCCGCAGCTCGAGCTTCCCCTCGGACCGGAAGCGAACGCCTATGAGGCCAGCGCGACCATCGCGCGCGCGAGCCGCCTCCCGCGCCGCCGCGCCATCGGCGACCGGCAACGCTGACCGGAGCGGCGAACCCGGCACGCCGACAAGGGAGCACGCGCACCCATCGCCCGGCCCGTCCACAGCAGACGGGCCGGGCGATATGCCATGGGACCGGAAGCCCTTTATTAATTAGCACTACGTTACGAAATCAGCGTGCGGGATGAACGGCGAGGCCGGGGGCGGGGTGCACGAGCACCAGGGTCGCTGGCACCTTGACCGATTCGCTCAACACGTACTTCCAGCGGCTACGGCTGACCGAGATGGGGCTCGTGGAGGTGGGTGACGTGTACGGCACCAGACCAAACCGGCGGGCAAGAATCGAGAGTCGCAACATGTGGAATGGATCGCTCACGAGGATGACGCGGCGCCCCGAGATAGTGCCCACGATAGCAGCCACACCGCGGAGAGACTCGGTGGTCGTCCGCCCCTGGTCCTCGAGCAGGATGGCGCTGTCCGGGACATCCCGCGCCAGGAGATAGCGGCGCTCCGCAGCCGCCTCACTGGTCGTGTCGCCAGCACCGCGACCTCCGGTGAGGATCACGCGCGGTGCCAACCCCAGATGCCAAAGCACGAGCGCGTGGTCAAGCCGCGCACGGAGCACCGGCGACGGGCGGCCTGCGTACTGTGCCGCCCCCAGGACCACGATTGCATCCGCCCGGCGCGCCGCGTCGCGCCGACCCACGACGAGGATCGCGATCACCGTGGCCGCCCACCCCAGCACCAGCAGGGCCACGATCGCGCTCAGCACGCGGTGTCCAGTCCGGCGTGTGGACTCCATGCCGCGGAACCTATCGGCCCGGCGACGGCTAGTGGAAGTCCCAGGGACCGCTCCAAGTGCGTCTCACTCGGCCAGGCTCAACACCGAGAGCCAGAACACATCGAATGCCGCCCGCGCATGTATCGCTTCATCCGCCGTGCAGGCAATGACGAGCCCATCTTCAAACGCCACCACGACGTCGGCCAGGAGCGTTGCCGGAATGCGAAGCTGCAGACCCAACAGGCCAAAGAGGGTCACTACCACGCCTGCCGTCTGCTCGCGGCGAGCACGGCTTGCAGCCACGACCGCCCGACGTACCAGGGGGTCGGCAGTGTCCGCAAGCTGGACCAGCACGCGAACATGCCCACGGTCCAGCTCGCCAGCCAGCCAATTCCACAGATCATCGACAGCAGTACGGGGAGTCGAGCCCGCAAGTGCTTGTTCCTCCCGCGCCAGAAGGGCATCCGCCATCGACTCCACCGCGCGCGCCACAAGCGTTTCCCGATCGTGGAAGTGGTAATGGATGAGTCCCTTGCTTACCCCAGCCTCCGCAGCCACCGCCTGCATGGTGAGGGATGCGGCTCCAGAGGCAACGAGACCCTCCACGGCCGCGCGCAGGATGCGGCGCGATGCGTCCTGCCGGCGGTGCGTGCTATGCGAAGAGCCGGAGGATGGAGGGGACGGCATGTCATTTCCTCCCAGGTCGATGTGTCCACCCACTCCTCAGAAGGACACGGTCGTCCCCGGATGCGGCGCATGCACCGTGAAACCGGCCCCGGTCAGCGTCGCCGCGAAGGCATCCTGTGCCTCCGGTTCTCCGTGGACCAGGTAGACCGTTTCGAGGGCAGGGGATGCGCTCCGGACTGCCTCGATCCATGTGCGCAGTTCCGTACGGTCAGCGTGGGCACTGTAGCCATTCAGTACCTCGACACGCGCCCGAAGCGGGATCTCCTCACCAAAGACCTTGATCTGCGAACGGCGCTCCACGATACGCCGTCCTAGCGTATGCTCAGCCTGGAAGCCAACGATGAGGATGGTGTTGCGCGGGTCGCCAGCACCGTGCACCAGGTGATGGAGGATTCTCCCGGATTCCACCATGCCCGAGGCAGCGATGATGATAATCGGGCCGGACATGCCGTTCAGTTGCTTCGATTCCTCCACATCGCGCGTGTAGCGCACAAGGGGAAAGCGAAACAGGTGCTGCACTTGCTGGATGAGCTGCTCCCCGTCGTCGAACACCTCCGGGTGCATCGAGAAGACCGTGGTGGCATCCGTTGCGAGCGGACTATCCACATAGATGGGAATCTCGGGAATGGCCTTCGCACGGACGAGCTCGTGCAGTGCGTAGATGATCTCCTGCGTCCGTCCCAAGGCAAAGGCCGGGATCAGGATCTTGCCACCGCGCGCTGCAGTCTCCCGAACAATTCTGCCAAGGGCATCACGCGTGTCGGTCACATCCGGGTGATCCCGGTTCCCGTACGTCGACTCCATGATGACCACATTGGCACCTCCTGGCGGGACCGGATCGCGGATGATCGGGAGCCCCGGACGACCGATGTCTCCGGAAAACACCAGATGCCGTACTCGCTCCCCCTCCGTGCACTCCAGCACCACTGAGGCCGAGCCCAAAATGTGTCCGGCCTCGACGAACGTCGCCCGTACGCCCGGCACCACGACGAAGGTGCGACCGTACGGTACTCCCACCATAAGCTCCACCGCACGCTTGGCATCATCCATGGTGTAGAGAGGCGGCACTGCCTCGCGATGATGCCGGGCCAGGTGAGCGGCATCCTGTTCCTGGATGTGGGCAGAATCGGCCAGCATGACTGCCGCGAGGTCGCGCGTCGCCGCGGTCGCCCAGATGGCGTTCTTGTACCCATGCCGTGCCAGAAAAGGAAGGCGGCCGGCGTGGTCGATGTGCGCGTGCGAGAGAATTACCGCGTCGAGCGCGTCCATGGGCAGCGGGAGCGTCTCGTTCTTCCGCGCCACCTCGGCACGATGCCCCTGAAAGAGCCCACAATCCAACGCCACCGTGTGCCCGCCTACGTGGACCAGATGGCAAGAGCCGGTGACCTCGCGCGCGGCTCCGACAAAGGTGACCTCCACTCAGGGCTCCTCGCCCGCCGCCCGCTGAAAAACGACCGTCAACCGATCACCGAACTGTGTCAGCAAGGCAGGCTCCCACCCACCACGACTGCGTTCATTCAGCAAGTCCGTGAGAGCGTCTTCGTCTGCCCGTGCATGACGGGAGACTTTCTGGATGACGACTTGATATTCTTTCATGTGCGAAGATACTAGCTCCCGCCCCACACCCTCCACCACCCCCTCCCCAGCCGGCAGCTTCCGTGCGGTCGCACAGCGTCAGGCAAACCACTCGCGCGCACAGTCCCGTTGCTGGCGCGCCGCATCCACCACCCACTGCTGCGCCAGGGGATCCGTAATCTCCTCGGCTACCCGATCGAACCAGACACGGGCCTGGCCCAGATCCCCGATCCGACGCCAGAGCTCCCCGGCCAGATAGGTCAACACCGCGCGCTCATTGCACTCCACCCCGTCGAACGATACGAGCGCCTTCTCGAACATCCAGGCAGCATGACGCCGGAAGTAGCGCTCCGCCTCAATGTCCCCCTCATCCACACAACACCACGCGGCTCGCAAGTAGAGATCGGCAATACGGCGCGGCTCGGCACCCTGCCATTCCGCAACACGCGCCGCAAGCTCGTACTTGTCCGACCCCGTGAGTACGGTCATCGTGATGCGGGGCGCCAGCTCCGTGAGCAGGTGCTCCTTGAGCGTGAACGTCACATCCGCTTCGTCGCTGAAATCCCGCTCACTCCCGGCGTAACCGCATCCCGAACACACGTGGATGAAGTACGGCAATGGCTGCGTCCCCGCAGCGCGCTCGTGAAAGTCGGTGCGCTTCCCACCAAACGAATTGGTCGACAGAACCGCCTGCGATCCAAAGCGGTTCCCGCACACCGGACAGGTTAGTCGAATTTGTCGAAGCGTCGTCATGTGCAGCTCCCAGCACGCCGGCCAAGCAAAAAGGAAGATACGTGCCACAGCCGAGGTTCCCCTTGTTCGACTTCTCAGACGCGGCTATCTTGCCCCGTCCCCGCGTGCCCCTCCGTGCCTTCTCCGCGGCCCTGCATTGGTAGATGCTGATCAACCTCCTGCCCGACTTCTTCGCCCTCCTTACTAGCTCCGACCCGGTCGCCGCATATCGGCGCTACTTCACCACCCACCGCCGCCTGCTCGAACCCTACTGGTACAATTACGTCGTCGACCCGTACAGCCCGCACTTCGACGATGTTGCGCGCGCGACCGCGCTGGCCGATCGCAGCGATCTGCGCACCATGCTCGAGCGGACCGACGTCGTGTCCCTCGCCCGCGACACGGAATCGCGCTGTATCGAACTGCTGGAGATCGATACCGATCTCGACGTCGTGCTCATGGTTGGCGTCGGCGCGGCGAATGCCGGCGAGCTGGTGACCGAGGGGCGGGGGATTGCCTTCGTCTCCCTGGAACATTTCACCGGCGTCGCCAACCCGGAAACGCAAGGGCTCGGCCTCGACCCTGCCCTCATCCCGCTCTGGCTGGCCCACGAGATCGCCCACACAGTCCGATACACCTCTCCAACCAGCCGTGCGCTCATGCGGCAGCTGGTGGAGCAAGCGGGCGGGTACTACTCCTACTGGGAGACCGGGCGCCGAGCCTCCCTACGTGAACTCCTGCTCAACGAGGGGCTTGCCGTTCAGGTCTCTCGCAGCGTGAGCCCCGGTCACGCGGAGTGGGAGTACTTTGGCTACGAGCGGCGCCAATACGCGCGGATACGCGAGCTCGAAGCGGTCGTCCTCCAGGCCATCGCTCCCGATCTCGACCACTCGGGGCTGGGGCTTCGCCTGCGCTACTTGTCGGGTGGGGTGAGCGACGAGGCACGCGCCACGGACAGATACGTCCTCCCCGAGCGGGCCGGCTACTTTGTGGGGACGCGCATGGTGGAGCGTGCCGTCGTCGATCGCGGGCTGGCTTGGGCGGTGCGCGCCAGCGCCGAGGAGCTCGCCCGGGCAGCCGGCTCGGAGGCTGCGTCCGCCTGAGAGCAGCCCGGTCCGATGGGACAGGCAGCAGAGAGCCTCGCCGGACGCCCTACTTCCCCACACAGAAAGCTCCAAACACGCGGTCCAATACGTCGTCCACCTCCACGCTGCCGATCAGCGCCTCGAGGGCAGCTACCGCCCCTTGCAGGTGTACGGCGGCAACACTGGCAGGCACCTCGTCCCGTTGCCAGGCCGTCACAAACGCGCTCACCTCGTGCGCTGCCCGTTGCACGGCCACGCGGTGTCGCTCCCGCGTGAGCAGGGGCTCTTCGGTCTGTGGGCCGCCTCGACTGGCCTCCAGCGCATGCCTGATTGCATTGCGCAATGCAACGAGTCCGGTTCCGGTCGTGGCACTCACGACCACGACCGGGCCATCGGGGGCGATGGGTGCAGATTGGTAACTGTTAGCTACTAATCCAGTTTGATAGCCTAATAATACTAAATCAGCGGCGGCTGGCGCGCCGAGATCCGCCTTGGTCCAGACGGCCACGACGGGGACCTTGCGCACGGCGCGGATCCGCTCCACCGTCGCGCAGAGGTCGGCCGCGCTGGCCCCACAAGCCAGCACCAGGGCTGCCTCACGGAGCCACTGCTCGCTCACCTCGATGCCCAACCGCTCCACGACATCCGATGTCTCGCGCAACCCTGCCGTATCCACCAGCCGCACCGGCCAGCGGCCAATATCGACCACCGCTTCCAGAGCGTCACGTGTAGTTCCGGGGACCTCGGTTACGATTGCTCTCGTGAAGCCAACAAGAGCATTGAAGAGCGAAGACTTCCCCGTGTTGGGTACACCGGCGATGACCACCGGAGCGCCGTGGCGCACCATCTCCCCCACTCCGGCCGTCGCGGCGAGCCCCTCCAGATCGTACTGCACGCGCACAGCGGCCTCGATGATCTGCTCCTGAGCGATCGAGCCGTCGTCTTCCTCCGGGAAGTCGATGTCATAGACCAGCAACGCCTCGAGATTCAGGACCGCCTCACGCAACGAAGCAATACGCTGCGAGAGCGCCCCCGCCAACTGAGCGGTGGCTAGGGCATGCATCCCCCGAGACCGGGCATCCACCAGATCGGCTACTGCCTCCGCCTGGAGCAGGTCCATCTTGCCATTCAGGACAGCCCGTCGCGTGAACTCCCCCGGCAGTGCCTCTCGAGCCCCCGCGGCGAGAACGGCCCCCAGCGCCAGCACCGGACTCACGGCGCCTCCATGAACCGAGAGTTCCAGGACATCCTCGCCCGTGTACGAGTGCGGCGCGCGGAAGAACGTGACGACTCCCTGATCGACAATGGCTCCGCTCTCGGGATGGCGAACCGCCACGACGAACGCTCGCCCGGGCTGTAGCTCCTCGCAGCGAGAAAGAACACGGACGGCGATCTGCCGCACATCGCCGCCGCTCATCCGGATCACGGCAATGGCACCACGTCCAGGTGGGGTAGCCACGGCCGCAATCGTGTCCTCGAGTCCGGGATAGGTCAACCCTACCATCAGGGCTGCCCACCGGGGAGCACACGCTCGACCTTACAGGCTAGAACCGTGGTCGGAGGGTGGAGGCACACGGAATTCACCTCCCGGCTCGAGGATCCGAACGGCATCTGCCGCCGAGTGCCCCTCAAGTAGCTCGCGAAGACGTGTGATCGCATCAAAGGCTCCGGCCGTGACGTGGTGGAACGTCCCCCAATGATAGGGAATGAGATACCGCGCTCGGAGTTCCTGAAAGAGTGTTAGCGCATCGCGCGACGTGAGATGTCCTTTCCGAAACCCCGGTTTCCACCACGGCGCGTGCCCGATGGGCAACAGGGCCACGTCCAGCCCTCGCCGCTGCTGCCCCAGCCGCTCATCCACCAGTTGTCCCGCCTTCGGCGTGAGACCGGTATCGCCGGCAAAGAAGCACGTCCTGCCAGAGGTGGCTGCCAGGAGGTACAGATTCGCCTGGCCACGCCAGCGGTCCCATCCGTAGCGCGCCCCCTGATGGCGTGCCGCTTCTGCTGCAATCTCCACGTCCCCAATACGGACCGTGCGTCCAGGAGCTAGCGGCTCAGCCTGCCGGTAGCCACGACGAACGAGCCAGCGAGCGACGCTCGGCGGTGCGAACAGCGGGATGTCCCGCGGAATAGCATCCAGCGTCTTGAACGATAGGTGATCTGCATGCGCGTGCGTGAGAAGAAGGGCATCCAGTCGTGGGAGCTCCAGCAAGGGCATCCCCGGGGCCGCCACACGCGGCAGGATACGGCCGAGCCGGGAATCAAAATTAGGATCCGTCAGGATCCGGGTCGTCCCAAAGTCCAGCAGAAGCGTCGCATGGCCGATGTAGGTGATGCGCAACGGCGGAATGACGGACGGTTCCTCCGCCCCCCGGCCGGTGGGCGGAGCGGTAATCCCGTCTACTGGCTTCCCGCCTTCTGACGCTCGCGCGCGAGGATCCATTGCTGAGGAATAGCGGCGATGTTCTGCACGGCGTAGTAGAGATTCAACCCTGCGGCAAATCGGAAGAAGATCACCGTCATGGCGATCGGCATGACGTAGGCGAACATCCGCGATTGTGGGTTCTTGGGTGCCGCACGCAGTCCGATCCAGGACATGAAGAACATCGACACGCCCATCAGGATCGGGAGGATGTAATACGGATCGCGCTGCGAGATGTCCGTCATCCAGAGAAAGGACACCCCGCGGAATTCGATCGTATTCAGGAACACGAAGTACAGGGCGAACAGAATCGGCATGGGGAGCAGCATCGGCAGGCATCCGCTGAACATGCTGAAGGGACTCATCCCATGCTTCTGGTAGAGCTTCATCATCTCCGCGTGCTGTTTCTCCGGCTGCTTCTTGTACTTCCGCTGGATCTCCTGCAGCTCAGGTTGGATGCGCTGCATCTGGATATTGGTCCGCATCGACTTCTGGTTGAGTGGCCACAAGAACATCCGGATGACGACGCCAAAGATGACCAGCACCCAGCCGTAGTTCAGGGAAAAGCCCTCATGCATCCAGAGCAGGACGCGCATCACGACATTGGCGAACGGCTCCACGACCGGGCGCAAGAAGCCGCCGTACGGATTGGCGTGTTCCAGATCCCGGCCCATGGCCTGGAGCCTCCGCCATTCCTGCGGACCAGCATAGACGTCGAAGCCAAACGCGCCACTGGCATCCAGCGGCTGGAGGACCGCGACATCCGCCGCGGAGATTCGCTTCCCCAACGGCGTCCACCCATGCATGCCCGCGAGCATGAAGGGAGGCTTTCCATCCTGCGCCAGGAGGACCGTGATGAAGTACTTGTTGCGCGTCGCCACCCAGGTGAACGGACCTCCCTCGATGCGCGCGCGCGCGGTGTCGAGCTTGCTGAATGGAATGCTCAGCACATCGTCATCCACCGGCTTGAGCACGAACGCGAGATGCGTTTGATCGTCGGCCGTATCGGCTTCCTGCGACTGCAGACCTCGCGGCAGTATTGCCTCCACGGCACTCCCTGCCGGCACACGTCCATGAATGCCACCGGTCACACGTACCATGTAGCTGTCCGGCACGAACGAGTAGCTGATCACCACATCGAGCGAGTCGACGAGCGCATGAAACAATACCGGAGCTACGGATGCCGTCCCGGGGGTGCCGCGCGTCGTTGTGAAGTGCACGTTCTCCAGCGGAACTGTGTCACGGCCAACAAGCAGCCGAAAGGCCAGCAGCGGGACGCCTGGACGCACCAGTTGCACTAACCCATCGCCCTCGCCCAAGGCACGATAGCGACTCAACTGTACACCCACCGGCCCTGCACCCAGGGTGCTGAAACGATAGGTGCTAAGCGGCGTACGGACCGCAATTATCTGCCCCCTCTTCCCCTGCGCCACGCCTATGGTATCGGTCAGGCGGAAGAACGAAGCGCCGACCCCCTCACCAGGGGAGGGGCTTTGAGACTGCATGCCAGGAGTTACAGCGATCGACTCGCCCGGCACTGCTCCGGACGTCGGCGACACCGTGGAATCGACCGGTGCTACCACACCGTGTCCTGTGCTATCCGGCCGCGAAGGCACCGTAGCAGTCGGAAAGAGCTTCGGCGTCAGGACGACGATGAGTGCAGTAAGCAGGAGCGCGAGAAGGAGACGCTTCTCCATCGACGGGATCGAGGGTCAGGGAACGGGGTCGAACCCGCCCCGATGAAAGGGGTGACAACGGGATAACCGCTTGACGGTAAGCCAGATCCCACGCATCGCACCGTACCGCTCCAGAGCCTCCACGGAATACGCGGAGCAGCTGGGATAGAAGCGGCATGACGGCGGAAGATGCGGGGAGATTACAAGTTGGTACCCCCGCACAATGGCGATACAGAGCTGACGCACGCTCACTTCGTCGTAGGAGCAGTGAGTCGCATCACACCTCTGGCGATCTCATCCGCCAGGTCGGCGTAGGACGCCCGATATGCCTGCGGACGCGCGCGTATGACAAGGTCCGCACTCCGGAGACCTCCCAATACCTGCTGCCGGACAATGTCGCGGAGGCGACGCTTCAGCTGATTTCGGTCCACCGCTGAGTGCCCGTACTTTGGCACGACAAACCCAACTCGTGCCCGCCCTGGAGGACAGTCGAGTGCCCGGAGATCCACGTGAATGGTCCGAAGACGCCGTCCAAGCCGGCCGACAGCACGCAGCTCTGCACCGTTCGTCAGCCGCCGGGAACGGGGAAAGCGAGCCCTCTCAGGCTCCAGCGTACTTGGAAGGGAGCTGGACCGTAAGCCGCTTGCGACCCTTCTTCCGACGGCGGCTGAGCACTTCACGCCCCCAACGGGTCGACATGCGCGTGCGAAATCCGTGAGTGCGGATGCGACGCTTGTTGCGGGGACGGTACGTCGGCTTCGCCATGAATACTCCGAACGCAATGCAGGGACAACACTTGAGTACAGACAGAAAAACTTAGCTCTCACGGGCGGCACCGTCAACAGACACGGCGGCGGATTTCTCCTTCAGCCACCTTCCAGACGCATTGTCCAAGCCTGCCGAGCACCCCAGGTAACTGACATTGACTTTTCCACATTGGCGGTCTACCTTCGCCGCCCCTGCCTCCCGACACACTGCCTCCATCCCATGTCGCTCACTGCCACCGAGGTCTGGACCCGTCTGCTCGACCGGGCTCGCCAGGAGCTCCCCGAACAGACGTACCGTACGTGGCTCGAGCCCACCGAAGCCCTCGAGTTCGACGGAAAAACCGTCATCGTAGGCACCCCAGATGAGTTCGCGGCAGACTGGAATGAGTCCAAGCATGCCCAGCTACTCGCCACGCTTGCACCAATCGTGGTGGGGCACCCGCTTCAGGTCATCTTCCGCGTAGATGAGGAGCGCCGGCGACGGTCCCAAATGGATCTCTTTGTCGCTCCACCGGCCCAACGGCCCCCTGCACAACATCCCAACAGCGATTTGAGCGCGCAGCTCAGCACACGTTACACCTTTGAAAATTTCGTCATCGGTAAGTCCAACGAGCTTGCGGCTGCTGCTGCTCAAGCGGCCGCGGACGCGCCTGGAAAGGTCTACAACCCCCTCTTTATCTACGGGGCCACGGGGCTCGGCAAGACGCATCTCATGCAGGCGGTCGCCCATGAGATTCTAGCCCATAAGCCCCACACCCGCCTCTGCTTCGTCAGCACCGAACAGTTCACGAACGAGCTCGTAGGAGCCATTCAGAGTCGTCAGACACCCGAATTTCGCCGACGGTATCGCGAGACAGATTTGCTGCTCGTGGATGACGTTCATTTCCTCAAGCGCACCGAAGCCACCCAGGAAGAGTTCTTCCACACCTTCAATGCACTCTACGAGGCCGGCCGGCAGATCATTCTGACAAGCGACCGGCCTCCCAGTGAAATCCCGGGGCTCGAGGCACGTCTGGTCAGTCGCTTTCAGTGGGGGATGGTCGCTGACATCGAGCTCCCTGATCTCGAGCACCGCATTGCAATCTTACAGAACAAGGCCCACCTGGATCATCTCGAGCATACGATTCCGGACGATGTCATTCGGTTCATCGCTGAACACGTGCGCTCAAGCGTCCGTGAGCTAGAGGGATCAATCATCCGACTTCTTGCCTATGCCTCGCTCCGCCACCGCGAGGTGACGATCGACCTCGCACATGAAGCATTACGCGAAAAGATCCGGAGCAATGGAGGCGGGTCCCAAGCCGCCGCAGAACTCACCGTCGCCACTATTCAGGACGCCGTCGCCAAAGAATGGGGCGTCACGGTACACGGGCTCCAATCCAAGACGCGAACCAAGCAGCTCACCGTGCCGCGGCAAATCGCCATGTACCTGATCCGGCATCTGCTGGGTCTGCAACTCGTCGAGATCGGCAATGCGTTTGGCGGACGAGACCACTCCACCGTGATCCACAGCCTGGAGAAGATCGACCAGCAGCTCGGGATCGATGGTGACATAGGGCAGCGTGTGCGCACACTCCGGGATGCCCTCCGCCAATTAAGGAGGTAGGCAGCACACATGACGGGTGTGGGAAACCAGACTTACCCCCACTGCCAACCTTCCATAGCATCGCCTCTCCACAATAGGAGAACAGTGCCTCCCTCGCCGCTAACATCACCTAGCACCACAAAAGAGCGCATGGTATCGTAGGTTACGCAACATATCCACAGATCCACATGCCCTACTACTACTACGAAACTGTATCTCTAAAAAGAAGTAGTAGCATCTTCCCACACTCAAACCTCTCCTAGGGAGCTTCATGCGGTTCACGATCGCTCGTGAGAAACTGCAGGACGGACTCCTGGCGGTGGCTGCCAGCGTTCCTTCCAAGACAACGCTGCCAGTCCTGGCTAATATCCTGATCGAGACGACGGATCGTGGGATCCGGATGTCTGCCACTGATCTGGATATGGCGGTTAGCACTGAAGTAGCTGCCGATGTAGAGATGCCCGGTGCCATTACCATTCCGGCCAAGAAGCTGACGGAGATCGTTCGGGAGCTCCCCTCAGCTCCGGTGAAGGTGAGTAGCTCTGGGGAGCAGCGCGTAACGCTCGAGTGTAGTCGGTCGCGCTTCCGTCTGTTCGGCCTCCCGCGCGATGAGTTCCCGAGCTTTCCGGCTGTGCGGTTTGAGGAAAGCTGGAGAATCCGCTCAGCCGAGCTTCAGAAGATGATCAGTCTGACAGCTTTTGCGGCATCGACGGAGGAAAGCCGACCGATTCTGAATGGGGTACTCTGGGAGCTGCGTCCTGATCACATGCGCATGGTGGCGACGAATGGACACCGGTTGGCGAAGATCCAACTGCCGGTTACCTCATCGGGAGCACCTGCAGGGGATCTTATCATTCCGCCGAAGGCCTTAGAGCAAATCCACCGCCTCTTCCCTGGGGAGGAAGAGCTCGAGATCGCGCGTGGTGATAACCATCTGGGCTTCCGGTCGCCCTTTACAGCCGTCTTCACGCGCTTGATCGAAGGCCCGTACCCGAACTATGACCAGGTAATCCCGCGCGATAATGACCGACATGCGCTCGCCGACCGAAATGCGCTTGCGCAGACACTTCGGCGTATGTCAGTCATCGCGTCTGATCAGACACATCGAATCCGGCTGGCGTTCAATGCGGGAATGCTGAAGTTCAGCGTTCAGACGCCGGACCTTGGGGAAGCACAGGATGAGTTGCCGATCACATACGAGGGTGACCCACTGGAGATTGGGTTCAACGCGACGTATCTGCTCGAGATCCTGCGCTTTCTGCCGACCGATGAGGTGCGCCTGACGTTTAAGGCACCGGATCGAGCAGCCACGGTGGAGCCCGTAGGCTGGGATGACGCGGCGGAGTATCTCTGTCTGGTCATGCCCCTTCGTCTCGTGGACTAACAAGGGCTTGGTGTGGCCGGACTGCAGTACTACGGGCGCTTGTGCATGGTGCGGAGCGCCTGTTGTACAAATGTCATCGTCTTTCCCCCGGCCTGGACCGAGATTCTTGCCTGGATTGTGTCGACAGCACTGAGCAGTGTCCCGTGTTCACTGTCGATCACTGCCGTACCCGTGCTGGTTCCGGTACCGCTGAGTTGAAGTATGGTGACGGAAGCACTGTCAGCCATGGTGTAGCGGAGCTCTGATTCGCGATGGATGAGCAATGCGATGCCGCTACTCCTTGGATCGTTACCTACCAGGTGATAGGTGGTGACGATGTCAACCGCGATCGGCCGGTTACGTCGGCAGGTGATCGCGGACGTACTATCGGTCCACGTACTGTTCATGGTAAGCGTGTCGAGTAATGGAATGACGAACGCTCGAGCTGGGATCATGAGTGGCGGGGATGTGCTGTCGCATGGAGCCGCGATCGTCGGTTGGTCTGGTTGCAGGTGCCCTGCAGGCGTGAGAAAAACGGGGTAGCTGGTCGTTCGAAGTCTGTTGTTCAGCGCCTGGATGGTCGTGTCCCGTGACTGGAGAATGAGCGAGTCGAGGGTGGTGACGGCTGTGAGTCCACCAGTGGTCGGTTGGAGCGTGAGAGATACGACCATCCGTGTGAGGGTTGTATCTCCCGAGGCGGTCTGGAGTGTATCATCCACCGGTGTCGTGGTCGTGGTGGTTTGGACGCCATAGGATGCGTAGCTGGGCTGATACTGTGGCATCCAGCGTCTGGGAATAGACTCGTGCCGTGGAGGGCTTGGCTCGCGGGCAGGGGGCATGGCCGGCGGTATCTGCCCGCTGGTGGATCCGCAAGCGGTAAGGAGGCCTAGCAGGAAGACCGATGTGCGAGAGAATCGAGCGGACATGGGTGCCGTGTGCTCCGCGCCAGACTGGAGGTGATGGGTTTGGGGGGAGGGGACGTTCCTGTACGACGAACAGCGCGCCCCCTGGGTCGCGGTGAGCCAGGGGGCGCAGGCTACCGGCCTGTAAGCCGGGTTCTGTCGGATGTATTTGCATCCGGACGGTCATTTCTCTCGGAGTACGGTCACCCGTACCCTCTAGCAGCCTACCCGCGGCTCGGCTGAGCATCCAACCGTTGATGGGACGGGCCGTCCCTCGCCGCCTATTTGGCCTTGCTCCAGCCGGGGTTTACCCTGCCACTGCCGTTGCCGGCAGTGCGGTGCGCTCTTACCGCACCTTTTCACCCTTACCTGTGCTCCGAAGAGCCATCGGCGGTGTCTTTTCTGTGGCACTGTCCGTCAGGGGTGAGGGTCCCTCGCCACTGCCCAGGCATTACCTGGCGGCCTGCCCTGTGGAGCCCGGACTTTCCTCGGCCATGGTGCAAGACCATGGACGCGACCGTCCGACCGGTAGCCAGTGAAGGAATCTAGCGACCGATGCCCGACGGCCCAAGCGTCCCTCCACGTCCTTGCCCTCGCGCTTCTGAGAGTGCCCACTGGCCACCGGGCCATGCCTCTTTCCCGTCCCGACCGTCCCACGCCGAGGAGTCCAGTTCGGCGTTTTATACGCTCTATGATACTATTGCTCGCTTTCGGGATATGGTGATACGAATCACGTATATTTGCACGAATTGCTACTAAATAGGATCGCTGTCACGGAGGGTTGGCAGGTGCGCGTATGGGTACTTCTCTTACCTGTGCCTCGTAGAGGGTTGCGTCGCGGGTGTAGACGAATGCCGTGGGAGAACGCCACGCTGCTGCAGCGGCTGGCATCGACTGGGTCGCGCCCACCATGCTGTCGATTGGAGCAATCGCGTGGATGCGCCACGCGGTCGCATACCACGTCGGGTTGAATCGCTTCCCCGTGCTGTCCACGCCTACCGTCTGGAAGGCAAGGAGGGAATCTGCCGACGAATAGGTCGCTGTCACGACGTAGCGAAGAGCACCACGTGTGATCTGCCCTTCCGGTTGAATGTGGAGCGAGTCGACGAACTGCGAGAGTCGCCTGGCTACTGTGGAGTCTATGACCGGAGTCGGCGTTTGCGCTACACCCCCGCGCTCGGCGATGGATGCGGAATCGCGAACCGTCTGCAGCTGGGCTGCGTGGACATTGATGACGACGTAGACGCCCTGTCCGGTGGTCGAGGTGAAGGATAGGCGATGCGGAGCGCTCCACCACACGGCCTCTACGGAATCAGGCCAAAGGAGGCGAGTCTGGGAGAGTGCACCATTGATGATCCCAAGTCCGCGAAATACACCTCGGTGGTGATCTGAAAAAAGAAAGGCAACGGATCTGTGATCTGGCTCTGGAAACAGGGTATCCACACGTGCCGAATCGCTGAGTGTATCGGAAGCCAAAGTGCGAATGGACGCGAGGCGATGTACCGATACGGCGAGCTCCCCCGCTGGAGATGATCGCTGGTCCTCCTGTCCGTCCGGAGTCCGGGTGCAACCTAAGAGTGTAGCGAGTGTTGCAAGGACGAGCAGCGGTGCCAGCGTGCCGGTGTACGGGTGTGTAACCATGCGGGGGTGGAGTGCAAGAGTCAGGCGCACGACACTGCCCAAATCCTTTGTTGCCGCGAGCTAGCTCGGATACGTACCGGCCACGCACTCTCTGGATTGCTCCGGAGTCGGGGCGGGTCTGCTGGCTCCACTATGACGCACCTCCCCTGCGGCATCATCGATCGCCTTCCCGCGAAATGACGCGTCGCTGACTTGGCGCAGTACTTTGGCGCCAGCGGGCAGCCAAGCGCTGCTGAGTGGGCTACACATCCTGAGGCGGGGGGGGTCATGAGCGAAGAATCTTCTTCACCGTCGTTGCTGGCGCCAGTGGCAACCATGCTGCGCCCCGTGGAGCGCTCCCGTGTGGATGCTGCTGGTGAGGGTCTGTACCGGACGGTACACCGCGAGTCGGTGGATGACATCCTCCATGATCTCCGTGGGCAGACGGTCAGTGCGGTTCTTGTATCGGTCACCCGCTGTAGCGAAGCGGATGTAGCCCAGGTGGGTCGGCTCGTGCGCGAATTTCCGCGGGTACCAGCCGTGGCACTGCTCACGGAGGTGCACCCGGCAACTCCCACCACCGTACTCTCCCTTGGGCGCTCGGGGGTGCGAACGCTCGTCGATGTGCGACAGTCCTCCGGGTGGCGCCAGCTGCGGGAGGTTCTTCTGTCAGAGCGGGCTGGTGATATCCACCGCCTGGCACTGGGGCAGCTTGCCCTGGATCTCATCGGAGCTCCGGAGGACTGCTGGCGCTTCTTCGAGGCTCTCTTCCAGCACACGCCGCACATCACCACCGTGCGTGTGCTGGCGCTCAGGCTGGGCGTCCTTCCCAGCACCCTCATGAGTCGTTTCTTTCGTGCTCGGTTGCCAGCCCCTAAACGCTATCTGTCCTTTGCTCGTCTCGTTCAAGCGGCTCGCGTGTTTGAAAATCCTGGACTCTCTGTAGCGGGTGTAGCTAATCACTTGGAGTATTCATCGCCACAGAGCTTTGGCCGGCATGTGCGAACCATGGTGGGAATGACAGCGGTCGATTTCCGGCAGCGCTACGATGGCGAGGGGATGCTCCAGCGCTTTCGCGAAGAGCTCGTTCTTCCCTACCTGCCTGTGCTCCGGCAATTTAGCCCGTTGACCCTCCTGCCCCGGTGGCAGCATCAGGATGAGGCAATGGCGGCACACCCTCGTATCCGGTCCAAGGTCAGGATGGGGTAACGATCGGTGGACCAGAATGCGCTGCTTTCGGCGTTGAGGTCCGTTCTGTCGCTGAGTGTCAGGTGGGCATTGCTTGGAGAATCTCACTCGCCTGGACGACAGCGTGAACGGCGAACCCCGCTGCCTCGAGGGCTTGGCGTCCACCCTCGTGCCGGTCGACGAGTGCTAATACGCCAATCACTACGCCCCCAGCTTCACAAACTGCCTCGGCCGCTTCCAGGGCTGACCGACCGGTAGTAATGACGTCCTCTACGATCGCCACCCGATCGCCGGGCTGGAATGGGCCCTCGATACGTTGTCCGGTGCCGTGCTTTTTTGGCTGCTTGCGGACCGTGAATGCTCGTACTGGCGGGCCGGTGAGGGCACTGGCGTAGCTAATGGCGTAGGCCACTGGATCGGCGCCGAGGGTAAGTCCTCCCACCGCGTCCACCCCCCAACCCGTGTCATGGAGGATCGCAAGACATGTCGGTCCAATCAGGACCAGACCTTCCGGGCTCATTGTCGTCAGCCGTGCGTCGATGTACAGTGAAGACGGTCGTCCGGAGGAGAGAATGAACTCACCGTGCCGGGCAGACCGCCGCGCCAGTAGCTGGACCAAGCGGTCGTGGTCAGTCATGGGCGTAGCTTACGTACGCTATGGAGCAGCGTCAACGATGCACATCAGCTCGTTGTCGGGGCTCGCGTGATGGAGGAAGGAGCGGCCAGAGCCTATGGCGCGTCCGCTGCTGACGATTCCGCATTTCCGCGTTTCCTCGCTCGCCCTGATTGGTGCGCTCCTCTTCGCACTGGCCGGGCTGTATGCTATTGATAGCTCCGTCTCTCAGAATGGTCGCGTGCAGGCCCGTGTCGAAGCGGTGCAGGCGGCGGCTCTGCTGGAAAGCTTTCTGGCTGTGCATGAAGAAGCGCTGCAATCCGTGCGTGCGCTCTATATGGATACAACCCGCGCCATCTCCACGGAGCAGTTTCACTCACTACTCGCTTCCCTTGGACATTACGCGTCGTCGTTCGAGCGCGTATGGGTCACGGATTCGACGGGGGTGGTACTGGAGGAACACGCTTTCCGCCATCCCCGTGGATGGCTCTACCCTGGCACTGACATCGATACCGTGGAGCGTGGCGCGCTGCATACCATGGCGCGCATCGCTCGAGCAACTCGCGTCGTGCAGATTTCTGGATCTGTTATGCTCCCCTCTGGACAACCGGTCATCATCATGCTCGAACCGCTGTACATCGGACAGCGGTTCATGGGCTTTGCCGGTGCGAGCATTGCGACGGACGCTCTATTGCGCATTCTGCGAGACCGCCGCGAGGACGTGCGTCGGACTCGCACCGTCGTGGTAAGTGAGTCGGATACCATTACCGCGAGCACTCCGCTCCCACATAGCTTTCTCCGTGATGACGTGGTGCGTCAGAGCGTCGAGCTCCCTAGCGGGCAACAATGGGGCGTACTGGTGGTGCACCACCCCACGGATTCGGGCGCGCGGCTCTTGCTCTGGGGTGTGGGGCTCGCGACGCTGGCTGCTCTGGTGGTGAGCTTGCTGCATGAGCGCCGGCAGGGCATTCGACTCGCTGAGCGGTCGGCTGAACTCGAACGCTTGTCGACGGAATTACTTCGGGCCAACCGTGCCAAGAGTGAATTTCTGGCCAATGTGTCGCATGAGCTCCGTACTCCTCTGAACGCGATTGTTGGGTTTGTGGATCTCCTGCGCGACGGGGTCTACGGAGAACTGGAGACTCGTCAAATCGGTCCAGTGGACCGCATCGCCTCCTCAGCCAACCATCTCCGTCGTCTCGTCGACCAAATTCTGGATATCGCCAAGATCGCAGCGGGGCGATTGGACGTGTACAAGGAGCTGATCGAGCTCCGTCCCTTGGTGCTCGATGTAGTGAGTGAGGTCGAAGCCCTCGTGGCCGAGCAGGAACTGAACCTGTCCGTCAGTATCGTGTCAGGGCTGCCGAAGATCCACACGGACCCGACGCACCTGCGGCAGATTCTGGTGAACCTCATCGCAAATGCCCTCCGCTACACCCCGCAGGGTGGCGTTGCCATCCGTGCCAAGTTGGCCACAGATGCATCGAGTATTCCGGATGTGCATCGTCCAGACCGACTCGGTACGAGTGTCATGGGAGGTGAGCGCGGAGGGCCGAGTTCCTGGATCATGCTGCAGGTTGCCGACACGGGTGTCGGGATTAGTCCTGCGGATCGGGAGCGCATCTTCGAAGAATTCGAGCAGGTGGATGCTGGGTCCAGAACTGACTCGGCTCGGCGGGGGACAGGACTTGGCCTGGCGATCTCCCGACGTTTGGCGCGCCTCCTGGGCGGCGACATCACTGTGGAGAGCGAGGTGGGAAAGGGCTCCACCTTTACGGTCTGGCTCCCTGTCGACGCTCCGCTCGTATCTCCAGCCGATCGCGTGGCGCCCGTAGAACCGACCATGGCGCGTTCCTGACATCCGCTGGCGCCGGCGTTAGGAGAACGGGGCAGTCTCTATGTATCCTTGCCGCCGAGCTTTGACCGGAGACGGGCGAACAGCCCCGGTGATCCAGTATCAGGGGGGGCGAGTAGCGCTTCCTGAAGCGCGGTAGCAAACGCCTGCACGTCGGGATATCGAGCGCCCGGATCACGGGCAAGTCCTTTCATGAGCACCTCCTCGACTGCGGGCGGATAGCGTAGCCCCTTGCGAGCGGCGTTGAGGGCAATGGGTGGTTGGGAGAGAAGTTGGGTGAACATCTCTCGCTGCGACTTGGCGAGATATGGGTGGCAGCCGGTGAGGAGATAGTAAGCAATCGTTGCCAGGCTATACTGGTCCGCTGCTGGTGTTACGAGTTGCCCAGAGAGTGCTTCCGGGGCGACGTACATGAGCGTGCCAACGAAAAACCCGGTTCGTGTAAGGCGTTCCTCGGGAGAGAGATCTGCTTCCGCTGCGATCCCAAAGTCCAGCAGCTTCACATGGTGCTGCGTAGGATCATACATGAGGTTGTCGGGCTTCAGATCGCGGTGGATGATTCCCGCCGCATGTGCAGCGCTCACGGCGTCTGCGATCTGCGCGACGATAGATGCGACCTCTTCAGCGGGCAAAGGCGCATGGCGTCTGGCGTAGTTCTCCAGCAACTCGCCTGGTGCCCACTCAGTGGCCAGGAAGTGAAGCCCGGGGCTCGCTTCTCCGATCTCGAGTGTCTGAACGACGTTCCCGTGAGATACGCGGGTGCCATAGGAGGCTTCGCGCAGAAAGCGGGTCACCGCCGTGCGGTCACTCCGGAGCTTCTCCCGGAGTATCTTGACAGCCACGGTTCCGTGAGTGGGATGCTGCGCCCGATAGACGACAGCGGTCCCGCCTTCGCCTACGCGTTCTTCAAGCACATAGCCGGCTACGGCTGTTCCGGTAAGATTCTCTCGCGGCACGCGGCGAAGCTAATCCGCGTAGCGAAGCGGAGCAAGCGACGCAACATCGTACCCCTTCACGGGTACGTCTTGAGACACCCCTCCCTTGTTCGGAGATTCCTTGTCATGAGCGTCTTGTCCTCTCGCACCTGGCAGCGTGTGCTGCTTACTGCCGTGGTGAGTACCGCCAGTGCCTGTGGACCCGGGCGCCGTCCCGCTGCCAGCCCCCCTGTCCCGCGTCCGGAGACGTTAGAGCCAGCGGTGGTCGACAGCCTCCCCAGTGCCTCCGAAATCTTGCGGGCAGCAGGGCTCATCGTGCCGGATAGTGGCGCGCTTCCCTTCGTCGCCACTGTACGGTTTCTCGCTGGCCCCGTGCCCGACAGCACGCTGGTCATGGTCGGTGTCTCTCTCAGCAATCGAGCGCTTACGTTTGCTCCTCTGGGGACACGACGGCGTGCGGCGTATGCGATCACGATCGACGTTACGCAGCAGAACCGTCGTGTGGCTCACGTTCAGTCTGTCGACACAGTGGAGGTAGCCTCCTTTCGGGAAGCCACGCGCGGGGGTGAGAGCATCCTCTTCCGGCGCTATGTTCCGGTCGCGCCCGGGTCGTATGAGTTTATGCTCGCTGTCCGTGATGAGGGCGAAATGCACCAAGCGCTACAGCGGATCCACCTAACGGTGCCGCGATTTGTCTCCGGTACGCTGTCCTCGCCCATCACTGTCTATCGTGGCACGCCGCGCTTCTCACCGGATTCTCTGCCGCAACTGATTCCGAACGTCCGCTCCACCGTGATTTTTGGGCGGGACTCTACCATGCCCATCTACCTCGAAGGGTATGGCCTGCGTGCGGACGCGCGGCTCGTGGTCTCCGTCGTGAACAAAGATATGGCCACGCTGTGGAGCGACACGTTAAGCCTTCCGCAGCGTGGGCAGCTCAGCAATGCGATTCTGGACTTGCCCGTACCGGACCTGGGAATTGGCCATGCTACGGTGCGGGCCTCGCTGGTCGGGACGACGGATACCGTGCAGACTCCGGTGTTCGTCACCTTTGGTGAACGCTGGACCATCGGGTCTTTTGATGAGATGCTGAGCCTCCTTCGCTACTTTGCCGCAGCCAGTAAGCTGGCTGCTCTTCGTGATGTATCTCCCCGTGACCGGGCCCATTTATGGGCAGCCTTCCTGCGTGAAACAGACCCCAACCCGCGCACCCCACAGCATGAAGCGCTCGAGGCCTACTTCGATCGCTTGGCCCGAGCCAATGATACCTTTCATGAACGCGAAGGTCCGGGATGGCTTACTGACCGCGGCCGGGTTCTGGCCACTCTCGGGGAACCGGATCAAGTCCTGCAGGAAGCCTTTACCGGTGGCCTGCCAAGTAACCGGTCGTCCGTGCAGACATGGGTGTATTCTCGATATGGTCTTCGTCTGGTCTTCAGCAACCAAGCTGGATCCAGACGCTGGCGCCTGCAGCCGCAGAGCGAAACGCAGTTCGAAACCGTTGCCGAACAGGTCCGAGCGCACTGACTTCCTGGAGGTGGTGCCGCCGGACCAGCAGCCACCGCATGTGTGGTGTGTGGCTCGCGCTCCTGGGTGCCATTACAGTTGTAATTTCCGGTTGCTCGAGGGGAAGCGATCTTCCAGCAGCTGCGGCGGCTACCCGGCGCGATTCCGCTGGCCCTGCTGATTCAGTTATCGCCCGTGCCCGGGAGGCATTGAAGCACGGACGCGCGTGGACCGCCGCGACCCTGATGCGTCCGGTTGTTCAGGACTCGGGGACGAGCGCACCGGAGGCTTCGCTCCTGCTGGCGCGTGCTGCGGCCTCTTGGGGCGGGTGGGACGAGGTCGTGTCGGCTATCAGCGAGGCGCCGTGGCTCGATTCCGCGGGCGGCGGACTCGGGCATGTGCTCCTCGTAGAGGCGGCCCTGGCTAGGAATGATCTTGAGGCCGCGCGTGTACACGCCCACGCTGCTTTGGCAGCCGCGTCAGGATCAGACGCGCGCTCCGAACGCCTCATCCTGCTGGCCCGGGTGCTGGCACGCGTCAGTGAGGTGGATCCGATCTTCCGCGATAGTGCGGCGTCGGCGTATGCACGGGCTGCATTGGCGGAGCCACGTGTCGCCGACTGGCTTCTCCTCCGGGCGGCGCGCCTCACGTTGGATGATGCCGAGCGCACCCGATTGCTGGGCCAAATTGCCGATGGGCCGGCGCGCAAGCGTGTGCCATTGGTAGAGGCACAGGCGTTCGAGGCTGCAGGGGACTCCGGGCGTGCGATGGCAGCATATGCCCATGCTGGACGAGCGGTCGATGCGCTTCGTCTTTCCCTAGGAAAGGGGATGTCAGGTCGTCGGGATAGCGTCCGAATCCAGCTCCTTCAGGTGGTCCGGCATGGGAATGCGGCGGAAGCCAGCCGGGCAATCGATGTGCTCGACGCGGAATTTGCTAGAGTCCCCGTTGTGGACGAACGTGCCCTCGCCGAGCGCGCGTTCGCGCTCGGCCGCATCGACCGGGCGAGCATTGGATATCAGCGTATCCTGGCGCGTGGCGGAACCGACAGTGATCGGCTGGCTTATGCTACGATGCTCGTCCGGCGTGGTAGGGACGGAGACGCGGTTCGCCAGTTCACGCGAGTGCATGGCACGGCGGATCTCCGGGCCCGGGCTCTCCTCGGGCGTGCTCGGGTGGCGTTGGGTCGGGGTGAACCGGGCATTGCCCGTCGAGCACTGCGGGCGTTGATGCGAATTGCGCCTGAGGACACCACGGAGGCTGAGGCGCTCTATATTCTGGCCGACTTGGCAACGGATGAAGGGCGCGATGAGGCGGCAGCGGACGCATTCCGTGAGGTTGTGCGTCGCTTTCCAACGAGTGAGTACGCTCCGCGAGCCCTGTTCCGGGCGGGCATCATTTCCTTCGTGCAGCACAACGCTCGCCGAGCCGCGCTGGAGTTTGACTCGTTGGCCACGAGATACCCGCGCAGCGACGATGCTATCGCGGGCCTCTACTGGGCTGGGCGCTCCTGGTGGACGGTAGGTGACACGGTTCGTGCACGAAAGTGCTGGGAACAGGTCCGCTCGCGTCACGCCCTGTCGTATTACAGTGGGTTGAGTGCCCGCCGTCTGGGCGGCTCGTTACGACCGCTCCTTGCCTCTGTTCCACACCACCCCGTCCCGGTGTGGCTTGCGACTGGCCTTGAGCGGCTGGATGTGCTCGATCGCGTAGGCCTGGCCCCCGAAGCCCAAGCCGAGTTGGACCGACTCCGCCAGCAGGCCGACACGAGTCCGCTCGAGCTGCTCTTGCTGGCCCAAGCACTCGAGGAGCGGGGCTGGTATGGTGTGGGTATTCAGGTGGCCTGGAGAGCGGTCGCTCGTGGGATTGTGCCGAGCGTGGACCTCTATCGTGTCCTCTATCCTCTTCCACTGGACGTACGACAGCTGGTACAGGAGGCAGGTGTTCGGGAACGAGTCGACCCTCCGCTCATTGCCGCACTGATTCGTCAGGAGTCCGCGTTCAATCCCCGCGCGCGTTCGGGGGCGGACGCGCACGGCCTCATGCAGCTCCTTCCGTCGGTCGCGCGTGTTCTGGCACGCGCCACGGGCGTACGCCCGTGGCGCGTACAGCTGCTTGACATCCCCGAGATCAACGTGGAACTGGGTACTAGCCACCTTGCTGCAGCACTCCAAAGCCATGATGACATAGGGCATACCCTCGCTGCCTACAACGCCGGCGACACTCGTGTAGCTCGGTGGTCGCACAAACATGGGATGAGCGATCCTGAAGTGTTCGTCGAGCGCATTCCGTTCGCGGAAACTCGCGACTACGTCCGGATCGTCGAACGCGGATCCGACATGTATGGAGCGCTCTATTCTTGGTAATTTCACCCATCGACAAACTCTGAACACATGGCGTAGCGGGTCGGTTGGGGTAGCACTCCGATGCGGTATCCCGTTGCGGCATATGGCGTTCTATTGACAAACAAGCAGGTTGCACCTATATAGGCCCCCGCAGGCCTGGCCCGGTCTGCCCGGCACGATGTCGTGCAGGATCCGATTCACCTCGCAGGAGACAGGTCGATGGCCACAGGCCGAGTGAAGTGGTTCAATGATGCGAAGGGGTACGGGTTCATCGAACAGGAGGGCGGTGACGACGTTTTCGTGCACTTCTCGGCGATCGTCATGGACGGATTTAAGACTCTCTCGGAGGGGCAGGAAGTCGAGTTCGAGGTCCAGACAGGAGACAAGGGTCTCCACGCTGCCAACGTGCAGCGCGTCTAGACGACCACCTGTCTGACGGCGTCGAATCCCGGTCTCGCCTGTCGCCTGTCGCCTGCGGCAGGCGTCCGTGCATCCGGGAGTACGTACTAGTCAAGCTCGGCCGTCGCACACACTGGGCGTCACAAGCCGTCTTGCTGGCCAAGGCTGACGTCGTAGCCTTGCGTGCTGCAGTGTGTTGCCCTGGCCCCGATGGCGATGGGCGGTCACCTTTGTGACATGTCACAGCCATCCCCCCAGCCGCGCCGCGACTGTTTCTGGTCGACGGCTACGCGCTGATCTATCGCGCGTTTTTCGCGCTGATCTCGCGGCCGCTTACCACAAGTCGTGGTGAGAACACCTCTGCGACGTGGGGCATCGCCAACTTCCTCCAGCGCCTTCGGGCGACGTATGCCCCGGACTATCTCGGCTGGGTGCACGATTCGGGGTTGTCGTTCCGGCATGAGACCTTTCCCGCCTATAAGGCCACGCGGGAGAAGCTTTCCGACGAGCTTCAGGCGGACTTCGACCGCGGGATGGAGCGTATCGCCGAGCTGCTGAGCGCGTACCGCATCCCTGTGCTGGCCGTCGAGGGCTACGAAGCGGACGATGTGATTGGCACGCTGGCCGCTCAGGCTGTCGCCGCGCATGTGAATGTAGTCATCGTCTCCGGTGACAAGGACTTTCAGCAGCTCGTCCGTCCCGGTGTATGGCTGCTCAACCCGGGACGTGGTGGCCCCGCGAGTGTGGAGGAGCAGTGGGTTGGGATCGAGAACGGAGACGAACGCCTTGGCGTCCCACCACACCTGGTGACTGACTATCTGGCGCTCGTTGGCGATTCATCGGACAACGTGCCGGGCGTCCGCGGCATCGGGGACAAGACGGCCCGCGCGCTCGTAGCCGAATACGGTTCGCTCGATAATATTCTCGCCCACGCGAGTGAAATCCGCGGGAAGCGTCCACGCGAAGCGTTGCTGGCGCACGCGGACCACGCACGGCTCTCGAAGGAATTAGTAACCATTCGTGACGATTTGTCCGTAGCCCTCGATCTCGATGCTCTCAGGGTGCACGAGCCTGAAGCCACACGTTTGAAGGATCTCTTTGTCGAGTTGGAATTTCACGCGCTCGCCCGGGAAGCAGCCACGGCCGCCTCGCCAGTGGCGGCGGCTGAGCAGCCCTCCCGGCGATACGTAACGGTCGATACTCTGCCACGCCTGGCGCAGATGATCGAACGCGCACACGCGGTCGGCACTATTGCGGTGGATACCGAGACGGTCTCGCACGCCGATGCTCCCATGATCGACCCCCTCCGTTCGGAGCTCGTGGCCATCTCGATCGCCGTCAGTCCTGGAGAGGTCTATTACTTGCCCTTGCGGCACCGCGCGCCGCGTCCGGAGCAGGGTGATCTGCTCGTCGATCTTGCCGGCGACCGTGCGCCTACGGATGCGCCGGAGGACCGGGGGCTGGTGCGGGGAGGAGACGTTGTCGGGGCGGAGAGTGAGGATCCAACCCCGGACGGCATGGAACGGTCGGGCTCTCGTCCGTATCGGACGAAGAAAGGCCGGGCCAAGAAGGTCAAAGAACCGCCGGCGAGTATCGCTGGACGCCTACTCGCGGAACAGTCATACCCGGTGCGCAATCTTCCGTCACTCTCGTCGGCCGAAATGGCCCCGCTGCGCGCCTTACTGGAAGACCCGGCTGTCCGAAAGACCGCACAGAATGCCAAGTACGATCTGCTCGTGCTCCGGTGTGCGGGCGTGGAGCTGTGCGGGCTCGACTTCGACACCATGATCGCGAGCTACGTGCTGGACCCGGGCCGCCGTTCGCACGGGCTCGACGTTCTGGCGCTCGAGTTTCTCGACTACACTATGACGTCCTATGAGGAACTCTGCGGCAAGGGGAAATTCGCGATCCCATTCGATGAGTGCCCGATCGAGGCGGCGCGGGACTACTCGTGTGAGGACGCGGATGTAACGCTCCAACTGCGCGCCCTGTTCGCGCCACAGTTGGACGCTTACGAGCTCAGGCCGCTCTTTGATGATATCGAAATGCCCCTCGTGCAAGTGCTGGCCGAGATGGAGTGGGCGGGTATCGCGATCGATGAACCATGGTTCGCGTCCCTTAAGGAGCGTTTCGCGCGAGAGCGGGCCGCAGTAGAAGCTCAGATCTTTGAGGCCGCGGGAACAGAGTTCAATATCAACTCCAATCCGCAGCTACGAGAGATTCTCTTCGAGCGCTTAGGACTGCCGGTTATCAAGAAGACTGCTACTGGACCGTCCACCGACGCGAGTGTCCTTCAGGAGCTGGCCGACGAAGGACAGACCCTGCCGCAGCTTCTCATGGAGTATCGTGAGTTGGCGAAGCTCGAGAGTACGTATCTCGACGCGTTACCGGCGCTGATAAACCCGCACACGGGGCGCATCCACACGTCCTTTAATCAGACCGTTGCAACCACGGGCCGGCTGTCATCGAGCGAGCCGAATCTGCAGAATATTCCAATCCGTCGAGAACTGGGACGGGACATCCGGCGCGGCTTCGTCCCGCGAGAAGGCTGCTGCCTCCTGGCTGCGGACTACTCGCAGATTGAGCTCCGGTTGCTGGCCCATCTTTCCGGAGATGCTGCGTTTGTAGAGGCCTTTCGCAGTGGGGGCGACATTCACCGACAAACCGCATCGATCATCTTCGACGCCCCCCTCGAGGATGTGACAAGCGAGATGCGAGCGCGAGCCAAGACGATCAACTTTGCAACCATCTACGGCCAGGGCGCGCACGCGCTCGCGCGGCAGCTCCGGATCGAATATGCAGATGCACGTCGCTTCATCGACGACTACTTTGAACGCTTTCGCGGCATCCGCGCGTATCTGGATAGCATGATCGCATTTGCGCGCGAGCATGGATATGTGCAGACCATCTTCGGTCGCCGTCGCTACATCCCTGAATTGCGCGATCGTAACTTCAACATCCGTGCATTCGGCGAGCGTACTGCTACGAACTCGCCCATCCAGGGATCCGCTGCCGATCTGATCAAGATCGCCATGATCCGGATCCAGGATGCCCTCGTGCCGTGGAAAGAGGAAGCGCATATGCTCCTGCAGGTGCATGATGAACTCGTCTTTGAAATCACGGCTAACGCCCTCGACGATGTCCGCCGTCTGGTCATCCACGAAATGGAGCATGCTGCTACGCTTTCCGTTCCGCTCGTTGTTTCCGCTGGGGCTGGACGCAATTGGCTGGAGACGAAGGAGGACTGATCCGCAAGGGAGCTCGGTCAATTTGTCCTTCTCTCCCGTGTTGCGGACTGCAAGGCATCTGGCACTTTTGGCCCGTATGCTTCGTGGACCACAGACGGGTATCCACGCGCAAGTTATGCTATAGCAACGCTTTTGGCTCGTAATGAGAGATCGGCACTGGGGTTGCCCTTCCGGGAGAGCACTTCACCCTATTTCCAGGTGTCGGCTCATGGCTTCACGTATGAGAAGGGGCTTCACGCTCATCGAGTTGCTGATCGTCGTGGTCATCATCGGGATTCTTGCCTCCATCGCCATCCCCAGCTTTCGCAGTACCAAGGGCAGGGCGTATGTGGCGGCGATCAAGAGCGATCTACGGAATCTTGCGACCACCGAAGAAGGGTACATGTATGACAACGGGATCTACACCACCGATCAGGCCGCGATGAAGTTCACGCCCTCGTCTGGAGTGGTTGTGACCATTCCGGAAGCAACGGCAGGTGGGTGGTCCGGAAGGGCGTCCCATCCTCTTGCCCCCGAGAGCTGTGCGGTATTCTTTGGAAACGCGGCAGCGGTTCCCCCGGCCGTCAGCGAGGGAATGATTACGTGCCAGTGACCCTCTGAGCCTCTCCCGGAACGCGCACCGAATGGAGGATGGACATCGGGAGCCGCACTGTTCCCTTTCGTGAGTTCCCCCACCGACGCGAGGGGATGCTCTTCGCCATGTCCGGTGGGCTCTGGCTTCACCGTCACGTATGGCGTGGGCATCGCATGGCCCATTCTGGTCTCCACCTGCCGATCCGCGCTTCTGGAGTACGGACGCCAGGTAGGGCTGCCGCCGGATCGGCTGCAATTCAAGCTTCTCAAGGATCCGGAGACCGGAGTCAGACGTCCGGCATGGCATTGGGATTTGGTGGGGCCGTTCCTTCCTCCCCGGCTCTAGCTTTCGGCGCGTGCATAGCTGCGTTGCTTCTCCCTCTGAGCCTGCTTGGACCAATCCGGTGGAGCTTCCGCTGCCGCAGGACGTGCCGCAGCCTCCCTGCTGAAGCGCATGTCCTCCGTGTCTAAGCAGACGTTCTGGGGACCCGTGCACCGGCTCCTGAATGCGGTGGGCCTTACACGGCCGGAGCTCCGAGCGTGGGCACTGTATGACTGGGCCAACTCGGCAATGGTCCTCACAGTCGTCACGGCGCTGTTCCCTATCTATTACGCCAGCGTTGCGTCGGCTTCGCTGTCTCCAGCGCTGGCGACCGTGCACTTTGCGCGCACCACCAGTCTGGCGTTGGCCATCGTGGCTGTCATTGGCCCCGTGCTTGGCGCGGTGGCGGATGCAACGGGACGCCGTAAGGCTATGTTGGCCGTGTTCCTCATGCTAGGTGTCGTCGCTGTCGCCGCGATGTACTTCATCCGGCCGGGGCAATGGCTGCTCGCCTCCGTACTCTTCTCACTCGCCACGATCGGACTGAACGGAAGTTTTGTCTTTTATGACGCCTTACTTCCGCACGTGGCGCACGATGAAGAGGTGGACCGCGTGTCGACGGCGGGCTATGCGCTCGGCTACCTTGGTAGTGGACTGCTTCTCGCCGTCCAACTGGCGTGGATCCTCAAACCGGGCTGGTTCGGTCTTCCATCCGGGAGCAATCTCACGCCGTCGCAACGCTCGCTTCCCGTGCGACTTGCGTTCGTGTCGGTGGCGGTATGGTGGCTGGTCTTTTCCATCCCGCTGTTCCGCCGGGTCCCGGAGCCGCTCCCGGCCTCTCGGGACGGCAGTGCTCGCCGGTCCCGTCCGGTGCGAGCAGCGTTTACGCGTCTTGCCGGTACCTTCTCGCAGCTTCGTGGTTTTCGCAATGCCTTTCTCATGCTTCTGGCGTTCTTGGTCTACAACGACGGCATTGGTACGATCATCCGGATGGCTTCGTTGTACGGTCGTCAGATTGGGATCAGCACGGGCGCGGTGATTGGGGCGATTCTCCTGGTACAATTCGTCGGCGTTCCGTTCGCGTTTCTCTTTGGACGTCTGGCCGGTCGTGTCGGCGCCAAAGCGTCGATCTATCTGGGTCTCACGGTCTACGTCATCATCTCCGTCGTTGGCTATTTCATGCACACGGCGACTCACTTCTTCATTCTGGCGTTCCTCGTCGGCACGGTGCAGGGAGGAACACAGGCACTCAGCCGCTCGCTGTTTGCGAGCATGATCCCTCGGGCGGACTCGGGAGAGTTCTTTGGGCTCTTTGCCGTGTCCGAGAAGTTCGCGGGGATCTTTGGGCCACTCATCTTTGGGGAAGCCGTTCTCTACACTGGGTCGAGTCGGAGTGGGATTCTCTCGGTCATTGCGTTCTTTCTCATCGGGGCTATCCTGCTCGCGTTCGTGGATGTAAGAGCAGGGCAGGCAGCCGTACGCACGCGTGGCACCACCATATCCCCAGCATGACAGGGCTTGCGCGTTGACGCACGTGTTCACCGGACGGAGATTGATGGCCATGGACCCCCACCAGTCTGTGCGTGCTCGTGTTCGGCGGCTTTCGATTGCCATGCTGGCGTTCGGGGTGCTTGGCGCATGCGAACGTGCAAAGTCCCCACCGCCGGTTGATTCGGCGGCAACGGTACTCCCCCCGCCCGCTGAGAGTACGGCGCCACCACCCATGGTGTCGTGGGGTCGACATCTTGGCGATGTGCTTGTTCTCTTCGGCGGTGACTCGGCGACCGTGTCTGTTGTGGTCCCAGGCCGGGTATTCCTCCAGGACACGACGTCATTCAATACCAGTGTACTCGAGCACGCACCGGTGGATCTCTTTCGGCCGGGCGGGCTGGTGGGGCAGGGGACGCTGGTGGATGTTACCCTGTCGCCAGATCGTCCCTGTCCGAGTTGGCCGTCTGGTCTGATCGCGCCTGCTGGAATCACAGGGGCACTTCCGTCGTGGTCGTTTGGACTGGGGGAGCACCGAGCGATTCCCATCCCGATGCAGTCGCTCGACTCGCTCCCACAGGCCGACTCCGCGCAGCTGGCGGCTGAGCTGGCGCGTATTGCGTCGGCGTTGCCGACGGACACCGTGTTCCGTGGGATTCCATTCGTCGTAGGGGCGGCGTACCGCTTCTCCCCTGTACCTGGCGTCACGACGGTTGCTGCCGAACTGGTGCGTCGGCTCCCACAAGAAGCCACACCGCAAGAGGAGCACATCTTCGTGGTGGCCGAGCGAGACAGCACGGCGTCACGGTATCGTGCGGTCTACTCGACCCACTCGTCGGGGAGCGAGACCGAGGTCACCGCGATCGATATCCTCGGTGCCGTCCAACTCCTGTCTATCCGGCACCCGATTCTTGTGCTCGACGCGGTGCACTACGAAGGCGATGTGTACGTCGTTCTCGAGCGTACGGCTACAGGTTGGGAGCGACGCTGGAGCAGTCCCTACGCTGGCTGCTGATCGCAGCAGAGTGTGACCAGAAGCACTTCCGCAGTGGAACCGATCCGTGCTGGGATCTGTACGCCAAGGCCGCTGGTGACGAACAGCGGTGCCCGCGGGTTGGGAATCCATCCGTAGGCGGAGTGGGGCCCACAGATAGCGCAATTGCGGACAGCGGCGCCCACGAACGGGAGCACAACTTGGCCACCGTGTGTGTGTCCCGACACGACGAGATCTGCCCGGGCATTCTCCGCAAGGGCGCGTATCCCATTGGGGTTGTGTGACAGGATCACGCGTGGGACTTCTGGTGGGGTCTCACGACAGCCCCCGTATGGATCCACGTGTCCCTCTTCTACGTCATCAACGCCGCCGATGAGCAGCAGCCCATTGCCGCGGCGAATTGTGAGATGATCGTTGACGAGCACACGGACTCCCTGGTTCCTCAACCACCTTGTTACTTGTGGCGCGCCGCCGATGTGGTCGTGGTTCCCCAGAATGCCCACAATGCCGTCTGGCGCTCGAAGCTCGTGGAGGCACTCCCCCAGGTGCGCGAGCGTGTAGTGATATGCGTGGCGTGAGGCACGGCGCGCGAACCGATGGGACGTGCCGTAGTCTCCAAGGAGCGCGATGAGATCCGGACGGCACGTGCTCAGAACCTGAGCTCCACGCACCAGATGTCGCCGACTGGTATGTGGGCCATGATGCAGATCGCTCAATATGCCTATGCGGTAGCCGTCGAAAGCAGGATCCAAGTCGCGAACTTGGATGTGGATTCGCGTGACCCGCACAACCCGACGTGACTGTGCCAGTGCATAGACTGCGATGAGCGCGCCCATGCCGATCGCAGCGGTCCCTCCCAGCATCCAACTGCACACCGAGGTCACGCTCAACTCCGACCGAGTGATGCTGGCGCAGCGGCGCGCCCTCCTGTCCCGGCGAGTGCTACGAGTGTGAGAATGTAGGGGAACGCCAGGAAGAGCTGATATGGAAGGCTCCAACCGGCTGCCTGAAAGAGGAACTGCAATGCGCTCGCCGCGCCGAACACCAATGCGGCGACGGCTACTCCAATGGGCCGCCAGCGGCCGAGGACCACAATCGCGATGGCGATGAATCCGCGGCCTGCCGACATGTTCTCCGCAAACGTGCCTGCCTGAGCAAGTACCAGCATGGCCCCGGCGGTGCCGCCGAGGACGCCGTTCACGGACAACGCTGCCCACCGTACCCGTGCCGGGTGGACCGCGGCCACGAGTGCCGCCTCCGGTTTTTCACCGACGGCGCGGAGCGCAAGCCCAGCATGTGTCCGATAGAAGACCCACCACAGTGCCGGCACAAGGAGATACACGAAGTACGTTGGCCACGTTTGCGCAAAAAAGGCCGGTCCTACCAAAGGCATGTGTGAGAGCATGGGTATCGGGATCGGTCCGGTGGTGGGTGTCGACAACCCCGCACCGCTGGCACCGTAAAGCGTGCGATACAGCGTTCCTGTGAGACCGAGAGCCAGAAGGTTGATTCCCGTTCCGGCAATAATCTGATCGGCGTGGATTGTTACAACGAAGAACCCGAACAGGCATGCCATCGCCCAGCCCACGGTAGCACCCACAAGAAATCCCACCCACACGGTCCCTGTTCCTGCTCCAAGCAGAGCTCCAAAGGCGCCAGCCAAGATGATGCCCTCGAGCCCGATGTTGATCACTCCGGCGCGTTCCGCCACGCTCTCACCGAGCGCGGCAAGCGCGAGCGGTGTCGCTGTTCGGACGGTGGCTTCGAGAAACGGCTGCAGGATCATCCGGCTGATTCGTTGGCCGATCCATGTGTGTGGCGTCGCGTCGTTGTGAGGAGTCGCTTCCCCCAGCGCGTGAGCCCGAATCGCCGATGAGCAATAAGTAGTGTGCCGAGCACCAGAAGGCCCTCGACAACGAATGCTACGACCGCTGGGACACCGGCATCGCGCTGCATGGCCAGCGTGCCAGCGTTCAGTGCGCCGAAGAGGATTCCTGCCGCTATCGTGCCGAGCGGATGCAACCCGGCGAGAAGAGCCACGGCGATGGCAATGTAGCCGTAGCCGGGCGAGAGATTTTCATAGAGTGCGAAAGTGACTCCGGTTACCTCTACAGCGCCGGCCAGGCCGGCCAACGCACCGCTGGCGAGGAAGGCGATGGTCGTTGTGTGACCGATGTCGATCTCTCCAGCCACCGCCGCCGCTGTGGGATTCTTTCCTGTGGCGCGAATGCGGAATCCGAGCGCTGTCCATTGGAGCGCCCACCAGACACCGACGGCGGCAACGAGAGCCAGGGCAAACCCGGCATGCAGGCGGCTCCCTGGGAGGAGCCATGGCAAATGGGATGGTTCTGGCAGCACGGGACTTTGGGGGTAAATGCCCGTGGCTTCCTGCAACGGTCCGCGAACGAGGAACCCTACTCCGTAGAGCGCGACGAAGTTCAGCATGATCGTGCTGATGACCTCCAGCACACCGAACTGGGCACGTAGCCACGCGGCGACTCCCGCCCATACGGCGCCCGCTAGCATGCCGGCGGCAAGCGCGGCCACCGGGGTAAGGACCCCCAGCGTTGTTCCTGCTGCGAGCGCAATCGCCGAGGCGGCGGTGGCGCCCGCAAGGAGTTGCCCCTCGGCGCCGATATTCCAAATGCCTGCCTGGAAAGCGAGTGCAACCGCGAGCCCGGTGAGAATCAGTGGGGTGGCACGCACGAGCGTGGATGATGCTACTGCATCCCAAGATCCGAATGCCCCGTTCCAAAATGCCTGCACCGCGTGCGCGATGCCTGTTCCGGCGGCGGCGGGCAGCGCTCCTGTGGCCACGACCGCGATGGTTGCTGTGATA
The DNA here is from genome assembly GCA_963773545.1 of uncultured Gemmatimonadaceae bacterium. Taxonomy (GTDB): domain Bacteria; phylum Gemmatimonadota; class Gemmatimonadetes; order Gemmatimonadales; family Gemmatimonadaceae; genus DASSNU01. The sequence continues at coordinate 1,169,326 of CAVZBP010000002.1, read as the reverse complement.
GCCAATGCGGTTCGGCGATCGATGCTTTCGAATCTCACTCCAGGCCCACGGCAACGTTCGAAACATCAGATGCGCCGCGCGAGATCCGCAGACGGCGGATGGCCAAGACGCCGAATGCCGGACCAACGGCCAGCAGGGCAAACGCGAAGCGCCACCCTACCAGCTGTACTGCTGGGGGAATGATCTGGATGGTGACCATGGTGAGCAGAAACCCCAGCGAGGTCTGTAGCGTGAGCGCCGTGCCGACTGCGTAGGGAGGCACCGACCGTGTGACGAGGGTGCTGAACTGCGCGCTGTCGGCGATGACCGCCATCCCCCATAACCACGCAAGCGGAACCAGAATCTCGAACCGTCTGGCGAACGTCAGCCCGATCAACACGGCACAGGCACCGCTCACGGTCATCGCGCGGTTCACGAATCGCTCATACCCGATACGGTCGGCCAACCACCCGCCTGCCACGCAGGCAACCCCACCGACGGCGATCGCTCCGAATGCCAATAGGCCAACCACGCGCGGGGATGGAACGGCGAATCCCATTTCCACTCTCGCTGCGGCGCTGGCGGCAAAGAAGGCGGCGATCCAGGTCCAGAAGCTATAAAGTTCCCACATGTGCCCGAGATAGCCGCTCGTGGCCAGCCTCCACTCCCGCTGTCGCACCACCGTGTGGACAAGCGTCCAGGAGAACGGCCGGCGCGCGAACGGGTATGGACCGTCGTGGTAGGTCACCAAGATCAAGAGCGCAGCGGCTCCCGCACCCGCCGAAGCCGCGAGGATGACGGGAGCCATCCCCGTGCCCTCGAGGGCATGCACGAGGTACGGCGTTGCCTTGCCGACGGTGAGTGCTCCCACGATGGTGCCGATGGCCAGTCCTCGCCGCGCGCGGAACCATGTCGCGATCATCTTCATTGCCGGCGGATACACGCCGGCCAGACACATGCCCGTGAGCAGCCGGAGGACCAGTGCAGAATGAAAGCCCGGTGCCACGAGCAATGCCGCGTTGGCCAGGGCGCCTATCATTGCCGCGCCGGCAAAATACCACCGTGCCGGGAGTACATTGGCCAGGTTCAGTACAGCCGCGGCGGCTGTGCCAATGACGAAGCCGAGCTGAACGATGGTCGTGAGCCATGCAGCCTGACTTGCACTGAGGTGCCAGAGTACTTGGAGCTGCGGCGCGAGCGCACTGGCCGTGAACCACAGCGACATACCGAGCAGTTCGGCGACCGAGAGCAGCGCCAGCATCCGCCAACGCGCGGGATGACGATCCAGCGTCACAACACACCGAGCATGGCCCGCCCCACCGCCGTTCGGTTTGGAGGCACATGGTGCAGATATCCCGCGTGGAGGACGACTACGCGGTCTGCGATCGCCAGCAACTCGTCGAGGTCGCTCGAGTACATGGCGATGGCAGTACCCTCGTCGCGCGCGCGGACAAGGCGGGCGTGAACAGCTGCTGTCGCGGCAATATCCAGTCCTCGCGATGGATTCTCCACTACAAGCCCGGGTGGACCATCGGCGAGTTCTCGTGCCAGGATGAGCTTCTGCTGATTTCCACCGGAGAGTGTGGTCGCGGCAGACGCGGGGGTGGCGGGTCGGACATCGAAGCTTTCGAGAAGCTGTCGCGTTTGGTCTTCCCATGCATGCCAGGCGATGACACCACGAAGCCGTCCCGCTTGGTGTAGGGCCACATTCTCGGTGAGGGAAAACTCCATCACCAATGCATCCCGATGTCGATCCTCTGGCACAAAACCAACGTGGTCCGGACGTTCCAACGTTCCGGAGGTCGGCGCAAGTCGCCCGGCTAGCGCGCGCAGCAACTCGTGATGTCCCGAACCTTCCACGCCCGCTATCCCCACGATCTCGCCGGCGCAAATGTCCACGGTGACATGGTGCACGCGTTCGGTGCCGGCTGGGCCTACGAGCGTTAGATTCTGTGCCGAAAACACAACTCGTCCTGGTCTGGACGCCGTCCGTGGGGGGACGTTCAGGGCGTCCGTCGTACCGATCATGGCGTCAGCCAACACGTTGTCCGACGCGTCCGTCGCCGCCAAGCTGGCCACGGTCCGTCCATGCCTCAACACGGTGATCTGGTCGGCCATCCCCAGTGCCTCGCGAAGCTTGTGCGTGATGAGTACCACGGCTCCGTCCTTCGCTGCAAACGTGCGCAATACTCGACCGAGCTCATCGCTTTCGTCCGGGGTGAGCACGGCTGTCGGCTCATCGAGGATGAGGATGCGAGCGTCGCGTGCCAGGGCTTTCAGGATTTCGAGTCGTTGTTGTGCTCCGACCGGGAGGGCTTCGACAGGGGCGTCTGGGTCGATAGTAAGTCCGGTCGTGCTCGCAAGTGCCTGCACGCGCCTCCGCGCACCGGCCGGGTGGAAGCGTCCGCGTCCTCCCAGCGCTACGTTTTCGGCTACCGTCATTCGGGGAATGGTGGTGAAATGCTGGTGCACCATGCCGATTCCGCGGGCAATCGCCTGGGCCGGTGAGCGAGGCCAGCCGTCGTGCCCATGTGTGGACATCTGCCCGGCATCGGGGGGAATCATGCCGAAGGCCATGCGCATGAGCGTCGTCTTGCCCGCACCGTTCTCTCCCAGAAGCGCGTGGACCGTTCCTGGTTCAACGGTGAGCGCCGCCCCGTTCAGCGCGCAAAGCGATCCAAAGTATTTGGTGACGCCTGAGAGATGCAATGCTGGCGGTCGCGTGCTCACAGTCCGGTAGGCGCGTCGATAAAGACCCACGGTAGTTGGAACCGAGACGCGACGTGTGCCGCGAGGGCTTGTACTCCGAGAGTCTCCGTGGCGTAGTGCCCGGCGTAGATGAGCGTGAGGTTCAGCTCCTCGGCGTCAACGGCTGTCCAGTGCGGACCCTCTCCCACGATGAGCGTGTCGATGCCTCGCGTGGCGGCTTCCGCCAACGTGCTGGCATCTGCCCCGGCTCCGGTGCAAATGGCCCAACGCCGTGTACGGCGACCAGGTTCAATCCTGGTGTGTCGTGCCATGCCGCCATGCTGGCGGGCGAACGCGTCGGTCCGTGTAGCGAGCGTTGCGGTTTCCACATTGGTGTTGCCGCTCACTCCGATGTCCAGCGATTGATAGCGTGCGAACGGTGCTGCGGGCTCCAGTCCGAGTTCGCGAGCCAGAAGCACATTGTTCCCATACTCCGGGTGCGCGTCGAGCGGGAGGTGCGACGAGTACAGGGCGAGCTGGCTCGAGAGAAGGAGGGTAAGACGGCGGCGGTATGCGCCACGTAGCGGCTGCAGTCCTCCCCAGAAGAGACCGTGATGGACGATGAGCAACTGTGCCCCATTCTCGACGGCGCCCATGAGCGTGCGCGTACTCGCGTCCACCGCGGCCGCGATCCGGGTGATGTCCACGTCGGTTTCCACCTGCACGCCGTTGAGAGCGCCCGTGTAGTCCGGGGTCTCGGTCGTGTGGAGGAGCTCGTCCAGGTAGGCGGCGATGGTTGGGAGGCTGGGCATGGCGGAAAGACGAGTTCTTGCTAGTGGCCGGAATGGTGCGGGGTCGTCGCGGTGCGCGCAATATTCGAATGGCCTGTTCGCTACATCCGTTCTTCAGGAGGTATGCGTCGTGTCCACGAACTCTAGTTGTGGTGGTGTGAGTGTGCCGGCCTGGATCCGCGCGCGGACGGAGTCCATCCGCGCGTGCACTGCGGGGGAGACCACGGAATCCAATGCCGGATTGAGAATGAGCTTTACCACATCATCCTTGCCGCCGAGGGAGATGACGCGGGGATGAAACCGCTGTTCTTTGACCTCACGGGCAACGAGAAGGAACGCGTGTGGAAGATCGATCACTACACTCCCAATGACGACTTTGGGCGCGACGGAATTCTCGTTCGAGTTGGTGCCGAAAACATAGACACCGCGGGATTCCCGTGCTGCCTGGAACACGCCCAACCCCGCGGCGTCCGCGTTTTGGAAGATCACATCCGCACCCTGCGCGATCTGAGCAAGGGCCTGCTCCTTTCCGGCGCCGGCGTCGTCCCAATTGCCGATATATGACGTCAGAATCCTGATGTTCGGACTCACGCTTCGGGCGCCCGCGTTGAACGCGAGGAAACTGCTCTTGACCGGGGGGAGTTCCGTCCCACCGATCACCCCGAGGATGTTGGTTTTGGTGAGCGACGCCGCTAGAACCCCAGCCAGGTAGGAGGCGTCCTCAAAGCCGAACACCATGGGTGCGACGTTTGGTCCTACCCGGTTGCCGGAGGACGTGATGTAGATGGTGTGAGGGAAGTCCGGTGCCACGCGGGATGCGGCGTTCTGGAACTCGAACCCGTGTCCGAATACCAGATCGTACCCCTGTCGGCCGTATTGGCGAAAGTTCTCCTCGAAGTCTGCTGGCGTTTTGGTTTCTATGTGGCTTATATCTGCTCCTAAACTGTCGCGAATTCTCAGCAGGCCAGCGTAGGCACCACCGTTCCAGGACTGGTCGGATACAGGACCTGGTGTAAGGAGAGCGACCCGGAAATCCTTGCTGCCCGTGTCTGCTGTTTGGCGCGAACCAGCTCCACTGCACGCGGTGACCCAGATAGCAGCCGCGATGTAGATAGCTGTGGGAAATTGCTGTTGAGTGAGGTGGAAACGTCTCATAAACGGCTGTCGCTGTGAGTCTTGGCCTATCCACACGACCGGACGTGCGGTGTGGGAAACCGTCTCTACTCGTGCAGAGTTTCCAACCGAGCGCGTTATGTGGCACAGGGCGGCTGCCGTATCGGCGACCGCCCTGTGGGACCAAGATACAGCGCGCTCCCGTGGAGCGCACATGCTGGGAATATCTACCGGCTCAACGAACCACCGCAACGGCAGCCATGCTGTGCTCTGGCTTCCGCGCGGGCGACTCGTCCTGCCGGCGCGATGCGTTGCTCTCTACGGCGCTGGTGGATATTTCCGCGATGTGAACCACGCCGTCGATCTTGCCACCCTCGGCGACGCTCAGCGACTTGGTGTTGATGTCGCCGGCTACCGATGAGGTGCTCTGCACCTCGATACGTTCGCTCGCGGTGATGGCGCCGTGTACCCGCCCGCCTACGACGGCCTCGCGTGTGGTGATGTCGCCGCGGATCTCGCCCTGGCGCCCGATGAGCACTTGACGACCAGCACGGATCGATCCCTCCACGTGTCCCTCGATGCGTATCACGCCGTCGGTCTCGATATCACCCGTGATTCGCATTCCGGCCGCGATGATCGACAGAGAACCCTCGCCCGATGGGGCGGCGTTCTTTGGAGCTGGCTTCGGTGCATCGGGTGTGCCGGTTTCCTTCGAAAAGATCGCCATACACTGTCCCCCATCTAGGTACTTGGCCGGGTCGTGGTCGGTGAATCGACGACTATGCTCTGCCTTTCGGCACGGATGGTCAGAACGGAGCCCGGCTCGTACTGTCGCTCTGTTGTGTGGGGCTGGTGGTGTCCGGGGGTGATGGCGGCGTCGCGGCTGGAGCGGGGACCTGGCGTTCGGCGACCTTGGCTGGTGAGGAGCCGGCGTTCCGTTCGCGCCGTGGTGGCTTGCTGGGTTCCGCGCTGGTCGGGGCGCTGGCCGGCGTGCTGGTCGGGGCGCTGGTCGGGGCGTCAGTGATGCCGAGCATGTGCTGCACTTGTTGAAAGCGGTGCTCCATGTCGCTGAGCGCCCGCTGAAGCGTGTCGACCCGTTTTACGTCCTCCTGTAGGGTGGTGATCCGTCGGGTGAGAACCGGCACGCGGGCTGCCTGTGTGGCCAGGAAGAGCCAGCTTCCGCCAACAATGATCAGGAGGGTGGCCATCGTATAGAGGCCGATCCGAAGCAGTCTCACCTGACGCTGGGTGAGGGTGATGGTCCGGTTGGCAAGTCCACTCTCCCGCTGCACCGTGATGATCATGGAACCAGCATGCGGCGTATAGATGTTGCCGTAGCCACTTCGGCTGGCGCGGGGTTCGTCGCTCATCCGTGTTGCTCTCGCTGGGCGCCGAGTATGATCTCGAGCAGTCGGTCGAGATCCTCGGCGGAATAGAAGGAAACCTGTATGGTACCGTGGCCGTCGCCACTCAGCGCGATGTGCACGTCCGTCTGGAGACGACGACGCAACTCATCGGTGAGGTGCCTGACCTCGCGCGCGTCCGCGTGGCGATCCCGTTGCGGAGCGCGCGTTGGGCGAGACGGTTGCTTGGCAGGCGGGGTCGGGCCCGGTGTACGAGGACGGACGTGCTGCTCGATCTCGCGCACGGTGAGACCGCGGGCGGCTGCCTCGCGGGCGAGACGAATGATCTGGTCCTCGCTTCCCGCTGACAGCAGGGCACGTGCGTGTCCGACGGTAAGCTTTCCCTCCTGCAGCAGGTGGTGCACGGCCGCGGGCAGGTTGAGCAGCCGCAGCAGATTGGCCACCGTCGATCGGTCTTTGCCGATAGCGTCGGCTATCTGCTGCTGGGTGAGCTCGAACTCATCAATGAGGCGCTGATATCCAAGCGCTTCCTCGATCGGGTCGAGGTCTGCGCGCTGAAGGTTTTCGATGAGAGAGAGCGTAAGGAGGGTGCGATCGTCCACCTCCTTCACGACAGCGGGGATTTCCGTCCACCCAATGCGGGTGGCGGCACGCAGCCGTCGCTCGCCAGCAATCAACTCGTAGCCGTGTCCCTCAGGCGCTGTTCGCACGGTGACGGGCTGCAGCAGTCCCGAGCTCCGGATGCTCGCCTCGAGCTGCGCAATCTCTTCGGGATTGAAGCTCTTCCGAGGCTGAAAGGGATTCGGTCTGACCTGTGCGATCGGGACCATGCGCTGTGCCGCGCGGTCGACTGCCACGTCCGGGGTACCTTGCGCGGAGAGCAGCGCCTCGAGGCCTCTGCCAAGCCGTCGGGGCTTCTCGCTAGTCATGTGCGAGCATTGGGCGGGACGCGACTGTCTGAGGAGCACCAGGGCGTGACTGAGGCTTGTGCGAGGAATATTCGGATCACGAGAGGTGCTCGGAGTTGACGAATGGTGTTGAGGTCGAGTCACCCACATCTAGTGGGCGTGACGTGTCGGCAGGTAGATCGGACGCCTGTTGCTGTGTGGTTGGGTGAGTGAGTTGGGATGGCGCTGCTTCTGTGCTGTCGCTGGTGCTGTCGCTGGTGCTGTCGCTGGTGCTGTCGCTGGTGCTGTCGCTGGTGCTGTCGCTGGTGCTGTCGCTGGTGCTGTCGCTGGTGCTGTCGCTGGTGCTGTCGGCGTGTGAAGCGGAGGGCGGTGGCACCCGCGCATTGGCGGTACGCGTTGTGGGAGTGGCTCCTGATCTGGTAGAGGCCGTTGTGACAGGCGCGTGTGGTTTGACTGTCGCGTTACTGTCGCTACACCGAGCTGCCTGTGACGGTTGGGTATGGGTGTGATGCTCGCGGTCGGCAAAATTGTCATGGCGCCGGGATAGCAGTTCGCGGGCGACGCCCACATAGGCCTGCGCACCGGCTGAGGCGATATCATACAGCAGGATGGGCTTCCCAAAGCTCGGCGCCTCGGCTAAACGTACGTTTCTGGGGATCGTGGTCTTGAAGACCTTGTCGCCGAAAAACTCCCGAGCGTCCGCCGCCACCTGGCGCGAGAGATTCAAGCGGCCGTCAAACATGGTGAGGAGAACGCCGTCGATGGCTAGGTCAGGATTTGGGCGTCGCTGGATAAGCCGGACCGTGTTGAGAAGTTGTGATAAACCTTCCAGAGCGTAGTACTCGCACTGGAGCGGGATGATGATGGCGTCCGCTGCCGCCAGCATATTGATGGTCAGGAGACCTAGCGACGGTGGGCAGTCGATGAGGATGTAGTCATACCGTCCACGCACCTCCTCCAGAGCGGTGCGCATGAAGAGCTCCCTGTTCGGGAGGTCCACAAGCTCCACCTCCGCACCAGCGAGATCCGGTGTGGCGGGGACGACATCCAAACAGGGAAAGAGGACGCTCCGAAGCGTCACCGCTGAAATGGGGCGCTCCGCCAGAATGGCCTCGTAAACTGTCAGCCCCTCGCTCTCCAGTCGAACACCAACCCCACTTGTGGCATTTCCCTGGGGATCACCATCGACGAGCAAAACGTGCTGCTCAGCAGCGGCCAGACTGGCAGCGAGATTCACAGCGGTCGTCGTCTTTCCGACCCCGCCTTTCTGGTTTGCGATGGCAATGACTCGAGCCACGGGTTTCCGGATTTCGGTTTCTTAGGGTGAAATCGGCAGGAATGGAGAATATAGATGCGGCTGCCGGACCGGGCTAGGAAGACGCTCCACGCGTGACATAGAGGGAACTGAACCTTCCTACGCGCGTCTAGAAATATTACCGGGCCAAGCCAGCGTGTTGCGTTCAGGCGCGATGTTTCACGTGAAACATCGGGGAGCATCCGTCTCATGGGACCGGGCAGTAGACGAGCGTAAGTCGAACCGCGGCAAACTGCTTAGAAGCCCACCCAAAGCCATACTCAGCCCACCCGTAGGCAGCTGTTGACTACTCTGCATGCTGGAATGTGCTGGAGAGATAGTGCCAGCATCGGCCCATTTACGCGACAGCATAGCGTCAATAGTCCACTTGTACCTGGCTGTCGCGGTATTTACGGCTCATGGTCCTGCCACGTATTCCCATGTGGTCGAGATCTCCGCGCTCACGGTCTGCTCGCCGGGCTCGACTGGCGTGGAGACGGCTGCGGCTCGAGCGTAGGCCTGCATCACGGGATAGGGCCGTGCTGCCTCACCGGTAACTACCTCCAGTAATTTGCCTAACTTGCCTCCGGCCGCGTGGGCGATTGTCTCAGCACTGGCTCGCGCTGCGCGAACAGCCTGGGCCATGGCGGCACGCCGGAGCGGCTCGGCGTCGGCGAGGTAGAAGTCGAGTGAATTCACTCCGTTGGCGCCTTTCGCCACGCTAGCGTCGATGACAGTCCCCACCAGATCCACATTCCGGAGCTCGATCTGCACGGTGTTCGTCGCGGTGTAGCCGGTAATCCGGGGAGGTTCGTTCGTGCCCGCGTTGCCGCGGTCCGGTGCGCGCTCCGGGTACAGAGTGTAGCCTGCCGTGCTGATCTGTGCGGGAGCGATACCCAGCGTGCGTAACGTGTCCAGTACGGCGCGCTGAAGGCGCGCGTTGCGCTGCACTGCGTCGGCTGCTGTGACCGCGGTGGTCTGTACGCCCACGGCGATCCGCACCCGGTCCGGCTGTCCCGTGGTGTCCCCCCGCGCGCTGACGGTGATGGTCGGCTGGCGGTGCATCATCGGCGCCGTGGCTGTCATGGCGGGTTGCTGTGCGAGCGCGGGTCGCGCCGCGAGAATGGCGATCACGAGAAGCACGGTGCGCATGGTTCCTCCGCATGAGGCCGCGCCGCTGGAGATTCAGTGGCACGGCGATATTTAGTATCTATACGACACTAAAGCGTGCCCTTTCGCAGCGCGCACATATAGTGCTCTAGCGCTACTAATAGCACGCACCGGACACAGCACGTACACGGGACGCGAAACGTACACTATAGGGCAGACGGCTCCGAGGTACACGTCCGCACCCGGTGGCGGCATTGGCCGTCGAGAGCCGCAATCCCTAGGCCGGTGCCGACAATACGAGAGCAAGTGTCCGGCCGGGGAGAGGAACCATTGAAGCACCCTGCATCTCCCTCTCCCGCTCCGCGGCGGATCAGCCCCGGCGGCGGTCGAGCTCGAGGACGAGGTTCTGAATGTCACTGGGGCTCACGCCAGGGATGCGCGTCGCCTGTGCGAGCGTTGCGGGCCGAATGGCTGCCAGCTTCTGGCGTGCCTCGAACGACAGTGCGTGCATTCCTTCGTACACGAGTTCCTGCGGCAACGGCACGCTGCCGAGCGCGCGCACATGTTCCGCGCGTAGCCGCTCGCGCTCGAAATAGCCGGCGTACTTGAGCTCGAGATCGACGGTGACCAATGCGTCGTGTGCCGCCGAGAGCTCAACACCGCAGGCGCTGAACAGGCTGGCCAGTGTGACACCCTGCCGCCTGGCAAGCTCGGCGATGCGCACTCCATGTGCGAGGGGCGCAGATCCCGCCTCCCGCAGCACAGCGTCCACGGCCGCAGGCGAGGCCGTCGTGCGACGTGCCAGATCCATGGCGCGCTCTTCCGTGGCGAGACGATCCTGGACGACCTGCTGCTCGGCATCGTGCAGCATGTTCAATTCCATCGCGATCGTACCAACCCGGCGGAGTGCGTTGTCCTGGCGCACGGTGAGGCGGAACTCCGACCGGGACGTAAAGAGGCGGTACGGCTCATCTACGCCGCGCGTCACGAGGTCGTCGATCAGCACGGCGATGTAGGATGTCTCGCGACCGAGGACGAGCGGTGGCCGCTGCTGAACTGCGAGTGCCGCATTGATACCGGCCACGATGCCCTGGCCGGCTGCTTCCTCGTACCCGGTGGTGCCGTTGATCTGACCGGCGAGATAGAGGCCGCCGAGCGCTTTGAGTTGAAGCGTGGCGTCGAGCTGCGTCGGCGCGTAGTAGTCGTACTCGATCGCGTACCCCGGCCGCGTCATACGGACCTGCTCCAGACCAGGAACGGCGCGGAGGACCTCGAGTTGCACTGCCGCGGGAAGGGAGGTCGAAAGTCCGTTGACGTACAACTCCGTGGTATCGTGTCCCTCTGGCTCGAGGAACACCTGATGCCGTTCGACGTCGGGAAAGCGGACGATCTTATCCTCTACGGATGGGCAGTAACGCGGGCCGCGCGCGGAAATGGCGCCCCCGTACATTGCCGATTCTGTGAGGTGCTGTTGGATGATCCGCTTGACCGTAGCCCCGGTGTACGTGATCCAGCATGGCAACTGGCGTGGGTGCCGCGCGCGTCCCTGGTGCACACGCGGGGTGGGCCAGTAGTGCGACCAGGAATAATCGAACTGGTCGACTTCGCTCTCCTGTGGTGGCAGTTGGGCGAAGTTTACGGAGCGGCCGTCGACGCGTGGAGGGGTGCCGGTCTTGAACCGGTCAACGACCAGCCCCAACTGCTCGAGCTGTTCGGCGAGATGGACCGCTGCTGCCTCACCGGCGCGGCCGCCGCCCAGACGGGTGGTCGTACCCACGTGAATGCGACCGCGGAGAAAGGTGCCTGTCGTGATGACAACTGCCGACGCGCCAAAGCGCCGCCCCTCCAGCGTCTCGACGCCGCGGACCCTCTGTCCCTGCCTGTCGAACAGGAGGCGAGCCACGGTGCCCTGGATGGTATGCAGCCCTGGGTGGTCCTCGAGCAGGGAGCGAACAGCACGACGGTAGAGACCGCGATCGCATTGTGCCCGGGGGGCCCACACGGCGGGGCCCTTGCTGCGGTTGAGCATGCGAAACTGCACCATGGCAAGATCGGTAGCGCGTCCCATCACGCCGCCAAGCGCATCTACCTCTCGCGCCACGGTTCCTTTCGCCACGCCGCCGATGGCCGGGTTGCACGACATCTGGCCGATCGTCTCGAGCGCACTGGTCACGAGTGCCACGCGTGCGCCCAGCCGTGCAGCGGCAACGGCGGCTTCCGTACCGGCGTGTCCTCCTCCGATCACCAGGACGTCAACGTCAAGTTCCGTGTCCACGCGGTGTGCCTCCGGCCAATGTTGTGAGCGTGGCCGAAACTTAACGGGAGGTCAGCACGCCCCGCATGGCTGTACGGCAGCTACGGTCGTCCCGTGAGCTCGCGGGCGGGAAGGCTCTCATCCTCAAGTGGGCCGTGACGGAGCAGACCCTCCCACTGGCATTGATAGCACCAACTGGTGCGAAACCAGGGCAGGAGCCGATTCCAGGCCTTGGACTCCACGCGGAGGGTCACGGCGTCACAGTTCGGACACCGATTTTCGTCGGGCAACATCCAGTAGAAGACGAGTGTCGCGATGACCAGCCGGAGAACGAAGAAGCCCCCGAAGATGACGACGAAGATCAGGGCGTCAGACACCGTAGTCCTCCCGGCGACAAGCGACTTTGCCACATCGGTGCAAGAAGGACGCCCGGCTGTAGGCTCGTAAGAAGCCGTTCACGTTGGGAGCTGAAGCTGCCGCTCGATGTTCGCCCAGAGCTCCACATATGCGACTTCATCCTCGATGCGCTCGATCACCACCTCGGTGTCATTGGGCACCGCGCTCCCGTCCAGGCTGCGTGCCCTTGTGACGTGGCGTACGGTCATGAACTCGTAGGTAATCTCTCCGTCCCCACCCTCGGGGATCGCGCGCGTGACACGGCCGGGATGCCCTTGCAACGCGAAGCGCTCATCCGGTTGAATTCGCGCGGCGCTGGGAACCGCCCACCCGGCAATGAGCAGCATGCTCGTGGCAGCTGCTGCCGTAGCCAGTACGCTGCTCAGCGAGACGACTCCGACTGTCCCCAGTGGCGTGAACCGGCCAAGCAGGTATCCGGCAGCCCCAAAGACGGTCGCGAACGACGCGAACGTCGGGAGATTTAGATATGCGGACCACCGTTTGCGCCGTTCACGCCGATCGATGCCGACCAACATGCTCCGCACGCCGATCAGCAAACCGATGAGGAGGGATAAAAGAAAGAGGTACCGCATCCGTATTACCTGGCCTCCAGCTGTTCTAGCCGTGCTGCAGTATGGCTCGTAATGGGGGAATCGTAGGCATGTGCGGCGAGGAAGTCGAGTGCCCTCCACTCGGCGTAGTACAGCGGACGCCACGGAACCCGACCCGCGATGAATCCCACGTGACCTCCTCGCGCGACCAGTTCCAGGGTGACGGCGGGAGTGGACTGCACGGCCGTCTCCACCTCGCCGAGCACGTCTGGCGGGAGGAAAGGATCATCGCGCGCGCTGAGCAACAGCGTGGGAACCTGGACATGCGACAGAAAGCGCAGCGAGCTGGATCGCGCGTAGTATTCCACGGCGTTCTCGAAACCGTGCAAAGGCGCGGTGAAGCGGTCGTCGAACTCGAACAGCGTTCGAGCGCGCAGCGCGGCGTCGACGGGTGGTACGCGACCCGAGAAGTCGGTCGATTTGTACCGAGCCTTAGCTCGCAGCGAGCGGAGGAAATATGCCTGGTATACTCGCGAGAATCCGCGATCGATGTAGCGTGCCGACCGGGCGAGATCGAACGGGACCGAGATCGCCACCGCGCCGCGAATTGCGGATGGGACACGATCGCCCGACTCACCCAGCCACTTGAGGAGCACGTTGCCTCCCAGAGAGACTCCCGCAAGGAGGAGAGGTGCATCGCTCTCGGCCGTGAGTCGTTGTACCACGATGGCAAGATCGCCCGTGTCGCCGGCGTGATAGGAGCGGGGAAGGCGATTCATCTCGCCGCCGCAGGAACGGAAGGTGAGAACGTCGGCGGACCAGCCACGCTGATGTGCCTCCGCCAGCAGCCCGCGTGCGTAGTGCGATCGCGCGGATCCTTCGAGACCGTGCAGGATCAGAAGTCGGGGCTGCCGTGTGTCCTGGTTGGAGGGCAGGCGCTCGATGCGCAGACGATCTCCATCGGGAAGCTCCCAATGCTCCGTGTGAAGCGACGGCAGGTGTGGTGCGCGTCGCACGAGTTTCCCCCAAAGGGTTTGTAGATGCCGCCCCGGAACCCACCAGGCGGGTCGGTACGTGTGCCGCGGCTGGTGTGTGTTCGTGGGTGGCTGGGCGGGGTTCACGGGCGACAGCGCGGAGACATGGGAGTGCAACCTCGCAAGCCCGGGCGCAGATTGTCGGGATGGAAGTCCAGGTATTTGGGATCAAGAAAAGCGCAGCTACGCGCAAGGCGCTGCGGTACTTTGCCGAGCGGCGGGTCCGGACGCACTTCGTCGATCTCACCGAACGCGCCGCTTCGCGTGGCGAGCTGCAACGATTCGTGCAGCGATTCGGGATCGACGTCCTGATCGATCGGGAAAGCCGCCGCTTTCGAGAGCTGGGACTGCACGCCGCTCAGTATTCGGACGATCGGTGGCTGGCGTGGCTGCTGGAGGAACCTCTGCTCCTTCGCATGCCACTGGTGCGAAGCGGCCAGCGCCTGAGTGTGGGACTGCAGGAGAGCGCGTGGCGCGATTGGGTGGGGAGCGGCTGAGGCGTTGCTTAGAGGGGTCGGCGGCGGCGGACGCATGTGACGCTGAGGACGGACGGGGTGGCGTGACGGATCTCTCAGAGTACCAACGGGGCGATTGTCATCGCCGCGAGTACGACCAGGACGATGGTGACCAGGTCCAGAATAACACCCGCGCGTGCCATCTGCCTGGCGCTCACGTGTCCCGACGCTATTGCGATGGTGTTGGGTGGTGTGGCAATGGGGAGCGCGAAGCCGCCCGAGGCCGCGAGAGCGGCAATGAGCATGAGCACGAGCGGCGGTTGCCCGACCGCGTGGGCCAGGGAAGCGGCGATGGGCATCATCATCGACGCCGTAGCGGTGTTCGACGCGACCTCACTCAGGAGCACCACCAGGGTAGCCAGGCCCAGATAGACCACCCAGAGCGGGTAGCTCCGCAGTCCCACCATGGCTGACCCGAGCCATGCCGCCAACCCCGAGCTCTCCATGGCGGCCGCGAGCGAGAGTCCGCCGCCAAATAGGAGAAGGACGTCCCAGGGAATTTCGCGCGCTTCGGCCCACAGGAGCAGTGGACGCCGCGTGCCCTGCGGGGTACGGCCCGGAACCACGAAGAGCAAGACCGCCGCCAGGATGCCGATGGAGGCGTCGGTGACTCCAGGGGCGATCGAGGTAATTCCCGGCAGGGTGAACGCTCCCAGGTGTTTTGGCTGGCGGAACAACCAGCCGAGCGCTGTGAGGGCGAAAATCACGACTGTCCATCTCTCGCCGCCCTGGAGTGGGCCGAGCGACCGGCGCCGCTCCGTCAGCGCGTCGGCGGCCTGGGAGCCAAAGGAGGCCTGGCTGGGGAAGAGGACGAAGACGAGCAGGGCCCACGCGACGGGGAGCAGCACGATGGCGATGGGGAGTCCGATGAGCAGGAACGGGACGAACGCTACTCGACGCCCGAGAAGCTCCTGTGCCGCGCCGGCGAAAATGAGATTGGGCGGTGTGCCGATGAGGGTGGCGATCCCGCCGATGGACGCGGCGAAGGCCATCCCGAAGATGAGCGCGGTGCGAAGGTTGTGAGAGTCGTCGCCGCTTTCCGCCAGATCCGCGATGGCGAGCACGATGGGATACATCATGGCGGCGGTAGCGGTGTTCGAGATCCACATGGAGACGAACGCCGTCGCGAGCATGACGCCGAGGACCACTCTTCGCTCGCCCGTCCCGATGAGCGCGATGAGCCCGTACGCGATACGCGCATGGGCATGCCAGGACCGCAACGCAGCCGCGAGCAGAAAGCCGGCGAGAAACAGAAATACGAGCTCGTTGGCATAGGGTGCTGCAGCCGCAGCGGCGGATGAGACAGCGACGGTAGGGAATAGTGCGAGCGGGAGCAACGCCGTAGCGCCGAGAGGGATCGGTTCGCTGAGCCACCACACGGCCATCCAGCCGGCGATCCCCAGGACCTGTGCTGCCGCGGGGGCGAGTGCATCCGGCGCGTAGTTCGAGAGCAGCGCATAGACGAGCGGACCAGCGACGAGTGCCAGGAGTCGTCTGGGGCTCACGGGGCCATGGATGTGTGGGGGGAAATTGGCTCAGGGTGCTGGATGCACTCAAACGAATTCGCCGACGAACTGGATCTCCGGCTCCAGATGCTGGTTGAATCGGCGCTCGACTTCCTGTTGCGCATGGGCAATGAGTGTGCGGACGTCGCGTGCCGTTGCGTGTCCCAGGTTGACGACGATGTTGGCGTGGATGTGGGAGATCTGCGCGTCACCCACGCGAAAACCTTTCAGGCCTGCCTGATCCACCAATCGGCCAGCGCCGACGCCCTCGATCTTCTTGAAGATGGAACCGGCGCTGGGGTGATATGCCAACCAGGGGTGGCGAGCTCCGCGCCAGCTCAGGTTCTCCTGAAGGATGCGGTGCATGACATCGGGGTCACCATGCTGCAACTGAAACGTGACGGCGAGGGCAACGTCATCCCGATGATGCAGGATGCTGTCGTCGTACCCGAAGCGCATGTAGTCACGACCGACGACCGTGCGCGCGCCCTCCTGGGTGAGGAGCTCGCACGACGTGAAGACATTGGCGATGAACATCGTACGCTCGCGTTCGGGCGCGGGGGAGAGGAAGTGCAGGTTCTGCCACACGGCGCCGCCGATCGTGCTGGGGATACCGACGTAGTGCTCGAGGCCGGACCAGCCACGGCGCACGGCTTCCGGGATCAGATCGGCCATGACGGCGCCGCTTTCCGCCACCACGCGTCCATCCTCCTGCCAACGCACGTGTGCCGCGCGATTGCGGACCACCAAGCCGCGAAATCCGGCATCGCCTACGAGGATGTTCGCGCCCAGGCCGAGCACGAAGACGGGGATGGCGGCATCACGCGCGGCGGCGACGGCCTGTGCCAGGTCGTCTGCGCTGGTCGCTTCGTAGAACAGGTCGGCGGGGCCGCCAATGCGGAACGTGGTGTAGGGAGCAAGCTCCTCGTGGGAGCGTAGGCGCGCGGGATCGAGCCGCGCCGCGAGCGCAGCTCGCTGGTCAGGCGAAGAGGGCGACGACGTCATGCCAAGGTCACGCGGGGTAGTGATGCATGGGGCAAGAATAGCCGCGCCACGGCGGCACGGCCAATGGTGGTGAGCGGCTCAGGGTGGGCGAAGCGGAGGAGGTGTCCACAGGTGGTTCAGGGCGGCGGAGCGAGCGAGGTGTTCTCCGGACGATGATCGGCGCGGCGCGCGAGCACTGTCCGGATGTCGTTCAGCGAGACACCGGCTACGCGCGCGGCGACAAGCAGGTGGTACAGTAGGTCGGCGGCCTCTTCGACGATCCGCCGCTGGTCGCCGTCGGCACACGCTGCAACGAGCTCGGCAGTCTCCTCTCCCAACTTCTTGAGGCGAAGGTTACGGTCTCGTCCAAGCCGTTGCGTGTAGCTGGGCGGTGCGACGCGCTCCGGTGCGAGGGGCTCTGTGGGAGCGGTCGTGTGGGATGCATCGGCGCCGGACGCCCGTAGCCGGTTGGCGATGCGCTGGTCGAGCGTGGAGAGCATGTCGCCGGCGCCCGGACCAAAGCAGGAGACGCTTCCGGTGTGGCAGGCTGGACCGGCCGGGATGACGCGGGCCAGGACGGCGTCTCCATCACAATCGGGGGCGAGAGAAAGCACGCGCTGCGTGTGGCCACTGGTCGCCCCCTTGTGCCAGAGGCCCCGTGAGCGCGATCGGTAGTGCATCTCACCCGTGGCGAGCGTATGCGCCAGTGCGTCGCGGTCAGCCTGGGCCACCATCAGCACCGCGCCCGTGATCGCGTCCTGCGCGATCACGGTCACCACACCGTCGTTCTTGGTCCAGTCGAGCGTGTCGAGATCGAGCATGTGTGCTCCACGGGGCTGTTACGTGGGAGACGGTACTGTGCCGCCGCCCAGGATCGCGCGCACTTCGGTAGCGAGGGCGGCATTGGTGGCGATCGCACTGCCGCCGAATGCCGTGGCAGTGCCGGACCAGTCGGTGAAGACGCCACCCGCTTCCTCGACCGCGATCTGCACAGCAGCTGCATCCCATGGCTGCATGCGACCGTCCGCCATCACCTCCGCGCGTCCAGTCGCAACGAGAACATAGCCATAACAATCGCCCCAACTCCGGGCCAGCGCGGCCCGCGATGTGAGATCGGACCACGCGTCGGACTGCGCGCGGTCTCCATGAAAGCTCTCGTCGGTGGTGACGACGGTGGCACTGGCCACGGTGGGCACGGTGGAAACCGCGGCGCGCGTCCCGTTCCACCAGGTGCCCAGCTCGCGCGCGGCGACCACCATCTCGTTCAGCGTCGGAAGGAAAACACATCCGGCGAGTACCTGTTCACCCTCCGCCACTGCGACGAGGGTCCCGTACAGCGGGACGCCGTGGATGTAGGAACTGGTGCCGTCGATGGGGTCGATGATCCACCGGCGCCGCGCCGCAGGGCGGATCGTGCCGAGCTCCTCGCCGAGAATCCCGTCGTGCGGGAAGCGCTGTTCGATCCATTCGCGAGCCGCGCGTTCGGCTGCGCGGTCGACGTCGGTGACCGGCGAGCCATCCGTTTTTCGCAGCACGTGCAAGGTGGATCCAAATGCACGCGCGGCGATGGAGCCCGCGTGTCGACCCACCTCTTCCACGGCCGTGAAGAGGGACGGGAGTTCCACGGAACGCACCATCAGAGGGTGGGCCGGACCGCGAATCCGCGATCGGCCATCGAAGCTTTGATGTCGCGCACGGTGGTTTGCCCGTCGTGGATGATGCCGGCTACGAGTGCCGCATCGGCGCCGACCCCGAGCACGTCGCATACGTGGCCGGGGGTCCCCGCGCCACCCGAGGCGATCACCGGGACGGTCACCGCCGCGACGACCGTGTGCGTGAGGGGCAGGTCGTAGCCGGATCGTGTTCCATCGCAGTCGATGCTGGTGAGCAGGATCTCGCCTGCGCCATGCCGGATGGAATCGGTTGCCCATCCGACCGCGTCGAGCGACGTCGGTGTCCTTCCGCCGTGCGTGTACACGCGCCATCCAGATGGAGATGCGCCAGTGGGGTCATGCTTGGCGTCGATGCTCGCGACCACGCACTGCGCCCCGAAGCGGGCCGCACAGTCGGTAAGCAATGTCGGCTGCTGCACGGCAGCGGTGTTGAGGCTCACCTTGTCCGCGCCGGCGCGCAGCGCGCGGGCCACATCGTCCACCGTGCGGAGACCGCCGCCCACCGTGAGCGGAACGAACAGGCGCTCTGCGGCGCGGCGCACGGTATCGAGCAGGGTCGCGCGTTCCTCCACGCTCGCCGAGATGTCGAGGAAGACGATCTCATCCGCGCCCTCTGCTTCCGCGCGCGTCGCGAGGTCCACTGGATCGCCGACGTCGCGAAGTTTCTCGAAGCGCACGCCCTTCATCACGCGCTCCCCCCGCACGTCGAGACACACGATCACGCGCCGCATCAGCACGGGGCGTCGGCATCGAGGGCCACGGCACCCTTGGTGCTGAAGACGGCCCGTCCTTCCACGAGAGCGTCACGGAGTGCGAGGCCCAATGCCTTGAACGCCGCTTCGACAATGTGATGCCGATCGCTTCCGCGGAGCACGCGGACGTGAACCGTGGCGTGCGCGTGCTCACTGAAGGACCGCCACCAGTGGTCGTACAGCGAACTGGGAAGCGGACCGCGGTAGTAGGACCGTCCACCCAGGTCGAGCGCGACGTGTACGAGCGCGTCGTCCATGGGCACCACGCGGTCCGCGTACCGAGCGGCGTGTGCCGGCACGATGCGCGCGATGCTCTCGCCCACCGCGATGGCAACATCTTCGATGAGATGGTGCCGCAAGTCGCCGCTAGCGGTTATGGTGACGTCGAGCGCCGCATAGCGAGCCAGTGTGGTGAGCATGTGGTCGAGGAACGGCTCGCCGGTGGTGACTGTGGCGATCCCAGTCCCGGGGACGACGTCCACCCGGACCGTGGTCTCGCGGGTGGTGCGGATGATCTGTGTCATGAGGCGAACTCGTCGGCCACCGCGCGTGGGTGCAGCGTGCCGGTATAGAGGGCCATGCCGATCACTGCTGCGGCGACGCCGCGGTCGGCCAGCGCGCGAAGATCCTGCATGGTGTGGATGCCGCCCGCTGCGAATATGGGGTGCGAGGCGGTCTCGACCGCGTCTTCCATGAGCGGGAGGTCCGTACCGCTCAGTTGTCCCTCGCGATGCACGGCCGTGACCAAGACTCCCGCCAAAGGAAGCCCGTTGAGTTCCTCCAGCAGGTCGAGGATCATGGTGCTCGTGGTGCGACCCCAGCCGTGGGTCACCACGCGCCGCTCGCGTACGTCAGCGGCCACAAGGAGCTGGCCCGGATATGCCGTGGCGATCTCGGCCAACCAGTCTTGGTCTTCCACCGCGCGGGTGCCGAGGATGACCCAGGCGGCCCCATCGTCCACGAGCTGCTCGATGGCTGACGTGTCGCGGATCCCGCCCCCCACCTGTACCAGCGCTGGGGTGCCGGCGAGAATCTCTCGTACCAGCGCCTCGTTCTCGCCGCGCTCCGTCGCAGCGTCCAGATCCACAATATGCAGACGCTGAAATCCCATCTCCCACCAGTCACGCGCCACGTCCACCGGTCGATCGCGTCGTATGCGCTCGTGTTCGTACGAACCGCCCACGAGCTGCACGCACGCGCCACCACGCAGGTCCACCGCTGGAATCGCGATCATGAACCGAGCTCCTGCACGACCGCGCGGAGAAACATCACTCCCTGGTGCGAGCTCTTTTCTGGGTGGAACTGGACGCCGAGGACATTGTTGCGGCGCACCACGGCGGGGAACCGGTCGTGCTCGTGTGCGCACCAGGCTTGCACGCACGAGGTGTCGAGCGGACGGCATGCATAGCTGTGCGCAAAATAGGCTACCGCGATCCCGTCGGCCGTCGGGACGGTTTTCGCACAGTGTTCGAGGGTGTTCCATCCGATGTGCGGGAGACGACGGGCCTGCAATCGCTCCACGCGGCCCGGGATGAGGCCCAGTCCCGTACCGTGTCCCTCCTCGCTCTCATCGAACAGCAACTGCATGCCGAGGCACACCCCGAGCACCGGCAACCCGGCCCGGACCGATTGGCGGATCGCTTCGCGGGCTGGAGCGAGACGCTCCGCGGCGGGGGCGAATGCGCCGACGCCTGGCAGGAGTAGCAAATCGCCTCCGAGAACGCAGCGCGGATCGTCTTCCAAGTGCACCTCGATTCCGGGTGACGCGACCGCCTTGAGGAGCGAGTGCAAGTTGCCGGCTCCGTAGTCGAACACGATCACGCGCATGCAACCTCCGCACGGAGGGCGCTGAGACAGTGGTCCATCATTTCCGACGGGCCGATGGTGATGCGGATGGCATCGCCCAGGCCGGTGAGTGCGGAGAAGGGGCGCACGGCCACGCCCCGTGTGCGAAGCCGGTGTGTAAGCATCACTGCGCTGAGGCCTGTCGTGGTGGCGGTAGGCCGAAGCCGGGCGAGGACGAAGTTGGCGTCGCTGGGCACAGCCTCGATGCCGGGCAGCTCGTTCAGAGCGTCCGCCAGCCGTATGCGATGTTGGCGTACCAGCTGAACATGCTCGTGTACCCATGGCCGATCGTGGCGGAGTGCGGCCACAGCCGCCCGCTCGGCGGGCGCGCTCACCTTGTAAGGTCCGCGAGCCTTCTCGACGAGCTCGACGAGGGCGGGTGCACCCACACCGTAGCCCACGCGCAGACCGGCCATGCCGAATGCCTTGGACAGTGTCCGGGTCACCAGCACGTGCTCATGTGCGCAGGCGAGCGGCACGAAGCTGTGATCGGCGAATTCGGCGTAAGCCTCGTCCAAGATCACCGCACCCCGTGCGTGCTCCACGATGTGGTGCACCGCGGCGGGGGAGAGCGACCGTCCCGTGGGGTTGTTGGGTGAGCAGAGATAGGTGATGTCTGCTCCAGTGGCCAGCAGGCCGCCGGCGTCGACGTCACCGTCGGGTGTGAGCGGGACGGGTCGCGCGTGTATGCCATTCACGGCTGCGAAGAGGGGCACCATGGCGAACGTTGGATCCGGGAGCGCGATGCGCTGCCCCGGTTCGACGAGCGCGCGGAACGCGGAGTCGAGCACATCGTCCGAACCGCATCCGGTGACGATGCACTCCGGCGGTACGCCAATGTAGTCGGCAATGGCTTGCTTGAGTTCGTCCGCGTAGCTGGTGGGGTAGCGCGAGCAGGCGGCAGAGGTGGAATCGCGAAGCGCGCGCGCGGCGGCCGGGGGAACGCCCCAGAGGTTCGTGTTGTCGCTCAGGTCCACATGGCACGGGCTCCGATCCGGCGTGTAGCGTGGGATCACGCTGTACTGGCCCCGTCCGATGTGGCGTGCGGCGCGCGATGGAATATCGGCGCAACCGCCGGCGCTCCACGCGCGGGCGGCGGCCGCGTGGGCGGGCAACCCTTCCGCCTGCGCGAGCACCTCCACGTCGCACGCCAGCGCACGCGCGGCGGCCGGAGTGACCCTCTGATACGTGGTCCACCGGAGAAAATCAGAGGTCGTGAGCCCCGAATACGACCGTGCGCGCCCGCCGGTGGGGAGCACATGGTTGGCCCCGGTGGCGTAATCGCCAAAGGCCACCGACGCTGCCGCACCGAGGAAGACCGTTCCCGCGTTGCGCACCATGGGGAGCAGCGCCTCCGGATCGGCGACGGCGAGGAGCAGATGCTCGGGGGCGTACCGCGCGCCGAAATCCAACGCTTCATCGAGATCTCGTGCGTCGAGCAGCGCCCCATGGGTGGCGAGCGCACGCGCGACGATGTCACGGCGCGGCGTGGTGGCCGCCGCGGCCGCGAGTGCCGACAAGACCGGTTCCACCGGCTGGTTCACGAGCACGGCCACCACACACGCGCGTTCATCGTGTTCGGCCTGCGCGATCATCTCGCGCGCGATGAGCTGTGGCGAGGCGCTCTCGTCTGCGATGACGAGCAGCTCGCTTGGGCCGGCAGGGGCGTCGATCCCTACCATGCCGCAGAGCTGCTGCTTGGCCTCGGCAACGTAGGCGTTGCCCGGGCCGACGATCCGATCCACGCGAGGCACCGACTCGGTGCCGAACGCCATGGCCGCGATGGCGCCAGCACCGCCGAGCGCGAACACCCGGTCCACGCCGGCCACGGCCGCTGCCGCGCGGATGGCGGCCGAGGGCAGCCCGTCGGCGCTTGGCGGCGAGCAGAGGATGATCTCGCCTACGCCGCTCACGCGCGCGGGGATCGCCCCCATGAGGACGCTGCTGGCGTACGCGGCACTGCCACCCGGGGCGTAGACCCCCGCACGCGTGAGCGGATCGGGGCGGCGGCCGACGACGATACCGGGCTCCGTCTCCACTTCTACCTGGGCGGGCGCAAACGCGCAGTGCGCGGCGGTAATGTTGCGCGCGGCGCGCTCGAGGGCACGGCGGAAAGGTGCGTCCGCACTGTCGAGCGCGTCGTGCAACGCACGCGCGGGCACTTCGAGCGAGCCCAGCACCACTCCGTCGAACTCCAGCGCGAGGGCGCGGAGCATCGTATCGCCCCCGGTGCGCACGCGCGCGACGATCTCCCGCGTCCGCCGGTGTATGGAGTCGTCCGAGGCCGTGCGGCGTTCCAGCAACGTGGCAACGTCGTCCGGGGGGAGCGCCGCAATGGGGCCGCGAAATCGGATCATGCGTGCGGTCATGGCATCAGCCGCTCGATGCGCGTCACCAAGATTCCCTCCGCGCCCAGCGTCTTGAGCTCGGCGATGGTGCGGTAAATGGCGTGCTGCGGGACCACCGCGTGCACGGCCACATGGTGTCCGGAATCCATCACGTCCACCACGGTGGGGCCGTTCAGGCCGGGGAGCACCTCCTTCACCCGCTCGAGCATCTGTCGCGGAACATTGGCCATGAGGTATCGCTGTGTGCGTGCCCGGAGTACGGACGCGAGTGCGGTAACGAGCCCGTTCAGCGCGTCGGTGCTCGTGCGACGTGCGGTGCCGGCAGATGCGATATGCCGCGTGGGACGGCCGCTGGCGTGCGCCTCGTCGGCCGCGCGCTCGCGCGCGATCAGGTGCGCACTCGACTGCAGGATCGTCCCGATCTCGTGGAGATCATGAACGCGAAGTGTCGAACCTGTGGACGTGAGGTCGACGATCATGTCCGCGATACCGAGATGAGGCGCGATCTCAGCAGCGCCGGAGATGGGCACGATGCTCACCGGACGCCCGGCTTTTTCGAAGTAACGGTGTGTGAGACGCGGGAAGGAGGTGGCCACGCGGGGGACATTGACGATGTCCTGGACGCAGGCGATTCCGCTGTCGTCGCGGGCGCCGACGACCAGCCGACAGGCGCCGAACTCGAGGTCCAGGAGCGACCGTAGCGGGCGCTCCGACTCACAGACCAGATCCCACCCCGTTACCCCCACATCTGCAGCTCCATCGGCCACGAACTCCGGGATGTCCTGTGCGCGCACGAAGATCGCCTCGAACTCGCCGCCCAGGGAGGCAGAGAGCGCGCGCTCTCCGCGCGTGCGCACATTGAGCCCGGCGTCGGAGAAGAGCTCGCGTGTCTCGTCGGAGAGACGCCCCTTGTTGGGGAGCGCGATCCTCAACATGAGGGGCGTTGCTCGATGCGACACGGGATGCGGCGCGCGGCCCGCCTGCGTGGTGTACGTCGCTGATCGTCAATGGTGCTTGAACGCATGGAGAAAGTCGGAGAGAGAGCATGGCGGACGAGAAAACGGCCCGTCGGAAGGAGACGGGCCGTGAGCGCCAACGTACTGCAGGAGGAAACCGCTACCGCATCATCCGCAGAGACGTGTGCCGCCCCGACCCGTAGGGCCGTGGCTGTGATGCGCGCGATGGTGACGGGCAGAGGTTGTCATGAGGAAGGCAACGTATGTTGGCGTACTGCCGCCGTCAACTCTCGGGCCGTTTCCGATCGCCGCGCTGTGCGGCGCGACTGGCCTGTCTGTGTGGAGCGGGCGATGCGGGCGGTGACGCGGGCCGTGAGGTGGGAGGTGATGCGGGCGGCGGCGCATGACCGAGCAGCGTGCCGGGCCTTCGCATGGCGCCTATCGTGCTGCTGGCCTGATCGTGGGACGCGGGTTATGGTGGATAGTGGACGTGGCTCCGCCTGGGTGGCGGCGCCCGGACAGCTCCGCCCGGGAAGCGTAGTGCGATCGTATGGTGGTGCGGGCACGTGGGTAAAGGGTGGAGCGAGGTCCCAGCAGCGATGAGGGTGACGACGGCAAAAGTAATCCGCGGTGGGAGGAAGAAGATGCGGACGGCGCGAGCGCCACAGATGCGCACACAGAGACGGGGTAGCTTCGGCGGGTGTGGGGTGGGCTATGGGCTCCGCTCGGGGTCGGTGGCAGCGCTCCTCACGGGACTCGTGGCCATCGCCGGATGCCGCGCGGCCGCTACGCCTCCTGCCGACGCCATGGCGAGCGCGGTGGCGTACAGTGAGGGCGACACGGCAGCGCCGGTGCAGGTCATCTACTTTGACGACTACGCGTGCGACGACTGCGCCACGTTCTCTAAGGAAGCGGTCGAGCCGTTGCACCGGGATTGGGTGCAGAAGGGACGTGCACGGCTGACGATAGTGGATCTCGCGTGGCATCGCGGGAGTGTGGCGGGGGCGGCGGCGGCGAGTTGTGCGGCGGAGCAGGGAAAGTTCTGGCCGATGCACACGCTCCTCTTCGAGCGACAAGCAGTCTGGATGCGCGTGGTGGATATCCCGGCGCAAATGGTGACGTACGCGAGCGAACTGGGGATGGATACGACCGTGTTCCGCACGTGTGCATTGAGCAAGCGGCATCAGGCGCGATTGGACGCGGCGGAGGACGTTACGCGACGCTACGCGGTGCGCGGAACGCCGGCCTTCGTGGTGAACGGCCGGCTGTACTACGGATCGCAGCAATGGAGCTGGGTCCGGCAGGTGCTGGCGGCCAACGAGCGCGGCGAGCCAGACGCCGCCCCTCCCCCCCCGCTCAAGGTGCCGACCAAGAAGGTGGTGGACAGCGCCCGCCTGCGTGCCATCGAGGATTCCCTCTCGCGGGCGAGAGGAAGCGGCGCGGCCTCGCAGTAGGGCTCGCAGTAAGGGTGGCTGGGGGTCGGACAGGCGCTACCTGGCGTGTCTTTGCGTTGGGGCGGGCTTGTGAATATCTTCACAAGCCCGCGACCGATTGCGGGGAAGCCAACTACCTCGACCTTTTCAGTACGGCACTGGAGGCCCCTGAACGATGCGGTTCATTGGACCGGCGCTCCTGGCGAGCGCCTTTGTCCTCGGCGCGTGTAGCGGCGGGGAGCAGGCAGCGTCCACCGATAGCGCGGCGGCCGCACCCGAGGCCACCGCGGCAGCATCCACCGCGGCACCGGCCGGCGGTGTGGCGGCCGCCCCGATCACCGGAACCACACACGTGGTGAAGATGGTGTTCGACGGTAAAGACTATCGGTTCGATCCGGCCGAGATCACGATCAAGCAGGGTGACGGAATCCGCTTCGAGATGACGTCGGGCGGGCCGCACAACGTCGGCTTCAATCCCGACAGCATTCCCGACGATGTGGAGCCGCAACTCGCGGCCAATATGCCGGAACCGGGTGGCACGATGACCAAGATGTCGCCGCTCGAGGGACCATTTCTGATGAATCCGGGGGACACCTACACCATTTCCTTCGGTAACATCAAGCCGGGTACGTATCCCTACCACTGCACGCCGCACCTCGCCATGGGCATGAAAGGCAAGGTGACGGTACAATAGGTTCGGCTGACGCACGCGTCTGGAGATCGCCGCAAGCGCATCGCCGGACGCCAATCAGCGAGGCAGTATGCGCGGGGCGGCAGTGCAAGACTGCCGTCCCGCATGCTTTCCGTGGAGTGTGTCACACATGAGTGGACACATCCTGACGATCGGCGTTGGCACCGCCGTCCTTGGAATTGTGCTGCGTCTGGTGGCGCGCTATCGCGCAACCGCACGCTCCGCCTGGTTGAATACGCTGGGGACAGGCGTCGTTGCCCTCGGATTCGGGGCGATCGCCCTCTCGCGCGAGGGACTCTGGTGGAGTATCTCGTCCATCGCGTTCGCCATCGTGGCCATCGTGCTCATCGCGATCGCACTGCTGCACATGCATCGGTGAGCGCAGACTGCCGGGCGGCGGTCAGGAACAATCCTGTCTTGCGCCTGACCTCTCCCCGTCCGATAATCGCCTGGCGATCTCGTAGGAGCCTGCCGCCCATGTCCCACCGATTCGTTCATCTGCCGTCGGTCATTGCCGTTGCGCTCGCGCTCGCCGCCGGCCCCGCCGCAACGCTCAACGCTCAAGAAGGCGGCGGAGAAGCAGCGCCCGCCGCGCACATCACCGATCGTACCGAGGGCATGGTGCGTCACGACGGGTTCATTCCTCTTTGGACCGATCCGGCTACGGGACGGCTGCTGCTGGAGCTTCCCTCCGATTCGCTGCATGCCCTCCTCTTCATCTCCCTCGCCACCGGACTCGGCTCCAACCCGATCGGGCTGGACCGCGGGATGGGAGACGCGGCGCAGGTGGCGGAGTTCAACCGTGCGGGGCGGCGTGTGATGGTGGTGTTCGAGAACTGGAACTACCGCAGCTCGGCACGCGACGATGGCGTGAATGCACGAACCGTGAGCGAGTCGTTTCCGCAGAGCACGGTGGCCGCTCTTCCCGTACTGGCGGCCGAGGATGGGCGGTTGCTGGTCGATGCCAGCGATCTCGTGTTACGCGACTGGGTGGGCGTCTCCGAGCGGCTGGCGGCGAGTAGAGAGGGGAGCTACACCCTCGCACGCGACCGGTCGGGCGTGTATCTGCCGTACACCAAAGCCTTCCCAAAGAACACGGAAATCGATGTCTCGCTGACGTTCGCCACGAGCGGACGGCCGGGCAGAACGGTGTCGTCCATCGTTCCGGATGGGCATGCGCTCACGCTTCGGCAGCATCTCGTCGCTCCTTCCCCTCCCCGACGATGGGTATCAGCCGCGACGCATGGACCCGCGCGTGGGATTCTTCGGCATCGATTTCAAGGACTATGCACAGCCGGTGCAGGGCTCGCTCGAGCAGCACTGGATTTCGCGCCATCGCCTGGAGCGCGTGAACCCGGCCGATCCCGCCAGTCCCATCAAGAACCCACTGGTCTACTACATCGATCCGGGCATTCCCGAGCCCGTGCGGAGCGCCACCAAAGAGGGGGTGAGCTGGTGGTCGCGCGCCTTCGACGCGGCGGGACTCAAGGGCGCGTTCGTGGTGAAGGATCTCCCGGACAGCATCGATCCCATGGACGCGCGCTACAACGTGGTCCAGTGGGTGAACCGCAACGAGCGGGGCTGGTCCGTGGGCGGATCGCTGGGCGATCCGCGTACGGGCGAGATCATCAAGGCCATGGCGCGGCTCGACTCTCACCGTGCGCGGACATCGTACAATCTGTATGCCGGGCTCATGGGTGCCGAGGCGGCGGCCGCGGATACGCATTTCGTGCTGGGTCGTGTGCGTCAGGTATCGGCACACGAGGTGGGGCACACGCTGGGACTGAGCCACAACTACATCGCGTCGTCATACGATCGCGGCTCGCTGATGGACTACCCGCCCCCTCGCGTGCAGCTGGATTCGGCGGGCAACATTGACGTGAGCGATGCGTACGGCGAAGGCCCGGGTGCGTACGACGTCTGGGCGATCCATTGGGGCTACGGAATCTTTCCTCCCGGAACCGAGGCAGACTCGCTGCGCGCGATCGTGGCTGAGGGACTGCGGAAGGGATACCTCTATCTGTCGGACGCGGACGCCCGTCCGGAGTTCGCCAGCGACCCGCGGACAAGTCTCTGGGATGACGGCGCCACGCCCGCCGAGTATCTGCAGCGACTCAAGCAGGTGCGCCGTGTGGCCATTGCCCGGTTCGGGCTGCGCAATCTCGCGCCGGGAGAACCTGTGGCGTTGCTGCAGGAGCGCTTCGTTCCGGTATATCTCATGCACCGGTTTGCGATTGCCTCGCTGGCCAAGGCCGTTGGCGGAATGGAATACGCCAACGCCGTGAATGGAGACAGAGTTCAGGCTACTCGTCCGGTGGACGCGCGCGTGCAGCGACGGGCACTCAGCTTGGTGACGAGTACGCTGCGTCCCGGCGAGTTAGCGATTCCGGACACCGTGCTCACGCTGCTCGGCCCGCGCCCATTCGGTACGCGGCCGTCGGTCGAGCTCTTCCGTTCACGCACGGCGCCGATGTTCGACGAGCTGGGCGCGGCGCGCACGCTGGCAGCGATGGTGCTGGACAACCTGCTCGAGCGCGATCGCGCTGCGCGTCTGGTGCAGTTCGCCACCCACGACCCGAACACCCTGTCGCTGTCGGAGGTGCTGGACACACTCACGGCCGCGTTGTGGAACCGGCCTGCTCCGACCGACGGGCGGTTGGCGGCACTACAGCGAGTGACGCAGCGCGCCTTTGCCGACCGGCTGTTGGCGTTGGCAGCCGACAGCCACGCGTCAGCCGAGGTGCGTGCACTGGCCGAGCTGCGCATCGCGGCGTTACGGCCGGTGGCGCAGTCGCGTGCGCGGGCGAGCGCTCCTCCCCTGGTGCGCGCGCATTGGATGACTATCGCGGGTGACCTGTCACGCTGGATCGAGCGTCGCGAGTTGCCGGCGCCTACGCCCCCGTTGCCGGCACCACCCGGCGATCCGTTTGGTGAGGAGCCGTAGGGTGGCAGGGTTGGGCGGGGGTGGACGGGATGGGGGCACACAAGAGGAGCGGGGTGCGGGTCGTCCCGTTCCGGCACAGGCGTGGCGGGCAGGGTGGCTGCGGCGGCGTGCGCGGAACGCCTACCGGCTGCCTACTCGGTTGGGCGTGGCGGTGGCGACGATGTTTCTGGTCGTACTCGCGGGGCTGGTGCTCGTGCCGCGTGGAGCGCGCACGGCGGCCAGATCGCTGGAGCCCGGTCCAGTGGTTCTTCCGGACACGCTCTCATTGGTGTTGGGGGATTCCGCGGTCGTACACCGCGTGGACAGTATCGCGACGGTGCTCGACAGTGCCAGGCGCGCCTACGCGCGGTGGCTCCGGCCCGCGAGCGTGGTGGATACGCTATCCCCGGAATCGCGGCTGCGCCGCGACTCCCTGCAGCGAGCACGCGATACGCTGACCCAGCTGATCCAGCAGGTGAAGAGCGCCCCGCTGCCAGCTTCCTACCGGGCGCTCGGCGAATCGCCGTACTTGAGCCAGAAGCCACACACGCGGCAGCTTCTCGATTCGCTGGCGGAGATCGAGAAAAACCGCGACGTGTTTGGAGCGGTGGGCGGTGTCGACCCGATTTTCGTGGCACTCACGGCACGCGCGACCGAGATCGGACAGACGTTGCAGCAGATGGCGGAGAGTGAAAAGGCGCGACTCGACAAACAGTTGGCAGCGCTGGCGCCCGCGGTTCCGCGCCGCTCTCCCGTGCCGCCGCCGTTCGACACTGTGGCGCTCCAGGCCGCGCACGATTCTGCTCTCGAGCGCTCGATGCGCATCCGTTCCGTGCTCGCGCGTGCCCGCTTTGCCCACGAGGAGGTTGCCGCGCGCGCGGAGCGGGCACGTGACGTCGCCGCGATCGGTGCTTCTCCGGTCGCCGTGCTGCTGGCGGCCGTGGTCTTGGGCGCCGCTGCCGGGTTTGCGACGCTCCTCGTGGGCGAACTCCGGCGTCCGCGTATCGCCGACGCCCGTGAGGCCGCCACGGTGAGCCATGTTTCCGTCCTGACCACCGTGCGGGAGCACGTGCCGGATCCGGAGCGAATGCGCCGCCGTGCCGATCGGGAGATCCCCGCGGTGGTCGATCGCGGTAGCGATACCTACACGCTCCTGTACAGCCAATTGGCGGATGCGGCCTTCAATCTGCCGGTGCTCACCGTCATTGGGGAGGAGGCGGCGGTGACGGCCGTCGTGGCGGTGAACGTGGCGGCAGCCGTTGCGTGTCACGCGCGTACGGCGTTGCTGGTCGACACCGATTTCGCCACGCACGCCGTCACACGCGTCACTGGCCTTGGTGAGGCGGATGGGTTGGCCGAGTTGGGACGCGCGCGGGTTGCCTGGCAGGAGCTCGTGCGGCCGTTGCAAGTGGGAAGAGCGCGGAGCATAGGCGTGATCGGAAGTGGCACTGCTCACGACCCGGGGGCGCAGCGACACGCGCTCGAGATGCTGGAGCGGGACATGCCGGGGCTGCGGCGGCATCACGACTCGGTGATCATCAACGCGCCGCTCCCCGCCACGGGCGAGATTCCCGCCACCGTGCGAGCGGGCCGGGATGTGATCATCTGCGTCCGCTGTGCACGCACGTCGCTCACCTGGCTCCAGCGGCTCGTCGCCGCGCTCGAGGTGCGCGGAGCGCGGACGCGCGGTCTGGTGGTGTGGGACATGAAGGTCCCGATGCTCGCGCACACGCCCCCCATTCCCGAGCTCACCACGGCTGCAGCGACGTGAGCATCTACCGCGTTTCAGAGCACGCCCTCTCTGCCGCTCTGGATGACGGGACGGTACTCCTGCACCTGCACACCAAGCGCTACTACTCGCTAAACGAGACCGGCGCGGCGGTGTGGAGGATGTTGGAGCAGGGGAGCACGCGCGAGGCGATCATCGATCAGCTGGTGAGCGAGTTCGATGTGGCCACCGACACGGCGGCCGCAGAGGTCGACCGGTTGTTGAGCGAGCTCGTGGCCGAACTACTCATCGCGCGAGAGGACAACTGAGGGGCACTTTCCCCTGCCCCGTCCCGGCGATCGCGGCGCATTCCCAGCTCCGCGTCCACGCCCTCCCGCACCGTCCCGCTCTCTTCCACGTCCTCCCGCACCACACCTGCACCGCCGGGCGCGATGCGCGCTAGATTATCCCCACCCGCGCCGGGGGTGTACACGCCGGCGGCCGCCATCTCCCGTCGACCTCAATCGTCCCTATGGCCGAAGTCACACTCGATCTGCGCAATATGCCCAAGGGGCGCGCGTACGCCGATCTGGAGATGCACATCGAGGAAACGCTCCAAGGGATTCACGACCGGATTACCGCCATGTCCACCATGGCGGCGCTCATCCATCATGGGTTTGGCCATCTCTGGACGGGTTTCTACCGCGTGGTGGAGCCCCAGCGTCTTCTCCGCGTGGGACCATACCAGGGGACCGTGGGCTGCCTGGAGATCAACTGGGGTCGCGGCGTGTGCGGCACCGCGGCCGCCGAGCAACGGACGGTGCTGGTTCCCGACGTGTCGCTCTTTCCGGGGCATATCGCGTGCGATGTGCGTGCGCGCTCGGAGATCGTCGTGCCGGTGGTCGGGCCCGACGAACGGCTGATCGCGGTGCTGGACGTGGACAGTGACCGACTGGGCGCGTTTGACGACGAAGATCGCCGCGGATTGGAGAAGATCGTACGCTGGTTCCGGCAGGCTCCGGACCGAGCGGAGGAGAGCCGGTGACGGGATACTCGGATCGTGTGAACCACGCGTTGGCGTACGCGGCCAAGCATCACGACCAGCAGGTGCGGAAAGGGACACGGATGCCGTACGAAACGCATGCGGCCAACGTGGGGCTCATTCTGACGCGATACGGCTGTGACGAGGACACGGTCATCGCCGGGATCCTCCTGCATGTCGTGGAGGACGCCAGCCATGAGCCGCACGCGTTCCCTACCACAGCGCAGCGTGTTGCCGACAAATTCGGTGACGTACCGCTGCGCATAGCGCAGGCGGTTGTCGAGCGCATGGTGGACGACGACGATGTGGAGCTCGCGGCGGCGGAGCGGCGGAGCGACGTGCTGCGCCGGCTGGGCGAGGCCGACGAGCGTGCGCGCTGGCTGTTTGCCGCCGACAAGGTGCATGGGGCGGGCACGCTGTTGGCCGATCTACGGCGCACGAGCTTCCCCGATGCGGTGTGGTCCCGCGTGTCACCGGGGCGGGAGCGTACGGTGCAGTGGTATCAGCGCTGTGCTGCGGAGCTCGCGCGCGTTGGCTTCGACGCGCCGATCATGGGCGAGCTGCAGGCACTCGTGACCGCGCTGGAACGGGTGGCGTAGCGAAGGCGCGCTATTCTTCGTGCGTGAGCTCGGCCGCGGCGCCGTTGCCGTATCGCTGCCGCACGTAGCCTTCGAGGATCTGCAGAAACTCTCCAACGATCCCGTCCCCACGGAGCGTGACGCTGAGCGCGCCGTCCACGTAGACGGGCGCCTTGGGCTCCTCAAAGGTGCCGGGGAGGGAGATGCCGATGTTGGCGTGCTTCGATTCTCCCGGCCCGTTCACCACGCATCCCATCACGGCCACCTTCATCTCCTCCACCCCCGGGTATCGCTCACGCCACGCGGGCATCTGTTCACGCAGGTACCCCTGGATGTCCTCGGCCATCTGCTGAAAGAACGTGGACGTGGTGCGGCCGCATCCCGGACATGCCGTCACCTGCGGCGTGAAGCTCCGCAGTCCCATGGACTGCAGGATCTGCTGCGCCACGCGAACCTCTTCGGTGCGATCCCCGCCGGGCCGGGGAGTGAGCGAGACGCGGATGGTGTCTCCAATCCCATCGGCGAGGAGAACCGACAGTCCGGCCGTACTGGCCACGATCCCCTTGGTGCCCAGACCCGCCTCGGTGAGGCCCAGGTGCAGCGGATAGTTGCACCGGGCGGCGAGACGGCGATACACGTCCACCAGATCCTGCACGCCCGACACTTTGGCCGAGAGGATGATCCGGTCGTGGCGCAGGCCGCATTCCTCGGCCAGTGCAGCCGACCGGAGCGCGCTCTCGAGCATCGCCTCGATGTACACATCGCGCGCGTCACGTGGCTCGGCGCTGCGCGCGTTCTCGTCCATCATCGTGGTGAGGAGATCCTGATCGAGCGAGCCCCAATTGACGCCGATGCGCACGGGTTTGTCGTTGTCGACGGCAATCCGCGTGATCGTGCGGAAGTTCTCATCGCGCCGCTTCCCGCCGACGTTCCCGGGATTGATGCGGTACTTGGCGAGCGCCTGGGCGCACGCCGGATAGCGCGTGAGCAGCAGGTGCCCGTTGTAGTGGAAGTCGCCGATAATGGGGACGGCCGCGCCCTGCGCCTCCAGGCGTGTAGCGATTTCGGGGACGGCAGCCGCTGCTGCATCATTGTTGACCGTCACACGCACGAGTTGTGAACCCGCCTGGGCAAGGGCGGCGACCTGGACGACGGTAGCCTCCACGTCTGCCGTGTCGGTGTTGGTCATGGACTGCACGACGATAGGATGTCCCGATCCTACGGGGACACGGCCAACCAGCGTCGTGACGGTCTCTCTCCGGCTAGCAAAAGGCACGATCTGGGTCATCTGGCAGGAAGGGACTGCAGCAAGCGAGCATGGAAAGCTAAAGCCGACGACCACGGTTGGGGGATAGGAGCGCCGGCCGGCGACAGTAGCCGTGGCTCGAACGATCGTTCGATACGCATGGGAGTGAAATGGTCTTGCGCTTTTTTCCTGTGCGGCACTATAGTGTGCGCCGGGTGCCACCCAAAGCTTGGCGTGCCCGGGCGGAGAGCTCGCCCGGGCATTTCCTGTCCCACCGGTTTGGGGAGCGGCGCCTTGCGCGATCGCATGAGGGCTCGCGCACACGTTCTTGTCAGGGTCCGGTACATGTACGTCCGCTCCCATGACAAAGACCAATCGAGGAGTAGGACATGCGTGTGACCGGCAAGGTGAAGTGGTTCAACGACGCCAAGGGGTTTGGATTCATCACCCCGGACAACGGCACGAAGGACTGCTTCGTCCACTTCAGCGCCATTCAGGGTTCCGGCTTTCGGACGCTCGCCGAAGGCGAGGTGGTGGAGTTCGACATTGTCCAGGGGCAGAAAGGCCCGGCGGCGGAGAACGTGACGCGGGCAGGACAGTAGTACTTCCCGCGCGTGCCGAGTGTAGCGAGGGGCGCTCCAGCAATGGAGCGCCCCTCTGCGCATCTCCATGGCGCGGTACAGACCTCGGATCCTGGCTGGCCGTGCGGGAGGTGCGGTATTGGACGGGGCGTGCTCCGTATCAAGGAGTCCGGCTGGCCGATCGGCTCCTCCGGGGGATGGAGAGTGTATCGAGCCCGAGGAGGCTCAGCGGGTTGACCGTGATGGCGCCGTAGCGCGCGATCCAGTGCAGATGTGGCCCGGTCACGCGTCCGGTGGCTCCCACGTGCCCGATCACCTGGCCGCGATGGACGGTGTCACCCTCGTGCACGAGCGTACGGCTGAGATGGAAATACGCGGTCACGAGGCCGCCGCCGTGGTTCACATAGATCGCGTTCCCCGCCAGGTAGAAGTGCGCGACGAGTGCCACGATCCCCTCGTTGGCAACGTGCACTGGCGCGCCCGTGGTGCCGGCGAAGTCCACTCCCATGTGCCGGCTCTGCACGGTGCCGTTGAACTCCCGGCCGCCGCCGAACCCGCTGGTGATGCGACTTGGACGTGGGCGCACGAACGGCAGGTGCCACTGGCGTGGTGTTTCGTGCGCGTGCTGCGACACAGCGAGCGCCCGGCCGCGCTCATCGGCGAGTCGAGCGGCCAGAGCGGAGTCCGGCTCGCGCCCGAAGCGGGGTGCAACGTGCAGATGTTCCATGGGATACGATCCCGCGGACACGGGCACACGCAAGGCCAGCGAGTCTCCGCTCGATGCGATCTCCTCCCTCGGCCCGTTCCCGGGATGCGCCACGACGACGGTCACCGTCAGGGAGTCGGCCGTCTCGATAGGGACGCCGGCGATCGCATGGAAGGTGCCGGCGCTGTCGCGTTGAAAGTGCAGCGGCTCCCCGGCGGCGGAGCCGCGCACGGCCACGCCCGCGGGATCGTCGACGGCAACCGTGATGCGAAACAGCGTCCCTTGGACCGGATTTTCCGGCGCCCAGCCTACGTGAACGCCGTCTGAAGCGCGAACCGTGTCGCCGACGAACTCCCGAGTGGGACGCATCGAAGGCGTGGTCGCCTGCGCCAGAAGCTCACCCGGGCGGGCGACCGTGACGGTGGGGGACGTGTGGTGCCATGGAGGGGTGGGCGCGAGCGCGAGCGCGGCGACCAGGGTAGCCGAGCGGAGGCAGGGAGCAGGACGGATCATGGTTCCACCATACCCGTCAGACGGTAGAATGTCACCCTGTCGCTTGCCCGGCGCGGAAGATCCCTGTAGCGTAGCCGCGATGCGAACCCACACGCCCGCGTGGCGCTGAAGTTTCCGAAGATCGGCCCTGGGGCCGTGGTAGCGGCTGCCTTCATAGGCCCGGGGACCGTGACGACGTGCACGCTCGCCGGGGTGCGGTTTGGATACGCGCTCCTGTGGGCGCTCGGGTTTGCGACGCTGGGCACGATGGTGCTGCAGGAAATGTCCGCCCGGCTGGGTGTGGTGGGCGGCATTGGGTTGGGGGAAGCGCTCCGCCGCAGCTTCGATCCGCGGGAGCGGCCCGTGCTCCGCGCCGTGGTGGTGGCGCTGGTGGTCCTCGCAATCGGCGTAGGCAACGCCGCGTACCAGACGGGCAATCTGCTGGGTGCTACGCTGGGATTGGGAACGGTCCTAGGCGGAGCGCAGCTGATGTGGGTCGTGATCGTAGCCTCAGGCGCGACGATGGTGCTGTGGAGCGGAAGCTATCGGACGATCGAGCGCGTCTTGGTGGCGATGGTCGTGCTGATGTCCGTCGTCTTCTTCATCACCGCATCCGCCGTGTCGCGAGGGCCGGCGGCGATCGCGGAGAACCTCCTCACTCCGCGGCTGCCGCCGGGGAGCGTGGTGACCGCTATCGGGCTCATCGGAACGACGATTGTCCCGTACAACCTCTTTCTCCACGCCAACGCAGCGCGCGAGCGATGGCGGGGTGAAGGAGCGCTGCGGAGCGCGCGCGCGGATCTCGTCGTCTCGATCCTCCTGGGCGGCATCGTGTCCATGTCGATTCTGGTCACCGGAGCGGCGCGTCCCGGCGCCGGGGTGGAGAGCGCCGCTGATATGGCGTTGGCGCTCGAGCCTTTACTGGGCGCGTGGGCCAAGTCGTTCCTGGCGGTTGGCCTCTTCGCAGCCGGGTTCACGTCCGCCATCACGGCGCCGCTGGCCGCCGCGTTTGCGTTGAGCGGGATTTTTGGCTGGGTGAGCGATATGCGCTCGCCCCTCTTCCGCGGCGTGTGGGGGAGCGTGATGCTCGTGGGCGCGGTGTTCGCCGCGCTGAGCACGCAGCCGGTGCGTGCCATTCTGCTCGCGCAGGCGGCCAACGGGGTGCTCCTGCCCGCGATCGCGATCTTCCTGCTGGTCGTGATGAACGACCGGCGGACCCTCGGCACGGCGGCAAACGGGTGGCTGGCGAACGTGCTGGGGAGCGCCGTGGTGCTGCTCACCGTCCTGCTCGGCGCCCGGCTGGTGCTGGGCGCGCTCGGGATCACGTTCGGGTAGGCTGTCGCCGAGCCGTCGCTCGTGCGCCGTGACAGCGCGGGTCCAGCGCTGCGCGCCTCAGGTGGTCCAGCGCTCCACGTCGTTGCCGTGGCCGCCGTGGCTTTCGGTGCGGAGCGAGGCCCGGGCAGACTCGAGCTGACGGCGGAGCGCCGCCGGCCCGGTGCCGCCATCCACCTCGCGACGCTCCACGGAGGCCGCCGCCGCGAGCGCGTCGTAGACGTCGTGCGCGAACCGCGCGTGCGCCGTGGCGTAGGCCGCATACGGGAGCATGTGCAGTTGCGACGCGGACGCTTCGGCTTCACGTACCAGCTGACCCACCGCCGCGTGTGCCTCACGGAAGCTCACTCCCCGTGCGACCAGGTAGTCGGCGAGATCCGTGGCCATCATCGTGCTGTCGAGCGCCTCGCGCATGCGGTCGGGGCAGAAGGTGCACTCGGCAAGAGCACCGGTGACGGCGGGGAGGACGAGCAGCATGGTATCGACGGCGTCGAACAGCGCGCGCTTGTCGTCCTGCAGATCCTTGTTGTAGCCGCTCGGGAGCCCCTTGAGCGTTGCCACGAGGGCGGTGAGGTTCCCGAGCACGCGGGCACCGGACGCACGGGCAAGCTCCAACGCATCAGGGTTGCGCTTCTGGGGCATCATGCTCGAACCGGTAGTGAATGCATCGCCAAAGCGAACGAACCCGAACTCGCTCGAGCCGTAGAGGATGAGATCCTCCGCGAGCCGCGAGAGATGGGTGGCGATCATCGTGGTGGCGAACAGGAGCTCGGCGGCGAAATCGCGGTCGCTCACGGCGTCGATGCTGTTCGGCGAGAGCGCTGCGAAACCGAGGCTTCCCTTGAGCAGCACGCGCGAGACCCGGTACGCGCAGCCGGCCACCGCGCCGGACCCCAACGGGAGAACGGCTGCCGCGCGCGCGGCGCTCTGCAGGCGCTGGCGATCCCGGTCGAGCGGCCAGAAGTGTGCGAGCATCCAGTGCGCGGCGGCCACCGGCTGCGCCCGCTGCAGGTGGGTGTAGGATGGCATGAGCACGCTCTCGAGCGTGTCGGCATGTTCCAGCATCACCTGCTGCAGCCGTCCCGCCGCGGTCTCGATCCGTGCGCAGGCGTCCATCGACCACATACGCGTGGCGGTGGCGACCTGATCGTTCCGGCTGCGCCCCATGTGCAACTTGGAGGCGACGGGCCCCACCTCCTGGTGCAGCATACGGTCGATCATGGTGTGGACGTCTTCGTCCTCAGGCAGCGGAGCGGCGCCGCCGGCGAGCTGCGCGGCCACTGCGTCCAGTCCGCGCTCGATGAGGCGGCTCTCCTCGAGCGTGAGGGCGTCGGCGCTCCAGAGTGCGACCGCCCACGCCTTGGACGCTTTCACATCGAACGGCCAGAGCCGGAAGTCGGTCCCGATCGACCGGTTGAGTGCATGGAGCGCGGCGGCGGTCGTACCAGCGAAGCGTCCACCCCACAGCCGGTGGGGGCGCGGTCCGGCAGTGGTGTCGGCGGGCCCTGTGGCGTGCGCCAGCGTGGGCTCCCGTGCCGTTTCCTCCGCCGCTCCTGCCTCCGCTTGCCGCCGCGCATCGCCCGCTGCGTGTGTAGCCGTCTGCACGCCGTCCGCGTACCCGCGGGGCGTGCCGGCGCGCGTGGCGATCCCGTCCGTCGCCGGCCGGTTGGAGGAGGCGTGTCGTGTCATACCGCCGCCAACTCCGATGCCGGATCCCGCTCGGGGGGCGGCGCGGCGGAGGACGACAGGCCGGGCATACGCTCCGTCGCCGCCGTGCGAGCGGTGTGGCCTGTCTGCTGCGACGCTCCGTGGGACGCGCCGGACGGCGTGCCGTGCGACGCGTTTCCGGGGTTGCGCGCGCGCAACGCGGCCACGCGTTGCGGCAGACCGAAGAGGCGGATGAATCCCTCGGCGTCGCGCTGACGATAGACATCGTCCGCGCCAAACGTGACGAACCGCTCGTCGTAGAGCGCGTACGGACTGGCCCGACCGGCGATGGTCACCGAGCCCTTGTAGAGACGCAAGGCGATGGAGCCGGTGACCTGCGCCTGCGTGGTGTGCACGAAGGCGTCGTACGCCGCGCGCTCCGTGGTCCACCACCGGCCGTCGTAGACCAGATCCGCGTAACGGGACGCGATGAGATCTTTGGCGGCCAGGGTGCGGCGGTCGAGGACGAGCTGCTCGAGTTCGCTGTGCGCCGTGTAGAGCAACGTGCCGCCAGGCGTCTCGTAGATGCCGCGGGACTTCATCCCAACGAGGCGGTCCTCGACCACGTCCACCCGACCGATGCCGTGCCGACCTCCGATCGCATTGAGCTGCTGGAGGAGCGCGACGGGATCGTAACGTGCACCGTCCACAGCGATCGGGATGCCGTGCTCGAACTCGATCGTGACCTCCTCGGCGACATCGGGTGCGTCGGCCGGATTCGCGGTGAGGAGGCAGAGATCCTCGGGCGGCGGTTGGCCCGCATCCTCCAGGATGCCGCCTTCGTGCGACAGGTGCCAGAGGTTCCGATCGCGCGAGTAGATCTTCTCGCGCGTGGCGGTCACGCGGATGCCACGTGCTTCGGCGTAGGCGATGGCGTCTTCCCGACTCCGGATGTCCCATTCCCGCCACGGCGCGATGACGGGCAGGTCCGGCGCGAACGCGGCATAGGTGAGCTCGAATCGGACCTGATCGTTCCCCTTGCCCGTGCAACCGTGGGCGAGCGCGTCCGCGCCGAACGCACGAGCGAGCTCCACCTGCCGGCGGGCGATGAGGGGACGTGCCATGGAGGTGCCCAGGAGATACTTGCGGGCGTAGACCGCTCCAGCGCGCAGCGTGGGCCAGATGAACGACTCCACCATTTCCCGCCGGAGATCCTCCACCACGCATTCGTCGGCGCCGGAGGCGAGCGCTTTCTCGCGGACGCCGTCCAGCTCCTCTCCCTGCCCCACATCCGCTGCCATGCAGATCACGCGCGCCCCGTAACGTTCACGCAGCCACGGGACGATGATCGAGGTATCGAGGCCGCCCGAATAGGCGAGCACCACGGTGTGAAACATGGCGGCTCCACTGATGGGAAGATATGCAATTACACCGCATATCTAGGCCGTGGTGCCGGCGCCGTCAAGGTGCCGGCGCTTGTGCCGGCGCGGTGGTTGGGGCGCGGTCGCGCGTCGAATGGAGGCGCCCGCCTGCGCCCGCGGGCGCGCGCGCGGCGCAGGCGCGACCGCTCGCTATCGTGCGCGTGCGATCCCGCGGAGACGGCGGATGCTGCGTTCGCGGGCGGCAGCGGAGCGGCAGATGATGAGGATCGTATCGTCGCCGGCGATGGTGCCCAGCACGTCAGGCCACGCCTCGGCATCGAGGGCGACGGCGATGGGCTGCGCACCGCCCGGCAGGGTGTGGAGCACGGCCAGCTCACCCACGCCGTCGACACTGGTGAAGAGCGGCGGAAGCAGCGCCTCCAGTGGTGGGTGGCCGTCATCCCCGCTGCCCGACGGGTCGGCCACGGCGTAGCGAAGTCCGCCGTCCGACGTGGGCACCCGCCCCACGCGAAGTTCGCGCAGGTCGCGCGACAACGTGGACTGCGTCACGTCCCACCCCCGCTGCCGCAGCAGCCGGCGCAGGTCCTCCTGGCTCGCCACCACCCGCGCTCCGATGAGTTCGCGAATGACGGCCTGGCGCTCCCGTTTGTTCGCCACCTAGGCCTCCAGCGTCTCCCACGAGGATACCACGCCGTCCCGGCGGGTGATAGATCACCACGCCCGGCGGCCGGTGCTGCGTCACCGAGGCATTGACAGGGACGCGCCGCAAGAATATGCATTGTAAGTGCATAAAGTCCCTGTGGGGGTCCTTGGGGCCAGCGGCTACGCGGGGCGGGAGCTGTGCGCGCTCGTGGCGCGACACCCGCACCTGGAGCTGGCGTTCGCCACCGCCAACGAGCTGCGCGGCGAACGCGCACCGCTGCCCGGGTGCGAGGTGACGTTCATCGCCACGGAAGACGCGCCGCTCGGCCGGGCGGCGCTCCTGTTCAGCGCGCTCCCGCACGGCGCCTCCGCCCCGTGGGTGGAAGCGGCTGCGGGCGCTGGCGCGCGCGTGGTGGATCTGTCGGCGGATCTGCGTCCCGACCGACAGGGGTGGGCTGTCTCGGCCGGCGCGCGCGTGCCATACGGACTGCCCGAGATGGCGCGCGCGGATCTCTTGGACGCCCGCGTCGTGGCCAATCCCGGTTGCTACGCCACGGCTGTGCTCCTGGCCCTCCTGCCGTTGCTCGTGCGCGGCCTCGTGGACGATGCGCGCCCGATCGTGGTCGCGGCCGCGAGCGGGGTCACCGGCGCCGGCTTTGCCCCCCGTCGTGAGTTGCTGTTCGCCGAGGTGGCCGAGGACTTCCGCGCGTACGCACCGGGCAACGTGCACCGTCACCTGGGAGAGATGCTGGCCGTCGTTCGACACCACGGGTGCGACGCCGATCTGGTGTTCACGCCGCACCTGCTGCCGATCGCGCGCGGCATTCTGGCCACCCTCGTCGTGCCCATCGTCCACCCGCTGGCCGATCCGCTGACGCCCTGGCGCGAACAGTACGCCGACGAACCGTTCGTCGAGGTGACGCCCACGCTCCCATGCGTGCGCGACGTCGCGCGTCGCAACGTGGTGCGCGTGAGCGCCACCGCTGCGGCCAACGTCCGGCATCCCACGCTCATCGTAACGGCCGCGCTGGACAATCTCATGAAGGGCGCCGCCGGACAGGCGGTGCAGAACGGGAACGTCGTTCTGGGCGTGGCCGAAACCGACGGACTCCCGGCATGACCACGACCGTGCGGCCGTCCCCGTTGCGCTCCATGTGGCTGCCCGGGTCGGCCGGGTGCATCGCGGGCGCATGCGTGCTCAAAGTGGGTGGGCGTACCCTGGGCGATCCCCATCTCCCCGCCGCCATCTCGGCCTGGTGGCGCGACAGGGCTGGACGCGGGTGTGTGGTGCATGGGGGCGGCGATGACGTGTCGGCACTGCAGCGCGCAATGGGCACAGAGCCCGCGTTCGTTGGAGGGCGGCGCGTGACGCGCGCCGCGGAGCTTGACCTGCTCCGCATGGCGCTCTCTGGCGTCGCGAACAAGCGGCTGGTCAGCACGCTGCAGGCGGCGGGTGTGCCCGCGGTGGGGCTGTCGGGCGAAGATGGGCGACTGCTCGTCGCCACGCGCGAGGACGCATCGCTCGGCCACGTTGGCGTGCCGACGGGCGTGAATGACTCGCTGCTGCGCGCGCTCCTCCAGGGCGGCTGGATGCCCGTCATCTCGCCTCTCTCGTGCGATGATCGCACACCGGGAGCTGTGCTGAACGTCAATGCGGACGATGCTGCGGCCGCCATCGCCGTCGATCTCGGCGCGTCGGAGCTGCTGCTGATCGCGGACGTACCCGGCATCCTGGTGGCGGGGCAACCCGTGCCCGGCTTATGTGCGAGCGAGGTCGCACATCTTCTTCGCACGGGCGTGATTCGCGGTGGGATGATGGCCAAGGTGGAGTCTGCCCTCACCGCCGTCGCGTGCGGCGTCACGCGCGTTCGGGTGGGCGACGTCACCGCCATTGCCGATGCCACGCGTGGAACAACCGTTCTCCCAGATCGAGAGGCAACGTGAGCGTACCGTCAGTGCGGGAGCTGTCCGTTCTAGCGGAGTCTGGGGCGTGCGCCGATCGCGCTTCAGCGCCGGAACATTCCCCAGCGCGCGCGGGCGTGCCGGCTGGGATCACGCATTCGGGCGCCGCACCGCGCGCCGACTCGAGACTCCGCGCGCCCGCGGTGGAGCCCTTGCTGGCCGTCTACCGCCGCCCGCCAATCGAGATCGTGCGCGGAGAGGGGATTCGGCTGTGGGACTCCGACGGACAGGCATATCTCGACTTTACGAGCGGCATCGCCGTGAACGCGCTCGGGTACGGAGACCGCGCGCTCGCGGACACGATGCGGAACGCGCTTGCGTCCGGAGTCGTTCATACCTCCAACCTCTTCCACACCGCACCGGCGCGGCTGCTGGCGGAGACGCTGGTGGCACGGTCGTTCGCGTCGAGCGTCTTCTTCTGCAATTCCGGCGCGGAAGCCAACGAGGGTGCCTTCAAGTTCGCCCGGCGTTGGGGACGTGCGGTCGGTGGCACGGCAAAGCACGAGATCGTGGCCGTGCGTGGGAGCTTTCACGGGCGGCTGTTCGCGACGCTCGCCGCTACCGACCGTCCGGCGTATCGCGCTCCGTTCCGTCCGCTCGCTCCCGGCATCACGGTGGTGGAGCGGGAACTCGGGGTGCTGGCTCATGCACTCGATCAGGAACGCGTGGCTGCCGTGGTGGTGGAACCCGTGCAGGGCGAAGGTGGGGTACGCGTTCTCGACGCCGATTTCCTGGCGGCGTTGCGGGCGCTGACGCGTGAGCGGAACGTGCTGCTCATGTTCGACGAGATCCAGTGTGGCTTGGGACGCACCGGGCGGTTGTTTGCCTACGAGCATTCCGGCGTCGAGCCGGACATCTTGACGCTGGCGAAACCGCTGGCTGGCGGGCTCCCGATGGGAGCCGTGCTCCTGTCGGGCGACGTCGCGGCGGCGGTGCAACCGGGAGATCACGCGACGACGTTCGGGGGAGGGCCGTTCGTCGCCACCGTGGCGTTGCACGTGCTCGACCGGGTGTCAGAGCCGCGGCTGCTGGCGCACGTGCGCGACAACGGCGCCTGGATGGCTGAGCAACTGCGGCACATGGCCGCTGCGGGAGGCGCCATCCGTGGCGTGCGCGGTATCGGCTACCTGTGGGGGGTGGACACCACGGCAGCCGCGCGGGACGTGATCGCGGCGGCGCTCGAGGCGGGGCTTCTCCTCTGCTCGGCTGGCGACCACACGGTGCGTCTCATCCCGCCGCTGGTCGCCACCCGCGGCGAG
This sequence comes from uncultured Gemmatimonadaceae bacterium, assembly GCA_963773545.1. Classification (GTDB taxonomy): domain Bacteria; phylum Gemmatimonadota; class Gemmatimonadetes; order Gemmatimonadales; family Gemmatimonadaceae; genus DASSNU01. The sequence goes on along the minus strand of CAVZBP010000002.1, from coordinate 1,125,642 downwards.
CTGGCGGAGGGGCTGGATATTCTGGCTTCGGTTCTCCGTCCATGACAGACCAGCTCGTGCTGCGCGGTGCCTGTACGCGCGATGTCGCGGGGATCGCCGATCTCATTGCCGGCTTCGCCGCCGAGGGAGTCATGCTGCCCCGGACGGTGGAATCGATCGCGCTCGCGCTCGACGACTTCGTGGTGGCCACGGACGAACGCGGACGTGTGTTGGCCTGCGGTGCGTTGAAGGAATATTCGCCATTGCTGGCCGAGGTCGCGTCGCTGGCTGTGGCGCAAGCGGCGCATGGCCGCGGGCTAGGGCGCGCGATCGTGGCACGCCTGGAGACGCTTGCGCGCATGCGTGGCATCCACGAGGTGTTCGCCCTCACGCTCACGCCCGGCTTCTTCGAGGCCGTGGGGTACGCCGTGGTCGCGCGGGAGCGCTACCCGGAGAAGATGCGGCGCGACTGCGCGCACTGTCCGCGCCGGTTCACGTGCGGCGAAATCTGCGTGGGACGCTCCCTCGGCTCGCAGGCGCTCGAGGCCGCCGCCTGATCCTCGGGCGAGCCCGCGCGGGGCGCGCGTGCTTGCCGCGGCGTGATCGCGGGGTTAATAGAGGGCGCATGTTGCGACTCGCAGCCGCTCATGCGTCCTAGCCGCCCAGCGCGTAGCCCCCTGTCGTCGGCCATGCGACCGTGCGGGCTTCGCTCGATCGCCCGCTACGCGCTTATCGCATCCGCGTGGTCGCGCGTGCGGATCGGGGCCTTGCTCGCGGCAGCCACGGTCTTGCTCGTCACCGGATCCGCAGCGGCCCAAACCGCTCCTGCGCCTGTGCGCCCGGTATCCGTCACCTTCGGCATCGGTGGCGGCGGGAGCATTCCGCTTGGTGGGCTGGCCGACAGCGTCAAGACGGGCTTCAATGCGCTGGGCGTCGTGCAATATCGCCCCGACTCGTCACGTCTGGCGTATCGACTGGACTTCCTGTTTCTCCGTTCCAACCTGGACGGGATCGACGGCACGCTCCGCACCATCTCGTTGGGGCTGAACGTGCGGGCGGATGTCACTTCCAGCCGCTTCCGCCCGTATGTCATTGCGGGTGCGGGCTTGTACGACACGTGGTTCAGCTTCAATGACGAAAGTCGGGAAGAGTTGGAGTCGCGGCAGACCAAGGGCGGGGTGAGCGGAGGCGCGGGGGTGAACGTGGCCATTGGCGGTGCGCGCGTGTTCCTGGAAGCGCGCTATCATCTCATTCTCGCATCCCCGTCCTCGACGTCCGTCGTACCCATCAGCTTGGGCGTGATGTTCCGCTAGGCGGACCAGGCGGGCCCGGTGTGCCGGGTGCAGCGGACGTGAGCTGTACAGCGGAATGGCGGTGCCACGGTGCGGCAGCGTATGTCGGCGTGAACCTTGCGGCCTCCAAGGGTGGCAGTTCATCAGGCCTTGGAGTTCCATGGTGTGAAAGGAGGGAACATGAATCGTATTCTGACAGCAGTCCTGGCCGCTGCGATCGGCGGCACGTTGATGACTTCGTCCGCGCGCGCACAGATGACATCCTCCCGTCAGGTGGGTATCCACTTCAATGTGGCCGGCGGCCTCAGCGTACCACTGGGCGACCTGAACGATGTCTCAAAGGCGGGATGGGACCTCGAAGGGTCGGCGGAGTTCACGTTCGCGAACTCGCCCATCAGCGCGCGCGGCGACTTCATCTTCAATTCGTTCAGTGCCGACAACGGTCGCGCGTCCGTGGTGCCTGCCGATGTCGACATCTGGGGTGGCCTGGTCGACCTCATCTACACGTTGCCGCAGAACGACCGGTCGTCGGTGGTGAAGCCGTATGTGCTGGGAGGGTTGGGCATCTATCACACGAATCCCGACTTCGGCGGGACGGTGAGCGACCGCAGCTCGACAGACGTTGGGATCAACCTCGGTGGCGGAATTCGCTTCGACCTGTCCGGGTTCAGCACCTTCGCCGAGGCGCGGTATCACCACATCTTCGGCGTGAACACGGCGGTGACGGGTGGTGGCGGCGAAAGCTTCTTCCCGTTGAACTTCGGCATCTCGTTCGGCGGCCGGTGACGCGGTAGGCAACCAACGCCGCCAGAAGACATGCCGCGATGCCCGCCCGGAATGGCGCCGCCGGGCGGGGACCCTGCGGCCCGCAGCAGAAGAAAGACCGGCGCGGGTCGCGGTAGGTGCAGTTTCATCGATCTAGAACCGGATGTGGTCCACCCGTGATGGAGACATACGCAATGACGCGATGGACGCCGGTGATGGCGGCGGTGGTTGCAGCAGTACTTGGAGCGGGCATGAGCGTGGCGCGCCCTGCGTACGGGCAGGTCCCGCTCAAGTTCAGCTTGGGAGGTGGGGCGACCCTTCCCACGGCAGACGTGGGAGACGTGGCGAACACCGGGTGGCATGCCGAAGGGATGGCGACCCTTTCGGCCGTTCTCATCCCATTGAGCGTCCGAGCGGAATTCGGCTACCACCACATGGGGCTCGATGAGTCGGCCACCCCTGGGGGGGACCTCTCGCTCCTCGGGGGCGGCCTCAACCTCATCTGGACCTTCCCGCTCCCGTCGCGCGTCCGCCCGTACCTCACCGCGGGGATGGGCGTCTATCGCGTGAAGGCGGACGTCAATCAGGTCGTGGCACCCACGACTCTCTCGGCACCGCCACGAGCGCAATCGGGGCCGCTGCTGCAGGTGGGTGGAGGCTCGGAGAGTTCGAGCGAAACCAAGCTCGGTTTCAACGGCGGCGGGGGACTCAATCTCTGGCTCGGCGGCGGTGTATCAATGTTCGTGGAGGGTCGCTACCTGAGCGTGAGAACGAGCGGCAGCCGGACTGACATCATCCCGCTGACCGTGGGAATCACCTTCCGCGGCGGGTGAGGGCTCGGCGCAGCGGGAGACTCTAGCTCGCCGGGTCTGTCGGGAGGCGCGAGTTGGAGGCGCGAGTTCGAGGCGCGAGTTGGAGGCGCGAGTTGGAGGCGCGAGTTGGAGGCGCGAGTTCGAGGCGCGATACTACCTGTGGTGTCCGCTTCGTCTGTCCCCGAGAACGGACACACCAGGTTACCGCGAACGCTCCCACGTGATAGCAAAGCCGAGGTAAGCGCCTACTGCACCACGTGTTAGACCGTTTGCGCCGGTACGGCTTCCGTGGGCACGTCCCCTGCCCTTCGTTGTGGTGAGCCGTCGGGTTGTCTGTATCAAAGAGTGGCCATGTGCACTCGCGGATCGCTCTGGGGGCTCGGTCGGGTTGCCAGGGGCAACACGAGGTTTATTGGAAGGCTCGGTCCCTTCTAGCGGGAGAAGGCTCCCATGTTGACACGATTCCGTGCACAGATGCGCGCGGCGGTATTTCTGCCGCTGGCGTTCGGCGCTCTGATGTCTGCCGCGCCAGCGGCGCGAGCGCAGATTGGGTTCGGCCCCGTGCAGAAACCCAGCAGCACGTTTCTGGAAGCCGGCTTTTTGCTGGCCACACCGGAGGGTGAGTTTGCCGACCACATCGGAAACGGGTACGGCGGGGCCGGTTACCTGCTGCATACGTTTGACCGCCATCGCGTGGTTGGGCTGCGCCTGGATTTCGGCCTGCTGACGTACGGCCACGAGCGACAGCGCGCGTGCATCAGTACCACCATCGGCTGCCGCATTGAAGTGGACGTCAACACCAACAACAACATCCTCCTTGCCGCAGTGGGACCACAGCTGATGGCCCCGTCCGGGACCTTCCGCCCATACGTGAACGGATCGGTGGGGCTCGCCTACCTGTTTACGCAGTCATCGCTCGACGGCGTGGGTGGAGGGAACGAGAGTTTCGCGCAGACCACCAACTTCGACGATGCCACGTTCGCCTGGAACGCTGGTGGCGGGCTGTACATCCCGCTGCGGCATGGGCTGCGGCCGATCTCCATTGACCTTGGCGTGCAGTACCACGCCAACGGCCGTGCCCGCTACCTGCGCGAGGGGAGCATCACGGACAATCCAGATGGCAGTGTGTCATTCACGCCGATCGAGAGCCAGACGCGGCTGCTGGCGTACCATCTGGGAGTGACGTTCGGCTTGTAGCGTACTGCGTCCGGGGGCGGTCGGCATTATCATCTGCCCGACCCCTTCCGGAGTACGCACGATGAACGTGCAGTGGTTGGTCCCAGGCGCCGCCACGGTGCTCATTGCCGTCACGCCCGTCGTTGCCGCCGCACAGCGCACCGACACCAGCGCTCGTGCGGCGGCAATGCTGCGTCGGGACACGGCCGCCGCCCGCCGCATCTTCGAGGGGAACATCGACGCGATCCATCAGCGCGATCGCGCGCGATATCTCTCGTACTACCTCCACGACAGCCGGCTGGCGCGCAACGGACCGGCCGGACTGGAGCTGGGCTTCGACGGATGGTCGGCGCGGCGCGACAGCACGTGGCCCGACACGCTCGTTGCGCGTGATCTCCGGCTGGTTCCCGTCGCCCCGGGCGTGGTCTACGGAACGTATCACTACCGCGTGACGCAGCAGGGGATCACGAGCGAGGGGATCTCGGAGCGCGTGTTCGTGAAGACGGCGACGGGATGGAAGATCGCCGTGAGCACGGCGTTCGGGCTCCCCGCCGGAGCTGCGCCGCCACCCGTGGCGCTGATAGGCGCCACGCTGCTCAATCCGGGTGCGTCGCCCGTGCGCGATGCCGCTGTCGTGGTGCGCGACGGGCGCGTGGTGTGCGCGGGCGCGCGTGCAACGTGCGCGGTGCCGGATGGGATGGAGGTCGTTCACGTCCCCGGCCTCTACATGACGCCAGGGCTCATCGACGCGCACGTCCATTACTCTCAGACCGGATGGGTGGATGGGCGTCCGGACGCGGTGGACGTACGCTCGGAGTATCCGTACGACTCCGTCGTCGCTTCCCTGCGCGATCATCAGGATCGCTTCGATCGCGCCTATCTCTGCTCTGGCGTGACGGCTGTGTTCGACGTGGGAGGCTATCCGTGGACGCTCGCGGCGCAGGCCTCACACGAGCGGGCGCTCGATGCACCGCACCTGAGCGCGGCCGGGCCGCTCCTCTCCTCCATCGACCATTGGGTGAACCTTCCGACCACCCGACAGTTCATCTATATGCGCGACGATTCGATCGTCCGGGCCACGGTGCGGGCGCACCACGCGCTGGGGTCGGCGGCGATCAAGGTGTGGTATCTCCAACTGGCGGACTCGCTGCGGGGAACCGCGCGCGCGCTGCTCATGGCGGCGGGAGACGAAGCGCAGCGTGAGGGCCTGCCGCTCATCGTGCACGCTACCCAGTTGCCGATGGCCAAAGACGCCCTCCGTGCCGGTGCGACCCTGCTGGTACACAGCGTGGAGACGGCAGATATCGACGACGAGTTCCTCCAGCTTGCGCGCCGCAACGGCACGATCGTGATTCCCACCCTCACGGTTCGCGAAGGTTACGCGGATGTATACCGCGGCCGATCGCCGGAGGCACGCTATCCCCTGGCCTGCGTGGATTCCGCCACGCGCACGAAGTTGGAGCGCGTGCTGTCGGCACCGCTCCGCGCGCGCGGCATGGCTGTCGTCGAGAGCGGGCGATGGGACGCAGAGCGTGCCATCATGGAGCGCAACCTCCGCCGGTTGCGCGAGGCGGGCATTCCGATCGCCGTGGGAACGGACGCCGGCAACCCGGGCACCGCGCACGGCCCCAGCATCTACCGCGAGATGGAAGCAATGCAGGCGGCGGGGATGTCAGCGGCGGAGGTCCTCACGGCAGCGACCATCACCGCTGCGCGGGCCATGGGACGTGACGCCGACCTCGGCACGCTCACACCGGGGAAGATCGCCGATCTGGTGGTGTTCGATGCCGATCCCACGGCCGACATTGCCAACGCGCGCCGCGTCCGGCTGGTGATGCGTGGCGGAGCGCTGTACTCGCAACGCGAGCTGCTGCCTCGTTGAACTTTCGGGTGCGCACGGGGGCGTGTAAGGCGAGCGAACGCTTGCGCGTTCAGTTCGGTTGTGTGGACGCGTCGCGGAGCGCCAGACGTGCCGCGTTCCAGCCGCACATGCCGTGAACACCTCCGCCGGGGGGCGTGGCGGCCGAACAGAGGTACACGCCGCGCGTGCTGGTGCGATGCGGCTCTCGCCGAATGACCGGGCGAAAGACGATCTGCGACAGCGTGTTGGCGCCGCTCCCGATGTCGCCGCCCACCAGGTTGGGATTCATGGCTTCGAGCGCCTGTGGTCCCATCGCGTGTCGCGCAAGAATGTGCTGGCGGAAGCCGGGCGCGAATCGCTCGATCTGCGCCTCGATGCGGGCAGTCATGTCGACGGTCGAACCGTTGGGGACGTGACAGTATGCCCAGAGGGTGTGCTTCCCCTCCGGTGCGCGCGTGGGATCGAACAGACTGGGCTGACTCACCAGCACGAATGGCCGGTCCACGTGATGGCCGGCCCACGGCGCGGCTTCGGACGCGATGATTTCCTCCGGGCCTCCGCCCACGTGTATGGTGCCCGCCAGCGCGCACTCCGGCGCTCGCCACGGCACGGGCGCATCCAGCGCCCAGTCGACCTTGTAACATCCAGGCCCGTAGCGATACCGCGACAGCGCGCGAATGTCGCTCGGCGGCAGTCGGTTGCGCGCGACCTGGACGACCTGGCGCGGGGTGAGATCCAACAATACGGCGCGGGTCGACGGCAGATCGTCCAGCGAGTCGACTCGCGCATCAGTACGTACCCTTCCCCCGCTCTGTTCGAGAAGAGAGATCAGCGCGCCGCTCACCGCGCCTGCACCGCCGCGGGGAAGCGGCCACCCGTCCACGTGTGCCGCCAGCCCGAGCATGAGCGCGATGGCCGAGGAGCCTGCCCATGTGAGTGGGATCATAGAATGCGCCGCGAGGCCGAGGAACAGCGCCCGCGTCTGTGGGCGCGAGAAGAGTCGCGTGGTGAGTGCGGCGGCCGACGGCAGCGCTCGCGCGCCGAATCGGGCCAGGACGAGCGGGTGGCGGGGAATGCGTGGAAGGGACAGAGCATTGTCGAACAATGCTTCCCAGTGCTCTACCAGAGGGCCCACCAGCGCGCGGTAGCGAGAACCATCACCATCCAACGCGCGCGCGGTTTCGTCAAGCGACGGATACAGCACTGCGGCCGTCCCATTGTCGAACGGATGGGCGAGTGCCGCGGGCGGATGCACCAGCGCCAGGCCGTGTGATTCGAGCGCGTGCTGCCGGAAGAACGGCGACAATCGCGCGAACGGGTACACTGCGGAACAGACGTCGTGGACGAAGCCCGGAAGCGTGAGCTGGGCGGAGCGCGCACCTCCGCCGGGCGATCCAGCCTGCTCGCGGACCTCCACGTCCCAACCGTGCTGGGCGAGCGTGATCGCGGCGGCCAGCCCGTTGGGACCGCTGCCAACGACCACGGCATTGGCAGTTTCGCGTTGCTGTCGCGCCACTCTAACCTTCTTTGTGCAAGGGGAACCCGCGTACACGTCTCTTTCCGGGCGTGCGCACGGGCGAGCATGTTTGCCGCACCTGGGGCCGCCAGGTGAATGCTGGCGGTGACGGCTGACGCGCGCCAGGGACAGGCTCGAGCTCGTGCATGAATCGAAACACGTACGACGGGCGGGCGAGCGGAGTGATCGCGCGCTACTTTGTGCACGTTTCCCAAACACGTCACGTTTCGACCGGCAGGCATTTGATGGGTGTGCTTCGTCCCCTGCGCAGAGTCCCGATGCGCTGGCTTCCGTGGCTTTCAGGCGTGCTGGTCCTCCCGCTGCTCCTGCTCACGGGTGCGTCTCACGTCCGACAGGAGGCACATCCGCGGGAGCCACATCCGCCCACGCTGATCGTGATGATCACAGTCGACCAGCTTCGCGCGGACTACTTGGACCGGTTTGCGCCGCTACCCGGCGGCCTGGGCCGCCTGGTTCACGATGGCGCTTTCTTCACAAACGCGTGGCAGGATCACGCCACTACGGAGACAGCACCGGGACACGCGAGCACATTGTCAGGCAGATTTCCCAGTCATACCGGGATCGCCAGCAACGCGCTGGGCGTGCTGGATCCACAGGCTCCGCTGGTAGGCGCCGCCGGGCCTGGAGCATCGCCATTCCGGTTCCGCGGCGAGACGCTCATCGATTGGCTACGAGGGCACGATCTGCGATCCCGAGCCCTCTCGGTCTCCGGCAAGGACCGCGGCGCGATCCTCCCCCTCGGCCGCGCGCACCAGGAGGTGTACTGGTACGGACCGAACGGTGCCTTCGTGACGAGCCGGTATTACCACGACACACTCCCGGCGTGGGTGAGCGCGTTCAACGCCCGACACTCGCCGGCCAGCTATGCGGAACGTACGTGGACCCTGCTTCGTCCGAGCGGAGTGTATCCGGAGCGCGACAGTGTGATGGTGGAGAACGGGGGGCGGGACGTGAGTTTCCCCCACACGCTGCCGTCTGACACCGCTGCGGCCCTGCGCGTGTTGCCGAGCTATCCGTGGATGGACGATATCACGCTCGCGATCGCGCTCGACGGGGTGGAAGCGCTGCGGTTGGGCACCGGACCGTCCACGGACGTACTGGCCGTGAGCCTCTCCGCAACGGACTACATTGGACATCGCTACGGCCCCGACTCGCGCGAGGTGCACGATCAGGTGCTGCGTCTCGACAGGGCCTTGGGGATGTTTCTCGACTCCCTGTACCGGCTTCGCGATTCGACACGGATCGTCGTCGCCCTCACGGCCGACCACGGGGTCGCACCGTATCCCGAACTCCACTTCCGTAATGCGCCACCGGGCACCGGGTATGTCGACGTCCAGCACGTGCTTGGCCCCATGCGGCAGGCGCTTCGCGGCCGGCGTGTCGATCCGCGGGCCATTCGATTGGAAGACGGCATGCTGTTCGTCGATCGAGATGCGGTTGCTACCGCCGGCCTGAGCGCGGATTCCCTCGTGCGCGCCTTCGTCACGGCGGCGCGTCGCGTGCCCGGGGTGCAGCGGGTGGACCTGGTGCGCGATCTCGCGCGTGCGGACACGGCGCGCGACGCGGTGGCCCGCCGCTGGCTGCACGCGTTGCCGAGGGACGTCGGCGTGGAGGCCGTCGTCACGCTGCTGCCATACTACGTCTGGGCCGGTGTCCGCGTGGCGATGCACGGATCGCCACACGACTACGATGCGCACGTTCCCATTTTGTTGGACGGACCGCCCTTCCGCCCCGGGCGATACGACGAGCGCGTGCGTGTGGTGGACATTGGCCCCACCCTCGCGTGGGTGGCGCACGTGGCACCCACGGAGCCCTTGGACGGTCACGTGCTACGTTCCGCGCTCCGGGATACCACCACCGACGCGGTACCGGGCGTAGCGCAGTAGCTCATGCACGGAGGAGTGATGAAGCCATCGGCTGGCGATCGAGTGCCGCGAGTCGCATGGCGCGCTCTGGTCGGCGCGTGTTTCTGCCTGCTGTTTCTCGGGGTGAGTCGCGCGCTTCCGGCCCAGATCGTCCGCGGTGTGGTTATGCAGGCCGGCACGGGCGCGCCGGTGCCGCAGAGTGTGGTTTTTCTCCTGGACTCGGCAGGGGCTGAGGTGACCGGCACGTGGTCCGACCACGAGGGCCATTTCTCGCTGCACGCACCGCAGGCGGGCACGTACCGCGTGAGGGTGCAGCGCATCGGATTCCACAGCACGCTCTCGCCACTCGTATCGATCGGCACTGGAGAGGTGCAGCAGATCACGGTGCCCGTGGATGAGCTTCCAGTGGTGTTGCACGCCGTGCGCGTGGACGAATCGTCGCACTGCGTCGTTCGTCCCACCGGAGCGGAGTACACGGCGACCTTGTGGGAAGAGGTGCGGAACGCCCTGAGCATAACCGCGCTGACGGAGAGCACGGGGGGCATCGGTGCCACCCTGGAACTGTTCCAGCGTGAGCGGCTGCCGTCCCGCGCCGTGCCGCGGCGCGAGCAACGCCAACGCGTCACGGGCGCGTGGAAGCAGCCATTCGTGTCGGCGCCGGCGGAAAGCCTGGCCGCGCACGGCTACGTACGCACGGTGGGGGACAGCATTGATTATTTCGCGCCGGATGCACAGACCCTGCTGTCGCCGAGCTTTCTGCAGAATCATTGTCTGCACGCCAGAGGTGCCGATAACGACCACAGGGGGATGGTGGGGCTGGCATTCGAGCCTGTGAAGAGGCACGCGCCGGGGGACGTACGCGGCGTGCTCTGGCTCGACGTACAGACAGCCGAGCTGCGCACGCTAGAGTATGGATATACGGGGATGCCGAAGGGTGTGCCGGAGACGGCGGCGAGCGGCGAGGTGCAGTTCCAGCGGCTGCCATCCGGCGCATGGATCATCCGGAGCTGGGTGATGCGCACGCCAACGCTGCGGGTCCTGCGGTTCGCGCCCGGTCGACGAGGCTGGCTCGATCCGGACACGCGCGCGGTGGTCAACTCGGTCGTGGAGAAGGGCGGCAGGGTGACGGGGACCTTTTCGCTGGCCAGTCGGGATGCCCCCGGCCGACTGGCACCGGGCGCCGTTGTGGGGACGGTGTTCGACAGCCTGGGCAGCCTGCGTCTGCGGGAGTTCGCTGTGCGCCTGGTGGGGACTGATTTCCGCACGACCGCAGATACGACGGGACGCTTTGTTCTGGAGGGGCTCCGGCCGGGAACTTACGAGCTCCGGCTTTCGCATCCCGTGCTCGATCATCTAGGCGTCCACGTGCCCGTGCTCGCGGTACAGGTACATCCGGGAGTCGTGGCATCCGTGCTCGTGGCAAGCCCATCGCGGTCTACGGCCATGGAACAGGCGTGCGCGGATCAGCCGCGTCGTCGGGAACACGGCGCCGTAGCGGGCATTGTCCGAACTCGGAGCGGGACCAGGGTGATCGGGGCGGATGTGCACGTCACCTGGTACGAAGCGCATGGCTCCGCGATAATCCAACGGGAGCGGGCTGCGTGGACGGATCGAAATGGAGCGTTCCTCTTGTGCGATATGGCTGCCGATATGGAGGTCGCCACCGCCGTGACTGCCCGTGGGAAGGTGTACGGGCGGCAATGGGTGAACGTGAACGCAGGCACGCTCTCGCTGGTGGAGATTCGCGTCGATGACGCGTCCGTCTCTCCGTAGCGTGCGCATGGATCGTGCGCGTTTGGCATCATCCGGCGGCGGCGTATGAAGCGCTCTGTTGCGCGCCCCACGCTCGTTCATCGTGCCCTGGATGAGGCGCGTTTCGGCCCGGCACGGACGCTGAATCTGCGCGCCATGCTGCCCACCGTCGACCAGGCCGTGACGCGTGCCGAGCATTGGTTGCGTGAGCGGCAGTTGGGTGGTGCCGGTGAGGTGCTCGTCATCACGGGTCGCGGGCGCAACAGCCCGGGCGGCATCTCGCTGGTACGAGAAGCAGTTCACCGTCTGCTCGTGTCGCTTCGTCGTCGCGGTGTCGTGGGCGAGATCGTCCAACACACCCCTGGTTCGTTCGTCGTCCAACTAGCTCCGCTGAAGGCATTGCGCGAGGCGGCATCTCGCCGCAGGGAGCGCGCGCCGCCGCCACGGGCGGCCACTCCAGGCGAGCTTGCCGGATTGGGCGAGGACACGCGCGAACTCCTGCAACGGCTGGCAAGGCGGTCGCTCGAGGAGCTTGGCGTGCGCGATGTAGAGCCGTTCCTGGCGCGCGAAATGGTGGCGCAACTCGCGCTCTTCGTTGCCGGCACGCCGGATGGCCCCGCGCGGGAACGCCGTCTGCAGACGGCTCTCCAGCGGGCGCTGGCGGAATTGGACGAGCGCTGATCTCGTTCCTTTCGCGGCATTGGGTGTGCGCGCTTGGTGCCGCGGATGGCCTTACGGCACTGGACCGTGGAGCGAATCCATCGCGCGCGCGATCGAATCGAGGCGTCGTACGCGTGCGGCGAGATCTTCCGTGCGCGCGCCGCGCGTGTCGAGAAGCCGCTGGAGCGTGTCTCGAAGCGACGCCGGGGGCGGCCGCGCCGACCTGGCCGACAGCGGCGGCGAACCAACGCGAGTCGTTGCTGGGGCGGTATCCGTCCGCGCCGCGCCCGGATGCAAGAGCGGGTGTCGCGCACGATCCGCCACACCCGCTGCACTTCGTTGAGCGACCCGCGCTGCCGAATCGGGCACGGCCGGGCGGTCTAAGCCGCTCATCCGTGGGACCCTATCGCCTCCCCCTCCTCCGCCTCCTCGCTCTCCCGCGGCAAGGGCGGACGGGGGGACGGAAGGCGGTGGTGTGGGGAGTCGGTGGGCAGCCGCGGTGGAATCGGCTCCCGCGGCAGATGTGGTATCCTCCGAAAGGACGCCGGATGACGTGGTTGCGGCGAGGCTGCCGACTACCGTGTCCGCGACCAGCCGCTGACGAGCCGGACCGGACGAGACGAACACCCCGTCCACCAGCAGGAAGCGTAGGAGCAACACGGCGAGCGCGACGAGCGCGGCGCCGATGATGATCCAGAACCACACCGGCTTGGCTCCCGACGGCGGGGGCACAAGGCGTGGACGGTCGGTGGGAAGCGGTACTACCACTGAGCGCATGGGTCCACTAACCGGCCCGCTGGAAAGCCGGCTCACATCCGTCTCCTCGGACACCGCGGTCAGGACGTCGATGTCCGCACTCGGCGGGCGATCCGCGGCAGCCGCAGCGATTTCGGCAGCCGCAGTGTCCGCAGCCGCGGCGGTTTCCGCAGGGGGCTCGGGATCAGACCGATTGGAGGAGCGTGTGTCTGCCACTCCCGTGGTGCGGGCGCCCGCGCGAGGATGTAGCGGCGGTCCCTGCTCCGTACTCCGCTCGAGCGGGACCTCCGTGTCGGGCGCATCCGTTGCTACAGGAGCCATGGGCGCCTCGACGTTTCGGTTTGGCTCGTGTTCGACACCTGGTCGCACTTCCCCGTCGTTCTCCAATGCGACAGCGGCATCGCACGTGACGATGCGCCGCTGCGCGGCATAGGCGCGCGGCAACACGCTGCCGTGCGGGGTGCGCATCACTGGCGGTGAGGACGAGATACGCCGCGCGTGCGCAGGCGTGTAGCGATGGCGTGTTCCTCTGTCTTCGTCCCGTGGCGCAGGTGGTTCAGCTGACAGCGTGGGGTGCGCGCCACTTGCATGCTCGTGCTCCATCGCGGCAGCGGGCTCCGCGACGAGCCTTTCCTCCCACACGAAGGTCTCGCCGAGTACGATGTGCTCGCCAATCCCGTCTTCCGTCCTACGATCCTCGTGGCCGTATGTGATGCCGACCTCGCGATCCGCCGTATGCGCGCTGGAGGGCGCGGCGTACTCCAACGAGCTGTCCAATTCTGGCCACCGCTGTAGCTGATCGCCGCCCCACGGGTCCAAGAAAGCGGTCGGCGCTCGTAGCTCCGGCTGGTCCGTCCGTTCCGGCGCCGTTTCTGGATCGGACGGTGCTGGTGTCGGCTCTTGCGGTGAGCGCGCGGCGGGTTCCGTCGCTTCGGGCGGTGGGGACACCGCAGGTGGTTGGGGTGGTGAGGGTGCGACATCAATGCACAGACTGGTATCGACCACTTCGTTCTGCGCGCGCGGCGGCTCCAGATGCGTCACTGCATCGCGCGCGCTCCCCGGTGCCCGACCGGGGGTGGCGCCGGCGCACAGACACCCCAGTCGCGGGCTCGCATTGAGGATGGCGTTCGATCCGGCCACCAACGCTTCAGCGAGTGCGATGGTGGGCTCGTCCTCCTGGATCTCCACTGTCCGGCGCACAACAGGCAATTCGTGCAGGCGTTCGGGGGAAGGCAGACCGCCGGGCAGGGAGTAGAAACGCCGACGATCAGGTGGCAGTATCGACTCGAATACCTTGGGCTGTGCGGCCACGCTGATGCTTCGTTTGGCGAACTCACGGAGCAGTGTCGCTGGTTGCATGCGTGCATCGATGGCCGCGTCTTCCGCCCCTGGGCAACCGCCAATGTAAGTGATTTCGATCTCGCGCTCGGCGTACAGCGCGCGAACGTAGCGTGCCGCTGTAACGGGCGGGGATGCCAACCGGAGGAGGTACGGGTCGAGGTCATGGCCGCCGTGCTCGGTCCATGCTCGCACCAGCGGGCATGCGCAGAAGACCACGTTGTCCGGCCCACGACGCAACATCTCATCGAGGCATCCCGCCGCCGTCAGTTCGTCGCCCCAGCTGGCCGGATACACGCCATCGAAGCCGGCCGCCAGACACGCGTGCATCAACTGCACCGGCGTGGCGGGCGCGACGGCCAGGAGTGCGTCAGCGCCCAGAACGGCGACGGTCAGCCGGGTCGGACCGAGGTGTGTCTGTGCGGCATCCTGAGGCATGGAGCCGGGACTCGAGCGTGAAGGGACACACATAAGATGTCGCTGCAGCCAGGGCGCTGTCCAGCGCGGCCCATTCATTGCGAGGCAGGCCACACGCTGGGTTCGCGCCGCGCAATGCGGCGGTCCAATGGTCAGACGCTCTGGGCAGGACCGGGATGTGCTTGTCGTACATGTGAGAGAAGCCGCTCGATTGTCTCCGCAAGAACGCGAGGCGATCGCGGCCTACGGGGCACGTACTACATGGCCCGCTGGTTTCACGATCTACGAGCGCGGCACGCGCGCTGATGGCGTATTCATTGTGATGGGTGGGCAGGTGGTACTGCGTACGCAAATGAGTTCGGGGCGATGCTTCGTTCCCTGGGTAGCCAACGAAGGAGCCACCTTCGGTGGCGAGGGACTGGAGGCGCGTGGACGCTACGCCACCAGCGCTCGTGCTGAAGAACAGAGTGAAACGTTGCACCTGGGGAGCGGGCGCTTCGGTGCGTTGCTGCGCGAGCAGCCGGCGCACGTTTCGGCGCTCATCCGACAGGTGATGGCGGAACGCACGGAGCTCCTCGATCGTGTTGCCCAACAGGCGACGCTCACGGTGGAGCAGCGACTGATCACTGCTCTCTTGCGCCTGACGCGCAGTCGGGAGCGTGGAAGCGGCACCGCGCCTGTCATTCCCCGCCGTCTGCTCGGCGAGCTGGTAGGCGCGACGCGCGAATCCATCTCGCTCGTGCTCGGCAAGCTGACCGCAGAAACGTTGGTGCGCCGCACGGGGAACGGGCTCGTGGTCACGGATCTCAACCGACTGGCGAGCAAGCTTGCCGAGCGGAGTCGCAACGCGCGCATCGAAGTATTCGACGAGCGGCACGTGACCGAGACACCACAGCCGGGCGAAACATAGGGCGGGGCGCACGAGTCCGGGCTGGGGCGCGATGCGTCGCCCTCGGCGCATTGTGAGTGTAGCTTTCGGGCATGAGCAACCGCGTGTCGAAGCAGCGGGATCCGCGGGAGACGGCACGGTCGTCCGAGAGCTCTTCGCCCGTCGAGTCCGCGCCGCTTTCTGTCGCGCGGTCGACGTCCGCGGACGACGTCCGTGCCGCTCCCGCGCTGAGCTCGGCGGAGGTGACGCGCTACAGCCGGCATTCTGTTATTGCCGGAGCTGGGGCGGGCGGGGCAGGAGCGGCTCAAGGCGGCGCGCGTGCTGCTGGTGGGGGCGGGGGGCCTGGGCGCGCCGGTCGCGCTCTACCTCGCCGCGGCCGGCGTGGGCACGCTGGGCGTGGTGGAGCCCGACGTGGTCGATGCCACGAACCTGCAGCGGCAGCTGCTCTACAGCACGCCCGACGTGGGCCGGCCGAAGCTGGAGGTGGCGGCCGAACGGCTGCACGCCCTCAACCCGCACGTCGAGCTCGAGTTGTGGCCGGAGCGGCTCAGCGTGGAGACGGCGCGCGCCCTGGTGGCGCGCTACGACCTGGTGGTGGACGGGACGGACAACTTTCCCACGCGCTACGTGGTGAACGACGCGGCCGTGTGGGCGGGGCGGCCGAACGTGTATGCGTCGGTGCACCGGTTCGAGGGGCAGGTGAGCGTCTTTGCCGCGCCGGGGGGCCCGTGCTACCGGTGCCTGTTCCGGACGCCGCCGCCGCCGGGGCTGGTGCCGAGCTGTGCGGAGGCGGGGGTGCTGGGGGTGGTGCCGGGGGTGCTGGGGCTGTTGCAGGCGACCGAGGTGCTCAAGTGGCTGACGGGCGTGGGGGAGCCGTTGGTGGGGCGGTTGCTGTTGGTGGATCTGTTGGGGATGCGGTTCCGGACGGTGCGGCTGGGGCGGGATGCGGCCTGTCCGACCTGTGGGGCGGCGGGCGCGGGGGCGGCGGCGCAGGCGGGGCGGCTGGCCGAGTTGGCCGCGTTGGAGGCCGAGGGGGGCTACTGTCAGCCGGGGAGTCTGGGTGCGCGCGTGGGCGGGAACGGCACCGCAGCTGGGGCAACGCGCGGGGAGGCCACAGGGGAGGCCACAGGGGAGGCCACAGGCGAGCCGGAGATCGGGCTGTCGTCGGGGGGCGGCTCGGCTGGCGTGCCGGAGGTGAGTCCGCGGGCGGTGGCGGCGCGGTTGGCGCGGGGCGAGCCCCTGGTCCTGCTCGACGTGCGCGAGCCCGGCGAATGGGAGATCGGTCGTCTCCCGGGTGCCATCCACATTCCACTCGCGCGGTTGCAGCAGGCTATCGACGGCGGCGAGCTGGAGCATGCGCGATCGTGTGCAGTGGTTGCCTACTGCAAGAGCGGCGCGCGGAGCGCGACGGCACTTCGCGCACTTCAGGGCGCTGGCTTCGCGCACGCGTCGCACCTGTCGGGTGGCATCCTTCGCTGGCGCGCCGAAGTGGACTCCACGCTGCCGGCGTACTGACAGGGTGACGACGGCGTCGCGCCGCCGCGTGCTGGCCGCGACCGCGGCCGCTACTGGATCGCTCGCCGTCTGGCGCACGCTCGCGCGTCGGCGGTGGGAGGTGCGTACGGCGGAGCGTCTTCCGACGGGCAGCGATGGAGTGATCGTGGGCGCGGAGCCGATCCGGCTCACGACAGCGGGGAACGAGAAGGCCGTGCTCCTCCTCCACGGGTTCGCCGATACGCCGCAGACACTCGGCTATCTTGCTGCGCACCTTCACGCGCTCGCGTTCGATGTCGTCGCGCCGCTCCTTCCCGGGCACGGTCGCACCCTTGGCATCTTTGACGCGTCCCGGGCCGAGCACTGGTTGGACGGCGCGCGCGCATCGCTGGACGATCTCCGCGCGCGCTATGCGCACGTGTCGCTCGTGGGGCTTTCGTTGGGCGGGGCATTGGCGGCGACGCTGGCCGCCGAGCCCGGAGCGCTGGACGCGCTCGTGCTCCTGGCGCCGTATCTGGAACCGTCGTCCGCCGCACGGACGGTCGCCCGCGCATGGCCGCTCGTCTCGCTGGCGCTACCGTACGTGGACGTGGAGGACGCGCGCTCCATCCAAGATCCCGTCGAGCGCGAGCGCGGCCGCGCTTTCCGGATGGCGTCGCCCAGGCTCATCGCGGAACTCTGTCGCGCAGCCGATCGCGGACGGCGCGCGCTTCCGCAGGTGCGCGCGCCCACGTTGATCGTGCAGTGTCGCGAAGACAACCGCGTGCCGAGCGATGCCACGGAGCGTGCGCTTCATCGTCTCGGTGCGCGCACGAAACGGCTCGAGTGGCGATGCGGATGTGGGCACATCCTCACCGTCGACTACCGGCACGCGGAAGTGGAACGCGTGGTGGGAGCGTGGCTGACGCGATCGACTACGAGGTGACTTTCTCCACCGCGCTCGAGGCCAAGTCGACCACCGCCTCGCCCACGCGCTTTGCACCTTCCACCGCCTGCTCGGCCACCGCGGTCGCTACCCGTCTCACTCGCGCTACTGGAGATCCACTCTTGCGCGATGAGCGGTTGCGAGACGACGAGCGCCTGGACGACGTCTTGGCGGACGTCCCGCGTGCCGGCCGTTTACGTGCGGGCCGCTTGCGCGAGGACGTACGCGTGGACGTCGTCGACGCCGAGCTTCGGCTCGACTTCCTGCCCGGTGCGTTGGCCGACTTCTTGGAGGCCGTGCGAGAGGTGCTTCGGGTGGATGGACGTGTAGAGCTGGAGCGTGAGGAATTCGTGCCGGACGATCGGGTCTTCCGCAATTGGTTCTGGAAGACGGCCCCGACCGTCGATGCGCCGCGGAAGTTCGCGTCTTCTTTCGAGCCCGTTTCCTGGTCGTCGCCATGGCGCACACTCCCTGCGAAAGGTGGCCCCTCGAATCGCGGCCGATCTCGTGCGACGCCCTGCAGGCGCAAGATGCGTGCACGGCGTGCGCGGCAATAAGGGAGTGCGCGGTGTCGGGTCATGTGCCCGGGGTTCTAGAGGGCGACGTCTCCTCCGGGATCGCGGCGGCGGAGACGTTGCACCTGCGCGGCCGCTCTGGCGCGTGCGGCGCGTGTTTCCTCCACGTCGATGATAATGTGGCACGCGTCGTTTTCACACGCGACGTGGAGGACCGTGTCCGACGCCGCGTCGTGCGGCAGCAGGGCGCGCGGGAGCTCCACCATGTGCGCACCGTCGAGCTCGGCGCGTGCGGTGTAGGAATCGAGCCACTGCTCGATGATCAGCGTGTGCTCGTGCCGGTTACGTGCAGTCGCCATGGTGCGCTCCCGGTGCGTGGCCGCGCAAACATGCGGCGCGGTACCACCGCTGGCAATCAGCCAGTCGGGTTGGCTCCGCCACGGGTGAGGGTGCGTGTCTCGCCGTGCGTGAGGAGCCAGAGACGCTCCGGGGGCAAGGCGGCGCTCGTCCACGCCTGCAACAACCGCTCGGGTGGCTCGTGCATCGGCTCGTCGGTCAGCCGGAAAGTGCCCCAATGGACGGGCACCATCACGGGCAACTCCGCGTCGGGATGCGCGCCGGTGAGGGCGCGGTACGCCTGCACGGCGTCAGCCGGAGACATGTGTACCGAGCGCATGTAGCGCCGGGGAGCGTACGCACCGATGGGGAGGATGACCGCGTCAAACGGACCGGCGACCTGTGCGATCGCGTCGAAATCGGGATGCAGGGCCGTGTCCCCGGCAAAGAACACTCGGCGCTCCGCCGTCTGCACGGTCCACCCGCACCAGAGCGTGCGGCCACGGTCGCGCAGCGAGCGTCCGCTGAAATGCTGTGCCGGAACGCACGTCATGTGGGCACCCGCGACGTGCGCGTGCTGCCACCAGTCGAGCTCCACAACGCGTTCGATCCCGAGGCGCCGAAGCAGCGGTGCCACGCGCAGCGGCACCAGCCAGGTGGCGGCGCCGTGCGCTTTGCCGAGGCGCCGGACGGTGAGCGCATTGAGATGGTCGTAGTGGTCGTGCGAGAGGAGAACGACATCGATGGGCGGGAGCGCGTCGAAGCCGACCGCGGGAGGCACCCAGCGGTGCGGCCCCATGTGCGCCAGCGGGGAGGCCCGTTCGCTCCAGATGGGATCGGTGAGAATGTTGATTCGACCGAGTTGGACGAGAACGGTCGAATGCCCCACCCACGTGATGCCGAGGGAGCCTGGTGAGGCGTGCGGGTGGCAGAAGGCAGGGCTCGAACGCGGAAACGCGACGTGATCGGGCGGGTGCGTGAGCTCGCTCGGCAGACGCCGTCCGACGATCCACATGAGGAAGCCCCACCCGCGTGGCGGTGTGGAACCAGCCCATGGATTCGCGAACCGGCCGTCCGTGGTATGGAGCGGGTGTGAGCGAGCGGCACCGTCGGACGCGCCGCTCACCGCTCCGGCGCGGCGACGGGGGGGTCGGCGCCCGGTTTCGCGGCGCGCAGATTCTCCGTCACGTGGGCGGGCGATCGCATGCCCACCAGCGCCGTCGTCACCACCGGCAGCGCGCGCACGAAGGCGATCGCGCGCTGTGCATCCGTATCGAATCCGGGGAGCGCGCGCTGTAGCTCTTGCGGCAGATCGGACGCCAGCCGCGACTGCAGCAGGGTGGCACTCGCGACCACGCTGACGCCGAGCTCGGCGGCCGCCTCCAGCAGCGTCACGTGTCGTCCGTTGGAGAGCGCCTGCGTGGGCGCGCGCGCGGCTTCCGACATGACCAGGTTCACCGGAAGCTGGACGACACGGAGCCCGTGATCCTGTCCGCCCACGTCGCTCGCGAGCTGGACGAGCTCGGAAAGATCGAGATGGCCCGGTTCCCCGGGAGCCGTACGCAGCGCGTTCCAGGTGGCGCAGCCGTACTGCACGATGTCGCCCGCCGTGCGTCGTTCTTCCAGCGCGGCAAAGGCAACGCGCAGGCGCCTCTGCAATTCGGCCCGATCAACGGCGTCGAGCTGCTGCTCCGGGTTGTGCACGTAGAACACGTCGAGGGTGTCGACGCCGAGATTGGCGCGGCTGCGCGCGATCTGATCCGCGAGAAAGCGGGGGGCAATGCAATGTGCACCGCTTACCAGCTCGGCAGGGGCGATGATGCCGGGGCGCACGAACTCGCGGTCCAGATACTCGGCGTACGCCTCGCGCGAGGTGGGCTGCACGCCGTCCAGGGGGACGTAGCCGCCCTTGGTGCACACGATTACCTCGTCGCGCGCCACCTGCCCGCCGGCGCACGCACGTGCGAGCGCGGCGCCCAGCACGCGCTCCGAGCGCTGGCAGCGGTAGTTGATGGCCGTGTCGAGCAGATTGATGCCGCTGTCGAGCGCGACCGCCGTGCTCGCCGTATAGCCCGCATCGTCGGCGTCGTCGCACTCGCCCAAGTAGCTGCCGAGTCCGATGGACGACGCGTGCCAGTCCTGCGCGCCGAAAGGGCGGAAATGGCGCGCGCCGAACCGCGTGGCGAAGCGGGCGGCGTAGCGGGCTGTTCCCTCGACGGTTGCGCATCCCTCGAGCACGCTCGATCCGTGTGCGGTGGGATGGGTTGTCTGACTGGCCACACGCACACGCTACGAAGCCGTCAACCGCGAGGCAAGGTGGCGTGGCCGCGGCCGGGCTTGAGCGACAGGGATGGAGCGGCGAGTATTGGATATGCGACTCTCTCAGTTCAGGCAGCCCGTACGCCGTGGCGCCCTCGCCGTCTCATGGCCCGTCCTTGCGTGCGTCGCCCTGGTGGGCGCTTGCGCGCCCACCGCTCGCCAACCGGAGCCGCCGACTCCCGCTGTGTCCGCCGTGCCGGCGCGTGGGGACACCGTGGGGGCGGCGACGGGGCGAACCAACTCGCCCGCGGCACGCCGCATGGCCGCGCGCGCCGCATCCGCCACACGACCCGGCAACATGCCCCCGGGCGCGATGCACACCATGGCCGACGATCCCTTCATGCGGATCGACCGCATGGCGTGGCCCGGTCCCAACCAGTACCGCTCGGCTGATGGGTCGCCCGGGCCGGCCTACTGGCAGCAACGCGCTGACTACGCCATCAGTGCCACGCTCGACACCACGCAGCAACGCGTGAGCGGCGAGGTGCGCATCCGGTACACCAATAACTCGCCTGACTCGCTGCATTTCGTCTGGCTGCAGCTCGATCAGAACATCTACCGTCCTGGGAGTCGTGGGAGCGCCGTCAACCCGGCAGACTCGCGATGGGGCGCACGCAACTTCCCGGGTGGGTACGATCTTGGCCCGGTGACCGTGAACGGCGTCACCGTTACGCCGGACGTACACGGGACGGTCATGCGTCTCGATCTCGATTCGCCGATCCCCGCCGCGGGTGGCACGGCCACCATCCGCATGCGTTACGCGTTCCGCGTGCCGGAGCATGGCTCCGATCGTATGGGGCGCGACAGCTCGCTCTACGAGATCGCTCAGTGGTACCCGCGTCTGGTCGTGTACGATGACGTACGCGGGTGGAACACCGACCCGTATCTGGGGCAGGGCGAGTTCTATCTCGAGTACGGGAGCATCGACTATAGCGTGACCGTGCCGGCGGGGTACGTGGTGGCGGGGAGCGGTGTGCTGCAGAACCCGGAGGAGGTGTTGACCGCCACGCAGCGGGCGCGGTTGGCCGAGGCGCGGCGCACCGACACCGTGGTGCACGTCATCACCCGGAGCGAGGCCGTGAAGCACGCGACGCCGGGCACCAGGACCTGGCGCTTCCACGCGGATAGCGTGCGCGACGTGGCCTGGGCGGCGGCGCCGGATTTTCGCTGGGACGCCACGAGCTGGAACGGCATCCTCGCGCAGGCGTTTTATCAGTTCCCCAAGGCGGGCGTGGCGTGGGAGTCTGCCGCCGAGCAGACGCAGTGGACGATCCGCAATTACTCGGAGCTGTTCTATCCCTTCCCCTATCCACAGGCCACCTCGGTAGCCGGACCGGTGGGTGGGATGGAGTACCCGATGTTCGTGATGGTGCACTACGGGTCGGACGATCCGCGGTCGATCTTCGGGACCATCAACCACGAGCATGGACACGAATGGTTCCCGATGACCGTGGGTTCCAACGAGCGACGGTATGCGTGGATGGACGAGGGCTTCAACACCTACATCAACGGATTCGCCAACGAACGGCGGTACCCCAGCGACACCACCAGCGCGTGGCCAGGTGCCATCCGCAACTGGACCACGGTGCAGGACAGCGGGATCGCGTCGCCGCTCATGACACCTCCCGATCGCATTGATCGTGCAGCGCTCGGCGCCATTGGCTACCGCAAGCCGGCCGCGGTGCTGTACACGCTCCGCAACCACGTGCTGGATCCGTCTACCTTCGACCGTGCATTCCGCACGTATATCCGCCGCTGGGCGTTCAAACATCCCACGCCGGGTGACTTCTTTCGCACGATGGAGAATGTATCGGGCGAGGATCTGTCGTGGTTCTGGCGCGCGTTCTTCTATTCCAACGAGGTGCTGGACATCGGGATCGATTCGGTGTGGATGCGGACGGTGGACGGGCAGCAGTTGGCCCAGGTGGAGCTCGAGCGCCACACCGCCATCCCCTTTCCCGTGAGCATGCGACTCGCGCTCGCCAACGGATCTACCTCGGACGCGCGGTTCCCCGTCCAGCTGTGGGGAGCTTGTGTGGGGGAGGATCGAGTTGCCGGCGGGGGAGAGTGTTCCCGCGTGACGGCTACCGTCGCCGTGTCGTCCCCCGTGGTAGGTGTCCGGCTGTGGCCGGACCCCACGGTGCCTGACTGGAACAGGGAGAACGACACATGGGGGCAGGCACCACCGCCGGGACGCGTGGGACCGGTCACAACGACCTCCGGGACGACGTCCAGAGCAGCGGGCGCCCAGTCGCCGTGAGCGCTGCCACTGCACCGCGGATCGGGTGTGGCGCGCCACGATGGAGCGATGCCGACCGCCTATGTTTGCGACGCAGTCCCCAAGTACGTGGAATGTTCCGTAGCATTCACGCCCGAACGGGTGTAGATTTCAATCTTCGGCCCGGCCCCCAGCGAGCATGGTGGTCGGGCCGTGTCCGTCTCGTGCCCCGCTGGGCACGCATGACCGTCACCCCGGAGTAACCGCGGCAATGCCATCCTTCGCAAGTTGGGCCTCCGCCTGGTGGAAGCCGATCCTGTTCGTCGTCATCGCGGGCCACCTCACCAATGTTTGTGTGACGCTCTTCCTGCATCGGGCGCAGACGCATCGCGGGGTCCAGTTCAGCAAGCTGGCCGAGGTGCCGATGCGGATCTGGCTGTGGCTGTCCACGGCCATCATCACCAAGGAATGGGTCGCCTGTCACCGAAAGCACCACGCCTTTGCCGACCGTGAAGGTGATCCGCACAGCCCGCTCATCGAGGGGCTGCGGAACGTCATCCTCAAAGGGGCATTCTACTATCGGCGCGCGGTGCGGCAGCCGGGCATCCTGGAGAAGTACGGCCGCGGCACACCCAACGACTGGCTGGAACGGTGGGTATTGGCACGCGTGAACTGGCTGGGCATCGTCGTCATGCTCGCGTTGGACATTTACCTGTTCGGCTTCTTTGTGGGGCCGCTCGTGTGGGGTGTCCAGATGCTCTGGATCCCCTTCTGGGCCGCCGGCATCGTGAACGGAGTGGGGCACGCGCTGGGATACCGCAACTTCTCGGTGAAGGACGAGAGCCGAAACATCTCGCCGATCGCGATCTGGCTGGGCGGTGAGGAGTTGCACAACAACCATCATGCCGATCCGCATTCGGCCAAGTTCAAGGCGCGGTGGTTCGAGTTCGACGTGGGGTGGCTTTACATCCGATTGCTCGCCCTGTTCGGACTCGCCAAGGTGCGCTACGCGCGCTGAGTCGTGGCGGCTCGCGGCCGCGCTTTGCAGGAGTGGAGCTTCGTATGGCTGACGTCACCTGTACCCGTTGCGGCGAGACGCGCGCCGGGCTGGAGCGTTCTCCCTTCCCCGGCGCTCTTGGCGCCCGTGCGCTGGCGGAGATCTGCGACACCTGCTGGCAGCAGTGGCTACGCCAGCAAACGATGCTCATCAATCATTACGGCCTGAACCTCATGGACCCGCAGGCGCGCACCTTCCTTACGCGCAACATGGAGGCGTTCCTGTTTCGCGGTGGTGCGCAGGAGCAGGTCGACACCTCCCGGCAGGGCACGATCAACTGGTGACGCGACAGGGCGCGGCGCGGCAAGCATCCGCCGCGCGCGTTGCGTCGGCGATCGTGCGATTCCGTCAGCGTCCATCTTCCTGATGTCCATCACGTCGGCTCCACAGCGATGGCTCGCGTCCATGCGCGGCGCCGCGGGCGTTCTCGCGTGCGTTGCCGTCGTGGCGTGCGCCCCGGCGGGAGCGCACGAGACCGCCCCTGCGCATCGCGCGGTGGGAGCTGCGCTGAGCGCGGTCGCGCACCCCGCGACTTCCCAGTGGGCGAGTCGTCAGGGCGTGGAGGGCCGCCGCCGCGTGGGGCACGGGCTTCCTCCCAGCGACAGCGCGCGGTGGGTGGACTCGGTGCTCGCCGGGCTCAGTCTGCGCGACAAGGCCGCGCAAATGGTCTGGCCGCAGATCCTTGGTGACTACGTTCCAGAGGACGCGCCCGAATGGCGCCGCACCATGGCGGACGTCACCGAGCGGCACGTGGGCGGGTTCATCATCTCCGTCGGGTCGCCGCTCGAGATCGCGCAGAAGACCAACGCGCTTCAGCGCAGCAGCGCTGTCCCGTTGCTGTTCGGCGCCGATCTCGAAGCAGGCGCCGGATTCCGCGCGCGTGGCGGATACTTCCTGCCCAACGCGATCGATCTGGGCGGCGCCGTGCTCTTCCCACCGCAGATGGCGCTCGGCGCCACGAGGGATAGCGCCCTGGCATACGCGGCGGGGCGTGCCACGGCCGAGGAGGGGCGCGCCCTCGGGATCCAGGTCGCGTTCGCGCCGGTGCTCGACGTCAACAACAATCCGGACAACCCGGTCATCAATACCCGCTCGCTGGGAGAGGACCCGCAGCTGGTAGCGCGCCTCGGCACCGCCATCGTGCGCGGCATCCAGGATGGCGGGATGCTCGCCACGGGGAAGCACTTCCCTGGGCACGGCGATACGGAAACGAACTCGCACCTGGCGCTCCCGATCGTCCGTGTGACCAGACAGCGGCTCGACAGTGTGGAGCTGGTTCCCTTTCGTGCCGCTGTGGGGGCCGGGCTGGCGGCGATCATGTCGTTCCACGGCTCCATGCCGGCCCTGGATTCGAGCGGCGACCCCGCCACGCTTTCACCGCGCGTGCTCACCGGACTTCTCCGTCGGGAGATGGGGTTCGACGGGCTGATCATCTCCGATGCGATGGACATGCGTGGCGTCATCGACCGGTATGGTGCGACCGAGGCGACGCGGCGGGCTGTGGCGGCCGGCATCGATGTGCTCATCCAGCCCGTGAACGTGGCGCAAACGATCGATGCCGTGTTGGACGGCGTGCATCGGGGGAGCTACGACGAGGCGCGGCTGGACGCGTCGGTGCGGCGCATCCTGGGTGCGAAGTGGCGCAGCGGGGTCGCGCGGCGGCGGACCGTGGACCTGGACGCCGTGCGGCGCGTCGTGGGGGACACGGCGCACGTTGCGCTGGCGGAGCGGGTCGCGCGGCGATCGATCACGCTCGTGCGGGACACGGGGCATCTCGTGCCGCTGCGCCGTCGTGCGTCGGGAACGCGCGTGCTCTCGGTCACGCTCGCGTTGCGGAGTGATCTCGGTGCCGGTACCGCGTTCGACGCCGAGCTTCGTCGCGTCTTTCCGCACGTTCGCGCGGCATACATCGACGCTGCGGCGCCGGAAGCCGGGTTCGCCGCACTGGCGGCGGCCGCCGATTCGGCCGATGTGGTTCTGGTGAGCTCGTACGTGTCGCAGGCGTGGAACGCGACGCGGCTCGCGGCGCCGCGCGCGTTCGCCGCGTTCGTGGACGGCCTGGTGACGCACGGGCGTCCGACGATCGTGCTCGCGATGGGGAATCCGTATCTACTGCGGCAGATCCCCAGCGTGCCCACGTACGTGGTGGCGTGGGGAGGGGCGCCGGTGTCGCAGCGGGCTGCCGCGCTCGCGGTGCTGGGGGTTGCGCCGATTACGGGCCGGCTGCCGATTACGATCCCTGGGGCGGCCGCGTTTGCGAGCGGCACCACGCGCTCCGCGCTGCACTGAGCATGTGGGCGGAGGCGTACGCCTCCGCCGTGCGGACCAGGGCGTGCGGACCAGGGCGTGCTGCGCCGCGGGGCTGAGCGTTGGCGTCCCTCAATACGACATCCTCCTGCGGCGCGCTGTGGGTGACGACATGTGCCGCGCCTCTTGGCGTGCATCCACTCCCGCCGATATGACGCCTGCCGATGTGGCTGGCGTGCTGTCACTTTCTTTGCGTCGCGCGGCGCGGTGGGCACATGTGGTGCATGAGGACCATGCATTGGTTCGCGGCGTGCTTGACGGGTGTCCCGGAAATCGTCAGTATTGTCGCACCACGCGACCAATTCTTTACTTCGTAACGCTCTGCTACTAAAGCAGGGCCGTTGGGGGTTGACATTAGTCGCAGAAGGTGAATAATTCGCGCGGCATGCGCGAACGATCTTTTCCTCCCTCGCCCCGCACCGGGGCTGCTGGCGTCGCGCTGTCCGTCGACGTCGTCCTCCTGGCACCGCTCCGACATCACCTGGGGCTGCTCCTCACGCGCGCGCCGCGCGGCGCACGCGCGCGCTGGGGGTTGCCGTGGGCGCGGCTGGAGCACGGGCGCGCGCTGGACCTGATCGCACAGGAGATCGCCGCGTCGGCCCTCGGCCGCGCGCCCACGTGGCTGGAACAGGTGGGGGCGTTCAGCGCCAAGCGGCATCCGTCCGGCAGCGACGTATCGGTGGCCTACTACGCCCTGGTGCCGGAGCCGACATCTCATGAGGATGAGCGCTCCACGTGGGCCACCGCCGATGCGCTGCCTCCGCTCGCGCCGCGCCAGAGCGCGATTGTGGAGGCGGCCATCCGGGCGCTCCGCGATCGGATGGACCAGGCGCCGATCGCGTTTCATCTGCTCCCGGCCACCTTCACGTTGAGCCAGTTGCAGGAGATCTACGAGCTCCTGCTCGGCCGGCGTCTGCACAAGGCCAGCTTCCGCCGCGCCCTCCACGCGGCGTGGCTGGTGGAGCCCACGGACGAATGGCGGAGCGAGGGGCGTGGACGCCCTGCACAGCTCTTCCGCTATGCACCGCGCAAGCGACGGAGCGTCCATCGCGGTGTCCGCTTCGAGGCGCTGGCCGGCTGACGCGAGGGCGGCGCCACCGGCGCACTCTCCCGGCGCTCCCCCACGCACTGCCAGGCTCCCCACCTCCCCCGGCGCTCCCCCCCCCGTTCGTTGGCTCGTCGCGCGCGGATACTCGAACGATACGCTCCCGTTACCACACCTCGACTGGAACTCGGTGGCGAAATCCGCGTATTAGTTGCATGATGCACCTATACCGGTCGCGCGGGCGGCCGGCCACTCAGCCACGGGCGCACGGCGCCGGAGCGAGGTGCGAATGCCTCACCTCAGAATGCGACAGCGGATGCGCGCCAGGCGGGCGCGCGGCCTCGGCAGGTACAGCTCGCGTCGACACGGTCGGCGGCCGGAGACGGCCCCGGTTCCCACGCGCGTCATCACGCTGGGCACGCGGGGTGGTTGGCGCGTCAGCCTGATCGCCCGACTCGCGGCACCGCCTCCCGATGCGCCAGGCGGGAGCGGCGCCGATGGAGCGGTCCGCATGGACCGCCTGGTAGTTCGGCTGGACCCCATGGGCCGCGCTGCGGCATCGCCACGCGTCGCCATTGTCCGCGCCGGGGCGCTGGAGGATGTAACCGACGAGCTGCTGCTGCGGCTCGCCGCCGGATAATCGATCTCAAGCTGTGGGCGGCGTGCGGCCGGTGTCGGGCGGGCCCAATCGCTGGATGAGCGCGCGCGCCAGCGCCACGTTGTCCGACGCCAGTCCGTAGAGCTGCTGAAAGACCTGCGCGCGCGATTCGGCTTCTGCTTCAGCCACCACCGGCGGCGCGTGGCCACTCCGTCGGCGCACATCGCTCCGGCGCTCCACGCACAATCGAGCGCGATGCGGGCCGTCCGGTGTTGGGAGCGCCTCGATCAACACCACGCCGCCACCGGGGAGCTCCCGCGAGTACAGCACCGTCGGCTCATCCATATCTCCCTCTCTCCGTGATGCGGGCGTGTGCGCCGCCGGCATCCTCGGCCCCGATTCCGCCCCGCACGTGTGCGTGCGCTGCGCGGGCTGGCCGCGCGCTAGCTGGTTGGAGGCGCCTCCGCGACCGCACGCAGTGCGCTCGCCGTGTTGCGCCGCCGGATGGCGCGCGTCCAGAGATCTCCCGTCATTGCCAGCCGCGCAGGCATTGTGCGAACGGTGAAGCTGCGCGGATCGAGCTCCGGTACGACCTCGTTCCAGTCGAGCGGTGTGGACACTGTCGCACCGGGGTGTGCCCGAACGCAATAGGCGGCCGCCACGGTCTTGCCCCGCACGTTCTGTAGATAGTCCACGTACACCGCGGCCGGCAGGCGATCGCCCACCGCGCGCACCACGGTGGCTTCCTTCGGGTGCGCCGTGGCCACCCGCGTCGCCACGATCTGCGCCACCAGGAGCGCCGTCTCGTACGATGTCCTGGCGGGCATGGGCAGCACGATGTGCAGTCCGGTGGCTCCCGATGTCTTGATCGCACCACGCAGCCCGAGCTCATCCATCTCCGCCCGCACCATCAACGCCACCTCGACCACGCGCCGGAACGGCGCCCGCGGCCCAGGATCCAGGTCGAGAATGGTGTAGTCCGCCTGGTCAAGCGACTGCACGCGGGAGTGCCACGGATCCACAGAGATGCTCCCGAGTTGCACGGTGTAGAGCAGCGTCGCAAGATCGCCTCCAACGATGCGCTCCTGCGTCGCACCGCCGTCGCCGTGCACCGCCTCCACCCGGACTTCGTCCGGAACGTGATCGGGCGCCTTCTGCTGAAAGAACGCCTCGCCATCGATGCCATCGGGGAACCGCTTGAGCACGAGCGGCCGGTCGCGCATGACGGGCAGCACGGAGGTCGCCATCTGGACGTAGTAGCGCATCAGATCGCCTTTCGTGATGCCCTCGTGGGGGAAGAACACCTTGTCCAGGTTGGTGACGTGCAGCTCCTGGCCGCGTGCCACCTGCAGTGTCCCACCTCCACCGCGATGCTCGATGGCATCGAGCTGGACGCCGAGTGCCTCGGCGGCGGTGTCTGCGCGCGCGCGCCGGGTGTGCCCGGAGGTCGTCGCGGCAGCGGTCGCGCGGGGGCGCTTTCTGACGCTTCCCCTTGCTGCCGTGGATGCCACTTCCTGCACGCTGTGCGCTTCGAGCCCCACGTCGTGCGGGTCCTTGTCGTCGCGCACGCCGAGAAAGATAGGCTGGCGCAGCTTCCCGTCGGCGGTCCACTCGTTGAACTTCACCTCGACCACCACCTGCGGGCGCACCCAGTGCGGCCGCTCATTGGTCTTGGGCGATTCCGCAAAGGGCGAGGTCTTGCGCTCCAACTTGCGCAGCCGCTCGTACATGTCATGCAGCTGGGCACGGGTGAACCCGCCGCCTGTGTGCCCCACGTAGATCAACCGGTCGGCATCGTAGTAGCCCAGCAGGAGCGCGCCCAGATACGGCCGTGATCGGCGCGGCTCGGTGTAGCCGCCCACCACGAATTCCTGCTGATATTGCACCTTGAGCTTGAGCCACGCGCCGCTCCGGCCGCCCGGCTCATAGCGCGCCTGGGTGCGCTTCGCGATGATCCCCTCCCATCCCGCGTTGCGCGCCGCTCGCAGCATGGCGCCGCCGTCGCCCGGCACGGTCTCGCCCACGCGCAGGTGCGGCGACGTGCGGCGGCGCATGCGCTGCTCCAGGCGCGCGCGTCGGGTCGTCCACGGTTCCCGCACAAGAACGTCGTCGCCGTCGACGAGCAGATCGAACACCATCAGTGCGGCCGGCATCCGGCGCTCCAGCGTGGCGATCGCGTGAGGGTCCTTCACCCCCATCCGCTGCTGCAGTTCCTGAAAGCGCGCCGGAGCGCCGTCCACGAGCGCGACGATCTCCCCATCGAGCACCAGCGGGCGCTTGGCCTTCGAGGCGAGCCGGCGCAGGGCTTTGGTCACCTCTGGAAATTGCGCTGCCTTGTCCTTGCCGTTGCGCGTGATGAGTGCGGCCGACGTCGTGGTGACGTACGCGAGGACACGAATGCCATCGTATTTGGGCTCGAAGGTCCATCCCTCCCCGTCGGGGACGGCGGTCCCGATCCGCGCCATCATCGGTGCGAGCGTCTGTCGCCGGAGCTCGCGCTCCGTGGCTCCAGTGTTCGTCCTGGTCATTCTTGGCTCCGCTCGTGTGGTCGTCTGCGCGTCCTTGGCATGCCACACGCGGCCGGGTGCGGCGGCAATCTCCTCCATGGTGTGCCCCGTGGCGACGGAGGTTGCGACCTCTTCCGCGATGTCGCGCTCCGCCGACGCGTGCGCATCCCGATGCTTGATGAGGAGCCACTGCGGTTTGTCTGCGTCGCCCGCCGGGCCGCGCGGCCGCATGCGCACCAGCGCCCACGAACCGTGCATGCGCTCGCCATGGAAGGTGATGTCCAACTTTCCCTTCCGATAACCGCGGGCAACGGCCGTCTCCGCGTCCTCTCCGGGACTGGCATCATTGGGCTCGTACCAGCCCCGGTCCCAGAGCATCACCGTTCCGCCGCCGTACTCTCCCTGCGGAATGGTCCCCTCGAACGTGTTGTACTCCACGGGGTGATCCTCCACCTGCATGGCCAACCGCCGCACGGAGGGATCGACGCTCGGCCCCTTGGGGACGGCCCAGCTCTTCATCACGCCTGACAGCTCGAGGCGGAGGTCGAAGTGCAGGTGGCTCGCCGCGTGCTTCTGGATGACGAAGCGCAGGCGATCGCTCTGTGCGGACGCGCCTCCTCCGGCCGGCTCGCGCGTCCGGGAGAAGTCGCGCTTCTCTCGGTACGCGGCCAGCGATCGCGCCGGGGAGCGTCGCGCAGGCACGTCGGTGGGGCTAGCCCGACTTACGGCGGCGGCTGCGTGTCGGCCGCTTCTCGCGCGCCGCGGCGCTCTTGCGCGATGCGCGGACAGCGCCGCCGCTCCGCGCCTGCTGCCGCTCCAGACTCTCGCGCAGCCGCGACATGAGATCGATCACCTGCGTTTCGTGCGGCGCCTGTGCCGCCGCGGGCGCCTCGATCTCCGCGCCCTCCATCTTTGCCCGGATGACGCGCATGAGGTTCTCTCGCTGCTCATCGGTGTACTTGGCGGGATCGAACGGCTCGGCCAGCCCTTGGATGAGCTGTTCGGCCATCTTGAGCTCTTGAGGGCGGACGGCGTCGCGCTCCGGGAACTGGAGTTCGTTGACGTCGATCAGCTCATTCTCAAAACGCATCAGCTCGAGCACGAGCGCTTCGCCCACGACACGGACACCTGCCAGGTGTTCCTTCTGCCGGATCGTCACCTTCCCAATCCCGACCACGCCCGATCGACGGACGGCTTCCCGCAGCAGAGCGTACGCTCGTTCGCCTCCTTTGGAGGGAACCAGGAAATACGGCGTCTCGAAGAAGCGGGGATCGATGTCTGTCTCCTTCACGAAGTCGGTGATCTCGAGAGTGCGCGAGGACTCCAGCGCGGCGGCCTTGAAGTCGTCGTCGGTCATCACGACGAACTGCCCCTTGGCGTATTCGTAGCCCTTTACGATTTCGTTCCATGGCACGGGCTCTCCCTCCGCCTGGCACACGCGTTCGTAGCGCACGGGGGAGAGGTCATCCGCGTGGAGCAAACGGAAGCTGATGTGATCGCTGCGCACCGCCGGACGAAGCTCGACGGGGATGTTCACCAGACCAAATGCGAGTGCGCCCTTCCAGATCGACGGCATCGTCGTATGCCCGATGTACGAGGTGGCAGATGACCAGCGTGGGCAGGGGCGTGGACGGGCAAGTCCGGTGCCGGGGGTCTGGGCGAGAGCGGGAGTGGTGGTGGGGGTGGGGGTGGGGGTGGGTGCACAATGCCCCGGCTCGATCGAGGAGCCGGGGCATTGTGTGAACAAGAGCCGAAAGGTGGGATCAGACCTTTTCGACCTCGGCAGCCTGGGGACCTTTTTGCCCCTGCACGATTTCGAAGGAGACCTGGTCTCCTTCGGCGAGGGACTTGAATCCCGCGCCACGGATGGCGCTGAAGTGGACAAACACATCGGGTCCTCCCTCTCGGGAGATGAACCCAAACCCCTTTGCGTCATTGAACCACTTCACGGTGCCATTGATACGAGACATGATGCCTTACCTCTCCCGGTCGACGGGCGTACTTGGTGATGCGCGATCCCGCCTGAGCGAAATGGGCGGGCGCGTCCCGTCCCAGGCTGCTCAAATCGTGATCATAGAACGTATCGCGAAAAATAAACATGTGTGGTGCGCAAGCCTAGCATGGGGTTGGCAAGGGAAGGGCCAGCGAGGGAGGTGTACACGAAACCGCGCACCGGAACGCATGACGCTGCGGCGGGTGCGCGGTTTCGGTGAACGCTGGTGCCCGTCAGTCTCGGTCAACCGGCGAGGGCCCCGGGCTACGGCTGGTCGACCATGGCGCCTGCTGGGTACCGCTGTCCCCGCACTGCCTCGGCAGGGACCAACACGGCTTTGCCTCAGGCAGCGCCAGCGCCGGCGATGTAGCGGGCCAGCCGCCCGCAGCGGACGCAGCAAAGGGTGATCTGCGAACCCGGCGGTGGTGGCACGAGGTTCGGATGGCGGGCGATTTCCCCGGCACACGACGGGCAACTCAGCGGACGGCCGCTGCGGTCGTTGGAGATGAGCTGTAGGGCCTGTGCTGGGTTGTACGTAGCTGGACGTGGCTTACGCATGAGCTCTCCAAGGTGTGCACCTCTCCGCAGAGCCGGAGGCGGACGCCGATGGCACGGGTGCTGTGGCGCGTGCAGGTACCCCTGGTGCCATCGGATTCACGTCCCGCCATGCGGGAGACGCCTTCATCCCAGAACGAAGCTGCCGCGCCCGCCTGAGCCGCGTCCTGCGACACGGGAGGGCTCACCTGGTCACCGGGTGGTCGACTGTGGGAGCGAGGAGGTCCTGCGCAGTCCCGCGGCCGTCACTGGCGCCATGCTGTCGCGTCAGCCTGGCAGCCCCTAATACCGCGATGCGCGCGAAACGTTCCGGGGAATCGTCGGGCCGCTCAGCTCCAGTCGTGAGGCCGGCGCCAGAGGGGACGCTTGACGCGCCAGAGCCGCCGCTGATCGCCAAAGGCCGTCCCGTCTCGGAAGGCCTCGGGGTCGCCCACGCCTTCCATCACGTCGTTGGCTCTGGAGGACGTCTGGTCGGCCCAGTGCAGGATCTCGGCTTCCGGCGTGAGCGGGCGTACCGGGCTGCCGTACTCGAGCTCGCCGTGATGCGAGAGAACAAGATGCTGCAGCTCCAGCAGTTGCCCCTCCGTGCACACCGGTTCGCCCAGGGCGGCCAGCGCCCGATCGAGCATCAGGCAGCCCATCACCACATGCTCCACCAGATGCCCGCACGGCGTGCGGACGAACCCATCCCAGCCCGCCTCGTACGTCTCCGTCTTCCCGATGTCGTGCAGGAGCGCGCCCGTCACCACGATGTCTGCATTGGCGCGCATGGCCCTGGCGATCTCACGGCCGATGTACGCCACCTCGTACACGTGCAGGAGGAGTCCGCCCACCTGGGCGTGATGGCCCGATATCGACGCGGGAGCGCGCTCGAAGCGTACCCGGAACGCGTCATCGGCGAAGAACAGATCGACCACCGCGCGCAGCGTGCGCGAGGAGATCTCCGCCCGAAACCGATCGATGCGCTCCCACAATTTGGCTGGAGAATCCTCAATGTGCGGGAGAAAATCCTCCATGCGGAGCCCGTCGCGCGGAATGGCCCGGACTGGGGCGGTGAGCTCGAGCTGCCGCTTGGCGCTTCCGTTCCGGTCGTAGAGCTGCACATGGCCGATCGCCTGCACCACCGCGCCACGCACGGCGCCGTCAGCCCATCCGCCCGCCAACTTGTCCGCCCAGATCGGTCCTGTCTCGATCTGTCCGCTCGCGTTGCCCAGGGTGAGGATGACGAATGGCTCCTGGTCGCGTTTGCGGCGCTCCGCACGATCCACCACGCGGAGCTCGTGGTTCACGCGGTCGCCGGTTTGCAATTGGAGAAAATCGAGCGGCGGCATGGGTTCCAAACCTGGGCGCCCCGGCCGCCGCCGCAAGAGGACGCACGAATTTGATGACGATCGCTGCCACGGCGCGCGCCGCCCCGGCGCAGTCACCCGGCGTATAGCACGTCCCCTTCCTCGTCGATGCCCATCTCCATGTGCATCCCGCACACGCCGCACACCAGCGACGCGTGCCACGCTTCGTGGAGCTCGCGCTGGTGCTCCGGGGGCGCGGGCTTGACCGCGACCTTCTTGTAGCTGTACTCCCCGCACTGCTCGCACGCGTGCGCGCGAGCGATGCGCTCGGCTCGCTCGCGTGTGATGCGCGCCACGATCAGGGCTCCTCGGGATGGTCGTCTTCCGTGCGCGATCGCGCGGATGGGACGCCGGTAATCTGTGCGGGCGTGGGGTAGGCGTGCACGCCGGGGCCCTTGGCGCCGGGACGCGGGGAGCCCGCAGTGGACGCCGGCGGATTGCCCTGCGATGTCAGCATCTGGCGGAGACCGCCCAGTGCCCCCATCACGCCCGTGGCTTCGGCAGGGAGGAAGATGGTGGTTCCCGCGCCGGCGGTGATCTTGGGGAGCGCCTCCAGGTATTTGAGACCGAGCAGGTACATGGCGGCCTCGCCGTCCGGAAGCGCGCTCGCGATCTTCTCGATCGCCTCCGCTTCAGCGTTGGCCATGGCCAGCCGGGCTTGCGCCAGTCCGTCCGCACGCAGGATGGCGGCGTCCTTCTCTCCTTCCGCGCGCCGCACCTGCGACTCGCGCACGCCCTCGGCCTCGAGGATCTGCGAACGCTTGATCGCCTCCGCCTGGGTGACCGTGGCGCGGCGTTCCCGCTCCGCCTTCATCACGAGCTCCATGGAATGTTGGATGTCGTGTGGCGGCTCGATGGCCTGCAGCTCGACCCGCGTCACGTCCACCCCCCAGCCGATGGACGCCTCTTCGATCACCTCGCGCATCCGGCGGTTGATCACCTCGCGACTGGCCAGCGTGGAGTCGAGCTCCATCTCTCCCACGATGTTGCGCAGCGTGGTCCGCGTGAGCGTCTCCAGCGCGTATGGCAGGTTCTGCACGGCGTAGGTGGCCTTCTGCGGGTCGGCCACGCGGTAGTACAGGACGGCGTCGATGTTGATGGTGACGTTGTCCTTCGTGATGACCGGCTGACTGGGAAAGTTGAGGACCTGTTCGCGGAGATCGATCCGCGTGGTGGAGCCGGCGGTGATCCGCTTGATCCCGCTCACATCGGCTTCGAAGAAGCGGACGTCGATGGACTTCGCGCGCTCGACGAACGGGATGAGGATGTTCAGTCCGGACCGCGCTACGCGATGAAAGCGGCCCAGTCGTTCGATCACCATCACTTCTGCCTGGCCAATGATCTTGAACGAGCTCGCGACGAGGGTGCCGGCGAGGAAGATGATGACCGCGAGAACGATGAGACCCACCATGATGACTCCGGGAGGAAGGGCTCGTGATATTACCGGTTCGCCGGCCGATCGCGCCACTCCGTGCCGAAGGGGTGCGTCTCACCCGCGTGCGCCCGTGTCGCTGGACGAACCGGGCGAGCGTCCGGGCGCTGGCGCGATGCACCCGCGGCGCGACCCTGTGTCCGGGCCGCGCCGCGCGTATCCACCCGAAAGCGCCGGGCGGAAATCAGTGCTGTCGCGCCGAGTTCTTGGCGCTCGATGCGAAGAGATCCTTTTGGGTCTCTCCCTTTCGGAGCGCGTCCACGGCGCGCTCGAGCTGTGGATCCTCGTCCGAGCGGAGGCTGCGCCGCAGCTCGGTGGAGTCGCCGAACGCCAGCCGGGTGACCTGGCTGGCGAGCATGCGGTCGAGCAGCCCGCCCGCGTCCTGCACCTGCTGGTCGGTGATGTCCACTCCCGCCTCGCGCAGCCGGCGTACGTACTCCTGGCGCCACGCGGGGTTGACCGTGAAGAACGGCTGAACTTGTGGCTTGAGCTGCAAGGCGTAGTTGTACAGTGTAGCGCGCACCACGCCGAGCTTGGGTGCGATCGCCCGGCCAAACTCCTGTTCGGCCGTGGTGGCCGTATCGGGCTGCACGACGAGGTCAGGGGTGATCCCACCGCCGCCGTACACCACACGTCCCGCGTCCGAGTGGAAGACAGGACGGCTGGTCTTGGCCGAATCCGCCTCGAGGGAGTCGGGAACATCGTCCAGCGCGGCCAGCGTCTCCGGATTGCGCGGCCGGTGGATGAGACGCCCGCTGGGCGTGTACCACTTGGCCGTGGTCATCTTGAGCGCGTAGCCGCCGTCGAGCGGAAAGACGGTCTGCACGAGTCCTTTACCGAAAGATCTGGTGCCGACCACGAGCGCGCGGTCGTGATCCTGTAACGCACCGGCCACGATCTCCGATGCGGAGGCGGTGCGGCCGTCGACCAGCAGTACGAGCGGGACATCGGGGACGTGGCGGTGACTGCGCGCCACGTAGGTCTGGTCCAACCCCTGCCGGCCGCGCACACTCACGATGGGCTGCCCTTCCCGCAGGAAGAAATCCGCGATCGAGAGTGCTTGCTCGAGGATGCCCCCCGGGTCGTCGCGAAGGTCCACGACGATCCCCTTGGCGCCTTCGCGCACCAGCCGGGCGGTGGCCGTTTCCAACTCGTCCGCGGCCGTCTCATTGAACGTCTGCAGGGGGACGTACCCCACCTTGCCGTCGAGCATGATCGCGAATGGCACCGCAGGGATGTTGATGATCGCCCGGGTGATCCGGTGCGGGATGGGCTCGGTGACGCCTGGCCGCGAGAAGCTGACGTTGACCTGTGTTCCCGGCGTTCCGAGCAGCGCCTCCGAAACCTGCTGCGTGCTCCATCCGCGCGTGGATGCGGTATCCACCTTCACGATCCGGTCGCCCTCGATCACTCCCGCCGCTTCGGCGGGCGTGTTGGGGAAGACGCGAACCACCACGATGGCCCCCTCCTGGTTCTCGATCTGCATCCCCACCCCGCCGTAGTGGCCGGTGGACGTGGTGGAGAACCGCTGGAGCTCCTTGGGCGTGAACAGCTCCGAGTACGGATCGTCGAGTTGCTGGACGAGACCGCGAGCCGCCTTTTCGTACAGCGCGCCGGCATCGACCGTGTCGACGAACCGATTCGACACGAGGGACAGCACCTGGTCGAACAGGCGGGCGCCATTGCGGTTGGCACGTTCCTGGACGACGAAGCCGCCGATGAGCAGCGGCAGGATGAGCACTCCGGCAAGGAGGCGGGGGCGGAGGCGCGGCATAGGCTACCAAATGGTGAGGGGAGTGCCCAAATCTACACTCGTGAATACGTTGGATGGGGGGGGAAGTTCCGGAGGGCGCGGGACGGGACGGCCGGCCATCGCAGACGAGGCCGTCCCGCGAACCGGTGTCAGTACGACATACCGCCCGACGACCCGCCGGCGATCCCACCGGACATCCCGCCCTGTGGCGTCCCGCCCGACGCAGCGGCGTCAGACTCATCGCTCTGCCAGAGTTCCTTCCACGTCATCTCCCGCCCTTTGCGAAAGCCCTTCTGCGTGAGTTTGACGCCTTCGGGCGAGATGGCAACCATGTATGGCTGCCCGTCGATGTCGATCTCGCGCTTGAGCGTCTTGTCGAGCTTGGTGGCCATGGATCATCTCCGGAGAGGGTGACGTGGTTCGGACGAACCTTGCAAGGATCAGGCTAACCTAAGCAGTCCGCGGGGAGAGCGCATAGTCGACGAACCACTCCCGTTGGTGCTGACGAACCGCTGCATCGCGCAGCAACCCCGCTGCCAGCAACATCTGGTGTGCCGGCTGCAACACGCGCTGCAGGTGCGACGGATACCGCTGCGCCAGCGGCAGCATGGCCGCGAGCTGATCGAGCGCCACGCGCCAGACGAGTGAGCCGTCGGCGCGAGCCACTTCCAGCAACCGATAGAGCCTGCGCGCCACCGGCGATGTGAGCGCCAGATACCGCGCCGCCGAGAGCGTGGTGGTGCACCCCGCCGTGATATTGGCGCGCACTGGTGGAGAGAGCGTCACCTGTGCTTCGCCCGGCTCCGACGCCGCTACTGATGCAAACAACGCCAGCTGCTCGCGTTCGGCAAGACGCCGGCGCTGGATCACCACCGACGTCAGCACGGTAAACTGTCCGTCCATCGCCGTGCCAGCAGCATCCGTATACACGCCCTGCGACTCCAGGGTGGTGCGCTCCAGTCGGCTCAGCGCCGCGCGCAGCTGCTCGTACGTCCGGCCGTCCACGCGCCGCCCCATCGACCGCAAGAACGCATGCAGCGTGAACGCCAGGGATCCGTTGGCGGGCGTGCCGGCCTCGTGAAAGCGATGACACAGTTCGACGTACACATCCTGATCGAACGTGCCGGGCAGACGATCTCCCGGCGCGGGGAGCACCCGCCATCGTCCGCCCGACGGCGGCAGATACGCGATGGCCGCCTCGTCGGCCGAGTCGCTGAGGCGAAAGAGCGGCAGCCGTTCCAACGAGCGGTCGAGCAGGATCACCCGCGATGCCGACCGGCGACGCCCCCCGAGGCTCATGCGCAAGAAACTGCTCGGGCGCAAGGAGCGGGGCAAGGCGTGGGCATCGCATAGCACCGCGGCTCACACGAGCGGCAGCAGCTGACCGGTGACACCGCGCGCGGCGTCGGAGCAGAGAAATGCCAGCGCGGTGGCGACATCTTCGCGCTCCACGAACCGCGCGTCCGGTGCCATGGCGGCCACGTTGGATGCGGTGCGAATGGTGCCCGGCGCGATGGCGTTGGCCCGCACCCCGTGCGCCCGCTCCTCCTCGGCCACGGCGCGCATGAGCGCCACCACGCCCGACTTGGCGGCCGCATACGCGACCATGGTCGCCACACTCGTGCCGGCCAACACGGCCGCCGAAGCCACGTACGCGATGGCACCGCGCGCGGCGCGCAGCTGGGGCAACAGCGCGCGCGTGCAGAGGAACGCCGTCACGAGGTTGATCGCGAACTGCTGCTCCAGCACGCTCAACTCCGATTCCGCCACGGGTCCGCTGAGCGCGAAGCCCCCGGCGAGATGCACCAGCGCGTTCAGCCGTCCGCCCGTGCCTCCGGCCACGAACCCGGCAAGCCGGGCCACCGCCTGCGGATCGGTGAGGTCGCAGGGAAAACCCGTTGCCGTGTGCCCCGCCGCGCGCAGTTCGGCCGCGCGCGCCTCGGTCTCGTCCTTTGACCGACTCACCAGGTACACGTGCGCGCCCAAGCGCGCGAACTCGGCGGCCACCACTTCTCCCACCTGCCCCGAGCGTCCCACGCCGGTTACGACGACGGACCGTCCGGCGAATCGCGTACGCTCGAGCGCGGCCTGCTCGAGGCGAATGCGGTCATCCGATGCGCTGGTCGGGGCGGCCATCGCGTCTCCTATCCAGATACAGGTGCGGGAACCGGGGGGAGCATGGCGGTACGGCGTGGGGAGGGCAAGAGGCGCGGCGATGCAGTCGCGCCGATGGAGGCGCCAGACTTGCGATAGGAGCGCGCGGACCGATGGCCAGAGGGGCAACCCGAACGCGAAGGAGCGCTCGATGCGGCGTACCGTGCAGCACCAGCGTCACAGCCGGCACCTCGTCCGCACGATCATGATGTCCGTGGTGGTTACCATCGGCATCCTGGTCGTGCTGGTGCTCGCCCTCACCGGATTCCAGTACATCACCCGCGGCACGCGGGTGCAGAGCGTGCACGCAGTGGGCGACCGCGACCGGCGCCTGGCGGTGGGCGATCCGTTGTTCGTGCCCACGGTGGAGCTCCTCACGCGCAGCACCATGCCGGCCGGGAACACGGTGGAGCTGCTGACCAACGGCAACGACACGTATCCGCGCCTGTGGGAGGACCTCCGTGCCGCTCGCCGCTCCATTACGCTGGAGATGTACTACGCCCAGCCGGGCCGCGTGGCCGACACGCTCGCGGCGATCCTCGCCGCGCGCTCCCGGGCCGGCGTGCGCGTGCTCTTTCTCTACGACGCATTCGGCTCGCAGAATCTTTCCGATGGATACCTGGACAGCCTCGGCGCCGCCGGGGTGGTGGTGGCACCGTTTCACCCCGTTCACTGGTACACCCTGCAGCGCTCGGCACAGCGGACGCACGTGCGCGTGGTCGTGGTGGACGGGCTGGTTGGATACACCGGCGGGTTCGGGATTGCCGACAAGTGGTTGGGAGACGGGCGGCACGAGGATCAGTGGCGCGACACGAACGTGCGCGTGGTCGGCCCCGCGGTACTACAACTGCAGGCCGCCTTCGCCGCGGGCTGGGCGGAGGCGACAGGACGGCTGCTCGTGGGTCCTGCCTTTTTTCCGCTCACTTCGACGACGGTCGATTCTGCCGCCGCGATCCATGGTCGCACGCCGCGCCCCGTACGCGCGGACACGGCTGTCGACGCGCCGGCGGCCACCGTGGCCCCCCGTCTGGCGGGGCTCCTCTACTCGTCGCCCGGCGCGGGCAGCACGGCCGCCGAACGGTTCCTGGCGCTCTCGATCGCCGGTGCAAGCCGGACGCTTTACGTCTCGAACTCGTACTTCGTACCGGACGACGACTTCGTGGATCTGCTCGTACAGGCGGCGCGTCGCGGCGTGGACGTGCGCATCCTCACGGCGGGTCCCAAGACCGACGTGGGCGTCACGCGCTACGCCGGCCGCGCGCTCTACGAACGTCTGCTGCGGGCCGGGGTGCGCGTGTACGAATATCAGCCGGCAATGATGCACACCAAGGCACTGGTGGCCGACGGCCTCTGGTCCACCGTGGGCACCATGAACTTCGACACGCGGTCGGTCGCGTACAACGATGAATCGAATCTCGTGGTGCAGGACGCCCGTTTTGGCGCGGCCATGGATTCGGTGTTCCGGGCGGATCTGCGCTACTCCAAGCAGATGATGCTGCCGCAATTCCGACATTGGGGCTGGGTGGAGCGGGTGAAGGAGTGGGGCGCGCATCTCATCGCGCGGCTCCTCTAGCCGCCGCTGGCGCACCCGCCCAGCTTTCGCCGCATGTCTTCCGCACGGCGCCGGCGCACGCGGCGCGGCAGTACGACGTCCGCCGAACCGCAGGCGCTGTCCGATCCGCTGGCGGACTTTCATCCGCTGGTGCGCGCATGGTTCGCGGAGCGGTTCGGCGCACCGAGCGAACCGCAGCGGCTCGGCTGGCCCGCGATCGCGTGTGGCCAGCACACGCTCATTCTTGCCCCCACGGGCACCGGGAAGACGCTCGCCGCGTTCCTGTGGGAGCTGAACGCGCTGATCCGGGAGGGACAGCGCGAGCCGTTGCCCAATGCGGTACAGATGCTCTATGTGTCCCCGCTCAAGGCGCTGGGGAACGACATTCACGTGAATCTCGAGCGTCCGCTCGCCGAGCTGCGCGCGCGATTTGAGGAGGCGGGGGAGCCGTTCCCCGAGATTCGCGTGGCGGTACGCAGCGGGGACACGCCCGCGAACGCACGCTCGCGCATGCTCCGCCGCACGCCGCACATCCTCATCACCACGCCGGAATCGCTGGCGATTCTGCTCACCACCGAGCGGGGACGCGGGATGCTCACCATGGTGCGCGTGGTGATCGTGGACGAGATCCACGCCGTGGCCGGCGGCAAGCGCGGCGTCCACCTGGCGCTCTCGCTCGAGCGCCTGCACGCGCTGCAGCACGCTACCGCACCGGCACTCGCGCGCCCCGGCGGCGCGCAGCGGATCGGTCTCTCGGCTACCCAGCGCCCGCTGGACGAGATCGCGCGCTTTCTCGGCGGATGCGATGCCGTGCCCGCGAGCCCGCCACGCGCAACGGCCGATCCGTCCCGCGCGGCGCGGCGCACCGTCGCGCACGGCGCGCCGCGCTTCCGGCCGGTGACGGTGGTGGATTGTGGTCTGGCCAAGCGCACCAGTCTGGCCGTGATCTCGCCCGTGCCGGATCTGGCGAGGATGGACGGCAGCGTGTGGCCCAAGGTGGCCGAGCTGGTGCTGGACCAACTGCGTGGCGCGCGCACGACGCTCGTCTTCGTGAACAATCGCGGCCAGGCCGAACGGATGGCGGCACGGCTGAACGCGCTCGCGGGACGCGATGTGGCGCGGCCGTACCATGGATCGCTGGCGCGCGAGCGCCGACTCGCTCTCGAGCGCGCGCTCCGCGCCGGCGAACTCCCGGCGCTC
The DNA here is from genome assembly GCA_963773545.1 of uncultured Gemmatimonadaceae bacterium. Lineage (GTDB taxonomy): Bacteria > Gemmatimonadota > Gemmatimonadetes > Gemmatimonadales > Gemmatimonadaceae > DASSNU01. The sequence continues at coordinate 1,083,234 of CAVZBP010000002.1, read as the reverse complement.
GTCGCCACCAGCGCGCTGGAACTGGGGATCGACATCGGGTCGGTGGATCTCGTGATCCAGGTCCAATCGCCCAAGCGTGTATCGGCCGGGCTGCAGCGCATCGGGCGCGCTGGCCACGCGCTGGGCGCGGAAAGCCGCGGCGTGTTCGTCCCCACGTTCCGCGACGACCTGGTGGAAACGGCGGCGATCGTCGGTGCCATGCGCGAGGGTGACGTGGAGGAGACGCGGGTGCCGCAGAACGCGCTCGACGTCCTGGCGCAGGGGATCGTAGCCGCCGTGTCGGTGGACGAGTGGGATGCGGATGCGCTGTTCGCCACCGTGCGCGGCGCGTATCCGTACCACGCCCTGCCGCGGAGCGCATTCGACGAAGTGGTCGCCATGCTGTCGGGGAAGTACGCGTCGGAGCTGAACGCGGAGCTGGATCCGCGCATCGCGTGGGACCGGACCACGGGACGCCTGTCGGCATCGCGCGCCGCGCGCATGATGGCGGTCATCTCCGGGGGGACGATCCCCGATCGCGGCCTCTACGCGGTGTATCTCCCCGACCGCACGCGGCTGGGCGAGCTGGACGAGGAGTTCGTGCACGAGTCGCGCGTGGGCGACGCGTTCCAGCTCGGCTCGGCCACATGGCGCATCGGCGCGATCGAGCACGACCGCGTGATCGTGACCCCCGCACCGGGAGCGCCGGCACGGATGCCGTTCTGGCACGGCGAGTATGGCGCGCGTGCGGCGTCGCTTGGTGTGCGGGTGGGGGAGATCCGCCGCGCGGCGCTGCGCGTGGATGACCTGGCACGCCGCGCGGAGAGCGACGTGGCGCCGTCCGCGCCGCGAGCGGAGGTCGCGCGTGCGGAGGCCGAGCTCGCGCGTGCGTTCGGCGGCGACGAGGCGGCGGTGCGCTCGCTGCGGAGCTACGTGGCGGAGCAGCGCGCTGCCACCGGCGTGGTGCCGGACGAGCGGACGGTGGTGGTGGAACACTTCCGCGATGAGATGGGCGCGGTGCGCATCGTGGTGCATTCGGTGTTCGGCGGCCGCGTGAATGCGCCATGGGCCATGGCGCTGGCGCAGCGCGTGGCGGAATCGCTCGGGAGCGCATTGGTGCAGGTGCAGACGACGGACGACGGGATCATGCTGCGACTTCCGGAGCTGTCGTCGTCGGCGCCGGTTCACGCGGTGCTCGATCTGTTGCCCGACGAGGCGGAGCGCCGCATCACGGAGGAGGTGGGGAGCACATCGCTCTTTGGGTCCCGGTTCCGGATGAACGCGGCGCGAGCGCTGTTGCTGCCGCGGCAGAATCCGCGCCGGCGCATGCCACTCTGGCTGCAGCGGCTGCGCGCGCTCGATCTCCTGGATGTGGTGCGACAGTTCCCGAGCTTCCCCATTGTCGTGGAGACGTACCGCGAAGTCCTGAATGATGCGTTCGACCTTCCCGCGCTGCGCGACGTGCTGGCGCGCGTGGCGCGTGGGGAGATCGCCGTGCGCGTGGCGGAGACCGACCGCGCGTCCCCGTTCGCCGCGTCGTTGCAGTTCGGATTCGTGATGGACTGGCTGTATGCGGATGACACGCCGCGCGCCGAACGGGGCGCGGCGGCGCTATCGCTGGACCGTGCCATGCTCGCCGAGCTCATGCAGCGCGAGGGTGCGGATCCCGAGCTGACCTCCGCCATCGGGGAGGCCATTTCCGAGCTCGTAGCGTTGCGAGCGGGGACTGTGGCTGGGCGACGCGCGCGGAGCGCAGAGGAGCTCGTGGTGCTACTCGAGCGGGCCGGAGATCTCTCACTGGCGGAGTTGGCGGCACGTGTGGCGGAGCCGGCGGCGTGGCGGCGGGACGACCCGTTGGCATCGCTCCTGGAGAGTGGACGCGTGGTAGCGGTTCGTTTTCCGGGGGATGACAACGCCAAGTGGCGGGTGATCCCGACCGAGTTGTACGGGCAGTACGCGGCGGCGGTGTGGGAGGTGGGCGAGGGTGTGGTCCGCGCGGGTGCGGCGCTCATCGAGCGGAGTGTGGACGAGGTGGTGCCAGAGCCGTTCCGGGCTTCCATGGTGGATCCTGGCGCCGCACGCCGGGAGATCCTGTCCCGCTACGTTGGGATCGCGGGTGTAGTAACCGTACGAGAGGTTACGCGACGATACGGTTGGCCTAAGGTGTGGGTGGAGCGGCGGTTGCGTGTGTGGGAACGGGCCGGAACGCTTGTGCGCGGGCGCTTTCGGGGCCGGGGAGCTTCCGAGGGGCGTGTCGGCGAGTGGGCGGGCGGGGCGCTGCCGACGGCTGCCGCCGGGGACGCGGGCGACAAGGCCCGCGCCGATGCGGAGGCCGCCGGCGCGGTGCTGGATGATACCGGGGCCGCCGTGGAGTGGTGCCGGACGCGGCTGCTCGAGGCGGCCCGTCGGCGTGCGCTCGCCGCGTTTCGCCGATCGGTGCAGGCGGTGGAGCTCCCGCGATTTCAGCTCTTCTTGCAGCGGTGGCAGCAGATCGATGCCCACGCGCGGCCCGTGAGGGCGGACGGTGGGGAGAGCGTGGTGCGCCAGCTGTATGGTGTGCCGCTGCCGGGCGTCGCTTGGGAGCGCGACGTGTTGCCGGCGCGCCTCGCCCCGTACGATCCGCTTCTGCTGCCGCGCATGGCGGGATCGGGGGAGCTGGTGTGGGTGGGAGAGGGAGAGTCGTCGGAGCGAGAGGGTCGGACGGTGCTCCGACGCGTACGGTTGCTCGCGCGCGGCGAGGTTGTTCCGTGGCTGAGCGGCCCTTCGGATACCCCGTTGAGCAAGGCGGCGGAGGCGGTGCGCGGGACGCTTCAAGCGCGAGGGGCGTCGTTCCTGGCCGATCTTCAGGAGGCCACCGCACTGGGTGTCGTGGTGGTCCGCGATGCGCTCCGTGAGCTCGTGGCGGCTGGGCTGGCCACGAACGACACGGTAGAAGCCATGCGGGAGGTCATGCGAACGCGTGCACTCCCGCCGCGGGAGGTACGATCGGCCGATCCCACTCGGTGGCGTCAGGACGGCCAGCCGACTGCTGGCGGGTGGCCGGTGGTGCAGCGTCGGCCGAGTGCGCGACGGCTGCCCAAGTGGAGGCGACCAGATGTGGGCGATGCCGCCGCGGGCTGGGTGGGGCGGTGGTCCTTGCTCGCTCCGCATCAGCCCGACGTAGCCGACACTGCGGACGCGGCCAGTACCGAGGAGGCTCACGCGGCGGTGGTGGCGCGGCAGTGGTTGGAGCGCTACGGGGTGGTGTCGCGCGATTGGTGGCGACGTGACTGGCCGGCCGTGTCGTGGCGCGCCATCTACCGGGAACTCCGCCGGATGGAGCTCGTGGGCGAGGTGCGGCGTGGATACTTCGTTCGCGGACTGGCCGGCGTGCAGTTCGCGCTGAGCGACGCGGTCGAGGCACTCCGGGCGCCCCTGCAGGAAGGCGAAGTCCACGGCTTCGTCGCCATGGCCGCGGTGGATCCGGCAAACGTCTACCGGCTGCGGCTGCCCGAGGGCGTAGACCGCCCTCCCCTGTCACGCGCTCGCGGTGGTGGCGCGGTGCTGGTCACACGTGCGGGTGAGGTGGTGGCGGTGGCCGAGGGGCGGGGACGGCGGATCCGTTTGGCGCCGGGGCTCGACGCGAACGCGGTGAGTGAGGCCGTGCGCGTGCTGATGGCGTTTCTCCGCGCAAGCGGCGGAGGTGCACGACGGCGCGGGCTCGTAGTAGAGCAGATAGACGATGTGCCAGCCGGTATCTCGCCGCACGCTGCCGCGTTCGCGCGCGCCGGCTTTCGGCGCGGAACCAGGGGACTGGTGATTATTTCCTAGACCGCCGGCGCGCTACCGGATGTCGGCGCGGCCGAGCGCGGCACGGACGGCTTCGCGCATGGCGACGAGCGCATCCTCGTGTGCGGCGGGGGAGTCATCGCGCACGTGCAACTCGATGCCGCTCGCTACGAGCACGCGTCGCCATACGTGCTCCCCGTCGTCGCCGTCGGCCTCCACTACCTGATCGGCGCGCGCGCCCAAGGCAGGCGCGAGCGCCACCGCCACGCGACGCTCCATGGCGTCCCCCGTCTGTTCCACCATCTCCGCCTTGATGCGATCAAGGGTGAGTCCCTCGCGCTGGCGGATCTTGATGTGTAGGAGCTGCAGCAGATGCCGGTAGTTGTACGTGGCGGCGGTGCCGGCTCCCTCCGGGTGGTCGAGCAGTCCCGTGGCCACGTAGTAGCGCACCGCGCGTGCGCTCGGCGCGGCGCGCGCGGCGGCGTTGGTGGGGCGCAGCGCCGCGGCGTCGACCAGGGCAGTGGCGTGTGCCGCCAGCCCGCGCGCGTTCCATGGAGCGTGGCGCGCGTGGGCGCGGAGGAGGGGGACGGCGGAATCTGCCATGGCCAAAGGATAACGCCCGCACGGCCACGCGTCGACGCCGCGAGCGTCAGGCGCTCTCGCCCGAGCGCGGAATCGTGATGGCGACCCGCGTGCCCTCCCCGGCGTCGCTCTCGATCGTCACCGTGCCGTGATGTTCCTCCACGACCTGACGCGCCAGCGGAAGCCCCACGCCGGATCCGCTCGCACGCCCCGATACGAAGAGGTCGAACACGCGCGGAAGGAGATCGGGGGCGATGGGCGGCCCGGGGTTGTGGAGAACGGCGCGCCAGGCACCGTTCTGCAGGCGGAAGGAAGAGAGCGTGAGCGTGCTTCCTTCGGGCGCGCCCTCCACCGCGTTGCGCAGGAGGTGTCCGAGTGCCTGGGCCAGACGTGCCGGATCCACCTCGCACCGCGCGTGGTGAGCGGCGCGCGTGCGCTGCAGGGTGAGGGCGCGCCGTTCGAGATCTCCGCGATGTCCCCGGATGACCTCGTCCCACACGCTGTCCGGATCGATGGGCGTGAGGTGCGACGCGCGCGGCGCACCGAGCTCCTGCAGCGCGGCGGCGAGCGCGTTCAGGCGTTCGACGTCGCGGAGCACCCGTCCCACGTTGCGTTCCATCACCGGGTCCTCGGCGGCCCGGTAGCGCAGGAGCTGAGACGCGGAGGAGATACCGAAGATCTGATTTCGCAGCTCGGCGCCGATGCTCGCGGCCGTCGCGGCCACCGTGGCCAGACGGCGCCGGTCGCTCGCGGCTCGCTCGGCGCGATCGCGTTCGAGGGCGGCGGCGGCCGTGCGCACGATCGCGAGGATGAGCCCGGGTTGAGGCGCTTCCGACTCGCTGGCCACGTCGGCGTCCCAGCGGAGAGTGCATGCACCGCGCGGCGTGCCCTGCCCTGCCTCCACGATGGGGACCGTGATGTCCGCGGCGCCACCGGCGGCAGTGCTCGTCGAGAGCCCGAACTCCACCGCGTCCAGCCAGCGGGGCCGGTACCGCTCGTGGCCGTTGGCGGATGCCGCGTCCGTACCGATCTCGTGGGCGACGGCAAGCTCGCCGGTGCGCGGATCGAACAGCGCCAGGATGACAGTGTCGCAGGACACGAGGCGGAGAAGCTGCTGTGCTGTCTCGTGCACGATGCGCTCCACGCCCCCCGCGCGCGCGATCACAACCACGGCCTCGATCACGGCGTCGCTCTGCTGCGACGTGAGCGTGGGATGCGAGATGGTGCAGTGCGCCAGCGCGTCCGGGGTGTTCGTGGCGCGCGTCAGGTGGACGACGCGTGTGGGATGCATGGACGTGGGCCACCAGACAGCATGGACGTCGCCCGAGCCAAGGACGTCGAGCGCGCGCTCCACCTGGCTCTTGCCGTCGGGAGTGCCGACGATCTCCCAGAGCGCGGTGGGGATGGACGGAGCGGATGCGGCAATGCGCCCGTCAGCCCCGACGTCGAACTCCGTAAGGGATGCAGCGGACGGCGGGGTCCGAACGGCGCCGCGAGCGCGTCGGGGCATCGAGTAGACAGGTGAGATTCGGCGATCCGTGTGACAGCGGGGCGGCGGCGTACCCCGCTGTCACACGTGGCCGATCAGCGAGCGCGCCTGCGTGTGCGCGCGTTTTTCTTTTGCGTGCCGGCACCGCGCTTGGCTGCCCTTTTCCGCGGCGCGGCCTTGCGCGCTGCGCTCCTGCGTGCGGGTGCCTTGCGCGTTGGGCGGCGCACTGCCTTGCGCGTAGTCTTCTTTGCCCCCTTTCGCGCCGTCTTGCGGGCGGTCTTCTTCCCGGCGGTCGGCTTCTTCCTGCGCGCGGAGACGCTCTTCTTTCGGGCAGCGGCCTTCTTTGCGAGCGCCTTCTTGGCCGACCTCTTCGCGGGCTTCTTGCGCGCGGCCTTCTTGGCGGGCGCCTTCTTGGTGGGCGCCTTCTTGGCGGGCGCCTTCTTTGCGGGCGCCTTCTTGGCCGACCTCTTCGCGGCCTTCTTGCTCGCGGCCTTCTTGGCGGCGGGCTTGGTGGCAGCGGACTTCTTGGTGGGGGACGCTGATTTTGCCGCGGGCGCCTTGGCGGTGGGCGTCGGGGTGCGCGGCGGGGTTCCGGACACTTCGCGCCCTCCCTGCAGGCCACCGGCGATGGGCGTGGGGGTGGCACCTCCGGCCAGGCCGGAGCTGGTCATCGAGCCGGCGGTCGTCGTTCCGCCACGAACGCCGGTGCCGGCGCCCCAGCCCGTGGTGCCCGTGCCGAGATCTTCCTCTTCCTCCGTGTCCGTCTCCTCCACCTCGACCTCGTCCTCGTCGTCGCCGTCATCGGTGCTGTCCCACAGCTCATCGCCGTGGCTCTTGCCGATGCTCCACCCGCTGCCCTCTTCGTCCTCGTCGTCATCGAAGGAGCCGCCGTAGCCGAGATCTTCTTCCTCCTCGTCCCGGTCGGAGAAGCGGAGCGCTTCCGAGTACTCGTCACTACGCGGCATGTCTGCCTCCTCAGGTGTGTGTCACACGCTGCTGCACAGGACAGCGGTATCATCGGTTCGGCCCGCGTCCGCGCTGCACGACGTATGCCCAGCGCGTTCGCGAACAATCGCGCGCGCGACACGTGCGACGCGGCCGGCATCCCAATACAACACATCGCCGCGTCCGTCAAGGCGGGCGGGCGAAGAAGGGCCTGCAACTGTCGGGGTTGGGGAGGCTCAGCCCTGGACCGTGTCGATGAACACCAGCGACTTTCGGCGGCGGATGACGCTCGCCAGCGCCTCGTACACGTTCGGGTCGAGGAGCGTGCCGGAGAACCTGGCCAGGTATTCCACCGTCTCGTGCGGCGCCATGGGGTCCCGGTACGCGCGACGCGAGGTGAGCGCGTCAAAGGCGTCGGCGGCGGCAAGGACGCGACCGCCCACGGAGATCTCCCGCGCCGCCACTCCGCGCGGGTAGCCGGTGCCGTCGAACCGCTCGTGATGGTCCTGTACGTACTGGAGCGCCGCTCCCAGATGCTTGAGGGGACGGAGGATCTCCATCCCGATGCGGACGTGCTCCTTGATGTGCTCGAACTCCTCCGGCTCCAGGGTCCCCGGCTTGTTGAGGACGGTCTCGCGGAGGCCGATCATGCCCACGTCCTGGATGCGCCCGGCGATCCGGATGGCTTCCACGGTGTTCTCGTCGAGTCCCAGCTCAGCGGCGATCGAGACGGCCAGGTCGGAGACGCGTTGCGAGCGTCCGCGGAGAAAGACGTCGCGCGCTTCCATGGCGGTGATGAGCGCCTCGAGGACGCCCACCGACAGATCGCGCAGCGCCGTCTTTTCCGCCTCGACCTCCGCGGTGCGTGCGGCCACCTCGTCGCGAATCATATGCTCGATCTGCCGCTGCTCGATCCGGAGCTGCCGCTTGTGGAGGGCGCGTGAGATGGCCTCTTCCAGATCTGGCAGCTCGATGGGCTTCATGAGGTAGTCGAGCGCGCCCATGGCCAGCGCTTCGGTGGCGGTCGGGACGTCGTTGACGGCCGACAGCATGAGGATCGCCAGATCGGCGTCCATGGAGAGGGCGGGTGGAACCACTTCGAGCCCGTGCATACCCGGCATCCTGACATCGCACAGCATGAGCCCGAACGGGGGCGAGTCCCTCAGCGTCGCGATCGCCTCCGCCCCGGACGACACGGTCTCGACCTCGTACCCGCGCGAGCGGAGGAACTTGCCGAGCGCGAGGCGGATGGTCTCCTCGTCGTCCACCACGAGGAGCCGGCAGCTCTGGTGGGCGGCAGTGCCGCGCCCCATGAACCAGGGGCGCGCATCCGTGGCGGGTGTGGATGCGGGCGTCGGTCGTGGCTGCTTGATCATCGGGCGGAGTTCAGAGGGGAGGCCGTCTCGGAACTGGTGGCCGGGAGGAGGACGCGGAAGGTGGCGCCTGCGCCGGATGCGCTGGCCACCGACAGCGTGCCGCCATGCGCCTGGACGATGCCGTAGCTCACGCTGAGGCCGAGCCCCGTGCCGGTGCCTTCGGGTTTGGTGGTGAAGAACGGCTCGAAGATGCGCTTCTGCAGCTCGAGCGGCATGCCGATGCCGGTGTCGGTCACCTCGATGAGCACCCGTGCACCCTCGTTGCATGTGCGGATGGTGAGCGTGCGTTCGGGCATGTTCGCCATCGCGTGCTCGGCATTGACCACGAGATTCAGCAGCACCTGCTGAAGCTGGCGATCATCGCCCTGGATCAACTGGAGATCGGCGTCGAGCTCCATGCTTACGGTGACGCCCGCGGTGCGGATGCCGTACGTCCGCAGCCGAAGCGTTTGCTCGATGAGTTCGTTCATCGTGATCGGAACGCTCCGCGGTCCCGTTTTGCGCGCAAAGGTGAGCAGGTCGCGGATGACGGACACGGCGCGGTCGGACTCGCGCTTGATCAATCGCACCGACTCCAGCTGGTCCTCGGTGAGCGCGTCCTCCAGCAGGAGCTGCGCGAACGCGGAAATGCCGGTGAGCGGGTTGTTGACCTCGTGCGCCACGCCGGCCACGAGCTCGCCCAACGCGGCCAGCTTTTCGGACTGCCGGAGCTGCTCGGCCACGCGGCGTTCGTCGGTGAGGTTGCGCACGATGGCCACCGCGCCCTCACGCTTGCCGTGCTCGTCCACGATGGCGCTCACGGTCAGCCAGGCGGGGAACTCCGACCCGTCACGCCGGCGCTGCAGTCGCTCTCCCGCCCACGTGCGCCGTCCGTCCATGACGAGGGCCACGGGATCCGGCTCGGGGCGGAGGACGGCGCGCGGCATGAGAGAGCGCACGTCCAGGCCCGCCAGCTCGCCCAGGGCGTATTGATACTCGCGCGCCGCGGCGGCATTGGCGTAGCCGATCCGTCCATCATTGGCGAAGACGAACACCGGCTGCTCCATGGTCTCCAGCGAGACCGCGAGCGTGCGCTGCCGTGCCTGCTGGCGCCGTTCCTCCTGGCGCAGGAGGAGGGCGTCCATCGCGAGCGCGAGCGGGGCGGCCAGCCGGTCGAGCGCCGCGGCGCGTGCGGCGGCCGACTCGTACTGTCCGGGTCCCACCGCCAACGCGCCGATGATGTGATTACCGGAGCGAAGGAGCATCGTCGTCTCGCCACCGTCTGCCAGCAGGCGGAGCCGGCGCGCGGGGATCCCGCCCACCACGCGGTCCGCCTGCGCGCCGCTGGTGCGCGGCAGCGACATTTCCTCGCGTCCCGCCTCCACCGTGGTGCCGAGCAGCCGCTCCGCGTCACCGCGCGCGGCCACGTACTGCATGCGCCGTCCGTCAGGCGTGACGAGCGCCAGCGCCGCGCGTGCCGCCGGCACGACGCTCAGCAGCTCATCCAGCAACGCGGGCGCGGTCTGCTCCACACCTTCGCCGCGAAGCGACAGCCGCGCGATCTCCGCGGATGCCTCGGTCTGTCGCCGCTCGCGGCGCTCCGCCGCAAAGGCGCGCGCGTTGGAGATGGCCGTCGCCGCCTGCCGTGCGAGGAGCGAGACGAGGTCGACGTCGCTCCAATCGAAGGCATCCGCGCGCGAGGAGACCGCGTGCATGACGCCGAGCAATACACCGCCCTGCAGGATGGGAACGGCGAGCACGACCGCGTGTGCATCGCTCCCCCCCAGATCGCGCAGGAGCGGCGACCAATCGGGCCCGCACGGGGCGGCAATGGTGGGCTCGCGCGTTTCGGCGACGATCCGCGTAATGTCGTCGACGCCTGGGTTGAGAGCGCGTTTGGCGCTTGGGACAACGACTCCGTCGCGGACCATGTATTCGGCGGTGAACGTGCCGCGCTCGGCGTCGGCCAAGAGCAGCGCGAAGCCGGGCACATCCACCACCGACGCCACCGCGCGATACAGCTCGCCGTAGACGTCCTCCACGTCCACGGCGCCGGAGATCGCCTGCTGTACGGTGGCCACGGCGGACAGCCGCACGGCGCGGCGCTCGAGGTCGTGGAACAGGAGCGCGTTTCGCATCGCCACGGCGGCGATGGCGCCGAAATCCATGAGTAGTTGCTGCTGCTCGCGCTCGAAGCGCTGCGTGCATGCGAAGCGGAGGGAAAGCACCCCACGCGTGCGTCCTTCCACGCTGAGGGGAAGCAGTGCCACCGCGCGAACACCGCTGGCGTGCAGTGCGGTGAGGATGGTGCGTTGCTCGGGCGCTGGCAGCTGCTGCAACTCGGCCTCTATATCGCGATAGAAGCTCGGCATCGACTGGCGCACGACCGCGCCACCGCCGGCGCCCCAGAAGTTCTGGAGCAGCGTAGATTCGTCGGCCGCGCCGGCGCCCACCGAGTACGTCATCGTCACGCCGATGCGCGCGTCGTCGATCAGAAAAATCCCGACGCCGGACGTGCCGAGCGATCCGGTGGCGGCGCGCGCGATGTCGGCATACATGGCGCGCGGCGTGACGTTCAGGGCGAGGCTACGCGCACACGATGCCAGGATGCTGGCGTGGCGGAGCGCCTGCCCGGAGCTGCGAAAGAGCCGGGCGTTCTCGATGGCAATGGCCGCATGGCTCGCAAGCGCGAGCAGCAGGTCCTCCTGGTGGGGCCCAAACCCCTCCGCGTGCTGGCCCATAACCTCGAGCGCGCCCAGCGGCCGCCCGTTGATGAGCAGCGGGGCGGCGAGCGCACTGTGCGTGGCCTCGGCGGTGACCGCCGATCCGCGCTGGGGAGCGGCGCGCCGAAGGCTGGCGCCCGGCAGCGTGTCCTGTGCCGAAAGCGTGGTGCCGAGCCCGTCCGCCGCGCCGTGGACGGCCACGACGGTGAGGCTGGCTCCATCGAGGAGCGACAGGCGCGCGCCGGTGCCGCGGAGCAGTGCGGTCGCGTGGCGCGCGACGAGGGAGTAGGTCCGCTCGAGCTCGAGCGACTGGTTGAGATCCTGTACGATCTCGGCGAGCGCGCGCGCATCGCGCGCGCTCTGTTGGGCGTCCTCGAAGCGTTGCGCGTTGCGGAGCGCCACGACCCCGTGCGCCGCGAGTCGCGCGAGCAGCGTACGGTTGTCCGCGGTGAACTCGCCATGCGCGCTGTTGACCACCACCGCCACACCGGTCACGGCCACGCCGGCCACCAGGGACGCGACAGCGTACTGATGGACCACACCGCCGTCGAGCCACGGTGAGAGCGCGTGCGGCGCCTCGGAAACCGCGTTGTCGGTCAACACCCGACGCTCCTGAACGGCGCGCGCCAGCACCCCACCGGACGGCACCACTGTGCCGAGGAGTGGTGCCAGGGAGCCAGCCACCCCGTGTACACGGAAGCCCTGAGGAGCATACAGCGCCACGCACGCGCCGGCGGCGTCGACCGACGCCGCCATCCGACCGGCGAGCACCTCTGCCGCGCGATCGAGCCCCATCTCGGTGCCAACGAGCTCGTCCGCGAGTGCCGCGGTGGCTTCACTTTCGGCAAGACGGGCGAGCAGCGATGCGCTGGGTGGCCTGGTGGCCGTCTCGAGCTCGATCAGGAGGTGCCCATCCGCGGCGGGCGACGCGCGGAGCGTGACCAAGAGCGGCTGTGACGGCTCGTCGAGCTCCACGTCCATGGGTCCCACATGGCAGCGATCGATCATCGCCGTGCGCAGCACGCGGGCAACGCGGAGGTTGGCAAAGGGCGGGAACAGCTCCCAGAGCGAGCGTCTGGCGAGCGCATGACGGTCGGCGCGCAGCAGCTTGGCGAGCGGAGCGTTGGCCAGCCGGATCTCCCAGGACGAGTCGACCAGCAGGGTGGCCGCCCGAAGGGCGTCCAGTGCCTGGAGAGCGGCCTGCTCGCCGTTCAGCAGAAGGCGGGGCGCGGAGTCGACCATCAGCCGTTACTCATTCGGGGAACTCGGCCGCTACGGACGTGGCAGTTGTGTGACGAGCTACTTGCCGTGGGTGTAACGCTTTATGGGATTAGGGTTTGCTCATCTTCGAGACGGGGTTGGCCCTCGAGACTGACGACTCGTTCTCTGCAAACTGCGCTCGCTGACGCCTCGCCCCTCGCTCGCTGGAAAACTGCAGCCGGCATCAGCGCCCGCTGACGCCTCGCCCCTCGCTCGCTGGTGAGCGAGAATCAGTTGCGCGGTCACAGGCATCGGTCATCGGTCATCAGAATGTCTGGGGTCTGCGCGTGCGGAGAGCGGATCGCGACCTCGCTGGGCTTCGCCCCCACCCTGCCGCCGACTGACCACTGGGCTGATGACTGTCCTCAGATGACTGTAACCCCGAAACTGATTCTCGCCCAAAGAATCCCGATCCCACCGAACCACGCAGATCCCGGGCCAACCAACTCAGATCTGAAAACTGACTGACTCATTCCTCCACGAACACCACCTCCACCCTCTCCGGGATTACGCCAGCCTCCACGCCCCGGCGGAGCAGCTCGCGCACTGCCTCCCTGCCCCGATCACCGTAGTCGAGCGTCCAGTCGTTCACGTACATCCCCACGAACTCGTCGGCGCTGGCTCGGTCGAGCCCACGCGCGAAGCGCATGGCGTGGTCTAGGGCGGCACTACGGTGGTTGAGCGCATACGCTATGCTGTCGCGCAAATGGCGCGATATGGTCGCGATTAGCTCCGCCCCCAGGTCCTTCCGGACGACATTGCCGCCGAGTGGGAGGGGGAGGCCGGTTTCGTGGTGCCACCATTCGCCCATGTCGGCCACGAGGTGGAGGCCCTGGCCGGCGTAGGTGAGCTGGCCTTCGTGGATGAGCAACCCGAGGTCGGTGGCGCCGCTCGCGACGGCTTCCTCGATCTGGTCGAACGGGGTCTGAACCGGGATGATGTCGGGCTCGTAGAGCCTGAGCGCCAGGAAAGCCGTGGTGAGCGGGCCGGGGACGGCGATCCGCTTACCGCGTACGCTCGCTCGGTCCATTGGCTCGCGGGCGACCAGACGTGGGCCGTAGCGATCGCCAATGGAGGCGCCGTGCGGCAGGAGCGCGTAGCGATCGGTGAGGTAGGCGTAGGCGTGAATCGAGACGGCGGTCACCTCGAGCTCGGCGCGCAGCGCGCGCTGGTTCAGGCTCTCGATGTCCTGCAACTCGTGCTCGTAGCGGAGGTCCCCGGTATCGATGAGACCATCGGCCAGAGCGTAAAACATGAAAGCGTCGTCCGAGTCGGGGCTGTGGGCGACGCGGATGGTCCGTGGGGTCATGTGGTGGTAGGTCGCGAGTGTGAAGACGGTGATCTGCCCAGGTGTGACTGCCGCGCGGACGGCGCGCATCCGCGCGCGATCACCGCGTGGCGTCCGGAGGGGCGTCCCGCCGAGCCTGGGTGAGGGCGATCGTGATGTCGTTCCGGTGCATGCTGTACTCGGGGAGGTCCTTCCGCTGCTCGGCGTCCGCGTTCGCGAGCAGACGGCGGTCCATGGTGCGGGCCGTGGCGTTGTCCCCCATGGCCCGCGCGGCCTCGGCGGTCAGGATGAGACCCAGGAGGTGCGTGGGGTTGGAGGAGAGGATGGAGTCGGCCTGCGTCTTGGCGAGACGCGGAACACCCATCACGATGGCGATGCGCCCCATGTCGTAATGCGCGTCGGCGTTGGTCTGCGGCAGGCTCTGGTAGGCGGCCGTTGCCATCTGCGCGAAGAATTGGAGGCTGTCTCCCTTGCCCGCGGCGGCAAACGCGGCGCTGTCGCGCGTGCGTTCCTCCGAGAGGCGCATTACCCGGTCGAACAGTCGCTCGGCCCGCTCCTGTGGAGAGAGGGCGGAGATGTCGGGCGCCGGTCCGCCGGCCGGCGGACCGGCGTCGGGGGCGGCGGCAAGTGGCGCCGAGGCGGCATCCGCCGCGGTGGCGCGCCTGCCCGCGGCCACTCGCTGGCCCGCCACGAGCGCGATGAGCGCCACGAGCGCGATGGCGGCCACTGCCCATGGAAGCGCGGTGGCCAGCGTGAGCGGCTCTCGTCGTGGCTGAGCGCCTTCGTCCTCGAAGCCCTCCGGCGTAGCAGGGGTGTGGGGCGCGAATGGCGAGTGTGTACCGCGCGCGCCCTCCGCGGGCGCTGCAGCGCGCGCGGTGAGTCCCGTGGCCTGGGTTCCACAGCGGTGGCAGAATCGGGCTCCGGGCGTGAGCGTGCCGCCGCACGCGGCGCAGGACGCGTCGGCCAACGAGGCGCCGCACTCGGAGCAGAAGCGGCCGGTGGACGACGTGCCGCACCGGGGGCAGTGGTGTGCGCGCTCCGGTCCACCGGCGGCGTGGGATCCGCCCGCCGCGCCCATGTCCGCGCGCGGCCCGCGGGCGGGGGACGGGGTGGACGGGGGTGACGGTGGGGAGTCCTCGGCAGCCATGCGGATAATGTAGCCGCATGGTTCCATTCGCGCGAAACGGGTTCTGCCGAATGTTACGCCCGGGTGCGACGCGGGCGCCTGGCGGGCGAGTGCAGGGCTTCCCCGGGCTCCTGGTCCGCCTTCGGCAGCTGCGGGATGCCGCACCAATTGTGCAGACAATGCACAGATTGGCACACAAATTACCAGGTAGCCGTTCCATAGCAGCCGGAATGTACGGCCGCTTGTGCAATTCAAGCAAGCATTGCTTGACAGGATGGCCGGCCAGATGTAGCTTGCCACCTGATCCTGCAGCACCCGTCATCGAAACTCTGCGCCGAGGAATTTGTGACATTGACTGTGAGCACCGCGTACCGCGCGGATCGTGCGAATGGCAAGGCGACATCACTATCGCGCTCGATTCTCCCCGATCTCAAGGGGGCGAGCAAGGCCGACGTTCTGGATCTCGTCAACAAGTTCAACGTGCGCTTTCTGCGTCTGCAGTTCACGGACATCCTGGGCGTGAACAAGAACGTGGAAGTTCCGCAGTCGCAGTTCGAGAAGGCATTGGACGGGGACATCATGTTCGACGGTTCATCGATCGAGGGGTTCGTGCGGATCGAGGAGTCGGACATGCTGCTGGCGCCGGACCTGGAGACGTTCCGTGTGTTTCCGTGGGGCGATCCGGAGAACCGGATCGGCCGCATCATCTGCGACATCAACATGCCGAATGGCGATCCGTTTGCGGGTGATCCGCGCTCGGTGTTGAAGCGGCAGTTGGAGCGTGCGGCCAAGCTGGGCTTCGCGATGAATGCGGGGATGGAGGCGGAGTTTTTCATGTTCAAGCGGGCCTCGGAGGACGAGCTGTCCACGGCGACGCACGACGTGGGGGGCTACTTCGATCTCACGCCGGTGGACCTGGGCGAGGAGGCTCGGCGCGCGATCGTGGACGTGCTGGAGCGGATGGGGTTCGAGGTGGAGGCGGCGCACCACGAGGTGGCGCACGGGCAGCACGAGATCGACTTCCGATACGCCGATGCGCTGACGACGGCGGACAACATCGCGACGTTCCGGTTCGTGGTGCGGAACGTGGCGCGCGACTTCGGGCTGCACGCCTCGTTCATGCCCAAGCCGATCTTCGGGCAGAACGGGAGCGGCATGCACACGCACCAGTCGCTGTTCCGCGGGAGCGAGAACGCGTTTTGGGATCCCACGGCGCAGTGGGAGCTGTCGGACGTCGCGCTGCACTACATTGGCGGGCTGCTCGCGCATGCGCGGGGGATCTGCGCCGTCACCAACCCGCTGGTGAACTCGTACAAGCGGCTGGTGCCGGGATACGAGGCGCCGGTCAACGTGGCGTGGTCGATGCGCAACCGGTCGCCGATGATCCGGGTTCCGGAGCGTCGCGGGCTGGGTACGCGGATCGAGCTGCGCATGCCGGATCCTTCGGCCAATCCGTATCTCGCGTTGGCGGTGCAACTGGCCGCGGGGCTGGACGGGGTCGAGAACGGCCTGAGTGCGCGCGAGCCGGTGAACACGAACATCTGGGAGATGTCGCACCGCGAGAAGCGCCGTCTCAGGATCGACGATCTGCCGGGCGACCTGAACGAGGCGTGCAACGACCTGGAGAAGGACAAGGTGATCACGGGGGCGCTGGGGGATCACATCGCGCAGAATTTCCTGGCGGCCAAGCGTCAGGAATGGCGCGAATACATCACCCAGGTGCACCAGTGGGAGTTGGACGAGTACCTGGGCAAGTACTGATCCTCGCGGGAAGCATCCGAAAGAAGGAGAGCCGAAGGGCCGTCCGATGGGCGGCCCTTCGTGCATGAGACGCCGACGCGGGGCGGTGACACGGGGCAGCGTGCCTCGTCCATTTCGTAGAATGCTTCCGCGTTCCTTGCGTTCTCATCCTCGTGGCCGCCTGGTGCGCCGCGACATGGCGCGCGCGCTGGCGCTGGTCGCGGCGTGCGCGACGGTGGCGAGTGCGTGGGGGTGCAGCGGGTCGGGGAAGCCGATCGTGATCGGCGCGGCCGGCCCGTGGAGCGAGAGCTACGGCGCCAGCGACCGGCGCGGGATCGAGCTGGCGATGGAGCAGGTGAACGCCGCCGGCGGGATCCACGGGCGGAAGGTGGTATTGCGCGAGCGGGATGACAGTGCGAGCGGCACCCGTGCCGCGGCGATCGCGCAGGAATTCGTCGCGGACCCGGACGTCGTGGCAGTGGTGGGACACGTGAACTCCGGCGCGATGGTGGCGGCGGCGCACGTGTACGACGGCCACCTAGCCGCCGTGGCCACGACCGCTTCCGCGCCCGCGCTCACCGGGATCTCGCCGTGGGTGTTCCGGGTGATCTCGAGCGATGCGGCCAACGGGGTGACGCTCGCACGCTTTGCCGCGGCGCACGGATGGAAGCGCGTGGCGCTGCTCTACGAGAACAACAGCTACGGGCGCGGGCTCGCCGAAGCCTTTCGCGACAGCTACATCGAGGCGGGAGGGGGGGCCGTGGTCAGCCTGGATCCCGTGGATGCTGCCGAGCGCAATCTCGAGCCGTACGTGGCGTACTACAAGTTGCAGTCGCCGGACGTGGTGTTCGGCGCCACCACGGAGGACCTGAGTCGCGCGTTGGTGCAGGAGGTGCGGAAGCAGGGACTCGCCGCATCGCTCATGGGGGCCGACGGATGGACCGGTCTGGTTCGCGATACCGTCACGGCCGAAGGGGTCTACGTGGGCGCGCCGTTCACGGCCACCGATCCTCGCGACGAAGCGACACAGTTCGTGGAGACCTACAAGACACGCTATGGGATGGAGCCGGATGCCTACGCCGCCCTGGCGTATGATGGCGCGCGCGTGGTGCTACAGGCCATCGCCGCGGCGGGCACCGATCGGTCTCAGATCCGCGACTATCTCGCGACCATGGACGCGAAACAGGCATTGCACGGTGTCACCGGCGTCATCCGTTTTGCGAGCTCCGGAGATCCGGTGGAGAAGCCGTACGTGATGACGCGCGTGCACGACGGCGCGCTGACGGTGGTGGAGGACCCGTGACCCGCTCGGTGGCCGCCTGGTCGATCCGCGGGCGCTTGCTCGCCGGGTTCGGGATCATCGTGCTCATTCTGGCCGCCGCCGGCATGGTGGGACGCGTGGCGCTCGCGGCCATGTCGGTCACCATCGAGAGCACGCTGGGCGACGCGCAGCAGGAGGCGCGGTCGTCGTCACAGCTGGCTGGCGACATCGCGCTCGAGACGCAGGCGGCCGAGGCGTACGTCGACAACGGCGATAGCATTGCGCAGGGACAATTCCGGGAGCTGACCTTTCGCGCGCACGGGCTGCAGGCCACGCTCTCGGGGCTGCCGGGGCGCACGGCCGGCGAGGTAGGATTGCTGGCGCAGATCGACGCGGAGCTGTCGGACGCGGAAGTGCACTACGCGCGCGCGCACCGGTTGCGCGATCTGGGACGGATACAGCACGCGCGGGCGGCGGGGGACAGCGCGCGGGCGATCGTCACCTCGGTGCTGGGCGACCTGGACCATCTGGGGGAGCTTACCGCGCGCAAGGTGGCGCGTGCATCGGCCTCGCTGCGCGCGGAAGCGCAACGCAAGTCGCTGCTGTTGCTCGGACTCGTGATCGCCGCCGTGGTGGTGGCGCTGCTCGTGGTGACGGCCACCGTGCGATCCATCGACCGGCCGCTGCGCGCCCTGGTGTCGCACGCGCGTCGTCTGAGCGCGGGCGAGTTGTTCGCGCGCGTGTCGGCATCCATGCCGGGGGAGTTCCGCATTCTGGCGGACGCGCTGGATGGCACGGCGGCTTCGCTGGAGCGCGTGGTGGCCGGTGTGGCGAGCGCCTCCGAAGAAGTGGGCGCGTCGGCCAACCAGTACGCGTCGATCTCGGAGGCGATGTCGGAGACCGCCAACCACGTGGCCATGGCCATGACGGAGATTTCGGAGGGTGCGGAAGGGCAGGTGATGCAGATCCGCGCGGTGGATGTGGAGCTGCAGGCGGTGTCCACGCGCACGGAGCAGGTGATGGGCGGCGCGCAGGAGGTGGACAGTCTCGCGGTGCAGATCGCCGCCTCGGCCAAGCAGCGGCGCAAGGACGTAGACGCGGCCGTGATGGTGATGCTGGACGTCCAGAGCACGGTGCGTCGCGCGGCGGACGAGGTGGACGAGCTGCACCGGATGATCGGCGACATCCACGGTTTTGCCGGCGCGGTGGGCGCGATTGCCGATCAGACCAATCTGCTGGCGTTGAACGCGGCCATCGAAGCGGCGCGCGCGGGGGAAGCGGGGCGGGGCTTTGGGGTGGTGGCGGAGGAGATCCGATCGTTGGCGGAGGAGGCGCGCCGCGCCACGCTGGATGTGGTGGATCTCACGGAGCAGATCGTACCGCGCGTCGAAGCGACCACGCGCGCCATGCAGAGCGGTGCGGCGCGGGTGGGAGAGATCGAGCACGTATCGCGTCAGCTGGACGCGGCGCTCGCCTCGATGGCCGACGCGGCGGAGGGGACGCGCCGCGCGGCGACCGTGCTGGTGGAGACGGCGCGCGAGAACGCGAGCTCGGTGACGCGCGCCACCGATGCGATGGAGGCGGTGGCGGCCACGGCCGCCAACCACGCGTCGGCGGCCCAGGAGGTGACGGCGTCCACCGAGGAGCAGAGCGCAACCTCCGAGGAGCTGAACTCGTCGTGCGCCACGTTGTTGGAAAGCGCGACGCGGCTGCGCGAGCTGATCGCCGGGTTGCGCGGGGGTGGGGCAGTGAACTCCGGGCCGGACAGTACCGGCGCCGGCAACGTTCAGAACGTCGCGAGCACGCCCGCCACGAGCTGGCCGTCGTTGTTGGTGCGCGCGCCGCGGGCCACGGCATCGCTGTCGTAGTTATCCACGAACTGCAGGTCGAGGTGGAGCGCGCTCACGAGCTGGTAGGTGATGCTCGTGGTGGACGTGAGCGTGAAGTGCTCCACATCGTCGAGCTCCGGCCGGTAGAACGTCTCGTGTGAGACGGACACGCGGTCGTTGAGCTTGTGGCTGGCGCGGAAGCGCGTCGACCAGCGCGCGAGCGTGGACTCCTCCGAGCTATCGGGGAAGGTCGTCCGCTCGCCCAGAACGGCCAGGCTCACGTCGAGCTTGTTTCCGTCCTCTCGCAAGAACGTGTATTTGGCGCCCACGCCCGCGTTGACGCGCAGGTCGATGCGTTTCTCGAAGCTCGACTCCGCCGTGGCGAGGACGAACGGGCTCACCGTACTGAGCGGGTGGTAATCGGCGGAGAGGGTGGTCATCCACGAGCGTTTGGTGACCGTCGTGCCCTGGTCTTCGGTATTGGTTTCGCCATAGACAAAGCGGCCGCCGGCCTTGAGCTCGAGGGTGGAGTCGGCGTGGGCGACGCCGGCCTCGGTGGCGACGGTGGTCTGGCGCGTGTTGCCGAAGAAGAACGCCCCGTTGAGGGACGCCTTGGCGCTCCAGGCGGAGTCGTGGGGCGTGGGGATCTGCGCGACGGCGGTGGCGGAGACGGCGAAGACGAGCGTGGCGACCAGTGCGAGCGAGTGGGCGGTGTGGTGGTGACGAAACGGCACGGCGCGGTATAAGGGTGGCGGTTGCGGCGGGACGCGCCGGAGCGCGCGGGGCGGGTACCGGCGCAAGGTGTTGCCGTTGGCGCGAGGGGGCAAGCCCGGCGTGCTCGGCGGGCGTGGTATCGCCGGTGATACCATGTTTCAGCAGCGTTCCGGTGGGGTGCGGCTCGCACCCGCTACCACCATTTGGCGCGTCACACCCTTACCACGCAGGATGGTGCGGGGCTTGCGGCGCGCCGGTGCTGTGTCGTGACCCTGACCCGGAGCGTCCATGGCTGCCACGCGCGCGACTCGACTGGATCGGCCGGCAGAGCCCGATCGCGATCACATTCTGGGCAGCGCCGACGCGGACATGACGCTCGTGGAGTATGGGAGCTACGTCTGCTCGTACTGTCACGCCGCGCACGAGGTGATCGGGCATCTGCGCGACCGCTTTGGTGGCCGGATGCGGTATGTGTACCGTCATCTCCCCCTCGCCGACCGCGACGAGGCCAAGCGGGCGGCGGAGCTGGCAGAGTACGTGAGCGCCACCAGCGGCGATTTCTGGACGGTCCACGACGAGCTGATGGAGCGGGGGCCGGTCTTTCTCGAGGGCGAGCTCGATCGCATTGCCGCCGAACGCGGCGTGGCGCCCGACGCGGAGCGGTGGGACGCCGAGGCGGCACGACGAGCGGCGGACCGCGTGCGCGATGACGCGTTGAGCGGGCTCAAGAGCGGCGCGCGCGTCACACCCACGTTCTTCATCAACGGCCGGCGCTACGAGGGGGCGTGGGATGAGACCGCGCTGGGCGAGGCGATGCTCCGCTCGCTGGGGCACCGGCTGCACGCGGCCAGCCTGGACTTCGCGCGGTGGGCGCCATCGACCGGCGTGCTCCTGCTGCTCATGACCGTGCTCGCGGTGGTGATGAGCAACACGGCCATGGGTCCGCGGTTCCTTTCGTTCTGGCGGACGCCGCTCGGCGTTGCCTTTGACGGACACCGGTTCGCGATGCCGCTCCTGGAGTGGGTGAACCAGGGCTTGCTCACCATCTTCTTTCTGGTGGTGGGTCTCGAGATCAAGCGTGAGGTGACTGTGGGCCGGCTGGCGGCAGCGCGAGCCGCCGCGTTGCCGATCGCCGCCGCGCTGGGCGGCATGATCGCGCCGGCCGTGATCTATCTGCTGATCGCGCCTGCGCCATTCCGCCATGGCTGGGGGGCAACGATCACGACGGACACCGCGTTCGCGGTGGCGCTCATCGTCATGCTCGGCGACCGCGTGCCGGTGGCGCTGCGCGTCTTTCTCACCGCGGCGGTGATCGTGGATGACCTGGTTGCCATAGCGGTGGTGGCGCTGTTCTACGCCGGTGCGATGCACATCGAGTGGCTGGTGGGCGCGGCCGTGGTCACGGCGGCGATGGTGATGCTCAACCGCGCGCACATCTACCGCGCGCTTCCGTACGGTGTGCTGGGCGTGGTGCTCTGGTTCGCGCTGCTGCAGGGCGGGGTGCACGCCACGCTGGCGGGCGTGATCCTGGCGATGGTGACGCCCACGCTTCCGCCGCCCAATTTGTCCGCGCTCATGGCGCAGGCGCAGACGGTGATCGACGCGGAGACGCGGTATCGGGGCGAGGCGGTGATGCGCACCGGCCCATCGGAGCCGGCGCTCCGCGCGCTCGACGCGGTGCACGACCGCATCGAGTCGCCGGCCAGCAAGTTGTTGCGCGCGGCGGAGCCGTGGTCGAGCTATGCCGTGCTGCCGGTGTTCGCGCTGGCGAACGCGGGGGTCGTGTGGTCGGCCGATCTGCTTGGCGGCCACGGCCGGTTGATCGTGGCCATCGCGGCGGCGCTCGTGGTGGGAAAGCTCGTCGGCATCACGAGCGGCGCGTGGCTGGCGGTGCGGCTGGGAATCGCCGACAAACCGGCGGGCTACACGTGGGGGCAGGTGGCGGGTGCGGGAGCGATGGCGGGGATCGGCTTCACGATGTCGTTGTTCATTGCGGGGCAGTCGTTCGCCGGTGCGGACTTCGCTGCGGCGAAGATCGCGATCTTTCTGGCATCGACCGTGGCGGGGACGTTGGGAACGGTGATGTTGTGGCGGCGGGCGCGGGTGGCGGCAGGCGTTCAGGATGGCGCGGAGGAAGCGAGGGAGCGTGGGACGCCGGTGGCGCAGTTGCACGAAGAGGTGGCATAGCGGCGGCGGGGGTCGCGTTGTCCGGGGGACTTCCGAGCGGTGAGTTGATCTCCTGCCGCGTTCGGCTCCAACGCGGCCGCACGACGCACGTCTACGCGACGCCTGGCGCCGGGAGCTTGCCCCGTACCAGAAAGTCGGCGCGCGCGAACGTGAGCGTCTCGCGAGCCGTCAGATGGCGGCGGACCAACTCCACGCGTTCGCGGGCGGCGGTGCACCACCAACTTTCCATGTCGCGCGGCCGCGCGTGGTGGAACGCGGCGGGCGCAAAGACGCCCACGTTCACACCGCGCTGCGGATCGCGCGCGGAGGGATACCGAAATGCCTCCACGCCGGCCGCGCGCATCGCGCTTCCCAGCGCCTGCGAGGCCTGATAGCTGACCGGCGATGCGATAGCCGCGCGGTGCGCGGCGAACGGCGGCGCGACGAGATCCACACCGTGTTCGGTGCGCACGCGGGCACGGAACAGGGTGAGCTCCGCCGTGACACTCGCGAGATCGGCCGTCGTCCCCTCCAGAAAGACCAACCGGTAATAGGCCACCTCGGCCATGGCGGCCGGGACGGACTCGGCGCCGTACCAGAATGCCGCGCTCGTGTGGCGCGCCGAAGCGGGAGCCGTGCGGCAGCGGCGGATAGCGGAACGGGGTGGCGAGCAGGTAGTGCAGCCGCCCGCGCGTGGGATCGACGGGCTTGGCGGCGTCGATGAGCTCTTCCAGGAGCGCCTGCTCCTCGAGGGTATCCACGAGCTTGCGTGTGGACACGCGATGCTGCGACTCCACCACGCGCCACGGCGTGACCCGCAGCGCGTGGATCTCAGAGTCGCCCGCGCATCGCGTCCAGATACTGGACGACACGCACCAATCCTTCGGCGGAGCGTACGAGTTGGGCGGGCGTACCGCCCAAGTGAAGATTGTCCGCGTGGAACCAGACGCGTGCGGCACGGTCGTCGCCGCCCACCATGGCGTCGAGGCTGCGCCAGGCGCGGAGGAAAAGAAGGGCGAGCTCCCCTTCCTTGGACTCGGGATGCACCACGCGCCCCGTGCCGTGCTGCAGGCGTGAGACGGACGCCTCGCTGATGCCGAGGATGGCGGCGAGGTCGCGCTGGCGGAGATGCAGGCGCTCGGCGGCGGCCAGGGTAGCGCGCGTGAGGACCGTTGTGAGGTCGGGGCGGGTGCGGACGGCAGCGGGCATGGAAGAAAGATAAGCAAGGATATCTTTCATTTGCAAGCCCGGGCAGCGACGCCCCCGCGGGGGGCGCGCGGGTGACGAATGGCGTGGCACGGCCGCTGGCGTAGCCCCGCTGCACTCGTCGTGGATATCTCCGCCGGCGCAGTGCTGTTCAGACGCGTCAGTTCACTGGATGCTTAGCTTGTATGGGTACGCATCACGGAATCGCCGATTTCGATGGTCGACCGATGAATCAACCTGCTGTCGCGAACGAAGCGTATGGGTGACAACAAGCACGCGGGGCACAGCGTGGCCATGTTCCGCGACCGGTTCTGGGTGTCGCTACTGCTCACGCTCCCGGCGCTGGCGTGGGGGCACATGCTGCAGCAGGCGCTGGGCTACACCGCTCCGCAATTCCCGGGCGCCACGTGGATCGCGCCCGTCTTCGGCACGGCGGTGTTCCTCTACGGCGGCTGGGTCTTCATCCAGGGTGCGGTACGCGAACTGAAGGACCGCCTCCCCGGCATGATGGTGCTCATCACGCTCGCCATCCTGGTGGCGTTCGTGTTCAGCGCGGTCGTGACGCTCGGCTATCCGGGGATGCCCCTGTGGGAGGAGCTGGCGACGCTCATCACGATCATGCTCCTCGGGCACTGGATCGAGATGCGCTCGATCTCGCAGGCGCAGGGGGCGCTGAAGGAGCTCGCCAAGCTGCTGCCCAGTACCGCGACGCGCGTCGACGGCGAGCGTACCGAGGAGGTGCCGATCGCCGAACTGCGCGACGGCGACGTGGTGCTCGTCCGCCCGGGAGAGCGCGTGCCGGCGGACGGCGTGGTGCGGCAGGGCGCGAGCGCCGTGAACGAATCCATGATTACCGGCGAGTCGCGTCCCGTGGACAAGAAGGAGGGCGACACGGCGATTGCCGGCACGGTGAACGGCGCGGGCTCGTTGCGACGTGAAGGTGACGGGAACGGGAGAGGGTACCGCGCTCGCCGGCATCGTGCGCCTCGTGGAGCAGGCGCAGAGCTCGCGTTCCCGGGCGCAGGGATTGGCCGACCGCGCGGCGTTCATTCTCACGCTCGTCGCGCTGGGCGCGGCCGTGGTGACTTCGTCGCCTGGCTCGTGCTGCGGCCAAACGACCCTGCATTCGCGATGGAGCGCGTGGTCACGGTGCTGGTCATCGCCTGCCCGCACGCCCTTGGTCTCGCCATTCCGCTCGTGATCGCGATCTCCACTTCCGTTGGCGCGCGGAGCGGGCTGCTGGTGCGCGACCGGCGCGGACTGGAAGAGGCGCGACGCGTGACGGCGGTGGTGTTCGACAAGACGGGGACACTCACGCGGGGTGAATTCGGCGTCGTGGACATCGCGGTGAGCGACGAGCTTGGAGCGGAGGAGGCGCTGCGCCTGGCCGCCGCGGTGGAAGGCGATTCCGAGCACACCATCGCCCGGGGGATCGTGCGCACCGCGCGCGAGCGCGGGATCGCGGCGCATGGCGCCACCGACTTCGCGGCGATCCCGGGGAAAGGCGTGCGGGCGCGCGTCGACGGACGCGAGCTGTCCATGGGTGGCCCGGCGCTGGTCAAGGGGCTCTCGCTCGAGGTGCCGGCCACGCTGCGCGAGGCGGCCGAGCGGGCGGCGCAACGCGGGCAGGCGTCCATCTACCTCGCCGACAGACGGCGTGTGCTCGCCGCCTTTGCCGTGGCCGATGTGGTGCGCCCGGAATCGCGCGAGGCGGTCCGCGCGCTGCACGAGCGGCACATGCAGGTCGTGATGATGACTGGCGACGCCCAGCCGGTGGCGCAGGCCGTAGCCTCGGAGCTCGGAATCGACACCGTGTTCGCCGAAGTGCTGCCGGAGAGAAGGCGTACAGGATCGCGGACCTCCAGCGCGCCGGGGAACGTGTGGCGATGGTGGGCGATGGCGTGAACGACGCGCCCGCGCTGGTCGCGGCCAACGTGGGGATCGCTATCGGCGCGGGGACGGACGTGGCCGTCGAGGCGGGCGACATCGTGCTCGTGCGGAGCGACCCGCGCGACGTGGCGCGCATCGTCGCGCTCTCGCGGGCAACCTATCGGAAGATGATACAGAACCTGTGGTGGGCCGCGGGCTACAACGTGATTGCCATCCCGCTCGCCGCGGGCGTGCTCGCACGGTGGGGGTTCGTGCTCTCGCCCGCCATCGGCGCCGTGCTCATGTCCGCGAGTACGGTCATCGTGGCGATCAACGCGCAACTGCTGCGCCGGGCGACGCTGTAACGATGCCGGGACGAAAGGGCCTCGGGGCGACGGTCGTCCCTCCGCACGATCCGGTTCGCGCGTCACTCGCCAGGCGGAGCGTGCGCCTGAACGTGGCGACGCTCGCGTACAACGCGATCGAGGGTGTGGTGGCGATCGCGGCGGGCGTGCTGGCCGGGAGCGTCGCGCTGGTGGGGTTCGGGCTCGACAGCGCGATCGAGCTCGCGGCCAGCGCGACGGCGCTCTGGCGGCTGCGCGCGGATCTGGACCCGGTGCGGCGGGAGCGCGCCGAGCGCGTGGCGCTGCGCGTGATCGGCGCGCTCTTTATCGCGCTCGCGGTGTACGTCGCTGTGGACGCCGCGACGGCGCTCTTGGGGAGGGAAGCGCCGAGCGAGAGCAGGGTGGGCATGGTGCTCGCCGCCCTGTCCGTGGCCGTGATGCCACTTCTTGCCCGCGCGAAGCGGCGCGTGGCGCTCCAGATGGGGAGCGGCGCGCTGGCGGCGGAGGCCACGCAGACAGCCTTGTGTGCGTACCTCTCCGTGATCCTCCTCGCCGGGCTGCTGCTCAACGCCACGCTCGGCTGGTGGTGGGCCGACCCCGCGGCCGCGCTCGCGATGGTGCCGATCATCGCGCGGGAAGGGATCGACGGACTTCGAGGGCGATCGGCGTGTGGGGACGACTGTTGCTGATCGTGGCGTTGGGGGCATCGACTTCAGTCAGACGCGAAACAGAACGGATCGAGGCGAGGCCGTATGCTCGGGCCGATGCATCCCTCCTCTCAGCGCCGCGCCCATCGCTCGGCCGCACGCACCATCTCTGCCGCCTTCGGCCGTGCCGCGAACCAGATCACGTGGTCCAAGCCAACGGCCGAGGTGAGCGCGTCGAGCGCCGCGCCCACGGCGAGTCCGCGGTAGACCACGAGGATCAAGTGGCCGAGCCCCGCCGCGGCGATCTTGCGCGCCTTCGCCTCGAGGTACTCCGGCGTCCAGAACCCCACGAGCTCGACGAGCGCCTCGCGGCCGTCCGCGTGCCGCAGCGTGAAGTCGGGGAGGAAGATCTCGTCCCCCACGGCTATGGGCGTCGTCTCGCGTGAGAGCTGCCAACCGCTCCGCTCGGCCCCAAACTTCCGGCGGAAGTCCGTTGCGAGCGAGCGCTCCCAGGCGGAGTCGTAGCCCGTGCGGCGCGCCGCGGCGCCGACCGGCGCCTCGGATCCCAGCGCGCGCGGCCGCCCGCGCGCGCGAAAGAGGATGATCTCCGCGCCGCGGCGCACGTCCGCCTCGAGGCGCCACGCCGGCGCGCGCGCGAGGGCGGGGATCACGCGGGCGAGCCGCGCGCCGTATCGGGCGGGACGCACGACGTACGGCGCCGCCGGGCCGGTGAGCTCCACCTGGTACGACCGCCCCGCGCGCGTGACGACGTGCATGAGCCGCGCCGCCTTCACCGCTCGAAAGATCCCGCGCCACCCGCCCCGCGCGATGAGGCGCACGCGCTCGGCGTCCAGCAGCACAGCGCGGGCGAGCTCCAGGTTGTAATGCGCAAGGAGTGCGCGGCCGTCGAGCAGCGGGGCGCGCGTGAGCACGCGCGCTCCGGGCGCATCGGCGTAGAGAAGCCGCTCGACCTCGGCCGCGGAGCGCCCGAGGTGGACGGCGGCGTGTTCGTACGGGGCCATGCGATCGCCGGGGACAGGCGGCCAGCGGTGCCCGCGCGCGCGGAACACCGCGTCGCGGATCTCCTGCGCGTCCTCCGCGCCCGGCGCGGGCCGAAAATCGCACGCGTCGAGCAGTGCCTTGGCGAGTCCGGCCAGCCGCGCCGCGTCGCGCACACGGCGCTCCTGCCGGCGCAGCGCCTCCACCACCGCGTCGTGCGGCCACCCCTCCAGCCGCCGGACGAGCCGGCAGAGCCGGTCGAGAAACGGGATGACGCGACCGCCAGCGTCGGTGAGATAAGCGACGCGGGCCACCCCCCGCTCCACGCGGAGGAACGGCGCGACGTGCGAGCGCGTCAGCATCGGCTCGATCGCTCCGCGGCGCGGCTACACACCGAAGCCGAGCTGCCCCTCGGCGACGCGCCGGATACCGGCGCCCCGCTTCTGGGAGGCGAAGAACTCGTACGTGCCGGCGGCCACGACCTCGTACAGCGACGCGACGGCGTCGCCCTGCCGGCGGAGCAGCCGCCCAAGGCGCTGCGCGTGCTGGCGGCCGCTCCCGCGCGTGGAGTCGCCGAGCACGATCCCGAGCTTTGCCGACGGTATGTCCCACCCCTCGTCGAGCACGCGCACGCTCGCTACGGCGCGGATCTCCCCGCGCGCCAGAGCGCCGAGGAGCGCGTGTCGCTCGGAGGCAGGCGTCGACGCCGTGATCATCGGGATCGCCAGCGCGCGCGAGACGGCAGCGGCGGCGTCGGTACCACCGCAGAAGAGCACCGCTTGCTCGGCCGGATGCGCGCGGAGGATCCGCTCGGTCTCGCGCAGCTTCCCCTCGGCCAGGCGGACGAGCCGCTCGCGCTCGTGGAAGGCGCGCAGCGCCCGGCGCGCTTGGGGGGAGCGGCGCGCGCGGGCGGCGAAGAGGCGCCACGCGTCCGCCGGCGTCGCGCCGCGCTCGCGGTAGCCAGCCGTGGTGACGTGCCGCTCGTACGCGTCGGTGAGCGCGGCGTAGCGTGCCTCCTCCTGCGGCGACAGGCGCACGTAGCGCCGCTCGAGCGCGAAGCGCGCGAGTTCAGCGTCGGTCATCTCGCCGATCGTGCGCCGGTACACGACAGGACCGACGAGCCGGCGCAGATCCGCGTCGCGCGTGTCGGGGTACGTGGCGGTGAGCGCCAGGCAGTAGGCGGACGGGGCGATGCGCAAGTGATCGTGCCACGCACGCGCCTCGCCCTGGCTCGTGTCGGCCAGATGATGAGCTTCGTCCAGCACGAGCAGCGGAAAGCGCTCCCCCCAACGCTCGAGGAGCGCGAACGCCGAGTGGTACGTGGTTACGGTGAGTGAGCGCACGTCCTTTTCGTCGCCGTAGTACGCGCCGACGCGCTCGGCGCCGAAGGCGTCGGCGAGCTGCGTGAACCACTGCGCCACGAGCGCCCGGGTGGGCGCCACGATGCACGCGCCCGAGCGCAGCTCGTGGATTGCCAGGAGGGCGACGAGGGTCTTGCCCGCGCCCGTTGGGAGCACCACCGTGCCCCGGCCACCCGCGGCGCGCCAGCGGTCCACCGCCTCCCGCTGGTAGGGGCGCGGCGTGCGGGGATCGAGGAGCGGCGCGTCGAGCTCGTCCGTCCGTCCATACGCTTCCTGGATGTGGACATCGTGCTCGCCGGCCCAGGCGCGCAGCTCGGGAAGCCGGTGGCCTGGCGCCACGAGCGCGTCGAGCCGCGCGTCGTAGATGAGCCACTCCGGCGCGTGCGCGGCGGCGACCCCGCGCAGAATGGCGAGGCCGAGGCGGTAGGAGACGGAGGGAGAGCTCATGCCGGATGGACTGTTCATACGTGCGGCACGCGATCGGGTCAAATCACCTGCCACGACGGCGGCGCCGCGGTACGCTCCCCCGGTTCAGCGACGAAATCTACCTCCTCTCCCTCGGCGATACGTCTGTAGAGACCCGGGGCGACCGGATCTGCGCGTCGCGTCGCGCGAGAGGTGCCGTTCCAAGGTGAGAGCGGGGCGGAACAACCTACGTGACCGCGTGCGCCGCGTTATCGACGATCTCCACGGCCCCTTCGGATCGCGCGCAATGCGCGCAGCAGTAGAACGTCCCATTTGCCTCCACGCCGTGGCCGATCACCTTGCAGCCGCAGTGGCTGCAGACGGGGGCGAGCTTGTGGATCGCGCACTCGAAGCTGTCGAACGTATGCGTGCGGCCGGCGGCGACGACCTGGAATGCCATCTCGTAGTCGTTGCCGCACATCTCGCATCTGGCCATCGTGTCCTCCTGCCGAACGGCAATGGGGCGCGCGTTGTGGAAAGGCGCCCACCGGCAGACGGATCGCGAGAATCGCGCCGCTCGGGCCGTGCTGACGCCGAGATGCCCGTGGGGCGCGGCTGGCGCGCGGGCATGCCGCTCGTGCGAGCCGTGCGGCGCGCTACATTATCCCCCATGACCTCCTCGTACCGTCCCACACAGTTCCGCCGGCTTGCGCTCCTGATGTGCGGCCTTGCGCTCGGCGCACCGGCGCTCGTACGGGCGCAATCCGCCGACACTGCGCTCTCCGATGCGGAGCGCGCGCTCGTGCGCTCGGTGGATGCGCACAACGCTCAGGCGCTCGCGCTCCTGGTGAAGCTCGTGAACATCAACAGCGGCACGATGAACTTCGCCGGCGTCCGGCGCGTGGGGGAGATCCTGCGCGCGGAGCTCGACTCGCTTGGCTTTCGCACGCGGTGGGTAGACGGGACGGCGTTTCATCGCGCGGGCCACCTGGTGGCCGAGCATCCGGGCGCGGGGCCCAAGTTGCTGCTCATCGGGCATCTGGACACCGTGTTCGAGCCGGAGAGTCCCTTCCAGAAGTTCGAGCGGCTGGACGACTCCACCGTGCGCGGGCCCGGCGTGATCGACATGAAGGGAGGCGATGTGATCATCGTCTCCGCGCTGCGCGCGCTCGAGGATGCGGGCGTGCTCGATGGGATGAACGTCACCGTGGTCTACGACGGCGACGAGGAGGAAGCGGGCACGCCGCTCTCGCTCGCGCGCGCCGCGCTGATCCAGGCCGCACAGGGCGCCGCCGCGGCGATCGGGTTCGAGGACGGCGCCGGCGATCCGCGCACGGCGGTCATCGCGCGGCGGGGCGACGTCGGCTGGACGCTGCACAGCACCGGCACGCCGGCGCACTCCAGTCAGATCTTCACGCACGACGTGGGCGCCGGCGCGATCTTCGAGGCGTCGCGCGTGCTCCATGAGTTCTACGCGCGCCTGGCGGCCGAGCGGTATCTCACCTTGAGCCCCGGCGTCGTGGTGGGCGGCACCGCCGTGTCGTTGGACTCGTCGGCGAACAACGGCACGGTGTCGGGCAAGTCGAACGTCGTCGCGGCGCGCGCGGACGTGGTGGGCGACCTTCGCACGATCTCTCCCGACCAGCTTGCGCACGCGCAGCAGGTGATGCGGAGCGTGGTGGCGCAGGCGCTGCCCGGTACGCACTCCGAGATCGCCTTCGAGCCGGGCTATCCGCCAATGGCGCCGAGCGAGGGGAATCGGCGGCTGCTGGCCATTTATGACAAGGCGAGCCGCGACGTGGGCTCGGGACCGGTGGTGGCGGTGGATCCCTCGCGCGCGGGGGCGGCCGATGTCTCGTTCGTGGCGAACATCGTTCCGATGGCCATCGACGCGCTCGGCCTTGCCGGCAGCGGTGGGCACACGGACAAGGAGACCGCCGATCTGCGCACGCTGCCGATCAAGACCAAGCGTGCGGCGGTGTTTCTGTATCGGCTTACGATGGGTGGCGCGGGAGCGCCGCGCGCCGCACGCTAGCGGTCGCGTGCGGGGGCTGCGTGGGACAGTAATGAGCCCCTACGCGCCAATGCTGACGACTTGCCATTGACACACAGCAATTCTGTCCCAATATTGACAGTACCGTCTCGAGGGGGCCAGGTTGCAGACCATCGGTGTTGTGAATGACGGAACTACGCGCGCCCGGCTGTCAGGTCCTGCTGTGAAGGGTTTTCTGCGGCTGGCGCACGTATGGCGATTGCGCACTGACGAACAGATCGATCTGCTCGGTGCTTCCGTGAGCAGGGGCACGCTTCGCAACTGGGAGACGGGCGGGACGAGCCCGACCCTGGACGCGGATCAGCTCATGCGGATTTCCTACCTGCTCGGGATTTACGAAGGGCTGCAGCGCATCTGGCGCCGCGCGCCCGAACAGGCAGATGCATGGATCCGTCGCTCTCGCTCGGAGGGGCCGTTCGGTGGTCGCTCGCCGTTGGACTATATGCGCGAGGGTGGAATCCTGGCCTTGGACGCGACACGAGCGTACATCGACTTCGTGACCGGTGGACCGCCCAGTCGGCACGACTACCGGCAGCCACCCGGCGAAGGGCTGTAACGAGCCTGGGATGTCCAGAACGTGGCAACCGCCGAGTCTCGCACAGTTTTCCCATGTTGGCGGGACCTTCGACGTGGATGGCAGGCCGCTCGTGGAAGAGGACGTCCGCTGGACTCCATGTCACCGCATTATCGCGAGCGAATACGCGGGCGAGAACCTGTTCGACCGGATTGCGAGCGAAGCCGACTACCTGAAGGCTCAGCAGGAGGCGGAGACGCTTCGCGAGATCGCGGACCTGACCAATCGCTATGTGCAGACTGAGGCGGGTCGTCTGGATCTGATCAGGCCGGAAGACCGGATCTACGGCGACGGCGCTCCGCTCATCATGGCAGCCTTCGCGTACCCCGGCGGCTCGTCCCGCTTTTCCGACGGATCCGTTGGGACGTACTACGCGACGAAGGACGCGGAAACGGCCATCGCGGAAACACGGTACCACGACGAGATCGCGCTCGTGGGCAGCGGACCCTGCGTGATCGAGAAGACGGAGGTCCAGGCTATACTCGACGGAACGCTTGTCGATCTGCGCCCGGGCAACCCGTTTCCGAAAGACATGTACAATCCGTTCAGCTATGGAGTGGGACAAGCGTTTGGCGCGTTTGTGCGCTCTCTCGGCGGCTACGGGGTGGTCTACAGCAGTGTGCGGAACCCCGTCGCCGGCGAGTGCGCGGCGATTTTCCGGCCGCCGGTGCTGAGCAACGCTGTGGCTGTCCGGACGCTGCAATATCACTGGGACGGGGCGCGCATCGTCGACGTACGGTAATGCACACAATTTCGTAAGATCATCCTGCCGAGGCTAAAGTGGCACCACAGTTCATCTACGTCATGAAGGACCTGCGCAAGGTCGTCCCGCCCAGCCGGGAGATTTTGCGCGGCATCTGGTTGTCGTTCTATCCGGGCGCCAAGATCGGCGTGTTGGGCGCCAACGGCGCGGGAAAGAGCTCGCTGCTGCGGATCATGGCGGGCGTCGATCAGGACTATCAGGGGGAAGCGTGGGCCGCGGCGGGGACGACCGTCGGCTACCTGCCGCAGGAGCCGCAGCTCGATCCGGACAAGACCGTGCAGGGAAACGTGGAGGAGGCGGTGCACGAGCAGCGCGCATTGCTGGAGCGGTTCAACGAGATCTCGATGCAGTTCGCCGAGCCCATGGACGACGACGCGATGCAGAAGTTGTTGGACGAGCAGGCGAAGGTGCAGGAGCAGATCGACGCGCACGATCTGTGGAACCTGGACACGCGGATCGAGATCGCGATGGACGCGCTGCGTTTGCCGCCGGCGGATGCGGGGGTGACGACGTTGTCCGGCGGCGAGCGGCGGCGTGTGGCCTTGTGCACGGTGCTGTTGTCGCAGCCGGACATGCTGTTGCTCGACGAGCCCACGAACCACCTGGACGCGGAGAGTGTGGCCTGGCTGGAGCGGCATCTGGCGGAGTTTCCGGGTACCGTGGTGGCGGTGACGCACGACCGGTATTTCCTGGACAACGTGGCCGGGTGGATTCTGGAGTTGGACCGCGGGCAGGGGATTCCGTACGAGGGGAACTATTCCAGTTGGCTCGAACAGAAGCGCACGCGGCTGGCGCAGGAGGAGAAGCAGGAGTCGGCGCGGCAGCGCACGTTGCAGCGCGAGCTGGAGTGGGTGCGCATGGCGCCGCGCGCGCGACAGGCCAAGAGCAAGGCGCGCATTCAGCAGTACGAGGAGCTGGCGAGTCAGGAGCAAGGGGAGAAGCTGCTGCAGCACGAGATCGTCATCCCGCCCGCGCCGCGGTTGGGGAACGACGTGGTGATCGCCGCGGATCTGCGGAAGGCGTACGGCGACACGCTGTTGTTCGACGGGTTGACGTTCAGCCTGCCGCGCGGTGGAATCGTGGGCGTGATCGGCCCCAACGGGGCGGGGAAGACCACGTTGTTCCGCATGATCGTGGGGCAGGAGCCGCCCGACGGCGGCACGCTGCGCGTGGGCGACACCGTGCAGATCGCCTACGCGGATCAGAGCCGCACGCTGGACGATGCGCAGACCGCGTGGGAAGCGGTGAGCGGCGGCCGCGAGCTGATCCAGGTGGGGAAGCGCGAGCTCAACAGTCGGGCGTATCTGTCGAGCTTCAACTTCCGCGGGCCCGATCAGCAGAAGAAGGTGGCGAATCTCGCGGGCGGCGAGCGCAACCGGCTGCATCTGGCGATCACGCTCATGAGCGGGGGCAATCTTCTCCTACTCGACGAGCCGACGAACGACCTAGACGTGGACACGCTGCGGGCGCTGGAGGATGCGCTGGTGGACTTTTCCGGGTGCGCGGTGGTGATCTCCCACGACCGGTGGTTCCTGGACCGCATCGCGACGCACATGCTGGCGTTCGAGGGGAATAGCGAGGTGGTGTGGCACGAGGGGAATTATCAGTCGTACGTGGAGGATTTGAAGAAGCGGAAGGGAGTGGAGGCGGACCGGCCGCACAGGGTGGCGTACCGGAAGCTGGTGCGGGTGTAGCTACAACTGCTACGGTCCGGAGCAAGCAAGCCGCGCCGCGAGCCGACGTCGACTCGCGGGGCGGCTTCTCGTTTTCCATGTCGGTGAGTCTGCTGCTTGAGCGGGTGCTGCAGGAGGTTCGACAAACGGCCCGAGCCGGCCTGCCTGTTCATCCGCCGACCTCGGGAGCGTATACGTCCTCGAGCGACCACATGACCGCTGGGTGCTCGCTACGCGCGACTGCTGAGCGGAACGCCTGTGTGAAACCGCCTGCAGCGACGTAGTAAAGCGGGGAGTCTGGTTCGAGCGCCGCGTGCGCCCACGTTCGCCCGGCATCGGCCGCGCGACGCAGCATCTCCATGTGCTCGTGGTGAGCGGCGGCGCCGAGGGGCTTCCGGTCCCACTTCACGGCTCCGGTCATCCACCGGCCCTCCGTGAGCTCGGCGACAACGTCGATCTCGAGGGAACACCGGAGTCGATCGACGCCTTCCCAACGCCCCCACCGGTTCACGAGCGGAAGCCGCAAGCCGAGTGCGCGGCGATCATATGCCTGGGTCGCGATGCGCTCGAATTCCAGTCCCATGTAGGCGTCCAGTCGCGGCGCCACGGAGGCACCCCAAACGTGGGCTGCCGGGTAGCGCTCCAGCACCGAGGCGTGGGGGGCCACGAATCGGTGATAGAACCGGAGCGCTGCGTCCGCAATCGCGTAGCGGACAGCCTCGTTGGGTTTGGCATCGACGTTCCGGCGGGCTTCGATGTAGCCGAGCTCGATGAGATTGGCCAGCTTCTCTCGAAGCGCGTGATCGTTGGTGAGCCCGGTGCGTTGCGCGATCTCGTTCCGTCCGGTGCATCCGTCGGCTATGGCGCGCAGGATGGCCCGGTATTTCGGGACGTCACGCAGCCCTTCCTCCTGATCGAGGGCGGTTTCCACGAGGAGGCGCACCTCGCCGCGAGGCGAGAGGACGAGATCGATCACGTTCTCAGCGAGGCGCCGGCTGGCGTCCGCGGCGGCCAGGTACCGCGGAGTGCCACCAAAGATGCCGTAGGCTGTGGCCCGGTCCCGGAGCGCCTCAAAAGGGGTGAGGTCGGCGGCATACCAGTACGTGAATGGCTGCAGGGTGGCCTGCCAGTCGAACCGACCGTACAGTGGGGACCCGCCGGCGGCCACTGCTTCCATTGTTCCCACAGCCGACCCCGCTAGCACGATCAGCAGCGGGATCTTCCGGGTTGCCGCGCGCCGCAAGCCGCGACCCTCCCAGACGGCGTTCAGCTCGGATGCGACCTCAGCGAGCCCGGTCTCCTGGTGAGCCAGGTACTGGAACTCGTCGAGCACGACAACGGTGGGCAGCGGTGACGTGCCGGTCGCTCGCGCAGCCGCGAGTTCGACGAGCAGCCGGAAGACAGTCCGCCAACTCGGATAGTCCGCCGGAGACAACGAATCCCCGCTCCACGCGGCCAGATCCGTCAAGAGCTGCTGCCGGTTGAGCTCCGGGGTGGTACGCGCTGCCGTGAAAAGGAACAGGTGCTCGGCTGGCCAAGAGTGTGTGAGGAGAAACGTCTTGCCCACCCGGCGGCGTCCGGTCAACAGGGCCAACGCTGGGCGACCACGTCGCGACAAGGCGGCCAGCTCGCGGCGCTCGTCCAAGCGGTCGACAAGCGGACTCGGCGCCACGTGAGGCGCGGGGGGGTCGGGTTGCTTCATGGCATGCAATTATAGTTGCATGCAACCGTGATTGCAAGCATCTGCCCGGAGATGTACGCCACATCCGTTCGACACCACTTGCCGACGCCGATGTCGCGAGGATCCTGCGCGAAGTGACGGCGTCTCCAACGATGGGCGGCAGGAAGGCCGGCGAAGAGCTCCGGATATCGATTGCCGGCGCGCAGGAGAAGACGGCGCTCCTCTTCCACGAAGGACGGTGGCACGCGCCGCTCGGCGCCACCCCAACGACGCATATCCTCAAGCTCCCTCTCGGGCTGGTGGGGAACATGCGGGCGAACATGCACGATTCGGTGGAGAACGAGTGGGCGTGCATGGAGGTACTCCGCGCGCTGGGCGTCCCCGTCGCACAAACCCGTATCGCCACCTTCGAGGAATCAGCGTTCGCCACTGGCGGTCGCTCGCCCAGCGAACGGGAGCGCCGAACGCCTTCGAGCGGATGGTCGAGCTGGTGGAGCGGTCCGACGGTGCACTGGACACCGTGGAGCAGACGCTTCCGTCCGGCTATCCCGCACAAGTGTGGGAGCGCATTTCCGCCGGCGTTCGGTCGCAACGGCGGCGCTTTCTGGACGTGCGCGCAAGGGAAGGGTGAGAGGCGGGTGCGGCTGCTCGTGCAAGACGGTGCCGGAACGGGACGGTACCGGAAACGTATAGGCCCAGGCTTGCGCGAACGGACGACCTCCGGTAGAGTAGTTAAATACACTACTAACAGTCGGATCTGGTATGGATGAAACCGTAACCGCTGCCGATGCCAATCGGCACTTTTCTCGTCTCCTACGGGCCGTACGGGAAGGCCGGAGCTATCTCGTTACCACCCACGGGAAGCCGGTTGCTCGAATCGTCCCGGCGAGCGAGCACGCTCGGACGGTGAAGCGCGCGCGGGAGCTGCTTACCGCGCGGCTTCGCCGCCAGCGGACGACCCGTGCAGGCCGCTGGCGGCGCGACGAGCTGTACGAGTCCGACGGGTGAGGCTGGCCCTCGACACGAACGTTCTTGCCTATGCCGAAGGGGTGAACGGGGCGGAGCGACGAGCTGCCTGCCTCACCCTGCTCGGCCAGCTCGAGCATGTCGAGACCGTCATTCCGGTCCAGGCCCTTGGGGAACTGTTCAACGTCCTGGTCAAGAAGGCTCGTCGCTCCCGCGGGGCTGCGCGCGCGGCAATCATCAGTTGGCAAGACGCATTTCCGCTCGTGGACACGGATCCTGCGGTCATGCTCGCGGCAGCCGATCTCGCCGCTGATCACCAGCTCGGCATTCTGGGACGCCGTCATCGTGTCGGCGGCATCCGCCGCTGGCTGCCGGCTCCTGCTCTCAGAGGATCTCCAGGAGGGATTCACGTGGGGCGGTGTGACCGTCGTCGATCCGTTCGCATGCCGCCGGCATCCGCTGCTCGACGGGGTTCTGGAGGCGGCGGAGTAGTGGGTAAGGAGGGATGGCCGGCGCGCGACGTCATGCCGGCACCAGCGTGTGTGGCGTGTGAAGTGCCCGGTACGCACCTCTGCATGGAGTGCGTGATCGAACAGGGCGGCGGGGCGTGTTGCGCAAGGCGCACGTAGAAACACATCCGCATGGGGAATAGGGTGAGCGGCTCCGCCTGGTGAACTCACCGTGCATGGGACTCTGCGCTTACTACCGCCCCGCGATCCTCGTGCTTATCGCAGCGCTGGGCACGCTTCTCTGCTGGCTCGCGGGGCTCGTGGCCACCGCGCATGCGTGGAGCCGTCACTTCCAGGTGAACACCGTGCGCACTCGCGCGGTGCTCTCGAGCGTCTTTCTTGGCCGGCAGCTCCTGACGAGTGCACACTTCCGGCTGGGAGGGCGCGATCTACGCCACGTCGCCTTCCAACTCCCACACCTCGTCGCTCAGAACGCGAAGGGCACGGAGATTAGTGGGGATACCTCAGCGCCCGAGCTAACCTGCCAGCGAATCCAACAAAACGCGAGCGAAGCGAACTTCCTTCGATCGCTTGACAGGTTCAGCGTTCGTTATGCCGCCAGGCGATCGGAGCAAGTCCCGTCAGGTGCCCAAAGGTCGACCACGCCCGTGAAGGAAGGGTCGGACACGCTTTAGAATTTCCGCGCGCAGGTTGGCCTCGCTGATTCCTCTCGGCACCTCAACGGCCAACGCATTGGGCATCATGTCAGCCGCATTCTCGACGTTGCGTTTGGCAGTATGGAACTTTGTGGCTTTGCTCGGGGCGGCTCCCTTGGGCAGCACGAAGAGCACCTGAATCCGGTCGAGGCGGAGCCGTCCCTCATTCGCATTCACCCACACGCCGAACGGGAGGTGGCCGACGGCAGCCTTACCGAGCGGGTTCGGCTTCGTTTGCGAGGTAGAGTCCTCTGATTGGATCACGACTCCGAGGAGTAGAGTGGTACCGTTATCTGACGTGGCCCCCTCTCCCTCATGGATCGCGCGCTTGGTCACGAGTAGTCCGTCCGAATCCATGACCTTTGCCCAGACGTACTTGGAGTTCCGGTAGATCGGCGAATATAGGGATCCGCTGGAACAGTGAACGAGAGCGAGACCCGTTTCGTTCTCGGCGATATCGTCGACCGCTCTGCGAAGTCGCGCGGTGAACTTGACGTTGGGCAATATTCTTCAGGTGAGAATACAGGTGGGCGGCATAACGCCAATTCGGTTGTTCTATCATAACCGCCCCCCGTCGGCGTGGCGACCAGCGGGCACGTGGTGGTTGGCACCGACGTGTCCGAGGAGGCGCAGCGCGCCATCAGCTCCAAAGTGCGGAACCATCTGCACCTCACTCCAGACGTGCGCGTCGTCCAGTCCAACGGTTACCCCGCGCTCCGCGTGTGGGTGCGGCAAGCGAATGCCCCGATGCTGCCGCGCGGCAGCTACTGGGTGCGATCGGCACCGAGAGTGTCAAAGCAGCCGGGCGCGCCGCTCACTACGCGCTCTCCGACAAACCAGCCGCGCGCTAATCGCGCAAATCAGGCAACAATCGCGCAGTAATCGCGCAGATCGTGCAGGGTCCATCTGCACGTCGTCGCGACGGGCCGAAGAGCGCAAAACGCGCAGCGACCAGGTACGAATCGCGTAAGTCGCGCAGCAACTCCCCGCTGGGCGACCGATGCTACTGCCTACGCTAATTCGAACTTGAGTGCGGGATACGGCGAAAGCGCACCGCGCCAAGCACCAGGTCGTTCCCCTCGCGCACAAGCGGAAGACAGCCGGACGGCGGCGTGCGCGGGCTGGACTCCTGAGGCCAGAGGCAGAGCTTCGGCGGGCCGCTCAACTGTCGGTTGACGCCCCACGAATAGGGCCCGGACAGGTCGAGTGTGTCGGGTACCCATGGGCCCCGGGGAGCGTTGTGGCCACCGTGCCAGACCGCCCACGCCCGACGGGTCGCGTAGTCGCCGGGCCCAAGCCGGATGGTGTCGACTTGCGTCCAGCTGGTTGGGTCGCCGAACGAGCCTACCCACTCTCCCTCCAGATTGGCTGGCCGCTCCGTGTGGAAGAAGTACCACCGCAGGAGCGCGATGGCCGCGAGTGAGATCCGAGGGGTCCACCGCAGCCTCCACTGGAACCGTGCATCTGCGCGCCGCTCGCGGACACCCGGGGCCAGGACGGTCAGGACTGGCGCCGGGCTGCCGATGTCGCGCACGAGGGCGATGCTGCGCAAATCATCACGCGCGAGCTTGCGGGTGAAGCCGCCTGGGTCGGTCCGGCCCACGACGGCCACCGGGCCACGAACGGGCCGCACGCCGGTGGGAGTCTTGACGAGGACTTGGGGCGCATTCGGCGCTGGCTCGCACGGGGCCACGATCGCGACGCGCTCGCCACTCCGGCGCGGTGCGGTCTCGTAAATCGTGGTCTCAATACCGCCACCCAAATACTTGCGGAGCTCAGGGAAGAACGGGGCGCCCCCAAAGTAGAGCGGGATGAGCTTGTTCCCGCTTACGTACAGCGCGTCAGGCGCACCGCGGATCCAAAAGGCGAGATGCCGTCGGAGGCGGGTGACGAAGCCGCTCGACTCGGGCGGAGTGTTTTGAGTCGTCTGGGCGTGTGCGAGCATGGCTGGTGGTTAGACGACCGAACAGTCACTGCGGACAAGTCGCGGACATGAACGGCACGCCCGTGGCGGCACCCACACCCACGTGTGACTGGTGTACGCAAGGCGGCTCGAGATGTCGTGCCGACCGTAGCGATCGTCAAAGCCCCTCCTGCGGAAGATGAAAGGGGTGGACGCGGACCGGCCGAGGAGGGTGGCGTACAGGAAACCGGTGCGGGTGTGAGCTTCGACGTTCCGCGATGGACGGCCCCGGGAGGCGAACTGCCTTCCGGGGCCGTTTCACGTTGAGCGCTCTCCAACGTTTGGGTGCTGCAAGTTGCGGCGGATGGTCCGCGTTACCCCTTCTCGGGGGAACCGGCCGGCACCATTGGCCCTGGGCGACATGGCGCAATTGTACACTATCGATTGAATGGCAGCGATTCAATCAATAGATTGACATACGCCGATTCAATCTTTAAGTTGGAAGCACACATTTCAATCTCAAGATTGAATCATGTACCCGCTACACAATCCTGACCAGCTAGCCGCCTACCTCAGAGCTCTGCGAAAGAGGCGCGGCCTGACCCAGGCTGCCTTGGGGCTCAAGCTCGGCGTCACAGGCGCACGAATCGCCGCGATCGAGCGTGCGCCGGGCTCGGTGGCCGCAGCACAGCTCCTCGAGATCCTGCACCTGCTCGGCGCCCGTGTGTACCTGGAGGACCGGGCTCGCTCCGCCGAGCGGCGCGGAAGAGTTCGCGAGCCCGCTGGCGAATGGTGAGCACCCGGCGACCGCGGGCGCTCGACGTCTGGATGAATGGCGAGCACGTTGGCACGTGGACGGTTATGCGCGGCGGCATGGACGAGTTCCGCTATGAGACAGGGTGGGTCGAGTCGCCACGCTGCCGCCCAGTCTCGTTGTCGCTTCCGATCCTGCCCGGCAACCAGGTGCACCGCGGCGCGGGCGTGGCCGACTGGTTCGACAATCTTCTGCCGGACAGTCAAGCGATTCGCGAGCGCATTCGGCATCGGTTCCGCACCCCCTCGGCGCGTGCGTTCGATCTGCTCGCCGCCATCGGACGCGACTGCGTGGGCGCCGTACAGCTCGTGCCGGCGGGTAACGATCCGGGAGATGTACGCCACGTTCGTTCAACGCCGCTCGACGAAGCGGGTGTGGCCAGGATCCTGCGCGGAGTGACGGCGTCGCCAACGATGGGCGGCAGGAACGCCGGCGACGAGTTCCGGATCTCCATCGCCGGCGCGCAGGAGAAGACGGCGCTCCTCTTCCATGAGGGACGGTGGCACGCGCCGCTCGGCGCCACCCCAACGACGCACATTCTCAAGCTCCCTCTCGGGCTCGTGGGGAACATGCGGGCGAAGATGCACGATTCGGTGGAGAACGAATGGGCATGCATGGAAGTACTGCGCGCACTGGGCTTGCCCGTCGCACAAAACCGTATCGGTGCCTTTGAGGATGAGGTGAGCCGAGAGCGAGCGCTGGTCGTGACGCGATTCGACCGCCAATGGACGACAGCGGGCGGCGGCGAGTCCGCATGGCTACTCCGCCTGCCGCAGGAGGACTTCTGCCAGGCAACCGGAACTCCAGCACATCTGCGCTACGAGAACGACGGCGGCCCCGGGGTCGCTCGCTCTCTGGCGCTTCTGCGGGCCGGCGACCACGCGGACGAGGACAGCCTGACATTCGCGCAAAGCCAGCTCGCGTTCTGGCTCCTGGCAGCGACCGACGGCCACGCCAAGAACTTCTCCATCTTCCTGCGGCGGGACGGATACGCGATGACGCCGCTCTACGACGTGCTCTCCGCGTGGCCCATCATCGGCACCGGGCCGAACGAGTTGGCGAAGCAGGACGCGACGCTGGCGATGGCAATTCGAGGCAGCCGCCCGCATCGCCACCTGGGTGAGCTCAGCGTTCGCCACTGGCGGTCGCTCGCCCACCGAACGGGAGCGCCGAACGCCTTCGAGCGGATGGTCGACCTGGTGGAGCGGTCCGACGGTGCACTGGACACCGTGGAGCAGATGCTCCCGCCCGGCTATCCCGCGCAGTTGTGGGAGCGCATTGCCGCCGGCGCGCGGTCGCAACGGCGGCGCTTTCTGGACGTGCTCGCGAGGGAAGGGTGAGAGGCGGGTGCGGCTGCTCGTGCGAGACGGTGCCGGAACGGTTCGGTACCGGGAGAGTATTGCACTCGCGCATGGCGCTTTGGGGAGATCATGTTCCTCGAGGAGCAGGGCGTGCTCCTTCTCCAGCGCCTGCGGGCGAGCGATCTCCTGGACCGGACCACGCTTTGACATGGGCCGTACGCGTCCCCGCAGTACCCCGTCCCGCGCGTCGTTCCGCCACTCCGACAGCATGCACGGGTGAATCTCTAGCGCAGCCGTCACGGCTCGCACCTGCAACCCCGGCTGCTTAATGAGGCGCACCGACGTCAGCTTCACCTCATCGTTGTATCGGCGGACGTTCCGTGGACCGGAACGTGGCATGCGGACACCTCCAACGTTACGGGGAAGTGTCTACACAACTGGAGTAGGATCCTGGGCGACACCGTGCAGATTGCGTATGCCGACCAGAGCCGCACGCTGGAGAGCGACCAGACCGCGTGGGAAGCGGTGAGCGGCGGCCGCGAGATGATCCAGGTGGGGAAGCGCGAGCTGAACAGTCGCGCGTATCTGTCGAGCTTCAACTTCCGTGGGCCCGATCAGCAGAAGAAGGTGGCGAATCTCGCGGGCGGCGAGCGCAACCGGCTGCATCTCGCGATCACGCTCATGAGCGGCGGCAACCTGCTGCTGTTGGACGAGCCGACCAACGACCTGGACGTGGACACGCTGCGCGCGCTGGAGGATGCGCTGGTGGATTTCTCCGGGTGTGAGGGGGGCAACACCGTGCGGGACCAAGCAAGTTGAAAGCGCCCCTCGAACGCGTATCGGATCCCGGGGCGGCTTCTCGTTTTCGTTTGGCTCAATCTGCTGTCCGAGCGGGCGCGGTAGGGTGCTCGACAATCGGCCCGAGCTGTCCACGGGCGGCAACGAAAGCGCGCTCGTCGGGATCCCGCGGAGGACGCATCATCCCCATGGGGCTCATGCGCGCCTGCGATCGGCGTGAGTGCTCGCCGCGTTCGCGCCAGAGGCGATCGAGATCCTCGATCGTGCGGTCGTCGGCCATGACGGAGTGGCTAGACTCTCGTACGATAACCACTCACGACATCAGCGAGCCACCAAGACTCTCTGCGGCGAAGGTCTGCGAGGCTCCTGCAACGCCACGCTGAGCCGTTCAAGACTGTGCGCCGTTACGGGTTCGGTGGACTGCGTGAGCGTCGACAGCGCCTGGAACGCATCGGCGGCATGCTCGTGCCGCAGCTTTGCCAGCAGCCATTTCAACAAGCAGTAGCGGTTGATCATTCGACAGCCACAACAACCTGGCTCGTGCAACAAGTGAACGGGTCACGAGGGGCCTAGCACCGAGGCGGGCGCTCTCCTGACCTCGCGGACATTACAGTTGCGATCGGAGACGTATCAGTTGTCGCGCTGCTATTCGACACAGCACGGGTTCCTTCGTTGTACAGAACCCCTTCTTTGGATAAAGTAAGGGAGAAGTGGAGCATGAGATCCCGTGGCGAGAGGGAGCCAGCGTGCCAGCACGCGACGCGAAGATCTGATACGCCTGCTTGTTCCACTGCAACGGCACACCAGTATTGAAGTAATTGGTAGGAGCGCCGCAGTACTGCAGACACTGGTGTCGCCGAGTTGGTCCGCAAGCTGGCGGGCTGAGCTGACGCTCTAGCTTGCACCTATGAACGTGGAACGCACTGTCATTCCGTTCCACCGTTGCGACGCCTGCGGCACCACGCGAATTTCAACTACGTCTGAGACTCACCCGTAGGTGCATGAAGGCACTCACACTTCTCCGAAGCTGGGAGGCTCATTACAGTGTCCCGTCACGCCGCTCTGCTCGTCTGCCTCGCCGCTGCTGCCTGCGTTCACACGAATGCGGCCGTTCTCAATCCCACTGCTACATACGCTCAGACGTGTGCCGAGGCTGTGATCGTCTATACAACTCCAGAGCGAGTGCCAACGAAGTACACCGAGGTAGCGCTCCTAAACTCGCGGGGCAACGCTCGACACACCACCGAGTCGACCATGATCAAGAGCCAGCGGGGAAAGGCAGCACAGATGGGCGCGAACGGGATCATCCTGGGGGGCATTGATGAACCGAGTGCTGGAGCGAAAGTCGCGGGCGCGTTCCTTGGTACGCCAGTCGAGCGCAAGGGAAAGGCGTTGGCTATCTGGGTTCCCGCCGATTCTGCCAGGACGC
This sequence comes from uncultured Gemmatimonadaceae bacterium, assembly GCA_963773545.1. Taxonomy (GTDB): domain Bacteria; phylum Gemmatimonadota; class Gemmatimonadetes; order Gemmatimonadales; family Gemmatimonadaceae; genus DASSNU01. The sequence goes on along the minus strand of CAVZBP010000002.1, from coordinate 1,039,058 downwards.
GCGCAATTTGCGACAGTGTGGTTACGCAGAAGCGATAGCGATCACCACAACGAACGCTCCAGGCCGGGCGAGACGGGCTCTCGTTGCGGACACTTCGACGGGGCTTGGTTCGGATTGCGTGCCCCATAAATCAGGCAAACTGCCGGCCCGTCCCATTGTGCCTCCCGCAACACCCCTGAGCGTTGCGACATATGAGTGCTGGTCCGTTACGCATGACCGTGCGGTGCCGTCAATCCAATTGTCCCGACATCACCAAGATGCGCCACGACGAACAGCTCCTGTGCTTTTATGTCGACCCGGCTCCGGACGAAAAGCAGCGCACCTGCCGCGCGGTCGTGTAGGCGAGCCTTCCGCCGAGTCGCGCGACGATGGGCGTTGTGCTCGTGTACGTGGCCACTATCGCCGCCGCGTGGTGGCTGACACCGTCCGCCGCCAGTCGCACGATGCTGATCAGTAGTAGTGCCGTGCTAGCTGCGGTACTCGTACTTCATGCGTTCTCGGCTCGCGTATCCGCCGTCTCTATGAGGCCGATCCCCACGCGCGCGAAGCTCACTATGTGGAGCTTGCCCCGGGGCTCGTCCGTACCTTCTGTGGACATGTTGATGCACGGTATGCGTGAAACGACTTCAGCAAGTTCACCGAGAAGGGCCAGTTCCTTCTCTTTGTTCAACCCTCAGGCAATAGTGCGCACATTCCGAAACGACCTCTGGACGAGGAACGCGATGTCGAGCTACGCCGCTGGGTGCAGCAGTGCGCGCCAGAGTAGGGAGTATCGCTGGTGTGGGAGTCGGAGGCTCGGTGAGGGTCGAGCGCGGAAGTGGTTACACATCCTGGCGGTGTCGAGCAGATGCTCCGTTATCGCAGTGGTGGCCGAGAATTCAAGAAGCGGTGGCGAGTAGTCGGGCCCTGCCGTACTCCTCTTCGAATCGAACGGCTCGGCGACGCACGTCGAGGAGGTCGCGCCAGGAGTACCCGTGCGGATTCTTCGCTTGGCGGCGCTGCTCCGTCTCAAGCGCGAGGCCGGCCGCCCACAGGATCTTGCCGATGTCGCCGAACTGGAGCTCCTGCACGGAGAGAAGAGCGATGCCTGAGGAGATCGACTGGACGCTCGCAACGTGGGAGGGCAGCCGGCGGCAACAGCACCTGGAGTTCCTGGCGCTCCCGTTCCGAGAGAAGCTGCAGGTGGTGGAGGATCTCGCGAACGTGGTATCGCGGTTCGGGCGGCGGGTGCGCGAGGGGAACGCGCGGCAGCCCGACGGGACGAAGCCGGAAGGCTGAGTCACAGCGCGATACTCAAAGGCACTGTAGCATGAGGAGGTCCCCGATGTCCGCCCCGAGCCAGCTCCCCATTTCACCTCGCCTCCGCGAGCGCGTCGACGAGATCGTCGCGCGCACCGACGCCATCTGCTCGGCGCACCTCGACGCCGAGTACGCGGAGCTGTGTCGTCGCATGACGGCCGTGCTCGCGCAAGGGTGGCGATCGCCGCTCGAGCGCGGACAGGCGCGAACGTGGGCGGCGGGGATCGTGTACGCGGTGGGGTGGGTGAACTTTCTCGCGGATCCGTCGCAGGAGCCGCACATGACCACGGCGGAGTTGGCGGCAGCGGCGGGGGTGGAGGAACGTACGATCGCCACCACGTTCCGGAAGATACGGCGCGCGCTCGATCTGGTGCGGTTCGATCCGGAGTGGACGCGGCCGAGCAAGATGCTCGACAATCCGCTGGCGTGGATCGTGGTGGTGGAGGGTACCCCGGTGGACCTGCGGCACGCGCCGCGCAAGGTGCAGGAGGAGGCGTTCACGCTCGGGCTGATTCCGTTCGTCCCCGATGCGATCACGAATGGATCCGAGCGCAAGGAGAAAAAGCCGCTCACGTCGCTTCCGGATACTGAGGCTCTGTTGGAGGCGATCTTTTCTGACGAGGAGCCGGCCGAAGACGAGGATGCTGGCGTGACCCCACCGCCGCCGGGTGCTCCCATGTTGAGCATGGGCCTCATGGCCGAGCTGGAGGGCGTGCTGGAGGAGACGTTCGAGACACATCCCGGCGCGTCCATCGACGAGATGAACGCGGTGCTGGAGGGCGTTGCCGCGCGCTACAACGCTCGCATGCAGGAGGATCTGGGCGGTCTCTCTCCTACCGATGTGCAGAGACTCATCGAGGCCGATTGGGAGGCGCCGGAGAGCGCCATTCAACTGGACGAATCTGTTTCGATGGAGGAGCTGCAACCGTCACGCACGTTGCAGCACGCCCGCCTCGTTTTGGAGATGCTGGGCGAGCGCGGCACGGTGAAAGCGACGCCCAAGGGGAAGTTGCCGCGCACGTTCGTGACGGACTTCCGCCAGCGCGCCGCGGCGCTGCCCGGCGCGTCCCGCGAGAGGATGGATGAGTGGCTGGACAAGCGGCAGGTGATAAACGAAGACGACGTCTGGCCGTTGCATATCGTGCGCATCCTGCTGGAGCTGTGTAGCCTGGTGAAGCGGCGAAAGGGGTTGTTCAGCCGGACGCGGCGCGGGGAGCAACTGATGCAGGACGCCATGGCGGGAAGGCTCTTCGCCACGCTCTTTCGTACGCACTTTCGGCGCTTCAACCTCGGATACCTGGACCGTGCCGATGCGGTGCCGGGTTTTCAGCAGACCGTAGGCTACACGCTCTATCGCTTTGGTCGCGTGGGTGGCGAGTGGATCGCGCCGAGCTTGGCACTGCACACGCTCCTGCTTCCAGCCGTGATGGAAGCGGCGCCCGTGCGGCCGTATGGCAACGTGTTCGACTTCGTCGTGGTGACACGGTTCCTCCGGCCGCTGGTGCGGTTCGGGCTCGCGGAGGAGCGGAAACTTCCCCGCAGGCCTGAGGAGATCATCGAACGTTCCGAGTTCCGGAAGACGCCGCTGTTCGACAGGGTGCTGCGTTTTGACGGGGTGGCGGCGGGGTGAGATTCGGAAGCGGCACAGTTGGCACACCGTTTTCCCGCGATGACTCAGCGGCGCTCCGCGCACCGTGCCGAGGAGTTGCGGCGGCACGAGCACCGCTGCTTTATTGGAGGCGCTCGGGGGGGGATCAACCGTTCGCGCGTGGCACGCGTGGCAGTATGTCGCGCGTACACACGGCGCGAGGCTTCTCGCGACGCTTCAATGGTGCTCCCAGAAGGAGGATCCACGTTGCTCTTCACGATCATCGAGCACTTCCGGGACGGTAACGCGCGTCCCGTGTACGAGCGCTCTCGCCAGCGGGGCCCGCTTGCGCCGTACGCGCGCGCCGGACGTGCCGCGTTCGCCGTGCTGGGCGCTCTCGTGGTGATCGTCGCGCTGACTTCAGTGGTGCTCGCCGCGTGCAACGGTACGGCGCGCACGACCCCGCCCGCCGCAGCGACTGCCGCTACCGTCCCTGCGACCGGTACCGCCGTGCTCGAGCGCATGCACGACCGCTACGACGGCCGGTGGTACACCACACTCCATTTCAAGCAGAAGACCACGCGGTACGCGCCTGACGGGGGCACGGCGGTGAGCACGTGGTACGAGACGCTGCAGCATACCGCCGACCGCGGCACGCTCTTGCGCATCGACTTCGGTGCGCCGAGCGAGGGGAACGGCGTGCTCTACTCGGTGGACTCGAGCGTGCGGGTGCGCGATGGCCGCGTGACGGCGCGGCGCGGCGACGGGAATCCGTTTCTGCCGCTCATCGAGGGCGTGTACGTGCAGCCGGTGGAAACCACGGCGCGCCAGGTGCGCGCGCTGGGCATCGATCTGGACAGGGTGTACGCGCGCGATTGGGAGGGAGGGCGCGTGTGGGTGGTGGGCGCGTCGAGCGCCTCCGATTCGACGTCGCCGCAGATATGGGTGGATCTCACGCGGCTGGTGGTGACACGCGCCATCGTGCCGACTGCGTCCGGTCAGCCGCCGCTCGACATTTTCCTGGAGGCCTACGAGCCGGCGGGGCAGGGATGGCTCGCCACGCGCGTGCGCATGCTGGTGAACGGCAAGCCGGTGCAGACCGAGGAGTACTCGGAGTGGCAGGCCGACGCGAAGCTCCCGGCGGGGATGTTCGATCGCGAGCACTGGATAGTGCCGGAGCACTGGGCGACGCAGACGCCGTAGGGGGGCCGGGGGGGGGGAGCGGCTTGTTCAGCCGCAACAGCCGGCCCGAAACTGACTACGGGCTGACGCTCACCTCCCCCCACGCGGATGCGGCGCCCACGCCGCCGTGTCCGCCGCGCTCTTGGGCCCGATCGTACCCTCGGCTTGCTTCATGAGCGCCGCCGGGTCGTACACGCGACCGGCTTTGATCACCACGCGCGGCATGCGCGTGCAGCGAATCTCCTGGAGGGGGTTGCAGCGCAGCACGACGAGGTCCGCCCACTTGCCGGGCTCGATCGTCCCCAGGTGATCGCCCAAGCCCATCGCCCGCGCGCTGTTGATCGTGGCGAAGCGGAGCACGGCGGCGTTGGGGATCCCCGAGAGCACGTACGACAGCAGCTCGCGATGCACGGCGAAGGGCGTGAAGAACTCGCCCCAACTGGGGTGGTCGGTGCCGAGTGTGATGAGGTCCGCGCCGCCGGCGTCGTAGAACGCTTTCACTTCCTTGCGCTTGGTCCAGTAGATGTTCTCGAACTGCTGATTGACCGGACGCGGCGGGCGCGCGTCGACGATGGCGCGCATGTACGGCGTGAGAAAGCGCTTCTCATTGGTGAAGTAGGTGAACACCTGCGGGTCGCGTTTGCCGAAGTAGCCGTACGCGCTCAAGGTCGCATCGAAGTAGACGTGATACCGGAGGTACATCGCGGCGATCTTCCTGAACGCCGGCGTATCGAAGGTCATGTGCTCGTAGGAGTCGTACGCCGAGCGGTCGGGGGTGAACGCATCGCCGCCCATGAAGTGCTCGATGCGGTCGATGCCCATCACGATCGCGTCGCGCGGGTTGACGGTGTTGCGGAAGCCCGAACCCAGGTGGCCGGTGACGGTGAGCCCGTGCAGGTGCGCACGCTCGATGAGCGCGTGCAGCTCCTCCGGCGTCACGCCCTTGGCCTTGAATCCCTTCACGCCACGCTCGGCCCAGTAGTCCACCTCGGAGTCGATCTGGGCCGTGGTGATGTTGCGGTTCCACCGTGGGCGCGCGGTACCAAAGTAGGGGCCAGACTCGAGCAGCCGCGGGCCCGGTTCTTCGCCGTTCTCGATCCGGACGCGGAGGGCGCGCATGTCGTTCGGGTTCATCTCGCCGGCGGGGAAGGTGGCCGTCACCCCGTTGGCGAGAAAGAGCGACGGATACGCCACCGTCTCGTCCTTACGGCCGGCGCCAAAGAGGTCCATGGCGTAGTGCGCGTGCAGATCGAACAGGCCGGGGATCACGGTTTCGCTGTCGGCCAGCTGGATGTGCTGCGCGTTGGCGTTGGCGATCGAGAGATCTCCGCCCACGAGGAGGATCTTGCCGGCGCGGACGAGGAGGCCGGGGTTGCGGACGCGGTCGTTGCCGGTGGAGGTGAAGAGCCACCCGCCGGTGACGACGACATCGCGTTCGTGGTTGTCCGGCGCGTGTTGTGCTCGGGCGGGCGCTGTCAGTACGACGGCGGCGGTGGTGAGGGCGAGGGTGAGCCGGATCATGGCAGGTGGGGAGTTGTAGGGGGGGACGGCGTGTCACTGCACGTTGTCTTCCGGCTGGGTGCGGCGCCAGTGCCTGGCCGTGGCGGCGGCTGTGTCGGCGTCACGTATTCAGCAGCACCATCCAGCGCGCCGTATGGATTGGGCGGCCTGGTGCGCCGCACATTATCTTGGGGCCGATCGAACGCAGGGCCCTAAGCCGGGCGTGTCGAGTGAGTTGTGGAGGTGTCGAGCCAGCCTTGCCGCTCACCGCTGGATCCTGCGACTGTAGGAGCGCGCATAACGCCCGGCTTGGTGCTCGGGGGCAGTCACGGGAGAACAGCCGAATGAGGGTTGGGTGACCATCAGACACTCTCACGGGATAGAGGTCGTGCTCTGCGCTGCTGAGCCAGCGGACCTCGAACGCTACCACGCTTCTGGCTGGATGCGGAGGTCACCTGACGTGGCATTGCAGCTGATGAAGCACCTGTGGCCGACATGTGCTCCCATGGGGAGGCCGTCTCGCCGACGATTGGCCGTACGCCTGAACGGTGTGCGCTTCGCAACTGAACTCCGCGTTAGGTGCGCGTCGGCCGACGAGAGCCCGTTCCGGATGGGACCTTCAAGGAGCCATCCGTGGCACGCGACATCGTTCGCGATGGTGGGTGTCAGTCTGCTCGCCTCTGGCGGCTCGACCACCGGAGTTCACTGAGTCGCCACACGCTGCCGACGCAAGACCCGGGCAACGTAGTACGGCCCCGGCTCCGGCTCCTCTTTCGAAAAAACCTTAGCCGCGGCGACGGCATCGTCGAATGCGTCGAACAGACAGTGCGCATTCGCCCTGAAGGTTTCCGCTGCACCGTTGCAGGAGAGGGGACTGCACTCAAAGAACTGGCTGACGGACTTGCTGACCACGTCAAATCCGAGGGGCTCGAAATCACTGCCTGGCGGTTTGCAAGCCAGCCGCGGCGCGGGCCATGGTTCCGCGAGGCCTCCAACGTACCGCTGGTCGAGGAACTCGTAGGCGTAGATGTCGAACAGCGACCGATCTGCTTCGGGGACGATGGACTCTGCGACGTCGACATCATCAAAGAAACCGAGGTCGTTGAACGACCAGCTTTCGATCCAGTCGTCAGGGCCCTTCGCGATGCAATCGCTGATCGACGCGATGTCGACGACCCCCGGCAGGTCGTAACCCTCGGGCCGAGGCGTCGCTCTCTTCGGGAAGTAGCCGCAGAAGTGGAAGGTCATGTCCCCGGAGCCTACTCCCCCACCACCTTTTTGCGCTGACTCGAGGCGCCCACGCTTGCTCGCAATCATTCAACCACCTCCGCGCATGACAGCATCGTAGCGTCGAAGCCGGCCCTCGTTGACCCGTGCCGGTGTGGCCTGCTGCTTCTTCGGGAACAGTTCGGCGATCACGATTGCGTGGTCGTCCACGCGATAGATGATGCGCCAGGTTGCGCCAGCGTCCGGCATCCAGAGCTCGTGACAGCTTTGCCCGATGCTGGGCATACGCCTCGCGTGAAGCATGCCAGAAGCTGATCAGCCTGGAGCTTACGCAGCAGAAAGCCGGCTGCAACCTTCGCATCCGCCGAGAAGGGCGGAGTTGTGACTTCGCCGCCGCTCCGCGGGCGCTCGCACCTCAGGTAGCGCTGGCCGGTCATTCAACCATTGGCTAGACGGGCGCGGGCCCACCGCCGCTGAACGCGTGGCCGGGAAAGTAGCGCGAGCGAACCGGGCACCGTACAATCGATCGGTATGACGACACGTCGATACGAGGACGACGAAGTACGCGAGATCTTCCGTCTGGCGACAACAGGCGACACCCCCGATCGATCGCTGCCCGCTGAATCCGGCGGCCTGACTCTCGATGAGCTCCAGCACATCGGCCAAGAGGCGGGCATCGAGTCGGTGCGCATCGCGCAGGCCGCGGCGAGTCTGGACGCCCGCGGCAGGCCGGCGCCTGTCCGGCGATCGTTTGGGCTGCCGGTTGGATTGTCGCGGGTGGTCGATCTTCCGCGAGCCCCGACGGACCGGGAGTGGGAACAACTGATCTCCGAATTCAGGACAACGTTCGGGGTGCGTGGCCACACCGCGAGTTCCGGCGGGCTCCGCGAATGGTCTGAGGGCAACCTGCACATCTGTGTCGAGCCCACCGAGCGCGGCGAGCAGCTCCGTCTCAGCACGCTCAAGTCCGACGCTGTGGCCTTCAACGGCCTGGGGCTCGTGATGGGCGGGATGTCCATCCTCATGGGTGCGCTGGTCGCTGCCGCTGGCAAGCCAGAGAAGGCGCTGGTGGTCTTCGGCATGTTCGGCGGAATTGCGCTGGCCGCGTTCCTGGCCAACCTGGTTCGGTTGCCACGCTGGGCGCGCGAGCGCGCGCGACAGATGGAGGCAATTTCCGAGCACGCGGTGACGCTGCTCTCCGATCCCTAGGCGACTCCGCCTCTGCCCGTATCGAAACTGGAGGGACAATGGAAGCGCACCTGGATGTCATCACGTTGGCCGTGCGGCATCTACTCGGGCTACTTTCGCGATCCGGACGGTCATCTCTGGGAGGTCATCTGGAACCCCAAGGCCAGATCGGCGTCGTGAGGGGTGCTCCGCGCACATGCGGCGGGGCGTAGCCGGAGGGACATGCGAATCTCCGCTCAACGTGGTGCGGCCATTGCCGTCCTGGTACTGCTTCTCGCCCTGGTGCGCACCCTTGGCGAGATCTATCGGCTCCATGCTGTACGTGGTGCACACTTCACCCTGGCCGATGCGCTCCCATATGTGACTGGGGCGACGATCGCGGCGGTGGGTGCCTGGGTGACGGTGGGATTCTACATGTGGAAGCGCTACCGACTGGCGATCGCCGCAGTTGCCGTGACGGTTCTCGTGATGCTCGTCTACAAGGTGGTGGTGATTGGGAGCTGACGAAGTCCCACCGAATAGCGCTCGTGTCGTACCCCGAACTGGCTTTGTTCCTCGGTGAAGCGGGGTTCGAGGATCTCGCCACATTCAATGGCTATGACGATCGCCAGCCGGCAAGGCTTGCTGATCCAAAGGTCCCTGTTGCCGCGCGCGCGTCATCGCACGTGCGCGATGCCGCCCGAGAGCCCCGACCCGTGTGAGCCGGGACTATCGGACGACCGACCGCGCGATCCACGTCCCTGTTACTGTCCCGAGCTCTCACCCAGGGCGGCGACGAGCTCGTCCAGCTGATCGAACGTCTCGACCATGGCATCGGCGGCTCCGGTGCCGGCAGCGTCGAGCGCTTCCTTCGACGGATAGCTCTCGCGCAGGACCACCAGCGTCTTGCCGCCCTGTTCCTCGAACGTCACCGTGGTGACAGGCCCGCCCTCACCACCTTCTTCATTGGTCCACACGAGGCGCGAATGCGGCTGCACTTCGACATACGTGCCGAAAAACGCAGCAGGCTCGGGGCCACCGACATCGAAGGTCAGCCGGTACGTGCCTCCGACACGAGCATCCACCTCGCAGGACAGCAGGGTCATGCCCATCGACTTGGGCACCCACCAGCGCCTGAGCAGCTCGGCCTTGGTAAAGGCCTCGAACACGATGCGCGCCGGGCCGTTGATGGTCCGCGTGACAACCACCTCGCGGTCCGACGTCCGTTCCACCGTCGTGCGGTGCTTCACGGCGCCGGGCTTACTTTCGCTTTTTGCGTTCATCGCTCGTCTCCTTTCGGGTGAGTTCCTCGACAACCCTGTCCAACTCGTCAAAGCGTTCGTCCCAGCGCTGGCGGTACCTCTCGAGCCACGCCGTCTCTTCCTCCAATCGGCGCGGGCCAAGCTGGCACGTCCGCACGCGCCCGATCTTCTTCGTGGTGACGAGTCCCACCTGCTCCAGCACGCCGACGTGCTTCCGCATGCCCGTGAGCGTCATGTGGAACGCCTCGGCAAGCTCCGTAATCGAAGCGTCGGCTCGTCCGAGCTGCTCCAGCACGCCCCGCCGCGTGGCGTCCGCGAGCGCGGCGAACGAAGTATCAAGCCGGGTCGTCACATACTGAACCATATGGTTCAGTATCTAACACGAGCGGTGCGAGATGGCAAGGGCGTGCGATCCGACGGGACGGCTGCCGCCCGTCGCGGTCAGTTCGCTCCGGCGCCTACTCCACCCGCCGGCGGTGAGGAGCAGGCCCTCCTTGGCGCCGGCGTGCAGCGGCTGCAGGCACTGCCGCAGGTGGAGGCGGTCGCCCTCACGAGCCGGCTGCCGCTCTCGCTCAACACCAATGGCTTCGCCGTGTACATCGACGCGAGGGAGAGCGCCGAACATCGGCCGTTCGCGATCGATGGTGCGTACGTTGATGAGCATTATCTGAATGCACTGCAGTTGCGGCTGCTGGCTGGACGCGGCATCGAGGCGGCCGACCGCACCGAGGGGCGCCGCGTGGCGGTGATCACGCGAGCCATGGCGCAGCGCTTCTGGCCTGGCCCGCTCGAGCAGGCGGTCGGGCGTGAGTCCCGTCTGCGCGAGGGAGCACCGCCGTACCGCGTCGTCGGCGTCGTCGCCGATTACAAGGTCGATACGCCGGGCGAGCGGCCGAAGCCATACCTGCACCTGCCGCTCGGGCGCGCGGAGCGCTCGGGGAACTACATCGTGCACACGGCGGCACCGGCCGGCCCCCTCGTGCCCGTCCTCGAGCGCGAGCTGCGGGCGCTCGACCCTTCGCTCGTGTTCTTCGATGCGGGAACGCTGCGCGGGCTCTCCGACGTGCGGCTCTTCCCGGTGCGAGCGGGGGCGTGGTTCATCGGCGCCTTCGGCGCGCTCGCCCTTGTGATCGCTGCGGTGGGGCTGTACGGCGTGATCGCGTACTCGGTGAGCCGGCGCGTGCGCGAGATCGGCATCCGAAAGGCGCTCGGCGCCCGGCCGGCGACGCTCGTGCGGATGGTGCTCCGCGAGGGCATGCTGCGCGTGGCGATCGGCAGCGTGCTCGGCGCGGCACTGGCCGTCGTGGCGGCCCGCGTGCTGTCGAGCGCGCTCTTTGTCGGTCCGCTCGACATCGCGAGCTTCGCCGCGGCTTTCGGCGTGCTCGCCGTGGTGGCGCTGCTGGCGAACGGGGTGCCGGCGCGGCGCGCAGCCCGGGTTGATCCGATGGAGACGCTGCGGACGGAGTGAGATTCACGACCGACCGCCGCCTGGGCACTCCCTGCACAACGGTCGTCGCACCTGCCAAGGCGAATGGGATTCGGGCAGCATGAAGCGCAGTGGGTTGACTTGGTTGTCTTGCAGGCGACCCTAGAAGTTGGACCGCACGGTGTCGAGGAGGTGGTGCGCTGAGTTCGACCCACAAGCTCGCTCGGCGCTCAAGACTCGCACGCGCGCGATGCTCGATGCGGCAACCGAGGCGTTTAGGCGCGGTACGCTTTCGCGTGCCGAGTGGCAGCAGCGCGTCGCGGCCGCTCTCGGCCAGGCGAACTTCGCGCATGAGGATCTCACGGTGCTCGCGGACTTCTTCGATACCTGCGGCGTGGCCACGAATGCGAGCGTCATGGGCGAGGAGTTGTGGGCCAGATATCAGCAAGGTCTAACAGGTTGCTGCCGCGCTCCATGCGCTGTGAACAGTCGGGGGACAGGTAACAGAACTGTCCGAGGACATGGGGTAACACGTTGGGGTGACCCTCGCATGATGAAGTCCCGCTCGTCGAGGGTGGCGAGCAAGCCGTGGCTGAAGTGAATGCTCCACACGCCGTCGTCGGTCTCCTCCAACCCGATCCACTGATCGACTAGCGCATTGGCGATGTAGACCAGTCGGTGGTGAAAGCGAAACGTGCCGGCATCCGTCACTCGCTTCACGAGAAAGTGCCCGGGGTATTCCGGCTGTGGGAGCCGTGACGGCGCCCGGAGACTCTGACGGACGGCGCCGCCCGGCTTGCGGAACCGGTCCGCCCGGGCGCAGATTGGCCTCGGTCCCCCCCCACCCGAGCAACCGATGCGCGCGCTCGAAAAAGGCTACGCGATCGGCGTGATCGCGTTCTTCCTCGGAGGACAGCTCATCGCGTCGTCGCCGTCAGGCGGAATGCTTCGGTGGCCGTTCACGAGCTATCCGATGTACTCGACGGCCCGCTATCCCTCGGACGAGGTTCGTGAAGACCGACTCGTCGGCATCCCGTGCAACGCCTCCGCCTCCGCGGACGATCTGGCGGCGGGCGAGTTCGGCATGACGGAGTACCAGACCAACCAGCTCCTGCAGCAGGTCGCGGATACTGCGTCCCGATTCGCCTCAAGTCCGGAACGCCGAGCGAGTCGGACAGCGAACCTGCAGCAACGGGTGCTGGCCCGGTACGGTGATCGCTACTGCGCCGTGGAGATCTGGGAGCGCGTATATCGCAACGACGGGCGGAGGCGAGCGGGTGACGCGCCTCGATGGCAGCGTGCCCGGACGCTACCGCTCGGCACCAGGGCGCTTCCTTGATGCGTGCGTTGCGCCGTCCGCTGACGGTGCTGGATCGGCACTGGTTCTCCCCGGCGTCGCGCAGGGACCTCGGGATCGTCCGCGTGGTGGTCATGCTCTTCACGCTGGCGAGCCTCCTCGGTCTGCCCCCGGGGCTCTACCTCGTCGGCGCGCTGACCTGGGGAGGCCAGCAACTCCGTCTGGCGGCCCCCGCGGCGACGTTCGTGCCGATCCGCGTGCTCAAGGTGCTGATGTGGCCGTTCGGCTGGGGTGTGCGACCGGAGCCAATGTTCATCCACGGGGTGTGGATACTGGCGGTGGCCGCCACGATTCTCGCGCTCGTGGGCTATGCCACCCGGGTCATGCTCCTCTTGGTCGCTGTTACGGCGTCGCTCCTGATTGCGCACTTCTACTCGTATCAGGAGATACACCATCCGGAAGGCGTGCTGGTGATGACCCTCTGGCTGCTCGCCCTCGGCCCGCGCACGGGATTCGGGTTGGACGATCTGCGTGAGCGGGTGCGCGCCTCGCGTGTGCGCGGCTACTTCCGACCGGATCCGGCACAGGCCGATGCGACTCCCGGAGCCCTGTGGCCTCTGCGCACCGTTCAGTGGCTGTTCGTCCTGATCTATCTTTCCGCGGGGGCGTCCAAGCTCATGAAGGGCGGTCTCGACTGGCTGAACGGCTACACGCTCACCTACTACTTTCTGCAGGACGGGATCCACAACCACATCCCGGTCGCGCTCTGGCTGTCCGACAAGCTCCTGCTCGCGCGGATCCTCTCGGGGTTCACCCTCGTCTTCGAGCTCACCTTCGCGGTTGCCGTCCTGGTGCCGTCCACGGCCTGGCTGTACGTGATGCTGGGCATCGGGATACACATCGGCATCTATCTCACCCAGCGCGCCCCCTTCTTTACGTTCATCGCCCTGTACATCGTCTTCCTCCCCCAACTGCGCCAGAATGCAGCCGCGCTGCGGTCGGCCCGGACACGGTGGCGGGCGCGGGGACGGGGGCTGGGGCGGGGGCGGGGGCGCGCCGCCGATGCGGCTGCCGCGGGTGGACGGACCGAGAGGGCGTGGACCGTGATCTACGACGGGCTGTGTCCACTGTGCATTCGGACCATGACGGTTCTCGATTATCTGGACGGCCGCGGCCGGTTGCGGTACGTGGACTTCGAGGCGGATTGGGCCGCGGCCGAGCGGGCGGCTCCGGGCATCGCGCCGGGTCGCGCCCAGCGTGCCATCCACATCGTGGGACCGGACGGCGTGGTCTCCTACGGCTTCTCCGGATTCCGGAGACTCGCCCGGGCGCTGCCGCCGCTGTGGCCGCTGGTGCCCGTCCTCTACCTTCCCGGCGCGGATCGGATCGGCGACGCGGTCTATGCGTTCGTGGCCGCTCGCCGTCCACGCGCCGTCTGCCGTCCCGAGAGCTGTACGGTGGAGGTTCCGCCAGCGGTCGGCGCGCACTAGGCAATCGGGCGTCTTCGTCGTCGTAGATCAGGCGGTTGTCACGGGGCGATTCTCATGCTATCGGGGCGTGAAGCGGGAACGCCCGACGGGCTCATGGGCAATCTGCACTACACACGGCGGTTTGCGCTCTCCGTGGGCAAGCAGTGCCGCAGTGCCCCGATCTGGAGCGCGGGCTGCCGATCTGGCTCGGGGGCGTCGATCGGTTGGAAGCGAGCATGACCATGTTCTACGACTTCCTGGGCGCGTCGCACAGAGAACGCAGTGTCGCACCACACACCCGATACTGCCATCCCAGCCTCAGCGTCGCACACTACACCGCGCGGGTTATTCTACAGCCTCGTCAGGCCGCCACAACGCGAGAAGCGCCGGATGAACTTGCAACTCGAGGACCGAGGCTGTGACGGACGCTGGCGCTGACATGGAGACCGTGGATTTGCGCGGGCTTTGGCCGCACTGTTACCTGACCCTTTGCAGCAGATCTGGGGCGTTGGGCCGACAGGAGGGCGATGATGATCACCCGGGTGTCCTTCTCGATCGCGTGTCTCGTGCTCGCTGTCGTGAGTGTCCCAATGATATTGGGCAAGATTCCGCCGAATTCGACGTACGGCTTTCGAACTGCGCTCACTCTCTCAAGCCCAGACATCTGGTATCCGGCCAACAGGTTCTCAGGCTGGACGCTGTTGATCGCGGCGGGGGTCAGCCTGGCGATTCTCTGGCTACTCCCCTACGAGTTCCTCACGCGTCCGCTCATCCTACTCGCTACCTTCGTGGTTCCGGTGCTTCTCAGTCTCGTTTCGTCCCTGATCTACCTTCGCCGATTCATCTGACTGGCGTCTCACAAGGCCTTGCAGCCATCGGGCCCGGTGTCGCGTTCCTGTCGATCGTAGCGATGTGCCATGACGGTGCGGGCTTCGCCTGCACCGCACGCGGCGGCCGCCCTCCGCGTTCGCTCGGCTGGCGCAGATGAAAGAATGTACGTCAGGCCGTGCGAAGGATCGGTTGTCGTCGGGCCGTGACGGGCTTTGTCGCAGAGCGGCCGCTGCGCGGCCGCACGGTTCTGAAACCCGGCGGCTGAACGCGGGACGTCCGGCAGCACCACATCACCGGTAGGAGGCCGGTCGCATGCCGCGAAAGCCCACCGCGCCTGCGTCGTCTGCATCGTCGGCGCCCGTGAGTCCCGAGGTGGCGCTCCAGACGTTCATCGCCAAGTTCGCCCCACCCCACCAGCGCCTCATCCGAGAGCTGCGTGGCGCGCTCCGCCGCCGCTATCCGGCCGCGCACGAGCTCGTGTGGGACAATTACACCAGGCGGTGCAGCTGTCATACTGAGGGAGTCAACGTCTGGCCGCCCTCCTGGCGAGCATTCGGGCCCAGATACGAGCGGACACCCATCCATTGTCGGTGAACTATGACCAAGCACGGTCCGGTGGAAGTCGATAGCACGGCCGGGCGGCGCGGACCGCAGAGCTGGCTGGCGCTGCTCGGCTGGGTAGCGCTTGCCGCGACGGCGGGCGCCGTGGGCGGCATCGCGTCGCGCGACGCGGGGGTCTTCTACGCCGCGCTGACAAAGCCTACCTGGGCGCCACCCGGCTGGCTGTTCGCTCCGGTGTGGTCTGCGCTCTACGTGCTGATGGGCGTAGCGGCTTGGCTGGTATGGCGCGCGCGGCCCACAACGGCTGCAGGTCGTGCCAGCCGGCGGCGTGCGCTGGCGCTGTTCGTCGGGCAACTTGCGCTGAACGCCGTGTGGACGTGGCTCTTCTTCGCCTGGCGGCAAGGCGCGGTGGCGTTCGGCGAGATCGCGCTGCTGTGGCTCGCGGTGGTCGTCACGATTTGGCAGTTTGGCCGGGTGCGTCCAGTGGCCGCGTGGTGTCTCGTGCCATACCTGGCCTGGGTGACCTATGCGACGGCGCTGACCTGGGCGCTGTGGCAGCGCAATCCCGGCCAACTGTAGAGGCATGGCGTCGCCTGACGCGCCTGGGTGACAACGGAAGTCAATCGGCGCAACGTCGCCGAGCTCCTCTGGCTCGCTGTCGTTGATCCGCTCGCAACCGAACGTGGTCGCAAGGCCGCCAGAGATGCTGTCATGGCACGGGTCGAGTTCGTCACGCGCATCGCGGCGTCACCCGAGCGCTGCTTCGATCTCTCGCGCAGCGTGGAGCTCCACACGCGCTCCACGGCCGCCACCGCCGAGCGCGTGGTGGCAGGCCGGACCAGCGGTCTCCTTGGTGCTGGAGATGAGGTCACCTGGGAGGCGCGCCACTTCGGCGTCCGCCAGCGGCTGACGAGCCGCATCACGGTCTTCGACCGGCCGCGGCACTTCCGGGACTCCATGGTGCGCGGCGCATTCCGGCGGTTCGACCACGACCATTTCTTCGCGCCCGACGGCGCCGGCGGCACGGTGGCGCGCGAAGTTTTCGAGTACGAGGCACCGCTCGGCCCGTTGGGGTGGCTCGCGGAGCGGCTGTTCCTCACCCGCTACATGCGGCGCTTCTTGGAGGCGCGGAGCCGGGAGGTGAAGGCCGTCGCGGAGTCATCCGACTGGCAGCGGTACGCGCCGCCGCCGGTCTCATGTCGCCGTGACGCCGACGACATTGCTCGCCCGTGATTCCGCGCTCGCCGCAGCGTTGCGTGGAGGGAAACCACCCACCCGCGCCGTGGGCTCGGCAATTCGACATGCGCTGTTCATCGTTGCCTAACCGATGTCTCAGCTTTCCCTCATCCGGGCATCGCATAGTGATGCAGTCCATCACAAGGAGCCCGCATGCGATCGCCCGTACACGCTTTCCCCAACGTGACGCCGATGGTGGACGTCATGCTGGTCCTGTTGGTGATCTTCATGGTCGTCACGCCGTTGTTCGACGGCTTCGTGGCCGAGCCGCCGCAAGGCGCCAACCTCGAGGACCATCCCAAGGACTCCACGGATGTCGTACTGGCGATCGACGCGTCCGGCCGATACTACCTCGACAAGCAACCCATCGATTCCGCGGTGCTGGGCCGTCGGTTGGAGTCGTTGTTCGCGCGCAGCGGATCCGATCACGTGATGTATCTCAAGGCCGATCGCGCGCTGGAGTACGCGCGGGTCCTTGCCGCGATGAACGTGGCTCGCCACAGCGGCGCGCGCGTGGTGGGCCTCATCACCCGCAAACCGCCGGAGGCGCTGCACTGAGCGCTCGGCCCGCCGCGCGTGCGTGTCGGCGACGTGCCAACAACCGTGCGTGCGGCCGTGCCGAGGCCCGAACGCGGTGAGTGGCGCTCGAGAATCCTCGGTGCGCTCTCAGTCCCCCACGGCCACCGGGAGCCCCTTCGCATGCCAGTCGGGGAGCCCCTGGCTGGTGCGGCGCGCGCGGTAGCCACGCTTGCGCAGGAGCTCCACCGCTTCCACCGAGTAGACGCAGTACGGGCCGCGGCAGTAGGCCACCACCTCGCGCCGCTTGGGGATCTCGGCGAGGCGGCGCTTGAGCTCCGCGACGGGTACGGAGATGGCGCCCGGGATGTGGCCGGCGCGGTATTCCGCCTCGGGGCGCACGTCGATCACGGTGACATCGCCCTCGCGCATGCGCCGGCGGAGGTCGTGGAGGGTGATCGGTTCCAGCGCGTCGCGCCCGTCGAGATACAGCTTCGCGACCTGCTCCACCTCGGCCAGGCGGGCGCGGGCGAGCGACTGGAGGCTGCGCAAAAAGCGGAACACGTCGTCGCCCGCCAGGCGGTAGAAGATGCGTGTGCCTTCGCGGCGCGTCTCGACCAGGCGCGCATGGCGGAGCACGCGCAGGTGCGCGCTCGTGTTCTTCACCGGTGTGCCGGATTCGGTGGCGAGGGTCTCCACCGATTTTTCGCCCTGGCTCAGCAGGTCGAGCAGCTCGACGCGCTTGGGGCTGCCGACGGCATGCCCGATGCGGGCGAACTGGGTGTAGAGCGGATCCTTGAAGTCTCGGTGTGCCATGGGGGGCCACTCGCTGCGGGATGCGCATCTTGACGTCTCAACAATATTCCATAGAATACTAGAATAACGAGCGCGTGTCCATGCCGCGTGCGGAACCTCCACCCGCGCGCACCACGAACTGATCCACGGGAGGCACCGATGCAGCAGGAAGGAACGCGACAGTCCACGACCCCGATGCGCGCCGTGCCGGGCGCGGCCGGACCGGTGCCGGGGCTCGACGTCGAGCAACTGCGCGCCGCCATCCGGGAGGAATACACGGCCGTCGCCACAGAGCCGCAGAGCGGCTTCCATTTCCATACCGGGCGCCCGCTCGCGCAGACGCTCGGCTACGAGGACCGGTGGCTCGCGTTTGTGCCCGAAGACTCGATCGCCTCGTTCGCCGGTACGGGGAATCCGTTCAGCCTGGGCGTGCTGCGCGAAGGGGAACGCGTGGTGGACGTGGGCGCCGGCGCGGGGATCGACAGCCTGATTGCCGCGCAGATGGTGGGTTCCAGCGGACGCGTGGTGGGCGTGGACATGACGCCGGCCATGCTCGATCGCGCGCGCCGCAGCGCGGCGCAAACGGCGCTCCAGAACGTGGAATTCCGCGAGGGGGTGGCCGAAGCGCTGCCGGTGCCGGACGCGTGGGCGGACGTGGTGATCTCGAACGGGGTGTTGAATCTCTTTCCCGACAAGCTGGCGGCGTTGCGCGAGATGGCGCGCGTCCTCAAGCCCGGCGGGCGTCTTCAGATCGCCGACATCCTGGTCGAGAAGTCCGTGGGCGACGGCGCCAAACGGAACATCGACCTGTGGAAGGGTTGAATCGCGGGCGCTCTGCTGGAGGCAGAGCTACACGCCACGGTCGTGGCGGCGGGCTTCGCCGGCTTCGAGATCACGTGGCGCGGCGACGTATTCAGCGGCGCGCCGCAGGCGTCGAGCGCGGCGGAGTTTGGCACGCTGGGGGTGAACTTCCGCGCGCGGAGGGTGACGTCGGGTGCGGAGTGGGAAGAGGCGGTCTCGGCGCTGGCGTGCGACGTGGGGTGACGGCGACGTTGCGGGAGACGGCCGCGCGCAGGCGCGCGACGTGCAGCCGCGCTGGAGATTGGCGTGCTGGTGGCCGTCATCTTCGGAACTCCCGCAACGCGCTCCGGCGTGGGCCGGATTCCGGTGCACGCGCTTGACACGGCTCCCGTTGCGTCACAGTGATGTCCGCAAGGAACTGACAGCGGAGGAAGAGACATCATGGCCGAGCCACACTTCGGAACCGCATACGACGCCAACCCGGCGGCGAACTACGATCGGTACTTCGTACCCGCCATCGGCGCGCCGCTGGCCGCCGATCTCGTTCGTGTGGCCGCGCTTCGTCGGGGCGAACGGGTCCTCGACGTCGCATGCGGCACCGGCGTCGTCGCGCGGCGCGCGGCACGGGAGGTTGGTGACACCGGAACGGTGGTGGGGGTGGACATCAATCCTGGTATGCTTTCCGTCGCGCGGTCCGCCACGCCACCGGATGCGCGCATTGAGTGGCGCGAAGCGAGCGCGGACGCGATGCCGTTTGGCGATGCGTCGTTCGACGTGGTGCTCTGCCAGATGGGGCTCCAGTTCATGCCGGACAAGCACGCGGCGCTGCGCGAGATGCGGCGCGTGCTCGTGGACGGCGGCCGCTCGATCCTGAACGTGCCCGGGCCGACGCCGCGCCTGCTCTCGATCATGGGGGAAGCGCTCGTGCGGCACATCGGCCCCGAGGGGGCGTTCGTGAATCACGTGTTCTCGCTGCACGACGCGGCGGAGCTCGAGGCTCTGCTCCGCGATGCGGGCTTCCACGATGTCTCCGTACAGGCGGGCGTCAACATGCTGCGCCTTCCGCCGCCGCCGGAGTTCTTCTGGCAGTACGTCCACAGCACGCCGCTCGCCGGTGCCGTGGCGCGCGTGGACGACGAGCGTCGCACCGCGTTGGAGCGCGACGTCGTGGCGCGATGGCAGGAGCTCGAGAGGGATGGCGCGCTGGCGCTCGAGGTGCGCGTCGTGACGGCGACGGGCACGAAGTGAGGGCCACCGGCGGCGCGCGCGATGGCGCGCGTTCGCGTTGCGCCGCGAACCATTCGGTGCGTGCCCATACGTCCGGTGCCCACGCGTCACTGAGCAGTCTGTGTCCCGGTACACGGGTTTCGCCAGGCTCGTTGCCGGCGCCCGTGTGACGATCGTTCGGAAGCCGGGCATCACGATGATGCTGCGCCCCCTGGCGGCCGGCGCGCTGGTCGCCACGGTGGCCACCGTCCCGGCCGCCTGCCACCGCGCCTCGCCGCTCCTGTCGCCCCGCGCCGAATTGTGGCGGCAGCGCGCGCCCGAGCACGTGCGCATACGGGTGGAGACGACGCGTGGGCCGTTCGTGCTCGAGCTCACGCGCGCGTGGGCGCCCATTGGTGTCGATCACTTCTACAACCTCGTGCGCGCGGGCTATTACGACGACTCCCGCTTCTCGCGCGTGGTGCCGGGATTCATCGCCCAGTTCGGCATCGCCGGCGTTCCCGCCGTCACCGCCGCATGGAAAGATCGGCCGATAGCCGACGACTCCGTGCGCGCCCACAACACGCGTGGCACGATCGCCTACGCCATGACGGGGCCGAACACGCGCACCACGCAGCTCTTCATCAGTTTACGCGACAACACACGTCTGGACGCGCAGGGGTTCGCGCCCATCGGGCGTGTGGTGGAGGGGATGGATGTGGTCGACAGCCTGTACGGCGGGTACGGCGAGACGTCGGGCGGGGGTATGCGTGCGGGGAAGCAAGGGCCCGTGCTCGCGGGCGGAAACGCGTATCTGGACCGGGAATTTCCGAAGCTCGACCGGCTGATCAGCGCGCGGGTGATGGGGCGGTAGACGTCCTTCACTCGCTTGGCGGTTTCGTGAGATCCCGCCGACAGGACAGCCCATGGCGCCAACTACTGGCCTGGCGCGGAGCTGATCGATCCGTCCGGCCGGATCATCCGCCGCGCGAGCCCGCGCGCCTTCGGTGCGCCCGGCGCGGGACGCTCATGCGCCTTTGCCGATCCCGACACGGGGCTGGGAAATGCGTACGTGATGAACAAGCTGAACTTCTACTCGATCGACGATCCGCGCGAGCAATCGCTGCGCGCTGCGGTATACCGCGCGATTGCCCGATGAAAAGTGCTGGCGCAGCGGCGGCTACTGCATGGGCGTCTGTTGCACGGCGACGGCGACCCAGTGGCCGTCCCGCCGCATGAAGACGCGCATGTACCGGATCCTGCTGCTGAACGGGGTTCCGCGCAGGGTGCTCGTGCGGTCGGCGATTGCCGTGAGCAGCGCCACGTCGCCATAGATTCGCACCATCGTACTGTCACGGTGCACCGCCGTGAGAGTGAGAACGCCACTGCCGATGGCCCGCATGTTGTCCGCTTTCGTGCGCAGCGTGCCGAACACCGAGATCTCGACGAAATCGTCGGCCACCATGCGCGAGAGTGCGGCCGGGTTGGCCAGCGGCTTCTCTACGGGCACGTCTTCGTACTGGTTTCCGGACGTGGGGTGAAATGCTGCCCCTCACGCGCCGCTACTCAGTACGCAGCGCTGCCCGCCCGCGAACGGATGGTCCAGCTGGGGCACCAACCGCGCTCCACCTGGACGCGACCGTCCCCGCAGCGAATCTTTAGCGTCTGCAGCCATCGGATCTCCTTTCACGCCCACGCGATCGCATCGTGCCATGACCCTCCGTCACATTCTCTCGATCGGCGTCTGCGTCATCGCCGCCGCCTGCCAGCCGCACGCATTTGCCTCCCTGCAGATGAGCAACGCCGCGCTCTCCGCGCCGTCGGCGCTCGTCATCATGCAGCCGGACACCGCGCTCCCGCCGAGCAACAACGAGGCGGCCGCGCGCCTGGCGGCCAGTCCGCGGCGCCATGAATGGGTGAAGCTCGCGTGGACCCCGGGGTCCCCCGACTCGCTGATGGCGTGGGTGGTGTACCCGTCCAACGGCAACGCCAAGGCGCCGGTGGTGGTGGTGGTGCACGAGATCTTTGGACTGTCCACGTGGGTGCGCAGCGTGGCCGACCAGCTCGCGAGCCAGGGCTTCATCGCCATCGCGCCGGATCTCGTCTCCAAAGCGCGCGGGGGCCCAAGCACGGAAGAATTGCCGGGCGATTCGGCGCGGCAGCTCATCCGGGGCGTCAGCATGGCGGAGCGGAACGCCGGTATCGTGTCGGCCGCGAGCTACGCGATGAGCCGTCCGACGGCGGAGGCGAAGTACGCCGTGATCGGCTTCTGCTGGGGCGGGCAGACGACGTGGGGACACGCGGTGCACCGGGGCATGAACGGCTTTGCGGGCGGGGTGGCGTTCTACGGTCTCTTCCCGTTCGCGACGCCGGTGGAGACTGCGACGGGACGCGTGTTCATGCCGATCGCCGATTCCATGGCCAGGATCCAGGTGCCGATGATGCTGCTGAGCGGCAGCAAGGACGCGGGCATCACGGCGCAGATGCCCTACCTCGACTCGATGATGCACGCGATGCACAAGCCCTACTTCGGCCGGAACTACGAGGGCGCGGTACACGGGTTCGTGCGCGCGCAGGACGATCCGCGCGGTCTGGGGCGCGATGGCCAACCGCGCCCGCGGGATGTGGCCGAGGAGCAGGCCAACGTGGCCGCGCTCGAGGACGCGTGGCCGCGCACGATCGCGTTCTTGCGACAGCACCTGGGCGCGGAGTAGCGAGCCGACGCTCCTTATGCCGTCGCGGTCGCTCGGTGAACGTGTTCACGCGGAGCTACGGACATCATGAGCACAGCAGGAGATCTCGAGGACGCACGGCAGGTGTTGATCCAAGAGCTCGCCGTGGACAAGGAGACGGCGGAGCGGATCGCGGACCTGGTGGAGCGGCGCTATGGGCGCGAGGCGCTCGCGCATCCGCGCGAAGCAGTGCTCCGTGCCGCCCGGTGGGCTGCGGACCGGCTGAACGCGCTCTCCGTGCAGCGGCTCGAGCGTGCCACGCCGCCGCAGATGCTCGCGCAGCTGCAGCGCGACGACTGCCCGCTGTGTGCCTCGGGCTCCGATGACAACGGCGGATCGTCGCCCACGCACCGGCCGGTGGTGGCGCCGCCGGTCTATGAAGGCGTGGAGGGATGAGTCATCCCGCACCGGCCACCGACACGCGGGCGACGAAGCTCGAGTGGATCCGCGATGGCCTCAAGTGGGTGGTGGGGATCGCCGCGGGACTGCTCACGCTCTCGGCCACGTACTTCTACGACCGGTTCAACCAGGCGCCGCGCTTCGGGCCGCTGCTGTGGATCGCATGGGCCGTACTCATTCTGGCCGTACTCTCCGGTATTCTGGCCACGTTCTCGACGTGGAAGAACCTGGGCGGTACGGGGGGATTCGGACCCTTTCTCACGTGGCTGTACGGCATCGCGATGTGGAGCTTTACCGCGGGATTCGTGCTGCTGGCAGTGGTGCTCGTGGCGAACGTGGCCGCATCGCACAAACCGGGTGAGGTGACGGGGCTCTTCACCGTGCAGGACACGCTGCCCGCCTTCGCGCCGGCGTCCGCCTCGCCCAGCGATGCACACTTTGGCGCGGCCATCTGCGCCATCCGCGAGCAGCTGGCCGATGCCGGCTCGCTGTCGGCGGTCGTGATCGGGCGCGCCGATGCGCGCGAACTGTCAACGCACGCGCAAGCGCGCTTTGCCTCGAACCTGGAGCTCGCACAGCGCCGCGCCGATCGGGTGGCGGCAGCATTGGCCGATTCCACCATCTGCGCGGCGCGCCCCGTCCGTGGCGCCATCACGCTCACGAGCGGGTGGCGGCATGCGCTGCCGGCCAGCGCGAACGGAGCGAACGCCGACGCAACGCTCGCCGCGGACCGGCGCGTGGAGGTGTACGGGTTTCGATTGAAGGATCGGTAGGACCGGATCGACGCGGGGCGCGATGTGCATCGCACCCCGCCGGGGATCACTGCCCGTCGAAACGCCAGGTCACGATCTTCCAACTGTCGGGCGACAGCTGTCGGTACGTGAGAGAGAAGGTGCCCGTCTGCTGGTTGGCAATCGACCAGGTGCCCGTGAGCACCGCGTCGTTTCCCTGGCGGCTGAAGCCGGTGGGCGTCATTTCGAAGTTGGGCGGGGTACCGGCGTTGCGCAGGAACCCGCGGATGTTGTCGACGCCGGTGATGTCCCGGTTGATCACGCCGTCCGGCCCTTCCACTCCGTGCAAGCTCATCGCGGCGTCGGGAGCGAAATGCTCGGCGAAGGCATCCACGTTCCCGTCCTGGACGGCGGAGACGGCCTGGTGGAGATCTCCCTCCACCTGCGCGCGCAGCTCAGCGTCCGACGGCCCGCGTGGTGCGCTCGCGCAGGCAGCGAGTACGATGATGCTCAAGAATCCAACCAAGGTTTTCATGGGACCCTCGCGGTGGTGGAAGACCCGTTCGCGTCTTGCCCGTGCTGTGCGCGCACACACTGCTGCCGGCGGGTGACGTGGAGGGCGGGGCGGTCGCAGCATCTCTCGGTCGCCGTCCGCCACTCCGACGGTGCTCACCTCCCATCGGGACGACGGCGCGGGAACGCAGGCAGCGCGTCCGTCGTAATGCGGCTGCCCCGCCCCTGAAGCTGCCGACGAGGGAGGCGCGGCGGAAGGGCCGGCCGCGGCACCAGCCTACAGGCTCCACCGTGGCTGCTCGATCCGGTGCCTTAAACGTCAGGCGCACCTCATCGGTCGGCAGAAAGCGCAGGATCTCGAGCAGATACGTCGCGTTGAACCCAATCTCCAGTGGGTCACCCTCGTATGTGATCGGCAACTCATCCTGTGCTTCCCCAAGGTCCGGCGTCTGAACGCTGAACTTCAGCATTCCCGCATTGAACGCCGGCACCCCCATTCGTTCACCGTGGGTGCACGACGAGCGACCGGACTTGCGCATCCTCGCCTCCGACAACGTACTGCCCGCCGTGCAGGGGTACGCGGCAGCCGACTTCACGGTATTGTCACCAGACTCCATTCAAGCCCGCGTGCCGGCCGACGGCTTACAGATGGCCTGGTTCATCGGGGCGGTGACCAGAACCGGGAGTCGCTACTATCTGGATTTCGCGATGCGTCCGGTGGGCGGCGCGTGCCTCTGCGGTGGTGGCGTCAACCTGACGCTCGAACGGCGCGGGACCGCATGGGTGGTGGTGATCCTCGGTATGTGGATCTCGTAGACGGCGGGTTCCTGTACGCACCGGTGTCGACGGCGCATGCCCGGCTGGCACTGGCGGAGCGCGAGCCGTGGCTGCATCCACCAGAGTTCGGTGCGGGCGTGCTCGAGAGGTGCCGTGCTATTGATCGCCGCACGGCGGGCGTTAAGTTGACCGGCATGTTCCACCGCCTCCGTCCCACCCGGCGTGTCCGGTCGCGCCTGCTCCTGCTGGCCGCCTTCGTGGCGCTGGTAGGGCAGGGGGTGGGTGCGCTCGTTGCCCCGATCGTGGAAGGGCACACCGCGGCGGGACCGCCGGCGCACGCGGAGTCCGGGGGAACGCACCAGCACAAGCAGATCACGCACAACCCGGACACCTGCCCGGCGTGCGCGGCGCTGCAGCTTACCGGGCTCCCGCAGCGTGCCGCGCGCCCCACCGTGCACGTGCACGGGCGCTACGCGCCGCGTTCGCCGCAGGCCGAGCACGTTGCACCTGCTTCCGGCCGCTTCGCCCCCAAGGCTCCCCGAGCACCCCCCGCCCCGCGCGCTTCGGTCGCATAACCGGCGACCGTTGGGGAATGGTGTGAGCGCGACGAGCGCTCGGCACCGTCCACCGCGCCACCTCGGCCCGCTCCACACAATCGCAGCGTGACGGCTCCACTCCCCGCGCGGGGAGCGTGATGCGGCTGTGCAATGGTGCGTGGCCGTGGGTGCGGGATGGCTCTCACGGCACGAACACAGGGGGTCCATGTACACGCACGTTGTCGCTGCCGGCGCGCTCGCGCTGCTATTCGGGGCAAGCGCCCACGCGCAGCAGGGCGCGATGCCGGACACCACGCCGCTCCGGATCACGCGCCGGCAAGCGGTAGCGCAGGCGCTCGCGCACAATCCGCAACTGGAGGCGGCGCGCGAACAGGTGGCTCAGGCCCGCGCTCGTGTTACGGAAGCCACCGCGCTCCCGGATCCGGAATTCGATGCGACGATCGCCGACGAAGCGCGGCCGCTCCGTCTGGGCACCGCCGGATCGAAGCAGATGGGGATCGGGCTCACGATTCCGTTTCCCACCAAGCTGCACCTGGCGGGCGCGGCCGCGCGAACGGACGTGACCGCCACGGATTTCTTCTATGTTCAGTCGCGCCAGGCGATCGCGTCGGAGACGGTGCAGGCATACGACGCGCTTCTGGTGGCCGAGCGCCACACGCGCAACCTGTCCGAAGCCAAGCGGCTCACGGACGATTTCCTCAAGAAGACGCAGGCGCGTTTCAATGGGGGGACCGCGGCCAAGATCGACGTGATCAAGGCGCAGGTGGAGGTCGCGCAGGCGGCGAACGACCTCATCGCGAACGAGCGCGACGTGTCGAACGCGCGCGCCCAGCTCAACCGGCTGTTGGCGCGCGTCCTCGGCGCACCGCTGGAGACGGCGGACACGCTCGTGGTTCCCGACACGCTACCGCCGCTGGAGCCGCTCGAACAGTTGGCGCTGTCGCAGCGTCCCGAGGTGCGGAGTCTCGCCGCGCAGCGTGCGGGGGCGCGGATGACGACCTCGCTCGCCAACCAGTTCTGGCTGCCCGATCTCAACATCGCCGTCCAGCGCGACTTCGTTTCGGGGATCCCCACGCCCTACGAGACGGACATCGGGTTCACCTTCCCGCTCTTCTTCTGGCAGCACCGGCGCGGCGAGGTGGCCGAATCGCGGCACCGCCAACTGGAGCTCGAGGCCACGAGCCGCGATCTCGCCGCGCAGGTGGGTGCGGAAGTCCGGACCGCGTACGCCACCGCTGTCACGGCGCTGCGTCAGGTGATCTATCTGCGTGACGAGCTGTTGCCCGCCGCGCGCGAAGCGTACCGCGTGGCATCGACGAGTTACTCGCTGGGGGGCGCGTCGGCGCTGGAGGTGCTCGATGCGCAACGGACGCTCCTCGACGCCGAGGGTCAGTACACGGACGCGCTCGGCGCGGCCAACGACGCCCGCGCGCAACTGGAGCTGGCGGTCGGCGCGCCGCTGGACTCCACCTCTCCCGGAGATTCGCATGAACGCTAGATGCGCGACACTCGTCGCGGCGCCGATGGGCGTCGCGCTGTTCGTCCTGAGTGGGTGCGGCGCCAAGCCCGAGGCGGACGCGGCCAGCGCCGCGGCGCGCGCCACCGACTCGGCGTTCGTGATCCCCGCCAATCAGCAAGAGCGGTTGGGAGTGCATTCCGTCGCGACGACCAGTTTCTATCCCGTGGTGAACACCACCGGCACCGTGCAGTTCGATGGCGACCAGTCCACGCAGGTGCTGGCGCCCATCTCCGGGCCGGTGGCGCGGGTCCTCGTACAGCCGGGCGACCGCGTGACGCGCGGACAGGCGCTGGCGTACGTCTCGTCGCCCGACTTCGCGTCCGCCGTGGCCGACTACCGCAAGGCGGCCGCGACGGCGCGCAACACGCAACGCGTGGCCGCGCTGGACTCCGAGCTGTTCCAGAACGACGCCATCGCGCGGCGCGATCTGGAGCAGGCGCAAACCGATGCCGTGTCGGCCGCCGCCGATCGTGACGCGGCGCTGGAGCAGCTCCGCGCGCTGGGCGTGGACGATGCCACGCTCCAGGCGCTGGAGACCGGCCAGGCGGTGCAGGTGACGTATGGCGTGATCCGCGCGCCCATCGCGGGGACGCTCGTGGAGCGGCTGATCACGCCGGGACAGCTGCTCGAGGCGGGGAGCACGCCGTGCTTCACGGTGGCGGACATGTCGCGCATGTGGGTGATGGCGAACGTGTTCGAGTCCGATCTGGCCGACGTGCACACCGGCGACGCCGCCACCGTCACCACCGCGGCGGCCACCGACCCGTTCAGCGGACGCGTGGACAACATCGCCGCGCTGGTGGATCCGGCCACCAAGGCCACTGCGGTGCGCATCGTGGTGTCCAACCGCGGCCGGCTGCTGAAGAAGGACATGTACGTGCACGTCGCCATCCAAGCGCGCGACGCGCGCAGCGGCATCCTCGTGCCCGTCTCGGCCGTATTGCGCGATGAGGACAACACGCCGTTCGTCTTCATCCGGAATGCCCGAGGGGCGTACGAGCACCGCACCGTGCAGATCGGCACGCGCATCGACGGCCGGTACGAGATCATGGGCGGCCTCACCCCGGGAGACCAGGTGGTGTCGGAGGGCGGACTGTTCCTGCAGTTCGCGCAGAGCCAGTGAGCGCCACCGACATTCCGCCGCGCGCGGACGAGGGCGCGGCGGCGATCTACACGCCGGAGCCTAGTGAGCGCTCGTCGCTCATCAATCGCATCGTCTCCACCTCGCTGCAGCAGCGGTTCCTGGTGGTGCTGCTCATGCTGATCCTCGTCGCGACCGGGATCTGGTCGTTTACCCGCCTGCCCGTGGATGCGTATCCCGATCTGTCGCCGCCCATCGTGGAGGTCATCACGCAGTGGCCGGGGCACGCCTCCGAGGAAGTGGAGCGGCTGATCACGGTGCCGGTGGAGGTCGAGATGAACGGCCTGCCGCGGCTCAAGATCGTGCGGTCGGTGTCCCTGTACGGCTTGTCCGACGTGAGCCTCACCTTCGACGACGGCACCGATCTCTACTTCGCGCGGCAGCAGGTGTTCGAGCGGCTGCCGGACGTGGAGGTACCGGACGGCGCGCAGCCGTCGGTGGGCCCGCTGTCGTCGCCATCCGGGCTGGTGTACCGCTACGTGCTCGAGAGTCCCGACCGGTCGCCTATGGAGCTCAAGAACATCAACGACTGGGTGATCACGAAGGCGTATAAGTCGGTGCCCGGGGTGGCGGAGGACTCGCCGCTGGGCGGCGAGACGATGCAGTACCAGGTGCTGCTCGATCCCATCCGCCTGGCCGGCGCGGGGCTCTCGGTGTCGGACGTAGGGAACGCGCTGGCAGAGAACAATGGCAACGCTGGGGGCGGCTTCTACTCGGAGGGCGGGCAGTTCTACTACGTGCGCGGGCTGGCCCGCGTGCACACGCTGGAGGACATCGGCAGCGTGGTGGTGGCCGTGCGCAACGGGACACCGATTCTGGTGAAGGACCTGGGAGACGTGGTGATCGGCCACGCCCCGCGCCTGGGACAGTTCGGCTTCGACAGCACGAATGACGCGGTGGAAGGCGTCATCATGATGCGCACGGGAGATCAGGCGCAGACGGTGCTCAAGGGCGTGGAGCAGACCACGCGCCAGCTCAACGACTCCGTGCTCCCCAAGGACGTGAAGATCCACGTCTTCTACGACCGCAGCGATCTTGTGGCGCTCACCACGCACACCGTGGAGTCGAACCTGCTGCGCGGGATCGTGCTGGTGGTGGTGGTGCTGATCTTCTTTCTCTACGATGTGCGGGCCGGGTTGATCGTGGCCGCCACGATCCCGCTCTCGTTGTTGTGCGCGTTCATCTTCCTGGACGTCCGGCACATCCCGGCGAATCTGCTGTCCATCGGTGCCATCGACTTTGGCATCCTGGTGGACGGCGCCGTGGTGATGGTGGAGAACATCCATCGCCACCTCGCGCTGCGTCACGGCACGCGGTTCAACGTGAAGGACGTCATCATTGGTGCCGCCGCGGAGGTCGACCGCCCCATCTTCTACGCGATCGCCGTCATCGTGGCGGCCTTCCTTCCGATCTACGTGTTGTCGGGTCCCTCGGGGCGGCTGTTTCGTCCCATGGCGGATACCACGATCTTCGCGCTCATCGGATCGCTGCTCGTCACGCTCACACTCGTGCCGGTTTTGGCATCGTGGTTTCTGCGGCGCGGCGTGCGCGAGCGGCGGAACGCGGCGTTCGAGTGGGTGAAGCGGTGGTACCAGCGGGGGCTGGACGTGTGTCTCGCGCGTCCCTGGGCGACGATCGGTGGGTCGACGCTGGTGTTCGTCCTGTCGCTCCTGCTCATTCCCGCCATCGGCGCGGAGTTCATGCCGCACCTGGACGAGGGGGCGTTGTGGGTGCGCGCGACGATGCCGTACACCATCTCCTTCGATGAGTCGTCGCGCATCGTTCCGCAGATCCGCAGCATCCTGAAGTCGTTTCCGCAGGTGACCGTGGTGGGCTCGGAGCACGGCCGTCCCGACGACGGCACGGATCCCACCGGGTTCTTCAACGCCGAGTTCTACGTGGGGCTCACGCCGTACGGCGAGTGGACCGGCTCCATCCGCAACAAGACTCAGCTCATTGCCGCGATCAACAAGAAGCTCGCGGTCTTTCCCGGCATCATCTTCAACTACACGCAGCCGGCCGAGGATGCGGTGGACGAGGCGGAGACGGGGCTCAAGAGCGCGCTCGCGGTCCAGGTGTTCGGCCCCGACCTGAACGTGCTGCAGCGGAACGGGACCGAGATCAAGCACGTGTTGGAGCGCGTGCCGGGGATCACGCACGTGACGGTGGTGCAGGAGCTGGGGCAGCCGGCACTCACCATCCAAATCGACCGGGCGCAGATCGCGCGATACGGCATCAACGCGGCGGACGTGAACGGGCTGATCGAGGCGGCGGTGGGGGGAGCCACGGTGACGCAGGTGGCGCAGGGGGAGCGGCTGTACGACCTGGTCGTCCGTCTCCAGCCGCAGTATCGCGAAACGCCGGAGCAGATCGGCAACATCCTGGTTCCCACGCCGGACGGGCAGCAGGTGCCGCTCAAGGATCTGACGCACATCCAGGTGTCGAGCGGCGCGGCGTTCATCTACCGCGAGGGGAACTCTCGATTCATCGGAGTGCAGTACTCCGTGGAGGGGCGCGACCTGGCGAGCGCGGTGCGCGACGCACGGCAGCAGGTGGCGGCGGCGGTGCACCTCCCCGAAGGGTACCGCACGGTGTGGGGGGGTGAATACAAGGAATACACGGCGTCGCGTTCGCAGCTCAACGTGGTGCTCCCGCTCACCATCCTGGCGATCTTCCTGCTCCTGTTCGCGCTGTACAGCAACTTCAAGTTCCCGCTTGTCACGGTCATCGGCGTGGTGCTCTCGGCACCGGTGGGTGGGCTGCTCGCGCTCCTGGTGACGCACACGCCGTTTTCGGTGTCGTCGGGGATCGGCTTCCTGGCGCTCTTCGGCGTGTCGGTACAGACGGCGGTGGTCTACATCTCGTACGCCAACGAGCTGCGACGCGGCGGCGTGAGCATTGCGCAGGCCACGCGGGAGGCGGCGCTGCTCCGGCTGCGGCCCATCATGATGACCGCGCTCGTCGCGGCGTTCGGGCTCCTTCCGGCGGCGATGTCGTTCGGCGTGGGGTCCGACTCCCAACGCCCGTTCGCGCTGGTGATCGTGGGGGGACTGCTCTCGCGACTGCTGATCAGCGTTTTTCTCATGCCCGCGCTGTACCAGGTGGTGGCGCGTGAGGGAGATCGGCTGGAGGTGTAGGGGTGGACCGCGCGAGGGTCGAGCGCCGCGCAACGGCCCGGCCCGCCGGAGGAGACTCTCCCCGTGTGTGGAATGGACCCACGCGCCAGGCGCCGGCATCCGCGTGCCTGCGCGGGATGCTATGTGCGCACGTCAAGTCGCTCCCTACTCACCCTCCGGTTCGCGAGTCTTCACATGCTCAAGCGTTCGGATGCTCGCCGCTCTTGCTTTGTCGTGCTCGGCCTGGCGCTCGTGATGACGTTGACGCTCAACGCGGTGCCCACGACCACGCCGCTCTCGCCACGCGCGCAACCCGATTGGCGTGAGACGGTGCGCGCGTTTGCCGAGGCGCACCTGCAGCATACGGCGTGGGGCGTCGCGCATGCGCGCCGCGACTACGAGACGACGCTCAGGCTCGCGCGCGCGGAGGGCTTGGCGGTGGACGACGATGCGCTGTATGCCGCGGCCTATCTGCACGACATGGGCGGGCTGCCGCCGTACGCCAAGCCGGGAGTGGACCACGGCGACCGCTCGGCGCAGCTGGTGGACAGCGTGCTGCGCGGAACGGGATTTCCTATGGAGAAGGTGCCGCTGGTGCAGGAGATCGTGTCCCACCATCAGTACTATCGGCCAGCGGACACGCTTCGGGTGGCCGTACTGTTTCGTGACGCCGACATCCTGGACTTCATGGGCGCGATCGACGTCGCGCGGATGATCTCACTGACCAAGCGCGAGCAGTTCGTGCCCGACCTGCCGCGCGCCGTCCAGGTGATTCAGCAGCAGATGGTGGAGATGCCGAAGCTGTTGCAGTCGGACGCGGCCAAGCGCGAGGGGGAGCGGCGCGCGGCGGAGATGAGGACGTTTCTCGATGCGCTGAGCGCGGAAACGGATTCGTTGAAGGCGATCTAATCCGCGGGCGCGAAGGACGAGCGATGAAATCGCGCATCATGTACATCGAGCGGAAGGCGGGAGAGCTCACCGGATCGGCTCGCATCGGGCGCGTGAATCCGACTTCAGCGCACTCCTCACGGACGGGCGCCGAAGCGCGTGACGGACGTTTTTTTCTGACAACGGAGCAATGCCGAGCAATGAATGCGACTACCCCTGACCGTTCCGGCCCTGGTCGTGTAGAGCGCCTTTGGGCCAAGCGTGCCCATCGCGGCCCCATGGATCCCGCGCCACGATTGGAGCTCGCCGCGGGGGAGGGCGTTCTTGGAAGCGCCGATCAGGGCGGCCGCCGGCAGGTGACGCTCCTGGAGAGCGAAGTGTGGCGCGAGCTCATGCACACGCTGGGGAGCGATGCCGGCCCCGAAACGCGCCGCGCGAACGTGCTCGTCTCTGGAATCGATCTGCGAGAGAGCCGCGGGCGCATCCTCCGGCTCGGCTCGGCACGCGTGAGGGTGGTGGGGGAGGTGAAGCCGTGCAACCGCATGGAAGAGGCTGTGGCGGGGCTCCGTGCGCTCATGTACCCGGCGTGGCGCGGCGGCGCGTTCGCCGAGGTGCTCGAGAGCGGAGAGGTCGCGATTGGGGACGAGGCGCGTTGGGAGGCGGAGCCTGGCAGTCGAGCGACGATGGATCGGTCCCATGATCGCGAGCAGGTGAAGCAGACACGCTCCTGACAGGGTGGGTCTCGGCGCGACCGAGCCCACGCGGCAGCGATTGATGCGGGCGAGAGCGACATGACAATGGAACACGCTCTGCCGGTGGCGCGGCCGCCTCGATCGGCGACCGCGCCACCGTTATACCTTAGGGCGTGGTGGTGCTCGTCGAGAGGACTGGGGCGGGAGTCGTGACGATGGTGGACGTCGTCTCGATCACGTCACCGCTCGAATTGTGGATCTCGAGTTCCACCTGGAACTCCTGCTCCAGCTCGATCGGTTCCCAGTCGATCGTGGCCCCCGCGGTCAGGCTGTACGTGATGCCGTCGGGCGAGCCGAGGGAAAAGCCTGTGGTGTTCGGACCGGGGAGGAACGCAGCGTCGGGTCCAGGGTCACCCAGTCGCGTTCCCTTGAGCACGGCCGAAATGGCCGATCCGTCGCATGAGCGGAAGTCGACGGTGATCCAGACGGCGCCCCACACCTTGCTGCCAGGGTAGTAGCCGGGCTTCACGTCGAACTTTCGGATGTTGGAGCACGTGGTCGAGCCTCCACCAGCGCCCCCTCCTCCTCCCCCAGAGCCGCCGGAGAGCAAGGGAGCGCTGCCGGTCACGGGTCCGGTTGCGTCCTGTGCCGCACATGCGGACATGAGAGATGCGGCGCAAGCTACGAGCGCAAATCGCCCGAGCAGTCCGCGGATCGCTGAGTTCATACGATGCTCCAAGGAGTGAAGTGGTGGGCGTGCACCTGCACCGTGAATCCTGTCCTGTACTCGCCTGGGGCAATCTGCGGTCCCAAGTTGGTGCGCCGTCATCTTGCCGTGGAACGTGTTGCTGAGACAAAGGTTACAAGCCACGAGGCCGACGGCGGCGCGTGGCGCGCCTTGTTACGGAACGATTCAATCTGGCTCGTTTCGTTGCATGGGCACGGTCTGCCGACCGCCGGAGTCCGCATGCGCGATGGCGGAGTGCGGTTGTGCGCGCGGCGGTGGCACTGAACAGGTCCAAAGCCGACTCTCGCCGAAGGCCTCGTTGATCGGCACGCAATGCATGAGCCTGCACGACCCGCTGCGGCGGCGTCCATGTGAAGCGCCCGAAGGTACGACACGCTGAAGAACGCATACGCGGAGTGTCGCCGTTCTCCGTCCTCATGCCTCCTGCCCGTCGCCGACCCGTTGCGTCTGCGTTACCGCGGCCGCACCGCGTCGTGATCATCGGCTGTCAATGCGCGGTGGTAGCGAGTGGCTACGTGTAGTCCGCCCCAACGGGCGGGTCGCCGCTGCCGAGGGACGCTCGCTTCATGCGGCCGACCAGCGCCGCCTTGAGGCGCAGAGCGCGGAGTCGCGCCCGCCGTGCGATGCGATCCCATGCCAGTCGCGCGCCGCCGAAGGTGAGCACGGTGGAGCTCACACCCAGCACCACGGCTGTCTCGGGCGAGGCGATCAAGCCGGCGAGCATCGCCACGACCGAGACGGTACTGGCTGCCAGGTACAGGCCGGTCTTTGGACCGTGCTGTCGTCCATCGATGCGCACCGTCGTTCCGGCTTCCGTGGACGTCACGGTGACGGCGATTTTGTTGTCGGCCGGTCCGGCGTACCACTCGACGCCATCCGGCAGCGCGTTCACCGCGCCGAGCTGCGGCATGTGGTCGCGAATAGTCTCGACGATGCTGTTGCGATCGAGCTCGCGCGGTGCGCCTGGCACGTGCGCGGTCACCGTGTATGCGGCCCGATCGCCAAGGATTGCCGCACCGCGCGATCCGTGCGTGGCGACCTTGGCCGCGGCCTCCGCCACCAGCTCCGCACTGATGCCCACCTGCTGCGCGATCTGCTGAATCTCGGCAAGGGTGTGGACCGCCTCGCCCCCTGCGGCTTGCCGTTCAGCGGCTCGCTTGAGGATGAGCGCCATCTGCCGGTCGCTGTACCGCTCTTCCATCGGGACTCACCTCCGATCGCCTCGACGACCGCCGCCACGCAGGCAGCTCACTGGTCGTCCGCCCGTTGTCACCGGTGATGCAGCTGCCGCTGGAGGACAGAGAGCGATAGGCCCAGGGCCGGGCGCGCTGTCATGCTGCTGTAAGGTCGGGCGTGCGAAATTGTACGCGGCCGTGCGGCACGGAGGTGTGTTACGGATGCGCGCCCGTGGAGTGATGGGCCAGAATGCGAAAAATGCGTTGGCGCGTGGGTCCACGTTTCCGGTGATGCTTATGTCCGCGCGGTTGGGGTGGCAGCTCGCCATATTGAGCACCGGCGCGCTCCCCGCCATGGTCGCCTGCTGCGTGATGGGCTACGGCGTCGCCCGACTCCCGAACGACCAGCGGGGCGATACCGGTGGAGTCAGCCAGGTCCCATGCGTCATCTCTTCGTAACGGTCGACTATCCTCCAGTTGGGGGAGGAATGGCGCGACATCACGTCGAACTCTGTCGTCGCTTCACGCCCGACACGATTTCGGTGTCGACCGTTGCTCCGGATAACCCCGCATGGTGCGACCAGGACGAGGCGTATCCGATCCTTCGAGAGCGCTTCACGTTTCGCGAGGCGAAGCGGCTGACTTCCGCGGTTCGCTGGGCCGCTCACCTGGAGCAACTCGCGCGCGAGTCGATTGACGTGCTTCACTGCGGGAACATACGGTCCGCCGGCTATGCAGTGTGGTGGGCTTCGCGGCGGCTGGGCATCCCGTACCTGCTCTACGTGAACGGCACGGACGTCCTCATCGAACGCCGGAAGGCGCGTTCTCTCGTAAAGCGCCTCTTCGCACGCAATCTGTTCGAAGGTGCGGCGGCGGTCATCGCTCCATCCGCGTGGACCGCAGGCGTGACGAGAGCTCTTCTCGGTGAGCTCAACGCGCGCACGATGCCCAGAATCGAGGTGGTTGAACTGGGGACGGATCCGACGTGGTTTCGGCCGGATCGGGATACTGCTGCGTTCAGCCGGACCTACGACTTGGACGGGCGGCTCGTGGCGCTCACCGTCGCGCGCCTGGTACCGCACAAAGGACAGGATGTCGCTATCCGGGCAGTGAAAGCACTGCGCGACAAGGGAATCGATCTTCGCTACCTGATCGTCGGTGAAGGGCTGGACCACCAGAGGCTTTCCGCTCTCGCGAATGAGCTCGGCCTCGAGGGCGTGGTGCGATTCACAGGGCGCCTTTCTGACGCGGAGATCGCCGATGCTTTCGCCCGGGCTGACCTCTATCTCGGCATTTCGCGCGAAGACGATAGCGTGGCGGTCGAGGGCTTTGGAATCTCGTTTGCCGAGGCCGCCGCGAGCGGCACGCCGGCCATCGCCGGTGACTCAGGCGGAATCCGCTCCGCAGTGATTGACGGCGTGACAGGAATCCTGATCCCTCCAAACGATGTCGTGGCAGCGGCGGCGGCAATCGAGAGGCTCGCACGCGATGATGCACTACGCGCGCGGATGGGCCGTGAGGCGCGCTCACTCGTTGAGGATCGCTTGAACTGGGCCCGTTGCGCTCTGCGGACTCGCGAGATAGCGGCCTGGGCTGCGGGCGCCTTGCACACCGGGGCCATCCCATCTCACTCTCGGCGCCCCTGACCCAACGGAAATCGGATCGGGGCATGGGGCGATCCTTCGGGGAAGGGAACGTCGACACACGATGTCTCGTTCTCGCGTTTCGGCAGAGTTCATGGCGACGGGATCGGGCGGTCGGATGGCTTCCCGGTCGGAACTCGTCGAACGGCGAGGGCGGAATTCGACAGCGCCATTCTCTCACCGCCAACGATCGCCCGGAGCCTGCACGTAGTGGCGCCAGACGTAGCGCCACGGGATGACGAACGGCATGAGGATCACGCCGAACGCGATGGCCTGGAAATCCTCGGGGAAGGTTGGCGGGACGTGCCCGGATGCGCGTTGCGAGAGACCGAAGGCCAGCATCCAGGTTGTCTTCCATGCAAACTCGAAGAGCAAGAGCGGCAGCATCTGCCGCGGATACTTGAGGCCCACGAGGTCGAGCAGGCACATGGCGAAGAGGAGGCTCGGGATGACGCCGCGGTCCATCGGTGCGTGGTGGAAGATGAGAGGTGCGACCTGCGAGCCCTCTCCGATGGCGATGAGAGCGTAGATGGCGCGCAGGATGTGCAGCCGCCACAGCGGCAGCTCACCATCCGCACTCGTGGGGACGGGCGATGCAACAGAGGTAGCATGCGAAGTCATTGCAGTCCTCCCTTCCATTTGGTGCTCGACTGTTGGGTGGCGCTGGCATCGGGGTGGAACTCGAGCACGTCGCCCGGCTGACAGTGGAGCACGCTGCAGATTGCCTCGAGCGTCGAGAAGCGGATCGCGCGCGCCTTTCCGGTCTTCAAGATCGACGCGTTGGCGAGCGTGATGCCGATTCGCTCGGCCAGCTCCGTGAGCGTCATCCGCCGCTCGTGCAGCAGGTCGTCGAGCTTGACGACGATGGCCATCAGACCGTCCCCTCCAGGTCTTCGCGCATCACCGTGCCTTCGGCGAAGACTCGGGCGAGGACGAAGGCCATGACCACGGCCAGCCAACCGGCGGGGGAGAAGCCTGCGTTGAGGTGGAGCGGGTGGGCGGGTGTGGAGATCGCCTTCCCTATGCCGCCAATGACGAGGCTCAAGATCTGAAGCCCGAGCAGGAACCAGGCGATCGCGTTCAGGCGGTCGGCGTTCGCGGCCACGAATGGCTCGCCCCCGCGCACCGTCTCGACCATCGCCAGGAGCCGCTCGAGGATGGCGTAGTTGAGCGGGATGGCAACGAGGCCAAGCGCGGCGACCGCGCGCATGCCGTTCATGAGTGGGCGCGTCTCGGGTGACGGCACCACGCCAAGCGCCCGGAAGGTCCACTGCGCGTGCACGATCGACCAGACAAGGAGCGCCAGAATCGCCACTCCGAAAAGCCAGTTGAGCACGATCAGGACGCGGAGGAGGGCGTGGGCGATCGGCAGGGCGGGGGAATCGCGTCGCGGCATGGAGTGGCCTCTGGTAGGTTGTAATATCGATAAACAATAACATCATTATCGTTTGTCGGCAAGTACCAGGGCCATGTGTCGTGGGAGTATGTCGAGGGGCTCTCGGCCGGCGGATTCGGGTAGACGGCTCAGAGTGATGAAGCGAGGGACGGCCGCAGCGTGACGCTCGCGTCGGTGCTACGGGACGTCGATCACGACGATCCCGCGCTTTCGCACTGTCTCCACATAGCGGTGCGCCTCGGCCATCTGGGAAAGCTCGAAGGCGCGATCGATCACGGGCGCGAGCTTGCCGGTATCGACCAATTCCTTGAGCAGCTCCATCATCTCTTGATTCATTTTGGGCATGCGCCCGGCGACCGAGATGAAGGAGCCACCGGGAGCCAAGACGCTCCGACACTGGTCGCTCGACTGCGGGTTGAGGCGAGGGCTGATGGCGAGGAAAGCCAGATCGTACCTGTCCGGCTGCGCCGTGATGTCGTGAGTGGTGTAGTCGATCACCCTGTCGGCGCCCAGCGACCGCACCAGCTCCACGTTCCGCGTGCTGCAGCATCCGGTGACCTCGGCGCCGAAATACTTGGCGAGCTGCACGGCCGAGCTTCCCACCGCGCCCGCCGCTCCATAGACCAGCGCCTTGTGCTTTGTCTCGATCCCTGCCGTGCGCATGAAGCCCAATGCCAGGAGGCCTCCATACGGGATGGCGGCGGCCTCGTGATGGGTGAGACTCTCCGGCTTGAGAGCCAACCGCGCCGTGGCGCGCATGACCTTGTACTCGGCGTAGCAGCCGGCACCAAACGGGTCGAGCCCAAAGACTGACTGGCCTTCGTGGAAGGAGCGCACCTTGGCGCCCACGCGATCGATCACACCGGAGAAGACGATGCCGCCGATCCTGCGGGGGCGCTTCCATCCGACGATCAGTCGTGCCATCAGCGCGAGCGCTCCCGGGGCGGCGGTGATGCGACGGACGAGACAATCGCTGTACGTGGCAGCGGTCGCGTGAATCCGGATGCGGACTTGGCGCGGCTTGGGCTCGGGCACGGGACGCTCGCCGAGTTGGAGC
The DNA here is from genome assembly GCA_963773545.1 of uncultured Gemmatimonadaceae bacterium. Taxonomy (GTDB): domain Bacteria; phylum Gemmatimonadota; class Gemmatimonadetes; order Gemmatimonadales; family Gemmatimonadaceae; genus DASSNU01. Next base: position 1,000,611 of record CAVZBP010000002.1, on the reverse strand, counting down.
ACTTCGGGCGGGCCGTAGGCGGTGCAGACGACGGCTTTCATGGTTCCCGTACTCGCGGTTGGTTCATTCGAACTGGCACTGTGGGTCGACGAATACAAGCGCATGCCTCGGCCTCCGTCCAGATGACGAAGCATTGCTGCCACGGAAGCTCCGCAGCAGGTTTGCCAACTACAGCCGATGGCCCCCTTTCCCCCTGCCCCCCAACTCCCAGCCGCGAGCACGGCGCCACGCTGCTGCACTACGTGTCCGCCAACAGAGTGGAGAACTACCGGCAGAAGACGCCCGCCAACATCGTGGCGATCGCGCGCCGGCTGCTCGACGCCGGCGCGGAGGTGGACGCCCAGGCGGACGTCTACGGCGGCGGCGTACATGGCGGCCCGCGGTGCGCCGCTCAGTCTCGAGGAAGCGGCGGGGATCGGCCGGCCGGACGTGGCCGCGCACTTCTTCGGAGTGCCGCGTACCGTGTCCGCCGCCGATGCTGCGACGGCGCTCATCACCGCGTCGTGGTACGACCGGCGCGACGTGATCCAGTTTCTGCTCGATCATGGTGTCGACGCCGGCGTCAGGCACCCGAAGGACGGGCAGACGGCGCTGCACGTCGCGGCGTACCACGCCAACGTTCCGCTCGTCGAGCTGCTGCTGCAGCGGGGAGCGTCGGTGAACGTGCGCGACGGCGTGTACGGAAATCCTCCGCTGGCGTGGGCGCTGCATGCTTGGCTCGTGGAGCGCCGCTCCCTGCTCCGCCGCGAGCGCAGCCGGACCCGGCCATCCGCTCGGCTTTCGCGCCGGAGCTGGTGGGGCTGGCCAGACCATCGCTCTCCCGCCTGTTCCCAACCTGTGCGCAGTCGCTGGTCGTTGGCTCGCACAGGGTGGCAGAGAGCGAGCAGATCAGTGCCTCACGTGAGCGTCCACCCCCCGCCGCCGGTCGCGATGAAAACCAGATTGCACACCAGGTACAGGAAATCGTAGTACCACCCGTTCGACTGCGGCCCCCACAAGCCGGTTTTCCAGACGAACATCTTTTTCTGCATCGCACCCAGCATCACGGCCACCAGAAGCAGGGCGGCCACCTGCACGTAGACACCGAGCACCAGGGCCACCGAGCTGACCAGTTCGACTGCCCCCAACGCCAATGTGAACCCGGGCGACATCCCGATACTCTCGGCGCGCTCCTTTGGCTTGGTGAGGTGGGACCAGCCGCTTGTCCCGAACAGGATGGCAATGAGCAGACGTAGCAGGAACAGCGTGAAATCCGTGTATGCTGCGAGACCGGGGACCAGCACGGTATCCAACCTCCTGGGCGACGGGGGTGGAACTGCTGTCGCGGGGGAACGGCGCTTACCTGGCTGCGCCGTACTGCCGACCGTCCTTCATGACCCATGTAATCGCGCGCGTGTTCGTGATGTCCTCGCTCGGGTCGTGTTCCAGCACCACGAGATCGGCCCGCTTGCCGGGCGCGATCACCCCGCGGTCGTCGGGCCCCAGCGCCGCAGCAATACTGCGCGTCAGCGACGGAGGGCGCTACACCGCCGCGCTTTCACGCATGGTGGCCGACGATGTCGTGGAGATCTCGGTGTTCGGCACCCTGCGCACGAAGGCGGACAACATGCGGGCCATCGGGAGCGGCGTTCTGACGTTCACGTCCGTGCACCGCGACAGCATCACGGTGCGAGTCTACGGCGACGTGGCGCTGCTCACGGCGATCGCCAACCGCGCAGGTACCCTGCGTATTCAGAACTCTGGCGGAGCCCGGGGCGAGAGACGACGTTGCTCCGGTCGCGGGCGCTCGCCGGGCGGCGTTCCCGCCGCCGCGGAGTTCCGCGCCAGGAATTCGAGCACGGCCCTGGCGAAGGCCGGATCAACCACCGCCGAGAGGTGGGTGGCGCCGGGAATGACCACGGTGTCCGTGGCTCCGAGGTCCCGGGCGAGCTGGAGGGCCAGGGGCCTCACGGGGTCGCGCTCCCCCACGACAACGAGGGTCGGAACACCGTCGTGGGCGAGGCGCTCCACGTCGATTGGTCGGAAGGGCGGCGCCCGGAGCACAGCGGCCAGGGCGGCGAAGTCGTTGGAGTTCCAAACTTTCTGTAGGGCGGCGTTGAGGGTGTCCGCCGCCTGGGCAGACTCGCCGGGCGGAGCGAGAGCTCGCATCATGGGGCCGGCCCGACCGGCCGCCACCGAGTCGATCATGGCGGCGTCCCCAAGAAGGCGAACGTGCCGGGCTAGTCCGGGGCTGTCGCCGATGACCAGCGTCCGCACGCGATCGGGATGCTCGGCTCGGAGATGCAACGCGAGCACGCCTCCGCGGGAGTATCCCACGACGTGGGCGCTGTCGATTTCCAGATGATCCAGCAGGCGGACGGCGTCGGCTATTTCGGGCTCGCCGTAGGCGGTCGAATCGTGGGGCTTGTCGCTGAGGCCGTGACCACGATCGTCGTAGGCGACGACGCGGTAGCCCGCATTGACGAGCGCCACCACCACCCCGGTGCCGACCCAGTTCGCGGCGAGGTTCACGGAGAAGCCGTGGATGAGCAGGACGGGCTCGCCCGCGCCGGCGTCGACGTAGTGGATGCGGACGCCGTCGGAGTCGAAGTACCGGTCCTCGAGGCCCTGCGCCGCGGCAATTCGCGGCAGCAGGGCTCCCAGGCAAAGCAGCGTGGCCGTCGTTCGCGTGGCTACCTCCTGCTTCCGGACGCCAGCCGTTGCGCGGACGTGCGGCGGGGCCGACGTCGACCTTCCAATGTAGCCGCAAACGGGACGGGGCGATCACCGGACCGCCTGCCGCACCTGACGTCAGGTGCGGCGGGCGGTTCCGTCCCTACCGATCGACGGGTAGTCCGCTGGGGACGCGGCGCGGGACGAAGCGCGACAGGTCACGTGCGCGCTCGTCGGTGAGCGCGAGCATGAAGGCGGTCACCTGCCGGGTGAACTCGGCGTCGAAGGCGACGGGGAGGATCCGGGGATCGCGGGCGGCGATGATCGCCTCCTTGTTATCCTCCAGCATCGTGAGCGCGAGCAGCGGCTCGGGGACGTCGGAGGCCGCGTACGCCCGCAGCTTGTCCGCCGATCTGCTGTAGTGGTCGATAAAGAGCGCCAGGTCGGCGAATTGACCGCCGTGCCCGTACGGTCCGGTCAACTCCACGTTGCGCAGCATCGTCGTGCGAAACTTGTAGATGTCATTCGGGTCGCCGGTCACGTTCATACGGCCGAAGTCGTCGCGGCCGGAGCCGCCGTTGCCCTCGCCCGGTCCGAACTGCGCGAGCGCCACGTTGTGGAAGTCGTCATCCGAAAAGCCGGGACCGTTGTGACACTGGGAGCACGGCGCGTTCATGAACTTGAGCGCCCCCTGCAACTGGTCGTCCGTGAGCGCCTTGTCGTCACCGGCCAGGAAGCGATCCCACGGGGCGTTGTCGAACACGAACGACTTCAGGAGAAACGCGGCCATTGCGTTGGACGCGTGGGCGAAGGTCATGTCTTCGAATCGCGTGCCCGGATACGCGGCCTGGAACCGCCTGCGGTATTCCGGGATGTCGCCCAGGCGACGCATGAGCGCGGCCCAGATCGCGGGGGAGTCGCTGTCCGCAAGGTCGGCCAGCTCGTTCTCGCCGGGGCGACCGCGCATCTCCTCGCGCGATTGGACCGGAAAGAGCCCGAGCGCGGAGGCAGCGCCAAACTGGAGCACCGGGGTCATATCCGGCGTGAGCGCGGCCCCGGCGGGAGTGTGGAAGGTGCCCCCGCCGTCGACGGCCACTCTCCCGTCCCAGAAGAGATGCTGCAGCAGGTGCAGATTGAAGAGCGGCGGGGCGTTCCGCGGGATGAAGGCGCCCGTGGGGTGGATGCGTGTGGGGCCGAGCCCGGTGGCCCCCTGGCCGATCGCCAGGCTCCGCGCGTCACCGGTGGCGAGGTCCGGATGGTGGCAGGTCATGCACGAGATGTCCCGGTTACCGCTCAGGACCTTGTCGAACAGCAGCATCTGTCCGAGCTGCGCGAGCTCGCCACGCACGACGGGCGGGGCGGGAATAGCGGTAATGCCACGCTGGCCAGCCAGTTCGCGGACTTGCCGGGCGAGCTGGGCGGCCTCGGTGTGGGAGCGAGACAGGGCGACGCGCGGCGGATCGGGGGAGGTGACCTCCGCATCGCCGCAGCCTGCCAGCACGAGCACGATCAATGGGATCCGAAGCGCCGCGCAAGCGCGGGCTCGCGTGGGAACGACCTTCCGCATGGGCACCCTCCCCGAATGGTCGAAATCCGTGCTCGACGTTCGAACTGGACGGGATCACGCGCTGCTCTCCAGAACCGGGAGGGCAGTGCGGGGCGCAGCGCCGCGCGCACGCGAATCTAATGTGGTTGCCGTAGTCCGCAATAGAAATTGCGGATCATGACGGCGCGCCTCGTCCGTCGCGACGCATGCGTTCAGCCGGCGCGCTGAATCTGGCCCATGTCGGCCTGGCCGATCCGTCGCCGAGCCGGCTTGGGGAGCTTGCGCACCGGCCCCGCCGTCCGACTGCCGCGCTCGACGGGATGGTGCCGGCGTGTGCCAACCCTGATCCGCACCCACCAGGTTCGCCAGCCTCTGTCGCCGTCGCAGGCTTTCCTCTCGGTGGGGGCCCCACGGTCGGAACAGGGCCGGCAACGCGATCCGTAGCGGCTCCAAGCCGTCACGCGGCTGCCAGAACAGCGCCTCGCGGACCACCTCCGGGCGATCGGCGTCGGGGCGCCAGCGTTCTACCAGCCTGGCGTCGATGTGCACCACCCAGTATTCCGGCACGCCGTGGCGCTGATAGTAGTCGCGCTTGATGCCGCGGTCGTGTCGGGCGGTGGCTGGCGAGAGGATCTCCACCGCGAGAAGCAGGGAGGTCACATCGCGCCACGAGGTGAACTCGTCTGTGGGGCCGGCGGGCACCACGAACAGGTCTGGCTGCACGACGGAGGTGGCGTCGAACCCAAGGTCGGCCGGAGACGTGAGCAGGTATCCGAGCTGGTGCTCCTTCACGTACGGCAGCAACCGCTCGACGAGTGCCATGAGGACGACCTGGTGTGATGGTCCAGGGGACGGCGTCACGATCAACTCGCCGTCGATGAGCTCGTAGCGCGGTGCGGGGCGCGACTCGTCCTGAAGGGCTCGGACCCCTTCCGGGGTCCAGGGGCGCGCGTGCGAAGCGGGCATGGACATAGGCTATGCTCGGCGGCGAGGGGATGGCAAGGGAGCACATGGGGACGATACGCGTGCGCGGTGCGGCGCTACGCATCGCGAGCTTGCGCCGGGTGCTATTTTCGCAGGTCGGGTCGCTCCCTCCTCACCACTTGCATCCGAGATCCGCATGGTCACCGTTCCAGCTACTCGCCGCCTCGTCACTGCACTCGGAGCGCCGCTCCTGCTGGTGTTGACGCTCGGCGTGCGCTCCGCTTTTCCCGCTTCATCGTCGGGTGCCCGCGCATTGGAAGTGCACGGAGAGCACGACCGCCCCGATTGGCGCCAGACGGTCCGCGCGTTCGCCGAATCGCACCTGCAGCACACGGCATGGGGTGTGGCGCATGGTCAGCGCGACTACGAGATGACGCTCGCGCTCGCGCGCGCGGAAGGATTGGCGGTGGATGACGACGCACTGTACGCCGCGGCGTATCTGCACGACATGGGCGGGCTGCCGCCGTACGCGCAGCCGGGGGTGGATCACGGCGACCGCTCGGCGCAGCTGGTGGACAGCGTGCTGCGGGGCACCGGATTTCCGATGGAGAAGGTGCCGCTGGTGCAGGAGATCGTGTCGCATCATCAGTACTATCGCCCCGCGGACACGCTCCGGGTGGCCGTGCTCTTTCGCGACGCGGACATCCTGGACTTCATGGGCGCCATCGATGTCGCCCGCATCATCTCGCTCACCAAGCGCGAGCAGTTCGTGCCCGACCTGCCGAAGGCCATCCAGGTGATTCAGCAGCAGCTGGTTCAGATGCCAAAGCTGCTGCAGTCGGAGGCCGCCAAGCGAGAGGGGGAGCGGCGTGCGGCGGAGATGAAGGCGTTTCTTGATGCGCTGAGTGCGGAAACGGATACGTTGAAGGTGATCTGAGAGTTGGGAGCGCGTGTCCTGACGAGTGACCCGTTCACGGGGTGGGCAGCGCGGTGGCGAGTGGACTATTGCTGCTGATCTGGATCGTCGCGGCCGAGAAGGTCGGACGGTTCAACTGCACGCGAAGGATCGCACCGCCCGACGTGGGCTGTGGTTGCACGAAGGTCCCACGCCAATCAACGTGAGTGGCGTGGCCGGTTGGGCGGTGTAAGAGCCGGCGATCGTCCGCCCGTTGTACGATGCCGTCAACGTCACGGTGGTCGCGGTGTCCACGGTGGCCGGCGGAAGCTGGAACGCGCCGGTGCGATAGCCCTGCGGCACCGTCACGGTGGCCGGCGCGGCCTGCGCGCTCGGATCACTGCTGGTGAGCGTTACCACGGCGCCGCCGTCCTGCGCGTAGTCCGTGAGGAGGACGGAGCCAAACCTGGCCGCGTTGAGGAACAGGCCGTCCGCTGCGAACCCATCCGCTCGCGCGGCGAGATTGGGGGACCACCAGTGGAACCGGACTTCGCGCCGGAACCAGCGAGAACGTGAGCGTGACGCCGTCCATCGATCCGCCGGGTGGGAAACCGAAGTTTCCACGGGTGAATCCGAAGGCGGTCGCGATGTTGTACGTGGTGAGGTTACCGCCCGGAAGGAGGATCCCGCCGCTGGCCGAAAAGGTGCCGGATCCGTCGGCAGCGGGCATGGTTGGGCCGCGCGGGCACATACAAGACCCGGCCCTCTGCCTGATGTCGGCTAACCTATTGATGAGTAAGCACTTGCTGGTCAACAGACGTCGAGACGCGCTGTAGCGAAACGGGGGTCGCTTTAGTGATTCGATGCGGCGTATCGTGGGCTGTGCCGATCGGCGCGCAGTTGCGATGGACATGGCCGCAGCTCTGGTGATGGACCGCAAGCAATGGAGCAGCGATCATGAAACCACGTATCATGTACATAGAGCGGAAGGCTGGAGAGCTGACAGGGTCGGCTCGCATCGGGCGCGTCAGGTTCTCCAAGACCGGGAAGACGCTCTACTACGGCGGCCGCACCTTCCAGAGCCTCAAGGGCGCCGGGTTCAAGTCGAACTATTACGACGTCGAGACGGGAGAGGACTACTGGATTTCCGGACCGCGAAAGGACGGCAACGATCGACTGTACGGCGAGCGCGTGCCGGTGGAGATCGACGCCGATGTGCGGCTGGAGTATTGGGGCGACATCCGGCAGTTGCCCGAGCGGCGCGAAGAGAGCCACACGTGACGCTGACGCCGGGCTCGGATTCGCCGGCCGTGATGACACTACTGCTATTCATGGGGACGTGTAGCGTGGAGCAACGCTGAACAGTGAATGCTGCTGATCCCCACCGTCCCGGCCCTGGACGTGTCGAGCGCCTCTGGACCAAGCGTGCCCATCGCGGACCCATGGATCCCGCGCCACGTTTGGAGCTCGTGCCGGGACTCCGCGCGCTCATGTACCCGGAGTGGCGTGGGGGTGCCTTCGCTGAAGTGCTCGACAGCGGCAGGGTCGCGATCGGCGACGAGGCGCGTTGGGAGGTGGAGCCGGTGCCGTCAAGCGCCCGGGGATTGCTTCGGTAACCGCGAGCTGTTGAAGGAGGCGTGCCGCTGATCATGCGAGCCCGCATCGTCGGCATCGACTGAGCGACCCAGGACGCGCGCATCCGCTTCGCCGAGGGCGCCTTGGTGGACGGCGAGCTCCACATCGAGCGCGCGTTGCTTTGCAGCAGGGCACGCGACCGGCCTGCTGTCGCGTGGCCGACGCCAGAGCTAAGTTAGAAGCCCTATGAGACTTCGCGACAGATTGCCCCAGCTCCGCGACGAAATTCGCCGCGCGGCCGCCGAGAGTGGTGCGCGCGATGTCCGCGTGTTCGGCTCCGTCGCGCGTGGCGACGAGCGGAATGACAGCGATGTGGACTTCCTCGTCGTCCTCGAGCCTGGACGGTCGCTGCTCGACCTGGCCCGACTGGAGCTCCGACTGGAGCGCCTTCTCGGACGTCCCGTCGACGTGGTGACCGAGGCCGGACTCCGGGAGTCGGTCCGCGCGGCCGCCCTGCGCGAGGCCATTGGCGTCTGAGCGCAGGCGGGCGACCGCCCGAGACCGCCTTTGCCACATGGCGGAGGCCGCGGATGCGATCGCTGCGTACGTGGCGCGCGGACGCGAGGCATTCGACGCCGACCCGGCCATCCGCGATGCGATCCTCTACCAGGTCATAGTGCTTGGGGAGGCCGCCAAGGCCGCGCTCACGGTAGCTCCCGGCCTCGAGGCTGCCCACCCTGACATTGACTGGTCACCGGTGGCTCGGATGCGCGACCGAGTGGCACACCACTATTGGGCCACCGACCGCGAACTCGTTTGGGCCACGGCGCGCGACGCCGTGCCTGCGCTACGACGGGCTGTCGGGACGGCTCTCGCGGTGCAGGACTGAATCGACGTATTACGCAAGTCGTGATTGCCTATCGCGAGGAGAGTTGCATCTACTGGCTGCGGCCCGTCGAACTGCTGGACGCTGCGCACATCCTGCCGGAGAGCGGTTCGGGCGGTTCTGCGCTGCATAGCTGCGCTCGAGCGCCCTCCTGATGCCCGGTCTGTTCGGAATCCTGCCCAAGCGCCCGATCGGCGACGATCGCCTGCGCGCCATCGGGCTGCGCATGGCCGATGCCCTCCGAACGGTCCCCTGGCTCCGCTCGGAAATCTGGACCCACGCCGGATACTGCGGCGGGCGGGTCCATCTGGGCGTGCTCAACCCTGGGGCGCAACCACTCCGGTCGCACGAGGGGCTGCGGGTATGGTTCGACGGGGAAGTCTATCCCGCATCGGGCGATCCGGGGCGGACGCCCAGCGCCGACGAAGCTGCGGCATGGCTGAGTGGCGAGGGGGAAGAACTGGCACGAGTGGACGGCGTATTCGCTGCCGCTCGCTTCGACCCCGCCACCCGGGAGCTCCGCCTGGCCAACGATCGGCTGGGGTTTCGTCCACTCTACTGGACGGAGACGGCGGAGTGGTTTGCGTACGCCTCCGAGGTGAAGGCGCTGCTAGCCATCCTGGACGGGGTTCCGGCGCCGGATCGTGTAGCACTGGGGCAGTTTTTTGGCTTGGACTACCTGTGTGGCGAGAGGACGCTGTGGGAGGGGATTCGTCTGCTGCCGCCCGCCAGCTTGTGGCGGATCTCCGCTGAGCGGAGGAGCACTCATCAGTACTGGGGCTTCGGAGCCATCCGTCTGGATCCCCGTCCTGAACCGGAGGTGCGTGAGGAGCTTGCCCGACTCTGGCGCCTGGCCATCGCCCAGCGCAGGAAACCGGGGACGACACGCCTTCTCCTGAGCGGTGGACTGGACTCGCGCATGGTGTTGGCCGAATTGCTTCGGCAGGGAGCGGATGTGGAGGCGGTCACCTTTGGGGCGCCGGGCAGTGCGGACATGCGCATCGCGGCCCAAGCGGCGAGGGCCGCGGGGGTGCCGCACCTGCGCGCGGAGCTCGATGCGTTGAACTGGTGGCATGGGCGGGAGGAGGCGATCTGGCAGGTAGACGGAATGGTGAACGCCATCCACCTGCACGTGGCGAGCATACGGGACCACCTGCGCGGTGGAAACCGGCATACGTTCAAGCATCTCAGCGCCAATGCGCTCCTGGGCGGAAGCGCCATCCGCCAGCAGTCGATGGGCGACTGGCCGCGAGGGTTGGAGTGGGAGGTGGCGCGGCGGTACAAGGAGAACCCGCTCTTCGAACGGGAGGATCTTTTGGCGCCCACCGTAGCCGACTGCGAGGTGGCGCGGTGCGGTCCCAACGTGAACGTCCTTCCTCTCACGCAGGGACAGCGGCGCTGGATCCTGAATGGCGCGCTGGCCCTGCAGGCGCACTGTGAAGTGGTGAATCCGGCCGTGGGTATCGGGATCCTGCAACTCGTGCTCGGTGGTATGACGGAGACGCAGCTCATGGGGGGCCGGTTCTACGAGCGATTCCTGCTGCAGGAATACCCGCAGTACTTTCGCAGCATTCCATGGCAGAAGACGGGGCGCGGCCTGGACGAGTCGCTGCACGTGAGGGCCGTACGATCTGGCCGTGAGCGGCTGCGGCGGGTACTCCGTCGTGCGCCGCGTTCGCGACGGTTCTTCGACTACGACGCGGTGGTGTGGGGCTCCGCGCCCATCCGGCGTCTCCTGGACGGTCCACTTCTGTTGGACGAATGGCTGGACGGTGCCGCCGGACGGTTTCTCCGTGGCGGCCCCACGCCCGCCGGACGCACCGAGCCATGGCGCGCCCGGCCCGCGATGGCGGTACTCACTCTCGAGACGTATCTGCGACAGGTGGAGGGGCTGCCGGGCTACCGCCGCTTGAGCGAGCCGGCCAGTTCGGCGGCTGCTACTGCGCCCCACTTGGCACGCGCGCCGGAGGACGCGACCGCGACCGTGGGCGGTGTGGGCGATCCAGCCCGTCGGGAGAGTGGCTGATGGCTGCGGCAGGCGTGCTTCAGGTGGACGAGATCCACCTGCGCGAAGTTCGCATCCGGCTGCGGCGGCCGTTCGAGATCGCCACCGGAGTTACGGAAGCGCGGCGCATCTGCCTCCTGGAGTTCTGCCACGTGGACGGGTTGCGGGTGTGGTCGGAGTGCGTGGCGGGAGAAGAGCCGGACTACAGCCCCGAGACCGTGGACACGGCGTGGCACGCGCTCACGGAGTGGCTGATGCCGAGGGTTCTGGGACGCGCCTTCCGCTCGCCCGCCGAGGTGCACGATCTTCTGGCGGCAAGCGTGCGGGGGCACGAAATGGCTCGTGCCGCCGTGGAGATGGGCTACTGGGCGCTCGCGGCGGCGCTGGCCGGCAAGCCGCTGGTCGAACTGCTGGGCGGGGTGCGCGACCGGGTGGCGGCGGGGATGACGCTCAGCCTCTCGTGGGACATTGGACAGCTCGCCCGCGAAGCGGAAAGACTGCGGGGGCAAGGCTATCAGAAGATCAAGCTCAAGATCCGCCCCGGCGCCGACTACGAGCGGCTCGCCGCCGTGCGCGACCGGCTGGGGCCGGATGTCCCGATGGCCGCCGACGGGAACGGCAGCTACGGGCGCGAGGATGCGGATGCGCTGGTTCGGCTGGACGATCTGGATCTTCTCATGCTGGAGCAGCCGCTCGCTCCGGACCAGATGGTGGGGCACGCCGAGCTGCAGCGCCGTCTCCGTACGCCGCTTTGCCTGGACGAGTCGCTCACGTCGGCCACGCGAGTGGAGGACGCTCTGGCGTTGGGCGCCACCCGGATCGTGAACCTCAAGCCGGGCCGGGTGGGGGGCCTCACGCAATCGTTGGCCATCCACGGGCTGTGCGTGGAACGGGGCGCGCCGCTCTGGTGCGGAGGGATGCTGGAGTCGGGCGTTGGGCGCGCGTACAATCTGGCCCTCGCGTCGCTACCCGGCTTCACCGTTCCCGGGGACGTGTATCCGCCGGAGACGTACTTGGAGGAAGGGTTGGTGACGCCGGCCAGCCGTCTGGAGTCGGATGGTACGGTGCGAGTGCCGCGCGAGCTGCCGGGCATCGGAGTGCGGGTAGACGAGGACCGTGTGGACGCGCTCACCGTATGCCGTACGCGTCTGCGTGCCGCGGCGCGCGGCTCGTGCGCATCGGCTTCAACCACGAGGAGGAGCTGACATGGCGGGCGCATGGTGGAGCAACGAGCGCAGCCCGCGCGTGTGCGTGGTGGGCGCGGGCGCCATGGGCGGACTCGTGGCGGCGCGTCTTGCGGAGACGGGCGCGTCCCTCACGCTGGTGGATCGCGCCGAACGGGTGGCGGCTCTCCGCGCGCGGGGACTCACGCTCGTTTCGGCGGACGGCGTGCCGCAAACGGTGCGGAATTTCGTGGCCACGACGGACACGGCAGAGTTGGGAGAGCAGGACGTGGTGTTCTTGGGTGTGAAGGCGTACGACATCGCGGCCGTGGCGCCGCGCGTGCCGGCCTTGTTGGGGAGGGACACCGTGGTCGTCACGCTCCAGAACGGGATGCCGTGGTGGTACTTCCAGCGACACGGGGGCGAGTTGGATGGACGCCGCCTGCACAGTCTCGACCCTGACGGCGTGATCGCGCGAAACGTGGACGCGGCGCGGATCATCGGGTGCATTCCGTATCCGGCCGCCGAGGTGGTGGAGGAGGGCGTCGTCCGCCATGTGGAGGGGAACAGATTACCCATAGGGGAGCTGGACGGCAGTGTGACGGAGCGGGTTCGGGGCGTGGCCGCTCTGTTGGAAGCAGCGGCCTTTCGGAGCCGCGTTCTCGAGGACGTGCGCTCGGAGGTGTGGCTCAAGGCGGTGGGGACGCTCACGTTCAATCCGCTGAGCGCGCTCACCGGGGCGACGCTTGCGGGCATCTGCGCGCATCCGGAAACGCGGGGCGTGGCGGCCGAGATGATGCGCGAGGGGCAGGAGGTGGCGCGCGCACTGGGCGTGGCCCTTCGGCGGACCATCGAGGAGCGGATCAACGGGGCCGCGGCAGTGGGCGCGCACAAGACATCCATGCTGCAGGACGTGGAGGCTGGCCGCCGGTTGGAGCTGGACGCGCTGGTGGGGTCGGTGCGGGAGCTGGGCGGGCTCACCGGGATCCGGACTCCGACCATCGACGCGATCTATGCCTGCGCGAAGCTACTGGACGACCGATTGGCGGCGTCCGCTCACCCGTATACGGAGCAAGCGGAATGTTGACCATCCGGCGGATGCGCCCGGACGATGTGCCGGGCGCGATTTCCATTTTGGAGCAGTGGAACATGGCGCCCACGCCGGACCGGGCCGACGCCGAGCGGAGCTCGATCGCGGTGGAGAACTCGTTTGTGGCCGAGGACGACGGGGAGATCGTTGGCGTGGCGAGCTTTATCGTCCATTCGGCCACGATGGCGGAGACGGCCAGCCTGGCGGTGGACCCGCGGTTGCGCGGGGCAGGGGTGGGGCGCCGTCTGCAGGAGGCTCGCCTGGCGGAGATGCGGCGGAGAGGAATTCGCACGGTGCGCACGGAGACGGACCGTCCGGAGACGATTCGCTGGTACGTGGAGCAGTTCGGCTATCGCGTGGTGGGGAAGAACCCCAAGAAGCACGCGTTCAGCCTGAGCGATGTGCACGAGTGGACCGTGCTCGAGCTGGAGCTTGGGGCGAGGAGCGCAGAGTGAGGCAGATGACTCGACCGGCCTGGTACGCCGCCGCGGCGATTCTCTTGTACGTCATCGGCATGATCGGCTGTGCCTAGTAGGCGGCGGGTCGTGGCGGCCGCTGTGGCGTAGCTGTCCGTGCAGCGCTAGTCGCCGAGCTTGCCGAACTGCGGCTCCACCACGTGCTCGTAGCAGGTGGGACAGACGCCGTGGCTGAATCGCGTGCTCGTGTGGTGCGCGACGTACGCCTCCACGGTGTGCCAGTAGTCGTCGTCGTCCCGCACCTTGCGGCAGTAGGCGCAGATGGGGAGGATGTCGCGCAGCGACTGCACCTCGGCGAGTGCGTCCTGGAGCTTGCGAACGAGCGCGTCCCGCTCCGCGGTGGCGCGCTTCTCGTCGGTGATGTCGCGGGCGACCGAGTAGATGCGCTGGTGCCCCACGTCCGGCGCGGCGTTCCAGTGCAGCCAGCGGAAGGATCCGTCGCGGCAGAGGTAGCGATTCTCGAACCCGCGCGCGTGACCGCCGCGTCGGACATCGCGGTTCTGGGCGAGCGTGAGCCCGCGGTCGTCGGGGTGGACGAACTCGATGAACGGGCGCGCCATGAGCTCCGCGCGCGTGAAGCCGAGCGTGCGCTCCCAGGCAGGATTGAGCCGCGCGAAGCGACCGTCGAAGCCGAGCACGCACAGGAGGTCGATGGCGATGTCGAAGAAGCGCTCCTCGAATTCGCTCAGAGAACCGGGCGCCGTGGTGCCGTGGGAGGCGAGGTTGGGCACTGCCATGATGGGCGTGGCTGCAGAGATGTAGCAGGAGTGCACGCGACGGTGCGTCGCCGCATGGAAGACGCGGAACCAGGGGTCGGGGTTTCCGGCCGTCGCAAAGCCAGAGAAGCCGCTCGCGCGCGTGACCGTGTGGGGTGGGTGGTGGGTCCGCTTCGCCGGGGCCGCTGTTCGATATCGGGACGTGATGTCCCGTCACCGGTCACGACGCTCGGCCGCCGGGAATCTCTCCCAGCGCCGTAAGTGGTGTCAATGGTGGCGGTTGGCTGCACCTCGCATGCGGGCACGATCCTTTCCTCCATGGGCGCGCGTTGTCGGTCGGCGCGCGTCGTCTGTCGCATGCTTCATCGGTGCACTCGAGCATAATGAACGCTCTCATGCAGGACATTCGTCACGCGATGCGTGCGTTGCGCCGCCTTCCCGGATTCTCGGCGCTGGCGGTGCTGACGTTGTCGCTCGCGATCGCGGCGACGACGACAATCTTTGGCGTAGTCGATGCGGTGATCGTGCGCCCGCTTCCCTTTGCGGCGCCGGAAGGGTTGATACAGATCCGGGAAACGGCACCGAGCGGGGCCGAGTTCCCGGCGTCGGAACCGGACTTTCTGGACTTCGCGGCGCAGAACCGGTCGCTGGCCGCGCTCGCGGCCTACCGACCGGCTGACGTGACGCTCACCGGGAGCGGCGACCCGCTCCGGCTGCATGCGGTGGCGGCAAGCCAGTCGTTGTTCTCCGTGCTTGGCGTGCGCCCCGCGATGGGGCGTGGCTTTCTCCAGGAGGAAGACGCGCCCGACGCGCCGACGAACGTCGTCGTGCTGAGCCATGCGCTGTGGAGCGCGCGATTCGGCGGCGATTCGACCGTCATCGGGCAGACGGTCGAGCTGGACGGCCGGCCGCACACCGTGGTGGGTGTGATGCCGGCCGGATATCAGTTTCCGGCTGCCGATGCATTCGTACCGCTGCACGCGAGCGTGGGCTCCGACCGGACCGATCACTGGCTCGATCTGGTGGGTCGAATGCAGCCGGGGGTAAGCGTGTCGGGTGCGCAGCGCGACCTCGTGCGCGTGGCAGGCGACCTCGGCGCGGTGCATCCGATGAGCAAGGGGTGGGGTGCGCGCGCGTTCCCGCTGTCCCGCGCGCTGGTGGACGACAATTTTCGCCGCGCGGGATGGGTGCTGCTCGCGGCAACCGGGCTGTTGCTCCTGCTGGCGTGCGCGAACGTGGCGAATCTGCTGCTCGCGCGCGGCTTCGCGCGCGAGGGGGAGTTGGGCGTGCGCGCGGCGATCGGCGCCGGCCGGTGGCGACTGGTGCGGCAGCTCCTTACAGAGAGCGGTGTGCTCGTAGTGCTGGCCGCCGCGGTGGGGCTGCTGGGGACGTTGTGGGGGATCGAGGGCGTGCGAGCGGTCGGTGCCGGGCGGATCCCGCGTCTGGGCGAGGTGGCGGCGGATGGGCGCGTGGTCGTGGCCGCGCTGGTGCTGGCGGCGGTCACGAGTGTGGCCTGTGGCCTTGCGCCCGCGCTCCGCGCGACGCGGGTCGATCCGGCGCGCGCCCTCGCGCAGGGGGCGCGCGCGGGGATCTCGCGCCGTCACCGCCGCGTGCGCGACGTGCTGGTGGTCGTTCAGGTGGCGCTGTCGATGGTGCTCCTGGCCGGAGCCGGGCTCATGATACGGAGCTTCGCGCGATTGGCCACCGCCGGCACCGGCTTCGATGCCGCGCACGTGCTGGCGGTGAACGTGGCGTTGCCGTCGCACCGGTACGGCGAAGCGCGCCGGTCGGCGTTCTTCGAGCGGCTCGCGGAGCGGCTGAGCGCGGTGCCCGGAGTGCGCGCGGTCGGTGCAACGTCGGTCGATCCATTCAGCGGTTTCAGTCTCATGAACGACGTCACGCCGGAGGATCGTGTGGCGACGACGCCGCCCACCGGGTACATGCAAGCTGGGTGGCGCAGCGTGGCGCCCGGGTTCTTCGATGCGATGCGCATTCCCATCGTGCGCGGGCGCGTGTTCTCCGCGGCGGACGCGTCGAACGGGCCGTCAGTCGCCGTCGTGTCACGCATGCTGGCGAACGCGCTCTGGCCGGGGGAGAACGTGGTGGGGAAGCGGCTCTACTGGGGCGGCACGGACGGCGAGCCGCGGACGATCGTGGGCGTGGTGGGTGACATCCGCGATGTCGCGCCGGAGCGCGCGTCGATGCCGATGTTGTTCGTGCCCGCGAGTCAGGTCCCGATGGCGGCGATGACGTTCGTGGTGCGCAGCGCGGGAGAGCCGACGGCGCTCGCGGGCGCGGTGCGCGATGCGATTCAGCGAATGGATCCGATGCTTCCGGTGGCCGACGTGCACCCGCTGGCGCGCAATCGTGTGAACGCGATGGCCGCGCCGCGCTTCCACGTGCTGCTCATGGCGTCCTTCGCCGTGCTGGCGTTGGTTCTTGCCACGAGCGGACTGTCGGCCGTGATCGCGTTCAATGTCACACGCCGCCGTCGCGAGATCGGCATCCGGCTGGCCATCGGAGCGGAGCGGCGAAGCGTGGTGGCGGGATTCGTCCGGTCGGGCCTCGTGCTCACGGGCATCGGCATGGCGGCGGGGCTCGTGGTGTTCTGGATGCTGAGCCGCTTCATGCGCGGACTGTTGTACGGCGTCGCGCCCAACGATCCGGTAACGTTCTGGGTGGTGGCGCTGGTGCTGGGCACCGCCGCCCTGCTGGCGAGCTACCTTGCCGCGCGGCGGGCGGCGGAGGTGTCGCCCACGGAGGCGTTGCGGATGGAGTAAGGGCGTGGGGGACCGAGGGGTGGCGGCCAGCGTGCGCGCGTCAACGCCGCGTCAACGCCGCGTCAACGCCGCGCCTGCGCTGCGCCGAGCAGGCGCGCGCGATTCTCATCATGGAGCAGGCTAGCGCGTCGTCGCGTGCAACCCCCTGGTGCGGTGGCAACCACCAGACGCCTGCGGCGTCGACCGGGCCGGTGGTATGGGGCGATGGTGCGAGGCCCGGGTGAGGGCGGCGCGTTCCGCCTCACCCGGGCCTCGCACCTGCTGTGGTGCTCTCGAAATTCTAGAACGTTGAACCCGCGCACAGTGGAACGGCTGGGTTCCAGTTCGAGAACATTCCAGCTGGATTGTGCTCCCACAGCCAGATGTGGAACATCCAGCCGCCAAACCTGGACGGAGCGAATGCGATTGCCGGATCGATCGCCAGACCAAGGTCCACCGAGGTGGGCGCCGGGCCTGCCTCCGGCCACACATCGCTGTAGGGGATGAAATAGTCGAAGGCGGCGAGCCGGAACCTAGGTTCGCCGTCGGGACTGGTCTGGGCTCCGTTCTTCGGGGCGTAGACGAGCAGGTCGGGCTCGAGATAGTTGACATGATCGTCGATGCCAAACAGCCCCGCATAGTGGTATCCCATCCCGCCTTGGGTCATGTCGGACACGCATCCATCGGGCGCAGTGAGCGGGGGTGCACTGACCAGAGCCGGATAGTCTTGCTGCGCCTGTTTGAAGTTGTGGTACTTCGCTGTGAGCTGCTTGAGCTCGCTGAGTTGCTGGGCCAGTTGGGGATTGGCGTCCGCCAGCGCGGAGTTCAACGCCACCCCATGTGAAGAAGCATCGTGATTCTCCGTTGCGAGCGGGGTGCTCCCGTCGCAAGCGGCCATGAGAACCACCGCAGCGGAAGCCAGTGCTGCTGTGCGGATCGTCCGGGTGTTCTGCATCGTCCTTCCTCCGTGTGTTGGGACCTTCGATTGGATCCTCTGGGATCCCGCCATTGCGGCCTGGCAGCGCACTTTGACGGTCCCTGTGGTCGGTCGTAGGTTAGAAGTTGAGATCGACTCGTCCGCTGGCTGTCCGTTGACTGTCCGTTGACTGTCCGTTTGCCGTCAACTGTGCCGGGCAGGGCCGATCTGCACTCCGATGGGGTCTGCGATGTTCCGTCTTCGCACTTTGGGCCGACTGGAGTTGGAGGGTCCGCCGCGTCCGGCCGCCCAGGCCGCGCTGAAGGGAGCCAAACGTGCCGGGTTGCTGGTCTATCTCGCCCGCGCGCAACCATCAGGTCTGAAGCGGCGCGACAGCCTACTTGCCCTCTTCTGGCCCGACCTCGATCAGCCGCGAGCCCGGCACGCCTTGCGGAACACGCTGCATGCGCTCCGGACGGCGCTCGGCACTGATCTGATCACTTCCGCGGGGAATGAGGAAGTCGGCATTCCCGAGGGAGTCCTTTCGTGTGACGCGGATGCGTTCGAGGAGGCCCTGGCCACCGATCGGGCTGAGGATGCGGTCGCGCTGTACCGGGGAGATTTCCTGGCCGGTTTCTTTCTGCCCGAGGCGTTGGAGTTCGAACGGTGGTTGGAGGCCGAGCGGCAGCGGCTGCGTCGCGCATACCACACCGCGCTGGAGCGCCTGGCGGAAAAATCGGCTGGCAGGGGCGATTGGCCCGGCGCGGTGCAGTGGTGGCGCCAGGCGGTGGAGGGGGACCCGTACAGCGGTCGCCTGACGCAGCGGCTGATGGAAGCGCTGGAAGCCGCTGGCGATCGTGCCGGCGCGCTGAAACGGGCCCGCCAGCATGCTGAGCTGCTGCAGCAGGAGTTCGGGGCGGAGCCCGACGCCGGGGTCCTCGCGTTGGCCGAGCGCCTGCGGACGGAGTCGTCTGTGGTACGCGTTCACCACAGCGAGCCGCCGGGTGCCCACGACCGAGGTCCGGAAAGCGATCAACCGCTGATCTCGGAAGTGGCCGTCGCTCAGCCTGCCAAGCGGCAGTTCCTCTCGGGGCTGAAGTGGGTAGCCGCCCTCGGGTTCGCCGTGCTGGCGAGTCTCGGCGTGGTGTCCTGGAGGCGCCAGTCGCGCTCACCGGTTCTCGACCCGCAGCGAGTAGTGGTCGCGCCGCTCGAGAACCGTACTGGAGATCCGGCGCTCGATCCGGTCGGCGCCATGGCGGCAGACTGGATAATCCAGGGCCTCTCGCAGACGGAACTGGTGGATGTGACGTCCGCGAGCGCTACCCTCGCTTCGGCGCGGCGCGTGCAGGCTGCAGCGGTCGGACACGCCGGCGTCGACCCTATTCGCGCTCTGGCGGAGGAAACGGGGGCGGGGCTGGTGGTGACCGGGTCGTACTATCGACAGGACGACTCGCTCCTGTTCGAAGCGCATATAACGGATGCACGCCGCCGAACGCTCTTGCGCACCCTGAAACCGATCCGCGGGCCGGTGGTGGCTCCACTGGACGCCATTGAGGTACTGCGCCAGCGCATGCTCGCTGCTCTCGCTCCGCTCCTGGACGCCCGTCTCGCCGCACACGCGCGGGTGGCCAGCCAACCCCCCAGTTATGAGGCGTATCGGGCCTATGCAGAGGGGATGGAGCACTACATCGCCGGAGACTTGCACGCGGCAATCGCGGCGTTCCGGCGAGCCACGGTACTGGACTCCACCTATCTGCTTCCGGCCCTGTTGACGGCCATCGCCTACTCCAACCTGGGACAGCCAGCCAGGGCGGACTCGATTGGCCAGGTGCTCAACCGTTCGCGGGATCACCTAGGGCGCTATGATCGGGCCCTGCTGGACCTCATGCTGTCATGGCAGGGCGACGACGCCGTCGCCACCTACACGGCGGCGAAGCGCGCTGCGGCCATTGCCCCTGGATCGCTTCCACATGTGCAGTGGGCAGTTCAAGCCCTCGCGCTCAACCGTCCCAGGGAGGCGATCGAAATTCTCCATGGAATCGATCCCACCCGGGGCGAGGTGCGTGGATGGCCGAGCTACTGGATGGCGCTGACGTCGGCCCATCATGTGGTCGGGAGCTACCGGCGCGAGCTGAAGGTGGCTCGGCGGGCCCAGCACCTCTTTCCCGATGAGCCGTTGTATCTCTGGCCGGAAGCCCGGGCGTTGGCCGCGCTCGGGCGAATCGACGAAGTAGAAGATGTCGTCAACCGGCGGCTGGCCTTCGCCAACCCCAGTCGGAACTCAGGCGATGCCGGGGGATTCATGCGTGCCGTTGGCGCAGAACTTCGCGTCCATGGTCACGCGGCAGTTGCCGCAGCACTGTATACGCGCGCGATCGATTGGTATCGATCCCGACCCTCCGACGAGCAAGAGCGCGACCGTCAGGATATAGCCCTGTTGTACTATGCGGCGGGCCATGACCGTGAGGCGCGCGCACTCTTCGAGCAGTTGGCGGTCGCGGCGCCGGACGACGTCGTGGACCAGGGTGGGCTGGGTGCCATTGCTGCTCGGCACGGAGA
The DNA here is from genome assembly GCA_963773545.1 of uncultured Gemmatimonadaceae bacterium. Lineage (GTDB taxonomy): Bacteria > Gemmatimonadota > Gemmatimonadetes > Gemmatimonadales > Gemmatimonadaceae > DASSNU01. The sequence continues at coordinate 980,449 of CAVZBP010000002.1, read as the reverse complement.
CCGTGCGGAGGCCGCCCGTATTGCGTCCTGGCTCGGAGCCCAGGATCGGCCTTACCTGTACGGTGTCCACTTCTTCTGGCAGGCGTGTATCGCGGCCGAGCTGGGCCAGGCATCGGAGGCTGTGGCCCTGCTGCAGAAGGCGCTCAGTCATGGGGCAGACGTCCTCGTCCTTTCGGCCCACTCATTCCCGTGCTTCGATCCAATCCGAAACGACCAATCCTTCCGCGAGCTGCTGCGGCCCAAAGGCTAGCCCGCCTGCGGGATGCGGCGCGGTCTGCAGCCTCTTTGTCGGCCACGACGAATTCACTGGAGCACGATCATTCGCCAACTATTGTCTCTCCTCGCACCTGCCTGGCGTCCGCGGAGCGCGACGGCGGCTGCACTCGCCATGGCCAAGCATGGTATGCGCGCTCTCGTGGCAAGCGTCGTAGCCGCGGCCACCCTTGCCGCGGCCGCGCCCGCCACGGCCCGCGCGCAGGCGGGCGCCGTGCGCGCTACACAGGTATACGCTCTCCGCTACGCAACCCTCCACAACTTTCCGCTGGCCGGTCTGGTGGCCGGCGCCGATACGGCCACGCGAACGGACATCGCCATGATGTTCTGGCTCGTCCGCCGGCCGGACGGACGGAACGTGCTGCTGGACGCGGGCTTCTACCGCGACAAGTTCGTGGACCGGTGGCATCCGGACGACTACCGCAAGCCCACGGACGCGGTGCGCGCGGCGGGGCTCGCGCCCCAAGAGATCACGGACATCATCGTCTCACACGTGCATTGGGATCATCTCGACGGCGTGGATCTCTTTCCCAACGCGCGCGTGTGGATCCAGCGGGCCGAGTATACGCACTACGTGGACTCCACAGGGCGGGCGCTCGACCGGGCCATCGATTCGGTGGACGCCGCCATGCTCGCGCGACTCATGCGGGAGGGGCGTGTACGATTGATTGACGGTGACGCGCAGGAGGTGATGCCTGGGATCACCGTGTACACGGGCGGCAAGCACACGTACGCATTGCAGTACGCGGCCGTCGAGACGCCGGCGGGCGTGGTGGTGCTGGCGTCGGACAATGCGTATCTGTACCAGAACCTGGCCACGCAGACGCCCATCGCGCAGACGCTCGACTCGGCGTCCAACCGCCGGGCGCAGGAGCGGATGCTCCAGCTGGCGGCCAGTCCGCGGCTCGTGGTGCCCGGACACGATCCGGAGGTGTTCGCGCGGTTCCCCGCGCCAGGGAATGGTGTCGCGCGCATCGAGTGAGCGGACGCTCGGCCGTGTTAGGAGGAGAAAACCATGAGCCTGTTCTATTCGCTCGCCTACCGGCTGGGCTTCACACCGTGGGAAGAAGCCGCCACGCACCCCGCCGCCGCGAAGCACATTGCCGCGCTGTTCGATCGCGAGGAGCGGGAGCGCGAGCGTCCATACGGCCGCGCGCTCGACCTGGGTTGCGGCCGGGGGCACTGGTCGATCGTGCTCGCGGAACGCGGGTGGGAGGTGACCGGCGTCGACCTGGTGCAGCGCGCGGTGCACGCGGCGCGCGCGCGCGCACGCGCGGCGGGGGTGGACGTGCAGTTCGTGCGCGGCGACGTGACGGCGCTCCCGGAGGCGCGCATCGGCACCGGCTTCCGCCTGGTGTGGGACTTCGGCACGGTGCACGGCCTCCCGCCGGCACGGCGGGCGGCGGTGGGGCAGTCGGTGAGCCAGGTGACCAGCGACGACGCCACGATCCTCATGCTCGCGTGGGCTCCGGGGCGGCGCGGCCCGCTGCCGCGCGGCGCGAGCCGGGCCGAGATCGAGGACGCCTTCCGCGGGTGGACGGTGACGGACGAGGAGCCGTTCGACGCGACCGGCCTGCCCGCGCCGTTGCGGAACGTAGACCCGCGCGTGTATCGCTTGCGCCGCGCGTAGACGTTCGACGGATGCGCGTCGGCGCATAGCGATCCGGGGGATCCCGCCACGCAGTCCGGCAACCGCCTGGTGGCGGATGCCGCCGTGTGAGATGCTAATAGTAGCATTATGCTACCAACTCACGCGCCGTTCGCATCTGCCTTCAACGTACGATTGAACAGGGCGAGGAGCGTGTGCCAGTGGCGCTCCGCTTCCGCGGGGTCGTGCACGGGCGTGTCCGCTGGCACCCACCCATGGCGGGCGTTGTAGGTCTCGATCGTGTGGTCCACGCCCGCCTCGGTGAGCGCCTGCTCGAGGCGCGCCTTCTGCGCGTCATTGAAGTTGCGGTCGTCCGTGGCACCGCCCACGTACACGCGCGCGGTCATCCGCGGCGCGAGGCGATGCGGACTCTCGGGCGCATCGGTGGCGAGCCCGCCGCCGTGGTATGACGCGGCGGCGACGATGCGACGGCCGAAGTGTCCCGCCGCATACAGGGCGAGCTGGCCGCCCATACAGTATCCCACCACGCCAATGCGATCGCTCCGCGCCCGCGGCTCGGCGTCCAGATACGCGAGCAGCGCCTCGGTGTCACGCATCACGTTCGCTGCGCTGGCCGAGGGCATGACGCGCGTCATGAGATCTTCCCGCGCCGCCGGATCGGTGAACACCCGGATCCCCTGGCTGGCGTCGAATTCCACGCGGTAGAACAGATCGGGAAGCAGCACGTAGTAGCCGGCGTTCGCGATGCGCGCGGCGATCTCTACGAGCGCGGCCCGCATGCCGATGGCGTCCATGTAGACGATCACGCCGGGCCACGGGCCGGGGCCCTCCGGTTGCAGCACATGTGTGGGGCACTGCCCATCGGGTGTCTCGATCTGCACCTGCGTATGAACCATGGTATGCCTCATTTCCTGCAACACGGTCGAACCTCGCGCGCGCGAACAGCAGTGGGAGCGTAGCTGAGCACGCGGTGCCGAGCGCGCGAGATCCGACACGCCACAGGCGTGCAGTGCCATCCGCGTGCTGGCGAGGCGTGGTCGTTTCGATGGCGGCGAACCGGCGTGGCCATTCTGCCAGCGGCGGCGCGTTTCTCGCGGAACGGACTCCGCCGGAATGCGCGATCGTACGCGATCCGCCGGTACCGAGTGCACAGTAACACAACGGAGGCACGGACGTGAAGGAACGCATGTTGGGGCAGGGGCTTGCCGTTTCCGAGATGGGCTTGGGCTGCATGGGGATGAGCGAGTTCTACGGCACGGGAGACGAGAACGAGTCCGTTCGCGTGATCCACCGGGCCATCGAACTGGGGATCACCTTTCTTGATACGGCTGACATGTACGGTCCGTTCACCAACGAGCAGTTGGTGGGCCGGGCTATCAGCATCGCGTCGATACCACGGTGCCCATCGAGGAGACGGTGGGCGCGATGGCCGAGCTGGTGAGGGCGGGCAAGGTACGCTACCTGGGCCTCTCCGAGGCCGCGCCGGAAACGATCCGGCGCGCGCACGCCACACACCCCATCGCCGCGCTGCAGACGGAGTACTCGCTGTGGACGCGCGACGTGGAAGAGAACGGCGTGCTGGACACCGTGCGCGACCTGAGGATCGGATTCGTGGCGTACAGCCCACTGGGGCGCGGCTTTCTCACCGGGCGGTTCGAGCGGTTCGACGACATCCCGCGCGACGACTACCGGCGCCGCAATCCGCGCTTCCAGGGCGAGAACTTCCAGAAGAACCTGGACCTGGTGCAGCGCGTGGAGGAGGTGGCGGCGAAAAAGGGCGTAACGCCCGCGCAGCTGGCGCTCGCCTGGGTGCTGGCGCAGGGGGACGACGTGGTGCCGATCCCCGGCACCAAGCACGTGCCGTACCTGGAACAGAACGCGCAGGCCACGGAGATTCGTCTCACATCGGCGGACACGGAGCGCATCGAGGAGGCGTTCCCGGTGGGGGCCACCGCCGGCGCGCGGTACGCCGACATGAGCACGGTGCACCGGTAGTGCGACGGCACGCGCCCTACGGCACGTCCATCCGCCTCAACCGCCGCACGGAAAGCCACAGAAACCCACCCACCAGCACCGTCGCGATCGTGACCACCACGCTGAGGCTCAGGTGGTCGCCATCGGTGAAACGGCGTGGGTCGAGCCCGTGCATGAGCGCGATGGTCTGAAAGCGGATGCTCAACAACCGCACGCCGGCCACGAACCCGGAGAAGAATCCCTCCCAGAGCACGATGTAGAGGAGCCCGAAGCCGATGGCGTGCGAGCTCACGAGTCCCAGCCACACGAACACCGCACCGTACATCGCCACGCCTACGAGCGACGCCACCGTGACCGCCAGGACGGCGCGCGTGTCGCCCAGGAATGCGATCCAGCTGGTAGCGAACGCGCTCACCGCGATGAACGGCCCGGCGATGGACAGCACGGCCAGAAACTTTGGAACGGCGAGCTGCCAGCGCGGAATGGGCGCGAGTGTGAGGTTGGCAAGCGTGCGATCCTCGATCTCGTTGGCGAACGCGGGGGCCGCGATGGCGAGCACCACGAGCGGCGCGATGGACCCGGCGAGCATCGCCCCGATGATCCCGGTCTCGAACTCGGCCACCGACGGCGCGCGCGCGCCGCTGAGCACCAGCGCGGCGATGAGGACCGGCATGGCGGCGAGCACGGCCATGATGGCGAGACGCCAGCGCCCGGAGAGCTGTCGCAGGGTGAGGCGGTACACGGAGCCCACGCGTCAGCCCTCCACCAGGTATCCGAACACGCTTTCCAGCGAATCGTCCAGCGGTTCCACGCGACGCAAACCGATGGCTGCCGTTTGCGCGAGACGCGGAATCTCCATCTGGAGGTCCAGCACGTTGCGACTGAGAATGACGATGGCCCCATCGGGATCGACATGGACGGCGTCCACCGATGGCAGCTCCACCGCAGCAGCCGCGAGCCGCCGCGGCGCATCGCAGAGCACGCGCACATGGTATGGACGCTGGTTGAGCGCGGCGCGAATCGCACGGAAGCTCCCCGAGGCGGCGAGCTTTCCGTTCACGACGAGCAGTACGGTGTCCGCCAGCTCCTCCACTTCTTCCAGAATATGGGAGGAGAGCACGATCGTCCGTCCCTCGGCGGCGAGCTGCTCGAGCAATTGCTTGAAGTGAACACGCTGTCGCGGATCGGCGCCGTTCAACGGCTCGTCCAGAATGAGCACGTCCGGGTCGTGGACGAGCGTGGCGGCCAGGCGCATGCGCTGTCGCATCCCGCGCGAGTAGGTGTCCAGACGGCGACGCTCGGCCGCGGCCATCTCGACGAGCGCGATCGCGCGATCGGCGGCCTGCTCCACATCCGTCACGCCGCGCAGGCGGGCCATCATGCGCACGAAGTCGCGACCGGTCATGAAGCCATAGACGGTTTCGTGCTCCGACATCACGCCCACCCGGCGATAGAGCGGCGGGTTGTCGCGCACCGGCTGCCCGAACATGGTGACGGCGCCGCTCGACGTGGCGGCGAGTCCGGTCATCATGCGAAGGAGCGTCGTCTTCCCGGCGCCGTTGGGACCAAGGAGTCCCGTGATGCCGGGCGAGACGTCGAACGTCACATCGCTCACGGCCACCACGCTCCCGAACCAGCGGGAGACGCCATCCACGCGGATCACGGGCGCGGCCGTCTCGCTCATGCCGACAGTCTCCGGTAGCGCCACCACAGGATCGCTCCCGGAACGATCGTCCACGCGAGATACCACGTGACCAGGGTCGTGGCGCCGAGGTCGCGCGCGGGGGCGAGCTGGGTGACGCGGCTGGGGTGGCCGAAGATCACGTCGTTCACGTGAAGGGGAATGTTGGTGAGGTTGAACATCGAGATCCATCGGCCGGCCGTCCCGCCGATGGCGTGCGCGAGTCCCACGGTGAACGGGGTGGTGATGATGAAGAGCCCCACGAGGAACACGGCAGCGTACGCGCGCCGGGTGGTGAACGAGGCGGTGAGCATGGCAAGCGTGGTGATGTACGCCGCCATCACGACGCCGGCCGCGAGGAACCGTGGCACATCCAGCCAGTGCTGCTGGACGTACGCAATGGGTGCCGGCGCGCCCATGGCCAGACCGAGAAACAGCACGAGCTGCGGCAGCCAGAGCGCCGCCAGCGTGACGGCCAGAAACGCGAGCCACCGGGCGGCCACGTAGTCCCCCCCGGTAAGCGGGCGGACGAGATAGAGTTGGAGCACGCCTTCACGCCGGTCGCGGCAGAGCAGTTCCGGCGCGACGAGCGCGCCAAAGACGAAGCTCACGGCCGCGACGATCCCGTAGTAGTCCGCGTGCGATGGGACATGCAGTTGCCGCGCCGCGCCCGGTCCGCCCAGTCGTTCGGCGGCGCCGGCGACCATCGCCAGAATGAGACCGATGGCCGACAGGAACGCGATGAACAGCCAGGGGAGGATCTTCGCCCTGGCCGGCCGCCCAAACCCGAGCGCGATGCGCACGCCGTCGCGGAACACGGCGCCTCGCGCGTGGGAACGTCCTTCGCGATGGCCGGTGTAGTTCCGATAGCCGATGTCGAAGACGGTGCCGCCGCTCATGCGCCGCTCTCCGCGAACAGTTCGGTGAGCGCATGGCGGCGCGGCGCCATACGACGGAGCGGCGCTCCGGCTTCCACCAGCGCGTCGCGCACATGGTCGTAGACCACCTCGGTGGGGCCCTCGATCGTGAGTCCCGTCCCGCGTGCGGTGACCACGACCCCGCGGCGCTCGAGGGCGGCCACGAGCGCATCCCGCTGCGTATCGACTTGGATGAACACGGTCTCCGTCTCCTTGGTGAAGTGCTGCACCTCGCCTGCATTCACCACGTGGCCGCCCTGGATGACGATGATCCGATCGCAGGTGCGCTCCACATCGGACATGAGGTGTGATGACAGCAGCACGCTAATTCCGAACTCGCGATGTGTCTTGCGCACGAGCGCGAGCATCTCCTCGCGGCCGATAGGATCGAGTCCGGCGGTGGGCTCGTCGAGGAACACGAACGCGGGATCGTGCACGAGCGCCTGGCAGAGCTTCACCCGCTGTTTCATGCCCGTCGAGTAGCCGCCGATGGGACGATAGCGCTCCTCGAACAGTCCCACGTGACGCAGGGTGTCGGCGGCGCGTGTGCGCGCCGCGCGGCGGGGGAGCCCGCTCACCTGCGCCATATGGGTGAGGAACTCGGCCGCGCTCGTCTGACTGGGGAGACAGTCGTGCTCCGGCATGTATCCCAACCGCGCGCGCACCTCCACCGTCTGCGCCGCGTTCTGGCCGAGAACCGTCGCGCTGCCGGTGGTGGGATGCAGCAGTCCGAGGAAGATCTTGATCGCGGTGCTCTTCCCGGCGCCGTTCTCGCCAAGGACGCCGGTGATGCCGCTGTGGACCGCGAAGCTCACGTCGTCGAGGGCGACGACGTTGCCATAGCGTTTGGTGAGATGGTCGGCGACGAGCAGCGGTTGATCAGCCGTCATGAGGCTCCTGTCGGGCGTCGTCCCGGCACGCCCGCTGGAACAGCATGGCTGGTGCTCGGACAGGTACGGCGGGAGCGTGCGAGAGGTTTCGCGCGGAACGCGAGCGGGCCGTGCGGCCGTACGCGGGCCGGGCTAGTGTACCGCCGCAGAAGGGAGAGTACAAGAGAGATCGTAAGAGGGGGCTGACGCCGGCATTGCTCCGGCCTCTGTCGAGTGGGGGGTCGCGTCACCATCTTCTCGCTGGCATCAGGCACGCGATCGTCGTCGTGGGTCAACCACGTCACCTGGGTACGGACCGTGATCCCCGAACTCGCCACCCCCCGACTCCGCTTGCGTGGCTTCCGTCCCGACGATGCCGAGCCGTACATCGCCATGATGATGGACCGGGAGGTGTCGAGGTATCTGGGAGACCTGCATCCGCTGTCCCGCGTGGATGCGTGGCGACAGTTGGCGCTCATGATCGGCCATTGGACGCTGCGGGGGTTCGGCATCTGGGCGGTGGAGGAGCGCGCGAGCGGAGAGTTCATTGGTCGCATTGGGTGCTTCGAGCCGGAGGGGTGGCCGGCGTTCGAGATCGGGTACACGCTCGCGCGTTCGTCGTGGGGGAAAGGCTACGCGAAGGAGGGTGCGCGGGCGGCGCTGACGTTCGCGCGCACGGAACTGGGCCGCCGCGACATCGTGAGCCTCATCCGGCCGGCGAATGTCGCGTCCATCCGTGTGGCCACGGCGCTGGGCGCCGTGCACGACGGGGAGGTGGAGTTGCTCGGCGCGACGAGTCTGGTGTACCGGTATCCGGCTGAGGCATTGGACGGAAGCGACCCTAGACAGGACATGGAGCGCGTGCGAGAGAGCAGCGCGTCCGGCGGCTGGCAGGCGGCACGCGGTGGGGATTTGGTGGAACGGTGGGACGCGCAAGCCAGGGGATCGGCTGGATCGGAGAGCGCGACATGACCCTGCGCGAACAGATCCTTTCACGCGCGATCTTGCCTCCTGGCGTCGAGGACGGAACGGATCGCGTGCGCTGCGTCGTGATGGATTGGGAGATCGGAGGCCACGTTGTAACGCTTGCCGCGTTTGACGATGACACGACGAGTCTTTACTACAGCTCAGGCGGCGGGATCATTGGTGCGGGGGCCCGTCAGAGCGTGCGTGAGGCCGCAGCGGCGTTCCGTGCGGAGGCCGAGCGCGTACGCACGCGCTTTCGCGCCGTCTCGGAGCATCCGCCGCCGGAAGCGGGCGGCGTCGTCTTTTACCTGGTGACTGACCGTGCCACGCTCAGCTCTGGCCCGGCGCCGGCGACTGATCTCGCCGCGGGCAACCACCCTCTCTCCGCTCTTGGCAACGCGGCACAGCGAGTGATCATGCGGATTCGCGCTGCGAGCGAGACAGCGCGAGAGGACGATCGTTGAAGCGCTGTTCCGGTTCGTGGGCCGTCTACGGTGGCTCGTGCCAGATGGGCAGCGTGTCAGCTGAACCGCGGCTCTGAAGGTCGCATCTCTCCAATGGGCGAGTCACCCTGCTCCGAGCTCTCGATCCGGCGTGCGCAGGTGGCGGACATCGCTCAGGCCATCCTGGACGGGCGGCTGGGCATCGTTGAGGGCGCCAGGCAGCTCGCCGTGCTCCGCCCTGACGTGGATCCGGCTGACGAGGACAGCGACCTTCGCGGGTTGGTAGGGATCGATTCGAGCACCGAGCAGCCACATGATCCCAAGGGGCGGCACCTGTGGTCGCCCACCGCCTTCGCCGCAACCGACGCCGAGCTGGCCGAGTACGAGCCGGAGTTTCGCGACGCGGCGCTGCGCATGTGCCGGGCGCTGGTCGCGCGATACGGGCGACCCGGCTGATCACGCGGAAGGCGCCGCAGCGGTGATGTCCGCGAGCGTGCGGAACACAGGATGCCGAAGCATATCCCCTCCTCTATATTGGTGCACCGTTTCTTCCTTGGCTGCCGGTCGCACGTCGTTGTGCCGCATGGTCTTCCGACAGCGGCGCCCGGCCGCCGCACCCCGCCCGCCCCCGGTGTATCTCCCGAGCGCTGAGACGACGTATGGACACACAGGCCCTGGAGGTGATTGCCGCGGTCGAGGGGACGCACTGGTGGTATCGGGCGCGCCGGCGGATTCTGGGCGCGGTGGTGGATCGGCTGCTCACGGACGGGGTCCCGCACGGTCCCACGCTGGACTTTGGGTGCGGCACCGGGGCAAACCTGCCGGTGGTGGAGCGCTGCGGTGCGCCGACGGGGTGCGACGTGTCTCCCGTGTCGCTCGCGTTCGCGCGCGCGCGTGGCGGGTACGAAAGGCTGGTGTCAGCGGACGGAGCGGCGCTCCCGTTCAGGAGCGGTTCCTTCACGTGGGTGTTCGCCACCGACGTGCTCGAGCACCTGGACGATGCGAGCGCGGCCGCCGAGCTCCGCCGTGTGCTGCGCGCCGAGGGGCGGGCGGTGATCACGGTGCCGGCCTTTCCCGCGTTGTGGGGGCCGAACGACGACGCGTCGCACCACCTGCGACGCTACACGCGCGCTTCGCTTCGGTCGCTGCTGGGCGGCGCGGGGCTGGAGGTCCGATACCTTTCATACATGAACAGCGCGCTCTTTCTCCCCATCTGGGCGGCCCGGCGCGCGATGCGCCTTCTGCGCCTTCGCGAATCGGAGAACACGCTGCACCCCGGGTGGGCCAATCCCATCCTGGAGCGGGTGTTCGGCGCGGAGGCACTGCTGCTACCGCGCTTCGCGCTCCCGTTCGGCGTGTCGCTGTTGTGCGTGGCCTCTCCCCGGCGAGGAAGCTGATCGTGTGTGGGATCTGCGGCTACGAGGCCGCGCATGTTGACGCCGATGTGCTGGGGCGGATGAACGCCCGGCTGGAGTCACGCGGTCCCGACGAGGAAGGACACTGCACCGACGGGCGCATCGCGCTGGCCATGCGCCGCCTGCAGGTGATCGACATCGCTGGCGGAAGCCAGCCCATGGCCAACGAAGACGGCACGGTGCGGCTGGTATTCAACGGGGAGATCTACAACTTCCGCGAGCTGCGCGACGAGCTGGAGCGTTGCGGTCACACGTTCCGTACGCGCTCCGACACGGAGGTGATCGTCCACGGCTACGAGCAGTGGGGCGACGCGGTGGTGGATCGGCTGAACGGGATGTTCGCGCTGGCACTCTGGGACGCGCGCGACGGCTCGTGGTTCCTGGCGCGGGACCGGGCGGGGGAGAAGCCGTTGTACTATCACCACTCGGCCCACCTGTTCGCGTTTGCGTCGCAGCCCGCTGCGCTGTTGGAGCATCCCGGTGTGTCGCGCCGGCTGGATCCGGTGGCGCTGTCGCAGTACCTGGCGTTCGAGTACGTGCCGTCGCCGCGGAGCATCTATGCCGCGGTGAAGAAGCTTCCCGCCGGGCACCGCATGCGCGTGCGTGGGAGCAACGCGCGGGTGGAGCGCTACTGGGACTACCCCGCGCGCGCGGACGCGGAGGCGGTGGAGGGGAACGTGGGGAGCGACGCCGCGTGGGGAGCGCGACTGCGGTCGCTGCTGGGCGATGCCGTGGAGCGGCGGCTGGTGTCCGACGTTCCCCTGGGCTGTTTTCTGAGCGGCGGCCTCGACTCGAGCGCGCTGGCCATTCTCATGTCGGAGCGTCTTCCGGCTGGCCGGCTGCAGACGTTCTCCGTTGGCTTCACGGATCCGTCGTTCGACGAATCCGGATACGCGCAGGAGGTTGCGCGTCGCGTGGGGGCGCAGCACCACGTGCAGATGATGGACGCCGAGGCCATCATCGGCCTGTTACCGCTGGCCGCGCAGTTCATGGACGAACCGTTGGGAGACGGCTCGGTGTTGCCCACGTTCGCGCTGGCCCGGTTCGCGCGACCGCACGTGACGGTCGCGCTGTCGGGCGACGGCGGCGACGAGCTGCTGGGCGGATATCCCACGCTGTTTGCGGATCGGTGGGCCAACCGGTACGCGCGGTTCGTGCCCAAGGCGGGGCACCGGCTTCTCTCCGCGCTCGCGCGTCGCCTTCCGGTGAGTCACGCCGACATGAGCTTCGACTTCAAGGTGCGCCAGTTCCTGCGCGCGGCGCGCCTGCCCTCGGACGTGCGTCACATCGGGTGGGTGGGGTCGTTTCTTCCGGAGGAGCTTCCCGCGTTGCTGGTGCCGGAGGTGGGCGAGGCGGCGACGGCGGAGTCTGCGTACGCGCCGGTACACGAGGAGCTCTCGGGCGGACCGCGCCGCGAGGGGCTGGACCGTCTCCTGTACCTGTATGCGCACTTCTATCTGGCGGAAGATCTGTTGGTGAAGGTGGACCGCACCACGATGGCGTGCGGGTTGGAGGCGCGCGCGCCGTTTCTGGATCCGGAATTCATCCGCTTTGCCGCCGCGCTCCCCGCGCGCCTCAAGGTGCACGGGTCGCACACCAAGGTCGCGTTGCGCGAGGCGTTCGCTGGCGAGCTTCCGCCGGCCATCCTGCGACGGCGCAAGAAGGGATTCGGGATGCCGGTGGGTCGGTGGCTCCGCGGCCCGCTCCGTCCATTGGCGGAGGAACTGTTGGGGCAGGAGAGGCTGCAGCGGCAAGGGATCTTCGCGCCCGCTGCGGTGGCGCGCATGCTCCGCGGGCATTTGTCGGGCACGGTGGACTTTCGAAAGCAGCTGTGGACCCTGCTCAGCTTCCAGCTGTGGTACGACGCGCACATCGAGGGGCGATGAGCGCCGTGTCCGGACGATCGTCGGTCGCGGTTGACAGTGTGCATGCGGCAGATGAGGACGCGCCGCGACAGGGCGACCGGGCGGCGGCGATCCTCGTGATCGTGTGGATCGCGCTCGTTGCCGCCGCCTATTTCGGGGGGACGCTGTGGTGCTTCCTTACGCGCTGAGCGGCGCGCTGCACGTGGCGCTGGCGGTCGCCTTCTTTCTGGCCGCGTGGGGATACGGACAGCAGCTCGTGCGCGTGCTGGCGCTCCCGTACGGTGGAACGATTCTCGTAGCGCTCGGCGTGGGGACGGGGCTCCTTGGTTACGTGGCGTTCGCGCTCGGCATGGTGGGATGGCTCACGCCCGCTGCATTGATGGTGGTGCTGCTGGTGGGCGTGGTGCTCGCGTTGTACTCGTTGCGCGGAGTCGTGCGCCGACGTGCGCGCGACGGCGCCGCCGGTGCGGCGAGCAGTGGTGCAGGTGCGCCGGGCGGCGACACCGGCGTGGCCAACAGCGGCGCGCCAGGCGTGCTGGCCTGTGACGCGGGAGATCACGCGCGCACGCGCGTCGCCTCTCACGCTGGTATCGCTGCGCGCTGGAGGCGCTTTGTCCGGCCGGCAGGACACGGATTCGCGTGGTGGACCGGCGTGGTGGCGCTCGCGGCCGCGGGGTTGGCGCTGCTGGGAGCGCTGCTTCCGGAGATCGAGTACGACGCGCTGTGGTACCACCTGGCGTTCCCCGTGCAGTATCTCGCCGCCGGCCGTCTGCTCGACCTGCCGTGCAACCACATGTCGCCCACCCCGCAGCATGTAGAGCTGCTCTACACCTACGGGCTGCTGTTCGGCGATTCGCGCGGCCCCAAGTTGATTCACTGGGGGTTCGGGCTCCTGGCCGGTGCGTGGGCGGCGTGGCTGACGGCGCGGTGGGTGGGACAGCGGTGGGCCGTCCCCGCGGCGGCACTGTTCCTCACCGCGCCCACCGTGTTGTGGGAGATGACGACGGCGTACAACGATCTCCCGCTCGCTTTCTACGCCACGGGCGCGGTGGCGCTGCTCCTGGAGTGGCGGCGTGCGCGCGCGCCGGCCAAAGCGGACTCGTCGGCCGCAGCGCATTCGTCGGCCGAAGCACACTCGTCGGCCATAGCACACTCGTCGGCCGAAGCAGACTCGTCGGCCGACCCGGTCGCACGCTCCGCCAGCGGACCGGGCTTCGCGTTCGGCCGCGCTTCCGGGCGACGGCTACTGGTGTACGCGGCCATCCTGCTGGGATTCGGCCTCGCGGGAAAGCATCTGGGCTGGTTCTTTGTGGCGCCGCTCGCGCTGGGTGTCGCGTTAGTTGGAGTGGAGGCGGAATCCCGGTCGCTGTGGCGACGGTTGGCGGACGCCGCGTTGCTCGTGGTGGTGGCCGTCGGTGTGGCGCTCCCCTGGTACGTCCGGTCGTGGCACTACACGGGGAATCCGCTCTTCCCGATGTTCTACGGCGTCCTGGCCAGGTTGGGACTGCCGTTGCAGCGATGGGACGCGCAGGCGGCGAGTGGATGGGCGGCCGCCATGGCGCGCTACGGTCACGGCCGCTCGCTGCACGACTTTCTCCTGCTGCCCTGGCGCGCCACCTGGGAGGGAGTGCGTTTTGGCGGCTCGCTCGGGCCCGTCTGGCTGCTGTCCCTTCCGCTCGTCCTCCTCTTCTGGCGGCGCATGGGAAAGGAGATGCGTCTCCTCACGATGTTGGGAGTGGTGTACGTCGTGCTGTGGTGCACTCCGTTTTCGTCCTTCCAGGTGCGCTATCTCGTGCCGGTGCTGCCGGTGCTGGCGGTCATCGTGGCGACGGTGCTGGCCGGCGCGCTGGCACTGCTCCGCCGGGTGGGCTGGCAGTGGGCGGCACGAATACTGGCGGCGGGGACGATCGCCGCGCTGGCGATGAACCTTCCGATCTTCTATCCGCTGAACGACGCCCGGCAGGGATGGATTCCCTCCACGTTCCATGAGATCACGCCCACCGCGGTGCGCACCGTGCTGGGCGACTTCGACGTGCAGCGATATCTCAGGCATCGGTTGGAGTCGTACGCTGCCGCGAGCTTCGTCGCGTCCCATGCTCCGCCGTCGGCCCGCGTGGTGTGGTTCGGAGAAGCGGCGGACTTCTACACGGGTGGACGCGCCGTGATGGATTTCTCCGCCTGTGTGGCGGCCGGCACGTGGGAAGCGGCTCCGGGAGAGGAGGAGCAGGCGTACCGGGCACTCGTGCGCGCGGGCGTGTCCTACATTCTGTGGGACAAGACGCGCCATGAGCTCCCGCCCAACCGGTTCGCGATCATGTCGCCGCTGTTTCGGGCGCGCTACGACCGGCTGGTCTACGAGGATGACGCCGAGCAGTTGTATCAGCTCGTGCCGTCCACGGACGCGCCGCACACGGACACACAGCGCGTTGGGCAATGATCCTCCTGCCGTTCATTGCGTTGGCGTTGTGGATGACCGCGGCCACATGGCGCGCGCGCTCACGACGCGCGCTCTCAGGGCGAGACGGAGCGCTGTTAGGCGCAGTGGCGTGGGGAGCGTATCTCACGGTGGTCACGGAGGGGCTCACCATCGTGCGCGCGTTCACGCCGCGCGCGGTGGCCGTGCTGTGGGGCGTGGCAGTGGCGGCTGGCGCGCTGGAGGTGTGGCGACTCGCGCACGCGAACGCAGAGTGGCCGCGCGCGGCGCGGGCGGCGAGCCGCGGCGAACGGTTCGTCCTGCTGGCGGTGGCCGTGGTGCTGGTGCTCACGGCGGTGGTGGCACTTGCGGCCGCACCCAACACGTTCGACTCCATGACCTACCACATGAGCCGAGTGGCGCATTGGGTTGCGGATCGGGGAGTGCAGCTCTACCCCACCAGCATTCTGCGCCAACTGCATCAGGCTCCGTGGACCGAGTATGCCATTGCCCACCTGCAGTTGCTGAGCGGCGGCGACCGGTACGCGAACATGGTGCAGTGGCTCGCGTTTGCGGGAAGCATCGTGGGGGTGACCGCCGTCGCCGCGCAGCTCGGCGCGGGGCGGCGGGGCCAGCTCGTGGCGGCGCTCTTCTGCGCCACGCTCCCCATGGCCATCGCGCAGGCCACCAGCACGCAGACCGATCTGGTGACGGCCTTCTGGCTCGTGTGCGCCGTCCACTTTTTCCTGCGCACCGTGGATCGCGGCGAGTGGTCGGTGGCCGTGCGAGATTGGCTCGCGTTTGGAGGCGCGCTGGGACTGGCCACGCTCAGCAAGGCCACGGCCTATCTGTTCGCGGCGCCGTTTCTATTCTGGGGCGCGGCGGTGTGGCTGCCTCGCGTGCGGATGGCGTGGCGTGGACTGCTGCTCGCGGCGGGCGTGGCCATGCTGCTCAACGCCGCCTACTGGAGGCGCAACCTCGAGATCTCCGCGAGTCCGCTTGGACCCGGCGCGGAAGAGGGGATGCGCTACGCGAACGGCCGGTTCACCGTTGGCGTGCTCGCGTCCAACATGGTGCGCAACGCCGCGCTGCACTTCGGCACGCCGAGCGAACGGGTGAACCGCACCCTCGAGGGTGGGGTTCGCGTGCTACACGGCGTGGCCGGGCTCAATGCGAACGATTCCGCGAGTAGTTGGATGGAGGGGCCATTCTATATCCCTCCGTACTCGACGCACGAAGACAGCGCGGGGAACCCGCTGCACCTGCTGCTCGTGGCCGTCGCGTTCGGCGTGCTCGTCGTCGTACCGCCGCGGCGGCTCCAACGGCGCCGCGCGGCGCTCATGGCGGCTGCGCTCCTGGGTGGAGCGCTCCTCTTCAGCGGCTATCTTCGCTGGCAGCCCTGGGGCAGCCGCCTGCAGCTTCCGCTGTTCGTGCTTGCCGCTCCGCTGGTGGGGGCTGTGCTGGAGCGGGCGCCGCTCCGTCTACACCGGTTGGGCGCCGTGGTGCTGCTGCTGTGGGCGCTGCCGTTTCTCCTGCACAACGAGAGCCGGCCGCTCGTGGGTCGGCGCAACGTATTCAACACGCCGCGCGTGGAGCAGTACTTTTCCAACTGGCCGGAGCTCGCGCGGTCATACCGCGGGGCGGCTGCTGCCGTTGCTGAGCGGCACTGCACGGAGGTCGGGGTGGTACTCGGCTGGAACACCTACGAGTATCCGTTGTGGGCGCTGCTCCAGCGTGACTCGCGCCGTCCCGTGCGGGTGGAGCATCTGGGCGTGGAGAACGCGTCGGCGCGGTTCGCACACGGCGCCGAGCGACCCTGCGCGTTCATCGCGCCGTACGGGCGCCAGAGAGCGGACAGCATCGCGCACGCGTATGACTTGCGGGCGGGGTGGTGGTGGGATTGGGTGACGGTCTACTTCCCAACGGACACCCTGCCAGGCGCGCCGGCGCACGGCGGGCGGTGAGACACGCGCGAGGTGGCGGATGACGGATGCACCCTACGACGCACCGTCCGCCCTGGTATCGGTGGTGATCCCCTGCTACAACCAGGCGGAATGGCTGGCGGAGGCTATCGAGAGCGTCCTCTCGCAAACGCACCGAGCGCGCGAAGTGGTGGTGGTCGACGACGGTTCCACGGACGGAAGCGCGCGGGTGGCGGCCAGATATCCCGATGTCCGCTGCGTGCGCCAGGCCAACCGGGGCGCGTCGCGCGCGCGAAACACGGGGCTGCGCGCGAGCCGCGGGGCGTACGTGGTGTTCCTGGACGCCGACGACCGGCTGCTCCCCCACGCGCTCGAGGTCGGGGTGCGCGAGCTGCGGGCGGCGCCCGAGTGTGCCTTCACCGCGGGTCTGTACGTGCTCGTGAGCGAGGCCGGGCGCGAAGTCCCCGTGCGTGCGCGGCCGCGGACGGACCACTACCAGGAGTTGCTTCGCGGGAACTACGTGGGCATGCCGGCAACGGCGATCTTTCGGCGCGCGGCGCTGGTGGACGCGGGAGGCTTCGCTCCCGCCGTGGACTTCTGCGAGGACTACGATCTGCTTCTGCGCATCGCGCGGCGCCACCCGGTGGCCTGTCACAGCGAGATCGTGGCGGAGTACCGGATGCACGGGGAAAACCGGTCGCGACACGCACCCCGCATGCTGCGGGACGCGCTCCGCGTGTTGCGGCGCCAGCGTGGACAACTGCGCGGCGCGGCGGAGCGGGAAGCGTGGCAGGCGGGGGTGGAGTACTATCGCCGTTACTATGGGAAGCCCATTCTTGATGCCATGCGCGCGGACGAGCGGGCGCGTCGGTGGGGACGGGTGATGCGCGGGTGTTGGGCTCTGGCGCGGTGGTATCCCGTTGGCCTTCGGCATCATCTTCGCAGCAAAGCGGCCGGCGCCCTCCGCCGCGTCGCGAGGAGGGGAGCTGGCGGCACCCGAGGCGGCGATGGGCAGGGGAGCTCGACCTCCCGCGATAGACCCTGACGGAGCACCATACAGGATCGTCCATCCAACGGATGTCTCCCGCACCGGAACGAAACCCATGCCTCATCCGCCCGCGTCCGAAACGGTACCGGCCAACGGCTCGGCGCCCACGCCGCCGCCGGTCGCGCGCGCGCGCGTCGGATGGGGTGGAATTCCGGTCGCGGGTTGGGCGGTGGTCCTCGTCGCACTCGCCGTCCGGCTGCATCTCGCCTGGCAGACGAACCACCGTCTACCCAACGGTCCCGCGCGTCTCATCCACGGCGATGAGCCGAGCTACAACTCGCACGCGCTCAACCTCCTGCACCATGGCACGTTCGGCGGGATCGACCGTGTTCCCCTCTACCCCGCGTGGCTCGCGCTTATCCATTGGATAAGCGGAGAGAACTACAACGCCGTGCCGTACGTGCAGGCGTTCGTCGGCGCGGCCACGGTGCTGCTCCTCTTCATCCTGACGCGGCGGTACTTTGGCACGCGTCCCGCCCTTGTGGCTTCGGGGCTCGCCTCGGTGAGTTTCGTCCTCACGCGCCAGACGCCGACCTTTCTGAGCGAAGCGCTCTTCACACCGGCGCTGCTGACGGTGGTGCTCGCGCTCGGGTGGGCGATCCACCAGCCGAGCACGCGGCGGTTCGTGCTGGCGGGCATCGCGGTGGGGCTCACCGACCTCATCCGTCCCACGCTTCTCTTCTTTCCGTTCTTCGTCCTTCTGGCGCTCCCGCTCGTGTTGGGAGTGCGACGCGGCGCGCGCATGGCGATGGTCTACGCGGCCGCGGCGTTCGTCACGATCGCGCCGTGGACGGTGCGCAACTATGTCCGCGTGCACGCCTTCGTTCCCCTCGCCACGAGCAATGCGGCGCTCTGGCTCGGCAGCCCGGAGTATTACCACCTGGTGCGTGACAGCGACTACACGTACGCGCGTGTGTGGGACGACGTCATCTACCCCGACGATCCGTCCGTCCCCTACCCGGGCACTCCGGCGGGCGAGCGATACTGGAGTGCGCGGGCCAAGGCGTCGATCTTTTCCGAACCGCTGGTCGCGCTCCGCTTCGACGTGGAAAAGCTGTTCACCTACTGGGTGGGATCGCCCAACGCGGACTGGGCGGACACGCACGTGTTCAATTACGCCGCGTTACGCGGGTGGGGATACTCCAAAGGAGATGCGGCGCGGGTGATGCTCGAGCGCGCGCTCCCGCTGGTGGCGCTCGTGCTCGGCGTGGCGGTGCTGTGGCGGCGATGGCGCGAGCTCCTCCCCATCTTCCTGCTCCTCCTGTACTGCAACCTGCTGCACGCGGCCACCGTGGCGCGCGCGCGGATGAGCGAGCCGCTCCAGCCGTTCCTGCTCGCACTCTTGGCCGGAGCGCTGTTCGCGTTGGCCCGACGCGCGGCGGCGCGCCGGCGAGCGAGCGCGCCGGCGGAGCGCGGAGCATGAAGCTCATCATCCAGATCCCCTGCTACAACGAGGAGGACGCGCTGCGCACCTCGCTGCCCGAGCTGCCGCGTTCCGTGCCCGGTTTCGATCGGGTGGAATGGCTGATCGTGGACGACGGGAGCAGCGACCGCACGATCGAGGTCGCGCGCTCCCTCGGCGTGGATCACATCGTGTGTCTCCCCACGCACCAGGGCCTGGCGCGCGCGTTCGGCGCAGGGCTCGAGGCGTGCGTGCGTGCGGGAGCGGACGTGATCGTCAACACGGACGCCGACAATCAATACCGCGCGTCGTGCATCGACCGGCTGGTGGAGCCTATCCTCGACGGTCGGGCGCAGATCGTGATCGGCGTGCGCGCGGTCAACCGGATCGAGCACTTCTCGCGTACCAAGAAGATCCTGCAGCACGTGGGCAGCTGGGTCGTGGCGCGCGCCAGCAGCACGCGCATCCCCGATAGCCCGAGCGGGTTCCGCGCGTTCAGCCGCGAGGCGGCGCTCAGGCTGAACGTGTTCGACGAGTACACGTACACGCTCGAGACCATCATTCAGGCCGGGCAGAAGAACATCGGCATCACGTGGGTGCCGGTGGAGACCAACCCGTATCTCCGCTCGTCCCGCCTGGTGCGGAGCGTGGGGAGCTACGTGCGGCGATCGGCGCTCACCGTCTTGCGCGTGTTCATGCTGTATCGCCCGCTCCGCTTCTTTTTTTGGGCGGGCGCCGTTCCCGCGCTCGCCGGGTTCCTGCTGGGAGTGCGGTGGCTGTTCCTGCACTACCACGGCGATCCCACCCGCGCCCGCACTCCCAGCCTGATTCTGGCCGCGATCCTCACGCTGGTGGGGTTCCAGCTGTGGATGTTCGGTCTCGTGGCCGACCTCATGGCGGCCAATCGAACGCTGCTGGAGGACGTGCAGCTTCGGCTCCGCCGCTGGGAAGCCGACCGGGAGCAGGAGCCGGTGCGGAGATGAGCGTTGGCCGCGACGGCTTCGCGCGCGCGGCGCTGGCGCACATCCCGCACATCCTCACGCTGCTCGATCGCAATCCCCACAGTCCCACCTACGGCTGCTTCGATCGCAACTACTGGCACTATCGGATCATCGATTTTCCCAGCGGGATGGCGCAGGAGTTCGTGTGGCCGCTGGCGCTGGCGTACGACACGCCGGCCGAGGGCAATCCGTACTACCGCCGGCCGGTCGTGCGCGAATGGGTGCGCGCGGGAATGGACTTCGCGGCGCGGAGCGCGCACGGCGACGGATCGTGCGACGACTACTTCCCTTTCGAGCGCGCCGCCGGCGCCGCCGCGTTCTCGCTGCTAGCGGGGATCGAAGCGTCGGCCCTGACGCGGTGCGCCGACGAGCGGCTGCACCGCTTCTTCGCGCGGCGCGCGGACTGGCTCGCCCGCCACCGCGAGAGCGGACGGCTGTCCAACCACGCGGCACTCATCGTACTCGCGCTGGAGCTCCTGGGTCGCCGGCTGGGCACCGATCGCTGGCGACGAGCGCGCGACGAGCGGCTGGCCGAGCTGCTGTCGTGGCAGGACAGCGAAGGATGGTTCCACGAGTATGGCGGCTTCGACCCCGGCTACCAGACGCTCACGATCGGATGCCTGGCGGAGTTCTACCAGCTGGAGCGCGACGACCGGGTGCGGGAGGCGCTGTTGCGCGCGACGCGCGTGGCCGCGGAGTTCGTGCATCCGGACGGCACCGTTGGCGGAGAGTACGGCAGTCGCAATACGTACAACTTCTTCCCGCACGGATTCGAGCGCGTGGGTGTGTGGGAGCCCCGCGCGCTGGCGGCAAACGACCGGTTCCTCCAGAGCCTCGCGCGCGGGGCGGGGCCGGCGTACGAGGACGATCACCTGGTGGGGCACCACGCGTGGAGCTACCTGCTGGCGTGGCGGCACTGGGTGGAGGAGAGACCCAGCCTCGCCCCGCGCCCGGCCGGACGCGTCGTGCTGCCGCACGCCGGCGTGATGGTGGATCGCCGCGGGAGCACGGAGCTGTACCTGGGGCAGGGGAAAGGTGGCGTGTTCAAGTTGTTCCGCGACGGTGGCCTGGTGGCGTCCGACAGCGGCCTGTCGCTCGTGGCAGGCACGGGGTCGCGCCAGCGCAACGCGGTGAGTCATCTCCTTCCGCCAGAGCGCGTGCAGGTGGGCGAGGACGAGATCGTGGTGGAAGGACAGTTCGGCTGGGCCAAGCATCAGCAGATGACCCCGGTCAAGCTCGTGCTCCTTCGCGCGGTGATGCTGAGCATGGGCCGCCTGTTCCCGAATCTCGTGCGGCGCGCGCTGCAGCGCATGCTCATCACCGGCGGCGAGAAGGCGCCGTATCGCTACACGCGCCGGTTGCGGCGTGAGGGCGACGACGGAGAAGAAGCGCGCTGGCGCGTGACGGACGAGATACGCGGCGACTGGACCAGGGTCCACGCGGCCGCCATCGGCGCGGCGCAGACGTCCATCTACGTCGTGATGAGTCGCGTCTTCCAGGCCAATCAGCTCGTGGAGGATCTCGACCTTACCGACCGCGTGCGCGCGCTGAACGCGAGCGAGGCGCTGCGCATCGAGCGCGTCCTGTGATGGGCCAGGTGGCGCCGTGAAGCGCGTGCTCTCGCTCGTGGTGAGCGCCGCCATCCTGGTGTCGATCTACCTCAAAATCGACTTCGCCGCGATGCTCGGCGTGCTGCAGCACAGCCGCCTCGGCTGGCTGGCGATGGGACTCGCGCTGCTGGTGCCGACCACCGCGCTCACCGCGCAGCGCTTGCGATGGCTCGTACCCGCTCGGGCATCCCTGTCCTTCGGCGACGCGTTGGGACTCACGCTCTCGGCCAGCGTGTTGAACATGGTGCTTCCCTCCAAGATGGGCGACGTGGCAAAGGGATACTTCATGCGCGAGCGGGGCGGGTTGGGCGGCGGGGCTGCGCTGGCCATCGTGGTGTTCGAGAAGGGGTGGGATGTGGTCGCGCTGCTCGGCTGGTGTCTCCTGGGACTTACCCTCCTTCCGCGAAATACGCTGTTGTTTTGGGTGCTGACGGCGGTGGTGGCGGTGGGACTCGGCGTCGGTTTACTGGTGCTCTGCTCGGTACCGTTCGCGCGGTGGGCGCTCGGCGTCGCGGGCCGCGTGCTGCCGCGCCGAATGAAAGCGCGCGTGGGAGCGTTCGAGAACGGGTGGGGCGAAGTGCAGCGGCTGGCGCGCGGGCGCCAGGGCGTGACGCGCATCGGATTCCTCTCGCTCTTCATCTGGTTCGTGCACCTGGTGCAGATCTGGATCTTCATGTTGGCGCTGCGTGCGCACGTGCCGTTTCTTGCCAGCCTGGGACGGACGCCGCTGGCCATCTTTGCGGGGCTCCTCCCGCTCACGTTCGCCGGGATCGGCACGCGCGATGCCGCGCTCATCTACTTCTACCGCGGATACTTTTCGGCGGCGGTGGGCGCCGCGCTCGGGCTCCTCTCCACGCTGCGCTACGTGCTGCCGGCGCTCGCCGGGCTGCCGTTCTTCCACCGCTACCTCGCCTATGGGCGGCGCGTGGCGAGCGAGCCAACTGCCACGGCGCACGCGGTCGGCGTTCCGCCTGACAGCGCAAAGGCGGGCGAGAAATTGCGGTAGGACTCCAGTGGCGCGGCAACTCTTGGGCCGCGCAACGCACCGGAGCCCCTCGTGAGCCATCTCTTCTTCACCAACTGGAACAGCGTCCTCCGCACGTTGCTCGTGGGCGTGATGGCGTACCTCGTCCTCGTCCTGTTTCTCCGGATCGCGGGCAACCGGACGCTCTCCAAGATGAACGCGTTCGACTTCGTGGTGACGGTTGCCCTCGGCTCCACGCTCGCCAGCATCCTGCTCACCAAAGACGTCTCCCTTGCCAGCGGTGCGCTCGCGCTGGGCCTCCTCATCGCACTCCAGTTCGCCGTCACGTGGACGAGCATTCGTGCGCCCTGGATAAGGCGCATCGTCACGGGTGAGCCGCGGATGCTCCTGTATCGGGGAGAGTTCCTCCACGCGGCGCTTCGCAAGGCGCGCGTGACCGACAGCGAGGTGCGCGCGGCCATCCGATCGGCCGGCATACCAGCGCTTCAGGACGTGGAGGCGGTCGTGCTCGAGACCGACGGATCGTTCAGCGTCGTCCGGCGAAACGATGGACAGGAGGCATCCAGTCTGAAGGGCGTGAGGATGTCTGCCGGGGCGCACCAGCGCGCGACCGACATGCATCGATGAACCGTTCGCCGCCCTCTCTTTCGTAGCGATACGCTACAGCGCTGTCGCGATTCGAGCATGCGGCGCCGTGCGGAGGAATGGCCGTAAGTCCATAGGTGGCAGCGTGATAGACGATCTGGCGCACCTGGCGCACGCTGTGCGTTGCCGGTGCGTGCCGCGATGAACGCGGCCAAGGCCGGAGAGCCCACAGATGACGTCACTGCGTGTCCTCGCCAACGAGCTGGACCAGACAGAGAGTTGGAGCCGGCGACAGCCGGCGCCGCGTCCATACCCCAAGATCCTCCTCTACTCGCACGATACGGTGGGGCTCGGCAACATCCGCCGGACGCTGTTGCTCGCGCAGTCGCTCACCGAGCAGTGGCCCCAGGCGGCGGTCCTCATCCTCACCGGATCGCCCATGATCCACGCCTTCCGCATCCCGGAAGGCGTCGACTACATCAAGCTCCCCTGCGTGGACCGGCTCGGCGCAGACGAGATCGAGCCGCGCTTCCTCACGGCGTGTGCCGACGAGGTAAAGCGCACGCGCACCGCGATCCTGAGTCGCGCCATCATGGGCTTCGGCCCCGATCTGTTGGTGGTCGACAAGCGGCCGGCCGGGGTGGACGGTGAGCTGCTCGAGGCACTGCGAGCACTTCGCCGTTCTGGGCGCGACACCAAGCTCGTGCTCGGGGTGCGTGACATCCTGGACGAGCCCATCCGTACGCGCAACGCGCTCAAGCGCAGCCGCGCGTTCGAGACCATCGCGCGCTACTACGACGAGGTGTGGATCTACGGCGAGCGTGACGTCTTCGACCCGGTATCCGAGTACGGATTTCCGGCAGCGGTGGCGCGGCGTACGCACTTCTGCGGATACCTGGAGCGGCGACTGGCCGCACCCACGCGTGATGGCGGCTCACCACGCGTGCTCGTCACCACCGGCGGCGGCGGCGACGGCAGCGCGATGATCGGCGCGTACCTGGAAGGGCTGGTCGATCTTCCCCGTCGTGTCGCGATCCGCTCCACGGTGGTGTTCGGCCCGCAGATGTCAGCCATCAACCGGTCGGCGCTGCTGGAGCGCTACGGCCATCTGGCGGACGTGGCGTTCATCGACTTCGAGGCCGACCTCACCGCACGCTACGCCGAAGCGGATCTGGTGGTCTCGATGGCCGGCTACAACACGGTGTGTGAGCTGCTATCGAATGGCTTGCCCGCGGTGTTGGTGCCGCGCGCCGAACCCGTGCGCGAGCAGCTCATGCGCGCCCGCCTGCTGGCCGAGCGTGGTTGGTTCGACGTCGTGGAGCCGCAGGACCTCACGCCGTCGCTGTTGATCGCCAAGGTGATGGGCGCGCTGGAGCGGGCGCCGCGTCCGGCCCCGCCGCTCGGGATGGATGGTCTCGCTCGCGTGCGCGATCGGGCCTGCCAGCTGTTGGAGGGTGCGGCGTTATGAGGCGCAGTCAGATCGCGGTCGTCCTGAGTGGGTATCCGCGCCGTTCCGAGACGTTCGCCGTGGCGGAGCTCCTTGCGCTCGACGCGCGTGGCGTGCTGGCGGCGGTCTTCGCCACACGTCCCGGCGACGGTTCCGACATGGTCCCGGGAAGCAAGCGGCTGCTCGACCGGCTGTTCATGCTGCAACCGGGTACGGTCGCCCAGCAGGGTGCGGCGGTGGCGGCGTATCTGGCAGGGCGCGACGTGTCGAGCGTGCACGGCTACTTCGCGCATCACCCGGCGGCGGTCGCGGCGGAGGCAGCGCGACGGCTCGGCGTCGCGCACGGTTTCAGCGTGCACGCGCGCGACGCGCGGAAGCTCAGCGCCACCGAGCTCGGGCGGCGCGCGCGCGCGGCGACGTGCGTGGTGGCGTGCAACACCGACGTCGCCACCGAGGTGCGCGCCGCGGGCGGTGACGTGATGCTCATCCCGCACGGCGTGGACCTCGCGCGGTTTCGACCACACGCCCAGCCGGATCGTTCACCGGTGCGCATCCTGGCGGTCGGGCGGCTGGTGGAAAAGAAGGGGTTCGGCGTGCTCATCGCCGCCGCATCCATGCTCTCCATTCCGTTCGACATGCGTATCATTGGCGACGGGCCGGAACGCCCGTTGCTCGAGGCGCTGATCGCGCACGCCGGGCTGCAGGATCGTGTGCACCTGTGCGGCAGTCGCGCGCATCACGAGCTGCCAGTCGAGTACGCGTCCGCGCACGTGGTCGTGGTGCCATTGGTGCAGGACAGCAGCGGGGATCGCGACGGTCTGCCCAACGTTCTGCTCGAGGCGATGGCCTGTGCGCGCGCCGTGGTGGCGAGCGACGTGGGGGCGATCGCGACGGCGGTGGCGCCTGGGGCCACGGGCATGCTCGTTCCTCCCGGCGACGCGGCAGCGCTCGCGCGCACGCTCACCCTGCTGGCCACCTGCGGCGAGCTCCGCGACCGGGTGGCCGCCCGTGCGCGTGCCGAGGTGGAGCGCCGCTTCGATGTCCGCGTCTGCGGCGAGCGCTTCTGTGGCGCGCTGGAGGCGGCGTATGCGTAGGAACGCGCGCAACCGTTCGCGCGGCACGGGGGAGATCGCCTATCTGTTGGGCGCCTTCCCGCGCGTGTCGGAGACGTTCATCGCGAGCGAGATCCATCGGCTCGAGTGCGCCGGCGCGCGGCTGCGCCTCTATACGATGATGGATGTGGAGTCGTGGGAGGCGGAGCCGCGCCACCCGGTGGTGGACCGCATCCGTTCCGTCCCGCAGCGGCTTCCCGCGCTGACGTCGACGCGCGGCACGTCGGCCACACGCTGGCTGGCGGAGAACGCGCGGACATACTGGCGTCCGCTCGCGCGGTTCGCGCTCCGGCATCCGGTGCGGCTGGCGCGCGTTGCGACGACCGTGCTCGTGCAGGGCGTTCGCACGCGCCGCTCGGGCTTTCCCGAGCCGGCGCGCAAGCACGCGAAGGAGTTTGTCCGCGCGGTGCTGCTGGCCGACGTGCTCCGCGCCGTGCCGTCTGTGCGCCACCTGCACGCGCACTACTGCCACGGCACCGCCACCGTGGCGTGGCTCGCAGCCCGGTTGTGCGGCCTGAGCTATTCGTTCACCGCGCACGCGCGCGACATCTACTGCGAGCAGCTCAATCCCGCCGGCCTGCTCCGCCGCAAGCTGCGCGATGCGCGCTTTGCCGTCACGTGCACCGAGGCCAACCGGCGTCACCTGCAGTCCGTGGCCGGCCGCGGAGCCCCGGACATCCATCGCATCTACCACGGTCTGTCCACCGACATCGCCACTCTTGCATCGCTCGCCCCCATCCGGCTGGCCGCGCCCGAGCGACTGCGCGCGCTCGCGGTTGGGCGCCTCGTTCCCAAGAAGGGTTTCGACACGCTCATCGAAGCCGTCGCCATCCTCCTCGAGCGCGGCGTAGACGCCGAATTGGCGATCGCCGGCCCCGATGCGGGAGAGTTGAACGCGCTGCAGTCGCTTGTCCAACGGCGACATCTCTCACCGGCCATCCACTTCCTGGGTCCGGTGGCGCCATCGGCGCTCGTGGGCGAGCTGCGCCGCGCGAGCATGTTCTGTCTTCCCTGCCGCGTGGCATCGGACGGCGACCGGGACGGCATTCCGAACGTGCTCGTGGAAGCGATGGCGTGCGGCGTTCCGGTGATCACGACGCCGGTGTCCGGCGTTCCGGAGCTGGTGGAAGACGGGGTCAACGGTCTCCTCGTGCCCCCCGACACCCCGCGCGCGCTCGCCGCGGCCATGCAGCGCCTCCACGGCGACCCGGCACTCGCCGAGCGTCTGGGCCACGCCGGCCGCACGACCGTTCGCGCGCGCTTCGACGGTGATGTCCTCACGCGTCAGCTCGTCTCCCTCTTCGCGGCGGTCGCATGACTCGCGCGAGCCGCACGACAGCCAACCGGCGCGCGCGCCGCACCCGCGGAGTGCGTACGGACGGCCATCCACGCGGCGGGTGGCTCACCCTCATGCGCGCGTTCGCGCCGGAGCTGCGGCATCTCCGGTGGCTGCTCGCGGCCGGCTATCTGGGCACGCTCATTGACGTCGGCGCCTCCGTCGTGGCGCCGTGGCCGCTCAAGATCATCATCGACCAGGTGCTAACGGGGCGCACGCTGCCGGGCTGGCTCGCACCGATCGCCGCGCACGTCACGGCTGCCCAGCTGGTGGTGGTGCTCGCCGCCGGATTTGCCGTCGTCACGGCACTGGGCGCTCTCGGCGGCGCGCTCGAGCGGCTGTCCACGGCACGCGCGCGAGAGCGATTCATTCTCACCCTCCGCGACCGGTTGCTCGCACACCTCCAGACGCTTCCGCCCACTACCATCCGCTCGGCGCATCGCAGTGGCGAGCTGGTGCTCAGGCTCATGAACGATGTGGACATCTTCGCGCGCCTGCAGACCAAGACGCTCCCCCTCCTCGTGCGCTATGTCGCGACGGCGGTGGGGACCCTGACGGTCATGGGATGGCTCGCGCCCAAGCTCATGCTGCTGAGCCTCGTCCTTCTGCCGCTGCTCGGTGTGCTCGTTCGGCACTTCGGCGTCTCGCTCACCGCGGTCACGCATCGGCGACGCGGTCACGAGGGAGAAGTCGCGGCCCTGGCGCAGGAAGTCGTGCGCGGTCTGCCGGCCATCCAGGCGATGGGGGCCGAAGCGGAGGCGCGGCGGCGCTTCGCGCGACTGAACGGCCAGCGTCAGCGGAGCGGGGTGGAGGTCACGCGGTACGCCGCCCGCATGGAGCAATGGCTGAGCATCACACGTGGGATCATCATCGCGATCGTCACCGGCGGGGGTGCGCTGCTCGTCCTCGGCGGGCGCCTGACCCTGGGGTCGCTGACCGTCATCGCTTCGTACCTCAACCAGCTCCTGCGCCCGGTGGACAAGATCAACGATCTTGCCGATGGCGTGACGCGCGGGCTCGCGGGCGGAGACCGGCTGCTCGCGCTGCTGGCGCAGCAACCGGCGGTGACATTGCGGCCGGGAGCGGTGGATGTCGCGCGCGCGCGCGGCGTGGTGGAGTTCCGCGACGTCTCGTTCTCCTATCCGGCGAGCGAGCGCACGCGTGGCGCCGTGCTGCACGGCGTCACGATGCGCCTGGAGCCGGGACGGATGACGGTGCTGGTGGGCGAGAGTGGTGCGGGCAAGAGCACGCTCGTGAGTCTTCTCGTTCGCCACTTCGATCCTGATGCGGGAGAGATCCTGCTCGACGGGCGCCCCCTGCGCGACATCTCGCTCGCCTCCCTGCGCGCGCAGATCGCGATCATGACGCAGGAAACGCATCTGTTTGCCGGCAGCATCCGTCAGGCGATCTGTCCCGCCGATCTTGCGCGGAGCGATGCGCAACTCTGGGACGCGCTGCGTCTCGTTGCGCTCGACCGCTTCGTGCGCGGTTTGCCGTCACGGTTCGAAACGCCGCTCGGCGAGGACGGGCTGGATCTCTCCGGCGGGCAGCGACAGCGGCTGTCGATCGCGCGCGCGTATCTGATGGACCGCCCCATCCTGGTGCTGGACGAGCCGCTGGCCAACGTCGATCCGGAGTCGCAGCGGATCATTCTGAACGGACTCGAGACCCTCCGTGCTGGCCGCTCCTGTTTGGCGATCACGCATCAATTCGGTCTCTTGGCGCACGCCGATGTGGTGTATCGCATGGAGCGCGGGCGCGCGGTCGAAGTGCGCACCGACGTGCGCGAACTCGCGCGCGCGTCGGACGAGGCGCCTGTCGCGCTCGCGCCGGCGCGGGCGGTCGGAGCGACGCGATGAGCGTGCTGCCCGACGCTCGCGACGAACCCGGCTCCGTCCCCCACGGCGCCATGCCGGAGCGGAGCAGCGCGCGTGCCATCGCGCCGGAGGCGGGTGGCACGATGGAAAAGGAGATCGCTCCGCGCGCGGTCTACTGCCCGGTGGAGCATGCTCGCCGCGACAGCGCCGTGGCGGAGTCGGTGCGTGCGGGCCGGTTCCGGCATGCGGGCATCACCGTGGAGCTGGGGGCGGAGCCCGATTGGCTCCGCGCCCAGCTCCCGGCGGATCCCGAGTGGCGAATCGAGTGGGTGAAGTTCTACTACGGGCTCGACCTCGCCTTCGCGTATGCGACCTCGGGCGACGGCGGATTTCTCGCGACGTGGGAACGGCTCGTAGCGTCGTGGATCCGGCAGGTGCCGCCGGACCACGACCGCAGTGAGATCGCCGCGCGGCGTGTGCAGAACTGGATCTACGCCTGGATGCACTTCGCCGCCGCGCCGCAGTTCCGCGGGCTGGGCCGCACGCTCGCCGGTCAGATCATCGAGAGCGTGGGAGGGCAGCTCGCGCACGTGCGGCAGACGCTCTCCGCCGAGCGCAACCACCGCACGCTCGAGCTGTACGCACTGCTGGTAGGCGCGCTGGCGTTCCCGGTGCTCGATCTGTGCGGAGAGCTGCGCGACTTCGCGCTCGCCGAGCTGCACCGCAATCTGCTGGAGGACGTGCTGCCGGACGGCGTCCACCGGGAGCGGTCGAGCCATTACCACATGGTGGCGCTGCGCTCGTTCGTGGGTGCGCGCGAGAACGCGCGGCGGTTTGGGCTCACACTGCCGGCGGGCTACGATGAGCGGCTCTCGTTGGCATGCGAGTTCGCTGCGCACTGTCACCGTCCCGACGGCCAGATCCCGATGCTCTCCGACAGTGATGCCGGTACGTACGGTGATGTGCTGGCGCTGGCGGCGGAGCTGTTGGGTCGCCCCGACTTCCTGTGGCCGGCCACGCGCGGGCAACTCGGCGCGCCGCCGGCACGGAGGTGCGCGAGCTTCCCGGCCGGGGGGTACTTCACGCAGCGAAGCGGCTGGGGCAATACGGCCACGCCATATGCCGACGAGCGGTGGCTCATCTTCGACTGCGGTCCGGTGGGCGACGGCGGGCACGGACATTACGACGCGCTGTCCGTGGAGATCGCGGCATGCGGCCGATCGCTGCTCGTCGATCCGGGGCGTTACAGCTATGCCGAGCCGTCCGACGTGCACGCGCCCGATTGGGGACGGTGGTTCAAGGGGACGGCGGCGCACAACACGGTGTGCGTGGATGGGCTCGACCAGACCCGCTACGGCCGCGGCAAGCCCAAGGGGCCACCAGCGCGCGCGCGTCTGCTCGACCGGGGTAGCGCCCCCGGAGTGGACGTGCTGTGGGGCGAGGTCCAGAGCGAGGAGTACACGGCGCTGCACCGGCGTCACGTGATCTTCGTACACGATGAGTACTGGATCATCGCGGATCGCGTGCGCGACGCGCGTCCGCGGCGGTACGATCTGCGCTTCCATCTTCCATCCGACGCGCACGAGCGCACACGCCTCGTGCGACGGGATGGCGACTGGATGATGCACGCGCCAGGGCTCGCGCTCGTTCTCGTGAGCGCGCGGGAGCCGCGCGTGGAGCAGGGCTGGGTCGCGCCGATATACGGCGAAAAGCAGCACGCGCCAGTGCTGTCGGTGGTGGACGAGGGCGCAGACGAGGCCGAGTTCATCACGCTCGTCCTCCCCATGCGCGAGGGTGACTCCGTACCGACCGTGCGCGTGCGCCATATGCCCACGGGCGACGTGGGTCCGCTCGACATCGAGGTGGAGGGAGTGAGCGACGGGGCGCGGCAATGCGACCGCGTCACCTGGCACCCGCCGCACGACCGCACGCGTACGGGCCGCCGAGCGACGCCGTGGATCACGTGCATTCGCGCCGAGCGCTCGGACGACCATGTCCGCGGCGCCTCGCCGGGGCCGCGGCCGTGATGTCCCTCACCCACGCGCAGGCGTCCGCGCCCGGGCGGGCCGACGTTCCCGGGCTCGCGACGGACCCGGCGCTTCCGCAGCGCGATCTGCTGCTCGACCCCAGGCGGATGCGCGCGCGTCTTGCCCGCACGCTCGGCGCCCGGGGCGGCGTGCGCATCGACCGCTGCGAGATCGTGCGCGCCAAATATCGCGTGGGGGAGAGCGTGCGCGTGGTGTACCGCCTCACCCATGCGGGACGCGTCCACACCGTGGCCTGCCGTACCGGTGTCACCGACGATGCGGTGGGGGTGGCGAGCACACGCGTGGGCGGGGGGAGCGCTCACGCCCTGCGGCCGGTGGTGCATGATCGTCACATTGACACGGTGTTCTGGGTGTTTCCCAACGACCGCAAGCTGCGCGGGCTCGAGCTCCTCACCAGCGCGGTGCAGCCGTGGCGCACCCTCGACGCCGGCGACGACGTTGCCTGGTGGGCGCGCAGCCGCGTGGTGGCGTTCGCGCCGGAGCGTGCCGCCACGGCGCAGTGTCTGGACCGGCAGGCCAGAGTGCGCGGCTATGCAAAGGTCCATGCGGGTAACGACGCGGCCTTCGGCGCCGCAGTGCATGCGGCGCTCGCGCGCGTGCTGCACGAGGAACCGCAGGGCGCGGTGACGCTCCGTGTAGCGGAGGTGCTGCTTCACGACGCGCGGCGCCGGTTGCTCGTGTTCGCGCCGGCGAACGGACGGCGGCTCATCGACCTCCGGCCGGCGGACCTCCCGGAGGCGATGGCGAGCTTTGGAGCGGCACTCGCCACGCTCCATCGGCTTCCCGCGCCGGCGTTGCTCGACGTGCCCCGCTTCACGCGGTTCGATGCGTCAAAGCTCCAACAGGCGGCACGGGTCATCGCGCGCGCGCGTCCCGACGCGGCTCTGGCTGCCGCCGCCCTCGAGCGGCGCTTCGAGCACTGCACGGAACCCGCGCAGCCAACCGCGCTGCTGCACGGCGATGTGAACTCCAAGAACTGGTTCGTCCACGAGTCCACCGTGACGCTCATCGATCTGGACCAGCTCGCCACCGGACCGGCTGCCGCCGAGCTCGGAAGCATGCTTGCGGCGTTCCGGTTCCAGCGGCACATGGGGATGTTCGGCGCGGCCACGGAAGCGACGCTCGCGCGGGCGTTCCTGGATGGCTACGCCGCACACGCTCCGCTTCCCGAAGCCCACGTGTTGCGCTGGCACACCGCGGCGTCGCTCCTGGTGGAGCGCGCGCTGCGCGCGGTGAACCGCGTCCGCTGGTCCGCGCTCACCGTGCTTCCCGCGCTGCTCGCCGATGCGGGGGCGCTTCTCGCCGAGGTCGATCATGGCTGAGCTCGCTGCGCCGCGCCCCGAGCGCCGGCGGCGCCCCACCGTCCTCATCTACTGTCAGCATTCCACCGGGCTGGGACATCTCGTGCGCACGATGGCGATCGCCCACGGGCTCACCGCGCACTTTCGGGTGGTGGTCATGAGCGGCGGCAAGTGGCCGGAGCAGATGCGCGTACCGGACGGCGTGGGCGTCGTGCCGCTTCCACCGGTCGGTACCGGGCCCGACGGCGCGCTGTGCAGCCTCGATGCCGCCTGCACACTGGAGGACGCGCACGCCCGGCGCCGCGATCTCATGCTCGACACGTTGGCCGCCACGCGTGCGCGGGCGCTCATCGTGGAACTCTTCCCGTTCGGGCGACGGAAGTTCGCCGGCGAGCTGCTTCCACTGCTCGCGCGCGCTCGCGACATGCGCCGCGGCCGGCCGCTGGTGGTGTGCAGCGTGCGCGACATCCTGGTCGGCAAGCGCCGTGACCAGCGCGCTCACGATGACAACGCGGCGCGCACGGTGAACGCGTATTTCGACGCCGTGCTCGTGCATGCCGATCCGGCACTGGCGCGATTGGAGGATACGTTCCAGCCGTCGACGCCGCTCACCGTCCCGGTGCACTACACGGGCTTCGTGTCCGCGCAGCACGCGTCGGAGGCGCAGGCTGGCGACGACGGACTCCGGCGCGTCGTGGTATCGGCCGGAGGCGGGTTGGTGGGAGAACCGCTCCTGACGGCCGCGGTGCGCGCGCACGCGCTGCTCGTGCGCCACGGTCGTCCGAGAGCGTACGACGAGCTGACGGTCGTCGGCGGACCGTTTCTTCCAGACCCAGCCTGGCAACGCGTGACCGCGTTAGCGTCCGGGGTGCCGGACGTCGCGCTTCGCCGTGCCGTCGACCACCTGCCCGCCCTCCTGCACGGGGCGGCCGGGTCGGTGAGCCAGTGCGGCTACAATACGGCGCTCGAGGTGCTACGGAGCGCGGTGCCGGCGCTCGTCGTCCCGTACCACGAGGCGGGCGAGAACGAGCAGATGCGACGCGCGTGCACCCTCGCCGCGCGCGGTGCGGTGCGCGTGCTGGACCCCGCGGAGCTCACGCCGCAACGCATGGCGAACGAGCTCGCCGCGCTCGCCCACTTCCGCCCCCGCGCGACGGCCGTCGATCTGAACGGAGCCGCACGAACGGCAACGCTCGTGCGCTCCATGCTCGCGGCGGCCAAGCGAGCGCCGCTGCGGTCCGTCGCGCGGCTCGGCCCCCCCGTGGCGGAGTGCGTGTCGTGATGCGCGCCGGCGGCTGGCTGGACCCGGTGCGCAGCGCGCTCGATGCGGCGCCTCACCCGGTGCGGATCTTCTTCCGCGATGACGACGCGGGATGGGCGGACGACGCGCTCGCGCGTCTGATCGCGATCTTCCGCGCGCGCGGAGCGCCCTTGGACCTGGCCGTCATCCCGTGCGCGCTCACCCCGCCGCTCGCGCGCCGCCTCGCCCGCGACGTGGAGCATTCCGACGGTCTCGTGGCGCTGCACCAGCATGGCTACGCGCACCTCAACCATGAGCGCATCGGGCGGAAGCATGAGTTCGGGCCCAGTCGCTCGGCAGCCGAGCAGCGCGCCGACATCGCAGCCGGACAGCAAAAGCTCCGCGCGCTGCTGGCGGGCGCGGTGCAGCCGATCTTCACGCCGCCGTGGAATCGGTGCACCGCAAACACCGCGACGTGCCTCGTCGAGCTTGGCTTCCGCGTCCTGTCGCGCGACGTGACGGCGCCGGCCATCGACGCGACCCCGCTCCGCGAATTGCGGGTGAGCGTGGACTGGCTCACCGGGCGCAAGGGGGTCCGCGTGGGGGTGGAGGAGCAGGCACGCGCCCTCGCCGCGCAGCTCGCCGCGCCGGAGCCGGTGGGCGTCATGCTGCACCACGCCGTGATGAACGCGGAGGCAATGCACGCGATCGCCGATCTGCTCGACGTGCTGGCGGCGCACCCGGCGGTACGCTGGTCGACTATGGGCGCCATGGCGAGTGCGTCGCCGGCTGCATCACAGCCGGCGCGCGAGCCGGTCCGCTCCCGGTCGTCAGCCCCGGCGCCGCTGCCCGTGCCCGCCGGCAGACTGGACCGAGCAACGCCTGGCGAACCTGCCGCGCGCACGGCCCCGGGGAGAGAGGGATGAGAACGAACGTGCGGACGAGAGTGACGCTCGCGCTCTGCCTTGCGCTCGCGGCGGCGTGCCTCGCGGCGGCGTCCGTGGCAGCGCAGCGCGCGCCGCTGGACAGCGCGGGTGGCGCTCCGTTGGGGAGTCGCCCCGCGAGCGCGATGTGGGCGCTGGATGCGTTCTCCGTGAGCAGCTACGACAGCAACATCGACGGCGATCCGGGCGGCGCCGCGCTGGTGAGCGGAGCGGTCGGTCTGCGCGGTGTCTTTCGCAGCGACGCCGACGACCCGCTGCTGGAGGTCGCCTACGAGGTGGCGCTCAACCGCGCGACGCCGCAATCGCGCTGGAACCGGGTGAGTCAGGCGATGTACGCGGAGCTCAAGCCGCACCTGCATGGCCCATGGCGGCTGCGCACGCTCGCCCAGGTGTCGCTCCTGGGCTCGTCGGAGGACAGGGATCTGACGAACCGATATGGCATCCGCCAACGAATCGAGTACCGGTTCGTCCGCTGGCTCACGCTCCGTGCGGAGGGGGAGATGCGCATCCAGCGCGACGTGGAAGACCCGGACCGCGACGCGCTGAACCGGAGCGTGCGCCTGAGCACGGTCAGTCGCATCGGGCGCGGGCACCGGCTCACGCTCATGGCGCGCGAACAATTCAACCGCGCGGTCACGGCGGACAACCACTACGTGCGGCAAGGCTACACGGCGGAGCTGGAGAGCATCCCGTTCGGCCACGACACGCTCGCCACCGCAGTCGAGCTCCAGCGCAAGCGCTTTCCCAACCGCCTCGTCAAGCTCGACGGCGCGGAGGTGCAGCGCGTCGATCAACGGATCAAACCCGCCGTGACCTGGCTCCACCCGTTGAGCCAGAACATTCGGATCGGACTCGGCTACGAGCTCGAGTGGCGCACGTCGAACAAGCCCGGCAAGGAGTACGTGGCGCATACCGCACTCGTGACGCTCACGCACCGGTGGTGACGGGACGCGCGGCGGCGCCCTTCCGTGCCCCGTTCACGTCCTCCGTGTCGGCCACGCATCACACGCATCCACCAGGTGCCTACTCCGTCCGCAGCGCCTCCGTCGTACCGCTGTTCGGGGAGCGCGA
The DNA here is from genome assembly GCA_963773545.1 of uncultured Gemmatimonadaceae bacterium. GTDB lineage: Bacteria > Gemmatimonadota > Gemmatimonadetes > Gemmatimonadales > Gemmatimonadaceae > DASSNU01. The sequence continues at coordinate 945,155 of CAVZBP010000002.1, read as the reverse complement.
TGTCCATGGTCAACACCCCGTGCGCGTCGAAGCCCGGACGCACGGCTCTCAGATTCTGGAACGTCCGCACCATCAATACGGCGGCCGCCAGCAGCACGACGGCAAACGCCATCTGCGACGCCACCAGCACGCGCCGCGCGGCCATGCGCACGGTGGACGTGGTGAGTCCGCGCCCCGAGTCGCGCAGCATCCCGAGGTCGAGCCGATTGCCCACCAGCGGGAGCACACCGAACACGAACCCGGCGAGCAACGCCGCCCGAACCGCGAACGCCACGCTGGCGGCGCTCATGTGGACTTCCGCCAGGCGAGGCAAATCGCTCGGCGCGACGGCCACGGTGGCGCGGAGCGTGAGCAGCGCGATGACGATGGCAGCCACGGCCGCGGCCAGCGACAACAGCAGACTCTCGGAGAGATACTGCCAGGCCAGATGCGCACACGTCCAAGCGGCCGACGGATCGAGGCCGGGCTCACCGCCCCGTCCGCCGCCGCCGTCAGTGGTCGATCACCACCCCCACGCGGACGCCCGCCGCCTTGTTGAACTCCGGCACGTCGCGCGCGAGCACCGCGTGCAGGTCCGCCAGGATCGCGTCCAGCCGCTGCGTGAGGATCCGGTGCACCTCCACCTCACCCGCCGTCGGCGGGTAGTCCGGATTCCCCGCCACGTCGCCCGCCCCGCTACCCACCTGCCCCTCCAGAAAGAGCAGCTTCTCGTACACCTGCATGGCGCTCGCGAACGTTTTGGGGCTGCTCTGCATCGACGGCGGCTCGATGAGCCGGCTTTCCAGCGCCACGAGCGTGCTGTCCAGCGTCTTGGCCGCCTCGACCATCGCCTTCTTCGTGCTGTCCTTGCCGTACATGTCGCGCAGGTTGTCCAACTGGCTTCGCACGCGCTCGATCTCGTTGATCGCCTTGGCCGTGGTGTCCAGCTCGTCGCGGATCTGCAAGGCGAGCGCAGCGCCCGCCTGCACGTCCGCATCGCTGCCGGTCGAGCTGGGATCCTTGAGCACGCGTACCGTCTGCACGTACTTCGTGCTGTCTTTGCCGAGCGTCATTTCCACGGTGTACGTGCCGGGCGCCACGAGCGGCCCGCGCTCCGGCTGTTGAATCCCGTAGTGCAGCAGCGGACGCGTGCGCTTGCCGCGGAAGCGCTTTGCCTCCCACACCTTCTCGAACCCTGGCGGGTTCGCGCGGAGCTCCACCGCCTGCGGATCGTTCCACCGGAGATCCCACCACACGCGACCCAACCCCGGGTGCGGATGCGGCTTCAACGTGCGGACCTCGCGCCCGTCGGCCGTGCGAATCACGATCTTCATCGTCGTGTCCTTTTCCGTGGGGCGCACGAAAAACGGAATGGCCGCGCCGTAGTTCGGGTTCTTCCCCTCCGCGTTGTCGTTCGGCACCCCGCGCGGACTGCGGCGCTGGATGAAGCGGTACGCGTCGTGGATGGGCAACAACGCGGCACGGTTCGCCGCGAGCGCGTTCGCGGCCAGCCGCTGCAGCGGACCCAGGTCGTCCAGAATCCAGAAGCCGCGCCCCTTAGTGCTCAATACGAGATCGTCGAACCGCTCCTGCACCGCGATCCATGTCACCGGTGCGTGCGGCAGGTTGAGCTGCAGCGGATACCAGTGCGCGCCGTCATCGTACGTGACGTACAGTCCGTTCTCGGTGCCCGCGTACAGCATCCCCCGCCGGACGGGATCCTCCTTTACCATGCCCAGGTAACTCAGCACGCTCTTCGGAATCCCGTCGCTGATCCGGGTCCAGTGCGCACCATAGTCGGTGGTCTTGAGGATGTACGGATCCCGGTCATTGTCCTGGTGACGGTCCACCGAGAGATAGGCCGTGCCGGCGTCCCACCTGGACGGCTCGATGTTCGAGATCGTTCCCGGGCGCGGGACGAGCTTGGCCGGCGGCGTGACATCCGCCCAGTGCGCTCCACCGTCGCGCGTCACGTGCACCAGCCCGTCGTTCGACCCCGCCCAGATGGGCCCCGCCGTCACCGGACTCTCGGCAATGGCGAACAGCGTGCAGCAGTATTCGACGCCGAGGTTGTCCGGCGTGAGTCCGCCGGAGACGTGCATCCTGGACGTGTCGTTGGTGGTGAGGTCGGGGGAGATCACCGTCCAGTGCATCCCGCCGTCCTTCGTCATGTGCACCACCTGGCTTCCCACGTACACCGTGTTGTGATCGTGCGGGGAGATGGCCATGGGCGGTGTCCAGTTCCAGCGGTACGTGAGCGAGTCCGCCGGCGCGTCGCTACTCGCCTCGGGCCACGGGTTCACCGAGTGCGAGTGCCGGTTCGCGAGATCGAAGCGCTCGATCCCGCCCTCGTAGCAGCCGCCCCATACGATGGTCGTGTCCACCGGGTCCGGTAACGAGAAGCCGCTCTCGCACCCGGCCGTCTGCAACCACCACCCCGCGCCGATCGCGCCCGAGAGCGTGTTGCTCGGCCCGCGGTTGGCCGAGTTGTCCTGCTCGTTGCCGTACACGAAGTAGGGAATGCGATCGTCGACTGCGACGTGATAGATCTGCGCGATGGGGAGGACGACGGTGCTCCACGACTTTCCGTGCACCGTCGTGATGAGCGCGCCCACGTCGCTGCCGATCATGAGGCGGTCCGCGTTCGTGGGATCGGCCCACATGTCGTGGTTGTCCCCCGCCCATGGCACCTGGTCGATGGACTCACCGCCGTCCTTCGACACGTAGAAGAAGTTCTGCGGAAAGTAGATTTCGTCCGCGTCGTTGGGCGAGACGACCATGCGCGTGTAATAGTGCGAGCGCTCCATGAGCCGGCGGCTGCTGTTGACGAGATGCCAGTGGTCGCCCGCGTCGTCGCTCCGCCAGAGCGATCCTTTGCCACCGGTCTCGATGAGCGCGTACATGCGCGACGGATCGCCGGGCGCGATGGCCACCGCCGTCTTGCCGACGACGCCCTTCGGCAGCCCCTGCGTGAGCTTGGTCCACGTGGTGCCGCCGTCGAGCGAGCGATACACACCGCTCCCCGCCCCGCCCGACGACTGTCCCCACGTGTGCAGCTCGAACTGCCACATCCCCGCGAGCAGCACGTGTGGGTTGTGCGCGTCCATGGCCAGCTCGGAGCAGCCGGTGCTGTCATTCGCGAACAACACGCGCGTCCATGTCGCGCCGCCGTTCTGCGTGCGGTAGACGCCCCGCTCCGGCTGCGGGCCGTAGCCCATCCCCTCGGCGCACGCGAAGACGATGTTCGGATCGTGTGGGTCGACGATGATGCGCCCGATGCGGCCGGTCCGCTCGAGCCCCATGTGCGTCCAATGACGTCCGGCGTCCACCGACTTGTAGATCCCGTTGCCGAGCGAGACGTTGCTGCGAATGAACCCCTCGCCCGTCCCCGCCCACACGATGCTGTGGTCGGATGGCGCGATGGCCAGCGCGCCGATGGACTGTGCGGGCATGTCGTCGAAGACGGGTTGCCAGTTGATCCCGCCGTCCTCCGATTTCCAGATCCCGCCCGACGCGCCGCCCACGTAGTAGACGTTCGGGTTTCCCGGCTCGCCCATCACGGCACTCACTCTGTTGCCCGGCGGACCGATGAAGCGGAACGCGTACGGGCCGGCGTTGACGCGCACACCGTTGATGGTGTCGGTGTGCGTGGTGTCGATCTGGTCGCCTGGGAGGGTGCCCGGACGCTGGGCGGCGAGGGCCGGAGGGAGCAGGAGCGTCGCGGCGAGGGCCGCGAGCCGCGCGATGCGGTGGAGACGGGGCATGGACAGGGAAGGGCAGAGGACGGAAGGGACAGCCGCACGTTCAGAGATTGTACCGGCCCAAGGCAATACGCCAGGACCCGGCGCTGAAAAACGTCGCCTCTCAACGGGCGCGCGCAGCCGCGTGACAGCCGCGAACGGGTGCGCGATGGTGCGCTGCGCAGCCACCGGCGTTGCGCCCTGCATTGTCGCTGGTGGCGTTGCGCCCTGCTCCGCCGCGCCGATGGTAGCAAATCATCGCCCAGGACGTGCCCGCCGTCGACACGTGGGCGATCGCCTTGCCCCCCCCCGCAGCGGCATCACGAAAAGTGGTATCACGGACAATACCAGTTTTCAGGATGCCCTCCAGGGGATCCGCCACGAATGCGGGCGCGGAGGGCGTTCCCCCTTCGGCAGTCGGCCGGTCGCATCCGATCCCTCGCCGACAGCGCCACGGCGAGGTAATCTCAAGGCGAAACGCCGCTCACTGCGTACGACCTCCGTCTCTGATCGAGCGCCTCTGATCGAGCGGCTGTTGTCCTCCCCTGCGCCCGGAGATCTGTTCGTGAGCCGCGATCCCCGTTTTCGCACAAGTCTTGGCGTCGCCCTCGTGCTCGCGCTCGCCGCGCTCGCCCTCCCCCTCGGCGCCCGGATCGCCGCCGCAGAGTACGCCGCTCGGCGCGACTCGCTCGCCGCGCACGTCGACAGCGGCGTCGTCATCGCCTTCAGCGGGCGGACGCCGATCACCGACGTCGGGCCGTTCGACCAGCTCGCCGGCCTCCGCTATCTCACCTGCTACGCGGAGCCCGACGCCGCGGTCGTGATCGCCGTCCGCGCCCGCGGGCTCGCCGCGCTCGGCCTCGTGGACAGCGCCAACGCGATGCTCGACCCGCCATGGCCGGCCAACGGCGAGCGCAACCCAACGCCCTACACGCAGGTGTATCTCTGGATGGTTCGCGGCATCAGCCGCGGGCTGGGGCGCAAGCGGCCGGCGCGGACGACGCCGTAGGCACGCAGGTGTCGATGTCCGTCGTCCCGACGTGGCTCCACACGCTCGCTTTCATGTCGCTGGTGCTTGCCGGTGTGTCCGCGCTCACCGTCATCGCGGACGAGCTCGGCAAACACCGCCAGCACATGTGGATCATGAACGTCGTGTGGCCGATCACCATGCTCTGGGCCGGACCGCTCGGGCTCATCGCGTACTTCACCGTCGGCCGCAACAGCACGCACACCGCCGTGGCAGCGGCACGACGTAGCCGACGCGAGCCGCCCAACCGCGCCAAACCCTTCTGGCAGAGCGTGGGTGTGGGCGCTACCCATTGCGGGGCCGGCTGCTCCCTGGGCGACCTCATCGTGGAGTGGGGCACCGTGGCCGTTCCGCTCACGCTCTTCGGCAGCCACATCTTCGGCACGTGGGCGGCGGATTTCGTGGCGGCGTTTCTCTTGGGCATCGCCTTTCAGTACTTTACGATCGCCCCTATGCGCGGGCTGTCACTCCAGGCGGGACTCGTCGCCGCCCTCAAGGCAGACACGCTCTCCCTCACCGCATGGCAGCTCGGAATGTACGGTTGGATGGCGATCGTGCTGTTCGCACTCTTCTCCCCACAAGCGCTGCCCAAGACGGGACCGGTGTTCTGGTTCATGATGCAGCTCGCCATGATGGCTGGTTTTCTCACCAGCTATCCGGTGAATTGGTGGCTGCTGCGGCGCGGCATCAAGGAGACCATGTAGCGGAATGGAAGTACTCTCCTCCTCCCCCGTTGCCGAGCTCCACCGCACGCGAGTGGACGCCGTCGCCCCCTCCATGCGAACGACATCGTAGCACCGGTGGCTTCCGTCGTCTCGCACGCCGCCGTCGCTCTCGCGCTCGGCACCGCCTTCCGCCGTCCGGGTCCGCCGGCGCGGTTCTGGATCATTGGTGCCGCGTGCGCCGTGGTCCCCGATCTGGATGTGATTGGCCTTCGACTCGGCGTGCCGTACGCCAGTGTCTTTGGCCATCGTGGCTTCACGCACTCGCTCACGTTCGCCGTGCTGCTGGCGTTCCTCGCGCTCGTGGCGTTTCGCGATGACCGGTGGCGGCGCGAACGCGTTCGGCTCTGGTTCTACTTCTTTCTCTGCGCAGCCTCGCACGGTGTGCTCGATGCGATGACCACCGGCGGGCTGGGTGTCGCCTTCTTCGCGCCGTTCGACGGGACGCGGTTCTTCCTTCCGTGGCGCCCCATTCAGGTGTCGCCGATCAGCGTGCGGCGGTTCTTCACCGTGGTCGGCATCACGGTGTTCCGGAGCGAGGCACGGTGGGTGTGGCTGCCGGCGGGGCTCTTTGCGCTCGCCATGATCGCGGCCCGTTGGTTGTGGGCGCGACGAGGCGAACGGGAGAAAGGTCGGTAGTCCACCGCTACGTCACCTTGTCCCTGGGCACGATGGTGATGCCGCCGTTTCGCTCGATGACCGCGGAGCGCCTCGGATCGGCTACCCGAAAGGTGTAGATCACTCCGTCCCCCGCCGCTTGCGCCTCCACCGGCGTGGGCACCACGGCGCCGATCTGCATGGCATTCACGAAATCGCGGTTGATCCAGACGGCCACCGTGCTGTCCGACGCGGCAACGCCCGGGGCCACGTGCAGCGCCAGCCGCGCGGGCGTCTCGTATCGAGTCAGGCGGTCGTACGTGATGACCAGACCGTCTTCCGCCGCGCCGGCGGACGCTTTGGCCATGGGTCCGTGGCCGGTGAGCCCAGCGAGCCCGGCAACAACGAGTAGGGCCATCACAATCCAGCCTATGCGCTGGACGCGCCACACCCGCCGTTGGAAGTCCAGATCCTGCTCGAGCTCGAGCGCGCCATCGCTCCGCATGACTCGCCCAGAGTGCAATCCCGGTGCCGCGTCCTCTGCGCTTCCGCCGAGGCACGCTCCTCCTGGCGGAGTCCCCTCCCGACCGCCATGATCTTCCCACATACCGAAGCCGCGCCTTCGCGTTCGTGACAGCATCCACGGCAGGAGACCTCTTATGACGAACGGACTGCGCTTCCATCGCTCGAGGATGGCCACCGCCCTCGGGGGGCTCGCGTCCGCCGCCCTCGCGGCGCTCGCAACCATCGCCCTCGCGGGGCTCGCGACGGCCGCGATCTCGCTCTCCCCGCGCTCACTCGCGGCTCAGGGTGGCGGGAATGGGAGGCCGGACTCCGCTATGCACCGTGCCGCCGCACTCGACATGGCGGGGAAGACCAGCGATGCCCGCGCCATCTTTCATGCGGTGATCGACACCGCGACCGATCCCGCCGACAGGGCGGCGGTCCAGCGCGCCATGGCCATCTCGTACGCGTTCGACGGCGACTGCCCCAACGCGCTCCGCTACGAACGCATGGTCATCGACCACTGGAAGACGCGCGAGCAGGCCGAGCCGCAGAACGCCTTCTATCAGGAAGGAGAGATGGCCGACGAGGGCGCGCGCGTATGTATCGATGCCGGTGCGCTCGACAGCGCCGCCGCGTGGTACCGGATGGGCTACGAACTGGGGAACAAGGAGCCGGAGCCGCGCACGCATCCGCGCAGTCTGTGGGACTTTCGCCTGGCGCACGCGCTGGGTCGTCTCGCCGCGCGGCGCGGTGATCGCGCCGAGGCCGCGCGGCAGATCCAGGCGGCGCGGAAGGCGCTGGACAGCGACTCCGCCATGGCCGCGCAGCAGGAGCGGTTCTTTCCGTACCTCGTCGGCTACGTCGCGCTCTACACCGACGACCTGGCCACCGCGCAACGCGAGCTGACCCGCGCCGTGGAGCTACGCGGCAACACACGCGATCCGTTCATGCACTGGCTGTTGGCGCGCACCCTCGAGCGCATGGGGCGGCAGGACGAGGCCGACGCGCTCTATCGCAAGGCGTACGACCTGTCGACCGCGCACAATCCGCCCGCGGCGTTCGTCCGTCCACACGTGCGCCAGACACTCGATCTCCAGCCCTCGGGTGGCGGCGCGTGACCCGCTGCGCCGTCATCGCGACCACCCCGTTACCGTAGAATACCCTCGAGCCAGGGAGGCCCCTATGTGGCAGAGCTTCAAGGCGTTCGTGATGCGCGGCAACGTGATGGATCTCGCCGTGGGCGTCATCATCGGCGCGGCCTTCGGTGCCGTGGTCAAGTCGCTCGTGGATGATGTCATCATGCCGCCCATCGGGCTCGCGACCGGGGGCATGGACATGAGCCGCCTGTACGTCCTGCTCAAGGCGGGTACGGCGGCGCCGCCGCCGTACCCGTCCCTGGCCGCGGCGCACGAAGCCGGCGCCGTGACGCTCAACTACGGCGCCTTCATCAACACGATCATCACGTTCCTCATCGTGGCGCTGGCTGTCTTTCTCCTCGTGCGCGCGGTGAGTCGGATGTACACCCACCCGGCGCCGCCCACGCCGAACACGCGCCCCTGCCCGTTCTGCACGCTCACCGTGTCCAGGACCGCGTCGCGCTGCCCGCACTGCACTTCACAGCTCGAGGCGCCTGCGATGGCGTGACCGCGCGCGAGATCAACGGACACCAGCCCGTCGGCCCACCAAGCCTCACGGTCCTCCGTTCTTCCGCTCAGGAAGGAGTGGCTGGCCTGCCGCCATCTTGGAGCGGATCTCGTCGATGGTGGATTCCATGAGCAGGAGACGTTCGGCGTCACTCGGGTGCGTGTTGGCGAAGCCGATGGATTCCGGGTGAAGGATGGCGAACTCGGCGAACAATTGCGGGGCTCCGTCCAGCGGTTTGTGCGCGATGGCGAGAATGTACAGCCCCACGTAGTCCGCCTCGCGCTCGAAGGCTTTGGAGAACGCCTGCGCGCCCTGCGCGCCCCACTGCACGCTGGCCGGCACGTCGTCTAACGTGTCGCCAGCGGCGAGCGTGGCGATGTCGCCGATGAGCCCCAGCAGCAGTCCGATACGCGCATTGTGCATCGCCGCCTTGATGTGCCCCAGCGCATCATGCGCCATCTCGTGCGCAATGACCGCATTGAGCTCGTCGTCGGACGCAAAGCGCATCATCGCCGTCGTGACGAAGATGTTCGCCCCATCCGCGTACGCGTTAATGTCGAAGCTGGGCACCACCACGGTCTCGTACGCACACACCGTGTCCAGCGCCATCGTGGCGAGGTGCTCCTCGCCATTGCGGGCGTAGCGGACCGTGAGGGAGTCGTGCTGTCGCAGATGGCGGCTCATCCACCGGTTGAACGCGTAGCCCGCCTTGGCGTCGACGGCGATGTCGTGATCTCCAACCTGCAGCAGCCGATCTCCCTCACGCAGGCCGGCACGCTGGGCGGGGCTGCCGTCCGTGACGGTGAACACGCGCAGCGTGTCCCCCATGTGGTAGACCGTTTGTGCGGAGGGGCGCCATTCCTTTGGGAAGGCGTCCAGCGGCAGTGCGCGGACGCCGGCCCACGGGAGCGCGTGCCTGCCGCAGAGCGGGCGCGCCGCGCGTAACAACGGGAGCGCCAGACGATCCAGCCGCCGTTGCTCCAGCAGCGTGCGCGCGAGCACGCTGTCATGCAGCGCACGTTCCTCCGCGCGAATGCGATCCGGGTCGATGCCCGGCGGGCGTGTACCAGGGGTCGCGCACGCAGCAACGGCGAGTGGGATCACGGCGGCGAGCAACCCGCAACTGGACCGGCACGGGCGCAGCGGACTCGCGAAGCGGAACCTCATCGGTGCTCGCTCGACAGGGGTAGCAGAGAGGACGATCGACTTCCGCACCATACCCGTCCTCGTGTGAGCGGTTCCTGCCCGCCAACTCGGCGCAGCCTCCGTGCTTCACGCCTGTTCGTGGCGCGCGACAGCGCATCCCGGCGCGCCCACGACTCGCACCGCCGTTCGATCGCTTGGCAACATGGTCGCCGGATCCACCGCCCCTGCGATGGTGATGGGCCGGCTGACGTAGATGGACCGAACCCGGTGGGGACGAGATGGCGATGGAGGGACAGCCGCACGTTGCTCAGCACGACCACTCGCGGTGAAGAGGTTCGTCTCGCTCTCTACTGCGCCAAAGCGAGCCATGGCTGGATGACGGCGATGACCAGCATGTGAGCGACGACCGCGGGTTTCAGGCTGCCCCGCGCGGCGAACACCGAGATCGCCAGAACGGCTCCGAACGTGAACGTGCCGACCAACGGCCATACAGCCGTCCGGATGCTGCCGCCAAGGTAGCCGACGTGAATGGCGGCGAACGCCGCGCCGGAGACGAGGACGAGCAGAGATCGCGGCAGGCGTGCGTCGGCCAGGCGCAGCATCAGGTAGCCGCGAAACACGACCTCCTGCGACCACCCGTCTATCAACGGCGCGATGGAGAGCACCACATTGCGCACCGACACCTCAACGAGACGTGTCGAATGCGGCAGAAAGAAGAGGCTGATCGCCGCGCATTGCATGGCACCGGCGGCGAGCGCGATGAACCATCCGTGCCGCGTCGCCGTCCGCACGGATGCGGCTACCGCCTGCCGCATGCGCGCGATAAACGTGAGCGACACGCAGACGAAGAGCAGCTGCGCAAGAGCGCCTGCCACGAAAACGCCGCCGACACGACGCTCCGCATCCGTCAACGCAGCGGGAAGAAGATATGACAGATGCAGCCGCGTGACCGCAAGGCGCGTCGCCACGATATAGAGGACCACCAGAAGGGCGACCTCGAACGCCGCGGCGTAATGCGCGTCGCGCGCGGGGGGACGGGCGTGTGGAGTCGTCAACGGGCAGCCGGAGCCGCCGGCGCTACAGGCCCGCCGTCGGAGGCAAACCGCTTTCTGCTCGCGGCCGAGCCCGCGAGGCGCGGTATCCGAGTGCCGCCGCGCCCACGATGAAGACGAGGCCGACGATCGCCCGTGCAGCGTGCCCGTCGGCGAAAGCAGTGCCGACGGCGACCACGGCCAAGACCGCTGTCAGCGAGCGGAGAACGCCTGAGCATCCGGAGCGAGCGGCTCAGCGGGGATGCGCTCCCAGACATGTCGCCTCCATCGTGGGTTTCGCGCTGCAGCACTCTGCCGGGCCGGCTCCAATCTACGGCCGGAGCGGGAGCAACACCGAATGTCCTGGCGCACGGCTCGCGGCGCAATGAACACCACGGGAGTGGGGACCGACGCGAGCTGTTTCATCACTGCGCCCGATGAGCCCAATCGAGAAACGTGCGCAGAATGGCGCCGAGCATGGGCGCGCCGCCGTAGCCGCGAAACTGTCCTTCCGCAACGTCGCAGGCTATCCACTCGCGCTCCGGACCGCTGTCGCGCATAGCGGTAAAGGCGCGCCCCTCGAGCGCCGTCTCGACCAGATCGATCGCGACGACCCAGCCGGGATTGTCCAGAGTCCCGATGCTGACTCCGTACGTGTGCTCCCACTCGCCGTTGCACTGCGACTCGTACCAACGTTGCAACTCCTGTAGCTCATCGCGCATGCCGGATCACCCTGCGGTACCACGTCCGAAGAGCGGTACTCCCTTGTGTGGTCGATGGCGCTGCTGCTGGAGCCCGGCATTGGCGTGCGGTCCATCCCCGTCGCATGCGCGAGAAAACTCCACACCTCTGCCGGGATGCCGTCCTGCGCGCTCGCCGGATTCGCGATCATGAGCACCGGACGGGCGCACGATTGCGCGTGCTGCAGGCGGGCCACGAACGTGAACGTCTGCGACGACGGGAGCGCGTGCGCGTCGCCCGGAATCGTGTTCGCCAGCAGCGCGGGATAGCACACGCCGTCGCGCACGTGCTGGAGTGGGGACACACGCGTGAGCACCGGACGCATGGTGGAGTCGCGAGCCGAGCCAAACTCACCCGTCCACGTCGAGCCGGGCGGCGACCGGTCGTACCGGAAGAGATCCAAGAGGCCGTTGCTCACGTAGGCGCCGGCGAACAGGTCCGGGCGCTGCGTGAGCGCGCCGCCCACCACCAGTCCGCCCGCCTGCACGCCGACGAGTGCCAGATGCGGCACCGACGTGTACCCACGCTGGATCACGTGCTCGGCCGCCGCGATGACATCGTCGATCCCATGCTGCTTGTGCTCGCGCATTCCGGCCTGGTGCCATGGCTCGCCGAACTCGCCCCCGCCCCGCACTCCCGCCTGCACCAGGATCCCGCCCCGCTCCAACCATCCAGGAATCCCGACGGCGCTCGGGATCGCCGGCCGCGACATCACGAAACCGAATGCGCCGTAGACAGCGAGCGCGGTCGGATGCGAGCCATCGCGCGCGAGCCCCTTGCGTGCGGTAATCAACAGCGGGACTCGAGCACCGTCCGTGGACTGGAAGAATTCCTGGCGCGTTTCGTAGCGCGCCGTGTCCAGCAGCGGCGCGGGCGCGTGGAACGGGTGGAGAACGCCCTCGTCCGGGTCATAGCGATACCACCCCACGGGTTGCAGCACCGACATGAATTGGAAAAACATCTGCGGCACGTCCTTCTCGCCCGTGAGATTGAACGCGCGGCCCGGTGCGGGGAGGGGAATCTCGCCCACCAGGCGTCCGTCCAACGCGAAGTGCCGAATCCGGCTCGACCCGTCGTGCATGTCGAGCACCGCCAGATGATCGCCCACGATCGTCGCTTCACTTATCCGATCGGTCCCCTCCGGCACGACCACGCGCGGCTCCGGATCGGGACCGCGATCCAATGGGAACGCCACGATGCGTCCATTCGGGATCGAGCCGCCGATCTGGATCGCATACAGCGAGTCGTGCACCTCCCGCAGCCAGATGGCGTATCCCGCGTCGTCGCGCGTGAGCAGCGGGCGGAAGCGGGCGTGCATGTCGGGGTGGTCCGGATCGTCGAGGTCGGCCACGTACAGGCGGTTCGCAAACTGCTTGGTCTGCCAGGCATTCATGATGACATACCGGCCGGACTGCGTCACGCCGCCGCCCACGCCGCGGTCGGGCAGGTCGTGCAAACTGAACAGGTGGATGTCCGCGCTCTGCGGGGTCCCCACCACGTGATAGTACGCGTCGTCGTCGATCGTGGTCTCGGCCGAAGCGCCCGGCCTGGGCCGATCGTACACGAACCCACGGCCATCGGCCGTCCACGAATACGAGGAACCGCGGTCGACCCCGTGCACGGAATCGGGAACGTCCTGTCCTGAGGTCAGGTCGATCACGTGGAATGAGTGGACGTGGTTGGCGGTATCGGTGACGCGGTACACGAGGTACCGGTCGTCGCGGCTGGGGCGATAGCCGGTCACCTGCAGCCGACCGTCCGGCCACCGGCGGCCGGCATCGAGAACGGCTCTCGACGCTCCGTCCAGCCCGTCCTGCACGAACACCGTCAGCGGCCCCTGCGGCGTGGCGGCGCGCGAGTAGTACACGAGGCGCGGCGTGGGTTTGGGAAAGCCAAGGATCGCCGGCGCCGGTGCGTCGTGGATGCGCTGTGCGAACCACGCGTGGAGTGGCAGGGCCGCGAGCACTCTCGCGCTCAGCGCCCTCTCCGCACCCACCCATGCCCGTGTCTCCGCACTGGCGGTGTCCTCGAGCCATTGGTACGGCGCAGGCACGCGTGCGCCGGGGTCGCCGTCGGTCGTGGTGTCGCGGTGCGCGGGCGGGTACGAGATGGTCTGGGCACGCGCGGGCGCACATGCCGCGGCGAGCGCTACGCTGCCGGTGAGGAGAACGATCCCGGTGCCGTACCGGGGCCAACGCGCGGCAAGCATGGGCAGGCTCCTTCCCATTGACATAGCAGGGGTACGACTCCAACGTACCCTAGACTTGACAGGGGAGCAACCCATGGGCACGGTCGACCTCATCCACGGCCCGCTGCATCTCATGATCCTCAAGACGCTCTCGTGGGGGCCGATGCACGGCTACGACATCGCGCGCTGGATCCGGCAGACCACGGACGATGTGCTCCAGATCGAGGAGGGATCGCTGTACCCCGCGCTGCATTGGATGGAGGAACGCGGATGGGTGAAGGGGACGTGGGGCGTGTCCGACAACAACCGTCGAGCGCGGTTCTACTGTCAGACCCGGGCAGGACGCCTGCATCTGCAGCGTGAATCGAAAAGCTGGCGGCTCTACAGCGAGGCCGTGGGCAAGGTGCTGCACTCGCGACGACAGCCGGCGTTTTGACGGCGAGCACCGACGGAGGACGTGTCGATGGATCCGGACGCGAACGACGAGCCCCGCTGGCGTCGGTATCTCCGGCTGTGGGGACCGAACGTAGCGGGCGACGTGAGCGATGAGCTTGCGTTCCACATGGAGCAGCTGGTCGACGAATATCGTGCACGCGGGATGTCCGAGGAAATGGCGCGGCAGGCGGCGAGCGCCCGTTTTGGCAGCTATACCGCCGTGGAAGCGGAGTGCCGTCATCTTGGCGAACGGAGGATGCGAATGACAGCGCGGGCGGGACGACTCGATTGGTCGCTGTGGCAGGACGTTCGATTCACGCTGCGTGCACTGGCACGTGCGCCGGGCTTCGCGGTGGCCACCGTACTGGTGCTCGCGCTGGGCATCGCGGCCACCACCACCATCTTCAGCGTGGTCGACTCCGTACTCCTACAGCCGCTGCCGTACGCCCATCCCGAACGGCTCGTGCTGCTGCGGGAGACGTATCAGTACTCCGGCGGTACCGGCACCGGCGCCGTGTCGTACCCCAACTACGTGGATTGGCGCGCGAACAATCACTCGTTTGTCGACATGGCAGCCGTTACCTACCCGTCGGACATGACATGGCTCGCGTCCGGAGTGCCGGAGCGCGTCACCACATTGAAGGTCACCGCCAACACGGCCGCGGTCCTGGGCCTTCGCCCGCTGGTGGGACGATTCTTCACGACGGCGGAGGATACGTACGGCGGCCCCCCGGCCGTGGTGCTGGGCGAATCGCTTTGGCGGACCCGCTTTGGGGCGGACCGCGGGGTGGTGGCACAGACAATGACGCTCGACGGCATACCGCGCACGATCGTGGGCGTGATGCCGAACGCGTTCGTGGTGCCGGCCGGTTTGACCCTCGGCGCGTGGGATCCGGCACAACTCTTCATCCCGCTCGCGGCCGATCCGGCAACGGCGCAGCGCGGGATGCACGGGTTCGTGGCGGTCGGGCGGCTTCGGCCTGGTGTGGACGTGGCGCGCGCGAAAGCGGACATGCAGCGCATTGGCGCGGCACTCGCCGCCGCGTACCCGGCGGAGCAGGCCAAACGCGGCGTGGCGGCGGACCCGGTGCCGTCTTTTGGCCTCCGACGTGTGCGGCCGATCCTGCTCGCGCTCTTTGGTGCCTCTGCACTGGTGCTGCTCATTGCGTGCGCCAACGCGGGCGGGCTCTTCCTGGTGCGCGCGATCGGTCGCCAGCGCGAAGTGGCCATCCGCTCGGCGCTCGGCGCCGGACGCGGGCGGGTGGTGCGTCAGTTTCTCACCGAGAGCGTGCTGCTCTCCTTGCTGGCCGGCGTGCTGGGCGTCGCGTTGACGTTGGTGGCGACGCGCGGGATCGCTGTCGCCGCCGCGGCCATGTTACCGCGGCCCACGCACGTCACCATCGACGCGCGGGCCGTGCTCTTCCTCGTCGCGATCACGGTTGTCGTCGGTGTGCTCTTTGGCCTCGTGCCGGCGCTCCGCGCCACGGCCGTCGGGCTGCAGCAGGGACTCCGCGAAGGGGGACGGGGCGGAGGCGCCGGGCGCGCACGGCAGCGCGTGCGCGGCACGCTGGTGGTGGCCCAGATCGCGCTGTCGCTGGTACTGCTGATCGGCGCCACGCTTCTCATGCGCACGGTGGTCGCGCTGGTGAGCGTGGACCCCGGTATGCGCACCGACCACGTGGTCACCATGCACGTCGGCACGCCCGCGACGATCGACTCCACGCGGGGCATCGGTGCACAGTTCGTCCAGCCGCTCCTGGCGCGTGTACGCACGGTCTCGGGCGTGCGGAACGCGGCGTTCATCGATCATCTGCCGCTCGAGTCCAGCGGACATAACGGTCCCTTCACGATCGAGGGACAGCAGTACTCCGACCCGTCGGAGGAACCGCTGGCCGAGATACGCCTCGTGACGCCAGGATACTTTGCCACGACGGGCATCCCGGTGCGGCGCGGACGCACCTTCACCAGGCAGGATGGCGTCAACACGCCACCGGTGGTGTTGGCGACCCAAAACCTCGTCGACCGCTACTTTGCCGGAAAGAATCCCATCGGCACACGAGTGGCCAGCTCGCTCAGCTCCGTAATTGGCGTGGTGGGGAACGTGCGTGAGACCGCGCTGGACGATCGGGGCTTCCCGATTCTCTACTACGACATCGATCAAACGTCGGCGTACAACCCGGGTGATCTCACGCTCGTGGCGCGTACGGCCGGGCCTCCCGCGCAAGTGGGGCAGGAGATCGTGCGCGCCATCCGTGCGGCGAGCCCCGGGACCCTGGTCTATGGCATGCGGACCATGGACCAGGTTGTGCGCAGCTCCGTGGCACCGCGGCGGCTGTATCTGTGGGTGCTTGGCAGCTTCGCCGCCGTGGCGCTGCTCCTGGCGGTCTTTGGCATCTATGGGCTGATCGCGTATTCTGTGGCACAGCGTCGGCGCGAGTTCGGCGTGCGCATCGCGCTCGGTTCCGACCGGCGTCGCGTGAGCGGTCTCGTCGTGCGCGAAGGCGCCCGGCTGGTTGTGGGTGGACTGCTGATCGGCATCCCCGCGGCCGCGCTGCTCACACGGTTCCTGGCGGGCATCCTCTACGGTGTGGTTGCCACCGATGTCGCGACGTATGCGGCGGTGGCCGGCACGCTGACGCTCGTTGCCCTGGCCGCGAGCTGGATCCCGGCTCGCCGGGCGGCGCGCGTCGAACCAGTGGTGGCACTGCAGTCGGAGTAGTCCACGCACGAGGCCGGCGCGGTCCGCTCCGCGCCGCACCGGCGCCGGCGCGCGCACGCGCCCAGCGACCGTGGCGACGGCACATGCCCCCCTTCCAGCGCGGTGGACAGTCGGCTCGGAAGTAGACATCCTACACCCATAAGGTGTAGGATGTCTACACGTTCGGACCGGAGATCATGACGCCGACGCCACGCCCCCTCACGCGCATCGAGCTGCTGCAAGGTACGCTCGATCTGATCGTGCTCCAGACGCTGCGCTGGGGTCCGCAGCACGGCTATGGCCTGGCACAGATGATCCGCTCCACCACGCGCGATGTGCTGCAGGTGGACACCGGCTCGCTCTACCCGGCGCTGCACCGGCTCGCGCGGCAGCGCTTCGTCTCCGCGCGCTGGGACACGTCCGAGAACAACCAGCGGGTGCGCGTTTACACGCTCACCGCCGCCGGGCGGCGTCACCTCGCCACCGAGCGATCGCGCTGGGAAACACTGTCGTCGGCCATCGCCAACATCCTCCGCTCTCCCGCGGAAGAGGGGAGCGCGTCGTGACGTTGTGGCGCCGCCGCGGCGAGCAGGAACTCGACGCCGAGATCGAGATGCACCTCGCCATGGCGGTGCGCGATCGGATGGCGCGCGGAGAATCCCGCGACCGCGCCGAGGCGGCAGCGCGCCGCGAGTTCGGCAACGTAGGGATCGTGCGCGAGACGACCCGCAGCGCGTGGGGAGGCTTGTGGTGGGAGCGCCTGGGACAGGACGTGCGGCATAGTCTGCGCACCCTTCGCCGCGCGCCCGGTCACACCGTCGTGGCCATCCTCACCCTCGCCCTCGGCATCGGCGCGACGACGGCCGTGTTCAGCGTGGCCGACGCGGTGCTCTTGCGCGCTCTTCCGTACCCGGATCCACAGCAGCTCACGGCCGTCTCGGGATACACGGGCGCCGAGTTCGTGAACGTGCGTGACCGCAACCGGTCGTTCCAGTCCGTGGCGGCGTACGGCGAGCACCGTGTCGGGGTGAGCGGCACCGGTGAGCCGGAGCGTGTGAGCGCCGCGCGCGTCTCGGCCAACCTCTTCGCCACGCTCGGCGTTCCGCCGCAGCTGGGGCGTGCGCTGGCCGCGGGTGACGACGAGGGCGCCGGTGCGGATGTCGTCGTCCTGAGCCATGGGCTCTGGACGCGCCGGTTCGGGAGCGACTCGGGCATCGTTGGGAGCCGCGTCCTCATCGACGGGCGTGCGCACACGGTGGTGGGTGTCATGCCGGCCGAGTTCCACTTCCCGACGCCGGAGACGCAGCTCTGGACGGCGCTCACGATCGATCGCGCCAACACCGGTGCGTGCTGGGGATCGGGCGGGCTCCGCCTCATCGGCCGCCTCCGCGCTGGCGTCACCGTGTCGCAGGCCCGTCAGGATGTGCGCGGGATCTTCGAGGCGTTGCGCCACGAGAACCCGGTGTGGAGTCCGGGGCCCGAGTATACGCAAACGGCTGATGTGACGCCGCTCAAGCAGGAGATCACCGGCGGCATGCGCTCCACCGTGCTCGCCCTGCTGGCGGTCACCGGGCTCGTGCTGCTCATGACGTGCGTCAACGTGGCCAATCTCCAACTCGTGCAGGCCGCCGCACGCGCGCGGGAGATGGCGCTTCGCTCAGCGCTGGGCGCCGGTCGCACGAGGTTGGTGCGGCAACTGCTCACTGAAAGCGTGGTCCTCGCGCTCGCGGGCGGCGTGGCCGCGCTGGTGGTTGCATGGGGCGGCATGCATGCGCTGCTGGCCCTCCTGCCGCCGGACGTGCCCCGTGCCGCCGACATCGCGCTCAGCGGCCGCGTCCTCGCGTTCGCCGGGGTCATGACCGTGGGCACGGGTATGCTGTTCGGCATGGTGCCGGCGCTCCGCGTGAGCGGGCGCCGCGGCGCACAAGGCGCGCTCGGGATGAGCGCGCGCGGGAGCGCCGCGGGGGCGGGGCATCAACGCGCGGCCGCCGCACTCGTTGGAACGCAGATCGCGCTGGCAGCGGTGCTCGTCACGGGCGCGGCGTTGCTGGTGCGCAGCAGCCGCCAGCACCATACCGATGGGAGGGAACGCGTTCGGACTCGCGCTGCGCGTGCAAGGGCAGGCGGAGGACGTCCACGGCACACTGCCCACCGTGGACCACGCGATGACGATCACGCCCGGGTACGTGCGCGTGATGGGGATCCCGCTGCGCGCGGGACGGTCGTTCACCAACGCGGATCTCGCGGACGGGCCGCCGGTGGCGCTGGTGAGCGAGTCGCTCGCGCGGCGCTTCTGGCCGGGGGAGAGCGCCGTGGGAAAGCGGATCGGATACCCCTGGGTCAGTCCATGGATCACCATCGTGGGTGTGGTGGGCGACGTGAAGCTCGACAGCCTGAACGGGAACACGGACCAGGCGATGTACCGTCCGTTCGTTCAGTCACCGACGGCGGCGATGATGGTGCTCGCGCGCACCATGCGGGCGCCGGCGTCACTCGCCGGGGCGCTGCGTCATACGGTCAATCAGATGGACGCCAACACACCGGTCAGCGACGTGAGCACGCTGTCGCAGGTGGTTGGCCGATCGATCGCGCGGCCGCGATTCGCGATGCTGCTGTTCGGCACCTTCGCCGCGCTGGCGCTCGCGCTCGGCCTGGTGGGCATCTTTGGCGTGATGGCGTACGCGGTGCGCCAACGGACGCGCGAGATCGGCGTGCGGCTCGCGCTCGGTGCGTCGCCGTCGCATGCCATCCGGTTGGTGATTGGCCGCGCGATGGTGCTCGCGGGTGTGGGCACGGCGGCCGGTCTGCTGGTGGCGCTCGCGGCGACGCGCTTGCTCGCAGGTCTGCTCTATGGCATCTCGGCCACCGATACGCTGTCGTTCGCCGTGGTCCCGCTGCTCCTGGGCGCGGTGGCCGTGGCGGCGAGCTGGATTCCGGCCCGGCGCGCCGCGCGCGTGGATCCCACGACCGCACTCCGAGGGGAGTAGCAGGACGGCGCGGTGCGGTGGACTTGCATCACGTGAGCCGGAGAGAGCGCACGGCGGCGAGCGCGGTCTCTGTACGCGATCTGTTCGCGAGCCGCGCGAGCCGGAGGCCAAAGGAATGTCCTTCGCTTGCGACGAGCGCGATATCGCGCATGTTGTCGAGTCCCTCCGCCCACCCAAAACTCGAGAGGTCGATGATCGTCCGCCGCTTCCATCCGCCGCCGCATACGTTTGCCGGTGCGGTCCTGCTCCTGGCCGTCCTGGCGCTCCTGTCCGTACCCCGCTGGGCGCTCGCGCAAGCGGCCGCACCAGCCCGCACCATTGCCGTCACGTTCGACGATCTGCCATACGCCGGCGACACCGGCTGTCTGGCGGATGCAACCGCCGCAACGCAAAGCATGACGGACGTGCTCCGCGCCCACCGCGCGCCGGCCACCGCCTTCGTGATCGGGAGCCGCGTGATGGTCCGTGGAGAGGTGGACGCCAGGATGACACTGCTTCGGCGCTGGCTCGACGCGGGCACCACGCTGGAGAACCACAGCTTCTCGCACCGCTCGCCGCAACGGATGCCGGCGCGTGACTACCGCGATGACGTGGTGCAGGGCGAGACCATTCCCGCAATGTTGATGGCCGAGCGCGCTCTCGTGCCGCATTTTTACCGCCCACCCTTCAACGAGGTGGGCGCCACGCCCGCGGACGCCGACACGCTAGCCGCCTTTCTCGCGCAGCGCGGGTATGCCATCGCGCCCTTTACGGTGGAAAACGCCGACTACGCCTTCGACCGGCTCTTCGTGAAGGCGCGACTCGCCGGCGACAGTGCCATGGCCGCGCGCATCGGGCGCAGTTATGTGGCGCAACTCGACACCGCCCTGGACTTTGCCGAAGCGCTCGCCCACGACACCTTTGGCCGCGCCATTCCGCAGGTGCTGCTGATCCACGCCAGCACGCTGAACGCCTCTTACCTGGACGCGGTACTCACCAGGCTCGAGCAGCGCGGCTATGCGTTCATCTCGCTCGCCACGGCCGTGCGCGACCCGGCGTACGCCACGCCGGCCGCGTTCACCGTGCACGGCCTCTCGTGGCTGCATCGCTGGCGTGCCACGCTGGGCAAGCCGTCGCGGCTCCGCGACGAGCCCGACCCGCCACGCTGGATCCTGGATGCGTATCGCGCGGCCAAGCCGCCACCGCGCGGCTGCTGACGCGGCGGGCCGCGTACGTGCGCGACCTGTCAACCGTCTACCGTGCCATCAACAGCTCCAGCACGTCCGACCGTGTGACGATGCCCCCCACGCCGTTGCCGCTCTTGTCGCGCACGAGCACCGCGGGGTTCGCCTTGGAGAGGAGCTTGGCCACCGCATCCAATGGCTGGCTGCGCTCCACCACCGGGAACGGCGCATCCATGAGCTCGCTCACCGGCGCATCCAGGAGCGCGGTGTCCTCCAGACTCTGTTGCGACAACGACCCGTCGCTCACCGAGCCCACACAGTTGCCGCCGTCCATCACCGGGAGCTGCGAGACGTCGTGCAGATGCATGAGTCGCAGCGCCTGGCGGACGCTCGTGCCGGGCGCGATGCTCACCACCTCCGCGGGCGCGCGATGCTTTCCCTCCAGCACCACGCCAATCGAGATGCGGTCGCTGTCCAACAGCTGGTTCTCTCGCATCCACTCGTCGTTGTAGAGCTTGGAGAGATATCGCTCCCCCGTGTCACACAGGAACGCCACGATCAGTGCATCCGGGTCGTTCACCTCGCGCGCCACCTGCAGCGCCACGTGCACGATGAGACCCGTGGAGCCGCCCACGAACAGCCCCTCCTCGCGCGTGAGCCGCCGCGCCGTCGCGAACGCGTCGCGGTCGCTCACACTGCGGTAGTCGTCGATCACGGCGAGATCGAGCGCGCCGGGCAGCTTGTCCTGGCCAATACCCTCCACCTTGTACGGCACGCCCTCGCCGCTGCTCTTGCCGCCGCTGCGCCAGAGATCGGCCAGGATGGAGCCTACCGGATCGCCGGCGATGATCTTGATGTCCGGATTCCGTTCCTTGAGGTAACGGCCCACCCCGGTGATGGTGCCGCCCGTACCCGCCGACGCCACGAAATGCGTGATCCGTCCCCCCGTCTGCTCCCACAACTCCGGCCCGGTGGTGGCGAAGTGCGCGTCGGGGTTGGCCTGGTTGTAGAACTGGTTCGCAAGGATGGCGTTCGGCGTCTCGTGCGCGATCCGCTGGGCCATCATCACGTAGTTGTCGGGATGATCGGGAGGGACAGCCGTGGGTGTGATGATCACCTCCGCCCCGAACGCCTTGAGGAGCCGCACCTTTTCCTGCGACATCTTGTCCGGCATGGTGAAGATGCAGCGGTAGCCCTTGAGCGCGGCCGCGATCGCCAGCCCGATCCCGGTGTTCCCGCTCGTCCCCTCCACGATCGTCCCGCCCGGCCGCAGCGCACCTTCCCGCTCCGCGGCCTCGATGATGGGGAGCCCGATGCGGTCCTTCACCGATCCGCCAGGGTTGAAGAACTCGGCCTTGCCGTACACCGGCGTGCGCAGCCCGCGCGTGACCGCGTTGAGCCGGATGAGGGGAGTCCAGCCGATGGTCTGGAGGACGTTGTCGTACGGTTCTCGATTGCGCTGGATGTCGGCCATGGCGGGCGGGACCTATCGGTGCCTGGCGGTGGAATCGCTCCGCAGCACGGTGTCGCCTGGAAGTGGCGGCGCACCGGGGTGACGGAAGAAGACGGGAAAGAAGACGATTGTGCCGATGGGCTTCCCCTTGCGCATGGCAGGGGTGAAGCGCAGTTGCTCGGAGCCGCGCACCGCCGCCGAGTCGAGCGAGGGATAACCGGACGACTGATCCACGCTCGTGCTCTCGGGCATGATGGCGCCGGTGGAATCGACGTACAGGCGGAGGGTCACGTTCCCCTGCACCTGCCGCTCGTACATTTCGGTGGGGACGCGAAAGGGTGGCTCGGCATTGAGCATCTTCGGCATCACGTCCGGCTTGGGGGGACCCCCCTGCACGGCTTCGACGGCTTTCTGCGCGGTATCCTTGTCCAGACAGCCCGTCGCTGGGGCGGCCGCCAGGAGAGTGGCCGCGATGGCGATGGGCAGGGAGGAGCCGCGAAGCATACTGGAATATGGGCGGGAGCGGCGGGACGGGGCCAGAGCGGAACGCGTCTGGCGCGCCACTCGTCTGGCATTTCCCGCGCGCGGTGCGCATTGTAGGCGAACGATGCTCATCACCGTACTCATGGGCGGCACCTCGGCCGAGCGCGACGTGTCGCTGGCTTCCGGGCTCAGAATCGCGGAGGCGCTGCGATCGCGCGGGCACGAAGTGACCGCGCTCGACCCGGCGCGCGGGATTCTCGATCCCGAGGAGGAGCGCGCCATGCTGGCGTCCGGGGTGATCAAGACCGCCCCCCCGGCGTTGGACGCGTTGGCGCACCTCTCGCAGACTTCATTCTCCCCTACCCTCGGCACGCTGCCGGCGGTGCGCGAGGCGGACGTCGTGTTCCTCGCGCTCCACGGCGGACATGGGGAGGACGGCACCGTGCAGGCGCTGCTGAACCTGGTGGGGGTGCGCTATACCGGCAGCGGTCACCTGGCGAGCGCCCTGGCGATGGACAAGGATCTCTCCAAGACGCTGTTCCGCGCCAACGGGGTGCCCACCGCGGATTGGGTGATGGCCTCCGGAGATGCGGCGGTAGACGGGGAGATGGTCCAGCGGTCGGTTGGTTTTCCGGCGGTCGTCAAACCGTCCAAGCAGGGGTCCACCGTGGGCCTTTCCGTGGTGCGTGAGGAGCAAGCGCTTGGTTCGGCGGTGGAAGAGGCGTATCGGTACGACGACGAGGTGATGGTCGAGCGGTTCGTTCCCGGCCGGGAGCTTACGGTGGCGGTGCTGGGGGACGAGGTGTTTCCGGTAGGGGAGATCAAGCCCAAGCACGAGATCTACGACTACGAGTGTAAGTACACGAAAGGGATGGCGGTGGAGGAGTTTCCGGCGGCGCTGTCGCGCCAGGAAACCGACCACGTGCAACAGCTGGCATTGGCGGCGTACCGCGCGCTCAAGCTGGGTGGGTGCGCGCGGATCGACTTTCGCATGAGCAGCGACGACGGCGGGTTCTACTGTCTGGAGGCCAACACGCTGCCCGGGATGACCGAGTTGAGCCTGGTGCCGCAGGCGGCAGCGGCGGGCGGCGTGAGCTTCGCGGAGCTGTGCGATCGGATCGCCCGGGCCGCAGTGATGACCCGCGCGGGCGCACATCCGGCGCGCGCACGTGAGGGCGGTCCGACCCAGCTGGGAGGCAGAGATGCGTGACGGAATGCGAGTGACGGAGCCCACGGGAGCGCTGTCCGGGGTGGCGCCTGGCGTCCAGGCCCAGGGGGTGTGGATGGGCCGCCGGCAGCTGTTTGTGCGCTTTGCCGGCGAGGCGGAGACCGCCGTGCTCTTCACGGCGTCCAAGCTCGCGCGCGAGATGGAGCGCGGGGCGCGGCAACTCCGGCTGCATTCCATTCTCGCTCACCGGGCTGGACCCGCTGGCCAACGCGGATCTGGTGATTGCGGCGTGCCAGGGGGGTCCGCCGTCGCTCCCGGTGATGGTGGACTGCGTGGGCGAGCGTCCGGAGGACGTCTCCCGACTGGCGGGCATTCTCGCCATGGTGCAGGTGACGCTCGACCTTACCGAGGCGCCTGGGCACCTGGATCGGGCTATCCAGACGGTGTCGGAGGCGGCGCGGGTGGGGTGTGCGCAGGCTGTGGTGCTGGCGCCGCGAAATGGCGTGACGGACACCCAGCTTCTTCGCCTTGTGGAGCAGGCGCACGGGGCGAGCCCCGGCACGAAGATTGTTGTGCATCCACCGGCGGAGGCGGAGAACGCCGGGGACGAACGGTACGGGGCGCTGCTCGAGGAGGCCATGGCCATCCACCGCGACGTGCGGCTCGCGTTCCGGATCCCTCCTCCGTTGGGGACACGCTGACGGGATTCCCCGTGGAGCGCGGGCAATCGAAGGTCGTCGCGCAGCGCGGAACCCGTCTTGCCGGCCACCGTATTACAATCCATCCCCTCTGGTCGCGTCACCGAGCTGGCCTGCATGTCGTACTCGTATACCGACAGTCAAGAAACCCCGCGGATCACGCCCGCGGTGCAGTGGCTGATCGCGCTGAACGTGGTCGTCTTCTTCCTGGAGCTCACGCTCCCGGGAGCGGCCGACGTGCAGCGGGCGCTCGCCTTCCACACGCGGGACCTCACCACGCAACCGTGGACGATCGTCACGTACATGTTCGTGCATGGCGGCTTCATGCACATCGCGCTGAACCTGTACATGCTGTGGTTGTTCGGGCGGCGGGTGGAGCAGGCGTGGGGGACGGGACCGTTCACGCGGTTCTATGTATGGTGCGGGTTGGGTGGGCTCCTCTTCCACGTGATGCTGGTGAGCGGCGACGGGGCGTTGTTGGGCGCTTCCGCGGCCATCTTCGGCGTGATGCTCGCCTACGCAATGCAGTGGCCGGACGAGGAGCTGATTCTCTTCCCGTTCATCTTCGTGTCGCTGCGCGTGAAGTGGGTGGTGTTCGCCATGGCCGGGCTGAACCTCATCTCAGGAATCGCGACGCTGGGCAGCGGGAGCGGGGTCGCTTACTTCGCGCACCTGGGCGGGTTCGCGTTCGCCTGGCTGTATCTCTGGTGGCGGGCCGCGCCGCGTGTGGAGCGCTTGCGGCAGCGGATCTCGCAAATCCCCGACATCCCCGACGAGCCGCCGCGGGCGATCCCGCGCACGCAGCCGCGCCCGCGTGAGCGCATGAGCGAGATCGATGAGATCGTCGCGCGGAGCAACGCCATGGCCACCCGACAGCACCCCGCCCAGAGCGCCTCGCTCTCGAGCCGTGTCGGCAAGGAGAAGGCGGACGAGCTGAACCTCGTGCTCGACAAGATCTCCGAGCGCGGGTTGGACAGCCTCACGCGCGACGAACGGCGCCTGTTGGACGAGATGTCGCGCAAGCTGCGCGGCTCGTAGTCCGCCCGAGTAGCGCGAACACGCGTCCCGGCCACTTTATGGCCGGAACGGTGCTGGACCGAACCGGCTGGCGTTCCTATCGTTGGCGCCTCGACGGAAAGTTCCCTTCCTCTACCCCCTCCCCCAGCGGCCCGTATCGGCCACGATTGTAGCGCACCGCTGACGGTGCGCGCGACGCGAATCGCAGCACCGGGCTCGATCGTCATCCAGCGACGCAGTTCACGCCGGTGTAGCCGCATGTCCCGCCGTCCACGCGCGGACTCGTTCGTCGAACGCATCCGCTAGTCCCACACCTCTCCTGTTGCTGCGCGTGAGGGCAACCCCGCCAGTGCCAGCTTACTTCTGAGGAGTGAACGCCATGAAGCGCTTCATGCTGATCCTCGCTGCCCTGTGTCTCACTGCCGCCCCGCTTGCCGCACAGAAGAACAAGGAGCTCAAGCGGCCCAAGCTGGACGCCGCCGCGGATACCAACGACTGGAACGCCTACTACGTGTACGGGCTGACACGGCTGCAGAGCCGGCCCGATGAATCGGAGCGCGCCTTCTACTGGGCTTCCCGGCTCAACCCGGCCGTTCCCGATCCACTCTTCGCCCAGTGGGTGGCGCATTGGATGAAGGACGAGAATCACATGTACGCGTACCTGCTGGGCGACCGGCATGCTGCCACCTCCAAAGACGCCGTGCGCAACGACAGCCTGGTCTATCGCGCCACACTCAAGAATCCGTTCGTCAACCGCGCGCTCGAAAAGCGCATGTGGGACCGGCTGGACGCCGAGCTCCGGCTGGAGACCGGCGGGCGGTCGTCCATTTTCGGCGTGACGGGCGATCCTTGGGTGGCTGGATGGTTCGCGTATATGCGCGGCGACATGGGTTTGGCCGTACGCAAGTTTCAGGAGGCCGTGGACAAGAAGCCCAACGAACTCTCCTACCGTCTCGATCTCGCCGACGTGCTCTACCACACGGGGAATGCGGACGGCGCGGTATCCGAGCTCGATAACGTGATCAGCGAGATGCACAAGCGTGATCTGAAGAAACTCGTCATCTGGTACAACTCCAAGGCGCAGATCGAGTACCGTGTGGGCATGGTGTACTTCACGGCGCAGCGGCTGGAAGATGCGAAGGCGGCGTTCGGCCGCGCACTGTCGGAGGACCTGAGCTACTATATGGCGCACGCCCGGCTGGGAGACATTGCCTTGGCACAGCACGACACCGCGGGAGCACTCCTGGAATACGGCTCGGCCGCCGAGCTCAATGCCGACGACCCCGTGCTACGACAGGGCTACGGCTTGGCGCTTCTTGCGTCGCACCGTGCCACGGAGGCGGCGGCGGAGTTCCGCAAAGCGATCGAGATCGATCCGTACTTCGCGATGGCGCACTACGAGCTGGCGATCGCGCTGGAAATGGACGGCAAGAACGGCGAGGCTGCCCAGGCCTATCAAGACTTCATCGAGCACGCGTCGCGGCAGTTTGGCGTTCAGATCGTGACTGCCAAGCAGAAGATCCAGGATCTCTCGCTCGTAGCAAAGAACACCGGGGGGAATCAGTGATCCCGGTACACCGACGTGCCGCGGCGCTCGCGGCGGCGCTGGCCGCGGCGCTGCTCCTCGCCGCGCCCGCCACGGGCGCGGCGCAGGCCGCACACACGGGCGACAAGAACCCCATCCGGCCGAGAACGATGTACGAGGACCTGCAGATGCTGAGCGGCGTCCTCAATCAGCTCCGCGTCAACCATCCGGATTCGATGGACACACACCGCCTGATGATGGCGGCGATTCGCGGCATGCTGAGCGCAGCCGATCCGCACTCGTACGTGATCGAAGCCGTCCACCTCAATCCGGAAAAATCAAAGGAGATGCGGGAGGGGAAGCTCTATCCGGTTCCGGTGGGGTTCTCGTTCTTTGGCGGATCGCCCGTGGTCGTGAGCGTGGCGCGCGGATCTTCGGCGGACAAGGCCGACCTCCTTCCCGGTGACAACCTGATCGCCATCGATGGCCACCCGGTGACGGCGGGCAGCGAAGAGGAGCTCGACCTCACGCTCTATGGCCGCAAGGGATCCACGGTGAAGCTCACCGTGGAACGGCGTCGCGTGGATGGCTCCTACGTCACCCTCGAGCGCGAGATCAAACGCGAGAAGGTGGGGGAGGAGACGGCCGTCCCCACGGCCGTGATGCTCGACGCGCAAACCGGTTACGTGCGGATCACCACGTTCGACAACGACAAGGTGGCCGAGGATCTGAACCACGCCCTGGAGACGCTGGAGAACCGGGGCATGCAGCGCCTCGTCCTCGACATCCGCGACAACGGCGGCGGGCTGGTGAAGGAAGCCGCCGACGTGGCCGGCGTCTTCCTCTCCGGTGGAACGATCGTGTACACCTCGGAGGGGCGGAAGAGCGACGTGGCGGACACGGGGCGCGTCAAGAATTCGTTCTTCGGCCACCGTGGCAAGCTGTATCCGATCGTGCTGATGGTGAACGCGGGCACCGCCAGCGCATCCGAACTCCTGGCCGGTGCGCTGCAGGACCACGACCGCGCGACCATCGTGGGACAGCCGACGTTCGGAAAGTCCCTCATGATGCGCGGCTTCCCGCTCCCCGACGGCTCGATCGTCGTGATGGTGATCGGGCACGTAAAGACCCCGTGCGGGCGCGTCGTGCAGCGGGAGTATCACGACATCTCGCGGCGCGACTACTACCGCCTGGCCCGCACGGAGCGCGATACGGCCGGACGTCCCTCGTGTAAGACCGATGCGGGACGCACCGTGTACGGTGGTGGCGGGATCTATCCCGACGTGCGGCTGCCCGCGCCGTCGGGTGTTCCGCTCTGGCTTGCGCGCGTGCACGAGCAGTCGCTGCTGCTCCGCTGGACGGGCGGATACCTCACGTCGCACGCGAATGCATTCGTCTCGCTCGATTCGCTGGCCGCGCACCCCGTGCTCCCGGCCGATGCGATCCCCAGCCTGCGCGAATTCGCGCGGTCGGAGCACGTGACGATCCCCGACGGCGCGGCCGCCGATGAACTCCTCCGACGGGAGGTCCTGGAATGGGTGGCGGCGACCAAGTGGGGCGAAGCGGGCGAGTACCGTATCGCGGTGCTGTTCGACGATGAAGTCAAGAAGGCGAGAGAGGCTTTCGGGACAGAAATGAGTGGTGGGTTGTGAGTTGTGAGTTGGTTGGGCGGGGATCTGTGCGCCCGGGGCGGGATTGGGATCATGCAAGCGAGAATCAGTTGCGGGGTTACAGTCATCTGATAACAGTCATCAGCCCAGTGGTCAGTCGGCGGTAGGGCGAGGCCCCAGCCCAGCGAGGTCGCGATCCGCTCTCGGCACGCGCAGACCCCAGACATTCTGATGCCCGATGACCGATGCCTGTGACCATGCAACTGATTCCCGCTCACCGCGAGCGAGG
The DNA here is from genome assembly GCA_963773545.1 of uncultured Gemmatimonadaceae bacterium. GTDB lineage: Bacteria > Gemmatimonadota > Gemmatimonadetes > Gemmatimonadales > Gemmatimonadaceae > DASSNU01. Next base: position 916,307 of record CAVZBP010000002.1, on the reverse strand, counting down.
GGTGAGGCGTCAGCGAGCTCAGATGCTGACGGCAGTCTTCCAGCGAGCGAGAGGCGAGGCGTCAGCGGGCGCCGATGCTGGTTTCAGTTTTCCACCCAGCGAGTAGTCAGTCGTGAGCGCCGGCCCCTCCCTACGAACTAAGCCCTCGCCTCCGTCGTCTTCGCCTTGGTGGCGTCCACGCGCTGTCCCTCGTGGCGGCCCTCGGCGAACTCCTCGAGCATCTTGCGGTTGAACGCCGGGATGTCGTCCGGATTGCGGCTCGTCACCAGCCCTTCATCGGTCACGACCTCGCGGTCCACCCAATCGGCGCCGGCGTTGCGCAGGTCCGTCTGCAGCGACGGCCACGACGTCACCGTGCGGCCGCGCACCACGTTGGCTTCCACGAGCAACCACGGGCCGTGGCAGATGGCCGCCACCGGCTTGCCGGCGGAGAAAAAGTCCTTCACGAACTGCACCGCCCTCTGGTTCATGCGCAGGTGGTCGGGATTCATCACGCCGCCGGGAAGGACGAGCGCGTCGAAGTCGTCCGCGCTCGCCTGGTCGAGCGGGACGTCCACCGGGATGTCATCGCCCCAGTGATCGTGCTGCCAGCCCGCGATGGTCCGTGGCTTGGGTGAGACGACGGCCGTGCGCGCGCCGGATTCGTCCAGGGCGCGCTTGGGCTCGATGAGCTCCACCTGCTCCACGCCGTCGGTCGCGAGGATCGCGACGCGCTTGCCTGAGAGTTTGGCGTTCGTAGCCATGGGTCCTCCTGCGTGAGACTGTGTGTACGGACGGGATACGTGGGCGCCGCAAGGGATGGACCGAACCCCGCCGCCGTGGAGAGATGGGCCGTGCCGCGGCGCTGGCCGCGCGGCGCTCGCCGGGCGGTGCGCGCCTTGCGTGTGCTGTGCTTGATCCCCTTCCGACGACTCACCGCACTCAGGCGAGGTGCCGCATGAAAGCCAAGGAGCTCATGACCCCACACCCGGTGTGCTGCACGCCGGACGACACGGTGCAGCAGGCCGCCAACCTCATGCAGCAGCACGACTGCGGCTGCATCCCCGTGGTCGAAGACACCAAGACGAATCGTATGGCCGGCACGATCACCGACCGCGACGTCGCCCTTCGCGTCGTCGCGCAGGGGAAATCCTCGGACACACGCGTCCGCGACGCGATGTCGACAAACCCCATCTGCTGCAGCGCACATGACGACGTGAACACCGTGGAGCGCATCATGGGCGAGCGGCAGGTGCGGCGCGTTCCGGTGGTGGACGAGCAGAACTGCTGCATCGGCATCGTCTCGCAGGCGGATCTCGCCCGCGCCGACCAGGTGAGCGATCACGATGTCGAGCGCGTGGTGGAACGCATTTCCGAGCCCACGGCCAGACCGCGCGCCAGCGGAGGCGCCCGCACCGAAGCACGTCCGTAGCGTCGCTCCCGGGCACCGGGCGCCGCCATCACACGGCGCCCGGTGTGCCGTTCTCGTGGCTGGACACGCCAGCCTCTATACGACCGGTCAATTGACCCAAATCGGTGTCGGGACGATGCGGTAGCCGCTCTTCCGAACATCCTCCACGGACCGGAGCGTATCGGGCGTGTAGTCGGCGGGGACCAGCACCCAGTTGTTGTGCCAGATGGGGCTGTAGTTGTCGTCGCCCGGCTGAGAATCGAACACGGGGCTCCCCACCAGCTTCCGCGCCTGCGACATGAACGCCTCGGGCGTCGCGGTGGAGCCCGGATAGTCGCTCGCTCGGAGCGGCAGGTACTGCTCGGCGATCGGGTACGCCGGCTTCTGGTTCACCGCGCCCAGATTCAGATGGAACGCTTTCTTGCCGTGAATCCAGACAGGTGCCAGATGCTGCCGGAACGGGTTGCTGTACTTCAGGTTCTCGACGCCGTTCACGAACGCCGGTCCGGTGAACGTCGTGTCCAGCCCCGCCTGCGCCTGCCTCTCGTGCGGAGCCGCTGCGGTGCCAGCGGCGGACTCCGCAGCCGTGTCCGCGAACTGCCGCCCATCGTTACTCCGGCACCCGCCCACGTACCACGCGGCCGCGCTCAGCGCGCCGAGTCGAATGAAGTCCTTTCGCGAGACGGTCTGGTCGTGCATGATGCCGATCTCCAGGTTGGAGTGCGCGTTGACGTCCGTCGTGTGGTGCGGGATGGATGGCCAGCAAAAGCAGCACCCGCATGTCGTGAGGGCGTGAGGTTTCATCGCGCGGCAGAGCGCCGTCCGCGGCGTGGACGGTGACCCATCGCAACGGCCGAACCCCTGCAACGGCGGACGCCCCGCAACGGTGATCTACCGCGGTGGCGATGCACCGTACTGGCGACTGACCGTACTGGCGACTGACCGTACTGGCGACCGATCGCAATGGCGAGCCGCCGCACGAGGGTGTACAATCACTCGCACATGCCCAATCCCGATCTGCTCGAGACCTTTCCCAACCCGCACCCCGGGCGCGCGTACGAGATCCAGCTCGAGTGCCCCGAGTTCACCTCGCTCTGCCCGGCGGGTGGAATCGAGTCCGACGCGGCGGAGCTCGCGCTGCTCAAGGGGGGCGCGCCGGACTTCGGCACCATCCGGATCACGTACGTGCCGGCGGAGCGCTGTGTGGAGCTCAAGAGCCTCAAGCTGTATCTCTGGAGCTACCGAAACGACGGCATCTTCTACGAGCGCGCGGTAAACCGGATCCTCGATGACCTCGCGCGCGCGGTGCAGCCGCAATGGATGGAAGTCGTGGGGGACTTCAACGTGCGCGGCGGCATCAAGAGCGTGGTGGTGGCCAGGGAGGGACAACGCCCCGACGGAGGGACCGCACGATGAAATCACTCGCCGTTCGATCTTTCGCCGCCCTGGCGGTCCTCGCGGCGGCGTGCATCTCGCCACCGCCCCACGCCCTTCCGTCTCGCGCCTCACGCCACGCCGTAACCGCTGCGCTTTCTCCCACCGCCGCGACGTTCCTTCTCACCGCGCCCTCGGTGACGTCTGCGCTCGCCGCGAACTTCGCGACCTCTGCGCCCGCCGCACCCTTTGCGGCCTCGCCGTTCCCGGGCCTCGACGCGATCGACAGCGCAACGTTGCATCGCGACCTCGCGGTTATGGCGAGCGACGCGATGCGCGGCCGCGAAGCCGGTACGCTGGACGAACTGCGCGCGGCCGCGTGGCTTGCCCAGCGCGCGCGTACGGCGGGGATGGAGCCGGCGGGAGACGACGGAACGTTCTTCCAGTTCTGGCCCATGCACCGCACGTTCGTCAACACGTCGGCCAGCCACGTGGCGCTCGACGGCGCGCGCCTCGTGCTGGGCCGCGACGCGGTGATCGTCACGCAGGAAGACACCACGGTGGATCTCCCGCTCGTGTACGTGGCGAGCGATACGGGGCGCGTACTCGCCGCGCGCGATGTGCGCGGCAAGGCCGTGGCGGCGCTCATCCTACCGCCGTCGCGGCTCCCCGCTCCCGATGTGAGCCTGCGCGGCTTCCGCTACACGGCGGGCGCGATCCGCGAACGCGTGGCCGCGCTGGCCAAGGCCGGCGCCGCGGCCATGGTGCTCGTTTCGGATGACGTGTCCGAGACCGAGCTCCACCAGTTCTACGGCGCAGTGCTCCAGCGCGGGCGCTATGACATCGACTCGGTGGGCGCCGACTCCAGCCGCGCGGCACCGCCGGTGGTCTGGGTGAGCCGCGCGCGGCTCGATCGCGTGCGCGGCGCGCACCGTCTGTCGGTACGCATCCGGCTGCACGACTTCATCTATCCGTCGGTGAACGTGGTGGCGCGCGTGCCGGGCACCGATCCGTCGCGCGGCCGCGAGAACGTGCTGTACAGCAGCCACCTGGATCACGACGGCGTGCGCTTTCCGGTGAACGGAGATTCCATCTGGAACGGGGCCGACGACAACGCGAGCACGAGTGTGGCGCTGCTGGCGATCGGTCGCGCGTTCGTGGAGCATCCGGCGCCACGCACGGCGCTGTTCGTCTGGCACGGGGCGGAGGAGCGCGGGCTACTCGGTTCGCGGTGGTACGCCGCGCACCCCACCGTGCCTCGGTCGTCCATCGTGGCCGTGCTGAACGCGGACATGATCGGCCGCAACGCGAGCGACAGCGCGGCGCTTCTGGGCGTCCAGCCGCCGCACCGCAATTCCACCGCACTCGCGCGCATGGTGCTCGCCGCCAACGACAGCGTGGCCCACTTTGCCATCGACACCACGTGGGACCGGCCGTCGCACCCCGAGCGGTGGTACTTCCGGAGCGACCACCTGTCGTACGCGCGCGTGGGCATCCCGGCGGTGGAGTTCTCCTCGCTACTCCACCACGACTACCACACGCCGCGTGACGAAGCGAACCGGATCGACTACGCCAAGCTCACGCGGATGACGAAGTGGATGTACGCGGCGGGGTGGTTGGTGGCGACGGCGGCTGCGCGGCCGGCGCTCGACAGCGCGAGCACCGCCACGCGGTAGGGCTGGGACGGCGCCAGAACGCGCCGATACCCGACGCTTGCCCCTTCTATGGACGAACGCCTGATCGCCATGGCGGCGGGCCACGATACAACGAGCCGGCGGCACCATGTGCACCGCCGGCTCGTTGCATTCGTCTGTTGTCGGGCGCGCGATCACCTCGCGTATCGCTGTGACCAGCTCGTCTATCGCGTGCGATCAGCTCACGTGGATCTCCGTCATCATGCCGTGCATCGCGTGCGGCTTGGCGTCCTTGGCGTCGGGAAGGAAGCAGATGAGCGCGTAGTCGCCGGGAGGGACATCGACCGTGAACGTCCCGTGCGCCCCCGGCTCGATCCCTGAGATGCCGCCCACCGGTACCCCGGGAGGCGGACCCTTCTGGTTGAACACCCACGTCACCACGTCGTTGGGCGTCTTGCCCTGATCCAGCCTGACGAGCACCACCTCATGTGGCTGCGAAGCCGCATTGGACACTCCGATCACGTGGTGTCCCGCCGAGAGGGAATCGGAGAGCGCGAACGCGTAGTCGGTGAGCGAGATCGTCATGTCCGCCTGTGGCATGGCCGCTGGCGCGGTGCCGGCGGGGGCGGCGACGACCGTGAGCGGATGGACCATTCCCTTGGCCACGTGCGGCATGTGGTCGGGCCCGGGGATGGTGCAGATGGCCGCATAGTTCCCCGGCTCGAGGTCCATCGTGGCGGTGGCGGTGTCGTGGGGCGCAATCGCGTTCGGTCCCCCCGCCATGTGTGCCCACGACGGACGTGGGGCATCGGGGTTCTGCATGGCCGCACCCAGATCCTGAAGCGTCTTCCCGCTATCGAGACGCACGAGCTGGACGTGGTGGATCGTCCCCCCGTTGTTGATCAGCTTCACCGTCGTGACCCCGGCCGTCGTCTGTGCCGGCATATCGAAGGCAAAGTCGGTGGCGGTGACGGTGAGCGTGTCGGGTGCGGGGGCGGTGACTTCGGCGCTCGCGGCGGAATCGGTGGTGTTCTGGGTTTCGTGCGCGGCGCACCCCCCGAGGCTGAGCGCAAACGCGAGCGTGGCGGCTGCCGTGGTGGCGGCGAGCGGGTGATCGAACGAACGGGGCACGGTACAGCTCCTAGCGAGTGAGTGTTGGCGCGTCCGAGGCGCCGCGCGAGGGCGGCGTGCCGGGGGCGCAGAAAAAACGAGTTGTCTGTGCCCCGGCCCGCCGTTGCGTCCGGCGAAGGGAGCACGCGAGACATTAGTTTCCACGAGGTGCGGCGCTTCGGCAAGGGGGAGCGAGCGGCTTGAACAGGCACAGAGCGCTGGCTACCTTAAACGGCTCCAAAGGGTTCGGCCAGGTAGCTCAGTTGGTAGAGCAGCGGACTGAAAATCCGCGTGTCGGCGGTTCGATTCCGTCCCTGGCCATGGTTGGAAGACAAGGAGTTAGGTCGCGACGGTGAAGCCGGGCGCGGTGGGCACTCTGCGGAGAATTCTGGGGAGGGCGGCCGCGCCCGGCGCTCTTTTGCGAGGGCGGCTACACCAAGGAGCCCACAAGCTGAAGGGCCCCCGCCGACCAGCCGCACCGAGCACAAGAGTCCCATGCATGATGCCGAGGCGCGCGCCGGCTCGAGACCGCGTGTCTTCGTCAGCTCCGTCATCGAAGGTTTTGCTGAGTTTCGCCAGGCGACACGCGAAGCGATCGCCGCCGCTGGCGGCGAGCCGGTGCTCGTCAACGAGGATTCCCCCTCGCTCGCCTTGCGGGCGGCAAGTTATACATTGACATGCAACATATAACTTGCTATCTTGTGGCCAGACAGAGCGATGCGCGTTGAGCGGCGGTACGATGGAACGACTCTGTGAACTCGCGGGAGATCATCGACAAGCTGGAAGCGGATGGGTGGGTGCTGGCCCGAGTGAAGGGCTCACACCACCATTTCAAGCATCCGACGAAACCCGGCCTCGTCACGGTGAAGCACCCAGCGAAGGACTTCCCCCTCGGCACGATCAAGAGCATCGAGCGGCAATCAGGAGTGAAGCTCCGGTAAGGCAAATAGGCAGCTCGGCACTGGGCAATCAACGCCAGCAGCCAAACACCCACGAGCCACTACGCCACCAGAGTAACGGAGCAGGCATATGGAGTACCAAGCGGTAATCACCAAGGAAGGTCAGCAGGCGCTGGCCGAGTTTCCTGACGCCCCGGGCTGTCAGACCTTCGCCGACCCCGGTGAGGACATCCGCGCGCTCGCGCAGGAAGCGCTGGAAGGATGCTTGGAAGCCTACTTGGCGGACGGCAAGGCGCCCCCGCGCCCACACCGGCACCGCAGGGTGCCCAAGGGCGCGAAGCTCTTGACTGTGCCCGTGGGCCCGACTGTCGCCGTGCGCGTGCAGTTCCGTTGGGCGCGACAGGATCTCGGCCTCTCGCAGGCCGACCTGGCCGAGCGGCTGGGCGTCTCGCGCCAGCAGATCAGCCAGATCGAGTCTCCCGACTGCAATCTCACGCTGGAGACGCTGCGGAAGGTTGCTGAGGCGCTCGGGAAGCGCGTCAGCGTGGAGCTCAAGCCGGCGTAGGCCTACGCCGGCTCGAGGTTGTGACCCCGCGTCCAGGCTCTGTATGACAGCGGTAACGAAGGTTGCCCGATCGTTCGGCAAGGCAGTGTGGTTGGCGGGTCGAATTGCGGGTCAATTCGCGGGTGCTGACGTCTGATCCCGCCAAATCGCGACAGATCTCGAAGGCATCGACGTGAAGTTCTGTCGGGCGAAGAGGGCTTGCGGCGCTTCGCGTGTGTAGTGGTCACTTCCTGAAAATCCGCGTGTCGGCGGTCCGATTCCGTCCCTGGCCATCGAATCGGCAAACCAAACCTGGAGCGCCCCACCACGCGCGGGCGCTCCAGGTTTTCTCGCACTGCGGGCTCGGAGCACCCGCCTGCGCATGCGGCCGACAGATACGGTCACCTTCGAGCCGGTCGCCCGCTCCGCACGCTGACGGCGCCACTGCGAGCGTGCCCTGGCTGGGCCCTCATGCGACGGACTTCCCGCCCTCGCTCCGGAGGGGAGACGATGGTGTTCGCTCCGGCGGGCCGATTCTGTGTCTCTGACAGCGGTCGGGCAACACTGAGCACGCTGCGCCGGATCTGGTAGACCGAGCCACGACCCGATACATAGCCGATGCCGTCGGAATACACGACCGGTTCAAGAGAAATGTCCCACCGGTAGTCGGCAGCGGAGCGTCCGGGCAGGGGATTGCCTATGATTGCCTATGCAGTTAACTATTATCCGAACCGGGAATAACCGTCATCCGAGGTCATCCAATGAATGCTCCCCCGAAAGGCTGGCCGCGCCTGAGCGTGGCCGTGTTCTATCAAGACGCCGCGAAGGCGATCGCGTGGCTCTGTGACGCCTTCGGCTTTGAGGTGCGCCTCAAGGTGGAGGGCGAGGGCGGCCGGATCGAGCATAGTGAGCTCGTCTTTGGGGACGCGGTCGTCATGGTGGCGGACGAGACGATCCAGCGCGAGAAGGGACGCCCCGGCCGCAGCCCGCGGTCGGTCGAAGGGGCGAACACGCAGGGGATCTTTGTCTACGTCGACGATGCGGAAGCGCACTGCGCGCGCGCCCGCGCCGCCGGTGGCACGATCACCGCGGAGCCAACGGTGAGCGACTACGGCGAGGAGTACTGGGCGGACAAGCACTACGGCGTGGAGGATCCGGAAGGCCATCACTGGTGGTTCGCCGAGCGGCTGCGCGGCTGATGCATCTCGACGCCACCTTGCAGGCTCTCTCCGACCCGGCGCGGCGCCGCGTCATCGAGTTACTCCGCCGGCACCCGGAGCGGGCGAGCGCCATGGCCGATGCGCTGGGCCTGTCGCGCCCCGCCATGAGCAAGCACCTGAAGGTGCTGCGTGCCAGCGGCCTGGTGGAGTCCGTCTTTGATGACGCGGACGCGCGCGCGCGCGTCTACCGGCTGCGTCCGGAACCATTCACGCAGCTCCATGCGTGGCTGCAAGATGTCGAGCAGTTGTGGACGCTCCAGCTCGCCTCGTTCGCGACACACGCCACCAAACGGCGAGGCCGCCGCACGTGATCGCCGGCGACGGCGTGCGCGTCGAGACGTTCGTCCGCGTGCCGATCGCCCGCGCGTCACGCTCGAGCACCGCGGCTTTGCCGTCCTGCGCCCAGACCATCCCGTGCGACACGGCAAGCCCGTCGTCGCATTCATCCGGGACATGGGGATGTGGTGGGGTGGTCTGTTGACGAGCTGGCGCGAGCGCGCCGATTCGCGCTGACCGCGCGCCCGCGTTACTCCCCGGTTTTGTAACAGTGGTCGTTACGCCGTCGAGTCGAGTCCGTTGCGAGCCCGTCACGAATCATCAGGCACCCGGCGAATAGCGTTGGCGACTGAGGCTCGCCTGACCGCTCTTCGTGCCTGAGAGGATCCATGGACGCTCGCGTGCACTTGTCACGCGCATTGCTCGTGTTCGCCGCGCTCGCCGTCGCGTGCGCTGTTCTGTGCAACACTGCACCCCGCCGTCTGCAGGCACAGGCTGCCGCCGGAACGCTCACCGGACGGATCCTCGATGCCCAGACGGGACGCGGAATCGCGCATGCCGAGGTCGAGATCGTCGGGACGACGCTCAGTACGCAATCGGATGTGGGGGGGCGCTTCCGGATCACCAACGTCCCCGTAGGGCTGGTGAGCCTGCGTGTGCGGCTCGTTGGCTACCGGCCCAAGACGGTGACGGAGATTCGCGTGGGCTCGACCGCCACGGTCGAGCAGAGCGTCACGCTCGACGCCGCCCCGACGATGCTCGCCTCGGTGGAGGTCACTGCGGCGGCCGAGCGCGGCACGGTGAACGCCGCCCTCGATGCGCAACGCACCGCGATCGGCGTCGTGAGCGCCATCACCGCCGACCAGATCGCGGCCAGCCCGGACGGCGACGCCGCGCAGGCCGTGCAGCGCGTGAGCGGCGTCACGGTACAGGACGGGCGGTATGTGTTCGTGCGCGGACTGGGGGAACGCTACACCACGACATCGCTCAACGGTGCGCGCGTTCCCAGCCCGGAACCGGAAAAGAAAGTCGTTCCGCTCGACCTGTTTCCTGCGGGGCTGCTGCAAACGATCACCACCACCAAGACCTTTACGCCCGACCAGCCTGGCGACTTCAGCGGCGCGTCGGTCGACATCCGCACGCGGGAATTCCCCGCGCGTTCGCGCGTGACGTTCTCCAGCTCCGCCGGCTACAACGGGCGAGCAACGGGGCAGGCGGTGCCGTCCGCACGCGGCGTGGGAGGTGAGTGGCTGGCGTGGGTCGGCAGCGGGCGATCGGTGCCCGCTCCTGTGGCAGCCCAGGGAGACTTCGTCCACTCCACCTTGTCGAACGCAGAGAAGAACCGATTGGCAAACAGCTTCCGCGACGTGTGGACGCCGGGCTCGCGTGACGGAATGCTCAACTCGAGCTTCAGCGCCTCGGCCGGGGGCAACACCGACGCGCTGTTGGGTCATCGCATTGGATATCTCGCCTCGGCCACCTACGGATACTCGCAGCAGGTGCACGACCGCGCGGAGCGCGCGCTCGCGCTGCGAGGCGACGTCGAGGGCGCGACGGTCACGAGCGACCGGTTCGTGGGCATGGAGGCGGGCAGCAGCGTGCTCTGGGGCGGGTTGCTCAACGTGGGCACGCTGCTCGGAGAAAGCTCGCATCTGACGCTCAACAGCACGTATGACCGCACGGCCGACAATATGGCACGCACGGAGCGTGGCTCGTTCGAGAGCGACGCCTTCCCCGCGCGCATCGATCTGCTCGACTACGTGCAGCGCGTGGTGTTCTCCACGCAGCTTGCTGGCGAGCACCAGGTTGGAGAGCGACAGCGGCTCGACTGGTCCGGCACCTTCTCCGGCGTGCGGCGCGACGAGCCGGATCGCTCCGAGTTCGTCTACGAGATCGCGAACCCGGACACCCCGAACGAGCAGCTCCTCTGGGTCAACACGGGGAATCAGGGCGCGGTCCGCACGTTCGCGCAGCTTCACGAGGACAGCTACGAGGGGCGCGCCAACTACCAGTACCAGCTCGGCGCCACGCGCCGCAGCCTCATCAAGGTGGGGGGGCTGTTTCGACGTACGACGCGCACCTCGGACGCCACGTCCTATAGCCTCAGCGCGCCACGACTGTCGCAGGAGCTGCGTGCCCTGTCGGCCGAGCAGCTGTTCGATGGGCGATTCGCGAACGCGGACACGGCGGTGTTCGAGATCGCGCCGCTCGGCATCGGCGGAAGCTACGACGCTCTGGACAACCTCGCGGCGGGTTACGCCATGGCGGAAGTCGCGCTGAGCTCACGCTACCGGCTCATCGGCGGCGCCCGCGTGGAACACAACGGGGTGACGCTGGACGCTGCGTCCACGCTCGGGACCCCGAATCGCCTGACACGCGACTGGTGGGACGTGCTCCCGTCGCTCGCACTGAACGTCTCGCTGGGGAGCACGCACACGCTCCGCTTCTCGGCGTCGCAGACGCTGGCGCGTCCGGAATACCGTGAGCTCGCGGCAGTGGGCACGTTCGACGTCATCAACAGCGATGTGCAGCGCGGCAACCCCGCGCTGGAGCGCACGCGCATCTACAATGGCGATCTGCGGTGGGAGTGGTATCCCAATTCCGGCGAGGTGTTGAGCGTCGCGGTGTTCGGCAAGCACTTCGAGAAGCCGATCGAGCGGGCCTACCTCGGCGCGGGCAGCGCTCAGCCACTCATTACGTGGATCAACGCGGCGAGCGCCGACGACTACGGCATCGAGCTGGAGGCGCGCAAGAAGTTGGGCTTTCTGGCTGGCGCGCTCGCGCCGCTCACCGCGTTCTCGAATCTGACGGTGATGCACAGTCAGATCCGCGTGGCGAATGCCGACGTGGTGTTCACGAACCAGAAGCGGCGCATGGTGGGCCAGGCTCCCTACGTGGTGAACGCCGGTCTCACGTACGGCAGCGCGAGCGGCGCGGCAAGCGCCACCGTGCTGTTCAATCGCGTCGGCGAGCGGATCGTGGCCGCCGGAGCCGACCCGTTGCCGGACGTGGTCGAGCGCCCGCGCAACGCACTCGACGTGTCCCTGAGATTCCCGCTCCTTGGCGAGATCTCCGGACGGTTCGACGCCAAGAACGTGCTCGACGCGTCCGTCGAACAGGTCCAGGGGACGGTGATCCGAGAGCGCTACTTCACCGGTCGCGTGCTGCAGTTCGGCCTGGTCTGGAAGCAGTGAGCGCCGAGGCATCTGCCATGACGCGCCAGACCGCACCGGAGCGTGACGAAGCCGTGACATCACGACAACGAGCGGGTTACCTGCGCATGATTCCGTGCGAGCGCGGGCACCGCATCTCGTTCGCTTACTCCTATCCCAACAGGTGACCCATGCCTCCAGCGCGTCGCACAACCCTCACCGCCATGTCGCTCGTCGTAGCGGCCGTGTTCGCCGCCGGCTGCAGTGACAACGGAACCAACCCGCCGCCGCCTCCTCCTCCGCCCGCGCCTGGAGTGGCCGACATCACGACGGACATCACGGCAGACCGTACGCTGTTCGCTGACACCACATATACGCTGAAGGGCTTCATCCACGTCACGAACGGCGCGACGCTCACGATCCAACCCGGAACGAAGATCCTGGGCGACTTCAACACGCTGGGTTCGTCGCTGTTCATCATGCGGGGCGCGAAGATCATGGCCGAGGGGACGGTCGACAAACCCATCGTCTTCACGTCTTCGCAGCCGGTGGGTCAGCGCCAGCCCGGCGACTGGGGCGGCCTGATCATCATCGGCAACGGAATCGACAACCGCTCGGGCACGCTGAACGTAGAGGGCACCGGCACGGATGGCGCAACCGTCGCGGGCGGAAAGAACTACACGATCGCGTACTCGGGCGGCGCGGACAACACGGACAACAGCGGCGTGCTGCAGTTCGTGCGGGTGGAGTTCGCCGGGTTCGGGCCCGAGAAGGACGCAGAGCTCAACGCTTTCACGTTCGCCGCCGTCGGCAGCGGCACCACGTTGTCGCACCTGGAGGCCATGGCCGGGCTCGATGACGGCTACGAGTGGTGGGGCGGTGACGTGGACGCGGATCACCTCATTTCGTACGAGGTTGGAGACGACCACTTCGACCAGTCCGAGGGATACAACGGGCGCATCCAGTTCGCCATCGGCTTCCAGAGCGACGTGCTGACGCCGCGGACGGGCGCCGGCTCGGTAGCGTCGGATCCAGAGGGCATCGAAAACGACGGCTGCGCGGGCACGGGATGCACGAACGGGTTCGATACGGCGCCGCATACCATCCCGATGATCGCCAACTTCACGCTCATCGGCACCGGCGACATCAACAAGGCCGGCACGAGTGGCGGGATCGGCATGATGATCCGGCGCGGCGTGGGTGGGTACTATGTGAACGGCATCGTCGCGCGCTGGCCGCGCGCCGCGATCAGTCTGCGTGACCAGGAGACCTTCGACCGGGCCGGTGATGCCACGACGCCCGACCTGGCGACCACGGAGCTCGCCATCCTCAATGTCGTGCTCGCGGACAACGGAGCCGTCTTCCAGGATTCGACGAGCGCTACGAGCCCGCCACAGCGCACGTTTGACTTGGCGGCGAACGGTCTCGTTGCCCCGGCGTCTACGACGAGTGACTTGTTTGCGACGTTCCCGGCCACCCCGGCGGCCGCCAGCGATTTCGACTGGACACCGGCGGCGGGTTCCGACGCTGCCACCGGCGGCATGGTGACCTTCACCGGCGCCGTGGCGACCAAGGCCGGCGCAAAGATCACGGGCACGTCGTACGCTGGTGCGGCCGATCCCGCCGGCACGGACAAGTGGTGGCTGGGCTGGACGAACTACGCCCGGAACTAATCCTGTTCCACCACGACACGCGGCCGGCGCAGCAGAAGGCGCCGGCCGCGCGTCACACCCGGTTCATTCTCACCCGACGTTGGCGTTGATGCGTCACACCCTTCTCTCCACTGCGCTCCTGCTCGCGGTAGCGCTGCCGCTCGCTTCGTGCTCCGGGGACGTACACAACGCCGCCGCCTCCGTGATGGCGGATAGCGCACGGCGCGATGCGATCCGTCTGGCGCGCGAGGACTCCATTCGGCGCCACCGCCCGGGATACATCATCGACAGCGCACTCTCGCCCGAGGAGGCATTGCGCCGGTTCCGGGCCAACATCTCCGTGGTGCCCTCGGCCCTCGTGGGTGGCGCCGCGAGCCGGGAGACACTCGTTCGTCGATTCGCCCGTGCGCTCCAGGCGCGCGACACGATCGCGCTGAGAAACATGCTCCTCTCACGCGCCGAGTTCGCCTACCTCGTGTATCCATTGTCCCGCTACACCAGACCGCCGTACCAGCAGCCTCCCGGCATCGTGTGGTACCAGTACACGGTGTCCAGCGATAAGGGGCTCACTCGTCTCCTCAGCCACGTCGGAGGACAGCCGCTCAACGTCATCGGAGTGGATTGCCCGGCCCCCCCCGACACGGAAGGGGAGAATCGCTTCTGGCGAGCCTGTCACGCTCGGCGCGTCCGCGCCCCCGGCGATACCATCCTCGACGATCTCTTCGGCACCATCATCGAACGGGACGGTCGCATGAAGTTCGTGTCGTACGCCAACAAGTACTGACCCCGCGCGCTCCGTACGATCATCTGCAGCAGTGAGCACTCGGTCGATGTGCGTATGCGAGAGATCACCGTACTGATAGCGCGAGAAGGAAGTACCTATCAAACGAGTCGGGACGATAGACACGAAGCTCGCGAAGCCACTCGGCATCCCGTTCCCGAAGATGGATGTTGTCAATCGCCTGGAGCTCTGATCCAGGCATGCGCAATCTCTACGGAAGCGATTGCATCACGCCAGTGATGGGATTCTCCGCCTGAAGTCGTCCGCCGATCTCCCTCAGACGCTCTGGAAAGATCACGAGATTCGCACCGCGTGTCGCGCGCGCGGACGGATAGCGAATCCCCGCGAGTTCCGCCCGGTAGGCCAACTCGCCGATTGCCTGCGGGAACTCGTAAGCGCGCGGGCGGTCGAATACGTACAGCGCGGTCCAGTCCGGAAGCTCTGTTACGTCACGTTTGTGCACTCGGAGCCGGCGGCGCACAGCGGGATCCGTAACGTCGAGAACCCTCGGTACGTGCACGGCGACCGGTACCTGGACGCGAGCAACGGACGGTACACCGAGTCGCGGCGCCGGATGTGGCACCACGGCGAAGATCTCGGCGCCCGCTGTCGTGAGGCCGTCGGACAGATGGAGCGCAGGAAACGCGCCGCGCACATAACGACTGTGCGCCATACTGGAACCGCCAGACCAGAGCACGTCAGGCGCGCGGCCACCTGGCGGTGCGCGGCGCGCGATAGTAGCCGGCAGGTCGCGCACCCAGGTGCCGTTCACCAGGATAGTTGGCGCCATGCGCACCGCTCGATTGAGGTGATCGAGCTGTAGGGCGATGCTGGGGATAAAATGCTGCAATGTTGGCAGCGACGCTCACGCCGGGGCGCCGAGCCACGCGTTCGTAACGAACTGCTCCACTCCGCCTGCTCCACCTGGGCTTAGCATCGCGGCTCGCGGCGTGCGTCCGCCCAGTTCGGCCTGCGGAGTCTCGAGCCACTGCCGCGCGAGTGACGCGTCACCGCTGTACACGTCATAGAGCATCGCAAGCACGTTGGCGAAAGGCGCGAGTGCCGATTGCACAGAGGCGCCATCGGGCGTCTTATGTAGCGTGCCATACTTGACGCCGATGGCGGTCGCCAACTGGCGCAGCGGAATGTTGGCCGCCTCGGCGATCCGCCCGGCATCGAGTCGTCCGACGTCGCTCCGGAATCGCGTCGTCGGAAGTTGGAATACCTCGGCGACACGCCGCACTTCGGCGCCTGCAGTCTTCGATGAACGAGCGTACGCCGTCGAACAGCTCGCGCCGGTGCCCATCCCACTGTCCTCCGACAGCAATCCGCGGAGGTAAGCGCCTAGAATGGTCTTGTTCGTTGCCTCGGCGAGCGACAGAAAGAGATCGGCTCCCGCAGCCAGCGCGGCGGCATGCGCAGCGATATTCTCTCGCGGTGCGGTGACGATCACCGGAATACGATGCTGCCCGACGCGCTGAGTATCTCGCAGCCGGCTAATAGCCGCTCGCAGCGCTGCGTCAGTCTTCGATGGCGAGAGTGCGCGAACATCAGTGCGCGCAAAATTGCCCCGCGACAGTTCATTGAGGTCGGCGATCACCACGGCAACGGACCGCTCAGCGCCCCGGGCGAGGGCGTCGGCCAAACTCGATGAGATGATGGGAGCGAGTAGCACCGACCGCAGCACTTGGTTGAGTTCTCTCTGCGTTCGGCGGTCTGGCGCGAGGACAAGTGCGCCCGCGGCGCGCATTGTGACGCCTCCTGGTGGCTATCTACAACTAATCTACCGATTATCGACATAATATGCAAGACAGGCGACCGTCAGAGGTGCCGAATCCTTGTTGCGAACGTCGTCCGATAGACCCGCGCATTCCTACTGTCCATCCCGCGCGCAGCTCTTGACGCGACATACGCGCGCATCCACTATACCGTGACGCGGTATAGCTGCACACGTCATAGTCCCATTCACGTCGCCGCCTTCCCATGCCCAGGCCTGACCCCAGCGCGTCCGTCGCCGTCTCCCCGCAGGTGTTCCACATCCTCCTCTCCCTCGCCGACGCGGACCTGCATGGGTACGCGATCATTCAGGACGTTTCGGCGCGGACGAGCGGCGAGGTGCGGCTCACCGCGAGCACGCTGTACGCCGCCATCAAGCGGCTGCTCGATGCAGGGTGGATCGAGGGCGCCACGCGCGCGCGTGCCGGCGACGATCCGCGGCGGCGCTACTATCGCCTCACCACGCTGGGGCGCGAGGCAGCGCGCGCGGAGGCGCGGCGGCTCGAACGGCTGGCCGCGATGGCGCGTGCCAAGCGATTGCTCCCGCCGCTTCAACCGGCCGCCGCGAAAGGCACGCGCGCGTGACCGACTACCGGCTCGCGGGCGTGTCGCGCGTGTACCGGCTGGCGCTCCGCGTGCTGCTGCCGCCGCAGTTTCACTACCAGTTCGCGCACCAGATGCTCACGGTGTTCGCCGAGCGAGAGCAAGAAGCGCGCGCAGCCAGAGGGCGCCGTGGCTCCATGGCGGTGCTCGCATCGGAGCTCCCCGATCTGGTGCGTCTCGCCATCACGGAACGGCGTGCGGAACGGCGCATCGCGCAAGGGCACACACATCATCACGTGCGGAAGGAGGGACGGATGTTCGAGTCGATCGCACAGGATCTCCGCGTCAGCGCGCGCTCGCTCCGGCGAAGCCCCGGATTCACCGCCACGGTGCTCCTCACCCTCGCGCTCGGTATCGGCGTGAACAGCACGATCTTCAGCGTGGTCAACTCGGTGCTCCTCCGCCCGCTGCCGTACAAGCAGCCGGAGCAGTTGGTCACGATCTTCCACTTCTATCCGTCGCTGGACAACCTGGAAGCCTCGGTATCCGCCGAGGGGTTCAGGAACTACCGCAACCGCACGCAGACGTTCAGCGGGGTGGCGGCGGAAACGTCGTGGAACGTGAACCTCACCGGGATCGGCGATCCGCAGCGGCTGCGCGGTGTGCAGGCCACCGGCGACTTCTTTCCCACACTCGGCGTTCCGGCAGCGCGGGGACGCGCGCTGATCCCCGGCGAGGACGCGACCGGGCGCGACCATGTGGTGGTGCTGAGCGACGGACTGTGGCATTGCCTGTTCGGCGGCCAAGCGGGCGTGGTGGGACGGACGATGATGCTCAACGGCGAGCCGTATCAGATCGCCGGTGTCATGCCGCCCGCTTTCCGCGATCCCTGGGGGCGGGACGTCGACCTCTGGAGCCCGCTCGCTATCGATCCGTCGCTCTTCACCATCAATCAGTACACGCGCGAATGGCTGAACCTGGTGGCGCGCGTCAAACCCGGCGTGTCCGTTCCACGGGCGGCGCGTGACATGCGAGCATTCGCTGAACAGCTCAAGAAGGACAACCCGGGGCAGTTCCCACCCGATTGGTCGCTCGAGCTCAAGACCATGCAGGACGTGGGGACCGGCGCCATCCGCCCGGCGCTGCTCATCCTGCTCGGCGCGGTGGGGTTCGTGCTGCTCATCGCCTGCGCCAACGTGGCCAACCTGCTACTGGCTCGCGCGGCGGGGCGTACCAAGGAAGTGGCCATCCGCACCACACTCGGCGCCCGGTCGCGCGATCTCATTCGACAGCTCCTCACCGAGAGCGTGCTCGTGTCGCTGGTTGGCGGAGCGATCGGTCTCGTGCTGGCGTACGGTGCCGTGCGGTTTCTGGTGGCGCTCAATCCAGGGAACCTCCCGCGCGTGGAGACCATCACGGTGGACGGCCGTGTGGTGCTCTTCACGGCGCTCGTCTCGCTCGCGACGGGACTCATCTTTGGGCTGGCCCCCGCGCTACAGGCGTTGGGAAGTGATCTGCACGGCGCGCTCAAGACCGAATCGCGCGGTGGAACCACCGACCGCACCGGCCGCATGGTGCGTCGCACACTGGTGGTGGCCGAGGTGGCGCTCGCGATCACGTTGCTCACCGGCGCTGGGTTGCTGATCCGGAGCTTTGCCCGGCTGCAGGGGGTAGATCCTGGATTCGATCCCAGTCACGTGCTCACGTTCGATCTGTCGTTGCCACAGTCGAAGTACCCGTCCGACACGGCGCAGCGGGCCTTCTTCGACGCCGTGCTGCCGCGCATCGCGCAGGTGCCGGGTGTGCGATCGGTGGGTGCGACCTCGGTGATGCCGTTCAGTGGATCGTGGTCCACCGGCAGCTTCAACGTCGAGGGCTACACGCCTGCTCCCAATGCAAACAATCCGTGGGGGGACATCCGCGTGGTCTCCCCCGGCTTTCTCGAGACGCTGCGCGTCCCGCTCATCCGTGGGCGCACGCTGTCCGAGCAGGATCGCAGGGACGGCCAGCCGGTGGCGGTGGTGGACGAGGAGTTCGTGCGCCGCTTCTATGCGCCCGGTGTGGATCCCATCGGGAAGCGCATGTGGTTCGGTTCGTCCACGCCGAACGACAGCACGAAATACGTCAACATCGTGGGTGTGGTGGGACACACCAAGCATGAGGGGCTCGACGCCGACGCGCGCGTACAGGTGTATTTCTCGTATCGCCAGGCGGACGGGGTCAACAGCCTCACGGTCGCCGCGCGTGCCGCGGGCGACCCCATGCGAGCGGTGGGCGCCATCCGCGCGGCGGTGCAGTCGGTGGACCCCGACCAGCCGATGGCGCGGGTGCGTTCGCTGGACGAGATGGTGGAGGCGTCCATGGGACAGCGCCGGCTGTCGATGTTGTTGCTGGGCGTATTTGCCGGGCTCGCACTCCTGCTCGCCTCGGTGGGGATTTACGGTGTGATGTCGTACTCGGTCACGCAGCGCACGCGGGAGATGGGGGTTCGGATCGCGGTGGGCGCGGCGCGCGGGAACGTGCTGGCGCTCGTCCTGCGCCAGGGGATGACGCTCACGTTCGTGGGGGTGGCCATCGGACTTGCGGGCGCGTTCGGGCTCACGCGGTTCATGGCCAGTCAACTGTACGGCATTCGCGCCACCGATCCGCCCACGTTCATCGCCGTGGCGCTCCTGCTCACGAGCGTGGCCGCGCTGGCCACACTCATTCCCGCGTGGCGGGCCACGCGAGTGGACCCGGTGGAGGCGCTGCGGCAGGAGTAGCGGACGGGGATGCGGGCGAGCTCGAGCTGATCCGGCGTCTCTGGGCAGGCCCGGTGGCCCGGTGGCCTAATATGCGGTGCGATGCCCAAGAACGAGCAGTTGCAGATCCGCGTCTCGTCGCGCGAAAAGACCATGCTCAAGCGCCTGGCTGCCGCCGCCGGCCAGGACATGTCGAGTTATGTCCTGGAGCGGGCGCTCCCACCCGTGCGGCTGCGGTTCGACGAGATCCTCCGCGCGCTCCGCGACGGCGATCGTCGCAGTTTCGCGCTGGCGGAGATGAACGATCTGCTCTCGGCGCTCGCCCCCATTGAGTTGCCCGACGTGGTGGCGCACGCTGACGTCTCGCGGTTGTCGCCGTTGGTCCAGAACTACGTAGCGGCCATGGTCGAGCAAGCTGCGGTGGAGAAGGGCGTGGCGCCCCCCGCGTGGGTGGCGTCCGTCCCGGCGCTCGACCAGCCCTACTTTGCCGCGCCGCTCCCGAGCCTGCGGCTGCACCTGCTCGCCGCGTCTCCCGTTCCATTCCGGCGTCGCAACCTGTTCGTCGACGCCACCCTCGGCGCACGCGTATAGAGGCCGTCGTGGCCGAGCCCATGGAGCTCACGCTTGCCGACATTCGGCGGCTGTTCACGCTGCTCGACGAGGAGTTGGCAGCGCTCGATGCGGTAGGCGAAGTCTACATGGTGGGCGGCGCCGCGATGTGCCTGGCCCTCGACGCGCGCCCTGCCACGCGCGATGTGGACGCGTTCTTCAAGCCGGCCCGACTCGTGCGCGAGGCAGCCGCGCGCGTTGGAGCGCGCGCCGGGGTCCCCAACTGGCTCAACGATGCCGTGAAGGGATACCTCGGCGCCCACGGCGATTTCGGTCCGTTCCTCGACTTGCCGCACCTGCGCGTCTTCGTCGCGCGCCCCGAGTACCTGCGCGCCATGAAGTGCGCGTCGATGCGGCTTGGTGCGGAATTCCACGACCTGGACGACGTGCGCTACCTGCTCCGCTATCTCAACATCGCGAGCGACGGCGAGGCACTCGAGATCGTCACGCGGTACTTCGACGAAGCGCAAGTCCTTCCCGAGGCCCGTCTCGTTCTCGAAGATCTGCTCGGGGGGAGAGTTCTGCCCATGAACGACTACCCTTCGTCGCGGAGCGCCAGGAGCGGGTCAATCGAGGTAGCGCGTGCGGCGGGAACGTAGCTCGCGCCGAGGGCCACAATGCCGAGCGTCGCCGCCGCCGCGAGGAACGTCCCGGCGTCATACATCTGAACTTCGAAGATCATGGTTCGAAGGAGTCGCACGGCCCAGATGGATGCGACGAGACCCAAGGCGAGACCCACAATGAGCAATCTCGTGCCCTGCGCCACGACGAATCGGATCACCTGGCCCACGTCAGCGCCGAGGGCAATTCGTATTCCAATTTCGCGCGTGCGATCTGCGACCAAAGACGCGATCACGCCGTAGAGCCCAACTGCCGCCAAGATCGCGCCGAGTGCGGCGAACGTTCCGAGAAGAACGAAGCTGAACCGCCGCGGCGCGAGCGCCATCGACATGACATGTTCCATCGTGGTGAGGCGCGGAGCAGGGATCGACGGATCGGCCTCTCGTATAAGCCGGCGAACGCTCCCGAAGACACTCGTTGGATTCCCGCGTGTGCGGAGTACCAGGTGCATCTCGTCCGAGCTCGCCGACACCTGTTCGAGCGAGACGTAGGCAGTGGGATGCGCTCCCGCTTCCAATTCGCGCCGAGGCATGTCCTTCACGACGCCAATGATCGTCGCTCCTCTCCCACTATCCCCGGGAACTTTCAGTCGTTCGCCGACGCGTCCAGCGTCTCCGTAGAGGGCACGTGCGAGCGACTGATTCACGACTGCCACCAGGGGAGCTCCTCGACGGTCGCCCGCGTCCAATGCGCGACC
The DNA here is from genome assembly GCA_963773545.1 of uncultured Gemmatimonadaceae bacterium. Lineage (GTDB taxonomy): Bacteria > Gemmatimonadota > Gemmatimonadetes > Gemmatimonadales > Gemmatimonadaceae > DASSNU01. Next base: position 895,288 of record CAVZBP010000002.1, on the reverse strand, counting down.
GGTGACAATCTGCGCACCGATAGCGGAGAAGTAGCCAGGGGTGACGACCGAAAGATCAATAATCGGTGACTGTTTTCCTCGAAACTGGAACGCATAGCTCCGGCTTGCGCCACCAAGCGGCAGAACATCAGCGAGAGCGGCAGCCTCCACGCCCGGCAGGTTTCGCGAGTGTTCCAGAACGGTTGCAAAGAGCACGGCGGGCGGAGTCGTGCGCTGCTCCGTCGGCTGCAACTCGATCGCCACGTCCAGCAGGTGAGCGGGACGAAACCCCGGATCGATGGCAAGCACGTGCACGAAGCTTCGAGCGAGCAAGCCGGCGCACGTCAGGAGGACGACAGCGGTCGCCAGCTCCACGACAATGAGTGCCTGACGCACCGTACGTTGGCGCGTGTTTGCGACCCGTGCGCCCCCATTTGACAGCAGGGCGCTCAGAGAGCCGCGGCCGACCTCCCAGGCCGGAAGGAGTCCGACGAGCAGCCCGGTGAGAACCGCCACGGATACCGTGAACATGACTACCCGGCCGTCGATGCTGATCCCCTCGACGCTCGCAATGCTGGACGGCGCCATACGCGCCAAGCCCCGTACCGTGAGCAGGGGAACGAGCAGACCGAGCACGCCGGCCGCGAGGGACAGAACGAGGCTCTCGCCAAGGAGGTAGCGCATAACACGCCAGCGACTCGCGCCAATGGCCAGACGAATGGCGAACTCTCGCCGCCGGCGGATCGCGCGGACGAGGAGCAGACTGACAATGTTGGCGCACGCGATGAGCAGAAGCACTCCAACGGCACCGAACAACAACATCAACGGCGGTCGCGCGTCGCCATAGAGTCGCTCGTGCAGAGTCATGACGACCGGTACCGTCCGTGCATCGCTGGATCCCGGCCGGCGGTCTTGTCTGTCAAGTGCCGTCAGTTCATCACGGGCGCGTGCTACGGTCACTCCGTCGCGCAAGCGTCCGATCATGCTGAAATAGAGCGTCGAGAATTGATCGGGTACGGGCGGCAAGCGCATGGGTAACCAGACCAGCGCGCCGTGCTCGGTCGTGAATGACGACGGCATCACGCCGAGTACTCGTGTGGCCTGTCCGTCGATCATCACGTAACTTCCGAGAAGTGTCGAGTCGCTCCCGAATCGCCGCCGCCAGATCTGTTCGCTCAGCATCACTACGGGCGCGGAACCTTGAAGCGCCTCTTCTCCGGTGAACGTGCGTCCGAGCGCAGGCCGCACGCCGAGGACGGCAAAGTACGTGGGAGTCACGTACCGTCCATCAGTGAACTCCGGAGTCTGCTCATCTGTGCTGGAGACAACGACGCGAGCGTCTTCAAAGGCTCCCACGGCCTGGAATGCGCGAGAGGCGCCTGCCCACCTGAGGTAAGTCGCGTCAGTCACCTGTCCCCAATCGCCGCTCTCGTCAGCCTCCGACAACGACACGACGCGATCGGCATTGGAGTACGGCAGTCGCCGCAGCAAGACGGCGTTGACGACAGTGAAAAGGGCGCTATTGGCGCCAATCCCAATGGCCAGTGTCAGCACGACGATTGCGCTCCAGCTCTTGTGCGTCGCGAGCGAGCGCAACGCGAGCGTCAGATCCCGCTGAAGGTTGGCGAGCGGTTCCACGATGACCTCCGCTGATGGCTGCCCGGAGCGATTGCGCGCTTCAGGCACTTCCTAAGGCTGACGTAGGAGCTTGAGGTGGGCAAGGGCAACGCTGAGAGGTGATCCGCGCATCCCGACGTACCTCTGACGATCACTCATCCGGAGACAGCCCCCGTCCTGTTCCGGCCCGTGCGGGGAGCGTCCCCGCACTGCGTCGTGAGAACCTGCGAAAGCTCCTTCGAGGCGCCCTGCGGTGCTCATGCGTCCAGCCTGCCCGAACGGGTCAGCATCGAGCCATCGCCCAAATCGAGCCGACAGCCGTTGTGGACCACAGCCGCGCCTTGAATGTGACCAGGCCAACTGGCACGACCGGAGGTGCGGCACCGCCTCTTGCCGGAGTCGCTGCCACATGTTACTCCGCCATCGCCTGTGTTCGCTTACAGCACAAACGTTCAGCAATGTCCGCTCGCTCCGCCCACATGGCCCCCCGTCGGATATCGCCCGGTCTGCAGCCGCAAACCCTTCTTACGTCGCGATAGAAGGTCTGCGCATACTCGTATCCGACAGCGCGGCTGACGGCGGCGATGGTCATTGGGGTGCTACGGAGCAGTTGGGCAGCTGCATGCACGCGAAGCACAGTGATATACCCGCCGACCGCCAGCCCCACCTGGGACTTGAATCGGGATGAGACATTGTGATCCCGCGCCGCACTTTGCTGTCGGAGCGCCTTGAGCTTGCCCCGATTTAATGGACGCGTGAGTGATAGGCCCTATGCGGCCTCTTGCAACAGCTCTTACTGCAACTGCTCTTCGTACGCCGCCGGGCTGAGATAGCCCAACGTCGAATGCCGGCGCTTCGGATTATACCAGGTCTCAATGTAGCGAAAGATCGCGCGCCGCGCCTCGGCTTTGGTGTGCCAATCGTGCCGCATCACCAGCTCGAACTCCAGCGTCGAGAAGAAACTCTCCGCCACGGCGTTGTCGTAACAATCGCCCTTGCGGCTCATGCTCGCCACCATGCCGTGCGCGGCGAGCTCCGCCTGGTACGCCCCCGACGTGTATTGACTGCCGCGGTCCGAGTGGTGAATCAGTCCCGGCGCGGGGCGCCGCGTCTCGCGCGCCATCCGCAGCGCGCTGAGGGCGACGTCGGTTTCCAACGTGTCTCGCATCGCCCAGCCGACGCAGCGGCGCGAGCCCCAATCCAGCACCGTCCCCAAGTACAGCATGCCTTCCCGCGTCGGGATGTACGTGAGGTCCGCGACCCAGACGCGGTTGAGTGCCACCCCGTGCACGTCGAACTGCCGCACCAGCAGGTTCGGCGCGATCGGATGGTCATGGTTCGAATCGGTCGTGCAAATCCGCGGCGCCTTGCGGGGCCGCGCGACGAGCTCCCCCTCCTGCATCAGCCGGGCTACCCGCTTCGGACTCGCCGGCAGGCCCTCGGCCTGCAGCTCGCGGTGTACGCGCGGCGCCCCGTAGGTCTCGCCGCTCTCGGCATGGATGATCCGCACGCGCGCCATCAACACCTCGTCGATCAGCGCGTGCCAGCTCGGCGGCCGGTTGAGCGAGGCGTAATAGCCCGACGGCGAGACCTCGAGCACTCGACACATGAGTCGCAGTTGGAACTCGCGGCGATGGCGAGTGATCACGGCGTACCTCAACGCGACTCCTTCGCGAAGTACACCGCCACTTTTTTTGCAAACGCCTGCTCCTGGCGCAGCACCGCGTTCTCCCGCCGCCGCCGCCGATTCTCTTGCTCCACGGTCTCGCCCGGATGTTCAATGTCCCGACCGCTCGTCCGCGCCTGCTGGCGGGCCCACTCGCGCAGCTGGTCCGGCCGCACGTCCAACTCGCGCGCCACCTGCGTCAGGCTCCCTCCAGCCGACCGCCGCTCCGCCGCCAACCGTACCGCCTCGGCCTTGAACTCGGCGCTGAACGCCCGCCGCTCACGCCGTGCCGGTCCTGCTCTCCCCCTGGCTTTCATGTGCCACCTCCGCTCCCAACTTAGAGCGAGTAAGGCGTCCACGAAATCGGGTGAGGCTCAAACCGTCTGGAAGACATCCAGGCGCTCATCGCCTTCCTGCGCACCCAGCCACAGCCGGTGCGGATTGCGTTCGAGCCGACGGGCGTCTACCACCGCCCGCTCGCCTACCAGCTCGTGACCGCCGGCTTCGACGTCGTCCTCGTCGCTTCGCTCGCCTGCGCCCGCTATCGTGAGGCGCGCTACACGTCGTGGGACAAGAACGACCCGAAGGATGCAGCTATTCTCCTCGAGTTGCTCCAGCAAGGGATGACGATGCGCTACATCGATCCGCTCGTCGCCGGATGGCACGACGTGCAGGAGGTCGCGAAGACGTATTGGCACGTCACCGGCGCGCGCACCCGCGTCCAGCATAGTCTCCTCACGCACTTCCTGCTGCTCTATTGGCCGGAGTTCGACCGCTACTGGCGCACCTCGCGGAGCGAGCAGTTCGTCCAGACGCGGCTTACGTGTCCCACGCCCGGGAGCATCACGGCCCAGCCGCTCGAGGCGTTCCTCGCTGCGGCTGGGTCGGTCGTCGGCCGCAAAGTCAACAAGCGGGCGTGGCTCACCGAACTCTACGAGCTCGCCGGCCGCTCCGTGGCCCTCTCGGTGCGCGCGCCGGGGTCCCCAACTGGCTCAACGATGCCGTGAAGGGATACCTCGGCGCCCACGGCGATTTCGGTCCGTTCCTCGACTTGCCGCACCTGCGCGTCTTCGTCGCGCGCCCCGAGTACCTGCGCGCCATGAAGTGCGCGTCGATGCGGCTTGGTGCGGAATTCCACGACCTGGACGACGTGCGCTACCTGCTCCGCTATCTCAACATCGCGAGCGACGGCGAGGCACTCGAGATCGTCACGCGGTACTTCGACGCAAGCCAACTCCTCAGTAGCGCAGCACCACCTGCGTCTGAATCGTCCGCGCCGGCATGAGATAGTACTGCGCGTCTCCCAGTTCGCTCTCCGACACGGGCGCGCGACGGTTGGTGAGGTTCCGCCCGTTCAGCCGGAGCTCTACCCGATCGAGACGATAGCCGATGCCGGCATCGAGCGTGGTGAAGGAGGGCGCGAGCGCCCGATTGCGCTTGTCCAGAAACCGGTTGCCGGCATAGCGCACCACGGCGTTCGCTGTGACGCCGCGCTCCGGTGCCAGGACGAGGCCCAGCGACGCGAGGTGGCGGGCGGACATCTCGAACCGGTTGCCGCCAAGCTGGGTAGGCGTTCCGTCGAACTCCTGCACGAAGTCCACGAACCTCCCGTCGTGAAAGCTGTAGCTGGCGCGGCCGTGCAGCGCGTGCGGCAGCCGCACATCGGTCGCGAGCTCCACGCCCTTGAACCGCGTTTCTCCGGCGTTGATCAGCGCCGGCTGCCCGTTGACGATCGTGGCCGTCACGAGGTTCTGGAAGTCCATGCGGAACGCACTCACGTCCACGTCCACGCGCCCGTCCATCGTGCGCACCTTCGCGCCGCCCTCGTAGCTGCGCGACGTCTCGGGCTCGAGCACGCCCTCCTCTCCCTCGCCTTCGCCAAGCCCGAAATCGAACGCGGCGGGCTTGAAGGTGTTGCGGTAGTTCGCGAACACACGGACGTGATCCACGCCGCTCTCCCACAGGGCGTACAGCGCTCCCACACCTCCGCTCAGCTTGGTGTGCGTGACCCCATCGCCCTCGGCGCGCTTTTCCGACGTGGCGTTCAGGCGCACGCCTCCGCTCAGCGAGAGCCGGTCGATCGGCTGCCATTCGGCCGATGTGTACGCGCCGACGAACCGCCGCTCGTCCTCCGCATCGAGATCGAGCGTGGAGGGCTCGGCCACGGAGGTCGCGGTCGATCCATCCAGCGGTACGGTGTAGTCGAACGTCGCCCCTGCCGCGTCACCGTTGGCGAGCAACAGGTCCGCCCCCGTCATGATCCGCACGCGAGACAATGCGGGCCACAGGATGTGCGTGTCGGCGTACACGTCATTGATGTCGATGTTCTCTCGGAAGCCCGACGCGTTGTCGGGCGAATCGGAGATGTCGATGAGAAAGCCGCGGAAGAGGCGCTGCGCGGAGTGCGTGTACGACGCCGTCGCCCCCCAGGTGGCGCCGTGAAAGATCGGGCGCTCGAACCCGGCGGAGATCGCCACACGGTCGTTGTTGAGAAACGCGCCGGCCGGGTTGTAGTTCGCATCCCGTGGCACAGACGTGGAGAGGCTCGTCCCTTCGCGCGGGTGCGGACTGGCCGGATCCTGACGCAGCACGTTCACATCGGCCGAGAGCCAGCTGCGCGTGTCGCCAGTCTCCCTGATGACGCGCCACAGTCCGTGCCCTCGCGAAAAGGAAGTGCGGTCATCGCGGAACCCCTCGCGCGCGAAGTCGCCGCTCAGTCGCGAGCTCCACGCTCCGGACAGGGGAAGCGCGATGTCCACGCCCCCGGCGGCCGTGCCGAAGCTCCCCGCGCGCGCCTCGACGTACCGCGCCGTGGCGGCGGCACTGTTGTGGACGACGTGGATCACGCCCACGAAGGACGTGGCGCCGAACGTCACCGGCGCCGGACCGCGCAGCACCTCCACGCGCTCCACGTCGCGCAGGCTCAAGGTGGCGACGTCGGGGTTGAGCGCGCCTCCCCACGGCACGCCGTCCACGACGAGGAGAAATGCATCGAACTCGCGCAGTCCCCAGAACTCCGGCACCGCACCCGCAGGGCCGGCATCGCCCCCGGGCGCGATCGCGACCCCTGCGGCGAGCGCCAGGGCATCGCGCAACGTCGTCACGCCGCGTGCACGGAGCTCGTCGCCGCTGAATACCTCGATCGACTCCGGAACCCGGTCGGGAGACTCAGGTCGCCGTGTCGCGACGACCTCCACCGGTGGAAGCGGGACGGGAGGAGGTTTGGGCGGCTCCCCCTGCCCGGCGGCTTCAGCCGCCGAGGCGACGACGAGAACGCCTCCCAAGAGGTAGGCCCTGAGCGCGTGTCGAATCAGCATGGTCACCCGTGTCTTGGCACTGATGTGAGGCGCAGGATGCGTGGACGCCGGTAGGCGCTTGGGACGGGGAGCGAGACTACCCTGCGAGACTCCCCGGAGTGAGTACGCAGAACCTACCCCAAAGCGCTGAACGGGGGCAACGACGCGACGCGCAGGCCGGGTTGCCTCTCGCGCGCGCCGCGCGTGTCATTGCACCATGAGCTGGCCGCGGAGCCGGATGTCCTTCGATGAGGCGCCGATCATCACCTGGAACGTGCCCGGCTCCACCACCCAGCGCCCGTGACGGTCCATCATCTGTAACTGCGCACGCGACAGCGTGAAGCGCACCTCCGTCTCATCGCCCGGGGCGAGGTGTACGCGCCGGAACCCCTCGAGCTGCATCACCGGGCGGGCCACCGACGCCACCGTCTGGTGCAGGTAGAGCTGCACGACCTCATCACCGGCGCGCGCGCCGTTGTTACGCACGCGGCAGCGCACGACGGCGGTTCCGTCAGGAGGGATCGAGGCGGGCTCGATGGCGAGCGCGGAGTAGTCGAAGGTGGTGTAGCTCAGCCCGAAACCGAACGGGAACAGCGGTTGGCCGGTGAGATCCACGTAGTCGTCGTCACGGCCGGTGGGTTCGTGGTTGTAGTAGAGTGGTAGCTGTCCTTCAGCCATGGGAAAGGTGATCGGCAGCCGCCCCGCCGGCGTATAGTCGCCAAGGAGCACGTCGGCCACCGCGTGGCCGCCTTCCTCGCCCGGATACCAGGCATCGATCACCGCGTCCACCTGAGCGAGCCAGCGTGACATCGTGATCGCACTCCCGCCAATCAGCACCACGACCACCGGCGTACCCGTGGCCGCCACGCGCTGGATCAATTCCTCCTGGTGGCCGGGTAAGGAAAGCGAGCCGCGGTCGCGGAACTCGCCTTCCTCGATCCCCACCACCACCACGGCCACGCCGCTGCGCCGCGCGATGGTGACCGCGCTGTCGATGGCGGCCGGCCAGTCGTGTGAAACGCCGGCGTCCCACACGAGCCGGATGCGCGCGTTCCCGCTGCTGTGAAAGAACTCGAGCCGCACCTCGTGCGTGGTCCCCGGCGCGAGTGCCACATCGGCCAGGCGCACGCCATAGGACTCCTGGCGCCAGTCGTCCACCACCAACGTGTCATCCACGTAGAGCCGGTATCCGTCGTCTCCCTCAACGCCGATACGGTGCACGCCGCCGCCACCCGCAGGTACGGTGACGTGGCCGGTCCAGCGCGCCGAATACCAATCGGCGTCCAGCCCGCGCGCGGGTGCGTTGAACGTCCAGTGGAAATCGACCTGCTTGTCGCGACGCACGACGCGCGGGCGTCCCTCCAGTCGCGGGTTGTCGAAGTACTCGCCGCGGAGGCCCGGTTGCGCCTGTCCGTCGACGGCGGACGCGAGCTGCTCCGCCGGAATCGTCACGTACTCCGGCGTGATGCGCCCCGGCCCCGGCGCGTAGTGCACGGTGGTCGCCGCCCCCAGCTTGCTTCGGAGACCATCCAGGATGGACACGGGACGGATACCGCTGCCGCTGTAACCGCCAAGGCGCGCCTCCACGGCATCGGTGCCGATCACCGCGATCGAGCGCAGCGCCCGCGGCAGCGGAAGCGCGCCGTGCTCGTTGCGCAGCAGTACGATCGATGCGCGCGCCGCGTCGAGCGCGAGCGCGCGATGGCTGGCGTTCCCGCTCCAGTAGGCGGCGCTGTCCGGGTCGACGTAGGGATGCTCGAACAGCCCCAGCTCGAACTTGAGCCGCAGCACGCGCGCCACCGCGGTGTCGATCACCGACTCGGCGATGAGCCCCCGCCGGAACGCGGCGAGATACGGACGGTACTGCGCGTACGATGACTGAAAGATTACGTCCAGCCCGGCCTCCAGCGCGTGCTTCGTGGCCAGCGCCGTGCTGGTTTCGGTGTGCTGCAGTACGGTGGGTCCGCCCGTGGCCGCGGCATCGGAGATGACGATGCCGTCGAACCCCCATTCGTCGCGGAGCACGCCCGTGAGCAGCGCCTGGTTCTGCGTGGCCGGTATGCCGCCAACCGAGTTGTAGGCGCTCATCACCGCGCGTGCGTGTGCCTGCGTGATCGCCGCGCGGAAGGGAGGAAAGAACCGCTCCTCCAGCACCCGGCGGTCGTAGTCGATGGGATAGCTGTCGCGTCCCCCCTCACCCACGTTGGCCACGAAGTGCTTGGCCGTGGCCACGACACCGGCGTGCTCGAAGGCGGCGACGAAGGCGCGCCCCATCTGCGACGCCAGAACGGGATCCTCGCCATACGTCTCCTCCACGCGTCCCCAGCGGACATCGCTCGCGATGTTGAGCACCGGCGAGAGCACCTGCCGGATACCGCGACTCCGCGTCTCCCGCGCGACGGCGCCGGCCACGCGCCCCACGAGCGCCGTGTCCCACGTGGCAGCCAGCGCGATTGCTTGCGGGAAGACCGTGGCCCCGTTTCGCATGAGCCCGTGCACCGCCTCGTCGAACGGGATGATCGGGATGCCGAGCCTGGTCTGCTCGACGAAGTACCGCTGGATCGCGTTGATCCGCTCGGCGTGCGCGCGTGCAATGGCGGATGCGCTCGCGCGCGACGTGCTGTCTGCGCGGTCGTGCGGCGGCGCGCTGTCGCCGGCGTGCGGGGTCGTCGAGATCTGCAACCCGAACACGCCGTGCGAATAGTCGTTCGCCGGATCGTCGAGATCGCCGGGGATCATGAACAACTGCCAGAACTTCTCCTCCAGCGTCATGCGCGCGAGCAGATCGCGCACGCGCAACGCGACGGGGAGCTGCTGGTTGCGGTAGGGGGGCGGAGGAGACTGCTGCGCGCGGACGCGGGACGGCAGCACGAGCGCCGCAGCGAAGAGGAGCACGACGCGGAGGGCGCCGATAGGGAAAGTGGTGCGCTCCAGATCGGTCACACGAACAGGTCGCACAGCGCGAGGACGAGCGGCGCTGCCGCTTCCGCTGGCTGCCACACGAGCTGATCGCGCGCGATCTCGGGCCGCTCCTCATGAGGTCTCCAGCGCTCCACCACCCGCGAGTCGAGGTCCACGACCCAGTACTCGTCCACGCCGGCGCGCTGATAGAGCACGCGCTTGGGACCGCGATCGTGCCACGCCGAGCCGGGTGAAAGCACCTCCGCCGCGAGTGCGAGGCGCGTGACGTCGGGCCACTCGCGCGCGTGCTCGGCCACATCGCGCGGAACGATGAAGATGTCCGGTTGAACGATGGTCCCCGGCTCCAGCTCGATGTCAGCGGGGCTTCGCAGCACGCGGCCGAGTCGTTCGCGCTGGACGTACGGCTTCAGCCGATCCGAGAGCCACTCGAGCGCCTCCTGATGCGCCATGGACGGGGCGGGGGTCACGATCAGCTCGCCGTCCACCAACTCGTACCGCGGCCAGTGCCGCGATTCGGACAGGAGCTCGCGGCGAACATCGGCCGCGCTCCAGCGGCGACGGGTTTCAGCGGGCATACCCATAATCTGTTCGGCGCTCGGCGTGAGGGGCAACCAGTCGTGGCGGGCACTGTAGCTGCACACCCGCGGCTCGACATCACCGGATCGTTGCACGCGGTACCTGGGCTGCCGAATGCGCGCCGACACGGTTGCGCGGCGGCAAACGTGATCGCAAACCCCGTTTGGCGTCTTACGCATGCGGGCGGCCGGGATGGAATCGATGCAGATTTCGTACGGCGCTAACCGCATCAATCGAGGCCACCATGGACGTCGTGACTATCTCCCCAAAGTTCCAGGTCGTCATCCCGCGCGCCGTGCGGGAGCGGCTCAACCTGAGCCCGGGTCAGAAGGTCCAGGCGCTGGCCTATGATGGGCGCGTGGAGCTTATCCCGGTCCGCCCAGCCAAGGCGTTGCGTGGGTTCCTCAAAGGCATCGACACGACGATCGCGCGTGACGCCGATCGAGCCTGAGGGCGCGGCCCGGTGGTGAACCGCCCGCGAGTCAACGTGGTGGATTCATCGGCGTGGCTCGCGTACTTCGCGGAGGAGCCAAGCGCCCCCGAGTTCGCCGCGGCGATCGAGGACGTGCGGCGGCTGGTCGTACCGGCGGTCTGCCTACTGGAGGTGTTCAAGGTCGTCCTGCGGCAGCGGGGGGAGGGGGACGCGCTACAGGCGGTCGCCATCATGCAGCAGGGGGCGGTCGTGGCGCTCGACGCCGCGCTCGCCCTGAGCGCCGCGCGGCTCGGGCTAGATCACAAGCTGCCGCTGGCTGACAGCATCGTGTACGCGACCGCGCGCGGCGTCGATGGCGTTGTCTGGACGCAGGACGAGGACTTCGACGGCCTCCCCAACGTGCAGTAGATCCCGAAGCGCCGAGGGTCGTAGGCGTCATGCGTACCCAGCGCGTTGTAGGCGAGCCCTCGCGCGCCCCCCTTCCACCCGCCGCCGGAAGGGGTCAGTATTCGGGACACCCGTACTTCTTTGCCGGAGGCCGCCGCATGAGCGCGATCACCCTCACCGTGAACGGCAAACGCCACACGGTTGACGTCTCCCCGGACACCCCGCTCCTCTGGGTGCTCCGCGATACGCTGAACATGACCGGCACCAAGTTCGGATGCGGCGCGTCGCTGTGCGGCGCATGCACGGTGCATCTGGGCGGCTCGCCCGTTCGCTCCTGTATCACGCCGGTCGCCGCCGCGGCGAACACGCCGGTCACCACCATCGAAGCGCTGGCCGAGCAGGATGTGGGCAAGCGGCTGCAGGACGCGTGGATCGCCGAGGAGGTGCCGCAGTGCGGCTACTGCCAGTCGGGGCAGCTCATGTCGGCGGCCGCCCTGCTCGCGCGCACCAAGCAACCCACGGATGACGAGATCGAGGGCGCCATGCAGGGCAACATCTGCCGGTGTGGGACGTATCAGCGGATTCGCCGCGCCATCCATCGCGCGGCCGGCACGGAGGTGTCTCATGGGCGCTGACATGGTGGTGTCGCGGCGCGGCTTCCTGAAGACGGGCGCCACCGTGAGCGCCGGGCTCGCGATTGCGTTCTATCTCCCATCGCGCGTGCTCGAGCGGTTCGGCGCCGACGCGGCGGCCACGCTCGACCCCAACGCGTGGATCCACATCGGCACCGACGGCGTGGTCACCATGATGGTGGACAAGTCGGAGATGGGGCAGGGGATCTACACCGCGCTCCCGATGATTCTGGCCGAAGAGCTGGATGTCGACTGGAAGTCAGTGCGCGTCGACACGCCGCCCAACCCGGCGGGCTGGGCGCGGCGCATGGGGACGGGCGGCAGCAGCAGCGTGCGCGGCTCGTACGAGATGCTGCGTAAGACGGGCGCGGCGGCGAGAGCGATGCTCGTGCAGGCGGCGGCGCAGCAATGGGGAGTGGACGCGTCTACCTGCCGCACGCAGGAGGGCACCGTCGTCCACACGCCCACCGAGCGGAAGCTCACCTATGCGCAGCTCACCGAGCGCGCGGCCACGCTCCCCGTTCCGGCGGATCCGCCGCTCAAGGATCCCAAGGACTTTCGGATTCTCGGACAGCGTGTGGCGCGGCTGGATACGCCATCCAAGGTGAACGGCAGCGCGCGCTTTGGCATCGATGTACGCGTGCCCGGAATGCTCTACGCGTCTATCGAGCGTTCGCCGGTGATCGGCGGCACGGTGAAGAGCGTTGACGATGCGCGCGCCAAAGCGATGCCCGGCGTCAAGCGCATCGTGCAACTTCCCGGATCGCCGAAGGAGCAGGAGATGGCGCGCACGGCCGATGGCGTGGCGGTGGTGGCCGACAGCTACTGGCAGGCGTTCACCGCGCGGCGCGCGCTCGACATCGTGTGGGACGACGGAGCGAATGCGTCGCTCGACAGCGCCGGCATCAGCAAGAGCATGGCAGCGCTGGCGGAGAAGCCCGGTCTGGATGCGCGCAAGGAAGGACGCGGGAGCGCGGCGATGGCCGGCGCGGCGCGCACGGTGGACGCCACGTACGAAGTGCCTTACCTGGCGCACGCCACCATGGAGCCCATGAACTGCACCGCGCACGTGCGCGCCGACGGCTGCGACGTGTGGGCGCCCACGCAGGGCCAGTCGGGCACGCAGCAGATCGCGGCGGCGATCACTGGCCTCGCGCCGGAGAAGGTGCGCGTGCACACCACGTATCTGGGCGGCGGATTCGGCCGGCGGAGCGAGGTCGACTTCGTGGCCGAGGCGGTGCGGCTGTCCAAGGAAGTGGGTGCGCCGGTGCAGGTGATCTGGACGCGGGAGGACGACACGCACCACGACTTCTATCGTCCCACCACGTACAACAAGCTCGCAGCCGCGCTGGATGCCAACGGACAGCCCGTGGCGTGGACGCACCGGTTGGTGGGACCGTCCATCTCCGTGTCCAAGGGACGTCCCCCGCGCGACGGGATCGACGGCGCGCTGGTGGAGGGCGCGGCGAACGTGCCGTACGAGATCCCGAACATCCAGGTGGAGCAGACGATCGCCGAGATTCCGGTGCCGTTGGGCTACTGGCGCTCGGTGGGGAGCTCGCACAACGCGTACGTGACGGAGACGTTCTTCGACGAGATGGCGCACGCGGCGGGGAAGGATCCGTACGAGCTGCGGCGTGCGTTGCTGCGGAATCATCCCCGTCATCTGCGCGTGCTCGACCTGGCGGCGGAGAAGGCGGGGTGGAAGACGTCGCTCCCCAAGGGACGCTACCGCGGCATCGCCGTGGCGGAGGCGTTTGGGTCGTACGTGGCCGAGGTGGCGGAAGTCTCGCTGGAGGAAGACGGCACGCCGCGCGTGCATCGTGTGGTGTGCGCGGTGGATTGCGGTCCCGTGATCAACCCCGACACCATCGAAGCGCAGATGCAGGGCGGGATCGTGTACGGTCTCGCGGCCGCGCTGTACGGCGAGATCACGTTCGACAAGGGGCGTGTGCAGCAGGGGAACTTCGACGCGTACCCGGTGCTCCGGATGAAGGAGATGCCGGCGATCGAGGTGCACATCGTGCCGAGCGTGGAGAAGCAGGGCGGGATCGGCGAGCCGGGCGTGCCTCCACTCGCGCCGGCGGTGTGCAACGCGATCTTCGCGGCCACGGGGAAGCCGGTGCGGTCGTTGCCGATCATCCGGAACGGGAAGTCGCGGGTAGCGATGGGGTGAGGGAAGGGCTGAGTTGTTGACTCATTGGCATGAGTAGCGTTTACTCATGCTCATGAGTGCTCGACTGCAGGTGCTGCTCGATGAGCGCGAATTCGCTGAAATCCGGCGCGCGGCGCGGCTGAGCGGGATGACGGTGGCCGAATGGGTGCGGCAAGCGCTCCGGAAGGCGCGGCGTGAGGAGCCCACGTCCGATGCGCGCCGGAAGCTCGCGGCCGTGCGGGAGGCCGTGCAGGCGAGCTATCCCACCGCCGACATTGAGCAGATGCTCGCGGAGATCGAAGGCGGCTATCTGTCCGGGTCCGAGCCGTGATCTTCGTCGATGCCGACGTCCGGGTCCAGCTCGCGGCCGCGCCGCCTCCCGACACGGATGAGGCGCGTTGCCTATTGGGGATCTGGATCGAGCGCGGGGAGCGGAAGCGGCTGGCGCTGCTTCTCACCTAAAACCCGCCCCCACCTCCCCCTCCGCCACCCCCGCCCGACGACCCTCCGCCGCCAAACCCCGACCCGCCCGAGCTTCGCGGCGCCGAACTCATGGCGGAGCTCGCCCGACTCGAGAAACTGGAGAGCGATGTCGACAGCCGGCCCAGGTTGAAGTTGGTCACGCTCGGGCCCGCGTACCACGTGGGCGGCTGCGTGTAGATCCCCTCGAAGGCGTGGGCCCACTTCTTCTCCACGCCGAACGCCATGGCGTACGGAAGAAAGCGGTCGAACATCTCCGGATGCCCCACGATCGCTTGCTTGTACTTGTCGCTGTCCACGCGATTGAGGAATTCCTCGAAGCCCAGGATGGACTCGAGCGTACGCGCGCCGGACTCGGTCCGCGCGGGCATGACCAACCCGAAGCCGATCACCACGAGCCCGGTGAGCACGCCGGCGATCGCGAACGGCACGGGTGTCATGAGCAGCCTCTCCGATATGGAGCCGCCGCCGAAGGCGATGGCGACGCCAACGAACACGCCGGCAACCACCCAGTTGGTCTTCACCTTGTCGGGACGCGTACGGTAGCAGCCTCGTTGGACGAGTTCGTCGAACAACGCGCTCTTGATGCCGGGGAGCTCGGTATAGAACTCGTTCTCCAGCGTCGCGAGACTCACCGTGGTGCCGTGTCCCTCGAACACGCCGTCCAGCACGCGCTCCTCGTGTGCGGTGAGCGGTGCCGCGCCCGCTGGCGGCTCGAGTTTGATCATGTCGTAGTCGGTGCTGTGCAGCAGCCCGAACAGCTTGCTCGTGTCCTGCTCCACGAACTTGAGATATCCGCGCACGGCGAGATCCACGAGCGTGGCGGTGATGTCGCGCATGTCGGCCGAGTTGTCGATCAGCGTGCCCGACTCGCCGGGCGTGAGTCCGACGGGCGGCTCGTAGCGCACCGTGATCGGACGCTGTCGCGGATCGCGCCCGCGCTTCCGCCACAGGGCGAACATCCCCACGAAGCCGATGAGCGGGAGGAACAGCGGCCAGTTGCTCACGAGACCGCGGGCCACCCGCGCGCCGACGCTCGGCTGTGCCACCACGCCCTTGTTCCAACCCACGACCGCCGTCAGCCCCTCGTGGAAGCCGAGCGGGTGCGGGAGCACCACCCGAACGGACGCTCCATGAACTCCTATGAGCGCGTCGCGCTCGGTGGAGCCATACGCGCCGTTGAACGCCATCGCGCGCACGCCCGCCGCGGCGGCGGGGAGCTGGATCCGCGCCGTGGCGGTGTCGATGGGAATGTCCCACTCGTCCCCCGTCACGTTCCAGTACAGCTCGTCGTGGTCGTCGAAGAAGCGGAGCGCGTTGGTGGCGCGGTAGCGCAGGGTGACGGTGTGGGTGGCGTCGACCGCGTTGGGCACCCACATCTTGAGCTTCACGTACTTGCCGTCGCGGCTGGACTCGATCTTGAGACGGTTCCCCTGCTCGTCCGTTGCGCCCAGGACGTCGAGCCCGATGGTCCAGTTGAGTTCTTGCAGATTGTGGTAGACCACGGGGATGGTGCGATAGATCCCGTTCCACGCGCCATGGAACTCGGCCGTGATCTGCTCGGTGACGTCGATCGTGGCGTCGCGCTCGACCCGAATGGTGCCGTCGAAGTGCCGGATGACGAGCGAGCGTTGCGCGGCGACTGCTGGAGCTGTCGCCATCAGGAGCGCCAGGAGCAATGCCAGGCGCGTGGTGAGTGAGTGTCTCATCGGGTGGTGTTCACCTTGGGCACCGCGCGCTCGGCGTCGCTCTCCAGCCCAAAGAATTCCATTGGGCGGAAGCCGAACGGGGCGGCCAAGAGGTTGGTGGGGAACTGCGCGATGGTGGTGTCGTAGTCGCGCACCACGGCGTTGTAGTAGCGGCGCGCGTTCTGGAGGGTGTCTTCCACATCCACGAGCGTGCGCTGCAGCGCGGCGAAGCTCGCCGCCGCCTTGAGGTCGGGGTACGCCTCCGCCACGGCGAAGATGCGCTGCAACTCGTTGCCGAGCGGGCTCTCCTCCCTGAAGCGCTCGGCGGGCCCCTGCGCCTGGAGCGCGCGGGCGCGTGCGGCCGTGAGCGCCTCGAGCGTCGAACGCTCGTAGCCAGCGTGCCCTTGCACGACGGCGACTACGTTGGGGATCAGGTCGTGCCGTCGCTTGAGCTGGACGTCGATGTCCGACCACGCGTTGGCGCCGAGCTGCCGCAGACGCGTGAGCCGGTTGTACGCGAGCACGACCCAGATGAGGAGGACGGCCGCGGCGATGAGGAGAATGCCCATGCGGGGAGGTCCGGGGGCGAGGGAGAGGCGGAGCGGGGGGGCCGCGACGGAGAGAATACATGGCGGCATGCCCAATGCTATCTCCGGCCATGACCAAGCGCTGCGGGCAGATCGACGGGAGCGGCTACGTCGCACTTCCCTTGGACGGGCTTTCTCCGGGATGGAGCGGCGCGCGGGCGGCGATCAAGGTGACGTTGTCGCTGCCACCGCGATCGAGCGTGAGGTCCAGGAGCGACCGGCAGAGCTGTTCGGAGGAGGTCATCGCCTCGATCTGCTGCCGGATCTCGTCGTTCTTCACATGCTTGCTCAGCCCGTCGGTGGCGAGCAGCAGCACACAGCCGCGGGGGATCTCGACACGGCTCACCACCGGTACCGCCTCGTCCCCACCGATCGCGCCAGAGAGGACGTGGGTCAATGGCGACGTCTCCAGCCGGTCTGCCGGCATGACGCCCTGATCCACCAATGCCTGGGCAATCGTCTGGTCGCGGGTGATCTGTGTCAGCTCGCCCTCCCAGTAGCGGTAGCAGCGGCTGTCGCCCACCTGGGTCACGTACATCCAGGGAAACACGGCGACGGCGAGCGTCAGCGTGGTGGCCATCTTGCCTTCGGGGTCGTCCTGCCGCTTGGCGCGGACCGCGGCATGCGCTTCGTAGGCCGCGGCCTTCATCGCCTCGTAAAACTCCGCGTCCGAGGCGGCGCCGGCGGCGTGATACGATCGAAGCGACGAGGCGACGTAGGCCGTGACGCTCGAGAGAGCCAGCCGGCTCGCCTCCCCGCCGCCCGAGCCGCTCCCCACCCCGTCGGCCACGAGCATGATGGTCGCCATCCGTTCGCCCCGGAGCGGCAGCGCGTCGGGCTCGGGCAGACTGGTGCCGTGCACCACCACCTGTGGGTGAACGGTGCAGAGCATGAAGTGGTCCTGGTTCTCGGTTCGCTTCTTCCCGACGTGCGTCACACCGAAGAGGTCCAGCTCCAGGTCGCTGGGGCGGACCCACACCAGATCAGGAGACACGGCATATCCCTCCGCCCGCAGGGCCGCGGGCCGTGGAGGCGGTGGCCACCAACTCGTACAGAGCCGGGAGGCGCGGTCGGCGAGACCCGGGTCCGAGTTAGGATGCTTGAAGGTGGGCTTGAGGGTGCGCTTGCGCCAGGTTCGGCTCCGCCTCGCGGATGTTGGATGCCACTTACTTCGAGCACCCGCGGCATGCTCCGGGATGCCGAGTGGACATCCCTCCTGCGCCGAGCGTATCCTATGGCCATGGCCATCGCCATCCCGCGTTACACCGTCGACGACCTGGAGCACTTCCCGGACGACGGCAACCGGTACGAGCTGCTCGAGGGCGTGCTGCTGGTGACGCCCGCGCCGAGCGTTTCGCATGAGGTGGTGGTGAGTCGGCTTGTCGGCGGCATCGTCTCGCACGTCAATACCTCGCATGAGGCGCTGGTCGTCACGCACGGCGCCGTCATACGTCCCCCCGGCACGCAGCTCGAGCCGGACCTCATTGTGTTTCCCGCGCGCTATGCGAGCGCGGAGAAGTGGCAGGACATCGACGAGCGCTGGCTGGTGGTCGAAGTCCTGAGCCGGTCCTCGCGCATTTACGACCGCGAGTTCAAGCGCAATGCGTACCTGGCGCTCGGCGTGCGTGAAGTGTGGCTCGTGGATCGCTCCGCGCGCACGGTCGAGGTTTGTCGCACACCCGGAGAAGTCGTCACCGTACGCGATGTGCTCCGCTGGCAGCCGCCGGAGATCGCCCGTACAGTGGAGATCCGGCTCGACGAGCTATTCCACGGAATGTCCACTGCCTAGGGTCGGTGGCACCACGGCTCGCTCGACGTCGACGCACCCGCCCGGCTCGGTACGGGCACGTGCTGCTATAGATTGATACCGGTAGTACGACTCTTCGTATGAAGACCACGCTCGATATTCTGGACCATCTCGTGCGCGAGCTCCAGAAGCGAGCGGCACAACGTGGCTGGACGCTGCGCGTCGTCATCCCGTTGCTCTGATCCGCCGCCGCGATCAGCACAGCCTCACCAGGGTCGCCATGCCTTCCTCGATCAAAATCTTCGTCCAAACGCGGACATCGTCCGTCTGCGTCCGGTTGTACCGCGTTGCGGTGTCGCTCGCGTCGTTCCTCCTGTTCGGCGCTCCGCTCTACGCCCAGCAGATCCCGTCTTCGCTCTACGACGGGCTCCGCTGGCGTCACATCGGCCCGTTCCAGGGGGGACGCGTGGAGGCCGTCGCGGGCGTGCCGGGTGATCCGTCCACGTTCTACTTCGGCGCGGTGAACGGCGGTGTGTGGAAGACCACGGATGCTGGGCACAGGTGGCGCCCGTCGTGGAGCGGGCCCGACGTGCAGACCGTCGGCGCGCTTGCCGTGGCGCCATCGGACCCGAACGTGATCTACGCCGGCACGGGGGAACCCGATCCGCGTACCGATCTCGCGACCGGCGATGGCGTCTACCGCTCCACCGATGCGGGACGCACGTGGACGCACGTGGGGCTCGAGCAGTCGCATCAGATCGCGCGCATCGTGGTCGACCCGCGCGATGCGAACGTGCTGTTCGTAGCCGCCGAGGGAAATGTGTTCGCGCCGAACGCGGAGCGCGGCGTGTACCGCTCGCGCGACGGCGGCGCGTCGTGGCAGAAGGTGCTGTTCGTCAACGACAGCACGGGCGCGGTGGATGTGGCGATGGATCCTACCAACCCGCGCGTGCTCTTCGCCGCGATGTGGCAGGTGCGTCGCACGCCGTGGTCGCTGGCGGATGGTGGTGCCGGCAGTGGGCTGTACCGATCGGCGGACGGCGGCACCACGTGGCAGCGGCTGGAGGGGAATGGATTGCCCACGGGCACGTGGGCGCGCACGTCCGTGTCGGTGGGCGCGGACGGGCGGCACGTGTACGCGCTCATCAACGCGGGCACGAACGCGAACGCGGCCGGACTGTACCGCTCCGACGACGGCGGCGCACAGTGGCACCTGGTGAATGATGATCAACACATTCGTCAACGGCCGTGGTACTACTTCCAGGTGAAGGCCGACCCACAGGATGCGAGCACGGTCTACGTTCTGAACTTCCACATGTGGCGATCGGTGGACGGCGGGGAACACATCGCCCGTCTCGATCCGCCGCACGTGGATAATCACGCGCTGTGGATCGACCCCACCGCGCCGCAGCGCATGATCGAGGGGAACGATGGCGGAGCCACCGTCACGCTGAACGGCGGCGACACGTGGAGCACCGAGTCCAACCAGCCTACTGCGCAGATCTATCACGTTGCCACCGACGACCGGATGCCCTACCGCGTGTACGGCGCGCAGCAGGATCGCGGAACATACTCCATTGCGAGCGCGACGAATGGCGGCGGCATTGGCGAGCAGGACTGGTACGATGTGGCCGGCGGGGAGAGCGGGTACGTTCTTCCCACACCGGGCGCGCCCGACACGGTGTACGCCGGTTCGTACTTTGGCGAGCTCACGCGCTTCGACCGCACCACGGGCGAGGCGCAGGACATCACACCGTGGCCGGAGAACACGGAGGGGTACGCGGCGTCCACGGTGAAGTACCGCTTCAGTTGGACGTCACCGCTGGCGTTCGATCCGCACGATGCGCGCGTGCTGTACGCGGGATCGCAGTATCTGCTCAAGACCAGCAATGGCGGGCG
This sequence comes from uncultured Gemmatimonadaceae bacterium, assembly GCA_963773545.1. Taxonomy (GTDB): domain Bacteria; phylum Gemmatimonadota; class Gemmatimonadetes; order Gemmatimonadales; family Gemmatimonadaceae; genus DASSNU01. The sequence goes on along the minus strand of CAVZBP010000002.1, from coordinate 875,224 downwards.
CAGCTGGACGGCCATCTCGCCGGATCTCACGCGCAACGACAGCACCAAGCAACGGCTCTCCGGCGGACCCGTCACGCTGGACAACGTGGGCGCCGAGTACTACGACGTCGTCTACACCATCGCACCGTCGCCAGTACAGGCGGGGGAGATCTGGGTGGGTACCGACGACGGGCTCGTCCAGCTCACGCGCGATGGCGGCGCGCACTGGAGCAACGTCACGCCCAAATCGCTTCCCGCGTGGGCACACGTGGAACTCATCGAGGCGTCGCATCACGATGCCGGGACGGCCTACGCCGCGGTGAACGCGCACATGAGCGGCGACGACGCACCGTACGTCTTCCGCACGCGCGATGGCGGCCGGAGTTGGGCGCCAATCACGACCGGGCTCAGCGGGCCTGTCTACTTTGTGCGCGAGGATCCCGTGCGCGCGGGATTGTTGTATGCGGGTGGGGACGACGGCGTGTCCGTGTCGTTCGACGACGGCGACCACTGGCAGCCACTCTCGCTCAACCTGCCGCGTACGTCGATGCGCGACCTCGTGGTGCACGACGATGACCTGGTGCTCGCCACGCACGGGCGCGGTTTCTGGATCCTGGACGACATCGCGCCGTTGCGGCAGGCGCGCGCATCGCTGGCCGCCGCGAACGTGCACCTTTTCCAACCCGCTGACGCCGTGCGCTCGCCGTTGGACGGCGGCTCGGGCGGGGGATCGGCCTCCGGCGAGAACGCGCCGGGTGGCGCGGTGATCGACTACTACCTCAAGTCTGCGCCATCCACACCGATCACGATCGAGGTGCTGGATTCCGCGGGGAGCGTGGTGCGCCGCTTCAGCAGTGCGCGGAGCGAGGACGGTGGTCGTCTCCTTCCCGCGCTTGCGGGACACAACCGGTATGTGTGGGACCTTGGATACGCGCCGCCCCCGCCGCTCCGTGTGCCTGGGGGACCGATTTTCGAGTCGGGCAGCCCGCGCACACCCACCGCGCTGCCGGGGCGCTACACGGTGCGACTCACCGTGAACGGCAAGGCCCAAACGCAGCCGCTCGCGGTGAAGCTCGATCCGCGCCTGCACGTGACACCCGCCGCGCTGGCGCGGCAATTCGCACTCATGTCCCAACTGGACAGCGCACTCGCGCAGGACCACGACGCGTTCAATCAAATCGCCGGGTTGCGCCAACAGGTGGGCGGGATCATCGACCGGCTTGCCGGCGACTCATCGATGGCCGAGGTGGTGCAGACGGCGCGCGCGCTGGACGAGCGGGCCGACTCGCTGGCCGTTCGCTTCTTCCAGTATCGCGCGAAGGCGGCCAAGTGGCTGTTCATGAACTATCCCATCCAGCTCAACGCCAAGCTGGTGAGTCTGGAGGGCGCGGTGTCGAGCAGCGATGACGCGCCAACGCAGCAGCAGGTGGACGTCTATCGCACACTCCGTCAGGAATTGGACGCCCGATTGGCGGAGTGGCGCGCGATGCAGCAACAGGACGTGACGGCGCTCAATCAGCTCATGCAGCGTCGGGGAATCACGCCGGTGTACGTGGCCGGAGGAGAGCGTCAAACGCGGTAGGGGCCAGGCCGACAGATAGGGGCGCGGTGGTGCGGGCGCCGGAACCGCGGCGGGCGGCGAGACCGGCATGCGCGGCGAGGTCCTGCACTACGACCCGTCACAATGAAGCGCACGGGGGGGAGGCGTCCTTGACGACCCGGGGCCCGATCAAGTGTTGGACTCCGCCGGCTGAAGGTTCCTACGGGTGCGCCCGCTGATGCCCGAACCGGCGCGGTCAGCTTCCCGCACTGCTTCGGCTCCTCCCTGAACCCGCACCTCCACTTCCACCTGGTCGTCCTCGACGGCGTCTTCCTCGCGAGGCGACAATCGGGACACTGGTGATGTGCTGACGCGTCAGCTGGCGTCGTTGTTCGCGGAGGTCGCATGAGCCGCGCGCGCCCGCGAAGCCCCCGCGCCACAACCACTTGGCGCGGCGCGACGGCTCGTGAGTGCCGCTCCAGAGAGGGCAGCTTCTACATTCGTGGGCCGCGCCCGCCACGGTGAGAATGCTGCCGATGACCGGGAGTGCCACGTCGAAGCCGCGGTAGAATCGGATGCGCTTGGTCATCACCAGCAGGACCAGCTTGCGGCGCGTGCCGTTGGGGCTCGTGGTGCTCCCGCTGACTGCTCCCGAGGCCACCGGATGGGCAACGGGAGATGGCCCATCATTGACGGCTCCGCTGGTCTCCGCCGCGTGACTGCCGCAGCCGCACGACGAACGCACCCTCGGGCCACCCGACGAGAAACGCGGCAAAGCACATTGCGAGCACAAGGTGATCGAGCGAGGCGCCGAAGTACTGCCACGGCGCCGCGCCTGCGCCCGGGAAGTTGGACGAGAAGAGCAGCGCGAGCATGTAGACGAGACCGGCCGCACTCGCCGCACGCGTCCACACGCCCAGCACGAGCGACAGCCCGATCGCGAGCTCACCGTACGCTACCAGGAAGGCGATGGCCGTCCCGTGCGCAAGCACGAACTCGCGCAGCACCGGCATCATGAACGGATACGCGCCGCCCGCGACGAACTGGTTAATCCAGTGCTGAAAGCCGCCGCCGAGCGTGAACTGGGTCCCGAAGACCTTGTATTCGCCGAAGAAGAGGAAAAGCACGCCGATACCGACGCGGAGCAGGGCGAGCGCGCGCGTGTTGAGATCGCGTGCGCGCGTGGGCAGCTCGTGGGCGCGGTCGGGTGTGATTCTCGGCGACGGTGGCATGGGTGCCGAGGAAAGTACGCCTCTCTCCCGTGCAATGCCACGCTGTCCGTCGCGTCAAGATGATGATGCTCCCCCACCTGAATCTCCCATATTTGGCGCACAGCTCGCAGCTCTGTACTGGACCCTCAGTTCGAGACCACGTTGCGCATGCGCCATAGACCTATCTCGGCGATCGCCGCCACGCTGCTCGCCGCTACCATGGCATGCGTGTCCGCCGGCTCCCTCACCGTGGGCAGCGTACCGCCGGGCGTGCAACTTTCGGCGCGCCTGGTCGAGCGGCCCATCTCGGCCACGGCACTGGACAGCGTGCGCGCGGCCCTGTCGCTAGGTGGGCCGGCGACGGCGGCGGGACGTTATCCGGGCATGACTCTCTGGAAGGTGAGCTGGACGTATCAGTACGAGCGCCAACCGGGGCACTGCGCACTCCGTCAGGTGGTGGCGAAGGTCGAGGCCGAGGTCCACGTGCCGCGATGGGAACCAAGAGGGGAGGTCGACTCCGTGGCGAAGGAGTGGTGGACCGGGTACAGCGCCCGCCTCATGGAGCACGAGCGCGGACACGTACGGCTCGCCGTGGACGCCGGGGGCGAGATCGTGCGCGCCATGCGATCGCTGCATGGCCCCAGTTGCGGAGCAGTCGCGTCGCAGGCGAACCTGGAAGGAGAGCGGATCCTCGCGGAGCTCGCGACGCGCGAGAGCGCCTACGATCGCGATACGCACCACGGCATGCAGGCGCGGCGGGCTGGGCAACGGCGGGGCGGTCGGGTTCCGTTCCATGGGGGCCACTGAGCGACAGTCGAAGCTGGACGCGCCGGAGCGCCGTGTGCCGGTGAACGCGAGCAGACAGCGGCAGGCGCAAGGCGCGATTCGAGCGCTGAACGGCGGCGGCTGAGCTGAACAGCGGCGGCTGACGGGCGGAGTGGCGGCGCCAGGAGCATGCTCCGCGCATCGCACGTTGCTGGCTCCGCCGCGCGCGCGCGCGCTAGTTTCGCTCGACGGGCGAGCCCGGCTCGCCCGCGACATCCTCTCCGTCTGCCGGAGTCCGCTCCCATGTTCTGTTCTTCCCGCGCCGTGGCCATCGCCATGGCCACGCTGGCGTTCGGCGCCGTCCTGCCGCGCACCATGGCCGCCCAACGCGCCGACTCGCTCCCGTCCGAAACGCCCGCCCACTTCACCACCGTCGATTCCTCGTGGAATTACGTCCGCCGCGACGTCATGATCCCGATGCGCGACGGGGTGAAGCTGCACACGGTGATCCTTGTCCCCAAGGGAGCGCATGGTGCGCCCATCCTGCTCACGCGCACCCCGTACAACGCCACGGCCACCACGTCGTATGCGGCGAGCGCGCACCTGGCGCCGGAGCTGAACGGCTACGACAACGCGCTCCAGGTCATCATTCCGGGCGGCTACATCCGCGTCGTGCAGGACATCCGCGGGAAGTACGGGTCCGAAGGCGACTACGTCATGAACCGTCCGCTGGTGGGGCCGCTCAATCCCACCACCGTGGATGAGTCCACGGACACGTACGACACCATCGACTGGCTGGTGAAGAACATCCCCCAGTCCAACGGGAAGGTGGGGGAGCTGGGGATCTCCTACGACGGGTTCGAGCCGCTCATGGGGCTCGTCCACCCGCATCCCGCGCTCAAGGTGTCCGTCCCCATGAACCCGATGGTGGACGGCTGGATGGGAGACGACTGGTTCCACCACGGCGCGTTCCGCGAGCAGAACATGCCGTATATGCTGGAGCAGGAAGCCACGCGCGACAACTCGGAGCGGTGGTGGACGGACGCGTTCGACGACTACGACGTCTACATGTCCCACACGTCCGCCGGTGCGCTCGGCGCGTCGCGCGGCATGCAGCAGGTGGGATTCTGGCGACAGATCCTGGCGCACCCGAGCTACGACCGGTGGTGGCAGCAGCAGGCGATGGACAGCATCCTCGGCAAGCAGCCGCTCACCGTACCTGTCATGATCGTCCACTCGCTGTGGGACCAGGAGGACATCTACGGCGCGCAGGCCGTCTACCGCGCGCTCGAGCCCAAGGACGTGCACAACGACATGGTCTATCTCGTGATGGGACCATGGCACCACGGGCAGGAGATCGAGGACGGCAGCTCGTTGGGCGCGCTCACGTTTCCCACCAACACATCGTACGACTTCCAGACGAAGATCCTCGCCCCGTTTCTAGCGCACTACCTCAAGGACGGCGCGCCGGCGGACAGCGTCGCTCCGGTGTCGGCCTATCTCACCGGCGCCAATCGGTGGGAGCGGCTGCAGCAATGGCCGTCAGGCTGTGCGAGCGGATGCATGGTGACGCCCACGCCGCTCTATCTCGAGCCGGACATGCAGGCGGGATTCGACGCGCCGTCGCAAGCGCGCGCGCAGGGAGCGAACGCGTACGATGAGTACGTCTCCGATCCGGCCAAGCCGGTGCCGTACCGCTCGCGTCCCAGTCAGCCCACCGGATACGTGCTTCCGCTCACCTGGCCGCAGTGGCTGGTGGACGATCAGCGCGAGGCGTCCGGACGCACCGACGTGCTGGCGTACGAGTCGGACGTGCTCACCACGCCCGTGCGGATCAGCGGCCAACCCGTCGCGCACCTCGTGGCGAGCACCACGGGGACGGACGCCGATTGGGTGGTGAAGGTGATCGACGTGTATCCGGCCGAGGTGGGCGGTGATGCGCCGATGGGCGGGTACCAGTTGCCCGTCTCGATGGACATCTTCCGCGGGCGGTATCGCGAGAGCTACGCGAACCCCAAGGCGATCACGCCGAACACGCCGCTGGAGTACACGTTCCCGCTGCCGGTGGTGAACCACGTCTTTCTCCCGGGGCATCGGATCATGGTGCAGATCCAGTCGAGCTGGTTCCCGCTCTACGATCGCAACCCGCAGACGTTCGTGCCGAACATCTTCTGGGCCAAAGCCGGTGATTACCAGAAGGCGACGCAGCGCATCTGGCACGCGCCGGGGCGGGCGAGCTACGTGGAGCTGCCGGTGGTGCGAGGAAGGCGATAGTGAAACGAGGGGGTGGCGATCCGTTCTCGCCACCCCCTGCGGGTCGATCCGTCGTCCCTCACTGCCGTACACGTGATCCCACGGCGATCCGTGCGATCAGGACGAAGTCAGAACGCCGTCCAGGCAAAGAGGTACAGCGTATTGTTGTTGGACGCATTGCGTCCACTGCCGTCAAAGTTGTTCGAGCGGCCGTTGAACTTGCCGTAGCCCACGTACTGCGCGCCCAGTCGCAAGTTCTCCCAGGCGTTGAAGTCGAACTCCCCAAGGACCCCGCTGGAGTTGGGCCGACCCGATGCGCTGCCCTCCAACGGCTCGGGCGCGAACAGGACGTCGTCGCGTGTGCCGCTGACGTTGAAGAATCCTGCTGTGAAGTTGTAGCGCGTGCTGGGCATGTACGACAGGCTCGACCGGAACGTGCGGAGCGTGTTGGTGAGATTCTCCGCGCCAGCCGGATCCTCAGCGAGCAGCCCTTCGAGCCGTTGCCCTTCGTGCAGGTAGCTCGAGCGAAGAATGACCACCCCTTGCTTGAGGGTGTGCTCGAATTGCCCGTCCACGCCTACGTCGGCAAAGCGATCGGTGGGGCCCTCGATGCCGGCGGGGAAGAGACGCGCCACCATGCCGTATGTGCCGATCATCGCGTAGGTCCGCCCGAACTGGTGTTGCAGTGCCACGCGCCAGTACGGGGCCACTCCCTTGACCACGTCGGTGGCGTCGCTGTTCGCCGACCCGCCCTGGGGAGCCGAACGATACGTGGTGAACTCCGTGTACAGCGCCTGATTCCACAGCGCGTACGCGCCCAACCCGAGTACGTTCTGCTCGAGGCCACCCTCGATGAGCGGGCTGGCGCCAGGACTCGGCGCCACGGGTGACGAGAGGAACGGGAATCCCCACGCCGGCGTGGTATTCCACACGTCCTGCACCGAGGGATTGTTGTGCAGGGTGATGCCGTAGAGCAGGTCGTGCGACGCGAACGTTCCGTGGTTGGCGAAGCGGATATCCGTGTTGTCGATGCCGATCGACCCTTCCTGTCCCTCGTACGTGATCTGCACGAAGGCGCCCACGCGCGGCGTGATCTCTCCGGTGAGGAAGAGGCTCACCTCGTCGGGGAACGATGCCGCATCGTTCTGTTGGTCCGGCACGTCCTTCTGCACATGGGTGAGTGAGACGACGACCATGGCGGACGCGGGCGGGATGGGTGCGAGCTTGAGCGTCGTGTTGGCCGGTGCCTGTCCGGTGATGGGCTTGAGTCCCGTGAGCGTGTAGCCGTTGAGCTTGAACAGCCGACCGAACGGCGTGAGCTCTGGGAAGCCGTAGTGGCACGCGCTGCAGGCCAGCCCTGTCTGGCGCGCGAAGCCCGGCGTAGCGCTCGCGGGACGGTAGGCGTCGGCATTCGTCCCGGGCGCGAGCACGATGCGATCCATACGCATCGCGGGGGCCAGGGTGGCGTGAGGTACGGAGGCGTGCACGGGATCGGCGCGCGCGCCGGCGACCGGTGCGAGCCACACGAGCAGCAGCGCCGCGGATGCAAGATGGATGACTGGCCGCGCGCCGGCGCGGCGTGGTGGGACAGGCGTGATCACGAGAGAACCTCCGGTGCGAGAAGTGCTGCATCCAGCGAAGAGCCGTCTCGTCCGGGCATCATGCCGCCCGGGGGTGTTGCGTCAGGACGTTCCGCCTGTGGAAACAGTCAGCGTGAAGATCATACCGAGTGCGGCGTGGGGCTCGCACACAAAGTGATATACGCCCGGTACGAACCGCTGGTCAATGACCAGATCAAACGTCTGTCCCTTGCTGATGAGCAGAGGCACCAGCTCACCGTGGCCGATGTGAGCGCCGCGCGGTGCCTTCTGCAGGTCGACGTCGTGTGGCAGATCGGACGCCTGCACGAAGCGCAGGGTGTCGCCTGGCGATACGGTGAGTGCGGCGGGGTCGAACCGGAATTCCGTCCCGCCTTTGACCACCATCCGGATCACGATCGTGTGCGGCGTCCCGGATCGGAGCGCCGGGGCCGTAAGGGGACCCGCGCCAACGAGAAAGAGCGGCAGTACCGCGGCCGCGCGGAGAGTGCGAAACATCGGTTTCCTCCCAAGTGGGGCGATCGCGCGCGACCGCCGGACTGGCTGAACCCCTCCCCTGTCGAATCCCGACGGGCTCCGGTGGCACATCTGGCACACCGTGGGGCGACGCGTGGACGACATGTCGGTTTGGGCCGGACGAAGATCTCATGGAATCATGCGACGCGGCCCGGGTGCCTACAGTCGGGGTACTCCCAGCGCCGCGTCAGGGATACCACCACATCTGCGCGTACGCCTGCGCGGCTGTCCCGCCGTGACCCGATAGCCGGGGCGACGCCGCGGCACTCACCGCCCGCTTCCGGGAGCCCAGTGGTTGTTGGTGGTGTCCGCGTCCATGAAGATCCCGCCATCCATATCCAGTGCGGTGAGCGACTTCCGAGTGGGGAGCGTCACCGTCGCCCGCTGCTGGTTGGCCTCCCACACCGCGGGCGTCTGGTGCAGACTGTCCGTGCTTCCGTCGGCGTAGTGCGCGAGCAGGTTGAACGGCGCGTCCATGCCGCCCACGTTCTGCACCGTCACCGTGTAGCCGTTCCCGGTCTTCTGCACGTCGGTGAGCGCGAGGTCGATGTAGTTGTTCGAGAAGTACCAGTCGCGCCAGAACCAGTTGAGATCCTTTCCCGCCACGTCGTTGAACGTGTTGAAGAAGTCCCACGGGATGGGGTGCTTGCCGTGCCACCGCTCGATGTACGCGTGGAGCGCCTTCCGGAAGGTCGCGTCGCCCAGGAGATCCTTCACGGCGAGGTAGCCGAGTGATGCCTTACCGTAGGCGTTGTCGCCATAGGCGGCACCCTTGAGTACGTCCTCGGGGGTGATGATGGGGATGTCCGCGAGTGGCGACGTGTCGTGGATCCAGCGATTGACGCGAAACTGCTTGTAGAACGCCGTCTCGCGCGCGAGCCCCATGTTGTCGACGCTGATGAGGTACTCGAACGTCGTCGCCCATCCCTCATCCATGAAGCCGTAGCGCGTCTCGTTGATCCCCATGTAGAAGGGGAAGTACGTGTGCGCGATCTCGTGTTCCACGACGAAGCGCGAGAACGTGGTGTCGGCGTTGGAGCCGTCGTTCACCATCATGGGGTACTCCATGTCGGCGCTGCCCTGCACGATGGTGCTCTTGGGGTACGGATAGGGGACGCCCGGCCACCGGTGCGAGAAGTAGTCGAGCGCGTCGTGCGCGAAGTGCACCATGTGGTGAAAGTCCTGTGCCGTGTCGTTGAACGCCGCCTGCACGCTGGCGCGACGATGGGCGGCGTCGTCCACGAGCACACTCGCCGCGTCCCAGTCGTAGTGGTCACTCACGGCGAACGCCACGTCGGGGATGTTGGTGGCGGTGAAATGCCAGCTGTTGAGGGAGTCCTGCCGCGTGACCTGGTGGGAGACGACGTCGCTGTGCGTCGCGACGTGGATGGTGGTGTCGGTCGTGAACGACGCGCGATAGCGCGCGAGGGGAGCGGGCTGGAGGACCGCGTCGGCGTTGGCCAGAGTGCCCGTTCCCCACACGATGAAGTTGGCCGGCGCGCGAATGGTCACGTCGTAGTCGTTGAAGTCGCTGTAGAACTCCTGCGAGCCGGTGAAATCCATGGTGTCCCACCCGTTGTAGTCGTCGTACACGGCCACGCGCGGGTAGAAGTACGCCAGGTAGTACGTGGTGGAGTCGAGCATCCCCTCACGACCGGCTTGCTTGGAGATCTCGTAGTGCCAATCGAAGGCGAGGCGCACGGAGTCATGCGGTGCGAGCGCGGTGGGCAGCCGCACGGGCTGCCACGTAAAGACGCGCGAGCTCTCCTGCCACTGTGCCGGCTGCCCGTTCACGGCGAAGTGGTCGATGTGGACGCCCGAGGTGAGATAGTCGGGCGCGGCGCCGCCGTTTCGCGGCGCGCCCGGCTTGTGATTGTTGAGGAAGAGCTTGATCACGACGCCCGGAAGCGTGTCCGGACTGTTGTTGATGTAGGTGATCGTCTCGCTGCCAGTCACGGTGCGGTTGGGCGGTGCGGCCGTGAGCGTGATCGCGTAGCGCCCGTGGTTCTCCCAGTAGTTGGGACCCGGCATGCCGTTGGGGAGACGCGTGCCTTTGGCGTACGTCTGTTGCACCGCGCGCGGCATGGGGAGCGTGCCCGAGGGCGGCGTGACCGCGGCGACGAGGACGAGCGAGGCGACGAGGAGGACCGGAAGGGCGAACGTCTTCAGCGTACGCGGCAGCAATGTGGACATGAACAATCCTCTGGTGGGAAGGCTCCGCTGGGCAGCATCCGGAAGAGGACTTCTACCCCCGATGCGCGCGAACAGTGTCATGCGAGCGGCGCGGCTCCTCGCGCGATCTCCCGCAACGCCGCCGCCGGCCAGCCCGAATGTGCAACCATGACACGCGCTTCGCGAGAGGCGTGTGCGTCCCCATCGGCATGTGCCACAACGCGCCCGACCGCTCCCCTACGGCTCGGCGCGCGCTCCCTCGCCGGTGGCGTCGGATCGATAGGAAGCGGGTATGGTTGGCGGTCGCCGCAGCACGAATGCCAGCAGCAGTGCTCCAACGAGCACGAGTCCGGCGGAGAGCAACTGCCCCATGCTGAACGGACCGAGGATCAGCCCCAACTGCGCGTCCGGCTGGCGCGTGAACTCCAGAAGCGTTCTCAGAATCCCGTAGCCCACCAGGAAGGCACCGGCCAGGAGCCCTGGGCGATACCAACCGCCGACCAGCGCGCGCCGCTCGAGCGCGCGGAGCAACAGGAAGAGGAGGATCCCTTCGGCGATGGCCTCGTAAAGCTGCGACGGATGGCGCGGCAACCGGCGCGGGTCGGTGGGGAACACCATCGCCCACGGCACGTGCGGTCGGGCGTCCGTAGAGCTCGCCGTTGATGAAGTTGCCCAGCCGCCCGAAGAACAGCCCGGGCGTGCCGGAGAGCGCGAGCGTGTCGGCCAGTTGCCAGAACGGAACGCGATGGCGCAGCGCGAACAACCATGTGGCGAGCGTCATGCCGATCACGGCGCCATGAAAGGACAGCCCGCCGTGCCAGACGCGGACAAACTCGAGCGGCTCGTGCAGAAAGTGCCCGGGCTCGTAGGCGATCGCGTACATGAGCCGTGCGCCGACGAGCATCCCGACCACCAGATATCCCAACAGCGCATCGAGCCCTTCGATGCTCATCGCCACCAGCCCGCGCCGGATGCGCGCGCGCGCGATGCGATATCCCACGACGTAGCCGACAACGTACATCACGCCGTACCAGCGGACGGCGACCGGTCCGATATGGATGATTTCGGGGGGGATGTGTGGGTAGGGGATGGTCATGAAGGCTCACGGTACCACTGCGGCTGCACAGGCTCCGGCCTGGCGCCCCAAGAGCGCAGTGGTGGCTGCCGTTCCGCACTCCGCTGTCACTGCGCAAACTAGCGCCAGCCGAAGCGGATCTTCCGCGTGATGTCGTGGAAGTGTTGCCGCAATTCTTCCGGCGTGGGGCGTCCCCAGTACCAGTAGCCATTGTACACGCGATGCACCACGAGCCCCGGTTCCAGAAACACCGTATGCGGGACCATGGGATCGTGTTCCGGATCCGTGTACTCGGCGATGTCGAGGTCTCACTGTACGACGCGTCTCTCGTCCGACACGAACGGCCAGTGCGCTCCCAGCCGCTGCCGCCACTCGGCCGACGCCAGCACGCCATCCATGCTGATGGTGGTAACGCGAGAATAGCCCACCTCGATTTCCTCCTGCATGGCGGCCATCCACCGATGCTGCCAGTTCTCCTTGGGGCAATAGCCGCCGCGCGCGAGCAGCAGAACCAACGGGTCGTCAGCCTGCAGATCGCTCAGACGCCGTAGGGCGCCGGCGTGGTCCGGTAGCTCGTAGTCCGGGAACGTTGCTCCGACATTGATGTCTGATCGCATGGCGTGTCCGTTCGAGCGGAATTGCGGATGCGGAGACACGCGTGTGGCACGACGTGTACCAGCCACGCCGGAGGCATCGCGGAGCATGTTGATCTATGCACCGCACATCGCTCCACCAGCTGCCCGCCGTCCACCTGTCCCGAGACGGCAGCGCCCCCCGTCACGCGACGAGCGCTCCCCACCAGCGGAAGGTGAGTAATAGGAGGACCAGCACGGCGGCGATCCACAACAGGGCTCGCCGACGCAACACGCGGCGCGGTGCAGGGCAGCCGGTCGCCTGCGGGGCGGGGTCCACAGCGGTACCTGCCGCGGTATCCGGCGTCTCCGCCGTCATCGCGTGTGAGGTGGGGGCAGCACCGGTGTTGCCGGAGGCGGCGTAGAACGCGGCAGCCAGGAGGACGATTGCGAGTACGGTAAACACGGGCTCGAACGCCGTGACGCGACTCGCCACACCGGCGCCCACGCCCAGCGCCAGAAACGCGCCCGGACCTATACAACAAAGTGCGGAGAGCCCTGCGGCGCCCACGGCCACCGCGGAGGCGACCAGGCCGCGACGATGCCCGGGGCTGCCAGCCTTGTCACCGGCTGGGCCAGCGTGAGGCGCGTTACCCATGTTTCAGTACCTTGCTCAATGCCTGTCGGAGACTCGCGAGCGCTGCACGTCCCTCGCCAGCCTCTACGCGGCCGAGTACGCACGTTTCCATGTGCGCTGCCACGAGCTCGGCGGCCACCGCGTTGACCGCCTGCTTGAGCGCCGAAACCTGCACCAGCAGGTCGTCACAACTCGTATGCGCCGCGAGCATGCGCTTGATCCCGCGCACCTGTCCTTCGAGCCGTGACAGCCGGTTCTGCAGAGCGCGCTCCGCCTCCTCCGTGAGATACAGACCATCCGCGCGGGCAATCGGCAGACGCGGGCGTCGTCTCGCAGTCTTCCGCTTTCCGTTATCCTGACGCATCACCGCTCCAAGTTCATGGTCCTGTGCCGCCTGACCGGCGACGGCCGGTCTGGGTGAGAGCGGCGCTCCGCGCTGGCCGAAGGCTGAAGCCTGACACGTTCGAGCAGGAGTGGCGTTATGCGCAGCAACTCAACGTGCTGACATCGGTCGTGAATCCCTGGGCCGCGAGCTTGAGCGCCTCTCCCCAGGTGAGATACGGATGCATCATTTCGGCGAGATCATCCGCACGCAGCCCTGCGCGAAGCGCGAGCGTCGCTTCGCCCATCAGTTCCCCGGCGTGCGGAGCCACGGCGTGGATGCCGAGTAACGTCCCGGTCTCCGCATCCGCGACGAGCATCACCCGTCCCCGCGTGTCGTGACTCACGCGGGCGCGTGACACCTCCCGGAGATCGAGCACACTCGTCACCACCTCCCGGCCGGCGGCCCGCGCGGCCCGTTCGGTGAGTCCGACCGAGGCGACCTGCGGCGCCGTGAACGTGACGCGAGGCACCGCGCTCAGGTCCAGCGCGCGAACGGGTGCGGCAGCACCGTTCCGCAGGCGATTGATGGCGTTCTCCGCTGCCACACGCCCGCCGGCGGCCGCTACGTACACGAACGCCGGTCCTCCTGTGACATCGCCGGCGGCGTAGATGTCCGGGTTCGAGGTCCGCATGGACCCGTCTACCTGCACGAATCCGGACGGGGTGAAGTCGACACCGGCGCCCTCGAGCCCACTGTCGCCCGTGTTCGCGCGGCGGCCAGCGGCCACGAGGAGTTGCTCCGCTTGGAACCGTTCGGGCGCCCCGCCGCGCGACGCATGGAGAACGACCCCGTCGCCGGCACGTTCCACGCGCACCACCGACATGCCCGTGTGGATCTGGAGACCTTCCTCCTCAAGCCACGCTCGGAGCGCGTCGGAGATGGTCTCGTCCTCACCGGGGAGAACGTGGTCTTGCGCTTCGAGCACCGTGACGCGCGCTCCGAAGCGCGAGATCATCTGCCCGAGCTCCAGCCCCACCGAGCCGGCGCCCACGACGATCAGGGACAACGGAACGCGCTGCAGTGCCATGACGGTGGTACTATCCAGCGGCTGGACGTGCTCGATGCCGGGAATGGACGGCACGGCGGGTGTGCTGCCGGTGGCGACGACCACGCCTGGAGCGCTGTAGACCTCCTCGCCCACCTGCATGTTGCCATCTCCCAGCAGACGCGCTCGTCCGGACAGCAAAGAAATCATGGGAGACGAAGCGAGTACATCCGCGTACTTCGACTGCCGCAACTGTGCGACGAGCTGTTCTTTCTGGCGGAGGACCGCCGGCCACTCGAGTGCGGGTGTGCACGGTGCGACGCCCGGGAATCCGGTGCGCGCGGTGTGGTATCGTGCGGCGACCTCGATGAGATTCTTGGACGGAATGCATCCCACGTTCACGCACGTGCCGCCCAACGTGCCCCCTTCAGCGATGCCCACCGCGGCGCCCATCCGCGCGGCCTGCAGCGCTGCCGCCATGCCGGCGCCGCCCGTTCCCACGACCAGGAGATCGAACCGGTGCTTCATCTGCCCCCCCCCGTGCTCGTATACCCTATGGGGTATACTATCGCGGGCGTGCGGGCACCGCAAGTGCACCGCGGCTGCCGCAGTGCGGTGATGCGCGCGCCCGCGGCCCGTCAGCCGCTCTCCGCCTGCAGGTGCTTGATGAAGCCCAGCGTATCGCTCGCCACGAGGCGGCCGATCGGCCCGCTGGAGTAGACGGCCTGCGCTACCGTGCCCTCCGGGCGCAGGAGCACTCCCGTGGCTTGCAGGTACGGCGGATCCTCATTGATGTACGCGCCGATCGATTGGCGGATGTGGAACGCATCGAGACCGTACAGCACCGGATAGGTGAGTCGGTGGCGCTCCACGGTCGCACGCGCATCGGATTCGGCATCCACCGACAGCGCGACGAGCTCCGTGCCGATCGCCCGGAATGCCTCCCGCTTGCTCTCGAAGTCAGCCAACTGCTGACGGCAGTACGGTCACCAATGGCCCCGATAGAACAGCAGCACTGCCCAGCGTCCCGCCGTGTCGTCCGGAATGGTCATCGCGCCTCCGCTCACACGCGGCGCTGTCAGTTGCGGAAACTGCTGGCCAATGTGCAGGAGATCCATCGTCTTCTCCGGACGAATCGGGGAGCCTTCGCACGGCGCAACGGCGCAACGGCGCATCCGGATGGCGCGTCGCCCGCCCGTGTCTCAGGCAACACGCAACGGACGCCGATGGTTCCGATTGGCCCGTCGCGTACCGCGCGCGAGCGTCGCACTCACGCGCAGCACCCAAGCGCCGTTCCCGCCGCACCAGGCGCCGTTCCCGCGGCCAGCCGCACGAGAGTTGCAATCCGAGCCCGTTGCACGTACACACGGACCCATGACTCACATGCAGAGGGGGCGCTGATGCGCGCAGGGCAGCACGACGTCGCGGCAGAAGCAGCGGCGCTCAGTCGAACGCTTCGCACCAGCGATGATCCTGCCGTGCGGCGACGGCGCGGGATCGTGGGATGGTCGCTCGTCGCCGCCGGCGCGATGGGAGTCATCGCGCTCTATCAGACGGGCATCATCGACCACCTTCCGGAGCCACCGCTCCCGCGACTCGACGCGGACGCGGTGGATGCGTCACCCGAGGCGTACGCCAAACTTTCCACGCCCGACGCGGTGCTGGGGCTGGGCAGCTCCGCTGTCACGATGACGCTGGCGGCCATGGGTGGGGCGAACCGGACGGCGGATCGACCGTGGTTGCCGCTCGCGCTTGCCGCCAAGGTGGGCTACGACGTCGTACAGGCCGCGAAGCTGTCCGTATCGCAGTGGACGCGCCATCGGACGTTCTGCTCCTGGTGTCTCACAGCCGCAGCGGCCACCTTCGCCATGCTCCCGCTCGCCATTCCCGACGCGCGCGCAGCAGTGTCGCACGTGCGGCGCTGACGTCGTGCGTGCTCACCGCCTGCGCACGCGCCGCCAGACGGCGGGCGCAAAGGACAACAGGATCAGCAGGCCGCCGGAGATGGCGACGTTCAGTAGTGCGCGGTGCCGGGCGCCGCTCACACCGGCAATGAGGCTGTTGGCGAAGTACGTGTAGACGATCGTTCCCGGCAGAATGCCGATCGCCGTGGCCAGGACGTAGTCGCGGAACGGCGCACGCGCAAACCCAGCGGCAATATTGATCCCGTTGAATGGCGCGAGCGGTAGGAGGCGCAGTCGCAGGATCGTGGCAAAGCCGGCATGGGCGCTCATCGTATCGAGCACGCGCGCGTGCTTTCCCAGAAGGCGTTGGACAGCGTCGCTCCCCAACCGTCGGGCGAGTGCGTACGCTCCCACCGCGCCCGCGGTGGCGCCGAGCCAGTTGAGCAGTGTGCCGAGGACGAGGCCGAAGATCGCGCCGCCCGCCAGCGTGAACGCGGTTGCCGGGAGGCCGAACGTGGACGCCGCTGCATAGGCGAGGACGAACAGCACAGGGAGGCCCGGGACATTGCGGGCGCCTCGGATGGCGGCCGCCAGGTGCTCCGCCCTCCCGAGCCGGAACAAACCGAATGAGCTGGCGCCATACACCGCGGCCGCGACGGCGAGAACGAACAACGCCAGGCGCAGCCAGGGCGAGTTGGCACGCGGGTGTTTGGTATTCACGACCGCGCCGTCGCGGCCGTACGGTTGAGGGGCGCTCATTCGTGGTGAATCCGTATGGTAGTGGTACAGTTCCGGGAAGACCTTGCGTCCTCGGGAACTTCGGCTTGACGGAGTGGATTGTCAGGTCGTGCCCTCGGGCGGTCCTGGGGCAGCATCCCACGTGATCCTATCAATGTCCCATCCGGATCTCATCGTCATCGGCGGCGGCGCGGCCGGGCTCGTTACGAGTGCCGGTGCGGCGGGCATCGGCGCGCGCGTTACCCTCATCGAGCAGGCGCGGCTGGGCGGCGAGTGTCTCTGGAACGGGTGTGTGCCCAGCAAGGCGCTCATCGCGGCGGCGCGGGCCGCCCACGATGGGCGCCAGGCGTCGCGGTTCGGCATCGACGTGGATGATGTCCGTGTCGACTTCGGGCGTGTGCTCGCCTGGGTGCGCGAGGCGCAGCGCCGTATTGCACCGCACGACAGCCCGGAGCGCTTTCGCGATCTCGGCGTGGAGGTGGTGCAGGGGACGGCGCGCTTCGTGGGAGAGCGGGCGCTCCAGGTGGATGGCCGAGCGCTGCAGGCCAAGCGGATCGTGATCGCGACAGGATCCAGGCCAGCCGTCCCGCCCATCGATGGGCTGGCCGCCGTTCCGTACCTCACCAACGAGACGATCTTCTCGCTCGATCGACAGCCGGACACCCTGCTCGTGCTCGGCGCCGGTCCGATCGGGCTCGAGCTCGCTCAGGCTTTCGCGCGATTGGGGACGCACGTGCGCGTGATCGAAGCTGCGCCGCAACTCCTGCCCCGGGAGGACAGCGAGATCGCCGAGTTGCTCGGCAAACGACTCGCCTCCGAAGGCGTTGAGATCCACCTCGATACGACCGTGGTCCGCGCCGCTGCGGAGGCTGGACGTGTATGCTTGCACGCGGTGCGGGGACGGACCGAGCGCGTTCCCGTCACGTTCGACGGCGACGCGTTGCTCGTCGCGACCGGGCGGAGCTCCAACGTGGCGGGGCTCGAGCCGGCAGCGGCAGGGGTGGACACCACCGCGACGGGCGTGGTGGTGGATGACCGGCTGCGCACCACGGCGAGTGGCATCTGGGCAGCGGGCGACGTGACGGGTGGCCCGCGCTTCACGCACGTGGCCGACTACCAGGCGCGCACGGTGATCCGCAACGCGTTCTTCCCCTTTGCGTCGAAGGTGAGCTACGCCCACGTGCCGTGGGTCACGTACACCGAGCCCGAGTTGGCGCACGTGGGGCTCACCGAGCAAGCAGCGCGCGACCGGCACGGCGACCGCGTCCGGGTGTGGCGACGCCCGTTCGCGGACGTCGACCGCGCCATCACCGACGACGTGCCCGAGGGAATGGTGAAGATCGTCACCGACCATCGGGGGCGCATCCTGGGCGCACACATCCTGGGGCATGGCGCGGGCAACCTGATCGCCGAGATCGTGCTCGCCATGAAGCACGACCTCGCGGCCGGTGCGCTCGGGAGCACGGTGCATGCGTATCCCACCATGGCGGAAGCGGTGAAGCAGGCAGCGGAGCAGTACACGAAGTCGCGCTTCACAGGCACGGCGCGCGCGGTCGCGCGCTGGTTCGCGCGGCGATGAACCCAGCCTGTCCACGCATACCGAGGAAGCGATGAGCAGAGCGATGGTCCCCGCAGAACGTACGCGGCGGCGCGGCCGTACGCTCCCCGTCGTTCCATCCGAGGAGGCCCTGGCGGCGGGCGGAGCACCCGCTGCGCCTACCGTGCCGCTCACCGCGCTCGATCAGCTCTGGTTCCAGGTGAGCGGCACCGTCTGTAATCTGCGCTGCCGGCACTGCTTCATCAGCTGTTCGCCGGACAATCACTCCTTCTGGTTCATGGATCGGCACGTCATTCGGCAGACGCTGGACGACTCCGTGGAACTCGGCGTCAAGGAGTACTACTTCACCGGCGGAGAGCCGTTCATGCATCGCGAGATGCTGGACATCATCGCCGACGCCATGCAGTACGGCCCGGCGACCGTACTCACGAACGGGACGCTGCTCCCCCAGCGCCGCGTGGCGCGCCTGGCTGCGATCGCGGCGGCGTCTCCGTACTCGCTCGAGGTGCGCGTCAGTCTCGACGGCGTGGACGCGCCCTCGAACGACGCGATTCGCGGCGCGGGCGCCTTCGATCGTGCGGTGGGTGGTATCGAGCGCTTGGTCGCGGCCGGGTTTCTTCCGATCATCACGGCCATGCAGACGTGGCCCGACGAGGCGGGGGATCGGATCCTGGCCGCCTTCCGCGAGGTGCTTGCCGGCGTGGGATGTCACCGTCCCCGCCTTAAGATCCTTCCACCCCTCCACATCGGTGCCGAGGCCACACGGTCGCACCGCTCTGCGCCCGACGAACGCGTCACGCACGAGATGTTGCACGGCTACGATCTGGACCAACTTCTGTGTACGCGCGCCCGGCTCGTCACCGCGCGCGGGGTTCATTCCTGTCCCATTCTGCTGGATGCGCCGTCGGCACGGCTGGGAAGCACGTTACACGATGCCGCGCAACGCCCCGCGGTGTTGAGTGAGCGGGTGTGCTACACCTGCTACGTGAGCGGCGCCATCTGCGCCAACGCGCCTACACTGGCACCGGCGGCGCAATGAACGAGGCGCGCGTCGCGTCGTCGCGCCGAATCGGAGTCGCGCAGCCGTCGCCGGAAGCGCCGTCGGACCGGACGGCTCGTGCGTATACGCGCGTCGCAGCGTTCGGCGGCATCTACTCCAATCACTTCGCGCTCGCGTGCGCCATCGCCGATGCACGCTCGCGTGGCGCCGAGGCGCTGTTCTGCCTGGGCGACCTGGGCGCGTTCGGCCCGCATCCCGACAAGATCTTCCCTCTCGTGCGCGATCACGGCATACGGGTGCTGCGTGGCAACTACGACGATTCCATCGCGCGCGGACTGGACGACTGCCAGTGCGGCTACACCGATCCGCGCGACAATTACTTTGGCCGACTCTCGTATCAGTACACGTTCGCCAACACGTCGGCGGCCAATCGCGCGTGGCTGGCGACCCTGCCGGGCGAGATCCGCTTCACCCTGGGCGGCCTCCGCGTGCTCTGTTGCCATGGCAGCCCACGGCAGGTGAACGAGTTTCTGTGGGAGTCCACATCGCCCACACACTTCCTGGCAAAGATGGCGCGCGAGGATCACGCGGATGTCATCCTCGCCACGCACACCGGCATCCACTGGGCGCGTCAGCTCGCGCCGGCTACCTGGCACGTCAACGTCGGCGCACTCGGCCGACCGGCCAACGATGGCCGCACGCACGTGTGGTATACGATGCTCGAGGCGCGCGACCGAGAGCTCACCGTCGAGTTCGTGCCGGTTGCCTACGACCACGCGGCGCTGGCCGACGAGATGCGTGACGAACGACTTCCTGACGAATTCATCGAAACGATCTACACGGGCTGGTGGACCACATGTCTGGAGATCCTGCCCGCGAAGGAGCGGGCGCGGGGACGATGGTGATGGCGCACGCCCCACGGCTGATGGCGGCCTTGATATGCGCTGGTGTGACGTGCGGCGTTCTGACGAGCACCGGCGTAGCCGCGCAGGGACTGACCGCGGGCGGGGGGGTCTATCTCTACCACTATGAACCGGTGGATCTCGACGGGGCACGGGCCAAGACGGAGGTCTACGCGGCGTTTGCCACGGTCGAGCTCGATCGCAGCCGGTGGCGGGTGTTCGCCGAGGGAAGGGCGCGCGACTCCAAGCTCCGTCCGTTCTTTAACGGCACGACGTGGCTCCAGCAGGCATGGGCGGCCTACGATGTCGCGGCCGACACGACGGCCACCACGCTGACAGCGCGCGCAGGGAAGATGTATCAGTCGCTGGGCCGATTCTGGGATGGCTCATTCTTCGGCAACGTTCAGTATTTCGACGGGTTGAAGCTCAATCCGCAGTTCGCCATCGAGGCGGCGGGCAGGCTTCCACCGGCGCCGGTGCGGCTGGGCTACACGGTGCAGTACGTGCTCGGCTCCGATGAGGTGAGCGGCGCGCTGGCCGACCGTGATTTCGAGACGCGCACCGGCTTCACCGACGAACGCGGCGTGACGGCCAGGGTAACGGCCATGCTCCCCGTGGGGTTCACCCTCGGCGCATCGTGGATGACGCGCGGCTTTCGCGATGACGCGGACGCGTTGCACCACGTGCCGCACGTGTCGCTCGATGCGGACTGGGTACGCGGGCCGGTGGAGGTCTACGGCGAATGGACGAGGCGCGCGGACGGAGATCTCCCACCCGCGCTGGCCGGTACCATCGCAGGATCGGAGGCGACCTACTGGCTGGCCGGCGTGCGGGCGCATTACAGGCGTTTGCACGTGCGCTACAACTTCAGCCGTGCCGCCTACGATGCCGTTGACCGGCGGGACGCCATCCACCAGCCCGGGGTCACGGTCGATCTCGCGTCCACGGTCCACGCGCTGGTGGAATGGAACGAGTGGCGCACGCGGACGGCGCAGGTCACGTCCACGACCGACCGGAGCCTGAACTTCGTTCTCCTGCTGACTGTCCCATGATCATGCAGCCGTCGGACTCCACAGCCGGAGCCGGACTCGCGCCGTGGTTGCTCCTGCTGCTCTACGGCGCGGCGCTCATCGCACTGGCGCCCGCCTCGCGCGATGCCGGGGGATTCTACGGCGGCCAGAACCGACGCGGCCGACCGCCGTCCACCCGCTGGTTGTTCGCGAGTCTCTTCATTGCGTGGATCTTCGCCAAGTCGGTGACCAACGCGGCCAACCTGGGCGCGCGGTTCGGGATGCCGGGCGCGGTCGCGTACGCGGCCTACTGGCTTTCGATTCCGGTGGCCGCGCTGGTGATCATCAGCCTCCGCCGTCGATTCGGGTCGTCCTCGTTGGCGGAGTGGCTCACCACCCGTTACGGACGCGCGGCGGCGATCACCTTTCTTCTGGCGATCCTGATCCGGTTGTACAATGAAGTGTGGAGCAACACCACCGTCGTCGGGACGTACTTCGGCGCGCAGGGAAGCACCGCGTACTACGCGGCTGCGCTGCTCTTCACCGCGCTCACGCTCGCCTACACGCTCAAGGGCGGACTGCGGACTTCCATCTGGACCGACGCCATCCATGCGCTGGTGTTTGGGGCGTTTCTCGCGGCCGTCGTCGGCCTGGTGGTGCCGCGCGCGGCGCACGGACACGTGGCGGCAGTGGTGCGGTCGGGCTCGTGGACGCTCGCCGGCGGAGTGGATCTCCTGCTCGTCGCCCTGTTGCAGTCGCTGTCGTATCCGTTCCATGATCCGGTGTTGACCGATCGCGGCTTCGTGAGCGACCGCCGGTCCACGCTCGTCGCGTTCCTCTTCGCGGGCGGAGTGGGCGCGCTCGTGATCGCGCTGTTCGGCACCATTGGGGTCACCGCGTTTCTTGCCGGGACACCGGTGCACGACGATGCACCGCGCGTGGTCGCCGCCTCGCTCGGGACCGGCGTGCTGCTGATGGTGAACGTGATCATGATGACATTGGCCGGCTCCACCATCGATTCGGCGTTCAGTGCGGTGGCCAAGGCGGTGAGCGTCGATGTGCCCGGTGCGCGAGGACGACCACCAAGGAGTGTCACGGCTGGCCGGATCGCGATGGTCCTCATCGCCGTGCTGGGTAACATCCCGCTCTTCTTCGGTGCGGCGATCCTGAAGGCGACGACGATCAGCGGCACGATGGTGCTCGGCCTGGCGCCGATCTTCATCCTCGGCCTGTTCGTCAACGCACCACCCCTCTCGTTCCACCTGGCATTCTGGACGGGCATCGTGCTGGGAGTGGCGGACGTGATCGGTATCGTGCCCCCGGCCATGTCGGTGGGCAACGGGCCGTACGCCGCGCTGTTAGGCATCAATCTGTGGGGTCTCGCGGCTGCATCGCTGTTGTTCATGATCCCCGTGGTGTTGCGCAACTTCCGTGGTGCGGAGAGGGCCGTGCGCGCCAGTCGGCAGCCCGGCGTCTCCCCGCATGAACAGACGGGCACGCGCGATGTGCCGGCGTCGGTGCAGACATCGTGACGCCCGCGCTGTCGATCGTCGTGCCCACCCTCGACGAGGAGCGCACCCTCGAGCTGCTGCTCGAGGATCTGCGTGCCCTCCGCGTGGAGCACGAGGTGATCGTGTCAGACGGCGGGAGCACCGACGACACGGTCTCCCTCGCGGCGCGGTTCGGCGCCCGCGTACTCCGCGCGCGTCGTGGACGCGGGACACAGCTCGCCGCGGGCGCACGCATGGCCGCGGCGCCGTTGCTCTGCTTCCTGCACGCGGATGTCCGGCTGCCGGTCGAGGCACGGCGCGCGCTGGAGCAGTTCGTGGCAGGGCCGCGCCACGGTGCGTTCGCCTTCCGCTTCCGGATCAACGCGCCCGGGTGGCGGTATCGCGCGATCGAGATGGGCGTCTGGCTCCGCGTCCGTTTCTTTGGATTGCCGTACGGCGATCAGGGACTGCTCGTCTCGCGGGTGGACTATGATGCCGCCGGCGGGTTCCCGCTCGTGCCGATCATGGAAGATGTCGCGCTCGTGGATGCGCTCCGCCGGATCACGACGGTCCGCCAACTCCACGCCGCGCTCCCGTCGTCCGCGCGACGATGGGAGAGAGAGGGCGCGTTCGCGCGCGTCTGGCGCAACTGGCATTTGCTACGCGCATACCGACACGGGGCAACGCCCGCCTCGCTGGCGGCGCACTATCAGCGCTCGAGCGGGCTCGGGCCCGGTGCAGCCATCGCGGCCGATCCAGCACGCCGCGACGGGATCCCGCGTGCGGCAGAGATCAACGCATTGGGGCGAGGTCGCAGGCATGGCTGATCTGGGTGACCTTCCACTTCGCTACCGTCTCATGATGGCGGCGTATCGGTGGCGGCGCGTCGAGCCGTTCGTCAAGACGCCGCTCCCGGTCGCTTTGCCACAGGCACGGGTGGCGCTGGTCACGACGGCCGGGCTGTACCGGGCAGGGATGGATCAGCCGTTCCGTCACGTCGCCGGCGGCGATGTAAGTCTGCGCGTTCTCCCGCACGATGCGGCCTTGCATGAGTTGCTGGTGGGACAGACGAGCGACTCGTTCGATCGCACGCCCGTGGAATCGGACCGCAACGTCGCGTTCCCGATCGACCGCCTGCGCGCGCTCGTCGCGCTCGGCGAGATCGGCGAGGTGTCCGCTCGTCATCTCAGCTTCAACGGCTCCATCTCCGCGCCGGGCCGATTGCTCCGCGAGAGCGCACCGCGCGGCGCCCGGGTGTTCGTGCAGGACCAGGTGGATGTCGCGCTGCTCGTCCCCGTGTGACCGCTCTGCACCCAGTCCGTGGGACTGATCGCCGGAGTGCTGGAACGACATGGAATCGCGACGGTCTGCATCGCCCTCGTGCGAACGATCGCCGAGCGGGTGCAACCGGCGCGTGCACTGGCGGTGCCCTTCCGGTTTGGCGCGCCGCTGGGCGAGGCGCACGACGTGGCAGGACAGCTCGCCGTCATCCGGGCGGCGCTCGCACTGCTGGATGATGACGCGCCAGGCCCCGTGCTGCGCGACTACGTTCCGGACACGTCCGCCTGACCGTGCGCGGCCTGCCATGCGCGCCAGTCCTCGGCCGTGTCGATGTCTCTCTCCATCCGGAGCAACGCGACCGACAATCCGCGCGCGCGAATCCGATCGAGCGTGGCCCGCAGTGTCGCCGACGTGCTCCACGGGATGTCATGGAACACCGCGGTGTGCGGTCCCGCCAGTCCAATGAGATAGTAGCCGCCGTCCCGTGCCGGACCGATCACCACATCCGCCTGTCTCAGCCGATGAAAGGCATCCTGCACCACCCGTTGAGTGACGGCGGGGCAATCGGTGCCAATGAGGACCACCCGCTGCGCTCCCGCAGCGTACGCGGTGGTGACGGCCGCCGCCATGCGTTCCCCCAGCTCACCTTCGCCCTGCGGCTCCAGCGCCACCGACGGACCCAGCCACTGCCGCACGAGCGTGCCGGCATCATCGGGCGTGAATGCCACGGTGATCGAGTACTCCGCACCGGCTGTGACTGCCGTGATCGTGCGGCTGCCGAGGTCGCGATAGATGGACAGTGCCTGCTCCGCGCCGAGCTCGGCGGCGAGGCGGGTCTTGACGCTCCCGGC
Organism: uncultured Gemmatimonadaceae bacterium; assembly: GCA_963773545.1. GTDB lineage: Bacteria > Gemmatimonadota > Gemmatimonadetes > Gemmatimonadales > Gemmatimonadaceae > DASSNU01. The sequence goes on along the minus strand of CAVZBP010000002.1, from coordinate 850,802 downwards.
CACGGGGGCGCGCGCGACGACGATCAGTGCGTTCGTGGATTCGGGCGTCACGCGGCGTCACTCGTGGTCGCGCGGTGCGTGGCCCGCCGGTGTTGCGTTGCTCCGCGGGAACACGTGGTGTCCAACGTGCAGTGTGCCAAAAGACCATCTTCAGGAGATGATACATGACGGAACCAGCCTACACATTGCGCGTGACGATTCGCCGGCTGCGCGGCCCACTGCGCAGTGCGACCTTGCCGGCAGAGACGCGGGAGGTGATGTTCGGCGTTCACGGCGCCGTGGCGGAGCACTACGGTGTCGACATGGCGCAGCACGAGGCGCATGCGACGACGCTGGACTACGTGGTCGCCGCCGCTGGCGGTTGACTCACCGGAACCTTCGGAGGCGCGCTGGAGGCGCGCGGGATCCCGGTGGGGCCGGGTGATCTGGTGGGCCAGGTGCGCGGCGAGATCGAGCTCGATGGCAAGGTGCTCGTCATCCGTCGCATCCACGTGCATTACGAGCTCCGGGTAGACGCTGCACATTGCGATGTGGTGGAACGGGTGCACGAGGTGCATGCGACCGGATGCCCGGTGGCGAGAACGTTGTCCGGCTGCGTGGCGGTGACCACCGACGTGCAGCTCGTACCCAGTGGTGGGGCGGAGAGCCAAACGCAGCGTCCGTGAAACGCCGTGCGGCGTGGTGCCCCGTGGACGGCAACCGGGGGACATTGAGTCTGGTCCCCCGGTTGCCGTAGGTGGGGCTGGCTGAACGCGTGCCACTGTGGCGCCACGCTCGTGAGCCGACTCCACCAGCGTACAGGTCGTCGTCCCGGTCATCCGGCTCAGAACCGGACCACGACGGCACCAAACAACGACAGATCGTTGGTGGTGATCGACTCGAGGTTGCCGTTCAAACCATTGAAGTTCGACAGGTAGTCGCGTGCTTCGGCGCGAAGGCCAAACCGGTTTCCATTGAAGCGCAGGCCCAGCGCTCCGTATCCCGCGAAGTCGGTCTGGTCGTCACCCACATCCTTGTGATACGTGCGTGCGCCCGCACCGCCACCGACGAACGGCTGGATGCTCCACCCGTTTGCCGTTTTCCAGGAGACGATGTTCAGCTCCAGTCCGGCATCATACTGAAAGAGATCCACGTCAGGCTCGGCCGCGGTGGGCGAGCCGGTCTGGTCGACGTGCGTGATGTCGTTCGTGGGTGACCAGCCAAAGCTCGCCGTGACGCCGACCCGCGGCGTGATGGCGTATCCCAGTTGCCCGCCCACGAGGACCGCATCATCGAGTGTCTTGTTGAGGACGCCGGTCGAAACATAGCCGCCCGCCAGCGGGCGTACCTCGAAGCGCCGCGTGGTCGCGCCCTGCGCGGCGGCGGCCTGAAATGCCGCGGCCGTGATCGCTATCGCGGCAACGATGCCGCGCCATGCATGTTTCCAAGTGGACTGCGTGAACATCCCAACCTCCCCGGGGAGCATTGCTCCCTCCATGTCGTGTGATGACACGACGCCCCTGAGTGTCTGCACCGCGCGTCGTCACGCCTGGTGCCGCGTCATGTCGGATCTCTGGCAGCGGCATCCATTGCCGCATGCGCGTTGTCTGTCCGGACGCTGCGTGAACACGTCAGTCTGGCGGGGAGTTCCCGGTCGCATGCGTATTGCGGATTACTCTTCCAGCTCGACGCCGAGGCCGAGCGCAATCCTGTTGACGAAGTTGAAGTAGGCGACCACGGCGGCTGCATCGTGCACACCTTCGTCGGTGAGGCCAGCCGTGCGGAGCGGCGCGAGATCATCTTCGATAACGGTCTGCGGTGCGCGGGTGAGCGTGAGGGCGTAGTCCACGAGCGCGCGGGAGCGCGCGCCGAGCACGACACCGTCCGGGTCGGCCATGACACGCGCGGGAAGCGCCGCGTCGTGGGTGAGCTGACGGAGAGCCTCTCCGTGATGATGCATTCAATAGTGACACCCGTTGGCGGCTGACACCGCGACGGCCATCAACTCGCGCTCGGCGCGTGTGAGCTCCGACGGCTGGAACATGATGTCGGTATACAGTCGGAGATGTGCACGCAGCACATCCGGGCGCACGCTGTGCACGTTGAGAATGTTGGCCACGCGACCGCGAGCACCGCCGGCGGTCGCGTAGGCGTCGGCGACCGGTCCCACTGCGTGTTCCTCCGGAACGACTCGAATCCATGCCATGGGTGTTCCTCATGTAGGGCCGGCGCTCTACGCGTTCGGCGCGGGGGGCAGACGAGGTAAGGCGCCGGCGCGAGAGCCGGCGCTGCGATGCGTGACGCCATTGCCGCGCGGCAGCAACAGTCCGCGAAACAATCGAGTCCACGCGTGTCAACACCGAAACGGGGCGCCCGAGTTCCCGCGAGCTGAACCACCGCTGGTGGGCGCAGTCTCTCCGAGCGTGAACGGATCCCGTCCGACTCACACCAACGCTGCCGTCGCGCCACAAAGTAAGGTCGTATTCCCATGGCGTCGGCGTGGTACGGCTGGGGCGTTGGGACGCTCCGGGAACTTCCGCGTGGCGGCGCGGATTGCCACGCCGGATATGCAATGCACGATCGCTCTGCACTCTCACCTTGGGGCGATCCGGAGAGTACGATCCCGTACCGGAGGCGAATGATGACACGGAATTGGGGCAGGGCGATGCTGGCCGGGCTTGTGGCCACACTTGTGATGACCATGGTTGGTCTGTGGGTCGCCCCGATGATGGGGATCCCGCGCATGAATCCCGCGGAGATGCTCGCCGGCGCGATGGGCGGGAATCTGGCATTGGGCTGGGCCGGGCACCTGATGATTGGCGTGATCCTGGCGCTCATCTACGCCGTGGTCGCGCCCTGGTTGCCCGGCCCGCCATGGCTGCGCGGCGCGTTGTATGGGATAGCACCCTGGTTGATGGCGCAGTTGATCGTGATCCCGATGATGGGAATGCCGCTCTTTTCGGGATCGGCCGTGATGGCCATGGGCAGTCTGATCGGCCACCTGGTCTACGGTGCGGTGCTCGGCGGCATTTACGGCATGCCGTCCACGAAACACGCACAGCGACCGGCTACGGTGTAATCCAGCGTGCAGTGTGACGCGCAGCCGGCCCCGGGGGTGGTCGGTTGCCCGTCGCGCGGCCCCGTCCACCGGACGCGGATCGATCGTCGCGTCCGGTGGCAGTACTCTGCTGCCGCGTGTGGCGTCAGTCAGCGTGCATGGCGACCGCTGCATCCTGTCCCACCCACGCTCCCGTATCGAGCCACTGAAACGTGAAGCGAAGCGGCGCGCGCTGGCTGGGCGATACAGGAATGTCCACGTACTCGATCCCCAGCGCCGTGGGCGTCGACCGGGCATTGGATGCACTGGCCCAGTTGTCGTCACTCCAGTGCAGCAGGAAGGCCCGGGGCTGCTGCACTCTGAGCAGAACCCCTGGTTGGACCGCGCGCACCTGCCGATTCGGCTTCCAGACTTCCATCACGGACCGTGGCCGCCCTGCGGCATAGCGGGCGGCCACTTCGGGTATACGATCGAACACGACGCCGTCGGCCAGCGACCGCAGGAGCTTGAGGTACTCGGCATGCGCCCACATGAGTGGCATTGCCGCGCCGGTGGGTTGGCCGAAGTGCATCCCGTGCCCGGGGAGATCGCGGACGTCCCACACCTGCTCCGGCAGCAGGCCCGTTGGCTGAGCGAAACGCTCGAGCGCCCGTAGATGCGACTCGGCGTCGCCGTGCGCGGCGAGCTCATAGTGGCCGCGCTCGCCCGTGAGCAGTGGCCACGCGCGCCCCGTTCCCCACCAGGCGTACGCGCCCCCGTCGTCCCGCTGGCCATATCCGTCGTGATTGTACCGCCGCCACGCCGGCCCGGCCGGCGCGTCCACGCGGAGCACGGCATCCACCACGCGAAGCGAATCCTGCATGAGAGGATCGTCCGCCGCGCGCACCCCGTAGCGCACGAGCTCGAGAAATCCAGCGTCCACCACATCCCTGGCCGGGAACTCCGCCTGCGCGCCGGGCGCGCGATTGGCGATGCGAAGGATCCCCGCGTTGGGATCTTCGTCTGGCTGCACGTCATCCATGCGGACCGGGTGGATGCGGATGTAGTGCCTGGGAACGCCGGGCAGCAGCGATCCCGCCGTGGTGACGGTCCACGCTTCGATGTGACACTCCAGGAAGTCCGCGTACTCCTCCAGATACTGCGCCGTGCCGGGTTCGCCCCGTTCACGCGCGAACGCAGCCGCGCACAGGAGGGCGGCGATGTTCACGGCGAGCGTCGACGGGGAGTATCCGCTCGCCTCCTCCCAGCGCTCCTGGGCTGTGGCCGGTCCGTTCCGAATGAGAAAGCCTGCCGCGCGGAGCACCATCACGTAGGGATCGAACCGGTCGAGCGCTTTTTCTTGATGCAGGCGACGCGCGAGCAAGATGGGGAAGGCGACCTCGTCGAGTTGAACCCCACGCCAGTGTGGCTCGCCGCTGACGAAAAAATTCTGATAGAAGCCGCCATTGGGAAGCTGCGACGCGGCGAGATAGATCAACGCCCGAAGTGGCGTGGCAGTGTTCCCCGCCGCGAGCAATCCGGTGGCGCTGCTCACCATGTCGCGCGTCCACACCAGGTGGTACCCGCCGATGTCCTCGTCTCCACGATGCTCGCCCCACGGGATGCTCAGCGATGCGATCATCGCCCCGGGGTAGGTCTTGTCCTCGTGCGCCAGGAGAAGGCTCTGACTCAGGTGATAGAGCGTTGCCCCATCGCCCGTGAGGCGCTCCATGGCCGCGTTGTGCTTGCAGCCGCGCTCCCACTGTTCGATCGCGCGGCGGCGCAGTGTCGCGAAGCGGACGCCGAGTGACTGGAACAGAGCGGTCATCGCGCCATGGGGACAATCGCAGAGGGCCAGCCCTACCACGCACTCGTCCGTCCGCCGAAGATCCAGCTCACCGGTGAGCGCGATGTTGCCGTCGGGCGCCGACTGGAATGCCCAATCCATCTCGAGGTTGTCGGCGAGGTCGGTCCACCCATCGCTGGCGCCCACGTAGCCGCACGACGCACGGCGGAATGGCACGGAAGCGCCAATCCCGGCCCACATGCGTCCCTTGTTGGCTGACAGAATGGTTCGACCCGAGACGGAGAGCACCTGACCCGTGTTCCCCCATCCACTGCTCTCGAGATGCGGCGCGGCGAGAACGAAGATGCGCAGATGCGGTCGGAGCGTGGGCTTCGCCTCGACACGCAGGTGGATCAGCACGCATGCCTGGTGCGGGTCAGCGATGATCTCCTTGATGAGTCGATACTGTCCATCCCGATCGTTCGTGATGACGCGAAAGCCGAGCGCGTGCGGCGACAGCGGCTCCACCGTGGCATTGCAGTCCCGGCGCTCGTCGTGAAAGAACGTCCGCCCGTCGGTGATCAGAAATTGGAGGTCGCGCAGCTGCGGCCGGTCGAGGGTGGGGAAGTACACCTCCGTCACGATTCCCTCGGCCACGGTGAACCAGATGCGGCTCGACGCCGAGTATGCCGTCCCCACGGCATCCTTTCTAGCGGTCGTCCATCGGGGCGGCAGGCCGGGTTGCCCGAACGCGATCGTGGCCCCCGGTGCCGTGGCCGGCGCGCCCACCGGCGAGGGGCGCACGGTGTCCATGTTGGCAACGTCGAGCGCGTTGGTCATGTCCGGATGTCCGTGCAACGGTTGTCAGCGCGGCACGATGGGAACATCGATGCGGGTCTCGCCCCAGTGCAGCGCCAACAGCGCGTGCGCGGCATCCGCCTCGGGAAAATAGAATGCGAGCGCCTCCATGTGCGGCGCCGTATGTGGCGCGACGTGGACGCGCAGCGCATCGTGTCGCTCGGGATACGGGGTGTGATAGACATTGGCCTTCGTGCTCAGGATGAGTGTCCACTCACCGGGCTGCGGGATGGCCCACACGCTGTAGGATCCCGCGGCGAGCGGCGCGCCGCCGAACGTGACGGGGCGATCGACCGTGATGGTCGTCGCCTCGTCCGCGCCAGGGTCCCACGTCTGTCCGTAGGGGACGATGCCGCCGAACAGCACGCGGCCGCGCGCGACGGGACGGTTGTAGCGCACGGTGATGCGGGCGTCTCCCATCATCTGCATCACCAGCGCGGGCTCGCTCTTTCGCGCACTGGAGCGTGGCGACCGCGTACAGCCGGCCGTCACCATGACGCCGGCGATCGCCGCGATGCGGGTCCTGCTGCGCAGCGCGTGTAGCGAACGCGCCTGGCGTGTGTGCATGTTGCATCTCCACCCGTGAGTAGAGGGCGAGTCTAGTGGCACGATGACGCGCGCCGCAAGAGGGCGTCGAAGCGTGGAACTTTCCGATCCGCTCGCGGATTGTGGCAGACTCCGGCCCACGGCCGGGGCGGCTATCTCGTTGACGGCGCTCGCGAGGACAGAGAGACCCGATGTGAGACGATGACAACATGGCGGCACTCCACGACGGCATCGCCGATGCAGATGCCTGAGACGTCCGTCGGCGGCAGGCAAGCTATCCGCGCCTGGGTGCGCGACGCGACGGCGCCCACCACCGTTCGCCCCGCCGTGCGCCTCACGGTCATCGTCGGGGTGATCCTCACCGTGATCAATCACGGCGCCGTCATGCTGACCGGGCACGCATTGGCTGGAGAGTGGTTCCGTATCCTGCTCACGATCTGCGTTCCGTACGTCGTGAGCACTGTCTCCACCGTGAGCGCGGTCTGGGAGCAGCGGCGGAGGAACGCCGCGATCGTCAACCGATCCATAGGGCAGCGGCATGAATGACACGGAGAGGCTGGACGCGATCATTATTGGGACGGGCCAGGCGGGGAAGCCGCTCGCCGGGGCCCTGGCGGAAGCCGGGTGGAAGACGGCCATCATCGAGCGCGGCCGCGTGGGCGGCACGTGCGTGCTCGTGGGCTGTACACCCACCAAGACGATGGTCGCCAGTGCGCGCGTGGCGTACCTGGCGCGGCGCAGCGACGACTTTGGCGTGCGCACCGGCGACGTCCAGGTGGACCTGAGCGCCGTGCGGAAACGGAAGCGCGCCATCGTCGACATGTTCAGCGGCGGGAGCGAGCGCGGCATGCGCCGGCACGAGACGCTCGAGCTCATCTTTGGAACGGCGCGCTTCACCGCCGAGCACGAGATCGAGGTCGCGCTGCCCGACGGCGGCGTGCGGCGGCTCTCGTCCGATCGCATCTTCATCAACGCGGGCGCGCGACCGGCGGTGCCGGTCATTCCCGGGCTTGCGTCCGTTGCCGCGCTGGATTCCACGACCATCATGGAACTGGACCAGGTGCCGGATCATCTGCTCGTCATGGGCGGCGGATTCATCGGCCTGGAGTTCGCCCAGATGTTCCGCCGGTTCGGCGCGAGGGTGACGGTGGTCGAGCGAGGCGACCATCTGGCTGCGCGCGAGGACGACGATGTCGCGGAGGCCATCGAGGAGATTCTTCGTCAGGATGGCATCGACATCTGCACGCGAACGGACGTCGTGCGCGTGGGCGCGGGGGCGGGCGGGAGCGCCGCGACACCCGCAGTGGAGCTCACGCTACGCAACGCCACCGGCGAGAGCGTCGTCCAAGGTTCCCATCTGCTCGTGGCGGTCGGACGGACGCCGAACACCGATCTGATCGGTGCCGGCGCGGCGGGGCTGGCGCTCGACGCGCGCGGCTATCTCCGTGTGAACGAGCGACTGGAGACGAACGTCCCGGGTGTGTTCGCGCTCGGCGACATCACCGGCGCGGCGCCGTTCACGCACACGGCGTACGACGACTACCGCATCGTGCGCGCGAACCTGCTCGAAGGCGGCTCGCGTTCCACGCGTGGACGCCTGCTTCCGTACACGGTGTTCATCGATCCGCAGCTCGGGCGGGTGGGACCGAGCGAGCGACAGGCGCGCGAGCAAGGACGACGTATTCGCGTCGCTACGCTGCCCATGACGCACGTGGCGCGAGCCCTCGAGATGGATGAAACGCGCGGATTCATGAAGGCCATCGTCGACGCCGACACGGATCACATCCTCGGTGCATCGGTGCTCGGCGTGGAGGGAGGGGAGGTCGTCTCGGTCATTCAGGCAGCGATCATGGGCGGACTGCCGTACACCGCGCTCCGCGATGCGATCTTTGCGCACCCCACCCTGGCCGAGTCTCTGAACAACCTCTTCATGACCCTCTCCTGACGAGCCGCTCTGCCGTGTCGCGACCCTGGTTTCAGACGGACGGTGATGTGCACGTTCCCTCCGTGACCGCCGCCGAAATGCGACGCGTCGACCAGGTCGCCACGGAGAAGACCGGGCCGCAATTGCTGCAGATGATGGAGCAGGCGGGCCGCTCCCTGGCGGAGCTGGCATTGGAGCTGCTGGAGATCAACGGAATAGACGCAGCGGGCGCGCAGGTGGTGGTGCTGTCGGGGGGCGGCGGGAACGGTGGGGGCGGCATCTGCGCCGCGCGTCACCTCGCGACGCGCGTTGGTGATGTCGCGCTCCTCCTCACGCACCCCAACCGGATGAGCTCAGCCGCGGAAGTGCAACGGCACATCTACGCGTCGACGTCGGGCCGAGAGATCACGTTGCCGGAGCTGGCCGGTGTGCGACCGGCGCTCGTGATCGATGCGCTCGTCGGCTATGGGCTGGTCGACGCGCCGCGCGGTCCTATTGCCCACGCCATCCAATGGATCAACGCGTGTGACGCACTCGTGCTGTCGCTCGACGTTCCTTCCGGCGTGGATGCGACCACAGGCGGCACGCCGGGCGACGCCGTCAGGCCGCACGCCACGCTCACCCTGGCGCTCCCCAAGACGGGGCTCGCATCCGCGGACTCCGGCGTGCTCTGGCTCGCCGATCTCGGCATTCCGGCGGCCGTGTACCGGCGGATCGGGCTCGATGTCCCCCGCATCTTTGGGTCTGCGTTTCGCGTTCCGCTCCAGGCGCAGCGCGTTTTGCCCGCCACCTGAGCGTGCTGCCTCCGCCACGAGAACCGCCTCACGGAACTTCTCCGCGCCCCGATGGATTGTCGCACGAATGACAACTCATCGGAGGAGATCATGGAGAACAGGTCGATCGCTGGATCTCGGCAGCATGCGGGGCGACCCGTCGTGCACGAGGCACGTTCCCACCAGGGGCGTCGGGTAGCCGCGATGCTCTCGCTCGGCGCCGTCGCCGCAACGGTCGCCGTCACCACGCCCGTCGTCGCACAGGGCCGCCCGGACTCGGCGGCCATGCAGCAGCACATGCAGCAGCAGCAGATGCAGCTCGTGCGCATGGCTCCCTATCGCGGGTACCTCCAGGCGCACAATGGCGTGGACAAGCCGCTCGGCCTCATGGGGGGGCCGGTGCACGTGACGATCACGCAGCCGGAGGGAGGCGTGTTCGTGGCGCTCCCCGACCGCCGCACGCTGGACGAGGCTGTCTTCGGTACGCCGGCGCATCCGCGCGCCTTTGGCGGCACCCCGGGGATCAACGGCGTCCCGCCGATGGCACGTGGGTCCCAGAATGAGCATTACACCAGCATGACCATGCCGTCGCCCTTCGGCGACAAGTATCTCGTTCTTCCAGGCGGACAACTGTCCGTGGACCTGGTCGATGCTACGGCGACAGACGCTGCCACGAGCAACGATCGCGTCAAGGTCTCGGCGAGCTGGAAGGATAAGGCTGGCAACACGTATTCCGTGCAGTGCTGCGCCATGCTGGCGACGCACGGCATTGAGTACCCGACGTTCGGCGGTGTTGTCACGAATCACATCCTGCACGGCTCGAGTCGAGTAGGGACGGCGCTCATGCCCACCGAGTTCACGTACGCCGCGTTCTGGGGCATCGGATCCGTGTCGGTGAACGGGAACGTGGTGGATGATCATCGTCTCATCCATGGCATGCTCACCGAGTACGTCCGCGCGCAGGGATACACCCTCGCGGCGGACAGCGCTGTCACGCCGACGCGCATGCAGTTCCACCTCATGGTGCCGCCGTTCATGCCCAACCCCAAGGAAGGGCGCTTCGACCCGTCGGCGGTTCACACGGGCTTCAAGCTTCCCAACGGGATGGAGCTCCCCTTCTGGCACGTCATGTTCGAGAACCTGCACGTGAACAGTGAGCGGGAGCAGCAATGACGCGTGGTATGGAAGCCCCGATGCGCCGGCTCGGCCGGCGCATCGGGTATCAGCTTGGCGTTCTGCTGTCGGCTGGAGCGCTCGGCGTTTTGCTCAGCGCCGGTGCGGCGCATCACGCGCTGGGCACCCGCGGCGCACTGCGAAACGGCGCGGACGGCCCCATGGACCGGGCACGCCCGGCGCCCGCGGTCGTCAAGATGACGAACCTGTTGAAGTTCGAGCCGGAGACGCTCACCGTGACCGTCGGCGAGACGGTCACATGGAAGAACGGCTCCGACCTGGTGCATTCCGTGACGGCGGACCCGGCCAAGGCGACCATCAAGGGGAGCGTGAAGCTCCCCGCCGGCGCCCATCCGTTCGACGCCGGCCTCCTGGCGCCGGGCGCCACGTTCGAGCATCGCTTCACCGTGCCCGGGACGTACCGCTATTTCTGCATCCCGCACGAAGGAGCGAAGATGGTCGGCACCGTGGTGGTGCGGCGGGCGGGAACGTAGACCTGTCGGCGGGAACTTTCCCCTTCAGAGCGGGCTTGTCTCAGCGACATGGTCAACGACGACCGCAGGAAACGCGACAAGGACGCCCAGTTCGAGGCGGAAGCGCTGCGCTGGATGCCGGACGTTACGCGCTACGCCCTGTCGCTGGCGCGGGATGAGGCGGATGCGGATGACCTCGTGCAGGAGACGTATCTCCGCGCGTATGGGTCGTGGGGTTCGTACGTCCCGGGGACGGAATGTCGCGCGTGGCTGTTCACCATCTGCCGCAACGTCTTTCTCCGCGGGCACGAGCGAGCACGCCGGCAGGTGTCGTACGACGATCCGGATTCGGAGGCGCTCGCCGCGGCGGCCGTCCACGCCGCAGCGCAGCAAAGCGGGTACGATGACGTATTCGGGCGGGTGGATCTGTCGGACGCGTTGGATCGTGCCATCGCGGAGTTGCCGACCGTGTTTCGTGATGTGGTGATCCTGGTGGATGTTCAGGATCAGTCGTACGACGCAGCCGCCGAGATCATTGGTGCACCGCTCGGAACGATACGCTCCCGGCTCTTCCGTGGGCGCCGCTTGTTACAGGAACAGTTGTTGGCGTACGCCAGAGACGCTGGTCTGGTACGCACGGCCGGGGGGCCATCTCAGCGAGGGAGCGAGTGAAGATGCCGATGCTCAATTGTGACGCGGTGATGCGTCAGTTGTGGGACTACCTCGATGAGGAGCTCACGCCAGACCGGATGGACGCGATTCGCGAACATCTGTCGATGTGCGCGCGCTGCTATCCGCAATATGAGTTCGAGCAGGCCTTTCTCCAGACGGTGGCGCAGGCGCGCATGGAGCACACGCATCCGGCTGAACTCCGGTCGCGTGTCCTCCAGGTGCTCCACGGTGCCGGCTTCCAGGCGGCGTGACGGGCGCGATGCGCCGGGAAAGGGATGGGAGGGGATGGGAGGGGATGGGACGGCAGAACAAGAACTGATCGCGCCGGGATCTCCCGAGTGCATCGCGCCATGGGTTTGTACTGAAGGGGCGGACGATGATCATGCGAGGCCGATACGAGCGGGCGGTTGGGTTCGCGGAGTTCCTGCGTGCCGCGCGCAGCAACGCCGAGCTCTGGCAGGCGCTCGCGCGTCGCGCGAGTGTGGAGCCCGAGATGATCGTGCGCGTGGAGAGTGTCGGCGGCCAATGGCATCTCCTCGTCCTGGCGGATGACTGGTGCGGCGATGCAGTGAACATCGTTCCTGTCGTGGCTGCTCTGGCAGAGGGTGCGCGCAACCTCGACCTGCGCATCGTCCCGCGGGATGCGAACGCCGATCTCATGGACGCGCACCTGACGCGCGGATCCCGGTCCATCCCGATCGTGATCCTGCTGGACGCGGACTATGAGGAGCGGGGTTGGTGGGGGCCGCGCCCGACCGTGCTGCAGGAGTGGGTGCAGTCCCACGGACGCGGCATGCCCAAGGACGAGCGGTACCGCGAGATCCGGCGCTGGTACGCACGCGACCGAGGACGCGTCATCGCACGCGAAGTGGTGGAGCTGATGGAATGCGCGGCGCGCGTGCGTGTGGCTGCGTGATCATGGCCGCCGGGATGGCTGCTGCGCGAGCTGGCGGCAGATTCTGGATCCATGGGGGTTGTTGGGCTGGGGCAGCGGCGGCACGCATCTGTTCCTCGCGTCCATCGTCGTCATGGCGGTCTTCGTGGTGCTCGTGCTCAACGCGCGGGAGGGGACCCCGTCCACCACGGACAGGCCGCCCGACGCGGATGTGCGTGGCACAGGCGAAGGGTAGAGAAGGTGAAGTATGCATTGGCTCTGTCAGACGAGGCATCGAGCGGCGGCCGTTAGGTCCGTCGCGAAACGGGCGGCGTGGTGGCTGTGGACGACGGCCGTCATCGCGTGCGGCACCCCTCCCAACGGCGCGGCGCAGACCCAGGGTCCGTGGCGCACCGACTTCTCGCGCCACACGGTACCGCTCGACGAGATCATCTCCGGTGGTCCCCCCAAGGATGGCATCCCGGCCATCGACCACCCGCGCGTGGCGAGCGTGCGCGAGGCGGATCGGTGGCTCCAGGATCGCGAGCCTGTCATCGTGGTCGAACACGACAGCATTGCCCGCGCGTACCCCCTGCGCATTCTCATCTGGCACGAGATCGTCAACGACCAGATCGGCGATCTTCCGGTCACCGTCACCTACTGCCCGTTGTGCAACACGGCCATCGCGTTCGACCGCAGGCACGAGGGCCGCGTGCTGGACTTCGGAACGACGGGCAAGCTGCGCGACTCTGATCTCGTGATGTACGACCGTCAGACGGAGACCTGGTGGCAGCAAGCGACGGGCGAGGGAATCGTGGGCACCTTTGCCGGCGACACGCTCCGCTGGCTGCATGCGCAGACGGTGAGTTGGGCCGAGTTCAAGCGGACGGAGCCCGACGGACAGGTGCTGTCGCAGAACACCGGATTCGACCGTCCGTACGGCACCAATCCCTATGCCGGCTACGATGCGCCGAGCGGTGCGCCCATACCCGGGTTCTTCCGGGGCAAGCAGGACAGCCGACTCCCCGCCATGGAGCGCGTCGTCGCGGTGCGGCTCGCAGGCACGACGGTGGCGTACCCCTATTCACGGCTGCGCGATGTGCACGTCGTGAATGACACCGTAGGCGGACGTCCGGTGGTGGTCTTGTGGGAACCGGGAACGGCGAGCGTACTCGATGCATCGGGCGTCGCCGCCGGCCGCGATGTCGGCGCCAGCGGCGTGTTCGATCGGCGCCTCAACGGTCGCACGCTCACCTTCGAGTTGGCGAAAGATGGATCGTTCCGCGACCGCGAAACGAACAGCCGGTGGAACCTCCGCGGCATGGCCGTGGGGGGCGCGCTGAACGGCGCGCACCTCACCGCCATCATCTCGGGCGACTATTTCTGGTTCGCGTGGGCGGCCTTTCGACCCGAAACGCGCGTATGGCAGGGGCGGTAGCGCGCCTCATGGGCCGCCATTGCGAGTGGCACCAACCGCACGCCAGCCCGTGGCGGCGGCCCATGAACCGCGTTCGACCCCGTACACCACTACTCGCGCGACGAGCTGCTCACCTGCTCCACGGCCGTCGTCGCAAACGGTCCGATGCCGTGCAACTGGATGACGGTCTCCCCTTCCACGCGGCCAAAGTGCGGGTGCCTCCCGGGCAGGAAAAGGTAGTCGCCCGGTCCGTACGTCTGTAGGCGCGACGCGACCGTGCGGGCACCCATCCCCAGGAGAAACGTACCGGAGATGACGGTCAGGTTCTCCGCATTCGGGTGCCAGTGCGCGGGGAAGACGTACCCGGCGGGGAAGTGCAGACGAACGGTGTACGGCCCCGGCTGTGAGGGATCCCCCTCGAGCACGGCCACGGTGAGCCCGGTGCGAAAGCCGGGAATCTCCAACGGTGCCCACTGGAGCGACGAGTTGCGAACCTCGACCATGGTATCGGGCGTGGCTGCGGGAGCTTGCTGTGCGGCGATGGACGCGAACGGAAGCGCCAGTGCAGCCGCGAACGGAACGAAGCGGGATGGACGGAGCATAGAACCTCCCAAGGAGACGGCGCGCCCACAGAGGTACCATGGCAGAGTAGCCAGGGTGGAACGGCGTCGCCGGTAAGCGTGGCAGAGCAGGAGTGCGTCGGCCATACCCCAGAAGCGGGAAACGGCGTCGAACTGGCTCAGCGAGTCGACATCGCGTGCCGCGAGGAGCAGATCGGCAGCCTGTCTCGGCAAGCTCTGGCGCGATGGTCGCCTACTCCACGACCTGGAACACCTCGCGTCGTCCGGACTCCGCCAGCGGAAGGAAGCGCTGATACCACGCGCGCCACTCGGCGTTGGAGGATACGGCCTGCCCCGCGCGCTCGAAGTCGGCCAGGCTGTCGTACTCGGACTCGAGTACGAGCGTGTAGTAGGAGCCTACCACATCCGTCATCATGCGCACCTTCTTGGCGCCCCCCGCCCGCTGCTCCAGCGGGAGCCCCTCGCGCCACAATGCCACCGCGTCACGCGCTTTGCCGAACTTGAGCTGGAAGATGTCGCGTACGACGATCATGCTCGTGTCCTCCATGGCGAGAGGGTGAAGGCTCACACTTGCCGCGAGTCTTCTCCCCCTGCAGCGCAGGTTGAAATCATCTCCCGCTGAGGTGCTTCGGGAGGCATAGCTAACGGCTGGAGGGCAGACACGCCGGCCGACCCCCTCACCGCTACTGATCGCGGCGACCTCCCCCCTACGGATTCCCCCCCGTCAACTGCCGCAGCCGCTGCTGTGCCGCGCGGTTGTTCGGCTGCTTGGTGAGCGCCGCGCGATACTCGGCGATTGCCTTGTCCTTGTTCCCCTGCTGCTGGTAGATCACCCCCATCAAGACATCGATGTTCGCCGAGTTGGGGTTGAACTCCTGGTTGAGCTGCAGCATGCGGATCGCGTCGTCGGGCTTGCCGTTCTGCGCCAGCGACTGCGCCAGTTGATCCAACGACGACTCGCTGAAGTCGTACCGCCCCGAGACCATGTCCGCGCGCAGCGACCGGTACTGCGCGATCGCCGAGTCCACTCCCACCTTCTCGATCGTCTGGGCGAGCACGGTGGGCAGCGTCTGCGGAAGCTCCGAGCCGCGGTGACAGGTCACGCACGCCACTTGCACGGGCGGATCGTGCCGGTCGGTGAGATTCACCAGGATGGCGTTGTTGATGCTGTCCACCATGCGCAGCATGAATCTCGCCTTCCGCTTGGTCTCCTTGGCGTCCGACGGAAAATCCAGCCGCACGCGGCCACCGGGGCCTGATGCCCGCGCCGTCGTGTCCTCCGCATGACAGAACTCGCAGCGCACGCCCAGACCGCCGGCAAATCCGCGCATGATCTGGATCACCGAGTCGCGCGAGATTTCCTTCGGAAGAACCTTCAGGTTCTTGGGACGCTCGGGCTCCTGCGCCCGCGCGGCGCTCGCGCCAACGGCGCACACCAATACAATGAATGCGAGCGGCGCGCCAAGACGGACAAAGACGGAACGAGGGGACGGGCGTGGCACGGTCACGGCGGGATCCTCCGGTGCGGGGACGTGCGAACGAACGGGCGGGAAGATGGCGCGGGAAACGCCGGTTGGCCAGACACGCGAGCCTTGCCGGCGCGGGTTCCGCTTGTGCCGCACACTCGACGGCGAGCCAACGACAGAGCGGCGATGACAGCCAGCGGTGCACGGAAATAGCAGGTGGTTACGTTGCGCAACTGGTACCCGCGCGAATACCATCCCAGGCCACGCCGCGCTCCAACGCGCGGCCGCCGAACGACCACGCCGGTACCAATGCCCAGCGGACGCCACCCCGTTTCACCAGAACCGTCACCGGCTCCGCCTTCGCGACACAACGCGTACGCGTCCTTTCAGCTTCCGGACTTCCGCTGGTACATCCTCTGTGTCCTCACCGCCACCATCGCGGCGCAGGCACAGGTGCTCGTGGTCTCGTGGCAGGTCTACAGCATCACGCACGACCCGCTCTCGCTCGGCATCATCGGCCTGTCCGAGGCCATCCCGTACATCGGCTTCTCGCCCATTGCCGGGCACGTGGCTGACCAGCGCAGCCGCCGCCGCGTCACGCTCGCCGCGCTCGCCGTCCTCTTTCTCTGCTCGGTCGCGCTGCTCGCGCTCTCGCTCGACGCGCCGCTCATCCACCGCGCCGGTGCGTGGCCGTTCTACGTCGTGATCTTCTTCAACGGCGCGGCGCGCAGCTTCTATCAGCCCGCGCGCAGCGCGCTTGGCGTGGACATCGTTCCGCGGTCGCTCTACGCCAACGCGGTGGCGTGGCGCAGCTCCACCTGGCAGGGCGCCGCGGTGCTCGGCCCCGCCATCGGCGGGCTGGTCTACGGCTTTGGCTCGGCGCCCATGGCGTACACCATGGACGCCGCCCTCCTGGTGGTGGCCGTTCTGAGTGTCGCGCGCATCCGCGACATTCCGCCCGATTCGTCCACGTCCGAATCGCTCGGCACGGTGTTCCAGAGCTTTCTCTCCGGGCTCCGTTTCGTCCTCGCGCAGCGCGTGCTGCTGGGAGCGATGCTGCTCGATCTGCTCTCCGTGCTCATGGGCGGGGCGGAGGCGCTGCTTCCGGTGTTCGCCGCGGACATCCTGCACGTGGGACCGGAGGGGCTGGGATTACTGCGCGCGGCGCCGGCGATGGGCGCGGTGGCCATGTCGCTCTATCTGGCGCACCGCGTTCCGTTCGAGCGGGCGGGACGCGCGCTGCTCACCGCGGTGGGCATCTTTGGCGCCTGCATCATCGGCTTCGGCCTGTCGCGCAGCATGGGGCTGTCGCTGGCGCTCCTGGGCGTGAGCGGGATGGCCGACAACGTGAGCGTGCAGATCCGATCGCTGTTGCTTCAGTCGGTGGTGCCGCGGAACTTGCTCGGCCGCGTGATGTCCATCAACTCGATCTTCGTCGGCTCGTCCAACGAGTTAGGCGCGTTCGAGTCGGGCGTGACGGCAAGGCTCGTGGGCGCGGTGCCGGCGGTGATCATCGGCGGCATCGCGGCGATCGGCGTCGTCACGGCGACGGGCGCCAGCGTGCCTCAGTTGCGGGAGCTCGCGCGCATCGAGTGATGCTGCAGGCGCCGGCGCGACAGAGCCCCGCCTATTACTCGGACCGCAGCGCTACCATTGGGTCCACCCGCGTCGCCCGCCGCGCCGGCGCCCAGATGGCGGCCATTGAGACGAGCGCCAACAGCGCCACGATCGCCGCGAACGTGGGCACATCGGTGGGGCTCACGCCGTACATCAGTCCGCGTAACGCCCGGACGCCGACGAGCGCGGCGGCGATGCCCACCGCGCTCCCGATGGCCACGAGCATCCCTCCTTGCCTGAGCACGAGGCGCATCACGTCGCCCTGGCGGGCGCCGAGGGCCATGCGGATGCCCATCTCGTGCGTCCGCTGCGCGACGACAAAGGAGATCACGCCGTACAGCCCCGTCGCGGCGAGCAGCAGCGCGAGCACGCCGAACAAGCCGAACGCGACCGTCCCCATCTCCCATGGACGCAGCTCCGGGCGGATGAGATTCGTCATCGGCTCCACGGTGACATACGGCAGGTCGGGATCGAGCGCCAACATCTCGCGCCGGATGACGGGTGCGAGCAACTCCGGGCGTCCGCGCGCTCGCACGTGGATCTGCGCCTGGGCCAACGTGCTCCGCTGTTGTGCGAGCGGCAGATAGTAGAACGGCTGCGGGTTTTCCATCAGACTCCCATTCTTGGAGTCCGCTACGATTCCAACTACGGTGGTGCAGTCGCCCGACCGTGACGCGATGCACTTGCCGATCGCGCTCTCGTTGGGCCAGTACCGCCGCGCCATGGTCTCGTTCACCACGGCCACGGCCGGCGCGCCCGGCCGATCGTCCGCCGTGAATCCGCGTCCCGCGACGAGGGGAATCCCCATCGTTTCGAAGTAATGTTCATCCACCGCGTTCGTGAGTGCGGTCACCGGCCCGTCTTCCGTGGCTGCGCTGCCGGGAATCCGGATCATGCGCATCATCCGCATGCGGAATGGGACGCCCTGCGCCAACGACACCTGCGCCACGCCGGGGAGCGCGCGCAGTCGGTCCGCCGCCCGCTCGTAGAACGCCTGGATGTCGGGTGCGGCCATCCCGCGCGAACGAAGGTCCACCGACGCCATCGCCACGCGGTCGAGATCCATTCCCACGTCGATGGCGCGTACGTTTCGCAAACTCCGCACGAGCAGCGCCGCGCCCACGAGCAACACCAGCGAGAGCGCGAGCTGTACCACCATGAGCGCGCTCCGCGTGAGCGATCGCGCCGCGCCGCCGCGTCCCGCCGATTCCTTGAGCGCCGCCGTGAGCTCCGGGCGCGACGCCCGCAGGGCGGGCACGAGCCCGAATATCAGCGTGGCGATAATGGCCACGCCGAAGGTGAATGCCATCACGCGCCCACTCACGAGATGCTCCAGCGGCGGAAGCGGCAGCGCGGTGGCGAGACGCGTCGCCAGAACGGTCAGCCCCACCGCCACCAATCCGCCCGCGAGCGCGAGGAGGAGACTTTCGGTGAGGAACTGCCGCGTGATCCGCCCGCGCGACGCGCCGAGCGACAGGCGAACCGCCACCTCCTGCCGCCGCTGTGTCGCGCGTGCGAGGAGCAGGTTGGCCACGTTCGCACACGCGATGAGGAGCACGACACCGCTCACCACCAGTAGCCAGAGCGAGATCGGCAGCGGCTCTCCGCCCGCGCCCTGCCCCAGCGTCGCGCGCGACTTCGACACCAGATCCTCGAGCCCCACCTTGAGACTCGGCTCCTTGTCGTCGCTCGACGCATTCGCAGTCTTCGTCGGGCCAATGCCGGGCGGCGCGGCGAGGGACGGCGCGGGCGGCGCGCCGGAGCGCCCGGAGAACTCCATGCGGCGCGTGCCACCTGCGGCGGGACCACCCGGGGGATTGCTCGTCATCTGATCCTGAAGCGCCAGAAACGCAGACGCGGCCGCCGTCTGGGCCTGCTGTCGTCCCGCCGTGGGCGCGAGCCGTCCCACGACGGTCAGCCAGAACATGCTCGGCGATGTCACCTGGTCCGCGTCGAATCCCAGATCGCTCGCCGACGCGAGCGGCGCCCACATGTCGGGCTCGGCCAGATCCACGCCGACGAAGTGCGGCGGCGCCACGCCCACCACGGTGTAGCTCTTTCCGTTCAGTCGGATCGGCTGGCCAAGAACCGCTGTATTGGACCCCATCCTGCTGGCCCAAAAGCGATGGCTCAGCACGACGACCGGCACGCCGTGTGGCAGGACGTCGTCTTCGCGCGTGAGCGTGCGCCCGAGTTCGGGGCGCACCCCCAATACCGGGAAGTAGTCGCCGGAGGCGAGAATGACCGACACGTCGCGCGACGTGGTGCCTGATCCCAGCGTGGCGTTGGTGGTGCTGAACGCGATCACCCCGGAGAACTGTCGCACGCCGTCGTGGAGCGCGCGAAACTGGGGATAGGACAGCGACACGCCGGAGAACCGCATCCCACCTGTTCCGAACGACGCGACACTGACGCGCACGAGCTGGCCGGGCTCCCGGACGTGGGCGGGTGGTCGGAAGAGGAGCGCATTGATGAGGCTGAACAGCGCCGAGTTCGCGCCGATGCCGAGGCCCAGGCACACCACGGCCACGAGGGCGAAGGCTGGGGAGCGCCGCAGGGTGCGGACGGCGTAACGGAGGTCCTGCACCAGGGTGGACATACGCTGTGGAGTGAGGGTGGGGTGGCCGACGATATCCTGGAGTGGCGGTGACGCGAGCGCTCTGCCCCGGTGTCCGCACCCTCCCTGCAAGTCGGGCCGGCGAAACGCGGTGGTGCGCACCATTGTACGTCTGGAGTGTTGGACCCGCCAGCTGCATGGAGAGTTGCCCATCTTCCGCACGCTGCAAGGCAGCAACTGTGTTCGGCGGCCGGGTGTCTCGCCGTGTGCGGGGTGACCCTGGCATCACGTAGTGCGCGGGGAGTATTGTCCGTGGTAGCGGAACGTGATGGATTTTTGAGAGCGGCGGCTCACAGCCCGCCTCCGCTCCTCGTGCCGGCTGCATCGCTGGCGCGGCGGTAGCTGTGCGGCCCCGCCGTCCAACCGTGTCCCTCGATGGAGGTAGATCGACGCCTATGTCCTGGTCCCGTTCTCTTTTCCTCGGAAGTCTGGCAGCTGCGGCTGCCGTGCTCCTGGCCGCGCCGGCGCGCGCGCAGAACTTTGCGAGCGCCGTGGCCTCGGGCGACAACGAGCTCGTCATTGGCGAGCCGCTCAACGACTACGCCCCCGGTGCGGTCTACGTGTACCGATCGACCGGCGGCACGTGGAACGTGGCGCAGACGCTGCACGCGGGCGATGACGCCGAGAACAACGATCACTTCGGGCGCGCCATCGCGATCGATGGCAATACGATGCTCGTCGGTGCCACCACCGTAAACCACGAGCGCGGTGCCGCGTACGTGTTCACGCGCGACGGGGCGGGCAACTGGCAGCGGAGCGCCAAGCTCGTGAGTTCCGATCTGGCCGACGGCGACGCGCTCGGCCGGTCCGTGGCGCTTTCCGGCGATCTGGCTGCTGTGGCGTCGTTGGCAAAGGACAGTGCCTCCGGCACCGTGTACCTGTTCCGCCGCGGCGTGTCGGGGTGGACGCAGGAAGCGCAGCTACGCGGCGATGACATCAAGCCCGGCGATTTCTTCGGCACTGGGGTGGCCATCGTCGATGGCCGCGTGGTGGTGGGTGCCGCGCAGAAGGACTCGGTCACCGGCGCGGCGTACGTCTTCGCGCGCGACCCGTCCGGCGCCTGGAAGCAGGAAGCCAGACTTCCCACGCGTGGACTGGAAGGGCGTGCCGCCTTCGGGCTCGAGGTCGCCGCGCACGACGGGGCCGTGTACGTCACGGCGCCAGCCGCGTTCGGCGGCAGCGGCGCCGTGTTCGCCTACGCTCGCGACGCGCAGAGCGGACACTGGATGCCCACC
Organism: uncultured Gemmatimonadaceae bacterium; assembly: GCA_963773545.1. Taxonomy (GTDB): domain Bacteria; phylum Gemmatimonadota; class Gemmatimonadetes; order Gemmatimonadales; family Gemmatimonadaceae; genus DASSNU01. The sequence continues at coordinate 829,774 of CAVZBP010000002.1, read as the reverse complement.
GCGCGTCTCCAGCCGATCGACGGCACCGGAGCGGGCTTCGGTTCCTCCATCGCCTTCGCCGGGAACGCCATCCTGGTGGGCGCACCGGGCGCGGCGGGCCGTGAAGGGCGCGTGTATCGCCTGGAGCACGACGCCTCCGGCGTGTGGTCACGCGCCGTCGCCATGCCGGCGCCCGACTCGGCCACGCAGTTCGGCACCACACTCGCGCTGAACGCCAACGCCGCCGTGGTCGGCATGCCGGGCGCGGATTTCGGCCAGGGGCGGGCGGCCGTCATGCAGATGCAGAACGGAACGTGGTCGGCGGCCACCATGCTGCGCGGGGAGACGAAGGGGCTCGCCGCCATTACCGGCGACAAGGTGAGCTGCACGTCGGGCAAGGCGAGTATTTTCGGCTGCGAGAACGTGGACATGCTCTCCTTCCTGCCGGTCTCCGACATCGGCGGCGCGCGCGGCGTGGTGGTGAACGATCTCTGGGGGTGGACCGATCCCCAGACGCACCACGAGTACGCCCTGGTGGGGCGGATCGACGGCACCGCATTTGTGGACGTCACCGACGCCGCGCACCCGACATATCTCGGCTCCCTGCCCAAGACCGCAGGGTCGCAGTCGGCCGTGTGGCGCGACATCAAGGTGTACAAGAACCACGCGTACATCGTGGCCGACGGCGCCGGTGACCACGGGATGCAGATCTTCGATCTCACCAAACTGCGCGACGTGAAGGGCGCGCCGGCGACGTTCACCGAAACCGCGCGCTATGACAAGATCGCGAGTGCGCACAACATCGTGATCGACACCGCCACCGGCTTCGCGTACACGGTGGGGAATCGCCAGGGGGGCGAGACGTGCGGCGGCGGACTGCACATGATCGACATCCGCAAGCCGGAGCAACCAAAGTTCGCCGGGTGCTTTGCCGACCCGGCCACCGGACGCGCGGGCACGGGTTACATCCACGACGCCGAGTGCGTGGTCTATCACGGCCCTGCGCCCAAGCTCCGCGGGCACGAGCTGTGCTTCAATTCCAGCGAGACCGCGCTCGGCGTGGCCGACGTCACCAACAAGACGCACCCCGTGGCCCTCGCGCACGTGACGTATCCCAACGTGGGGTACGCGCACCAGGGATGGCTCACCGACGACCAGAAGTACTTCTACATGGACGACGAGCTGGACGAGATCGAAGGCCAGGTGAACGGCACGCGCACGCTCGTCTGGGACGTGAGCGATCCCACCGATCCCGTGCTGGTGACGCAGCACATCTCGAAAAACCGCGCGACCGACCACAACCTGTACATTGTGGGGAACACGGTGTACGAGTCGAACTACGTGAGCGGCCTTCGCGTGCTCGACATCAGCGATCCCAAGAATCCCACTGAGGTGGGGTACTTTGACACGCATCCGGTCGGGGAAGATGCACCAGGCTTTGCCGGATCGTGGAGCAACTACCCGTTCTTCAAGAGCGGGACGATCGTGGTGACGAGCATGGGCGAGGGGATCTTCATGCTCCGCAAGCGTCCACAGCAGCTCGTCCCGTGACGGGGTGAAGCATACCGCGACGCGCTGGCGCGCCCCGCGCGCCAGCGCGTCGCCGGGAGATCTCTCATGACCAGTATCCAACTTGCTCACCGCCACGCGCTCGCGGGCGCGTGGACGCTCGTGTCCCGTGTCCGCCATCGTGGTGCAGCGGCAGCCATCGCGCTGTCGGCCGTGCTCGCTGCGTGCGCGCAGCCGGCGCACTCGGCGTCGAACGCCGCGCCGGTGTCGCGCCCAACGTCAACATCCGCTCCCGGCGCCAACGCGCGCGTGGCCGAGCCGCGGCTGTACGTGGCCAACCAGGCGTCGGCCACCATTTCGGTCATCGATCCGCTCACCGATTCGCTCATCACCACGGTCGACCTGCAGCAAGCCGGCTTCTCCGCGAAAGCCAAGCCGCACGACACCGCCGTGGAGCCCGACGGGTCGTACTGGTACGTCTCGCTCATCGGCGAGAACGCGGTGGTGAAGTTCGATCGGGACAACAAGGTGGTGGGGAAAGCCACGACCGACATCCCGGGGCTGCTCGCGCTCGATCCCAAGAGCGATCTCCTGTACGCCACCCGGACCATGTCCGCGGTGAACCCGCCGCAACGCGTCGCCATCATTCACCGCTCCACCATGAAGGTGGACGAGGTGGACGTCTTCATCCCGCGGCCGCACGCGATCGCCGTCGATCCGCGCGGCGGCTTTGCATACGTGGGAAGTCTGGCCGAGAATCAGATCGCCACGATCAACGGGAACACGGAGCAGGTGACGCTGAGCCGCGTGCCCGGTGATTCGCTCCGCATGATCGTCGACTTCGCCGCCTCGCCGGATGGAACGCGCCTGGTGGGGACGGACCAGATGGGCAACGCCGCCGTCGTCTTCGACGCCACCACGCCCACCGCGCTCCGGCAGATCGCCACGATCCCGGTAGATCCGTGGCCATGGCACGTCGCGTTCACCCCGGACGGCAAGGATGTCTGGTTCGGCAATCAGCGCGGCAACAGCGTGACCGACATCGACGCCGCCACGTGGAAGGTGGCCGCCGTGGTGAAGGGCAACGGATTGGCCGAGCCGCACGGGATCGCGATCTCTCCCGATGGGCGCAGCGTATTCGTGTCCAATCACAACCTGCAGGGCACGTACACATCCACCCATCCGCGTCCCAAGGGCACGGGCACCGTGGTGGTGATCGACCGCGCGCACCACACCATCTCGCGCGTGATCGAGACCGACAGTGACCCGGTGGGAATGAGCCTCACCGGTCGTCCATGACCCTCGGCGCTCCACGCAGGGCCGCCGCGTCGAGGACGACGCGAGCGGCCCTGTCGCGCGTCGCGGCATGTGTCGCCGCGTGCGTCGTGCTGTTCGTTGCGGCGTGCGCCAGCGCACAGCGATCCGGTTCTGCACCATCCACACGCGCTGCCTCGCACGCGGAGCCCGCGGCGGCGGGCGCGCCGCCCGCCTTCGCGCGTCGCGTGGCGCCGTTCCCCGCCTTCGACACCGCCGGCGCGCGCTACGACGTCCCCTTTCTCGGCGGACTGGATCATCCGCGTCCGCAGCTCGTGGACATCGATGGCGACGGCGACGCGGATCTCTTTCTCCAGGAGTACACCGGGCGGATGATGTTCTTCGAGAATACCGGCACGCGTACGGCGCCGCACTTCGCGTGGCGCACCGACCGCTTTCAGGATCTCGACATCGGCGAATGGAGCCGGTTCGTGGACGTGGACGGGGACGGCGATCTGGATCTCTTTGCCGAGTCGCCGTTCAGTTATCTGCGCATCTTCCGGAACATCGGCACCGCGCACGAGGCCCGCTTCGCGCTCGCCGTCGATACGCTGCGCGATGCGAATGACACGGCCATCTTCAGCGACCGGCAGAACATTCCCCAGATCGTCGACGTCGACTGCGACGGCACGCTCGACCTCCTGCTCGGCCGCGCGACGGGCATGGTCACGCGCTACGAGGCCACGCGGGCCACGGTGCGTCCAGGTACCGGCGCGGTGAGCGACAGCGCGCCCCACCCTGCGCGTTCAGTGCCGAAGAACGCCGGGCAGGCCATGCCGGCGGGCGGAGCGCGCCCCACACCAGGGGAGCTCCCGGCGTTCGCGTTCGTCACCGACTCCTTCCAGAACATCCAGATCATCGGCCAGCAGTTCGGCAGTGTGCATGGCGCCAACACCATGATCGTCGTCGACATCGACCAGGATGGCGATCCGGATATTCTGTGGGGCGATTACTTCGAGCCCGGTCTGTTATGGCTGGTGAACACGGGGAGCTGCGCGAGTCCCGGTGATCGGGCGCGACATGGTGGCCTTCCCGTCCAACGCTCCGCTCAAGACCAGCGGTTACAACGCGCCGGCGGTGGGCGATCTGGATGGCGACGGCGACCTGGACGTGCTGGTGGGCGTGCTGGGCGGTGCGTACCGGCCCGACAGAACGTCGCGCGGCAATCTGTATTACCTGGAGCAGACGGGGCAGATGCAGTTCGCCACACGCACCACCAGCTATTTGTCGTCCATCGACGTGGGGAGCGAGAGCACACCCGCGCTGGTGGATCTGGACGGGGACGGCGATCTCGATCTCGTGGTGGGCAACAAGATCGAGCCGAGCAATCCAACCACTGCCGCGGTGTACGTGTACGAGAATCGCGGAACCGTGCACGCGCCGGAGTATCACGCCGTCGGCCGCATGCCCGGCATCACCGGCGAGTTCCACTATGCGCCTGCCTTTGCCGATCTGGACGGCGACGGCGATCCGGATCTCATCCTCGGCAGCTGGCGCGACGCCGTGCCGTTCTACCGGAACGAGGGCACGCGCGTGCAGCCACGCTACGTGCTGGCCGACAGCGCGATCGCGCGGCTCAGCCGCGGCAGCTACGCCACGCCGGCCCTTGGCGATCTGGACGGCGACGGACTGCTCGACCTCGTTGTAGGTGAATCATCAGGCACGCTCAATTACTACCGCAACGTCGGCACGCGCACCGCACCGCACTTTGCGCTCGTGAGCGACAGCCTGGACGGGATAGACATCGGTCGCCGCAGCGCGCCGACGCTCATCGACCTCGACCACGACGACAAGCTGGATCTCGTGGTGGGCACCGAGGACGGACCGGCCGTCGTCTACCGCAACGTGGGCACGCCGCAGCAGCCGCGCTTTCAGCTCGACACCGCGCTCACGCGCTCGCTTCCGTGGCTGCCCCCACTCTCCACGATGACGTTCGGCGACGTGAATGGCGATGGCGCCGTGGACGCGATGGTGGGGACGACGAGCGGCGGCGTGGTGTTTCTGGAGGGGACGGGAAGGTAGGGGAGAGCGACGGCTACGTCGCCATGCCTCACAGCTCTCCGAGGCGTCGCAGTTTCTCCTCGACCTCGCGCATGAGCGAGCGCGGCACGACACCGAGAGCGCGCACCAGTCGGCGATTGTCGATGGCGCGGCTCTGATCGATCATGATCTCACAATCCGCTCGGTTGCCCGCGATCCCGCTGGGAAGGACGACGCGGAGTATGTTCGCGCCAGCCAGCCGGGTCGTACACGGGAGGATCCACGTCGAGGGATGAGGCACCTCGTTGAGCAGGTCGGTTTGAATCGCCAGCACAGGCCGGACTTTCGCCGGCTCTGATCCGAGGTGCGGATTGAGGTCTGCAAGGTAGAGTGTCCCGCGTTTGACGCTCACACGCCGTACAGGCCGTCGGAGACGAGCGGGTCCAGCTCCTCGAGTTCAGCACCCACCGCCTTGCGCATGGCGAGTGAAGCCTCCCGGTACTGCTTCCGCAAGCTCTCGCGCTCCGTCTGGTCCCGCAGCAAGCGGAGCCCACGCCGTACGACTTCCACCTTGCTCCTGGCGTGCAGTTTTGCTTGGAGGGAGAGGACCAGCTTGAGCTCCTCCGGCGGCAGCGTGATACTGGATTTGGTATTCTTCTTCATACTTTTATAATACCCCATATTGGGGCCTCGGTCTAGTGAATCCGCCGGGGCAGATCCGCTCTCACGGCCATCGCCACCTGCTCCGCTGCCTCGATCGCCGCGCGCGCCGCCTCCTCGTCGCACTCCATTAGCCAGGTGTACCGCGGCGCGACGGCATACCTCGTAAGGTGCACGCAGATCTCGTCCAGACCGGTCATGTCGCACCCTGCGGCGCGGAGTTCCGAGAGCAGCCTGTCGAGCCTGTGTGTCCGCTCCGGGCGAATGTGCCGCGAGATGAGCAGCGCCTTGAGGTGTTTCTCCGCCGATTGCTGCGAGAGGAAGCAGATGTCTTCCCAGAAATCGTCTGTGGTTTCGATCAGATGGCGTGCGTGGCGCAGATCGCGATCGGCGACAGCCAGCCACTGGGCGAGCGACTCGGGCGGCTCATCCGGCCGCTCGCGTACGCGCCCGGTAGGCTGGAGCTGCGTGGGCGCGTCCCGGTGCGCGTAGAGCAGAATTCCCTGGCGGGCGACTTCCCACTCGATCGTGCCCGGATCATCGCGACGGCGCTCGATCGATCCGGGTTCGCGGACGTGCACGTCCACCCACCAGCGGAGGTCGCTGAACAGTTGTCTGATCCGCTCCGCCACCTCGACGCGTCGCTCGGTGCCGGCGTCGAGCTCCACGAAAAGATCGCAGTCGCTCTCCGCCTGTGCGTCGCCACGGGCGCGGCTGCCGAAGAGCACGGCGCGCCACGGGTGGACCTCCTCGGCGATGCGCTGCGCGAGCAGCGCTGTTACGGCATCGCGTTCATCCCGGTCGTGTGCCATCCACGCAAGATGACGTGCCCGTGCGGTAGGTGCATCATCGTTCCTACGCGGGACCGCTGGGTGCCTCTCGGCGGCTAGGGCGCCGCCAGCCAGTTCTCGCCGCTGAGCGAGCGGACGGCCGATACCGCGACCGGATTGCCCCGGTCGTCGCGAAAATCCTTCGCTCCGGTGGCTGCAACATCGCTGTGCCCCGACCCGTGGGTGCGAAGACGATGTCTCCGCTTTTCGCAAAGCCGAGCGTCAACGAGGCCGTCAAACGCTCGCCAGACGAGCACCTAGGCTGGCCGGCCGCCTTGAAGGGCGCCGAGGGCACATAAGACCGCATGCCCCGCGCATGCGCTCTCCCGGCCACGGGGGTGTAGATCGCCCAGAGGATAAGAAGCATTGCAGCGGACCACGGCGCGGCAACGGACCACGTCCACAAAGAACGGGAAGTAGCCTGTGCCTTCGCGGCCGGATCAAGGTGCCTTCGCAACGTCACTTGCGCCTGGCCAGACTAGCCTGTAAGCTTGGCCATGCTAGCCAGACTAGCCGGGGGCCAAGGCGAGCGAAGCCGGAGGTGGACCATGACGACATGGACTCTCGAGAAGGCGAAGAACCAGCTGTCTGAGGTGGTGCGCCGGGCGCTGTCGCACGAACCGCAGGTGGTCACGCGTGGTCGCCACGATGCCGTGGTCGTGCTGGCCAGGGAGGACTATGAGCGGCTGATCGCACCGGGGAGCATGGTGGACTTTCTTCGGAGTTCGCCCGCGGCTGCAGCAATTGCTGCCGGTGAACTGCCGGAAGACGCTTTTGAGCGTCGCCGGGACCTACCCCGCGATGTCGACTTCTAGCTCACGCGGATACGCGGCTGAGACCAGCTGCGCTGCCGGTTAGCCGCTCCAGGCGTTCCGGCAGGATGCGTTACCTCCTCGACACCAATGTCATCTCGGAACCCTTCAAGCGCTCACCGGCGCTGAAGGTCGTTGCATGGCTCGAGCAGCAGTCGCCACTCGACCTCTGCATCAGCGTGCTGACGGCCGGTGAGTTGACGATGGGTTTCGGACTCGCTCCCGCGGGCAAGCGACGGGACGAGCTGCAACAGTGGGTCACCCAGGACTTGCCGCGTCGTTTCATTGGGCGACTGCTGCCGGTCGACGACGTTGTGGCGCGCGAGTGGGGCCGGCTGTCGGCCGACGGCCGTGCGCGTGGGCGAGAGCTGCCGGCAATCGACGGGTTACTGCTGGCGACTGCGCGCATTCATAGTCTGGTGTTCGTTACCCGTAATGAACGCGATTGCGCCGACCGCGGTGTCCCCCTGCTGAATCCGTGGGTGTGACGGCGGAAGGGAACGCGATACGTACCGCCCGTCTATTCCACGGTCGAGCCCCTGCTGAATCAGTGGGTTTCACTGCGGAAGGGAACCCGAAACGACCTTGGTCCGGGCGATGTCGTCGTTGATGGCTCAGCCCGCCAACGCTTGAAGCCAGCGAGCACCTCGAGTGACCGGATTCACTCGGCGAGAAAGCGCTCCGCCAGATCGGCCACGCCAAGCAGCGCAGCCCACCGGCGGAGGTAGTCGAGATCCAGCTCCGTCCGATTGAGCGCGACGATCCCGCGGATATCGCGACGCTGGACCTCCGACTCCTCACCGCCAAGCCGGTACCAGCGCAGTTTGGCGAGGAGGATGTCCTCCATCGTAGCGACGCGGAGCGGGTGCGTGCCGCCCGGCGGCACGATCGACTCGGCGCGCCGCTGGGCCTCACGATCGAACGGCGTGGTGCACGGGAAGACGTCGACTTTGAGGAAGCTCGCGCGATGGATCAGGTTGAAGCTCGATCGCGCAGCGACCGCCTCGCGCGCCTGATCCGCATCCGCCACGAAGGCATCCTGCCACTCCGCGAAAAGGGGCTGGATGTCCCCTGGCGAGATGTCGGCCACGAGATCGACGTCGTTCGTTGCCCGATACTCCCCGTGTATGCTGCTGGCCATGGACCCCGTGATGAAATACGGGATGTCATGTCGCTCGAGCGCGCGCGCCACGAGATCGACGGCCTCGAGGAGCTCGGAGCCGTCACTCACAGCTTCGTGGTGAGATGGAAGACGCTTGCCAGCTCGTGACCGTAGAATTGCGCGAGAAAGCGCTCGCGTGCGGCCGCCGGGCCAGCGCGCGCCGAGTGCCGCAGCGCACCGGCCCACGTGAGGTCCCGAACGAACGCGGAGAGCGCGAACGCCCTCGCCAGGCGCTCGGACTTGGTGAGACCACGAACGTGCGCAAGATGATCCTGGCCCGTGGCTGCGGGCGCGCACTCAGGTCCTGGGGGGCGACTCATGAATCGAACGCTACAGCGTGCCCCGAATCAATGCCATGCATCACCGTCCAAGCCTAGGGCGCTTCACGTCAGTTTGCCACTGGTTCCCGATGCGTCGTCACTTGCGCTCGGCCAAACCAGGTACGCTTGGATATTCTAACCATACTGGCCGGGGACCAACCGAAGACCGTCACGGAGCCGCCGTCCAGTCCACGCCGCTCGTCGAGCATACCGTAACCGCCAGCGGGTTCCCGTGGTTGTCGCGAAAATTCGTCAGCGTGCCGATGACCGACAGCCCGATGTCCGCCGACGCGTTGGTGCTGTTATCGCCGCCGGTATTGGTGCTGGTGGCCACGGTCGCGCTGAGGGCTATTTGCGCGGTCAGGACGCCGTTCTGGGTGAATCGACTCGCGTCGACTGTGAGCTGCGTGCCGTAGGTCCCGCCAGTTGGATCCCCGGCGGAGCCGGTGACGGTGGATATTCCTCCGTTGCCAGCCACCTGGCTGTGGTTGAGGATCACGTTCCACCCCGCTGTGGCGACGTCGCCGCTCACGTGAGGCGACGCGGTTGCGCGAGCCGAGAGGGTGAAGGTGACCGCCGTCAGATCGGCCGGAGGATTGGTCGGGACGATGAGAACTTGATCGAGGATTGATCCTGTGGCCGCTGTCCGTCTGAGATCGGGGTCCGTGGTGGACGACTGAAGGCTGGTAGCGAGATCGATGGAGCGGATCGCGACGGTGCCGGAGCTGACGCCCCCATTAACGGAAAGACTCCTGCTGAGCGCGGCGAGGTCGTCAGCAAGAGTGGAGTCCGCGGTGCTGTCGGGCGCCAGCAGGCGCAATTCCTTCAACGACCCCTGCCCGTCCACCGGCAGTCGGTCGCACGCAGCGGCGGGCGTGGACGTGCTGTCCACCTGCAGGGTAGCCTTGGCATTGTTGGCGATCTCGAAGGCCACGGGCATGGGGATGCCAAACAGGTTCGCCTTGACGAAGGCGTAGAAGGTCTGCTGGCCCGCGTCGGCGGCGAGGAAGTCGGTCTGGCAGGTGAAGATCTTCTGCCCGCTCGTTGCCGCGAGATCGGTGCACGTGGGCCGGCTCAGCTCGAGCGTGAAGCCGCCACTGCCGTCCGGCACCTTGCGCCGGATCTCCACGCCGTCCACGTCGCTGAGCCCCAGATAGGTTACCGGATCGAGCGTGATGGTGAAGGTGGCCTGGTCGCCCAGCTGGGTGCTGTCGCCCGCGTGCACGCGCGCCGGGCTGATGGTGAAGGTCCCCGCGGGCGAGGTGGCCAGCGAGTCGAGCACGGGCTCGAAGGTGGCATTGAGCAGATTGATCTTGAGCAGCTTGCCCAGGAGACTCACCGAACTGCCGGTGCCGGCCTTCACAAAGGGCCGCAGCCGGAAGAAGGAGGCGGAAGCGGCATCGGCCACCTGCGCCTCCTCCGTCTGGAGATCGAGCGCCTGCTTGAGCCCGCCGTCGACGCGAAAGGCCTCGAAGCGCAGTTGCTTGAGGAAGGGATTGACGATGGCCAGCTTGGCAAACCCGCCGCCGGCCATGGTGAGCTGGAGTCGGAAAGCGGAGCTCAACGGGTTGGGGAAGACGGGCTTGAAGCTCCCGTCGGAGTTGGTGGTGACATTGAAGACGGGCTGGCAGCCGGCCGTGCAGTCCACGCCGACCGACGCGTCGGCATGCGCCTGTGCAAAGAGGTCGAAGCCGAAGCCGCCGACACTGAGCGCTCCGTTGGCCGAGAAACTCACTCCCAGTGGGACCCCCATGGCGAGGACGGCCGCGACCGGGCCGCCCAGAGGGATGATGAGCGTGGCCAGCTCGGCGTCGCAGGTGAGTCCGCCCGTGAAGGCGACGGCGAGGCGGGGATCGACGAGAATGCGGCCGTCGAGCCCGCCGGTGAGGACGAGGCGCTGGAGCCCGCCCGCGCGGGAGTCGTACTGGAAGTCGAGGTCGAAGTTGGGGGTAACGTCGACGGTGATCTGCTGGAGCGTGAACGGGGAGACGGTGATCTGGGCGGCGGCGGCGAGGGAGCACTCGAAGGGCCCCGCATCGAACTTGAACTCGGCCAGGCCCGTGTCGGCCGCGGCCGGGCGCGCGGCGGCGTGGAGTGCGGGCGCCGTGGCATCAACGCGTTGCGGGACGCTGGCGGTGAAGGGGCCGCGCGCCGCGAAGCGGAGCCCGCCGGCCGGGAGGCGGCTCAGCTCGAGCGCTCGTTGTTGGCGCCCTCCCTGCGGCAGCCCTCCCTGTGCAGGGGAGGAGAGGAGCGGCGCATGGGCGAGCGAGATGGTCTGGTTGATCACGAGTTGCGCGAAGAGATCCGCCAGCGGAACGACTTCGAGCGTGGCGTCGACCGCGTCGCCGCCGGCGGGCGAGACGCCCACCACGCGGCCGCCCACCGTGGCCCCGCCCGAGGCGAGGACGATCTGGCCCGGTGTGGGAGCGACGCCGCTGAGGCGGGCCGTGTACTGGTAACCGAGGTCGAAGGGCGCCGTGGGGTCGACCGGGGCGAGGCTCACCACCTGGGAGTCGGCCACGAGGAGGGCGTCCTGGGCCGGTTGGGCGACGAGGACGAGGATGGGCGCGCTGGTGAGGCCGGCAGCCGTGGCGGTGATCTGGGCGGAACCGAGCGGGGCGAGGGCGGTGGCGGTGCCCGTCGGGTCCACGCGCACGGTGCTCTGGTCGGAGGACTGCCAGGTGATGGTGGTGGGGGCCGTCACCTCCGTGCCCTGATCATCCAGGGCGCGCACGGCGAGCGCGCGGCTCTCGCCGGCCGTGGTGAACAGCACGGCGCCGGGGACGATCTCGATCCGGCTCGGTGCTCCGGGCGTCGGTCCGCCTCACGCCCGGCGGACTCCCCGGGTCCGTCGGCCCATGGTCCCTGCTACAGGCCGCGAAGAGCGCGAGTAGGCCCAGAAGGGCCGCGCGCCGAGCGGTGCCACAGGACCGGGTCTGCATGGTGCGGTCCGCGCGATCTGGTGTCATTGCGCTTTACCTCTCGCCCTGGCGTTACCAACAGTCAGGCGCGAAATTGGCGAGCGGGCGCCAAACGACCGTCAATCGGCGCGTCAAACGCCTGCCGGACCACGAGCTAGCGCCTCCCATGCTCTCCCTTCGCACCCTTGGCTCGCTCTCCCTGCACGACGGAGACACCGCGCTCCTCGGCGGGCGGAAAAAGCCGCTGGCGCTCCTGGCCTATCTGCTCCGCCATCGCGCGCGCCCGTCTCCGCGGGAGACGCTCGCCGCCATGCTCTGGCCGGACAGCCGCGGCGACCTTGCCAAGCAGTCTCTCCGCCAGGCGATCTCCGAGCTACGCACCGCGCTGGGAGACGAGCTGCTGGCCGATGCAACGGCGATCACTGTCGGAACGGGCGTCTGGGTTGACGCAAACGCTCTCGAGGCCCACGTCTCGGCGTCGTCGTGGAGCAAGGCGATCACGCTCTGGAACGGCGATTTCCTGGTGGGGCTGGAAGATCTGGGTGACGAGGGGTGGCGCACGTGGCTGGAGGGAGAGCGTGCGGCGCTCCGAAAGCAGTTCGCCTTTTCGTGCTCGCGACAGGTCGGGCTCCACGAGTCGCGCGCCGAATGGGGGGCGGCCACTCGCGTAGCGGAGCGTTGGCTGGCGGCACTCCCGGAGGACGAGCATGCCTGTATTGCGCTGGTGACTGCCATGCGCGCGGCGAGTCGATCCGCGCAGGCGGCATCCAGTTATGCTGCCTTCGTCGAGCGCTTGCGGCGCGACATGGGACAGGAGCCGTCGCCCGCGCTCGCGCGGCTTGGTGCGGCGCTGGCACAGGACGATCGCCGCGATCGACGACGCCCCAGCGCTCCAGCGCATGCGCTCACAGCCCCTGAGATGGTTGGCAGGCAGGCCGCTTTCCAGCGGCTGGTCAATGCGTGGAGCGCGGCCAGGGATTCGAGGGGCGTCGAGCGGGTGGTGGTGGTGTCCGCCGCCGAGGACGGGCTGGGGAAGACGCGACTCTGCGACGAGCTGATCCGGTTCGTGGAGGCGCAAGGCGTGGCGGCGCTCGTCATCAAGTGCCGCGCGTTTGCCGGTGAGCGCGACAAGCCGTTCGGCACGCTGCAACCGGCGTTGGCCGCGCTCGTGGGGGCGCCGGGTCTCCTTGGCGCTTCCCCCGAGACACTCGCTTCGCTCCGTCAGGTATCGGCCGAGTTTCGCACGCGTTTTCCCAAGCTTCTGGCGGACCCACCCAAACCGCCACCTGCCGAGGCCTTTCGCGAGGCGGTGCTGGAAGTTGCCGCCGAACGGCCTGTGTTGCTCGTGATCGATGACGTTCCGGATGCCGATCCCGAGTCCCTTCTCGCACTGGCGGAAGTGATACGCCGGCCGCCGGCGCGCATGCTGCTCGTGCTGACCGGCGGCGACCCCGCCTCCTGGACGGAACCGGCCTCCGCCCTCGCCCGCGACCTGGCGCGGCGTTCCGCACATGTGGAGTGGATCGAGCTGCGACCACTCACGCAATCCGAATCGCTCCAACTGGTGGCCTCCATGGGGTCCGTGGAGTCCACCGACGCGACGATCGTGTCGCAGCGGCTGCACGCCGAGTCCGGAGGAAATCCGGGGGAGATGGAACGCCTGGTGCGGCAACTCGCCGATCGCGCGGCCATCGCGCTCAACGCCGCCGGCATCTGGGCGCTGACACGGCCGCTCGACGACGCCGATCTCGCACCGGCTGCCGCCACGCGTGCCGCCATGCTCGCGCGTGTGGGCGCGCTCTCGGCCAGTGCGCGCGCACTGGCCGAGGCCATCGCGGTGGCGGATCCGCTGGCGGACGCCGCGCTCGTCGAGCGCGCCTCGGCACTCGACGCGTCGGCCTTTGCCGCCGCGCTCCGCGAGCTTCTGGCATGTCTGCTCGTTCGCGAGGTGGATGGCGTGCCGTCGCGATACACGTTCATGAGCGGGGCCGGACGTCGCGTGGTCTACGACAGCATGGCGCCGAGTCGGCGACGGCTGCTGCATCGCGCGACGGCGCGAGCTCTGCGCGCATCGCGCGCGGCGGCCTCGGCGCCCATCGCATCCGAGGCGGCGGCCGCGGCCATCGCGCACCACGAGCGGGCATCCGGCGTGACGGGCTGGCGTGATCGCCGCGTGCAATGGGCCGTGGCAGCAGTCGTCCTGATCGCCGCCGGCGTGGCCAGCTACGCACTGGCCACCCGTAGTACGCCGGTCGTCGCGATCGGGTCGCCCGTGCTCCTGGCGGATGTGCAGAACCTGACGGGCGATTCCGTGCTCGACCGGTCGCTCTACGAGGCGGCGCTCGTGGGGCTTCAGGAATCCGGGCAGGTGAGCATCGTCCCCCGCGCGCGCGTGAAGGCGACGCTCCAGCTCATGCGCCGCAGCACCGATGGTGGACCGCTCGATGCGTCGGTGGCGCGCGAGGTCGCGCAACGCGAGGGAGTGTCGCGCGTCATCCTGTTCTCCGTCGCGCGCTTCGATACGGACTATCTCCTCAGCGCCCGCATCCTGGATCCCGGCTCCGGCCGTGATCTCTACGACTCCGAGGCACGCGCGTCCACGCGCGCGCATCTGCTGACCGCGCTGGACCGGCTTGTGGTGCGCATTCGCCGCGCGCTCGGCGAAGCCCGGTCGAGGACGAACGACGCGCCCGCTGGTCTGCCGCGCGTGACGACGCGGTCGTTGGAGGCGCTGCTGGCGTATGCGAATGGACGCCGCGCCTTCGCGGAGAGAGACTTCGCCGCCGCGCAAGACGCGTTTTCTCGAGCGGTGGCGATCGACTCCGAGTTTGCCCTGGCGCACGCGGCGCTGGCGGATGTGTACTTCGTGGGCGTCGGAGACCGGATTGCCGGAGACTCCAGCCTGAATCGCGCGCTGCACTACCGGGGCCGGCTCGGGGAACGCGAGCAGTTGGCGCTCCGGATCAGCGTTGCGCGATATCGCGGTCCGGCGTCGGAAGAAGCGCGGCTGTCGGAGGAGATGGCGCGCCGCTACCCTTCGCGCGACACGTGGTATTCCCTGGGAACGGTACTGATGCGGCAGCGGCAGTGTCCTCGCGCCATCCCCGCTCTGCGGCAGGCGCTGTCGTTCGACTCGACGCTCGCGAACGCGCACATCAACATTGCCACGTGCGAACAGTTTCTGGGCGACTACGCGGCGGCCACGCGGGAATACGCGCACGCGCAGCGGCTGGACAGCACTACGCTCGTACACGGGTCGGTGAACGTGGAGTGGGGCAACGCGTTGCTGCGCAGCCGTGGCGCAGCCGCCGCGGACTCGGCCTTTCGGTTGATGCTCCGGCGTCCGACGGCGCTCGACCGTGCCTTCGGATTCCGGTCGCTCGCGTACCTGTCCATGTACCGGGGTCGTTATCGCGACGCCATCGCCTTCCTCGACTCGGCCATCACGCTTACGCATGAAGTGGGTGCGACCGACTCGGAGTTCCGAAACGATGTGATCCGCGCCGAGGCGGAGATCACCGCGGGCGATACGACGGCAGCGCGACAGACGCTCGACCGTGCGGATGGGCTCGCGCGACGCACGCAGCTGAACGCGGTGTACATGTTGTACGAGGCGCATGCGGCCACCCGTGCGGGCGACCACGCGCTCGCGCGGGACGCAGAACGGCGCGCGATCTCTTCCAGCCGACCGACGTTGGACCAGGATCGGTCCCGCTTGGCGCTCCTGGCTGCCGTGCGACTGGTCGACGACGGGGACTACGCCCAAGCGCTGTCGCGCTTGGACGAGGCGCGCGACACGCTGTTCCTGGCGTGGATCGAGACGACGCGCGCGCGCGCGTTGGAAGGGCTTGGCCATCCGGACTCCGCGCTCGCCGTCGTGCGACGGGTCGCGGAGCGCTCGTACTTTGGGTGGGAGATGCAGGACGAATGGGAGCGCGCCGAGTTGCGTGTGGCGCAGCTATGGGAGCGCGTGGGCAGGCGGACAGCCGCCGTGCAGGCGTATCGTGCCTACGCGAATCGCTGGGACGAGGGCGACGCGGATCTTCCGGAACTGGTGGACGCGCGGCGTGCGCTCACGCGCCTTGCCGGCGCAGACACGGCGAGTACGATCGGGAATGCCGCCGTCTCGGAACGTCCACGGCAGCCGTGACGCCGCGGAACCTCACCCGGACGCATATCGCCGGCGTGCGCGCGCGGATGATGCCGAGCACCACCGCGGCCGTGAGCGCGGCCGCGCATGGGGCCTCTCCGAGCGAGGTCACGCGCCCGTTTGCCGAGCCGTATCCGGGTTCGTCGGCGTTGCCCTGTCCAGTCCCGTGAGCTTCTCGCTCACGCGCCAGAGCTCCGCGCGCAGCGCCGCGTCGTACGACTGGCGGGACGAGCGGCGCTCCACCCCGTCGCGCTCGAAGTAGCGCCCCGTCACCCCTTCCAGCTCCGGTGCCGTGGCGAGATGCACCACCCCGCGCGCGCCGCGTTCCGGCGTCGACAGGAATGGCTCGTACACTCTCCGGACCCAGCGCGGCAGGTCGCGCATGAGCTCTGTCGCGACGAATCCGGGGTGGATGCAATTGACGGTCACTCCCGTTCCGCGCAGGCGCTCCGCCAGCTCGTACGTGAAAAGCACGTTCGCCAGCTTGGACTGACTGTATGCGCGCGTGCGGCCGTATCGGCGCTGGGACTGGAGATCGTCCAGTCGAATGCGTCCCCACCGCTCCAGGCGCGACGTGACGTTCACGATGCGCGACGGCGCTCCGGCCAGCAGCAGCGGGAGCAGCAGATGCGTGAGTAGAAACGGGGCGAGATGGTTGACGGCGAACGTCAGCTCCGCTCCGTCGGCGGTCACGGCGCGGTGCTTCACGCTCACGCCGGCATTGTTCACGAGCACGTGGATGGCGGGCCAACGCGCGGCGGCCTCCGCGGCGGCGCGGCGCACCGAGTTCAGCGAGGCAAGGTCCGCCAGGAACAGCTCCGGCTCCTCGGCGGCGACCGCCGCCGCTGCGCGCCTGGCACGCTCGCCGCGCACGGCATCGCGACAGACGAGCACGACGTGCTCTCCGCGCCGAGCGAGCTCCACGGCCACCGCCCGCCCGATCCCGGCGCTGGCGCCGGTCACCAGGCACACGCGCGGCGCGGTTGCCGCTGCACGCTCGGCGCCCCAGCTTTGAGCACCGACGCTCACCGGAGTTCCCTTGTGATCCCGCTCACGCGCATCCTCGCCGTCGTCCTCCTCATCGGTATCGCGCTCCTCGGCGTGGGGGCTGTGATGCACCCCATCTTGATCGGCGACGCGGCCACCGACCTGCGCACGATCGCGGCCACCGCACCGTGGCGCGCCATCCATCTGGCGATGCTCGCGGGCACCGCACTCGTGATGGTGGGCGTGGGCGTTCGGTTGTTCGTGGGTTGTGGAGTTTCACCCGCGCTGGCGTGGGCGCTGGTTCTCGTGGTCGTGGGGCTCGGAATCAATGCGCTCGACGCAGGCTACATGGTGAGTTCCGGTTGGTACGCCGCCGTGCGCTTTCGCACCGGGGACGCCAGCATGATACCACTGTACGCCATCACGCACCCCATCGGAACCATGGCCGCGCGCATCGGGAATCTGGTGGTCGCGCTCGGCGCTGGCCTGCTGGGCTTTGCCGAATGGCAGGATCACACGCGTACGCGCTGGTATGCGGTGCTGGCGTGGGTCGCGGCGGCCGGCGGCGTGATGGGGGTGCTGGCGTTTGCGGAGGGGAGCCGCCTCAACCAGGCGGCCGTGGCGCTGCTCTCGGGGTGGGTAGTGCTGACGGCCATCGCCGTGCTCTCCACGCGGCAGCCAGAGAGGGCACACGCTCCGCCCGCTGCCCGCGACACGAGCGCGTGATCGAGCGACGCTGGCGCGGGGCGTCCGGGGCTCAACGCGAGGCCACGTTCACTGCACGCACTGCCCGTTGGGATCCGGCTTGGGTTTGTCCACCACCGGTGCGTGATCCAGGTTGGCCACCGTGAGCGCGACGTCGCGGACGAAGTTCCCCACGCGGGCCATGTGCTGGTAGTCGATGTACTGTGGTTCGTCCGTCACCTGGTGGTAGTCGGCGTGGAGCCCGGTGGTGAAGAACACGATGGGGATCCCGTAGCGCGCGTACATGTAGTGATCGCTGCGGCAGTAGATGCGCTCCGGGTGCCCGTTAACGTCGAAACTGTAGTCGAACGTGAGCGGCATGCGCTGCTGCGTGTTCACCCGCTCCACGATGTCGCCCAGTTCGGTGGACAGCCGGCGCGAGCCCACGAGCTCCAGGTATCCCGGCCCGCCGCCCTTGATGTCGCGCGCGTCGCCGCGCCCAACCATGTCCATGTTCAACTGCGTCACGATCGAATCGCGCGGCACGGTGGGGTGATCGGTGAACCAGCGCGAACCCAGCAGCCCCAGCTCCTCGCCCGTGTGCCACACGAACAGGATGGAGCGTTTGGGGTGCTGCCGGGCGGACGCCAGATTCTGCGCGATCTCCAGCACGGTTACGGTGCCGGAGCCGTCGTCATCCGCGCCGTTGTTGACGGAGTCCAGGCGGCCCGGCTCGATCTTCCGCAGGCTGTCCACGTTCACGTGAATCGTTGCGAGCTGATCGCGCGGCGGGGCCGGCTTGTTGGGATCGCCATCGCGCAGCCGCCAGGCGGCCTCGTTGAACGCGCGCAGCGAGTCGGCGTCCACCGCCGGATGACGAATCCCGATGTGATCGTTGTGCGCGCCGATCGCGACGTACTCGCCCTTGAGCTTGGGATCGCTGCCGGGAAGGATGGCCACCACGTTACGCGCTGGCGCGGGCGATGCGTGGATCGTCACACCTCCCTGCATGGTACCGCCGGAGGCACCCACGCTCACGCTGTCCAGCGGCCGGCCAAAGATCACGGCGGCGGCGTGGTTGGAGATGAGGATGGGCGCCGGGCCACGGGCGGCGGTGTCTGTGGGATCTTCCAATCCAACGCTGGGGCCGGCCAGACGTCCGCGGAATCGCTCCGGAACGGAGTCGAGTCCGGCCACCGCGATGGCAGCCGCACCAGCCCACTCGGGGCCGACCCGGATGCGAAGCCCGCGCCCTTCCCGGGTGAACACCACCACCTTTCCCGTTACCTGGTCCGGCGCGATCTGATCGTCGCCGCCGAGCGTGCCGCCGAATACCACCGGCGTACCGTTCAGCACGTACGACGTGCCGGCGGAGAGCGCCAGGTAGTCGCTGCCGTCGGCGAGCGGCGTTCCGTTCACGGCGAGCCGGGTGGCCGCGGAGTCCACCTCGCGACGCACGAGCGGCACGTTCTGGAAGTACGTGCCGTTGTCCCCCGCCGGCACGAGTCCCATCTTGCGCGCCTCGCTGGCGATATATGCCGTCCCCTTGAGGTTCGCTTCCTCGCCGGCGCGCCGCCCCAGCATGGAGTCGTCGGCAAAGATGTAGAGCCGCGTCATGAGATCGGCGGCGGTGATGGCGGGCGTGGTGGGCCGCGGCGCGTACGTTCGCGGCAGCGCCGTCTGCGCGCCGCAGGGCGCCGCCATGGCGCCGACGATGGCGGTTGCCATGGCGATCACCATGGTGCCTGGCGCGGCGGGACAGCCGACGGCGCGCCGGATGGTGCGATGGTAGCTCACGGAGACTCCGATGGCGGGAGGGAAAGGAGGCGGGACGGCGCCGCTCCGCCGCCCGAGCGCTGTCGCCGACATGCTCTCTAGACTACGCCCCGCCCTGTCGAAACGCTGCGCTCCATTGTCAGAAGGCGTACCGCAGCCCGCCGAACACCGAGATCGGCTGCCCGGGCGACACGAAGTCGCCGGCGCGCAACTCCGGGTACACACGATCGAACAGGTTGCGTATGCCGAGATTCAGGACGACGTCGTGGATGCGGTACGTCCCGCTCAGGTGCGCCAATCCATATCCGCCCAGCAGCACACCGGGCGCGTCGAACGGCGCGTACGGACCTACCCAGTTCCCCGACAGGCGCACGGTCCACGGACGTTGCACCGGCGCCAGCTCCACGGCCGCACTTCCCACGTACTCGGCCGTGTTGAACACGCGTGCGCCCGACAGATCGTCGCCGTCCTCGGTCATGAAGTGCCGGTACTTGGCGTCAGTCCAGGTCCAGTTGGCCAGCGCGTGGACATTCCGGCCGACAGGTACCTGCGCCTGGACTTCCACGCCGTTGCGACGGCTCGCGCCACCGTTGGTTGTCTTCAAGAGGATCGGATCGAACGTCTGCTCGTTGTTCACGTCCAGCCGGAACACGGACGCCGACAGGAACAACGCCTCACGCTCCACCTTGAGGCCGCTTTCGTAGGCCCATTCGCGGATGAATCGTAACGACGGATCGGTGATGATCCCATCTGGCGAACGGAAGCCGCGCGACACGTTCGCGAACGCGCGCAGATGGGGGGCAACGGTGGCGATGGCGCCCAGCTTGGGGCTGAAGATGCCGTGCGTGTCGGTGCTAGCCGGATCCGTGGCGGTGTTGGCGTGCGTGCGCAGCAGATCGTATCGGCCGCCAAGCTGGAACGAGAGGCGACGGCCCGCGTCGAGGCGTGACTGTAGGAACAGCGCGCCCGACAGTTGATTGGCGCGCACCAGGAACTGCGACTCGTCACGCTGGCGGTTCGTGGTGAGCCAGTTCTGAAAGTGGGAGTGGTCGTAGCGTCCTTCGCCACCCACCGTCAGTTCGCCGAACGGCAGCACCATGGTGAGCGCGCTCGTGGCGCCAAAACCGTAGCGCGCGTCCTCCTCCTCCGTCTGGCTGCCCGACCCTTCTCCCTCCCCGGGCTCCGGTGGAATGGTGAGGAACAGTTGCCACCGGCCCTGCGTGGCGTACAGCGTGGAGCGCCACAACGATGTGCCACGCAGCATGCGGAGACTCACCCGCTCCTGCGCCCGCCGCTTGAAGCCGCCGTCCGACGAGTTGGCCACCGTGTCGAAGCGCTCGCGCGCGAGCTGATCGGCCGTGATGAAGCCGGGGGAGTCCCAGCGCGATCCGTACAGCTCGATCCCCGCGTCGACGGTCGTGTTGGGCGACAGCTCGCGCACGGCTCGCGCGTGGCCCTGGCCTAGCGCGTACGCGCTGTTGGGGCGCCATCCGTCCTCGCGTACTCCGCGGAAGCCGAGCACGCCGGACCCCGCGTCGCGATCGAATCCGGTGAGGAGGGTCGCCTCGGCACGCCCGTTGGCGCCGCCCGACAGCCAGGCCTGCGTCCCCTGCATCTGCCGCAGCGTGCGGATGTTCACCACGCCGGCCAACGCAAAATTGCCGTACAGCGCGCTCACGGGTCCCTCGATCACGTCGGCGTCCTGGATGGCCGACGGCATGATGACACTCCAGTCGTTGTACCCTTCGGCGTGTCCGTTCACCGGCTCGTTGATGGGCACGCCATCGATCCACAGCGCGATGTCGGTGGAGTGATCGGAGCTGAAGCCGCGCACCGATGCATCGGAGGCAAAGCCGGGTCCCTGTCCCTGGTCGTGCACCTCCACGCCGGCGGTGACGCGGAACACGTCCCACGGATCGAGCGCGGGCGTGGTCTGGATCACGTGCGGCGTGATGTTGATCGCGCTCACCGGCTGCTCGCGCGTGGCCGGAGTGGCGGTGATGGTCACCGACTGGAGCTGCTGCGCGTGCGTGGCGAGAGAATCGGCGCGGGCCGAGTCCGCCGCGTGCCGCGCGCTGTCGGACGGAACGGGTTTCTGCGCGTACGCTGGACGCGCGCCGCAGAAAAGCGCCGCCGCGAGGGCGGGCGCGAGCATCCGCATCTGCATGAGCTCTCCGCAAGGCCAGTAGGATCGGGGCGCGCCGCACCGAGTGCGCGGCTGCCGGTCGCGTTGGGAAGCGCGTGCGCGCTTCCGGATGTCAGACGCGGAGAGCGGGAGGGCCGAGCGGAAGGTACAGTCCAAAGGTGGGCGCGCGCGCGGCGACCACCTGCGATGCGACCGGTGCCGGCGGGGCGTGCGCGGTGATGCGGGACAGCGTGCGCGCCGATTCTACTGGCGGTGGCACCACCACGGGGCACGCGCAGAGACCGTCGCGGCAGCAGTCCGGATGCGGCATGGGCGCGCGGCGTGTAGGCTGCGGCACGTCCGGTCCAGGCGCGACCGCCGGCGCGGCCGGAACGCGCGTGACGCTCCCCATGCCGGGCGCGAGATGCCCGCGCGTCATGCCGGCACACGGTGCCGCCGACGCCTGCATCATGGCCATCGCGACGGGATGCCCAATTCCCGTCGTGGCGATGATCACGGCCGATGCGACCGCTCGGAGCGTACCCAATCGCGCGCGCAGCATGGGCGGGATGATGTCCCTGAACGGCGGCGAGCGTCAAGACGTCGCGCGCAGCCACGCCGTGCGCGACACCGCCGTTACGCGCGCGGCGCCGCGCGTCCTCCGGTTTCCGCCGGTGCCATGAAGTCGGGGCCCACCGGATCGTGCACACAGCGCTCCACGATCTCCGCCGCCGCCGTGCGCGCCTCGGCGTCGAGTGTCCATCCCATCACCTCGTCCACCGCGTCGAGCTGCTCGGGACGCCGCGCGCCCCAGAGCGCGCTTCCCACGCCAGGCCGATCGAGCACCCACCGCACGGCCAACGGCAAGACGCCACGGTCGTACCGCGTGCGCGCGAAGCGGTCGAGCTCCACTACGGCGGCGATGTACTGCGCGAACCGCGGCAAACGAAACTTGGGGTCGGTGGCGCGCAGGTCATCCGCGGGGAACGTGGCATCGCGACGCACGCGGCCGCTCAACAGTCCGCGACAGAGTGCGCCGTACGTGAGCGTCGCGATGGCATGCTCGGCGCAATACGGCAGCACGTCGCGCTCGGCCGCGCGCTCGAACAGATTGTACGGCGGCTGCGCCGTGTGCAGCGGCGCCACCGCGCGGAATGCGTCCATCTGCGCGGGGGAACAGTTGCTGACGCCAATGGCGAGGATCTTTCCCGCACGATGCAGCCGGTGCAACGTGTCCGCCGTCTCGTCCACCGGGGTTCCGGCATCGGGCCAGTGGAGCTGGTAGATGTCGATCCGGTCCGTCCGCAGGCGGCGCAGCGAGTCGTCGACCTCGCGCACGATGCGCGCGCGCGAGGCATTGCGCGTCACCCCGCGCCGCGACCACGCGAGCCCCACCTTGGTGGCCACCACCGCGCGCTGCCGGCGGCCATCGGCGAGCGCCGCGCCCACGACCTCCTCGGCGTGGCCGAACCCGTACACCGGCGCCGTGTCGATGAGCGTGATGCCGCGGTCGAGGGCGGAATGGATAGTGCGGATCGCGAGCGCGTCGTCGCTCCCGCCGCCCCACCAGTACCCGCCGATCGCCCACGTCCCCAGCCCGATGCGACTCATCTTCACTCCGGTGCCGGCCACCTCGACGTACTCCATCATGCCACCTCCTGATCGCGCCACCGGGCGATGAACGTGCCGGCCAGGCAGTCGGATGACCGTGGCGCCGGCGCCGCCGCCGGACCGCGCGAGCGCATTCGCCACACATGGAAGGTGCTCGCGTCGGTCAACGTCGGGCTGTTCATGGGGACTTTCCGGCGGAAGGAATCGCACAAGGAGCACGTGCCGCCGTGCAAGAGGACGCCGGGGCGGTCTGATCCGTGCGAGGGCGGGCGCCTGGTGTTATACTCTGGCTCCCCGCAATCGTGCGTCCCCGCGGCAGTCGCTGCGCCCCTCGCCGTGCTCGCTCGCCCTCGCCAACGGATGCCATTCTCCCACCGTTGCCGCTCGTCCGCGCGACCGCAACCGCGCCGGCGCTCCGTGCCGCGACCGCGGCGGGGGTATTCGTTGGCACGCCGCACCCTCTGGCAGGGCACGCCCTCATGGCCCGTCGCGCTCCTGGCCCTGGCGGCGGGTCTCCTCGCGCCGCGAGCCGTTCGCGCGCAGCGCGTTCTCCCGGATACACTCCCGCGGCGTGCATCTGTGTCGCTCCCGCTCCCCGCGCTTGCGGCCGACACCGCCCCGTGTGACACGGCCAGCGAGCGGAACATCGCATCCGGCTCCCGGCGCGGAGGTTGGCTCCGGTTTTCGCTCGGCATTGCCACGAGTCTCGTTGCCCACGAGGGGGGACACATCGTCTCCGCCCTGGCCATGGGCGCGCATCCACACATCGGGCTGGACCGTGCACGTCCCACGGTCTTCTCCGGCATCGACGCGGACCGCGATCCGGACAAGCAGCTCGTGTTCTCCAGCAGCGGGTTGGTGGTGCAGATGCTCATGAACGAGGCCATCCTGGACATCCCGCACGAGCGCGGGAGTGCGTTCGAGCGCGGCGTGCTGGCGGGTGGCGTCGGGACGATGCTCTTCTATGCCACGCTCGGACGCAACTCGGAGGTGAGCGACGTCACCTGGATCGCGCGAACGTCCTCGCTCAGCCGAACGCAGGTAGCGCTGCTCTTGGGCTCCCTGGCGGCGATCCAGGCGGTGCGCATCCATCTGAACGATCGCTACGCGCACTTCTTCGCGTTTCCGAGCGCCGCCGGCGGTGCGACGGTCGGCGTCCGCGTGACGGGAGACCCGTGACGCGCACGCGCTCCGCCGCTCTTGCCGTCAGCCCGTTGCTTGCACCGGAACCCGCCGCCATCGCTGCACCGCGCCGCGCACCAACAGGACCACCGCGAACGCGATGACGGAAACGTGGAACGCCCCGCGCGCGCCAAAGTAGACGTGGGCAGCGATGAACCCGGATGACACGGCGAGCGTCATCACCATCATCAGCGCACCGAAACGTGTGAATTCGGTGAAACCGATCCGCGTGCCGGCCTTCTCCGCGATGCCAATCACGGTCACGTTCGCCGATGCGCCGATCGCGGTCCCGTTCCCACCCAGACACGCCCCCAGCGAGAGCGCCCACCAGAGCACGGTGGTGTCGCCGCTCAATTGTCCGGTGAGCTGCGCGACGATGGGGATCGTCACCGCCACGTAGGGGATGTTGTCGATGAGCGCCGACAGAATGCCCGACACCCACAGGATCAACAGCGAGGCGAACAGCAGGGCGCCGGCTGGCGACAGGTGCATCGCCACGCTTCCCCTGCCGTACGAGCCACGACAGCCCGCCCGCGATGGTGCCGATGAGTCCTGTCTGAACCGCGGCGCCCACCGCGATGAACAGGAAAAAGAAGAACGTGAGCGTGGGCCACTCGATCTCGCGTTCGATCACCGTGAGCATGCCGTGGATACGCTCGGCGTGCGAGGGGCGGTGGGTGCGCACGTAGAACACGTCCTGCACCACGAGCACGGCCGCCGCGCCGATGAGCGCGGGCGCCGCGGCAGGCATGCCGGTCAGACCATGCGTGAAGAAACCGATGAAGATCCCCACACTGATCCCCAGGGTCCATCGGAGCAGCCGGCGATTGGTGATCTTCGGCTCGGGTGCCAGCGTGCGTGCGTCCCGCCCCGTAGTGCCCGTCGCGAGCGCGTGCGCAAAGTACCGGCGCGCAACCAGCTCCAGGAGCACCATCATGATCATCACCGGCACGGTGAGATTCACCACGAAATCCAGAAAGGTGAGGTGCGCTCCCGAGCCGATCAGGATGTTGGGCGGATCGCCGATGAGCGTCGCCGTGCCGCCAATGTTCGACGCCATCACCATGGGCAGCAGGAACGCGATCGGTGGAATAGCCAGCTGTTCCGCCATCTGCATCGCCATCGGCGTCACGAAGATCACGGTCGTGACGTTGTCGGCCAGCGCGGACAGGCCGCCGGTGAACCACGTCACCAGCCGCATCACGGTGCGCGGCTCGCCACGCGTGCCCTTCATCAGCCGCGCCACCGCCCAGGTGAACACGCCCGTGGACTTGAGAACGCCCACCACGGCCATCATCGACGCCAGCAGGAGCAGCACGTTCAGGTCGAGCGCCCGCTGCGATGCCTCGAGCGAGATGAGATGCCAGGGCGTGACGTAGGTAATGAGCCACAGGAGCGCCACGGCCGACAGCACCACCAGCACGCGGTGCGCCTTCTCCATGGCCAGAAGAACGAACACGCCCACGATGATGGCCGCCACGATGGTCTGTGACGTGGGATCCGTGGTGGAGCGGAGCCCCTCCACGGTCTCGCCCGGCGGCGCGGCCCAGGCCACGTGCGGAAGGAAAAAGGCGGGGGAAAGCATGAACGACGTGTGTGGAACGCGCCGGCCGCGTGGCGGTGGAAGGCAGGAGGGCGCGAAAGGGCCCGTGTGGCAAACGTTCAATCCTGGCTGGGGCGTCGCAGCCGCGCAAGGTTCTCGGCTGCGTGTGGCGGTCGCGCGGGGTTCTCACGAGACGCATCACCCGCGCGTCGGTTGTGCGCCGTGCAACCGGAGGCGAAGTTCCGGGAGCGCGGCGCCATGCGGCGATGGCGCTGCTTCCGACCACGCGCGTGGTGCCTTTCCCCCGATCAGATTCCGCCTTTTCAATGACCGTGCTGTCGTCTATCCCGATCGATGTCACCGACCCGATCAACGCCCGGATCCTCGCCGTCGCCGAAGACCGGATCGTCGGCTTTCTCGAGGACCCGTTCGCCGAGATTGCGGGGCAGTCCGGTGTGGAGGTCGACGCCGTGCTGGAGCGCATCCGTGCGATGCTCGCCGCCGGCACCATCCGCCGCGTGCGGCAAACGCTCCTCGCCACCAGTCTCGCGCCCGGCGCACTGGTGGCGTGGAAGGTTCCCGCCGAACGGCTGGACGACGCGTTCGCGTATCTGTCGCGTCAGGATCCCTTTTCGGGACACGTGGTGCTGCGCTCCACCGACGCCGATACACCGGGCGCGGCCTATCGGCTGTGGACCACGCTCAAGGTGCCGCAGGGCTTCTCGCTGGCGCGCCACTGCGACATGCTGGCCGCGCGCATCGGGGCGGAGCGCTACCGCGCGATGCCGGCGCGCTGTCTCTTCACGCTCGGGGTGGGGCATGTGCGCCGTCGCGGCATGGAGCCGGGCAGCCGCTCCGACGCGCCAGGTCGCGTGCTCACGACTGCCGTGGTGGACCTGTCGCCCGAAGAGTGGCGTGTGCTGGGGCCGCTCAAGCGCGAGCTGGACGTGGACGAGATCCGCGCCGATCCCTGGCGCGCACGCGCCCAGCAGGCCGGCCTCCCGTACGACGACTTTGTCCGCGTGGCGCGCGCGCTCCAGCACCGCGGCGTGCTCGGCCGCTTTTCCACCTTCCTCGAGCACGTGAAACCGTCCGCCACCGGGCAGCGGGTGACGCGCTACAACGCGCTGTTCCACTGGCGTGTCCCTGCGGGGCGTGAGCTCGAGGCGGGACGCGAGGTGGGGCGGCACCACATTCTCACGCACGCGTACTGGCGCGAGGGCGGCCCGGAGTTTGGCAACGTCAACATCATGGCCGTCGCCCACGGCACGGAGAAGGACGTCGTACTGGCGCACAAGGCGGCCATCGACGTGCATCTGGCCGAGGCCGGCATCCCCGTGGAGTACACCAACGTGTTCTGGGGGGGACGCAGCGAGATCAAGCCGTCCGAGATTCTCCCGGGCGAGTACGACCGGTGGTGCCGCGAGGTGGGGATCGACCCGTCCACCATGCGCGAGACCGATCGCGAGCGCGACGCGCGTGTGGAGGCGCAGCTCGGGCCCGCGGCCACGCATCACGATGCGTGATGGCGGCGCCTATCCCTTGCGCGCGGCGGCGTCCACCGTGGTGGTGGGATCGGCGCCGCTCCACGTGACATCCGCCGTTGGGCCATAGGTGGCCGGCACCATCCGTCCAAGAATGCGAAGGTAGACCACAAGCTGCGCGCGGTGATGCGCCGTGTGCAGCACGCGGCGCCAGAAGATCCACGCGCGCTGGCGGTGGACGTCGAAGAACGGCGTCGTCCCCATCCACCACGTGTCGTCGCGCGCGGCGAGCCACGCCAGCCGGGGACGCGCCAGCTCCACCAACCGCTCGATGTGCGCGCCCACGCCGGCATCGTCCGGGAGCACGGCGTCGGCCGCGGGCTCGGCGACCTCCAGGAACTCCCCAAAGAAGCGGCGCTCCGACAGCAACTGGTGCTTGAACACATCGGTGACCGCCATCGCCCGCGGGTGCGGACGATAGCGCAGATCGTCGTCGGCGAAGGCATGCCACACCGACGCCACCTTGTTCGTCTCGCTCGCGTACGTGTCGAGCATGTGCTGCGCAAAGGGAACCACCGCGCGCGGCACGGCCTCCGCGTCGAGCGCGACGAACGGGTAGTGCATGGGCATGGGCCTCTCCTGGGTGCGCGGCACAACGGCCGCGGTGCGGTTCTCTCGCCATTCCTATGCACACGGCGCGGAGGTGATGCAAGCGCCGCCCGCCGGCCGGTACGCGGCGTGCACCCATGGCGTGCATGGCTGCCATCCTTGCCTTTGCACTCACGCTGCTCCTCGCCGTCTTCCTGTCCGAGCTGGCCGCGCGGAGCGTCCTCTCCGCCACGGTCATCTTTCTCCTGGCGGGATTTGCGGCGGCGAGTCTGTTGCATCTCGCGCGGATCGGCCCCAACGCGCCCGTCGCGAGCGAGGTGGCGGAGCTGGCGCTCTTTGCCACGCTCTTCACCCACGGAATGCGCGCGCCGTGCGGTTGCGCCGGCTGCTGAACGTGGAGAGCGGACTTAACGACGGTCTCGCGCTTCCCGTGGTGCTGGCGCTCATCGGCACCATGGACGGACTTCGAGCGCTCCGCGGGCTGGCCACGTCCGCTGTAGGTGGAGTGGTGCTCGGTGCAGTGCTGGCGTGGGGCGTGGTCCGCATTGCCAAGACACGGCTCTTTGTCGCCACCACGAGCTACGTGCCGCTGGGCACCTTCGCGATCGGACTCCTGCTCTTCGCGCTCGCCAGGATGCTGGGCGCCAATGAGTTCCTGGCGGCGTTCGCGGGCGGTATTACCGCCGCGTCCATCCACCCACAGCTCGCCAAGGCGTTCCAAACGTTCGGCGATCAGCTGGCCAACCTGCTCAAGTTTGCGGGGTTGTTCGTCTTCGGGATGCTCATCTCGCCCGCCACGCTCGCCGCGCTCGAATGGCGTGTGTACGCGTTCGCCGTGCTCGCGCTGCTCATCGTACGCCCCGTGGCGTTGAGCGTCGCCCTCGTTGGGAGCCGCATGCCCTGGCGCGAATGGGCTGCTGCCGCCTGGTTCGGCCCCAAGGGATTTGCCTCCGTGCTGTACGCCATCCTCGTGCTCAAGGCAGGGTTTGGCGATGCGCTGCATTTCTTTCACGTGGCGGCGGTGGTGATCGCGCTGTCAATGATCGCGCGTTCATCCACCGACGTGCTCACCGCACGCTGGCTCCTCCACGCTCATCGGGCCTCAGCAACGACGGGGGCGAGCACCCCCCATGTTCCACGGGCGCCGCCCAGCGCCGCCGCGGCGGAGGAGAACGGCCCGCGCCCGGCCAGGCGCGTGGCTGAGCCAGCGCTCCACGCGGCGGGGTCATGCGGCGCGCGCGTCGTCCGGCTAGACTGCATGGAGGGACGAAGACGATGGCCACCACGCACCGGGGCCACTCGCCGCCCCGGCGTGAACAACAGGAGACGTTATGGCGCATCAGGAAAGTGGTAATGTTCGCGATCGCGACGCCGAGAGAGGCGCCCATCGCGACACCGGACGCGGAGACAGTGCGCGCGAGGCGGGCGGACAGCCCCGCGGCGCGCGCGACGACAAGGTGACGAAGAGCGACGCGGAATGGCGCCGCCAGCTCACTCCGGAGCAGTACCGCATCGCGCGGCAAAAGGGCACCGAGCGCGCCTTCACGGGCGCTTATCACGACAGCAAGGAGCAGGGAGTCTATCGCTGCGCCTGTTGCGGCGCCGCCCTCTTTCGGTCGGCGGACAAGTTCGACTCGGGCACCGGCTGGCCCAGCTTTACCGCTCCGGCCGACGCCAGCGCGGTGGCGGAAGACGAAGACGAGAGCCTGTTCATGCGTCGAACTGAGGTTCTCTGCTCGCGCTGCGATGCGCACCTCGGCCACGTCTTCGACGACGGCCCACGCCCCACGGGGCTGCGCTATTGCATCAATTCCGCCTCGCTGCAACTCGACCGCGAAGGCGAAAGCAAGGAGGACGGGTCGTCGGAGTGAACCGCTGACCTTCTCTCGGGACAGCTGTCGCGCTCGTGCAACACGCTGCGCGGGCCGAGGGAATGGACGTTGTTGACACGGCCAGTCCGCTCAAAGGAGATTGCGTAGTTCAGGCGCCCTATCGCAGCCGAAGTGATGCCGTGTGACTTGGAGCCAGGCGCGCGTCACCGGCTCGGTCGTTGCACGGCATTTGCTTTGTCGTTCAGTCTGGTGGTGTGCTCCGAGGTACGATGACCTTCCGGCGCGTTGTCCCAACTCTGCTCGTCCTTGCCTGGCTGGCGGCTGGTGCCGTCCCGCTGCGCGCTCAGACGGGACGCGGCTGCCCGCCGGGCGGACCACCCGGAGGTCCGCCGTCCGGACCACCCGGAGGTCCGCCGTCCGGACCGCCTTCCGGTCCGCCGTCCGGTCCGCCCGGTGGACCGCCCGGTGGACCCACGAGCAGCGTCGGCCACCATCACCACTCCTGGCTGGGGCTCATTGGACTCGCGGCGCTCGGCATCGGCGTGAACGAGGCGGCAGCGCTTCCGCTCCCAGGACTGCCCTCGCCTCCGCCCGCTGTCATGGAGCTGGGCAACCGGGTGATCAGCGCCGCGCCCAACTTCGCGCCCATATCCCTCTCGCCCGCCACGGCCTTCCGCCAGGGGCTTCCAGCGCCCAAGACCGCCACTCAGGTGCCCTTTCTGGTCGTGATGGGCGCGCTCATGCTGTGCGGAGGGGTGCTGCTTGGTCGTCGCGCACGCCACGTGGGCGCGGCCACACCCGAGGAGGACGACTCGGCGCGATGACGCTGCCGCTAGTCA
Organism: uncultured Gemmatimonadaceae bacterium; assembly: GCA_963773545.1. Classification (GTDB taxonomy): domain Bacteria; phylum Gemmatimonadota; class Gemmatimonadetes; order Gemmatimonadales; family Gemmatimonadaceae; genus DASSNU01. The sequence goes on along the minus strand of CAVZBP010000002.1, from coordinate 799,465 downwards.
GTGCGGCGTGTACGCCGCACGCTCCACGTCCCGCGCTGCGCACTCGTGAGATGCACCCCGGTGGTGACGAAAGTTCCCTCGATCCGATCGCCCTCTATCGTCCCGGTGAAGGTGGTGTAGAGGGCGCACGCGCAGTCCGGCTCACGGTACGGCTGCAGCGTGCCGGACACGGTCCCTTCGCGCACCTCGACAAAGCGAATGGCCAGCAATTGCGGCGAGGCACTCGATCGGTTCCGCTCGTCCTGCGACACGGGATGCAGCGGCTCGTCGGATCCGCGCGGCACCATCACCACGTCACCAAAGGCGGAATCGGCGTTCGCGGACACGAGATGGAAGACGATGCTTCCGCTGCGCCCGCTTGCCGGGCTGGTATACGATCCTGCCCACCGGCCCACGAGCGAGCTCAGGTCGCTCTCGCTGCCCGCCGAGATGGGAACGTGCGCCGGGGCGGAAGCGCAGCTCCAGGCCACGGACGCGGCCGCCATGGCCGGCAGAACAGCGGCGAGTGTAGCGATCGGAACGCGGCGCATAAGCTCTCCTCTCGGCTGTCGGGTGCTGGCGCGCGAGCGGCGCGGTACCGCGCAAGCGTTCGATATTTTTCGCACAGCGCCCGTCGCAATCATGAAAGCCGGAGAGCCGTCAGACAAGGCACTCCGCTCGCGCGTCACGTACCTTGCATGTCCGCCGCTGGAACGCTATGACGTGGACACGCACGCAGCATCCACCGCGGTTGTCTCCCTCCATCGCTCTCATGCGCCGTCTCTTTCCATTACTCTTGCTCCTGGCACCGCGACTCCTCGCGGCGCAGGGAGAGGCTCCGCTGCACAAGAGCGACCTCGTCCGCTATCTGACGGGGACGACGTACACCAAGACGGAAATCGCCAGCATCGTGCGGCGGAGCTGCCTGGCGTTCGTTCCGTCCACGCGTGACCGGAGCGACCTGCGCTCGCTCGGTGCCGATCAGGGGATCCTGACCGAGATCGACCGCTGCGTGCGGAACGGCAACAACCCAGCCGGTGAGCCGCGTGTGGCTGCCGCTCCCAGCCGCCCGCTCCAGGTGTCGGTGACCAGCCGGCATCTTTCTGCCACTAGCGGGACGGTAACCTACGCGACGGTAGAACTGCGGCGCGGCAGCACACCAGCGGGAGGGCACACCCTGGTGCTGCAAGGCGTGCGCGGAATTCCCGGTGGAGCGAACAGCGACCCCACCGCGATCACCGACGCGCGCGGCCGCGCCGTGTTCTCCGTACCGGCCGGCACGCGCGCGGGCACGTACGCCCTCACGGTCGCGCTGGCCGACGGGTCGACTCTCGCCGGCACGCGCGAGATCGTGCTCACCACGCAACCTGCCGTGGCGGCCACGGCGGACGTGACACCGTCCGCAATTCTCATTGCGTCCGGCGCGTCCGGCACGCGGCAGATCACGGCTAGGATCACCGATGCCTTTGGCAATCCGGTGCCGGGCGCTACGGTGCAGTTGCGCCCGTCCGTCTCCAGGCCCGGGCTGTCGCCGCACGTGGCGCAGACAGGCGACAGCGGGAGCGCGCAGTTCTCCGTGCCCATGGCGCCGCTCCGCGCGGGAGACAGCCTGGTGGTGTCGGTAGACGGACGTCGGCTGGCGGCGGTGAGCGTCACGGCCGGCTCCGAGGTCACCGGGCAGCTGCTGGAAGCCGAGCGGCGGTCGGCTCGCGCCGAGGGGAATGCGGAGTCCGCCTACGACAGCGTGCTCGCGGTGGATCCCGCCAACACGCGCGCCCTGATGGGACGCGGCTACGTGCGCTCGTTCGCAGGGAACTACGACGCCGCCCTGCAGGACTTTCAATCGGTGCTGCGTGCGGGCGACGACAGCGCGAGCGCCCTCACCGGAATCGGCTACAACGCGCTGCGGCAGGGACAGTATCCCGACGCGGCGGCCGAGTTCCAGCGCGCGCTCGTCGTTTCGGAAACCGACGCGGCCGCATCCACCGGATTCGCCTACGCGGATCTCTGGCAGTTGGACCGGCGGCAGCGCGCGCATCGTGCCGATGTGCTGAACGCGCCGCGTCCGGCAGCGTACCCGGCGGAGGCCGGAACGCATCTGCGCGAGGGCGCTACCGCGTTCGCGGCGCGTAAGGCCAGCGCCGCCGAGCACGCGTTCACGGCCGCCGCGGGCGCGGCGCCGGATTGGCCGGACGTGTACTACAATCGCGCGCTCGTGTTCCAGGCCGAGGGACGGGCCGCGCGGGCGGCCAGTGATCTGCGGAAATATCTCGCACTCCGCCCCGACGCCGCCGATCATGCCGATGTCGAGAAGCGGATCGACGCCCTGGGGCGGAGCGGCGGCGGCGCGTTTCTGCGAGGCATCCTCCTGCCCGGACTGGGTCAGTTCTATACGCGCCAGCCGGTGTTTGGCGTGGTCATTCTGGGCGCTGCGGGTGGCGGCATCGTGTGGGCGCTCAAGAAGACGACGGTCACGGAGCAGCGCATCGTTCCGGGCCCGTTTCCGACGAGCCCCCCCGACACGTTCGACGTTCAGCTCCGGAAACGCGAGCACCTCGGAGCGGGTCTTGCCATCGCGGGTGGTGTATGGCTAATCGGCGCGATCCAGGCAGCCGTGCACGCGAGCCAGGCGCGCGGCGATCCGTACTATCAGGGCACCACGCCATCAGGGCTGCCACTCCCCGGCATTCCGGCGTCCTCTCCGCCCTCGGACAGGGGAAGTGCCGAACCACGCGCGCGCGTGGTGCCGCTCCTGAACCTGCGACGTGCGGGGCCTGCTTTTGGAGCCGCGCTTCGCGTCGAGTTTCGTTAGCGGCCACCGGCGAGGTCGCGCCAGCCCGGGTTATAGCGCTCCGGACGCGCCCCGCGCTACGGCCCGACGGAAGGAGTCACCGTCACCGGGACGGCGGTGTTCTTTCCCTCAGCCGCGGCGGTCACCGTGGCGCTCCCCTCCGCCACGCCGTGCACCATGCCGGTCGTTGCATCGACCACGGCGATCGTCGGTGTATCGGACACCCACGAGATCGTCCGCCCGGCGAGCGTGCGTCCCTTGGCGTCGATTGGGGTTCCGTTGAGCTGAACCGAATCCCCCACAGCCACGCTCGCCGCGCTCGGTGTCACAAGAATCGAATCCACCGGCGCCGGGGTGACCGTCACCGAAGCCGTTCCGTCCACACTTTCGCTGGTGGCCGTGATCGTTGCCGAGCCTTCCGCCACCGCATGCACGAGCCCGTCGGGGTCTACTGTCGCCACGCTCAAGGCGTCGGACATCCAGGTGACGCTCCGGCCGGTGAGAGGATTGTTGGACGCGTCGCGCGGGGTAGCGGTGAGCTGCACCGAGTCCACCGCCGTTATGCTGGCGCTGGAAGGTGTCACATCCACCGAGGCCACCGCAGCCGGCGTGACGGTCACGCTGGCCGTGCCCGTTTGCCCTTCGCTGGTGGCGGTGATGGTGGCGCTCCCCTCGCTCAGTCCATGCACCATTCCGGTGGAAGCACCAACCGTGGCCACACTCGTGTTGTCCGACGACCACGACACGTCGCGACCGGTGAGCGCGCGATTCTTGGCGTCCTTGAGGGTGGCAGCGAGCGGGACGGAATCGCCAACCGCGATGGTGGGCGCAGAGGGCGTAACGGTAACGGATGCGACGGGCGCTTGTGTCACTGTCACCGAGGCCGTTCCCGATTTCCCCTCACTCGTGGCGGTAATCGTGGCCGAACCGGCGCTCACCCCGTGCACCTTGCCGGTGGCCGCCACCACCGTTGCCGCGGCGGTATTGTCGGACGACCAGCTCACCGATCGGCCGGTGAGCTGGTTTCCATCCGCGTCCTTGACGGTGGCGTTGAGTTGAACCGAATCCACCGCGGTGATGCTGGGCGCGGACGGACTGACGGTCACCGTCGCCACCGGCGCCGGATCGACGGTGACCGTGGCGGTGCCGGATTTCCCTTCGCTCGTGGCGGTGATGGTCGCCCCTCCCTCGGCCACGCCGTGCACCTCACCGGAAACGGAATCCACCGACGCCACGCCGGCGTTGTTGGACGACCAGCGCACGGTACGACCTGAGAGGACGTTGCCGCTCGCATCCTTCGGTGTGGCGGTGAGCCTGACCGAGTCGCCTACTGCCACATGCGGCGCGGAGGGGCTCACCGTCACGCTGGCTACCGGCACATTCGACCACGTGAATGGCCGACACGCCGATCCTGCCTTCCACAGTGGCGGTGATGTTGGCGTCACCGAGGGTGTGGGTGGTGACCTTTCCGGAGCCGTTCACAGTGGCGACCGTCTGGTTGTCGCTGTCCCATGAGACGACGCGCCCGGTGAGTGCGCCACCTGCGGCGTCACGGGGGGTGGCCGTGAGTTGCACGGTGGATCCCAGCGTGAGCGTATCGGCGCTGGGCGTGACGTCCACGGTGGCTACCGGCACGGGAGTGACACGAATCGTCGCCGTCCCTGAATGTCCCTCCGACGTGGCGGAGATGATCGCCGTGCCGGTGTCGAGCGCCGTCACGGTGCCGGAGCTTCCTCCCACGCTGGCCACGGACGGGTTGAGCGTCGACCACACCACCGTGCGCCCAGTGAGCGTATTCCCCGACGCATCCTTCACCGTGGCGGTGAGCGTAGTGTTCTGCCGCGGGTGCAGCGTGTCAGCGCCAGGCGTGACGGTCACCAATGCGACGGGAACGGGGGTGACGGTGATGGTCGCCGTGCCTGTGATCCCGTTGCTCGTTCCGGTAATAGTCGCAGAGCCGGGGGCCACGCCTGTAGCCAAACCGGTTGTCATATTCACCGTGGCGACAGACGGGTTGCTAGTCGTCCAGGTGACGGTTCTGTTCAGCGGATTCCCATTCGCATCCGTGACCTGCGCGGTGAACTGCTGCATCTCTCCGACTGCAATTGTGGGGGAAGGAGGGGAAACGATGACCGCGTTGACTGGTACGGGATTCACGACGAGGATGGCCGTATCCTTCACCGTGCCGCTCGTGGCGATGATGCGCGTCGTCCCGGTGTCGATGGCGGTCGCTCTTCCTTCACCATCCACGACCGCGACCGTACGGACGGTCGACTGCCACATTCACGTTCGCGTCCGCGGGGGGGATCACCGCACCAGCTGCATCCTTCACAGTCGCGCTGAAGCTTGTGGTCTGCCCCACCACGATCGTGTCGGCCGCTGGCGCAACGACGATGCTTGCCGGAACTCGCGCGCTGACGGTAAGGGTGGCGGTTCCGAACTTTCCTTCGCTCGTGGCCTTGATCTGTGTACCTCCCGGTGACTTGCCGGTCACCACGCCGGTGTTGGCGTCAATCGTCGCAACGTCGGTACGGCTTGATTCCCAGGTAACGGTACGGCCGTCGAGGCCGAGCGGATTGCCATCCGAATCGTTGAGCGTGGCGACGAAATTCCCCGTGCTGCCCACGTTGATCGTCGATGGCCCGTTCACACTCACGCTCGCCACACTCTTGCGCGTGACGGTGACGTTCGCAAAACCCGACTGGCTCCCCGAACCGCTCGGCACCGTGGCCGCTATGCGGACCGGCCCCCCTGTCGCGACACCCGTCACCACGCCGCTTTGGGAGACGATGGCGATATCTCTTGGTTTTCCGATCGCCAGCGGATCTGCCCGGTGAGCGGGTTTCCGTTGCTATCCGTGGCGTGAAGGGTTGTGGTGCCGCCGATTTCCACGCTCGCATCGGCCGGCGTGATCTTGATGCCGCCGCCCCCCCCGGGTCCGGTGGAGTCGCCGCCGCATGACAGCGTGGCAACCACCGCAGCCGAAAGCAGGGTGGCGCGAAGAAGTCGGTGAGAGTGCTGGATCGTGCATCGACCGCTATGGCTGGGACACTCGTTCGAATAGACGAGTGCCGTGACTTGTGGATGCGCCGCGACACTCTATGGCGTCTCGCCGGGGCTCCACGCCGCCGGGCGGCGTGAATCTCATCTTAAGGCGTGTCACCGCGAGTGGGAAGCGTGTAAGCAAGGGCTAAAGTGCAAGCGGTGAGCCAGATAAGATCGGGCGTACGGCCAGGGGGCAAAGGGCGACGGGAGTTTCTGCGCGCGGGCGGCGGGGATCAGGATACTGCGGGCGAGAATCAGTTGCGGGGTTACTGTCATTCTGATGACAGTGATCAGCACAGTGATGAGCCGGCGGCGGGGTGGCTAGGTCGAAGCTCCGCGAGGTCGCGGTCCGCTCTCGGTGGGGGCAGGACCGAGACATTCGATGACCGATGACTCGCGTCTGTCACCACGCAACTGATTCTCGCTCACCGCGAGCGAGGGGTGAGGCGTCAGCGGGCACCGATGCCGGTCTGCAGTTCTCCCAACAGCGAGTACGCAGTCTTGAGTGCGCGCCCCGCCCAGCCGTCCCGCGACCTCCGCCGCTCCTTGCAGGCCTACGGTCATCGGAATACCTATGTCGCCTGAGCCAGCCTCAACCTCATGCGTCCGTAAGGTCCGACCAATCATTTCAGCGCCGCCGCACTCATTCCAACACCGCCGGAGAAGTGCCGTGAATCACGCGCCCGGTAGCATCCTGTCGACCACCTGCGCCACGTTGGTGCTCGTCCTCTTCATGCTTCCGCCGATCGCCGGCCGGGCAGACGCTCAGCAAGCGGTCGATCTCCTTCTCGACAGGCAGGTTGACCTGGCGCTCGACGCAGCGCACGCGCAGCCTTCGCCATGTCGGTCACCCGAATCCCGGCAGTTCGACTTCTGGCTTGGCGAGTGGGACGTAGTGAACCGGCAGCGGCGGCCAGAGGGGACGGCGTGGGGTGTCACCGGGCGGGCGACCGACCGGGTGTATGCAGTGGCGGATGGCTGTGGAATCGTGGAGCAGTGGCGGGGTAGCACGGCACCGCGCTACGTAGTGGGCTACAGCCTTCGGGCCTGGAACCCCGACAAGCACAAGTGGGATCTGGTGCTCTTGTGGCCCAGACCCGAGCAGCCCCGCTTCGTCACGCTGGAGGGCGGCTTCCGCCACGGTCGGGGTGAATTCTTCCGCTCCGGCACCGGTGGGGAGGGGACACCAGTGGAAGTCCGTTTCACCTTCTCCGACATCACGGCCAACTCTCTCCGTTGGAACGACGGCACCTCGCGCGATGGTGGACGGACCTGGGCCACGACGTGGATCATGGAGTTCAACCGGCGAAAACCGCTGGACGATCCCCTCCTGATCGCGCCTCACCAGGCGGGACTGCGCTGCACCTTTTCCGAGATCCACCAGATGGACGCCTGGCTCGGCAACTGGGAGGGCGAGGCGGTCATGGCCGACGGAGACACGGTTCCCGCCAGGGCCGGGGCCTACGAGATCCTGGACGGGTGCGGCCGTATGGACTTCCTGGAGCTGGGTAACGGCGGCAGTGCGGTGAAGGTCCACCGCGTCCGGACCTTCCAGCCTGACCTCCGCCGGTGGGTTGAATACCGGCTGGACAACCGGACGGGGATCATCGCACGGCTGGAGGGCTCGATGCATGGGACCACGGGCCTTCTTGAAACGCCCGCCAGTGCGGACGCCCCGGCACGCCGACTTCGCACCCGGTGGATACGCCTCACTCCTTCGGAGGTGGAGTTCGAGACGGCGGTGTCCACGTCCGCCGGAGCGTGGACCCCGCTGTGGAAGGTGACGCTGAAACCCGAGGGCCGCTGAGGCCACCGTAGGAAGATCGGAAATGCTGCGCGCTCCGAGACGTTTAGGGACCGCGCCGTAAGACGCCGTAGCGTGCTGGACACTCACCAGTTCACCCCCTAGTATGAGAGCATGACCCAACACGTGCCCGCGCGCGCACGATAGCGCACCTCCGCCTTCACGGGTCCGACCCGGCCGCCGGCCGCGGAGTCGTATCTGGCGCGCCGTTTGCGAGAGCGGACCAGTGGTTGCGGTCCCCGCACCGAGCGCTGGAGAGGGACGGTCGTCGGGCTAGCATCACCCCGCACCATCCGTTGTCCCCTCCGCGCCCGGCCGCTTGCAGCCGGGCGCTCCACTTTTCGCGGTACACTCCCATGATCGAAGAGCTGAAGCAGAAATTGGGCGAGGAGGTCACGCGCCTCCAGCACGAGCTCAACGTCATCCTCCCCAACGAGATCCGGAAAGCGGTCGAGCTTGGCGATCTGCGCGAGAACAGCGAATACAAGGCAGCGCTCGAGCGGCAGCAGTTCGTGCAAGCGCGGCTGGGACAGCTCCGGCAGCGGCTGAGTAAGCTGTCGCAGATCGACATGTCGCAGATCCCACCCAACAAGGTGGGGCTCGGTTCGCGCGTGGTGGTGGAAGACGAGAAAACGGGGGACCGGGAGGCGTATTACCTGGTGTTCGGCGACGCGGTGGAGTTCGAGGATGGACACGTCACGATGGCGTCACCCATCGGCCGCTCCCTGTTGGGCAAGGAAGTGGGGGAGACCGCGTTGCTCCGGATTCCCGCGGGCACGCGCCGTCTGCGCATCGTCGAGTTGTCGACCATCCATGAGACGCTGGTGGAAGGGTAGGCGGCCGCCGTTAATTGCGGCGGAGCCATGGTCGATGGTATTATTCAGTAATATCCACTCATACCAGTGCCATGCCTTCCCCCTTCGCCCGCATCTCGCTCACCATCCCGGAGCATCTTCTCAAGAAGCTCGACACGCAGGCGCGAGTGCTTGATCGCTCGCGCAGCCGGGTCATTGCGGATGCCGTGCGCCAGTACCTGGCTCGCGGTGCTGATGATGTGACGGGACGACGCGCTTCGCTTCCGGCCGTTTCCGAGCCGGCCGCGGAGGCATACGCGGCCGCGGCAATCGCCGAGAGCCGCCGCCGGCGCATCGAGACAGAACTCGCGCTCTCGGCGGCCGAACGCCTGGAGCGCGCCGAGGAGCTGTTGCGCCTCGCGCCACCGTCCGCGCGTTGTGTCCCCAACCAGCAGATCGCGTCGTTCGAGTCGTACGACGATTACTACGAGTGGAAGAGAAACCGGCGCCGCGGCGGGTAACACCTGCCACGCGCGCCGCGCGCGTGTGTGCGGCGCTCAACGCCACCGACTCCAAGTATCTGGTCGTGGGCGGGATCGCGTGTATCCTGCACGGTCATGTTCGTGCGACCACGGACGTGGACATTCTCATCGAGCCCACGATCGAGAACGTGCAGAACGTGCTCGCTGCTCTACGGACGCAAGGGTATGGTTTCGCCCGTGAGATGTTGGCCGCGGACATTCTCGAGAACCCCATCACGATCATCGGGGACGATCCCGCTGTTGACATCTTCCTGGTTGCGTGGACCGTGAACTATCGCACCGCCGTCGCGCGGGCGGAACACGTCGAACTCGAGGGAGTGACGATTCCGTATGTCAATCTTGACGATCTGATCGCCTCCAAGCGCACCGGACGCCTGCAGGATGCGGCGGACATCGAGGTCCTGGAAATGATCCGGCGCCAGCGCGTGCGGCCGTAGCCCGTACTACGCCCCGAACAACGCCTGCACCTCGCGTTCGCAGCACGCGATCTCCGCGTGGATCCGGGCTGCATCCCACTCCAGCAGCGGCGCGACGATCTCCGCCGCGCGCCGTGCCGTGGCGCGTCCATGGTCACGCGTCTCGAAAGCGAGATGCATGCGCCGGATCAGGAGATCGCCGAGCGTCAGCGCCATCTCGCGCTCCACACCCCAACGCAACTCGGCGGCGATGTAAGGGAGCGGCGGCGCAAGCGGTTCGGCCAACGAACGGTCGCGCGCGGCGATCGCCCATACATCGCGCCACTCGCTGCCGTACGCGTGCACCAGGTGCGTCGCCAATTCCGTGGAGCTCACCGCGTGCGCGGCGTCGGCGATCATCGCGTCCACCGACGCCACATCGCCCCCCGGAAGCGCCACGCGCCACGTGGGAGCGTGGCCGGCGTGCGCGCCCGGCAGCGCGCGCACCGCCTGATCCACCACCTGCGCGGCCATCGCGCGGTTGGTGGTGAGCTTGCCGCCAGTGACCGACACCATGCCCGGCGCCGTCCACGTGATGGCATGCTCGCGCGACACGGTGCCCGGCGCGCCCTCGGCGTGCGACACGAGCGGCCGCACTCCTGCCCACGCGCTCACCACGTCGTCGCTCGTGAGATGCGCAGCCGGCACATACGCGTTGGCTGCGCGCAGGAGGTAGGCGATGTCGTCGGCGGTGGCGTGCACCTGGTCGGGCGGGCCGGCGTAGTCGGTGTCCGTGGTCCCCACGATCGTAAACGGGCCGGCGGGGAGGATGAACATCACGCGTTCGTCGTCGCGTGAGAGAATGGTGAGCGCGCCCACGTTTCCCACGCGCTCGCGCGGGACGGCGATGTGCGCGCCTTTGGTAGCGCGCACCGCGCTGCGCGCGCCGGGGCGCGCCATCGCGCTCACCACGTCCGACCACGGCCCGGTGGCATTCACCACCACCCGCGCGCGCGCGTTCACGTGCGTGTCGCTGTGTGTGTCGCCAAGCGAGTCGCGCACCGACGCGCCGCACACACGGCCCTGTCGCGCGGCCAGCGCCTCCACGCGCGCGTGGGTGACGATCACGGCGCCGCTGTCCGCCGCCGCGCGCACGGTGGCCACGGTGAGACGCGCGTCGTTGGTGGCCGCGTCGTAGTACTCGGCACCGCCCGCCAGCCCCTCGCGCGCGAGCGCGGGCTCGAGCGCCAGCACGCCCCGGGCGTCCAGCACGCGGTGCGAACCCAGGTTGCGAAAGAGCGCCAGCGCGTCGTATAGGAAGAGACCGGCGCCCACCTTCCACCGCGGGATGCGCGCGCCCGCGTAGACCGGCCACACGAAGCGCAGCGGACGCACCAGATGCGGCGCGATCCGATGCAGGATGCGGCGCTCGCGCGTGGACTCGAAGACGAGAGGGAGCTCTCCGTGCTCCAGATAGCGCAGTCCCCCATGCACCAGTCGCGACGACCGGCTGGACGTGCCGCTGGCCAGATCGTCGCGCTCCACGAGCGCCACCGCCATCCCGCGCATGGCCGCGTCGCGCGCCACGGCGCAGCCGGTGATCCCGCCCCCGATCACGAGCAGGTCGAACCGCCGCGTACCGAGCGCGTGCAGCGCGGCGGCGCGACGCTCGAGCGGCGACGGCGTGTGCGGATCGGAGGCGGCCGGTACGGTCACGTGCAATGTGATGCGAAGTGATTGGAGCGCGCGTCGCGCGCGCGACGGAGTGCGGGCTCTGCGCCGTCGCGAGAAGCTCGCGATGACGCGCGACTTCGACGCCGCCGTTCGCGAGCGCGCGCGGTGGGATGCGCGTTACGCCGAGTCGGGCGCGAAGGCGCCGGGCGCCCCGTCCGCATGGGTCATACGCCGCGTGCTGGACCACACGCAAGAGGGTGCGCTGGTGGTGGACCTAGCGGCTGGACGAGGGCGGCATGCGATCCCCCTGTCGCGGGGGCGGGCGCTGCGTGTCGTGGCGGTGGACTTCGTGGAGCGCGCGGTGCGCGCCGCGTGCGGGCTGCGGCAGACCGCGAACGCGAAGACGAGCGGCGGCGTGATGGTGGAATCCGGCACTGGCGTGCTCGGCGTGGTGGCCGATTGCGCGCAGCTCCCGTTGCGCGATGATATCGCGGACGCGGTCATCTGCGTGAACTACCTGGACCGCGCGCTCATGCGTGACTTCGCCCGGCTGCTGCGGCGGGGCGGCGTACTCATCGTGGAGACCTTTCTCGCGGAGCAGCGGCGGTTGGGTCGTGGGCCGTCGGATCCGGCGCACCTGCTGACGCCGGGCGAGCTGCCAACGCTCATCGCGCCGATGGAGCTGCTGGAGCATCGCGAAGGCCTGGTGCGCGACGAGGCGGGGGAGCGGTACGTGGCGGGGGTGGTGGCGAGGCGGCGAGGCCTTGCGCGAGGAAAGCATCGGCCGTCGGCCACACGTTCGTCGTCACGCGGCACCTGAAGAAGCGCGGGGCCGGGATCTCGGCCCCGCGCGCCCTGGTCCGGACGGCGTCAGACGGCGACAACCGTTACGATTTCCCCGAGCGCTTCAAAGTCGGCCGCGTTCCGCGTGTAGAGCGGCAACCCGTTTGCGGCCGCTGTAGAGGCAATCAACAGATCCGCCAAACGCGCCCGGCTGGTTCGTCCCACTGCCCTGGTGGCAGCGAACATCCGGCCGTACATGCGCGCCGCGTCGCCATCGAAGGGAAGAGCATCCCATGTTGCCGCAGCCCACTGCAGCCGATCCTGACGCCGCGCGCGCTCCTGCTCGTCACGCGTGGCGTGCGGGCCGGCAGCGAGCTCGGCCAACGTCACGGCGGAGATGGCCGATAGTTCGGGTAGGAGATCCGGATTTAGCACGTCGTGATCGATCACCACGGACGTATCCAGTAGACCCCTCGTTTGTTCAGGCATCTATGGATTGGTCGATCACAGCATCCAGATCGGCTCGAAACCGGCCTGCGTCGATTCGCGGGGCACGCACGGCAGCTTGGGCGATCGCCGAGCGTGGCACGAACTGCCGTGGCTCGATCGGTCGCAGCTCGGCCACCGCTACGCCGTTGCGGGTCACGATGATGGTCTGCCCCGCCTGCACCTCACGCAGCACTGCGGCGGAGTCGTTGCGGAGCTCTCGCTGGGTGATGGATCTCGCCATATTGGTAACAATGTAGCATCTGTAGCTTTTCGTAGCAAGTAGTGTGATAGTTTTTGTGCATGCCTTTGCAATTCAATGACTTAGTGGGCGCGTATCGCTTGGATGGCACCTGCCTCCTACCACTGCCTCGGTCACATGATGGTCTCATGATGCTACATCCCCGCGGGCGCGCGGTCTCGCCAGAGCGCCCGTTCTTTGGCCGGACACACATCACCGGTACCCACGACACCATGACCACCACCGCACTCCCTGGATCCGACAACCTTCCCGACCTGCTTCCCGCGCGCATGGTCAACGAGTTCGTCTACTGTCCCAGGCTGGCGTACCTGGAATGGGTGCAGGGTGAGTGGGACGACAACGCCGACACGGTGGAAGGGCGCTTCGCCCACCGCCGTGTGGATGTCGAGCGGGCGACCGACGTTCCGGCGGCGGGTGACGTGGATTCGGACCGGAGCATGGTCGTACGCTCGCTCATGCTCTCGTCCAGGACGCTCGGCGTCGTGGCCCGGATTGATCTCGCCGAGATCGCCGGCAAGCGGGTCTCGCCGGTGGACTACAAGCGGGGGAGCGTACCGGACGTCGAGAAACGCGCGTTCGATCCGGAGCGCGTCCAGTTATGCCTTCAGGGCCTCCTGCTGCGCGAGCATGGCTACGAATGCGAGAGCGGGATGCTGTACTTCGTTGCGTCGCGAACGCGCGTGGAAATTCCGTTCGACGACGAACTGGTCTCGCGCACGCTCCAGGCGGTGGAGGGCCTTCGTACGGTCGCGGGGTCGGGACGCCTTCCTCCTCCGTTGGTGGACAGTCCCAAGTGCGTGAGATGCTCGCTGGTGGGCATCTGCCTGCCCGATGAGATCAACCGGCTCAGCCACGCCATGCCAGAGGGAGAGGTCCGCCGGCTCGTCCCGGGGCGAGACGAGCGCCTTCCGCTCTACGTACAAGAGCAGGGAGCGTCGATCGCAAAGCGGGACGAACGGCTGGTGGTGTCAGTCAAAGGGGAGGTCAAGAGCGAGGTTCGTCTCATGGAGATTTCCCATGTGGCGGTGCTGGGTAACATCCAGATCACGACTCCCAGGGTCTGATGAGCGTGGAGATGGCCTAGCTGTAACTCATTGTCAAACAACAACCTGACCAGGCCGCCGCGAGCACCTGTGCTGCGAGAGTGCGTTGGCACCGGTGTCCAACGCCGAGCCGCCCGCGCCACGCCACGCCGACCGGCGCAACAACGCGTGGCGGCGAGCGGCACGGCTCCTATCTCACTCCGCCACCGCCCGCGCCAGCTTGAGCACCGTGTTCCAGTTGCGCGCCGTGCCGCGCGTCCCGAGCGTCTTCTCGATCAACGTATTGGTGAGACGCGACCGCCCCGCGCCGTCGGGATAGATCGCGTACAACTCCTGTCCGGTGGCGTGCACCACCTCCCGCCCGGTGATCGTGCGCTGAAGCGCCGCGACGTCGCGAGGCTCCAACCGCGCCTTGCAGCACATGACGAGCAGATGCCCGGGGTCGCGCTCCGCGGCATCCGGAAACGGATTCTCCCGAACGATCCTTCTCCACTCCTTGGCCGTGCGCACGACCACGGCGGCGGCGACGCCCATGTGCTCCTCCACGGCCTCCTCCAGCAGACGCTCCAACGCGGCACCGGAATGGGCGTCACTCCGGAAGACCGCGTTCCCGCTCTGCAGCAGCGTGCGCACATCCGCCAGCCCGAGCCGTGTCAACAACGCCCGCAGCTCGGCCATCGGCACCGGCTTATGGCCGCCCACGTTGATGCCTCTGAGGAGCGCAATGTGAGTGGTCATGCGAGCCTCATGGCGCGCGTTCGGAGCCGCTGGCCATCGCGCCGGAATCTCCACCCACCGCCGATGGCGCGAGCACCACGAGCTGTCCCGTCATCATAGGCAGGTGCGACGCCACCGAGCAGAAGAACGGGAAAACTCCCGCGCGCTTCGCCACGTACGTGGCGTGCGTCGTGGTGCCACCGGGGAGCGGCACGGCAAGATCGGGGAGCACGAACGAGTGGTCGTCGTCTTCCGGATTGATGAAGGTGAAGTGGATGGTGTCGCCCTCCACCACCGTGAGCGTGCTCGGCGAGAACGCGTAGACTTCCTTGCCGTCGAGCACGCCTGCCCTGGCGAACGCCGGCGCAAGGAATGGATAGAGCGACCGTTCTTCCTTCACAAGCAGCGGCACGGTCGTGACGACGAGGTCGCGTGCGCGCGGCGTGTAGACGCGAGTGCGGGGCGGTGTTGCCCGCCCGCACGCCGCCGCCAGCGCGGCAAGGACCAGAAGCGTGATGCGTGCCATCGCCGTGCGCGGCGCCGCTGGAATCACACGCCGATGCGCGCTCGCCGCGGCAACAGCGGGCGGCCAGCCATGCGTACGATCGTCCATCACAGCTTCCTCCCTCCCCTGGAGAAGGGCGCATTGGTTACATCGCGGGGGCGGGATGCCCGGCGCGGTCGTTGCAGCTCTTAACGCGCCTGTGCCGGCGGCGCAGCCACCGCCATCCGGTCCAACGCGCCGCGCAACCCGCGCGCGAGCTTCACGGCGTCGTCATTGGCCCAGAAATGCAGAAAGAACAGCCGCGGCTCCTCCTGCAGCATGTGATTGTGCACCGCCACCACCTGGATGCCGCTCCCGGAGAGCGCGCGGATGACATCATTCACCTCGTTCGCGGTCATGACGAAGTCGCCGTTGATGGCGGCGTTCCCGCCGCCGGTGGGTTGGAAGTTGAGCGCGGTCGCGACGCCCATCGATGGCGGTACCTCGACGCCGGCCAGGCGCACGGCGGCCGCCCGGGAAACGGTGAGGTGATAGACGCCGCCGCTGGAGCTCCCGTGCCGGCCCAGCGCCTGGTCGATGCCGGCCGTGTCGATGGCGAGCGATTCTGGCGCCGCGCTCGACGCGGGAGATGCCGCCGGTGTGGTGGTGACGCCGAGCGCGTCGTGCACCGTTCGCGCGATCGCCACCGGGTCTCCCCTGCCGTAGATGTGCATGTACATGACACGTGGCGTCTCGTGCAGCAGATGATTGTGCAGCGCCGTCTGCATCACGCCGCCCGCCTGGAGCTTCTCGATGACCGGCGTCACCTCGTCCTGCGTGAGCACGAGATCTCCCATGGCCACCACGCTGTCGCCCGCGGGCTTCATCGCGAGCCACGAGCCGAAGGCGAGCGCGGGCTTCACGGATACGCCGTTCACCGCCACGTGCAGGTCGGAACGCGGCATGGCGTACTTGTAGGATCCGTCTTTCTGCATGCGCCCCGTGCGTCCCATCGCCCTGTCCACCTGTTTCCAGTCCACGGGCGCACTGGTGCCGTGCTGCTGCTCGGGCCGCTGGGCGCGCGCGCTGGCCGATCCTTTCCCGCTGCCCGAGCACGCGCCGGTCATCAGGATGATCACCGAGTATCCCGCGGCGAGCATGGTCATCGTGACGTTGCGCCACGACGTGCTCCGCGGCACGGCGTTGCTTCTGTTCCGCATCACGCCTCCGGATGTTGGGGTAACCCTCAGACGATATGACTGATTCACCTGCGAGGACAGTGCCCGGCCGTGCGCACGCGGCACCACGGCGTCGTGCCCTGGCGTGCGTGTGCATCGCATGCGCGGTCTCCCTCGGCGGTTGCTCGGTCCGCGCGCAGAAGCCTGTCTGCACGGCCACGGCCGGCTCGCTGACGCCCGCCGCGTGGGTGCCCGCCGTACCGCCGCCGGCGCCGGACAGCGCTCGCGCTCCCCTCGTGACCGTGGCCGACATCCCGCTCCCCGGGCCCACCGGCCGGTTCGACTACCAGAGCGTGGACACGTCGGCCGCGCGCCTGTACATCAGCCACATGGGTGCGGGCACCCTACTGGCGTTCGATCTCGATTCGTCGAGGGTGATTGCCGAGGTGCGCGGAGTCGATCGCGCGACAGGTGTGTGGGCCGTCCCATCGCAGCATGCGGTGTACGTGTCGGCTGCCGGACGGCACCAGGTGGTTGCCATTGACGACCGGACGCTCGCCATCACCGCGCGGGTGAGCGGCATCCGCTTTCCCGACGGGATCGCCTACGCGCCCGCGGAGCGGAAGGTGTTCGTCTCCGACGAAGCGGGCAGCGCGGACGTGGTGATCGATGCGCGCACGAACAGCAAGCGCGCTACGATCGCGCTGGGCGGCGAGGCGGGGAACACGCACTACGATTCGGTTTCCCACTGCGTCCTGGTGGCCGTGCAGACCAGGAACCAGCTCGTCGCCATCGATCCGGCTACGGAGCGCGTGGTCCAGCGGTACGCGCTTCCCGGCTCGGACCATCCGCACGGGTTCACGCTCGATGAGGTGGGGCGTCTGGCGTTCGTGTCCAGCGAGGGGAACGCCACGCTTCAGGTGGTGGACATGCGCACCATGCGCATCCTGGCCGTCTACCACGTGGGCAGTGGCCCCGACGTGCTGGCCTGGGATCCCCGGTGGCGGCGGTTGTACGTGGCATCGGAATCGGGAGTGGTGAGCACGTTCGTGGCGGACGGCGCCACGCTCCGCCCGCTGGGCGAGTTACACATTCCGCACGCGCACACGGTCGCCGTGGATCCGCGCACCCACCGCGTCTACTTGCCGCTGGAGAACGTGCGGGGACGCCCGATGCTCCGCGTCATGACGCCCCGGGCAGCCGGCCGCGCGCGGCGCTGACGCCGCGCATTGATGATCGCGAATCACGTCGCACGCGGGTGAAAATCACTCGCACTTTGCGCCATCGCGCGTGCGCGGCCAATGAAAATTCTCTCATGCTCTGCGTCGAGTCGCTCGTGCGAGGGTTGCGCGAATTCGCGTGGCGGAAAAGTGTCGCGTGGCGTCTTGCGTCGTCGGGGCCGTCATCACACACTGTACGCTCACCGGAAACAACAGTTCTGTCAGGCGCCCATTCCGGAATTGATCGGCACCGACCACGAGGTTGTAAACGTGACGATGGCGATGCAGCGCCCACTCGGCGATATGGTACACAAGTGCGGGGCGTGCGGGCCCGTGGGACCGCACGTGCTATGGGCAGGAGCGGGGAGGGCGAAGTTGAGCGCGGTGGTCGGGTCGGTGGCGGAACTCGACTGGCATTCGGAATGGGCCGAGTGCGAGGACCACGCGCTGGCGCTGCTCGCGCACTGCCCCCCGGATGTCCTGATCCTCGCGCTGGGCGAGAGTCCCGAGAGCGAGGCGGCGCGGTGGTGCGGACGGATGGATGCCCTGGACCGCCGGCCGGCGATCCTCATCGTGACGGCCCGTTCGTCCATTCAACTCGCCGTGCACGCGGAACGCCTGGGAGCGGTCGGCGTCCTCACGCGTCCGGTGGCTCCGGAGCAGATCGTGGCCGCCGTGCAGCGCGCCACCACGCCGCCGGCCGGCCGCCGAGTGCCGTTGCCCGAGGTGAGCGCCGAACCGGTGGGAACCGAGCACCTGGTGGGACAGAGCTGCTGCATGGCGCGCGTGCGGCGCATGATCGCGCGCCTCGCGCCCTGCAACACGACGGTGCTGATCCTCGGCGAATCCGGGACCGGCAAGGAGCTCATCGCGCGCGCGCTGCACGAGTACGGTCCGCGTGCGCGCGCGCCGTTCGTCGCCATCAATTGCGCCGCGATGCCGGAGACGTTGCTCGAGGGCGAGCTGTTCGGGCACGAGAAGGGCGCGTATACCGGTGCGGCGACGCGGGTGCCTGGCCGGTTCGAGCGCGCGCACGGTGGTACGCTCTTCCTGGACGAGATCGCCGACATGAGTCCCGCTCTGCAGGCAAAGATCCTCCGCGTGCTGCAGGAGCGCCGCGTGGAACGACTGGGTGGGACCTCCTCGGTGCCGGTCGACGTGCGGCTCGTCGCGGCGAGCAACCGGGACTTGCTGGCGGCCGTCCAGCGGGGTGCGTTCCGCGAGGACCTCTACTATCGGTTGGCCGTTGTCACCCTCCAGCTTCCGTCGCTCGCGGACCGCAGCGACGACATCGTCCTCCTCGCATCGCACTACGTCCGGCGATTCGCCGCCATGCATGGAAAGCCGATTCGCTACATCTGCGAGCGGGCCCTGCTCTCCTTGCGAACGCGGCCGTGGCCCGGCAACGTGCGCGAGCTCCGCAACGTGATCGAGCGCGCCGTGCTCCTCGTGCCGGGCGATACGCTGCGGCTCCAGGACCTCTCGGGGGACGAATGGACCACCGAGCCAGCGGAGGTCGCGCAGCGCGATGGTGTGGAGCAGCTGACGCTTGACCAAGTCGAGGCGCGCCACATCGCGAGCGTGCTCCGGAACGTGAACGGCTCCGTAACGGATGCCGCGCGCGTGCTGGGCATCCACCGGAACAGCCTCGCGCGCAAGATCCGCCGCTACGGGCTGGGCGCCGTCGACATCCCGGCGAACGAGCACGGTGGATACGCGCCGGCGAGCCTGAGCGGGCCCGACGCGGCAGCCTACGCCGACGCGCCCTGACGACGTTGTCGTCCGCTCCCATGCCGACGTGGGAGCGTGCACCAAAGTGGTGCGCCCATCCCGGCGGCGCACCAAAGTGGTGCCGATGGAGCGGCTGGCGTGACCTGCGTGAATCGCGGAACTCCATGACCTGCTTGCAGTTGCGCTTCTGACCAGGACGGGCACGTCGCATGCTTTGAGGCGCGGTCACACCTTTCCGGAGTGGCCTCGCCATGCGACGCACGACGCACCCTCATACGTCCGCGTTCCAACGCAGTCGCGCGCTGACCGTCCTCGCATTCCTGCCCGCGGCGCTCCTGCCGTTTGCGGGGCGGCTGGCGGCCCAGTGCACCACGACCATCACCGCGGACGTGGTCGCCTTCGATCAGCCGATCTTCTACAACCGGCTTGGCGCCTTCGATCCGGCCGGGATGATGTACGCCCTCCGAGGCGACGTCGTGGCGAAGGATCCCGCGCAAGGGCTCGTGCCGGGCAACGTCCGGCTGCGTGACGGCAAGCGTCCACGCCCGATCGTGTTGCGTGTCGATGCGGGCGACTGCCTGCAGATCCACTTTCAGAACCTGCTGAACCCGGTCAAGGTGGACGACGAGCAACCGGCGACGCGCACGGCCTCCGTGCACGTGGTCGGCATGCAGCTCGTCACCTCCATTCAGGATGACGGATCCAATGTGGGAACCAACACGCCGAGCGGCCTCGTGCCCCCCGGTGGCTCGGCCGTCTACACCTACTTCGCCGAGCGTGAAGGCACCCACATGCTGTACAGCGGCGGCGCGATCGCCGGCGGCGAGGGGGACGGCGGCTCCATTCCGCGCGGCCTGTTTGGCGCGGTGAACGTCGAGGCCAAGGGCGCCGAATGGTACCGGAGCCAGGTGACGCACGAGGACATGGTGCTCGCCACGGCGGGCACGGTCCCCGTGGACACGACGCCCACCGGCGAGGTGACCGGCGGGCAGCCCATCCTCGACTACGACGCCGTGTATCCCGCCGGGCACCCGCTGGCGGGGCGCCCGATCCTGCGCCTCACGCAGGGCAACGAGATCGTCCACAGCGATCTCAACGCGGTCATCACGGGCCCGGGGCGCGGCTTCTTCCCGGAAGGGACGTACACCAAGGACACCATCATGCGGAACCGCAACGAGCCGTTCCGTGAATTCACCGTCATCTTCCACGATGAGATCGGCATCGTCCAGCCGTTCGCGATCTTCGACGATCCGCGATTCGAATTCACCCTGCACGCCGGGCGCGACGCGTTCGCGATCAACTACGGCACGGCGGGGATCGGCGCGGAGATCATCGCGAACCGGCTCGGCGTGGGCCCGATGGCCAACTGCAACGAGTGCAAGTTCGAGGAGTTCTTCCTGTCGTCGTGGGCGATTGGCGATCCGGCGCAGGTGGTGGACATCCCGGCCAACGCCGATCTGGATGGCGACGGCCAGCCAGATCCAGGGGCGAAGGCCACCATGGTGCTCTTCCCGGACGATCCATCGAACGTGCACCACAGCTACATCAGCGACCACGTGAAGTTCCGCAACCTGCACGTGGGGCCGAAAGAGCATCACATCTTCCATCTGCATGCGCATCAGTGGGTGACCACGCCGGACGACGACGAGTCCACGTACCTCGACAGTCAGGCCATCGGCCCCGGCTCCTCGTACACGTACGAGATCGCCTACGACGGAAGCGGGAACCGCCCCAAGACGCCTGGAGACGCGATCTTCCACTGCCACTTCTATCCCCACTTCGCACAAGGGATGTGGGAGCTGTGGCGCAACCACGATGTGTTCGAGCCGGGCACCGAGCTGGACGCCAACGGCGTTCCAGTGGCCGGTGCGC
This sequence comes from uncultured Gemmatimonadaceae bacterium, assembly GCA_963773545.1. Taxonomy (GTDB): domain Bacteria; phylum Gemmatimonadota; class Gemmatimonadetes; order Gemmatimonadales; family Gemmatimonadaceae; genus DASSNU01. The sequence continues at coordinate 778,665 of CAVZBP010000002.1, read as the reverse complement.
GCGCGCTTCCCGATGGCGAGATCGCGGCGGGAACGCCGATCCCGGCGCTCGTGCCGCTTCCCGGTAAGGCCCTGGCGCCAATGCCGACGGCGACCTTCCCCGGATACCCGTTCTACATTCCCGGCATCGCGGGTCACCGTCCGCCGCACCCGCCGTTCGACACGCCGTTCGACGGCGGTCTTCCGCGGCACGTTGTGGACGGCGGAGTGGCGACGTTCCCGGCGCTCAACACGCTCGATTTCTCCAAGACCAACGAGACGCTGGAGGCCACCGAGCTTCCGGAGCTGGGGACACCGCTCGAGCAAAACGCCATGGCGTTCCACGCCGAGCGCAACCACCCGTCGGTGCTCGAGCCCGCCACCGCCACCGCGCCGCTGCAGCCGGCCAGCTTCGTGGCCAACGGGCGTCCGCCCGCACCGGGTGCGCCGTATGCCGACCCGTGCATCGATGACGCCGGCAACGCCGTCGGCGATTCGATCCTTTACGAGGCGGCCGACATCCAGTTCGACATGAAAATGAACAAGGCGGGTTGGCACTTCCCGCAGGCGCGCATCGAGGCGCTGTGGGGTGACGTGGTCGCCATCCTCAACGGCGACAAGGCGCCCGAGCCGCTGTTCTTCCGCGCCAATACCAACCAGTGCATCACCTACGAGCTCACCAATCTCGTTCCCAACGAGTACCTGCTGGACGACTTCCAGGTGCGCACGCCGACCGACGTGATCGGCCAGCACATCCACCTGGTGAAGTTCGACGTCACGTCGTCGGACGGGGCGGCCAACGGGTACAACTATGAGGACGGCGCCTTCAGCCCGGGCGAGGTGCTCGAGCGCATCGCCGCGATCCGGACGTCCAACAACTGCACCACGGGCGATGCGCGAGACGGCACGTTCGCCTGCCCGGTGGCCAAGCAGCACCCGTTCTTCCAGGGCGCCCTGGGACTCGGCGCGCAGATCAACGTCCAGCGCTGGTTCGCCGACAACGTGCTCAACAACAACGGACACGACCGCACGTTGCGCACCGTGTTCACGCACGACCACATGAGCCCGTCCACGCACCAGCAGGCAGGGTTGTACGCCGGCCTGGTGGTGGAGCCGGAAGGGTCCACGTGGTTCCAGAACGAGACCGGCGTGCAGCTCGGCACGCGCTTCGATGGCGGTCCCACCTCGTGGGAGGCGGTGATCCAGACGGCGAATCCCGACAGCAGCTACCGGGAGTTCAACCTGGAGATCGCCGACTACGCGCTGGCGTACCGCGCCGGCAACAACGGCTTCCCCGACCCGGCCAACGCCATCAATCCGCCGGGGCGTATGGAGGCGGGGCTCCCGTTCCTGCTCGAGCCGCCCAATCCGTGCCCCAATGGCGACGCGCCCCCGTGCCCCGAGATCGTGTCGTCGGCGGATCCAGGCACGATGGTCGTGAACTACCGCAACGAGCCGCTGGCCCTCCGCGTCCGCGATCCGGCCACGAACACGCAGGCGCCCGAAGGCAACCATACCGGCGATCTCTCCTACGCGTTCCAGAGCATCCCGCGCGTCGACACGCGGCTGAATGTCCAGCCGGCGTTCTTCCCGCCGATCAATCAGGACATCACCGGTACGGATCCGTTCACGCCGATGCTCCGCGCGTTCGAGGGCGACCACGTGCAGATGCGCATGCTCGTCGGCGCGCACGAGGAGGGACACAACTTCGGCGTCCACGGCGTGCGGTGGCTGTTCGAGCCGTCGTGGAAGAACTCGGGCTATCGGAACAACCAGATGATGGGCATCTCCGAGCACTTCGAGTTCGACATGCCGTCGATTCCCAGCCTCGCCAAGGGCAAGTCACGCGACTTCCTGTATGAGGCGGGCAATTCCACGGACGACCTGTGGAACGGCATGTGGGGGCTCATGCGGGTGTACAAGAACAACGCCAAGCAACTCGTGATGCTTTCGAGTAATCCGGACGGCAAGGGAGACGCGCAGCAGGTCTGTCCGGCTGGCGCGCCCGCGCGGAGCTTCAACGTCACCGCCGTGCTCGCCAAGGACGTGCTTCCGGATCAGACGCTGGTCTACAACGCACGCACCAACCAGGGCGGCCGGCTGCACGATCCCACGGCCATCCTGTTCGTGCGCTCCAGCGACCTCGATGCACAGGGCAAGCTGAAGGCCAACGTGCCGGTGGAGCCGCTCATCCTGCGCGCGGGCTCGGGCGACTGCATCACGCTCACGTTGAATAACGCCCTGCCTGTCTTCGGCACGCCGTTGCCCAATCTGGACGGCTTCAACATGCTCCCGATGATCGTCGATCACTTCAACGCGAATGAGATCGACCCGTCGCGGCGTATCGGGCTGCACGCGCAGCTCGTGACCTATGACATCGGCACCAGCGACGGTACCGTGGTGGGGCGCAACCCCGAGGGCGGGCTTGCCGATCCCGGCAAGAACGTCACCTACACCTGGTGGGCGGGCGTCTACAAGCCGCAGCCGAGGGGCTCCGTGCTCGCGGTGCCCACCGAATTCGGCGCCACGAACCTGATTTCCTCGGACCCCATCCTGCACGCCAGCAAGGGCGCCATCGGTGCACTGATCATCGAGCCGCAGGGCGCCTCGTGGGTGGAGGACTCCGCCAGCCGTCTCTCCGCGACCGTCACCAAGGCGAATGGCTCCACCTTCCGTGATTTCACGCTCCTGCTGCAGACGGACATCAACCTTCGGCGCGGCGCCGGAGACGGTACGGCGCTGCCGAACATTGCCGGCACCGATGACGCCGAAGATGCCGGCGCCAAGGGCTTCAACTACCGTACGGAGCCGTTCTGGAAGCGGTTGGGCTACGAGCCCGACGCGCCGCTCACGACGACGCGGGATCTGGATTTCACCAATGTGCTCACGAACGGACAGGTGGGAGGGGATCCCGTGACGCCGGTGTTCGTGGCGCACGCGGGCGACTCGGTGCGGGTGCACATCCTCGAACCGGGCGGACACCAGCGCAACAGCGCCATCCAGGTGCACGGGCACGTGTTCGAGCAGTTGCCGTACGTGAATGGCTCGGCGGAGATCGGCGACAATGTGCTCTCCGAGTGGAAGGGAGTGCGTGAGGGGATGGGCCCGGGCAACCACTTCGACTACGTGCTGCAGCATGGTGCGGGAGGGCTGTACCAGATTCCGGGTGACTACCTGATCCGCGATCAACAGTCCTTCCATTTCGATGCGGGCATGTGGGGGATCCTGCGCGTGCTGGGTGCGCTATGACCCGGCGGCAGGACCGTCCCGGGCGCGGTGGCCTTCGGGCCACCGCGCTGGTCGCTGGCAGCGCACTGGCCATTCTGGCCGGTGCGCTGTCGGCGCAGGAGCACCCGGCGCCACGTCCCGTGGCCGCGGCGCTGCAGACCCGGGCGCCGGCGGCACACGCGCGCGCGCCCCAAGCGCAGGCACACGCTGATAGCACGGCGCCCAAGCAGTCGGGAACACTCGTGGAGAACGGCGTGCGGCTGCGCTTCTCTCTCACCCCGCTCGCCGATACGGGCGCGCGGTTCGTGCGCGCCGGGCAGTCGGCGCGGCTGCGCATCCGGTTGAGCGATGCCGCACACCGGCGCGCCCACCGCGGGCGCAGTGATGGGCGCGTGGCTGGACCTTCGTCCGTCCGACAGCTCACCGCCCCGCGCGCATGCAGGGAACGGATCGCGAGCTATCTGCAGCAGAAACTCGCCGCGCGTCCGGTGGTGGATCTCAACAGCTACTTCCTGCTCGCGCTCAACCGCGGCAACAGCATCTCGGTCATTGACCCGTTCCTCGGGTTCGGCAACAGCAACCTGTACAGCGCGGTGCAGCTCCCCGGCGAGGGTGCCGATTGGGCGCTGGACGATGGCGGCCACGCGCTGTACGTCACCATTCCTCAGCAGAATCTCGTCGCGCTCGTGGACCCTGGAACGTGGACGGTGACGCACACCATTGCCGTCGGCACGAAGCCCATGCGTGTGCGGCTTCAGCCCGATGGCGCGCGGCTGTGGGTCGCCACGGACGTGGGCGATTCGAGCGGGGTTACCGCCATCGACCCGTCCACGCAGCGCGTCGTCGCGCACGTGCCCACGGGGCGTGGTCACCACGAGCTGGCCTTCAGTCGTGATGCGCGCTACCTGGCGGTCACCAACCCCGACGATGGGACGATCACGGTCATCGAGACGGCGGGGGCGCGGAGGGCGGGAAACGTGACCGTGGGAGGAAGCCCCGTGGACATCGCGTACTCGTCGGTGCGGAAGGCGATGTACGTGGTGGGAACGGACGGCACGATCAGCGTCGTCGATCCGGCCACCCTCGCCATACGCGACCGGATGCACGGCTCGGCCGGGCTGCGCGCCATCCAGTTCGATCCGTCCGGGCGGTGGGGCTTCGCGCTCAACGGCGCCATGCACGAAGCGTTCATCCTGGATGCGACGATCGACAGTGTGCGGCACGCGATCCATCTCCCCGGCGCGCCGGACCAGGTGGCCTTCACGCACTCCTTCGCCTACATCCGGTCCGCCGACAGCGCGGACGTGATGATGGTCCCACTGCGTGACCTGCTCCCAGGGCAGCACGCCTCCGCCTTCGCCGAGGACTACTCCTCCGGCAGTGGAGCGTCCGACGATGGAAGCGTGATTGCGCTGGCCTTTCCCGCCGGCACGATGCGTCCGAACCAGTTCGGCGATCCGGGACTGGCCGCCGCTATCGCCCCCGCGCCGGAACACGGCTCACACGGCGACGCGGTCTACATCCCCAACCCGTCGGAAAAGGCCATCTACTACTACCACTACATGGAAGGGATGCCGACGCCGAGCGGGAGCATCGACAACTATGGTTTCGAGCCGCTGGCGACGCTGACGGTGGGGCGGCATCTCGATGAGACCGCGCCGGGCACGTACGACGCCGTCGTGCGCCTGCCCACCAGCGGACCGTACGACCTGGTGTTCGTGCTGGATGAACCCCGCGTGGTGCACTGCTTGCCCTTTACCGTGGCGCCCAACCCAACGCTGGCCGCGACGCAGCCCAAGAAGTTGCGTGTAGAGAAGATGACGGATCCCCCGCTGCGGCCGGGAACCCCCGCGACAATCCGATTTCGTTTGGGGGAATGGCGCAGCAAGGCGATGCATGCCGGGCTGCACGTCGACGTGGAGGTGATGAACACGGGCGGCTGGAGTCGGCGCTTCACGGCGACGGCCGCGGCGGACTCGACCTACGAGGTCACCGTGCAGGTGCCGCGCAGCGGCGTGTACTACCTGAGCGTGGCGGTGCCCTCGATGCAGAAGGGTTTTCGGGACCAGGACCCGCTGGTATTGCGCACGGCGGATCTCGTCGAGAAAGAAAAGGCCAGGAAGACGCGGAGGCGCTAGTGGGTAGCGGCGCAGTACGACCGCTCCCGCTCGATCTGGGCGACGTGACGCGTCTGAGCGACGCGCTCACCGGCGAATATCTGGAAGAACATCGCCTCGTTCCAACCGAACGGCGGAACGGGGCGGTGGTGGTGGCGTGCGCCGACCAGCCGGACCCGCAGGCGCTGTCGGAGCTCTCGGAGGTGCTGGGTGCTCCGCTGGAGCTGGTGCGCGCCCCCGAACAGGACATCGTTGCCGCGGTCCGTCGCGCGTATGGTGCCGATCCGGGAACGGCGGCCGATCTGATTGCCGGATTGGAGCCGGATCTCGAGGCCGACACGATCGCCGACGGCGCGGTGGCGCACGACCTCGCCGCGCTCGCCAACCAACCACCTGTCGTGCGTTTGGTCAATCTCCTGTTGTCGGAAGCCGTTGGCGCGGGGGCGAGCGATGTCCATCTGGAAGCAGACGAGCGCCGCGTGCGCGTGCGCTACCGCGTGGATGGGGTGCTCGACGACGCGCCGTCTCCCCCGGGGCAACTGCGTCACGCGATGCTCAGCCGGCTCAAGATCATGGCGGAGCTGGACATCGCCGAGCGCCGCGCACCGCAGGACGGCCGTTTCCGTCTCCGGATGGACGACCGCGAGCTGGACGTGCGTGTGAGCACGCTGCCCACGCTGCACGGCGAGAGCGTGGTGCTCCGCCTGCTCGACGCCACGCGCGAGGCGCGCGACCTCGCGTCGCTCGGCATGGCGCAGGACACGCTCGCCGCGCTGTCGGGGTTCGCGCGGCGGCCGCAGGGAGTGCTGCTCGTGACGGGGCCTACCGGGAGCGGGAAGACGACCACGCTCTACGCGCTCGTGCAACACCTCGCCACCGGACGCGAAAAGATCGTGTCCGTGGAAGATCCGGTGGAGTATCAGCTCGCCGGCGTGTCGCAGGTGCCGGTACAACCCCGCGCGGGCGTGACGTTCGCGCGCGCGCTCCGTTCCATCCTCCGCCACGATCCGGACGTGTTGCTCGTGGGGGAGATGCGCGATCCGGAAACGGCGGAGATCTGCACCCAGGCGGCCCTCACGGGGCACCTCGTCCTTTCCACCCTCCACACCACCGATGCGCCCGCCGCGCTCACGCGGCTGGTGGACCTGGGCGTCGCGCCGTATCTGGTGACCAGCACGGTCGAGATGGTGCTCGCCCAGCGGTTGGTACGACTGCTCTGCCGCGCCTGCGCGTCCCCCATGGCAGCCACCGATTCGGTGCGCGCCCTGGCGGCGGACGACGGCTGCGAGATTGGCCGGGTGATGCGCGCCGTGGGATGCGCCGAGTGCCGCGGCACCGGCTACCGTGGGCGCAGCGGCATCTACGAACTACTGGTGGTAGACGAGCGGCTGCGGCGCGAGGTGAGCCGCGGGCAGGGCGCCGACGTGCTGCGCCGCCTCGCGCTGGCGAGTGGCATGCGATCGCTGCGCGCCGATGGATGGCGGCTGGTGGGCATGGGACGCACGACCCCGGAAGAGGTGCTGCGCGTGACGGCCGCGGCCGTACCATCCGGACCTGACGCGGGAGACCTGTCATGAACTGTCGCCATACGCACGCGCACCTCACCCGCTCCGCTCGGGGCGGATTTACCCTCATCGAACTGCTGGTGGTCATCGGCGTTCTTGGCATTCTGGCCGCGCTCGTCGCGCCCAATGTGTTCCGCCACGTCAGCTCGGCCAAAGAGGTCGCCGCCCGATCGCAGATCGAGTTGCTGGGTGCCGCGCTGGACGCGTACCGCCTGGACAACGATCAGTATCCGTCCACCGAGCAGGCACTCGGGGCGTTGCGGCGGGAGCCCACGAGCGCTCCCGTCCCGCAGAATTGGCGCGGTCCCTACATCCGTAAGGACATCCCGCCCGATCCCTGGGGTCACCCGTACGTGTACGTGAGCCCCGGCACCGCCAACCCGTGGTCGTACGACCTCATGAGCTACGGCCGCGACGGACAGGAAGGCGGCGAGGGAGAAGACGCCGACATCACCAACTGGAAGTAGGGCGATGCCGTCGTTCGCGTATCGCGCCGCGACCACACAGGGAGAGATGCTCCGGGGTGTGGAAGATGCCACGTCTCAGGCGGTGCTCGAGCGCGTGCTCGCGCAGCGTGGGCTCTATCCGGTCGCAATCGCCCCGGCGCGCGCGCCCAGCCGCCGCCGCACCCGCTCGGTGGGACGGCGCGAGGCGGTGGCCGAGGCGGTGCGACAGATGGCGCTTCTGCTCGATGCGGGGTTTCCGCTGGACCGGTCGCTGGGCATCGCCGCGCGTCTCGTCCCGAACGCCACCGTGGCCGCGGCCCTCGAGCGCGTGCGCACGCGCATTCAGTCGGGGCGCACGCTGGCCGACGCGATGAGCGAGGAACCACGGTTCTTTCCGCCGCTCGTGGTGGGGATGACGCGTGCCGGCGAGCGCGGCGGCACGCTGGGGCCGGCGCTCGACCGGCTGGCCGGACACATGGAGCGCGCGGAGACTCTCCGCGCGCAGGTGGTGTCCGCCCTCATGTATCCCGCCGTTCTCATTGGCGCGGGGAGCGCCACGATGGCGGTGCTGCTCCTCTTCGTGCTCCCCAAGTTTGCCGGCATGTTCCAGGAGCTCGGCGTGGCGCTCCCCACATCCACGGCGCTCCTGATCGGTGCCGGCCAGATTGCGGGACAATGGTGGCCCCTGGCGCTTGCGGTCGTGGTGGCGTCTACCGCGGGCATTGCGATGTGGCGGCGAACGGACGCCGGGCGTGCGTCGATCGATCGCCTGCTTCTGCGCGCTCCGGTTATCGGGCCGCTGCGTGGCCGCCTGGCGGCCGCGCGACTGGGATGGACGCTGAGTGCGCTGCTCGAGAGCGGGCTTCCCATTCTTCCCGCGCTCGACATCACGTCCAATGCGCTCGGCGACACGGCCATGGTCGCCGGCATGGATCGCGTGCGCCGCGAGGTGCGTGTGGGGGCGCGCCTGGCTGACTCCCTGCGACGGACGGCGCTCTTCCCCGCGCTCTTCATCGAGATGGTGGCGCTGGGCGAGGAAGCAGGGAGAGTGCCGCAGATGCTCGACCGCGCCGCCCGCACCGCGGAAGATGAGCTCACGCGCGGCATTGGCCGCGCGGTGCGCCTCATCGAACCGGCGCTCATCGTCGTGTTCGGGAGTGTGGTGGGCGTGGTGGCGCTGGGCCTGCTCCAGGCCATCTACGGCATCCGGCTGGACGTGGTCCGATGATCGGCGGCCGCCTTGCCGGTGTGCGCGCGCGGCTCCGCCGCCGCCCGCGCCGACACACGGGAACCGCCCACGTTGGCGTGGTGATCGCACCGGACCGCCTGGTGGCGGTGGAGGTATGCCACGGCTGGCGTGGTGCGCGCGCCGGCCGGAGCTGGATTCGCACGCTTGCGCCGCCTGCCGACGGAATCGAGTGGACGGACCTGGCTGACGCGCTCGATGAGCTGTCGGCGGAGATCGGCGCGTGCGGACGGCTTGACGTGGGATTCGTGCGCCCGCTGGCACGGACGAAAGTCGTGCGGCCACCTCCGGTGTCGCGCCGCGACGTGGTGCCGCTGCTCGCGCGCAACGTGCGCCGGTACCTGGTGGCCGATCCGGGATCGCTTCTGGCCGACGCCGTGCTTCTGCCGCGCGCGGCCGACGGCAGTGCCCGAGCGCTCGTGACGTGCGTGCGCGAATCGGTGGCGATGTCCGTGTGGGCAGCGGCCGACGCCACGGGATGGCGCATTGGCGTGATGACGAGTGCCACGCTGGGGCTCGCCGCGGGAGCCGCGCGGTTCTTCCCGCGTACGGGTCACATGCGGACGGCGCTAGTGGCGTCATGCGATTTCTGGCGCGAGGCCGTGACCGTGGAGGGGGGCGAGCCGGTGTCGGTGGAGGGATGGTCGTCACTGTCGCCCGCCGAGGTGCGGGCCCGTGGCCAAGCACTTGGTGTCGAGTGCGACGGACGCGTCACGATCATCGAGGCGGCGCAGGCAAGGGAGGCGGCGCAGGCGGAGCAAGCCACGGAAACGGCGGATGGGGCAGATGAGAGGACGGACGAGACAACGGACGAGACGACGGACGAGGGGCCATTCGCTCCGCCGGTAGATCCGCGCTCACACCCGGCCGCGGTTGCGGCGTTCGGCGTGGCGGTCCTCACGGCACGACCCCCGATGCTGCTGCCGGCGCCAGTGCGGGCCGCGCGGCGGAGTGCGCTGCGGCGTCGTGCCACGCTGCGAGCGGCCGCCGCGGTGCTGCTCCTGGCCGCGGCACAGCAGATCCGCGTCGCCGGTCTGCAGCGCGAGCTCACGGTGGTGCGGGCCGAGCGCTCCGCGATCGCTCCCGACGTGCGCGAAGCGCTCGCGATGCGCGCGTCGGCGGAGGCACTCGATCACCAGCTACGCATCATCGACCAGGCGCAGGATTCCACGTGGCGGTGGACACCCGTGGTCGCCGCGCTCGCGCGTGAGCTGCCCGACTCGGTATATCTCCTCTCGCTCGACGCGCGCGGGGCGCAGGTACAGCTCACCGGGATGGCGCCGTCGGCATCGGATGTGGTGCCCGCGCTGGCGGACTCGCGCCTGTTCGCGTCGGTGGCGCTCAAGGCGCCCATCGAGCGCGTGCGCGCATCGGGCGAACGGTTCGAGTTGGGTGCGAACCTCACGGCCGGAGAGGGCGAGGACGGGGATGCGGCCGGGCCGGACTCGAGCGGCCGCGAGCGGACCGGATCATGAGATGGCCGCAGCTCGGCGCGCGCGATCGGCGCGCTCTCGGCGTCTTTGCAGTCGTGGCGTTCACCGCGCTCGCGTGGATGCTCGTGCTGGGACCCGCGTTCCGCCGCACGGCGGAGCTCACGCGTGCGCTCGACCGCGAGCGCGCGCTGCTCTCGCGCGAATCGGGAGCGGTTACCGCATCCGGCAGCTATGCCGCGGCCTTCCGGCATGCCGCGCCCCGGCTGCTTCGTGTGGCGCCACGCCTGTTCCGCGGCACCGACGCGATGGCCAGCGCGCAGTTCGCCCATCTCATGGAGGAGGCCGCACGATCCAGCCGCGTCTTCCTCAAGCAGGTGCGTCCCATCGAGCCACAGCAGGTCGGCGTGGGGCTCCGCACCATTGGCGTGTCCGTGTCGGGCGAGTCCGACCTGGAGGGATTGCTCACGCTCTTGCACGGGCTCGAGTCCACGGGGAAGCTGTTACGTGTGGAGGCGCTCTCCGTGCACGGACTGCGGGCCGGCGAGTCGCCCGCGCCCGCGCTTCCGGAGGCGCTGGAGTTCGAGTTCAGCGTGACCGCGCTCATGCTCACCCCGCTCGGGAGCGCGACGCCCGCGGCCGACACGTCTGACCGCGCGTCGCCTCGAGCGCCGTCCACCGCCGGACCCGCCGGCCTGCCGGAGGCGCAGCCGCGCACTGCCCCCGGGGCGGGGCGCGACGTCACGCTGAACGTGGTGCCGGTCAGTCCCCCCGGCACGTCGCTGGCGGGGCGGCCATGAAGTGGGGGGAGCGGGAGCCGCTCGATACCGGAGCTCTGCTCTGCTGCCTTCTCGCGGCCGGCATCGTGGTGTGGAGCGCGCTCGACGCGTGGCGCATCGACCCGCCGCCACCGCCGCGTTCCGGCGATACGCTGACGCTCGCGATAGCGGGCGTGCGCCGCGAACCGCACTCGCTCCCTGCCGCCGCCGTGGTGCGTGCCGTGGGGCGCGACCCGTTCCGTCCGGATCGGCGGCCGGCGGCGCAACGCTACCGGCTGCCGGGAGAACCTCCCCCGCCGCAACCGCCCAACGTGTCGGGATGGACACTCGTTGGCACTGCGTCGCACGCCGATGGTAGCGGGATCGCCGCGATCTCCCTCGGCGGCGAATCGCGCGTGTACCACGTCGGAGATTCCGTGGGAGAGATGCTGCTGATCCGCGTAGCGCCGGGATCGGCCGTGCTGCAATGGCGAGACACGACCATCACTCTGGGCGCGAGCGCGACTTCTGGAGGAACACCGTGAAGACGCTCAGCATGCGGGGTATCGTGACGGCGGCCTGGCTGACGGGGCTCGCGCTGGCATCGCTCACGGCGCCGGCGCATGCACAGCGTCGAGCACGCGCCGTTCAGGAGTCCGATTCCGGCGTGGTGTTCGACTTTCCAGCACGCGGATCTCCAACTTGTGGTGAGTACGCTTGCGGAAGTGGCCGGGCTCAACGTGGTGTACAGCGGACTGCCAGCGCGCCAGGTGACGCTCCGAACGGGGCACGCGGTACCCGTGAGCCAGGTGCGCGGACTGCTGGATGGTGTGGCGCGCGCCAACGGGCTGGAACTCGTGCAGGACAAAGGCGGTCTGATTCGCGTGGTGTCACACGACCTGCCGGAGGCCGGCGCGCAGCAGCGGCCGATGATGCCGGGAGTGGGACGGCAGCGGCAGCAGCAGCGGCGGCTGTTCGTGCTCCACCTGCGAAACGCTCGTGCGCGCGAGACGGCGCAGACGCTGGGCGGCATCTTCGGTCTGAACGTGGGCGGCGGTGAAGAGAACGACATGGGCCTCGGCGGCATGTCGTCGCTGTCACAGGGGCTCAACGCTGCGCGCCAGCTTCCGTACATGGCGCCGCCGGCGAGCGCCGCGCCGCCCCCGCGGGCGGCCGCGGATACGACCGGCGGGCTCTCTGCCGTACTGCAGGAGGCGGTGAACATCGTGCCCGACGAACTGACGAACGCGCTCCTCATCCTCGCGACACCCGCGGACTACGAGACCATCCGTTCGGCCGTCGAGCAGCTCGATGTGCGCCCGCTGCAGGTGCTGATCGAAGTACTCATCGTGGAGGTGCGCCGGAACAAGAACCTGAACCTGGGCGTCAACGCAACCATCCCGTTCTCCGACGGGGACTCCGCGTCCAATCTCACGGTGTCACCCCCGTCGGCGGGGGACGTGGTGGTGCAGCTGCTCCATCTGGGCGACGTGAATGCGAGCGTGCTGCTTCGGGCACTCGCGGCGTCGGGCGACGTGCGCATCATCTCGCGCCCCGTCCTCCTGGCGCAGAACAACCAGCGTGCGCGCATCCTCGTGGGAGACCAGCGGCCGTTCATCCAGTTGTTCCGCGCGCTCCCCACGGACGCGGCGGTGCGCGATCAGGTGGTCCAGTACCGCAACGTCGGAACGCAGCTCACCATCCGCCCGACCATCAACGTCGGCGGATACGTCACGCTGTCGGTGCTCCAGGAGGTGAGCAACGCCACGTCCGAGACGCAGTTCGGGGCGCCGGTGATCAACACGCGCGAGGCGGAAACGCAGCTCATGGTCAGGAACGGGCACACCGCCGTGCTGGGTGGACTGATCGATCGCCAGCGAGACCGGACCGTGTCCGGCATTCCGCTCCTGAAGGACATCCCAATTCTGGGCGCGCTCTTCCGTTCGTCGCAGACGAGCACGACCAGCACGGAGCTGTTCCTGCTGCTCACGCCACACGTGCTGCGCACGGACGCGGCCATGGACAGCAGCGCCGGACGGGTGCGGGATCACCTGAGCGAGGTGCCCGGGCTGCATCCCGATTCGACGTTCTTCGACGGTGTCGGGATCGATGATGCCGACTCGTCCGCGACGCCGGACTCCGTGCCCCGGCCGGGGTCCGTGCGCGACACGTCCGGCGCCGCATTGGACAGGGCGGTACCGTTCATCCGGCAGAAATCGCCGGTCAGGATGCGCATGACCCCGTCGGGCCGCGCCGTTCCGGTGGACACCACGCCGCCCCGCGCGCCCCGCCGCAGCGTGGTGCCCGACAGCACCACGCCGCCGCCGGACAGCGGAGCGGCTCATCCCAGCCGGAGACCCATGCCGGACACCGCGCGCGCGCGCCCGGATAGTGGTGCGGCGCGCAAGGACACGGCGGCGGACACCGCCCGGCGAGCGCCACCGGACGGCAGTGCAGCGGCGCGCCCGGACCCGACGCCGGACAGCGGTCGGTCGCCACCATTGGGGCGTCCGGACACGGCACTCGATCGGGCGAGGCACACGCGGTGGCGGTGAGCTTCCTCGCACGCGCGACCGCACGCGCGACCGCACGCGCCGCGGCGGGCGTGCGCGCGGGTGCGGCGCCGCGTGCGCGGCCGGCGTTCACGCTCATGGAGCTCGTCGTGGCGATCGCCATCCTCGCTCTCATCAGCGCGGTGGCGCTCCCCGCGTTCAGCACATCGCGTGGGGACGCGGTCATGGCCACCGCGGACGAGGTGGTGGCGCTCCTGGAACACGCGCGCGCGCTCGCGCTGGAGCGCGGCCAGGTGGCCCGCGCGGGGGTCAATCTCACCACCGGCGCGTACGCGCTGGTCGTCGCCGGTTCGGCCGACGATGTGCGCCCGGCACGCCGGGGCGTTCTCGATCTGTCCGCGGGAGTGCGGCTCGGAACTCCGGACGGGGACCGCACGCGGGCGGTGGCATTGTTCGACGCGCTCGGACATGCGAGCTGTGATGTGATCACCGTGGAACGCGGAATGGTCCGCGCCGAGGTGCAGTGTGATCCGTGGACCGGAGCGATCGCTGCGCGCCGATGAGCGTGGAGTCGCCCTCCTGGAGGCGCTCGTGGCCCTGGCGATCCTGGGCATCGCGATCGTCGGCATGGTGGAGGCCTCGTCCGCTGCGTTGCGCGGACAGGCAAACGCGCGCGCGCACCGTGAAGCGGCCATTGTCGCGGATGCGCAGTTGAGCGCGATGGCGTCGGCATCGGCTTACGCACTGGACAACAACGCCGGCGAACGGCACGGCGTGGTGACCATTGGGGCGCGAGAATACCGGTGGGCGTCGCGCGCGCGCGCCGCAAACGACTCCAGTGGCATATGGAATCTGGGCGTGGCGGTGGCATGGGACGACGGGCGTATCACGCTCGGCACGGCGGTGTGGCGTCCGCCGCGGAAGCTGCCTGGGAGCGCGGTCCAATGACGCACGGCACGAGTCGTGGCGTCACGCTGATAGAACTGGTGGTGGCACTTGCCGTCTCCGGCATCGTGCTGCTCGCCGCGCACGCATCGCTTGGCGTGGTGGTGCACGGGTGGCAGAGCGCGCGCGCGGCGCGGCGTACGAGCGCGGGAGGCTCGGCGCGCCTTGTGCTCGCGGACTGGCTGCGCGCCGCCGTGCTGAGCGACAGCGACGCCACGTTCGTGGGACGGAGCGCGTTCCGCGACGGACGCGAGAGCGATACGGTGCGCTTTATCGTGAGCGATGGCGGCGCGCTGTATCCCGGACCGCGCCGCGTGACACTCTGGGTGCGGGACGATCCCGGGGCATTGCCGCGCGGATTGCTGGCGGTGCTCGCGCCCTGGCCGCCGGCCCGGGGTGCCGCGACCATTGACACACTGGTGCTCGCGCCCGATGCTCGCGCGCTGAGCGCGCGCTATCTGGTAGCCCCGAAGGGACGCGAAGCGTGGGTGGACGACTGGGCGTCGCGGACCGAGCTCCCGCGTGCGGTCGCCGTGCGCGTGGACGTTCCTCCGGACCGCGGTGTGGCGAGTGCGATGTCGCCGGGAGACGCCATCCTCAGCCTTCCGCTCGTGGTCAGCATCGCGGCGAGCCGATGGTGAGACTCCGCAACGAGCGTCGCGGCTTTGCGCTCGTGGCGGCGCTCTGGCTGCTCGTCCTCATTGCCGGCGTCGCCGCCGCCTTGCAGGGCGTGGCGGTGAGCGAACGTCGTGCCGCCGCGAACGTGCAGGAGACCATCCAAGCGCGGTGGGCGGCCCGTGGTGCGATCGCGTACGCGCTGCAGCGTCTGGACGGCGAGCTGCAACGGAGCGCGGTCACCGGCCTCTCGGGCGCGGGACGCGCGATCGACTCCCTGCTGCGCCCGGCGCAGTACATTGTCGACGGGAGCGTGGCACGGGTGGTGATCGACGATCCGCGCGGGCGCGTGAACGTGAATCGGGCGGACCTGCAACAGTTGATCGCGCTCTTTCGCGCGGCTGGATTGGACGCGGCGTCCGCCTCGAACGTAGCGGCGGAGATCGGGCGCGGGCGGCACGAGCGCGCGGGATCTTCGCTCCGTCTTTCAGCCGAGGACGATGCGAACGGCCCTTTCCCTCCGCTCGGGAGAGCATTCGCCGAGCTGGATGAGCTGGCGACGCTGCCGTCGGTGGACGCGTCCACCTATGCGCGGATCGCGCCGTATCTCACCGTGGCGGGCGACGGCCGCGTGAACGTGAATCTGGCGCCGGCCGCCGTGTTGTACTCTCTGCCGGGACTGGACAGCGCGGCGATCGCCACGATCATCGCGCGGCGCGCGGCGGCCCCCTTCCACAACCCGTTCGAGGTGAGCGCCGCGCTCGCCAGTGCATCGCGCATGCGCTTGCAGGCGCGGTTTGCGGCGTTCGTGGATGCGGTGGCATTCGCGCCGCGCGACGTCGTGGTGGAAGCGACCGTGCGCGGACGGAGCACACGCGTGACGGCGCTGGTGCGGCTGCACGGGGGCGCGGCATGGTCGGTGGTGGGCAGCAGCATGCGCTGACGCAGGTGCGTGCACGAGCGCGCGGGGACTTCCTAGTACGGCCCACGCCGCATCGCCCACGCCAGCGCCGCCCACGGCGCGCCGCCAGTGCTTGGCGGCGCTACACCCCCGCTCCGGCCTGGGCCTCCTGCAGGCGCTTCTCGATCTCATCCAGGCGGTCCAGCAAGGCACGCGACCTCGGATCCAACTCGACCATCTTCGCGCGCAGCACCCGCTGGAACTGCGCCACCTGCGGCTGCACGGCGGTGTCCTGCAATGCCTTCTGCTGCACGGGTTGGAGCTTCTCCTGTATCTGCTGTGCTTCGAGCACGAGTTGCTGAAGCTCCTCAGGCGACGCTGCTGGCTTCTGTCCCGGTTGCTGGGCGTTGAGTGCGGTGGGGAAGAAGAACAGCGCGAGCAGAAGGGGCGTTCGGGTGCGTGCGAGCATGGGACCTCCCGCATGGTGTCTTTGGTTGGTGTCCTGGCGCGCCATCCGGCGCGAGCGCAGGGCCAGGACCGGGCGGGTGGCAAGGCTCAGGCCACCGCACGTCCTCGCGCTGGGGACACATCGCGGACAGTGCGTGTCGGCTCTGCCAGGCGTGGTTCGGCTCTGCCACGCGTGGTTCAGCTCTGCCGGGCGTAGAGCAGCGACAATTCCGGTGCCGTTCGTCGGCGTTGCGCAACCGTGACGCGCTCGTGACCGCGCCGACGGGCACGCGCGCTGCGGCCTGGGTACTCTCCGGCTACAACCTTGTCGGAGGATTCTGTGCGTCGACTTCACACGTTGGCCGTAGCGGCTCTGTCGCTCGGCGTCATCGCGAACACAACGGGCGCGCGCCGCGCCATGGCTCAGGACTTGACCGGTGCCGGTTCCAGCTTCGCGTATCCCATCTACACCAAGTGGGCCGCCATGTACGCCGAGCAGTCGGGCGTCAAGGTGAACTACCAATCCATCGGCTCCAGCGGCGGCATCAAACAACTCTCGGAAGAACTCGTCGACTTCGGCGCGTCCGATGGCCCGATGAGCGATGAGCAGATCGCCCACGCAAAAGGCGGTGCCATCCTGCACTTCCCCACCGTCCTTGGTGGCGTGTCGATCACGTACAACCTGCCCGGTGTACGCCAGCCGCTCAAGCTCACCGGGCCGGTGGTGGCCGACATCTACCTCGGCAAGATCACCAAGTGGAACGCGCCGCAGATCGCCGCGCTCAACCCCGGCGTCCGCCTTCCGGCAACGGACATCGCCGTCGTCCACCGCTCCGATGGCAGTGGGACGACGTACATCTTTACCGACTATCTGTCGTCGGTGAGCCCGGCATGGCGCTCCGGTCCGGGGAAGTCGCAGGCCATCGATTGGCCCGCCGGGCTCGGCGCCAAGGGGAGCGAGGGAGTCTCCGGGCAGGTGAAGCAGCTGCCGGGCGCCATTGGCTACGTGGAGCTGTCGTACGCCAAAGAGAACAACCTTCCGTCGGCGCTCATCCGGAACGCGGCCGGCAAGTGGGTGGCGCCCACGCTCGAGTCCGTCACCGCGGCGGCCGCTGGCGCGGTGGTATCGCTCCCGGCGAACACCGACTACCGCATCTCGATCGTGAACGCACAGGGCGCCAACGCGTACCCCATCGCGTCGTTCACATGGATTCTCTTGTACAAGCATCCGCCGGATGCCGCCAAGGGACAGAAGATGGTGGATTTTCTCCGCTGGGCGTACCGCGATGGAGAGAAGGTGGCGGCCTCGCTCGACTACGCACCGCTCCCGGCCAGCATGGTCGCGCGGCTCGAAAGGCAGTTGGGTGCCGTGGAAGCCGCCTCGAAGTAACGTGCCGCCTGCCTTGCAGCGATTGTCCTGCAGGCAGATGGAAGCGCGGCGCGCGCTGATCGCAGTTCGCGCGCGTCGCGCCCTTCTACGTTCGGAGCGCCGTGGTCGGATCTGCGACCACGGCGCTTCGTGTTGGGATCCGGGTCGCCGGGACGGCCGCGCCGCCTTAGCTTTACCCATATGCCCTCCTACCGCTCGAGCGCACGGCGCGTGGCCATCGTGGCTGGAGTGCGGACGCCGTTCGCGCGCGCGGGAACGACGCTCCGGGGGATGTCCGCCGTCCAGCTAGGGCGACTGGCCACCGCCGAGCTGGTGCAGCGTACCGCGCTCGACGGAAACGAGGTGGACACGATCGTCTTCGGCACCGTGGTGCCGAGCGTGCTCGAGCCGAACATCGCGCGCGAGGTCGCGCTGCTGCCCGTCTTCCCCAAGGGGATCCCCGCCGTCACGGTGAGCCGAGCGTGCGCCTCGGCCAACCAGGCGATCACCGACGCGGCCGATCAGATCCTGCTGGGGCACGCCGAGGTGGCCATCGCCGGTGGCGCGGAATCGCTGTCGAACGTTCCCATCCTCCACTCGCGCGGGCTGTCGGACATCCTGATGGAGGCCAGCCGCGCCAAGACGCTGCAGGCCCGCGTGAGCGCGTTCGCCAAGCTGCGCCCGCGCGACCTCATTCCGATCACGCCCGCCATCGCCGAGCCGTCCACCGGCGAGACGATGGGCCAGTCGGCGGAGAAGATGGCCAAGCTGAACCACATCGCGCGCGACGACCAGGATCAGTTCGCGCTGCGCTCGCACCGGCTGGCCGCGGCGGGCACGGATGATGGGCGGTTAACGGCCGAGATCATGCCGCTCCCCGTGCCGCCCCGCTACGACGAGGTGATGACGTCGGACAACGGCATCCGGACGAACACCAGCTTCGAGCAGTTGCAGGCGCTGAAGCCGGTGTTCGACCGGAAGTACGGTACGGTGACGGCGGGCAACTCGTCGCCGCTCACCGATGGGGGCGCGGCGGTGTTGCTCATGAGCGAGGACAAGGCGCGCGCGATGGGATACACGCCCATCGGCATCATCCGGTCGTACGCATACGCCGCGCTCGATCCCGCCGAGCAACTGCTCCAAGCGCCGGTGCTCGCCGCGCCGGTCGCGCTCCAGCGCGCCGGGCTCACGCTGCGCGACATCGATCTCGTGGAGATGCACGAGGCGTTCGCGGCGCAGGTGCTGTCGAACCTGCAGGGCTTCGAGTCCACATACTGGGCGGAGCGCGCTGGCATGAGTGAACCGGTGGGCGAGGTGGACCGCTCGCGCCTCAACGTGATGGGCGGCTCGATCGCCATCGGGCATCCCTTCGGCGCCACCGGCGCGCGTATCACCACCACGCTCTGCCACGAGCTGCGCCGTCGCAACGCGCGCTATGGTCTCATGACCGTGTGCGCCGCGGGGGGAATGGGGTTCGCGATGGTCATCGAGAACGCGGGATGACGCACGCCTTCGTGGCGCATCGCGCGACGCGGCGTCGTCAGGGTGCGTCGTCGCGCGCGGTGCGCATCACCGGCGGAGAGGACAGACCATGACGACCAACGTCGCTGGCCACGCGCCGCTGCTCGCCACCGACGCGCTCACCGTGGAGGTGGCGGACGGCATCGCCGTCATCACGCTCGACCGGCGGGGCGAGTCGGTCAACACGCTGAGCACCAGCGTGGGGCAGGACTTCGCGCAGGTCATGGACCTGCTGGAGCGCGACGCATCGATCGGCGCGGCGGTGATCGTGAGCGGCAAGCCCGACACCTTCCTGGCCGGTGCCGATATCGAGGAGCTGCGCGTGGTCACGAGCGCGCGCGAGGCCGAAGCGCTGAGCCGCGAGGCGCAGCGGATGTTCGATCGCATGGAGAAGCTGCGCACGCCCATTCTGGTGGCCATCCACGGCGCGTGCATGGGCGGTGGCGTGGAGATGTCGCTCGCCTGCGCGTACCGCATCGCCACCGACCATCCCAAGACGGTGCTCGCCCTCCCCGAGGTGATGCTCGGCCTCATTCCCGGCGCGGGCGGCACACAGCGGCTGCCGCTCCGGGTGGGGCTGCGCAACGCGCTCGAGATGATCCTCACGGGCAAGAACGTGCGCGGGCGGAAGGCGCTCGCCATCGGGCTCGTGGATGAGCTGGTGCACCCCTCCATTCTGCGCGACGTGGCGATGGCGCGCGCACGCGACCTCGCCGCGGGCACCATCGCGCGGCAGCGCAAGCGGCGCTCGCACGGTGCGATGGACGTCCTGCTGGAGGACAATCGGCTCGGCCGCTCCGTGGTGCTCCGCCAGGCGCGCGAGCAGACGCTCGCGCGGACGCACGGGCATTATCCGGCGCCGCTCGCTGCGCTGGATGCGGTGGCGGCGGGCTACGACCATGGGCCCGACCAGGGATTCGCCACCGAAGCGCGGCTGTTCGGCGACATGGCCGTCACGCCCGTCGCGCGACAGCTCATCTTCCTTTTCCGCGCCACGACCGCGCTCAAGAAAGATCCTGGTGTCACGGCGCCCGCGCCGGAGCCGCGCCCGGTGCACAAACTGGGCGTGCTCGGCGCGGGGTTCATGGGCTCCGGCATCGCCGGCGTCGCGGCCATGCAGGGGACGATCGTGCGGATGAAGGACGCCGACTGGCAGCGCGTGGCGCGCGGGATGAAGTCGGTGCATGACGTGCTGCGCGAGCGGCTCACGCGCCGGCGCGTGTCGCGACAGGAATTCCAGAACGAGCTCGCGCTGGTGGGTGGTACCGTGGACTACTCCGGCTTCGCCAACGCCGATCTGGTCATCGAGGCGGTGTTCGAGGACCTCGATCTCAAGCACCGCGTGCTCCGCGAAACCGAAGAGGTGGTCCGCCCGCAGACGATCTACGCGTCCAACACCAGCACCATCCCCATCGCGCGCATCGCCGCGGTGTCCGCGCGTCCGGAGCAGGTGCTCGGCATGCATTTCTTCTCGCCCGTCCACAAGATGCCGTTGCTCGAGGTGATCGTGACGCCCAACACCAGCGCGGAGACCACCGTCACCGCCGTGGCGTTCGGCAAGAAGCTCGGCAAGCACGTGATCGTGGTGCGCGACGGGCCGGGCTTCTACACCACCCGGACGCTCTCCGCCTATATGAATGAGGCGGGGTATCTGCTGGACGAAGGCGTGTCCATCGAAGCGCTGGACCACGCCCTCCTGCAGTTCGGCTTTCCCGTGGGACCCATCACGTTGATGGACGAGGTGGGGCTCGACGTGGGCGGCAAGGTGGGGAAGACGCTGGGCGAGGCGTTCGGCGATCGTCTGGCGCCCTCACAGTCGCTGCAGAGCGTGGTCGCGTCGGGGCGGCTGGGGCGCAAGGGCGGGAAGGGATTCTACGAGTACGAAAAGAATGGCAGGAAGGGGAAGGTGGACGAGTCGGTGTACGAGCTGCTCCCCACGGGGATGCATCGCGTGGTGCTTCCGGAGTCGGAGATCCAGCAGCGATGCGTGATGGCCATGGTCAACGAGGCGGCGCTGTGCCTCGAGCAGGGCATCCTTCGTTCGGCGCGGGAGGGCGACGTGGGCGCCGTGTTCGGCATCGGCTTCCCTCCGTTCCTTGGCGGTCCCTTCCGGTACATGGATACCGAAGGCCTCTCGAACATCGTCGATCGCCTGCGCCGGCTGGACGCACAGTTTCCGCCGCGGTTCGTGCCCGCGTCGTCGCTGGTGGAAATGGCCAAGCGGGGGGAGCGGTTCTACCCGCAGGGATGAGCTGCGGCCCGCCCGACCGCCCATAGGTGTCAGCGCCGGCATCGGCTGCTCGCTCCGCGTAGCTTTACCGTGGCACGTTGCACCGACCGGCGTGTCGGCGCGATTGCGTTTCCGGTGCCCGTTATTCCTTCCGTCCGCGATTCACAATCCATGTCTTGGTCATCGCCCCTCCGCGCTGAGCCCCTCCGCCGCGCCGCTCCGCCGAACCGGCGCTCGCTACTCGCCGTGCTCCTCGGCACAATGTGCGCCGCCCCCCTGACGGCACCCCGCACCGCGGCGCAGGAGCCGCCCGCCCGGCTCACCGTCGATCGCATCTTCCTCCGCAACGAGTTCCGCGGCGCGCCCATGCCCGACGTGCACTGGCTGCCCGACGGGCGCGCATGGGTGGAGCTCCGGCCGGCGGCCGGCGGCGGCACGGACATCGTGCGGGTGGATGCCGCCAGCGGCGAGACGACCGTGCTGGCCGATGTCTCGACGTTGGTGGGTGCAGATGGCCACCCGCTCGATGTCGAGGAGATCACCCTTTCGGACGACGGCCGCAGGGCGCTCCTCTTCCACAACTCGGTGCGGGTCTGGCGCGATAACACGCGCGGTCTGTACAGCGTGATCGACTTCGCAACCAAGCACGTGACGACGCTCTCACCCACGCCCGGCTTGCAGATGTTCGCCACCTTTTCCCCGGACGGGCGCCAGGTGGCGTTCGTGCGCGCCAACGATCTGTGGGTGGTGACGCTGGCCACCGGCGCCGAGCGGCGGCTCACCACCGACGGCAGCGACGTCATCATCAACGGCACCACCGACTGGGTGTACGAGGAGGAACTCGGTCTGCGCGACGCGTTTCGCTGGAGTCCCGACTCCAAGCGGATCGCGTACTGGCGTTTCGATCAGTCGCCCGTGCCGGAGTATCCGCTCGTCGACTACATGCACCTCTACCCCACCGTGCAGACGCTGCGCTATCCCAAGGCGGGCGAACCCAACTCGCGCGTCACCATCGGCGTCCTCACGCTCGGGACAGGGCGTACCGCGTGGCTGGACGTCGCGCCCGACACCGGCGTCTACATCACGCGCATGGACTGGGCGGATGCCGACAGCCTGGTGATCCAGCGCGTGCCGCGCGTGCAGAACCGGATCGATCTGCTGATGGTGAACGCGACGACGGGCGGCATGCGGACCATCACCACCGCGCGCGATTCGGCGTGGCTGGACGACGATGCCTGGGACCAGCCGGTGTGGGTGCACGGGGGCGCACAGTTCCTGTGGCCCATCGAGCGCGGCGGATGGCATGGGTACGGCCTCTTCAATCGCGATGGCACGTTCGTGCGCCGCGTGACGAGCGACAGCGCAACGGCCACCGCGCTCGCCGGTGTGGACGAGGCGCGTGGCAGCGTGTACGTCGTGATGGCGGCGCCCACGCCGCGTGAGCGGCAGCTCTATCGCTTTCCGCTTGCCGCTGGGCCAGGGACGCGCATCACCCGGCGCCAGGGAACGCACGACCCCAGCATCGCGCCCGGCGCGAGGTTCATGGTGGACGTCCACTCGACGATCGCCACGCCGCCCACCGCGTCCCTGTTCGCCCTTCCATCGGCACGCCCGGTTCGCGTGCTCGAGCGCAACGCGGCGCTCGCCGCCCAGCTCGCGGCACTGGACGTCCGGCCGCCTCAATTCTTTCACATCCCCATCGACAGCGGCGTCTCGCTCCCCGCCTATCGCATCGTCCCTCCCGACTTCGACAGCACCAGGACGTATCCGGTGCTCGTCTACCTGTACGGCGGCCCCAACTCACAGGAAGTGGCGGACGCCTACGGCGGATCGCGCTATCTGTGGCACCAGCTCCTGGCGCAGCGGGGGTACGTCGTCGTGACCATAGACAACCGCGGCACCGGGATGCACGGGCGCGACTGGGAGAAGATCACGTATCTGCGCTTGGGCGAGACCGAATCGCGCGACCAGGTCGCGGCCGCGCGCTGGCTGGCCACGCAGCCGTGGGTGGACGGTAACCGGATCGGCATCTGGGGGTGGAGCTACGGCGGGTTCATGGCCGCACGCACGGCCGAGCGGGGCGGTCCGCTGTACAAGATGGCGATCTCCGTGGCGCCGGTCACCGATCTGCGCTTCTACGACACCATCTACACGGAGCGCTACATGCGGACGCCGCGGGAGAACCCGCGCGGCTACGTGGAAGCCGCACCCATCGCGCACGTGGCCGACCTCACCGCGCGCTACCTGCTGGTGTTCGGGACGGGGGACGACAACGTCCATCCGCAGAACGCGATCGTCATGGCCAACGCGCTCGAGGGGGCGGGCAAGCAGTTCCGCACCATGTTCTATCCCAACCGCACGCACGCGATCTCCGGCGGAAACACGCAGGCGCACCTGTTTACGCTGCTCACCGCGTTCGTGCTGGAGGAGTTGTGACGGCCGACACCGGCGCGTGATGCCACCCCGCACGGCGCGGGCCGATCCGCCGCGGGCGCGCAGGCGGCGGAGGCCGGCACGTGCTTCCCTCGTCCCGCGCGGCTGACCGGCCTATATTTCCCTCGTCCTCTCGCGATCTCTTCGATTCTGCGTCTCCGGCCGCGCCCGCGCGCTTTCATGCTGCGTCAAGCTCTGCTGTTTCTCTCCAACCAGCCGCACGTCCACTCGTTCGTCAGCCACAACCGCATCGCCAAGCGTTTCGCCTCCCGTTTCGTGGCCGGCGAATCGCTGCCCGAGGCTCTCGACGCCGTCGCGTCGCTCAATCAGCGCCGCATCCACGCCTCGCTGGATCTGCTGGGCGAGAGCGTCCGAAGCGAAGCCGATGCCCGCGCCGCCGGACGCGCCTACATCGCCCTCATCGACCGGATCCACCAACGGCAGCTCGACAGCAACGTGTCCGTCAAGCTCACCGCCCTGGGCCTCGACATGTCCGAGGAGCTGTGCACCTCGGTCATGCACGACATCCTGGACCGCGCGCGGCAATGCGGGCAGTTCGTGCGGATCGACATGGAGTCCAGCGCGTACACCGAACGCACGCTGCGCCTGTTCGAGGACCGCTTCTTCCCTTCGTACGCCGCGCACGTGGGCGTCGTGTTGCAGAGCTATCTGTATCGCACGCAGGCCGACGTGGAACGGATGATCGCGCTGCGGGCGCGCGTGCGGTTGTGCAAGGGTGCGTACAACGAACCGGCCACGGTGGCCTACCCGGAAAAGCGCGACGTCGACGCGAACTACCACAAGTGTATGCACCTTCTTCTGACGGACGGCGTCTACCCCGGGATCGCGACGCACGACGAGGCGATGCTCACGGCGGCCATGCGCCACGTGCGGGAGCAGGGAATCGACTCGTCGCGCTTCGAGTTCCAGATGCTCTACGGCGTCCGGCGTGATCTGCAGGACCGTGTGGTGCGCGAGGGGTTCAACCTGCGCGTCTACGTCCCGTTCGGCACGCAGTGGTATCCGTACTTCATGCGCCGGCTGGCGGAGCGTCCGGCCAACGTGGCGTTCGTCGCCGGCAACGTGATGCGCGAGATGGTGCGCAGACGGTGACCGGGCGCGCGGTTCCGTAATGGGACAGTTTCTCCCCGCCGATCCGAGTCGCGGCGACGAGCGGACCCTGGGCGGGTACATCGCCGTGCATCAACGCCCGCCGGCGTTCGAGGGCACCGACGGACTCTCGTATAGCGTCGAGATCGCGACCGACAGAACGGAGGACGCCGATGCCCCCGTGGGCGGTTACCTCTTCTTCGTCCGGTGGGGACGCGGGTCGCCCAGCATTCAGGGCCACCTCGAGAGCGATCTCTTGGCGCGTGGAGGGAGCGAGGAGGCGGTGCGCGCGGAGCT
The DNA here is from genome assembly GCA_963773545.1 of uncultured Gemmatimonadaceae bacterium. GTDB lineage: Bacteria > Gemmatimonadota > Gemmatimonadetes > Gemmatimonadales > Gemmatimonadaceae > DASSNU01. The sequence goes on along the minus strand of CAVZBP010000002.1, from coordinate 753,516 downwards.
CGGCGCGATGCCGCTCACCGAGGTGAAGCGCGTGCTCGACGAGCTCATCCGCGGCCGGTGGACGTGATGGATGTGCGGCAGTCCACGCACGGCATCGCGATGTTCGGCGCGGGGGGTGTGTGGCGCGTGCGGCTCGCGGACGGGGTGGAGCTCGAGGCGCCCATGCGCGGCCGCGCCAAGCGCGGCGAGATGAAGCTCGCCGTGGGCGACGAGGTGCTGCTGGAGCGGGACACCGGCGCGGAACCGTGGGTGATCGCCGAGATCCTGCCACGCCGTACCGCGCTCGTGCGGCGCGCGCCCGGCGGCGCACAGGGCACGCGCGTGGTGGCGGCGAACGTGGACCAGGTAGTCGTCGTGTTTGCCGTCACTCGCCCGGAGCCGCATCCGCGCATGCTCGACCGCTTCCTCGTGATCGCCGAATCCAACGACATTCCGGCGCGGATCGTGTTCAACAAGATCGACCTCGCCGACACCGCGCGGGCGGATGCGCTCGCCCGCGACTATGAGCGTGCGGGCTATCCGGTGCATCGCACGAGCGTGCGCGAGCGCGTGGGGCTGGACGCGCTGCACGCGGTGTTCGTCGGACGCATCTCGGCGCTCACCGGCCCGTCCGGGGTGGGGAAGTCGTCGCTGCTCAATGCCCTCTATCCCGTACTCGACCTGCGCGTGGGAGAGATCAGCGCATTGGTGCAGAAGGGGCGGCACACCACCGTGGGCGCGTCGCTGCACGCGCTGCCCGACGGCGGGTACGTGATGGACACGCCCGGCCTGCGCGAGGTGGGGCTGTGGCAGGGCACGCTGGACGTATCGGAGCTGGACCGGTGTTTCCCGGAGTTTGGCCCCTACCGCACCACGTGCCGGTTCGCCAACTGCGCGCATCTCGTCGAGCCCGGGTGCGCCGTGCGCGCCGCGGTGGAGCGCGAGGATGTGAGCGCGGCGCGCTACGACAGCTACGCGCGCCTCTACGGCGAGATCGAGAGCCATCGCGCATGGTGACCGGCACCGCGGAGAAGACGGAGCGGGAGGAACGCAGCCCACTCCTCGACCGACTGGGTGCGCCGTGGTCGCGCATCACCACCTGGCTGGAGCAGCGCGATTGGGACGAGGGCTCGGTGCTCATGGTGTTCGGTCTCGCGATCGGCGTCGGCACCGGGCTCAGCGTCGTCGGATTCTACCATCTGATCGATCTCGCCTACTACGTGTTCATTGAATGGTTGGGCGGGAAGTTCGGCGTGGTGGAGCACGCGCTGTATCGGCCCGTGCTCACCGCACTCGGGCTGTGGGCGGCGTGGACCGTCGTGCGGCGCGCGCGCGTGCCGGACGGCCAGAACGTGGCCGACATCCAACTCGCCGTGGCCAAGCGTGGCGGCCGCCTGCGGGCGCGCTACGTGGGTGTGCGGACCATGGCGTCCGCCATCACGCTCGGGTCCGGCGGATCGGCCGGCAGCGAGGGGCCGGTGGCGGTGCTGGGCGCCACCATTGGCTCCGCCATCGGGCGCGCGCTCCGCTTCCAACAGCGGCGCGTGAAGATCCTGGTGGGGTGCGGCGCCGCGGCGGGCATCTCGGCGGCGTTCAACGCGCCGTTCGCCGGCGCGTTCTTCGCGCTCGAGGAAGTGCTGGGGAGTTTCTCGGTGGGCGCGTTCAGCCCGGTCGTCATCGCGAGCGTTGCGGGCGCGCTCACCGTGCGCCCGTTCCTCGGCACGCACCCCGCGTTTCAGATTCCTCAGTACGGATCCATCCGCCCGTCCGCCATCCTGTTGCTGTACCCGTTGCTCGGCATCGCGTGCGGACTGTGGAGCGCGTTCTACTCGCGGCTGTACTTCGCCACGCCCAACTGGGTGCAGCGGATGCCGGGGCCGGAGTGGCTTCGGCCCGTGGTGGGTGGGCTGTTCGTGGGTGCCGTGGTGCTCTCCTCCGGCGGGTTGCTCATCGGCAACGGCCACCTGGCCATCCCGACGCCCATCTTCGGCGGCATCGCGTGGTATTTCTTGCTCGGCATTGCGCTCGCCAAGACGCTCGCCACGGCGGTGACGCTCAACTCCGGTGGATCGGGCGGCGTGTTCACCCCCACGCTGTTCATCGGCGCCGCGCTGGGCGGCGGACTCGGCCTGCTGGCCAAGGACCTGCTGCCGGCATTCGGTGTCCATCCCGAAGCGTGGGCGCTCGTGGGGATGGCGGGACTGGTGGCCGGTGCCACGCGCGCGCCGATCACGGCGATCTTCATGGTGTTCGAGATGACCGACGATTACGGCATCGTCCTCCCGCTCATGGTCGTCTCGGTGATCGCGTACGCCACCGTGCGCCGCCTCGCGCCGTACGGGCTGTACGATGGCTGGTTGGCGCGGAAGGGCGAGCATCTGGCGCACGGAGCCGACCGCGCGCTGATGGACCGCATCCTGGCGCGCGAAGCGCTGGACCGGAAAGCGGCCACCGTGCGTCCGGGTGCCACCCTGAGCGAGGTCGTCGCCGTAGGCGCGCGCACGCGCCAGACCACCATCCCCGTCGTGGACGAGGACCGCTCGCTCGTGGGCGTGATCACGTACGAGGAGCTGCGCCAGGTGATGCTCGACCGCGGCGATCTGGCGATGGTGCTCGTGGCCGCCGATCTCGCGGAGCCCACCGAAGTCGTGACGCCGCGCGAGTCGTTGCGCGCTGCGCTGCGAAAGATGAACGCGCGCGCGCTCGACGCGTTGCCGGTGGTGGAGAGCGAGGACAACCCGCGCTTCCTCGGCATCCTCAGTCGCGCCGACGTGCTAGCGGCGTACGAGCGGGAGCTGGTGCACGAGGTGTAGCGTTTCGGCGCAGCTGGCTTCCCAACATCCGCGCGCATGTCCGCTACGTTTGAACTGTTGGCGCGAGAACAATCAGGCGTGTAAGCGGGGATGGCAGCTTGGTGCGACGCAGTCGACGCGACCATCGCGACGTATCGATAGCCGCCCATCACCACGGCATGTCCGCCGTAGTCGGTGTCGCAGTACTCTCGCAGGTGAACCTCAACCCTGGAGGTGCCCATGTGGAAGCTCGAGCGCAGACCATCGCGCAGACCGCGCATGGCGCTCTCCTCAGCGTGTACAGCGTCATCAAGGGATTCGCCATCCGGCTCGCTGTTCCTGGCGCGGAGGCGCTGCTCCGTCACAATCCGCAGGTCGCGCTGGTGGAGCCGAATCGGGTGTTCACGGCAACTACTGTGGAGAATGCGGTGCCATGGGGGCTCGACCGCATCGACCAGCGGAGTCGACCGCTGAATGCGCAGTACAGGTACGGCAGCGACGGCACGGGAGTATCGGTCTATATCATCGACACGGGTATTCGCACTTCTCACTCGGACCTCCGCCCTCGCGCCAGCGTTGGCTTCGACGCGTTGGGCGGTAACGGGCAGGATTGCAACGGTCACGGCACGCACGTGGCAGGCATTGCCGGCGGAACCATCTACGGCGTGGCGAAGAAAGCAGCGCTCGTCGCGGTCCGCGTTCTTGACTGCGGAGGGGGCGGAACCACGCGGAGTGTGCTGGATGGCGTGGATTGGGTGTCGGCTCACCACGCCAACCCTGCCGTCGCCAACATGAGCCTCGCCGGGCCCGCTGATACGGCCATCGATCATGCGGTCCAGAATCTCATCGCCAATGGCGTTACCGTGGTAGTGGCGGCGGCCAACAACGGGACGAATGCGTGTAACTTTTCACCCGCTCGGGTGCCCGAGGCTATCACCGTTGCGGCTACTGACTCCACGGATGCACGCGCGTCGTTCTCCAACTTCGGTACCTGTGTGGATCTGTTCGCACCCGGGAAGGACATCCTCTCGGACTACAACCGCAGTGACGATGACACGGCCACCGAGAGTGGCACGTCAATGGCTTCGCCCTTCGTCGCTGGCGTTGCCGCGCTCCTGCGGCAACGTCACCCTGGTGATTCCCCGCTGCGCGTGAGTGACAGCCTTCGCGTCGAGGCCACCTCCAACGTGGTGTCGAATCCCGGTACTGGCTCCCCCAACAAACTCCTCTTTTCGAGCCCGCCACCTGCATTCTCAGCTTCCATCAGCGGGCCGAGCGTAATTACCACAGCAGGCTATTACACCTGGAGCGCTTCCCAGGCCAACGGTGTGGCCCCATACACCTATCAGTGGGAGATCGCGTACGACCAGTTCGGGAGCAACAACTTTGGGGTCCTCGGCACCGGCTCCAGCGTGACGTTCCGTGTGGAAGGCGATGGGGACTTCACCCTGCGGCTCACGGAGCGATCCGCCGATGGTCAGACGGCCGTCGCGCTCCATCGCGTGACGGACGCAACGGGCGGCAGCACGTGTGTGATCTGCGAGTAGGCGCACGAGCACGGCCCCTGTCGCCCAGCACCAGTAGCTGCCGCGTGATGGGCGATTGACGTGACCGGCGCTCGATCGGCGTGGCGGATGAGGGCGGACGATGTCGTCCGCCCTCATTCTTGCCCCACCTGCAGCCGGCTCGGCGCGCCTTGTTAGCGCTCGTCCACCTAGGCGTGCATGGCGTGTCCTCATTGGGTTGCGGGCAAGTGACGTCCTGTTTCCTCGCAGCGTGCCGAGGACCCAATATTGTGGGCGCCTTCCTCGCCCTGACTTCGGGGCGGAGGTGGCGCATGGAAAGCCAACAGGAAGGCGGGATCAGCGGCGCGGCGTGAGCGGCGGGAGTTCAGGGCTGAGTTCAACACCGAAGCGGTGCGGTTCGTTGCGGAGCGGCGGCTCGCTGGCGAAACGCTCACTCAGATAGGGCGGGAGCTGGATGTGCGGCCCGACCAGCTGCGAGCCTGGGCGCAGCGGCAGCGGGCGCAGGCTGGGGCGGAGTCGGCCGTTCCGCCACCTGTTTGCCCCGGTGCTCGGCGCGCCGGCCAGAGGCTAATGCGCGCTGCCGCATCACCATTGAACGTCGCCTGGGCTGCCTCTCGATACGTGTGCAAATTCCCGCCCTACCCGCGTCTCCTCCCTGCTGCGTCGAAAATCTGCTTCTCTCCACGCGTTTGCCGTTGCGGGTGCGCGCAAGCGGACCACCTCGTGTGACGCGTCGCTGACGCAAGCTATTGCGCCAACTCGGTCCGGCACATACCGTGGCGCCCACTATGGACACCATCGTCGCGCTCGTCAACGATCCCGACCGTCGCGAACGGCTCGAAGAGGCGTTCGCCGCCCTCGATCCCCTCTCGGCACTACACGAACTGCGGTTCGTCTCCGGGTGGAACGATGCGTTCGCGCTGGCCAGGCGCGGTCACGTGAAGCTTGTCATTATGGGATTGCGCGACCGCAATGAACACTTCTTCGCCACCTGCCAGCGCTTCCACGACCGATTCCCGGCGCTCCCGATGGTCGCCTACGGAACCGATCAGCCAGACGAGATGCGACGCCTGGTGGGCCTCGGCGCCATCGGAGTGCGGTCCGTGGTGCTCGCCGGCGTGGACGATGTCGCTCCGGCCGGTCTGGCCGCGCTCATCCGCAGCCACCTGCGCCCGGCACAGACGACTGCCGCGCTCGAAGATCTGCTGGCTGCACTGCCGCTCATGGCTCGGCAGGTCGTGGAGTTCGTCCTATCGCGGTCCGCCGAGCCGTTGAGGCCGGACCAGGTGGCCACGAGTTGCGGCTTTCACCCGAGAACGCTCCGCCGATCGCTCCAGATACAGCGCCTCCCAACCCCGGAGAGGCTCATCAAGCTGTGCCGCCTCTTTCACGCGGCGTACCTGCTGGAGGGCACCGGCGAGACCGTGCAGGAGGTGGCGCGCGCGGCCGGCTACGCTTCCACAAGGACGCTGCGCAAGCAGTGCAGCCGCTTCCTGGGCGTGAGCCCGCGGGCGCTCACCACGGACGGCGTGCAGCGTGCCCTCATCATGATGCGCGACGCTTTGGGCGACTCGCGGCCGGCGCGCCGAGGACTGGTAGCGTGGGACTCCGAGCAGCTTCAGGCGGAGGGTGGCGCCGGGCGCCGGGACTAGCCGCGGTCCCCTTACCCCAGCCCCATCGCGCGCACGAGCGCCAGCGCGTTCCGCGACGTCGCCACGCCAGGACGCAACCGGTAGTCGAACGTCATTCGGGGACCGGTCGCGCTCTCCGTCATCTGCTCTGTGAAGTGCACCGCGCGCGCGGCCGAGGCCAGCGGCTCCTCGTCCACCAACGCGAGATCGTGCGACGTCACCGCGCCCATCGCGCCGGCGTCGAGCAGTGCGCGCACCACCATCCGCGCCGCCACCTGGCGCTCGGCCGTGTTCGTGCCTTGCAAGATCTCGTCGAGCAGGTAGAAGACCGGTGCGTTCCCGGCCGTGCCCTCCGCGCGCGCCGCCTCGACCACCATCTTCAGTCGCTCCAGCTCCGCCATGAAAAAGCTTACGCCGCGCTCCAGCGAATCCTGCACGCGCATGCTGGTGTAGACGGAAACCGGTGGCAGACGGAGACGCTCCGCGCACGACGGCCCGCCGGCGAGCGCGAGCACCACGTTGGCGCCCACGGCGCGTAGGAGCGTGCTCTTGCCCGACATGTTCGATCCGGTCACGAAGAGAAAGCTCCCCGGCGGCCCCACCGTCGCATCGTTGTCCACCCGCGCCACGGGCGGCAACAGCGGGTGGCCGAGCGCGACAGCGTCCACCGCACTCGCGCTCTCCGACACCTCCGCAAAGCACCACGACGGCTGATCGTGCGACAGCGTGGCGAGCGCGGAGAGCGCCTCCGCCTCCCCCACTGCTTCCAGCCACCGACGCGCGCGGGCACCGCTGCGGCGCTGCCATTGCTCCAGCCGATGCACCACGTGAAAGTCCCACATCGTGATGAGCTGCACGGGCAGGTAGAGCATGGGCGACAGCCGGAGTTCGGCCATGGTAGCCAGCTGCTCCAGCCGATGTGCGTACCGGTGCGCGGGCTCACCGTCGGCGGTGAGCTCCTGCTGCAACGCGGCCAGGCGCGGCGACGTGAACGCCGCTTCCTCGAGCAGCAGTAGTGCGCGCGTCCGCTTGCGCAGCGGTCCGCCGGGCGACGCCGCCCGCGCGTACGTCTGGCGGATGTCCGTGCCGTACATCCGCGTGAGCAGCGCCGCCACCGCGAGCGGCACCCACCACCACGTCGCGCGCGCGAGGTGGCCGAACTCCGCGATCAGCGCACCGACCGACACCAGCGGAAGCAGGCGCGCTGTCCAGAGTAGCCATCCGCGCCGTTCGAGCCACGGCTCTCCCTCGCTCCACTCCAGAAAGCGCGTGGTCACGGCCGGATTCGACTCTCCGGCCAGCCGTCCCTCGGCGGCGAGCGTGTCGCGCAGGTCTTCCATGTGCGCGAGCTCGCGCACGGCGCCCTGCCGCGCCGCGATCTCCGGCAACGGGGCGGGCGCAAGCAGCCAGTCGCCGAGCGTGGTGGCGCCGGCGCTCGTCCCTGTGGGCCCGCACAGCTGAAAGAGCGATGCGTGTCCCAGCACGTCGAGGTCCACCGCGTACGGATGTCCCTTGGGCGCCGTGAGCCAGGGCGGATCGGGGAGCACGCTCCACTGGCGCCGCACCCGACTCTCTCCTTCCGCGTTGATCAACGCCAGCGCTTCGCTCCGGCGCGCGCGTTCCTTCACGGACCCATGACGGACGGCGAGCCACACGAATCCCACGACCAATGCCGCCGTGGCCACCGCCAGCGCGATCACGAGCGGTTGCGACGCGGGCTCTGCCAGGAGGGCGAGCACGGCCAGGACACCGGCCACGAACACGGCCAGCCGTGCGTGCGCGAGGGACGACGCGCGCTGCTCGAGACGCGAGCGCTCCTCGGCAAACCGCTCGCGCCGCTGCGCGTAGGAACGCAACGCCCGCTCGTAATCCTCGCGCGCGTGATCATCGTGTGCGCGAGGGTCGCGGGTGTGCGTCGCGTGCCCGGCGCTCACGGACGGGCCGTCGTCTCGCGTCACGACGACGGCGGCATGTGGAGGTGCGCCGATGCCACGGACCCCGTCACGGCGACAACCGCTCGATGCTCCACCCGCCTTCGTCGGTGCGGCGATAGCGGATGCGATCGTGCAAGCGGCTGGGGCGCCCCTGCCAGAACTCGAGCACGCGCGGGACCACGCGGTACCCTCCCCAATGCGGTGGAAGCGGGATGTCGCCGTCGGCAAAACGCGCGCGGGTGCGATCGTACGCGGCTGCCAGCACGTCGCGATTCTCGATCACCGCGCTCTGTCGCGATGTCCATGCTCCCAGCCGACTGCCTTCCGGGCGCGAGCGGAAGTACGCCTCCGACTCGTCCGCAGCGATGCGTTCCACCGGTCCCTCCACGCGCACCTGCCGTTCGACTTCCGGCCAGTAGAAGACCAGCGCGGCGCGCGGATTCTCGCCGAGCTCCGTTCCCTTGCGGCTGCGGAAGTCGGTGTAGAACACCAACCCGCGCGCGTCGACACCCTTGAGCAGGACGAGTCGCGCCGATGGTGCGCCGTCGCGCGACGCCGTCGCGAGCGTCATCGCCGTGGGCTCGTTCACCTCCGCCTGCAGCGCCTGGTCGAGCCAGAGGCGAAACTGCGCCACCGGATCGGGGTCGATGTCATGCTTGCCCAGGCGTGCGCGAGCGTACTCGCGGCGCAGGTCGGCAATGCGGGTCGGCGCGGTCATCGTAGCGCGTAAGGTGGCGTGCGCGACGGGGTCGGGGCAAGGCGGGCGATCCGCGGCCGTGGCACGGCCGCGGTCGGTGTGTGCAAGCTGCGTGGTCCGCGGCGTCTGGAATACGCTGTCGAACCCAGAGGATGCATGCGATGGTGGCACCCCAGCGTGCGCATCCGTGCGCCGGCACATGCCGGCGTGCGTGATCCGTTGCCGCGCTCGTGCGCGAAGGAGACCACCCATGTCGCATTGCATCGTTCAACCGGAGCGTCGGCTCCGCATGCCGCGCCTGCTCTGGGCGCTTGCCGTTCTCGCTGCCGGGGCGTTGGCCGCCTGTCGTCCGCCGGGCCCGGCGGATACGGCGCCCGTGGGCGCAACGCCCGCGGCCACACAACGTGGGACTGGTGTGGAGTGTTGTGGCTGGATCGAGGGGCACGCCATCGATTTCGCCACCGGTAAGCCCGTACCGAACGCGCAGGTCATGATCGTGGGCACCACGCGCGGAACGCTGACCGACAGCAGCGGCTGGTTCCGCATCGCTGGCGTTGCCAGCGGCCACCTGCCCGTGAGAGCTCTTCGCGTTGGGTACATGGTCCAAACGCACGACGTAAACGTGCAACGACGCCGTGTCACCATCGTGGACTTTGCGCTCCCACCCTCGGCGCTCGAGCTGGACGTGGTGACCGTATCCAGTATGACGTCTCGTGCGCCGAGCGCCGATTCGGCGGCCGCCGCCTCGAGCTGGGGCGCGGGCCAGGCGTGGTCGGGTACGGCCGCCGGCGTGCCGCGGCAAGAAGCTGACGAGTCGCCGGACATCGCGTCCGCCGACGAACTGCTCGTCATGGAAGCCGCGCCACCCGCGGCGCTTGCGCCAGGCAGCGCACCTCGTGGACGCGTGTCCGCGGACAGCACGCCCGAGGCCGAGCGCATCCGCATCCGCGGCGCGAACGCTCTCTCGCTGGGGAACGAGCCGCTCTTGGTGGTGGACGGCCGTCCTTCTACCGGCCGCGACATCCCGCCGTCGGACATCGCGGACGTTCAGGTGCTCAAGGGGGCGCGGGCCACGGAACAGTACGGATCGCGCGGCGCCAACGGCGTCATCCTCATCCGCACGCGTAGCGGTGCAGCACGCACCACCGCACCTGTGGATTCTTCGGCGGCGGCCGACTGCTCCGTCCCGGCGAGCGCGGCTGCGGCGGACGGCGACACGGGTCTGCGCGCGCGCGATGCGTGCGGGCGTGTGCTGGGGAGCTTCCCGTTGCAGCACACCGACGTGCACGCGGAGATCAGCGGCTATCTCGCGCGCACGATCGTGGAGCAGCGGTACGGCAATCCCTACACGCGTCCCATCGAGGCGGTCTACGTCTTTCCGCTCGGCGCGATGGCCGCGGTGAGCGATTTCGAGATGCAGGTGGGTGACCGTCGCATCGTGGGCGTGGTGCGCCCGCGCGAGGAGGCCGAGCGCATCTATCATCAGGCGGTGGCGCGCGGACAGACGGCGAGTCTCCTCTCTCAGGAGCGGCCGAACATCTTCACCCAGAGCGTGGCCAACATCGCGCCGGGCGGCACGGTGACGGTGCGCATCACGATGTTCGAGCGGCTGTCGTACGAAGACGGTCAGTACAGCTACGTGTTCCCCATGGTCGTGGGGCCGCGCTACATGGGGGGCACCCCACTCGTCGCGAGCGGTGGTGACCGCCATCTGGTGGACAACGGGCTGCATTCGATTCCCGTCGTCAACGGTACGCATGCGCCCACCGATCGCGATCCGGACGCGGACCGCATCTCGCCGCCGGTGCTCGGGCCCGGACAGCGGAGCGGGCACGACATCGCGCTCACCGTCACGCTCGATGCGGGGCTTCCGGTCACGCAGCTCACATCGGTGGCGCACCGCGTGCGCATCGACGCGCTGTCGCCCTCGGTGCGGCGCGTGCGGCTCGCGTCCAACGACTCGATCCCCAATCGGGACTTCGTGCTCCGTTGGTCGGTGGCCGGCGCGGAAACGCGGTTCGGTGCGCTGGCGCACCGCGACTCGACGGGCGGGTACGTCACCCTCACTATGCAGCCGCCGCTCGCGCCCACTGACGGCCAGGTGATGCCGCGGGAAATCACGTTCATCATGGACGTGTCGGGCAGCATGTACGGCCTGCCGCTCGAACTGTCCAAGGAGGTCGTGGAGCACGCGCTCGACGCACTGCGTCCCGACGACTGGTTCAACATCGTCTACTTCGCGAGCGGGAACGCGCAGCTGTGGGACCGCGCGCGTCCGCGTAGCGAGGCCAACCTGGCCGCGGCGCGTGAGTTCTTGGAGCACCATGCAGGGGGGTGGTGGGACGGAGATGCTTGCCGGTGTGCGCCGCGCCCTGGATGCGCGCCACGATCGCTCGCGGCTGCAGATGTTCGTGCTCCTCACCGATGGGTACATTGGGGAAGATGCGCAGGTGCTGAGCGTCGTGAAGCACGAGCGCGGAGACGCGCGGTTCTTCGCGTTCGGCATCGGGTCGAGCGTGAACCGGTATCTCATCGATGGCGTGGGTGCCGAGGGTGGGGGCGGATCGTACATCGTCATCCCGCGCGACGGCCAGACCACGGATCGCGCAGCGCGCCGGTTGTTGGCGATGATCGATTCACCGGTGCTGGTGGACATCGGGATCGACTGGAACGGGCTGCCGGTGACGGACGTCTATCCGTCGGCCATCCACGATCTGTTCGCTGGCCAGACCATCAACGTCATCGCGCGGTATGGCCACGAGGCGCAGGGGACCGCGTTCGTGACCGGGCGGATTGGCGCGCGCGTGGTGCGCTACCCGGTGCGCGTGGACCTCCCCGCGTGGGAGCCGGAGCATGCGGCGCTGGCCCCCACCTGGGCGCGCTTCAAGATGGCCGACCTCTCCACGCGCATGCTCGGCGCGAGCGCCCGCGACCGGGAGGGCTACCGGAGCGAGATCATCCGGCTGGCGTTGCAGCATCATCTCGTCAGCCAGTTCACGTCGTTCGTGGCCGTGGACGCATCGCGGGTGGTGGGGGACGGCCATCCGCTTCGCATCCTGCAGCCGGTGGAGCTCCCGGACGGGGTGAGCTACAAGGGAATCTTCGGTGAGGTTCCCCGCGGCGCTCCGGCGCGCATCGGCGCATGGGGGATCACGCTGCAGGAAACGGAGCGAGGTGCGGTGCGCGTGGGCGAAGTGGCCGCGGGCACGGCGGCCGCGCGTGCGGGGCTCCGCCCGGGCGCGGCAGTGCGCCGGGTGAACGGCACCGGGGTGCATACGCTGGGGCAGCTCGAACGCGTGCTGCTGCAGGTCCACGGAACGCGCGTGCGCCTGGAGCTCGAGCCCGGTGGCGTGATGGAGCTGCCCGCGCCCTGAACGGCGGCACGAAGTGTGACATGGAGAAGCTGGTCGGCGCTCGTGCAGGCGTCGGCCGGTTTCTTTCAACGAGGATGGTAGCGATGGCTCGACGACGAGATCGCAGCGCGCGCTCTGGGCGCCTTCGGGGCGAGCGGAGGGCGCGCATCGAAGGCCAATGGAGGTTCGTGTGGATCGCGGTCGCCCTGATGATGGCGGCCGCTTGTGCGCGTCACCCTGACGGCCCCTACGACCCGGCGCGCGTGAAGAACGTGCGCGGGGTCAGCGCGCGCGCGCTGCGCCGCGCCATTGATGCGCGGCTCCAGGACCACGCCCCCGCCGGCATCAGCGGTCGTGATTGGCAGCGCACGCGCACGCTGTACAAGCAGTACCACGACGCCCCGTTGTGGCTGGAGCGCAAGGGCGCTGGGGATCGTGTGCAGGCGTTGGAACACGCGGTGGCCGCGGCGCCGGAGCAGGCGCTCGACCCGTCCGCGTATCCGCTGGCGCAGCTTCGCGCGCGGAAGAAGGCGATCGACGACGCGCATGATCCGTCGCCCGCCGCGCTGGCCGCGGCGGACGTGCTGTTCACCGCGGCGTACGCAGCTCTGGGGCACGATCTCCTGGTGGGACAGGTGAGCCCGCGCAGCGTGTCGCAGTCGTGGTTCATCGACCCGCAGCCGACGGAGGTGGACAGTGTGCTCGGGGCCGCGCTGCGCGCGCCCGACTTGAAGGGCGCGATCGACGCACTCGCGCCGTCCACGCCGGAGTACGCCGCGCTGCGAGGGGCGCTGGCGCGCTATCGCAAGATCGTCGCGGCCGGCGGGTGGCCTTCCGTGCCCGAGGGGCCGGATCTCCGGCCCGGTGATTCCGCGGACGCGCACCGTCTCTCCGTGCTGGTGGAACGCCTGCGCGCCGAAGGCCTGGCCGCCGACAGCGCGCATGTGCGCACCGTCTACACGCCCGCCCTGGCCGGCGCGGTGGCACACTTCCAGGAGCTGCACACGATCACGCCCGACAGTGTGCTCGGCGCCGAGACGGTGCAGACGATGAACGTGCCGGCGGACTACCGACTTCGTCAGATCGCCGCGAATCTGGAGCGACACCGCTGGCTGCCGCGATCGCTGGGGTCGCGTTTCATCCTGGTGAACGTGCCGGCGTTCGAGCTTTACGCCTACGACGGGGGACAGGCCGCCTTGACGATGCGCGTCGTCGTCGGCGCCGAGTACGAAGATCGCGCCACTCCGGTATTCAGCGACTCCATGCAGTACGTCGTCTTTCGGCCGTACTGGAACGTGCCCGACTCCATCGCGGCCCGTGAGATCTATCCCAAGATGGATGCCGACCCCGACTATCTGCAGCGCAACGGGTACGAGATGGTGGATGAAAATGGAGAGGAGCGAGTGCGGCAGAAGCCTGGCCGTGTCAACGCGCTCGGGCTGGTGAAGTTCATCTTTCCGAACGATTTCGACATTTATCTGCACGATACGCCGTCCAAGTCGCTATTCGACCGCACGGACCGCGGCGCGAGTCACGGCTGCGTGCGCGTGGCGAATCCGGTGGCGCTGGCGGAGTTCGTGCTCGGCTGGCCGGAGGCGCGCGTGCGCGACGCGATGCTGCACGGCCCCGATGACCATCGCGTGAATCTTCCGCGCAAGCTGCCGGTGTACATCGTGTACTTCACCACCTTCACGCAGCGTGGCGCGCTCCACTTTGGCAACGATCTCTACGACCGGGACAACGCGCTGGTCCGCGCGTTTGCCCGCGCGGCTAATCCCGGTTCGAGCCCGCCGGAGGTGAGCGGCGGGCGCGGTGTGTCGGGCGGTGGCGGCGCCGTGGCCCCTCCTCCGGCTCCCGGTGCGCGAGACGCGCGACGAGCAGCGTGACGAGGGCATCCGAATCGACGGCGTCGCGCAGCGCGGTGGGATTGAGACCCGTGAGCCGTCGTACCTGATCGGCAAACAGCTGGGGACGCGTGTAGCCCATCCGCTTGGTGATGCGCTTGAGCAGGTGCCCGGGTGTTCGTATGGCCGGGAACGCCCATGCCACGCGCGCGGCGATCCAGAACAGGCGCGCCGACGCGAGATCGAGCCGCACCAGCCAGTCGTCGAGCGACCGTCGCGACCGGGCCGCGGTGCGCGCGATCGCCTCCACGTCGCGAAACTGGAGTGGCGAGTGGAAGAGACGCTGCATGGCCGCCACCATCGGCGTCGGGGCTCCGGCAAAACGCGGACGGATCCCGTGCCACACCCGCTCGCAGAGCGCCTCGCCTCGCACGCGTTCGAGAATCGCCCGAATCCGTCGCGGCGCATTGTCGTGGCCACGGAAGATCACGTGGTGGACCCCGTAGCGCGCCAGTTCGAACGTGGCGTGCATGGCTTCCGGTGTCGGGGAGGTGTAGGCAACGATCGGCAGATACGGAAAGCAGAGCGCCACGTTCACCAGCGGCGACGGCTCCGTGGGCGATTCCATGCGTGGCGCGATGACGAGCACATCGGGCACGTGCTCGGTGACCAGCGCCGAAAGCTCCCCCGGGCGCGCAGCGAGGATGAGACGATCCTCATGAGAGAGCGCGAGTCGGAAGTGGAGAAGGAGATCGGCTGGGAGGTGCGCGAGGACGAGCACGGGCACGAGGGCGCGGGTTTTTCCAGCGAGGGCGATTGCGGTTCCGAAAATGTGGATTTACGCCGCGCGCCGACAGCCTACCTTCGGGCTGAGTCTCGTGGTTGTCTCGTGGTTCACTTCCCGGAGGTCACATATGCCCCGCCGCAAAGTTGCGCTGCTCGTCGCGCTCGTCTCGACCGTTGCCCTCGCGCTCTCGGCATGCACCAACCCGACGGGTCCGAGTTCGCACAACGCACCGCCCACGATGGATGACGGCGGTTCAGCTGGCAGCATTGGATAATGCATCCAGAGCGATCCGGTTGACCCGGGAGCACTGGCGCATCGACGACAACGGGCCGCACGTTCGTGCGGCCCGTTGTCGCATCACGTGCGCAGGGTGACCGTCTCCAGGATCCTGCCGAGACCGACGACCACCGCCGCGACATCCTCGGCCATGTTTGGCTCGACACGGTCGTACGCTGGAAGTACCGATTCGGGAAGCGCGGACGCCTGCTCGTCGAGCAACGCGTCGATCTTGAACAACAGCTCGTTCATGTCGTGCTCGCGGGCAACGACATGCGCGCGTTCGAGCACGTCCCGGGCTGCAACCGCGTGTCCAAAGACGCGCAGGCCCTGTCCGGCGAACTGGAGATACAGTGCCGCCAGACTCGGTGGAAGCGCCGCCTCCGACAGCTCCCGCCGATACTGGTCGAAGATCGTCTCTCTCCTCTCCAGAAAAGCCAATTCCATCAGATTGATCGTGGCCAGCCAGCGAATGTGCTGCTCCTCCGCTGTTGCCGCGATGATCATGAATGCGTCGCGCGCACCGTCCCACTGGCCGAGCGCCGACAGCGTGTTCGCAATGTCGCTCAGGATGCGGTCGCGGCTCGCCCCATCCTTGCACAATGCGAGCGCTTCGTACCCTAACACGGCGGCACGCTCGAGCTCGCCACGGCGCATCGCGACGATCGACCGATCGTGCAGCACCTTGGAGCGCAGCGCCGACCGCACCGCTACTTCGGGCTCGGCCAGCAACCGTTCCAGCCGCTCTTCCGCCTGCGGCAGATTCCCGCGATCGATGGCCAGCTTCGCCTCCGACAACCGCCCCTCCAGCACGAACTGCGTCTCGCCCACGAACTCGGCCGCGATGCGCAACTGCTTGTACGCGAGCGCCGCCTCGTCCAACCGCCCCTGCATACGCAACGTGTAGCCCCGCATGTGCATCGCCGAGAGCAACAGCTCGTCGTCGCTCACGCACGCGCTCACCGAGATGATCGTGTCGTAGACGTCCTGCGCCAGTGCCCAGCGCGCCTCGAAGTGCAGCGCCCGCGCGTAGGCCAACAGCGCCGGCAGCACCATGCTCCCCTCCAGCCCCCGGGCGGTCGCGATGGTCTCGACCACGGTGCTGAGCACGCGCATGGTCGCGCTCGGCGGGGCCAGGGTGATGGCGCGCCGCGTGCCCTCGAGCTGCCGCGCATCGGGCGCCGAGCTCCCGCACTCGTCCCGGATCCAGGTGTCGAAGAGCCGCAGCGCGTACAGCCCGGCGGCGACAGCCTGGAAGTCGGGCTCGGCATCGTCCCCGATCTCGTCCAGCGCCTCGAAGTACGCGCGGTGGCGCAGGGTGCTTTCCGCTGTGGGCGTCATCGGGGAACTCCGGTCGGTTGAGGATGCTGATGGTGAGTACTGCAACCTGCGCTGCGAACGCTTTCCGGGCAATAGCCTGTGTTCACCGCGCGCGGCGTGGTGTACCCCAACGGTCCGCGGAGAATGCTCGCGTACGGACTGGTCGTACATGATGACGAATGAACCGGCGCCAGGACAGGCGACTGTGCGCGCATCGCATCACGTCCCGGGCGGCAACCGTCACATGGGGCAGATCTCCGACCGGGTGCCGCGTGCGGGGCAACCGGCACGCACCGGTCAAAGCACGTGCTTTGGCTGCGCGATCTTCATGAGCTGAATGAGGAATGCCCGTTCGCAGGTTAGGAGATTCTCACAAAAAACGCGAGAAGGGCATGCCTCAGTGCGACACAGCCACGCCACCCAGCTCCCAGTGCACGATTCTACCCTGCGACCCGACGGTCCACCCGGCCGGACGTTCGGCCACGGATGCGGCCGTGGACACGCCGGCCTCCAGTATGCGCATCGGGACCACCGCCACCGCGTTGAGCGCTTGGCCATTGAGGGCCCGGGCGCTGCGAGCTTGGGCGTTGAAGGCGTTCGGATCGCGTGCCTGCGTGTCGAACGGAGGCGCGTCAGCGGCTGCCCACGTGGCTCCGCCGTCCAACGACACGTCGGCGCCGCTCGTCCCCACCGCCACGATGACGCTCCGCACCGCGACGCCGTTCGCAGGCGCGCGTGTGAAGACCGGCACGAACACCACGCCGGAGCGGTATCCCCCCGGCTGACCGGCTGTTGGCCGCCAATGTTGGCCGCCGTCGTCGGTTACGGCCGCATTCACCCAAACGGAGTCCGGCGTCGAGTAGTCGCCACCTACGGCGATGCCGCGCCGGGAATCTGCGAAGGCCAAAGAGAAGATCCCGGCCGATGGGCGACCCGCCGTCATCGGGGCCACAGCAACGCTCCATGTCTGCCCACGATCCGTACTGCGGAAAACGCGCGCCCGCGCGCCCCCGCCCGTCGCGAACCAGGCGGTCGAGTCTCCCTTCACGACGAGGCAGGTTCCACTCGCGGCGAAGGCGGCCTCGCCGGGGAGCGCGTCGGGAAGATGTTCGCCGGGGATGCGCGTCCACGACCGACCGCCATCGCTGGTCGCGAAGAGCATGAAATCTCCATCAACCGGGTCCCCAAACGCGAGACCGTGCCCGGCGTCCCAGAAGGCGATGGCGTCAAGAAAGCCACGCGGATCGGGACTCGTGAGCTGCAGCGTCCAGCTCGTGCCGCCGTCCGTGGTACGGTAGATCCGGGATGCCGCGCCCGGACCGGCGCTGAGCACGTAGGCCGTGTCGGCACCGAACGCCTCGACGTCGCGAAAGTCCAGCGAGTCGGCATGGGGAACGGTGCGGCGCTCCCACGTGCGTCCTCCATCGAGCGTACGCAGCACCGTGCCGGCGGAGCCGCTGGCCCAGGCCACCTGGTGCGACACCGCGGACACGCCGCGCAGGCTGGCCGTCGTGCCCGAGCGCTGCGTGGTCCACTGCGCGTCCAGTCGCGCGGGCATCGCCATCGCGCCGCTCGCGCAGAGCACGCCCACCACGGCCGGGAGCGCGACGCGCCGGAGCAGAGGGACGGCGCGCCCCCGCCACGCACCGAGCTTCCGCTCGGCGTGCGCGCACGCGGTGAACATGCCGTCCGCGATCGCGGCCACCTCCTCCGCGTCGCGCCACGCATCGCGCAACGCGCGGAGCTCCCCGCGCATCGCGCGACGCTCGCTGTCCTCGTTGACCGCCATCTCCAGTGCGAGACGGTCCACGAACGGCAGACGCGAGAGCAGCGTATGCTCCTCGCTCCCCGTTCCGCCACGCGCCCAGAACGACCGATTGGTGATCTGGAGCGCGAGCTGCTCGGACATCGACGCGCCCTGCGGAAGCAGGAGCGCGTCACGCGGCGCGTCCGGCTCGCGCCCCCACCGGGTGCGCAGCGCGAGTGCCGTGATGCGCGAGAAGAAGCTCTGCGGATTGCCGGCATCGTCGAGCTTGGAGAGCGCATACCGTACCTGCACCTCGCTCGCGCCGAGCGGGCTGAGGGCGGCCAGGAGCTTCCCCGCCGCGGTGAGCGCGGGGTCGCCGGCGAGCGTGGTGGTCCCACCATCGTGCGCCAGCACGAGTCGCCACGACGCACCGCGTTCCGGACGGAGAAGCCCCGCGTACGGCAGGTGGCGGGCCCGCACCACGCGCCTCGGACCGTCCCCGAGGTGCACGATGTGCAGGACGCGCTGCGGCTCACCGCGCGCACGGAGCCACGCGATGGCCCGCGAGCGGACGTCGTTGTCCTCACGCCCACGGCCGGCCAAGGCGTCGGTGGCTCCCGCCACCGCAGTGATGCCCCGTTCCGTGGCGCGAGCGACCAGGCGGTCGACCACGGGCGGGAGATATCGCGTCAGCCGGCGTCCGTAGCGCCACGCGGCGATCTCGGGGCGGAGCGCCGGCCCCACGCGCACGAGCTGCACGCCCCCGGTGA
The DNA here is from genome assembly GCA_963773545.1 of uncultured Gemmatimonadaceae bacterium. Taxonomy (GTDB): domain Bacteria; phylum Gemmatimonadota; class Gemmatimonadetes; order Gemmatimonadales; family Gemmatimonadaceae; genus DASSNU01. The sequence continues at coordinate 734,860 of CAVZBP010000002.1, read as the reverse complement.
GCTCCGCGAGCGCGACGTTCTCGAGGGAGACGCGGAGCGATGTGGAGCGGAACCGGCGCTCGCATTCCTCCACGGCGTCCCACCGCTCCTCGAGCGGCGCGAGGTTCCAGCGCGCGCACTGCGGACAGATGACCCACAGCCGTCCGCGGGCTGGATCGAAGACCAGACGCCGCCCAACGGGAAACGCGGCAATGAGGTCGTTCCGGCCCAGCGGTCCGTTGCACGAGAGACAGGTGGCGTACATCGCGTTAAGCCGTCACGCGCTCATGGTCAGGTGCTCACGCGAAACGAGACGGGCGACGAATACCCATCACGCGGTGTGGTCGCGCGCCGCGGACTCTACATCGGCTAGATCCGCCAATGGATCGCCCGCGTACGCCTCTCCATCGGGTGTTTCGAGTACGAAGCCCGCGTCGCGGATCATCTCCAGATCCGCGCGCGCGGCCTGGCCGGGGGTGGTGAGATAGTCACCGATGAAGATCGAGTTGGCGGCGTACAGCCCCATGGGCTGCAGCGAGCGCAGGTGTACCTCGCGTCCGCCCGCGATGCGGATCTCCTGCGACGGGAGCAAGAAGCGGTAGAGGCAGAGGACGCGCAAACACCGGCGCGGGTCCAGCTCGCCGTGACCGGCGAACGGCGTGCCGGCAATCGGAATGAGGAAGTTCACGGGCACGCTGCGCACGCCCAGCTCACGGAGAGAAAGAGCGAGGTCGATGATGTCGTCATCCGTCTCCCCCATGCCGATGATGCCGCCGGAGCAGGTCGTGAGGCCGGCGGCTTTCACGTGCTCCACCGTCGCGCACCGGTCAGCGAAGTCGTGCGTGGTGCACACCTCCGGATGATAGCGCTCGGAGGTATTCAGGTTGTGGTTGACCGTGCTGACGCCGGCGTCCTTGAGCCGCTGCGCCTGCTCGGGGGTGAGCAGCCCCAGGCACGCGCAGATCTTGAGGTCGTGGCGCGCGCGGATGGTCTCCACGGCATCGAGCACGCGTCCAAAGACGCGCTCTCCGGGCGCGCGACCGGAGATCACGAGGCAGAACGTGCCGGCGTGGAGCTCGGCCGCGCGATCGGCCGCGTGCAGGATCTTCTCCTTGGCGAGGAGCGGATACGTGTCGATCTCCGCTGCCGAGACCTTGGACTGCGAACAGTAGTGGCAGTCTTCCGGACAGAGCCCGCTCTGCGCGTTGAGGAGGAAGTGCAGGCGGACGCGGTTTCCCCAGTAGTGACGACGCACGCGGTAGGCGGCGGCGAGCTGGTCGAGCAGCTCGTGGTCCGGCGCCGCGAGAACGGCGCGCGCTTCGGAGCGCGTGATGAGCTCGCCCGCGAGAGCGCGCGTGGCGAGCTCATGCCACGACGCGGCCGAGGCGGACGTGCACGGTGGAGCGGCGAAGGCAACGGGCATCAGTCAGAGTGCGGAAGGACGCGTGTGCGAAGGAGAGACTAACGCGACGGCATGCGCGAAGGCATCACACGTGCAACGTACGATGCGGGTCGGCGCTTGACCATGGGGTGTCAGGCGGGCTGTGCGCGTGCGCGCAGACGCGCGGGTCAGGCGCGGTGGTGCGTGGGGTGCGAGGACAGCGGAGTGCTGAGCAAACCAGCAACCGCCATCCCGCCGTTACCCGGCGCCCGTGGGCCGTCCAGGCCGCGATCCCGCCATGACTCGCGGTTGCCGCCCTGCCGGTAGTGCGCGCCGCTCCGCCCTCGCGATGGGGCCGGCGAGTAGCGCCGCAGCCAGCGCGTGCCCGTTCCGGTTCCAGTGCCCATCGCTTCTGTAATAGAGCTCCTGCCCGTCCTGCATGGCGCGCGCGGCGCGGCGGAAATCGGCGGTGGGGTCGATGCAGGCGAGGTGCTGGCGGGCGCAGATCTGCATCAGCCGGTTCGGCACCGCCTCCGGAGTCCATTCACCCGCCACGAGCCTGTACTGTCGCTCGGCGTCCCGCCACAGCGGGTCGTACACGGACTCAATGGACGGAATATAGAACACGAGCAACGTAGACCCGTCCGCTCGAACGCGCCGATCGAGCATGGAGAGCAGGGCCTCGGTGGTGTTCCACGCCGAATCCACCGATGCCGGAGGGTCTCGCTTCCACACCAGGAACTCGTCCGGGACGCCGCGACCGGCGTCGAACGTGGTGGCGGTGTGCGGCGGCGCGGAGACGAGGTGCTGGACCCCGGCGCAGAGATAGCAGTGCGAGCCAAGCCAGGCACCCGCTCGTCGGAAGGCCCCCGGGGTGTCCTGCGGCGGAGGGGGGACCGGCACATCCGTCAGCCGGAGCGCGTTCCCGGCCATCGCGTACATCGGCTTGTACCCACGCCAGTACCGCGTCCGGATGTTGTACCACACGTCGTTCTCGTAGAACATCAGCACGGTGACGTCGGGGTGATAGCGCCGGCCGTCTCGCAAGTAGAAGAGGACTTCCTGATCCGTGCTGTACCCGGCCGTTCCGCCGTTGATGACGGTGAGGGAATCGCCGGTCGTGCTGTCTACGAGTCGCTGCAGCCTGGTAAGGAAGTGATCCTGAAGGTCCACGCTGTAGCCCTCGGTAAAGGAGTCACCGAGGAAGAGCGCCCGATACTCACCAGGGCGCTTGGCGAGCGGAACGTCCGGCCCGCGAAGACCATGTGCATTGGTACGCTCCAGCACGGAGTACTCGTCGGTGGTGTACCAACCAGAGGCGAGCGCACGCTTTCGCCATCCCAACAGGGAGTCGTACTCGGTTAGGAGTTTCTCGTGCGGGATGGGCAACAGCAGCCGATGCGCGAGCAGCCGATCGAGCTGTTCCCCTGTGCCAGCCGCAAGGATCAGCGCCAACGCAAGCAGAGCTACGTTGGTGAGAAACCGCCTCAGTCGCCGTGTGGTGCTCATCGCTTGCCTCCAGGGCTCCACGGCCTTGACGGACGGGGGGACGCGACAGTCACATCGCCCGAAGCCCAGCGAATACATGCACCTCACGGGTGGAGGAAAGACTGAGCGCCGGCGTCAACGCTACCCGCTATCGCCGCCTGGTACCCCACCGAGAGTGCCGCGTTTCAGCCTGCCCAGGCGTGGCCCGTCGGTTCGTCTCCGCGATGACAACGCTATTCAAGCCAGCATTATGTCATATACGCGCCAGCAAGACGACAACAACGCCCATCTCCCACCCCACAATGCGTTGCAGCCTGGGTGTGAGTAGTAGTGCTCCGCACGGACCGGTTGCGCTCCGGGCTGTCAGCGGCCGCCGGGGCCTGCCGCGGCAGAGAGGATGAGCTCCACCAGACCGCTTCGCTCCACGGCGTCGGCGAGCTCCACGAGCTCTTTCGCGCACGAGAGAAACGGGAATGGGACAACCGGCACCTTCGGGAGCAGTTCGCCGAGCGCGGAAAGATTCGTTCGGCGGGCGAGATCGGCGTCGTGCTCCGGCAACGGCTCGTTGAGAACCACGGCACGTACCGGGAGACCGGAATGGGCAGCGGCGCGAACAGTAAGCAACGCGTGATTCAGCACGCCGAGCCGGTTGGACGCGACGATGACGACCGCCATCTGCCACCGTCGAAAGAGGTCAGCGTAGGTGACCTGCTCGACAAGGGGAACCAGAATGCCGCCGGCGCCCTCCACCACCAGAGCGTCGCGTCCCGCGGCCAGGCGTGCGGCGGCCGCGTCGAGCTGACCGAGATCGACGGCGATCTGCGCCCGCTTGGCTGCGAGCGAGGGAGCCAAGGGGTCGACGAGAGCATAGGGGCACACGAGCTCCAGCGGATCCAGCTCTCCCGACGCCCTGCGCAGCATGGCCGCATCCGCCGGATCGCTCCCCACCGGCACACCCGTCTCGACGGGCTTCATCACACCCACACGCAGGCCGCGGCGCACGAGCGCCGCCGTGAGCGCGGTGGCCACGACCGTCTTCCCGACGCCGGTGTCCGTGCCCGTGACACCGATCCGGAGCTGCGCTTGCTCCGGTGCGTCGATCGCGCGCGGCCGCCGCGCCGTCACGGGCGCGCGCCCGCATTCCGCGGCACTGTCTCCGACCACCAGCCGGCTGATGTCACCACTGCTCGAGGAACCGCCGGACCACGTCCCACGCCCGTGCGATCTCCTCCTCCTCCACGCAGTACGGGGGGAGCACGTAGACCACGTTCCCAAGGGGGCGAAGGAGCACGTTCTCCGCGAGCGCGAACGTGGAGAGCTGCGTGCCGATGTCGCTCAGGTATCCGCCGCCCGCGTCCAGGTCCACGGCCGCCACGGTGCCCAACACGCGCGCGTTGGAGACGCGTGGATGTGACGCCAGCGCCGCGATCCCGGCGCGGTGCGACCGCTCGATGGCCTGACGGCGAGTGCGCGACCCATCGTCCAGTAGCGCCAGGCTTGCGCGCGCGGCCGCACAGGCCACCGGGTTGGCGGTGAACGAGTGGCCGTGAAAGAGCGTTCGGCGGCGATCCTCGCTCAGGAATCCCTCAAAGATCTCCTCGCGCGCGGCGGTGGCGCCGAGCGGGAGCGCTCCACCGGTGAGCCCCTTGGAGAGACAGATGATGTCCGGCGTGATCCCCGCGTGCTCACAGGCGAACAGCGGTCCCGTGCGCCCGAAGCCGGTGAGCACCTCGTCCACGATGAGCAGTGTGCCGCGCTCGCGCGCGCGACCGGCCAGCGCGGCGAGGGTCTCCGCGGGCCACATGCGCATCCCGCCCGCACCCAGCAGCAGTGGCTCCACGATCACGGCGGCGAGCGTCTGTCCGCGCTCATCGGTGAGCGCATCGAAGGCCGCCACGACATCATGCTCCGACGGGTCGGGCAGTCGCGCCACCTCGAAGAGATGCGTCCCGAACGGATCGGTAAAGAGACCGCGGCCGCTCGCACTCATCGCGCCAAAGGTGTCGCCGTGATACGCGTGCTCCAGGGCGGCGATGAGCGGGCGCGTCTCCCCCCGGTTGCTCCAGTACTGCAGCGCCATCTTGATCGCCGCCTCGACCGCCGTCGAGCCGTCATCGGAGAAGAACACACGCTGCAGCCCGGCCGGGAGGACTTCCACCAGTTCGGCGGCCAACCGCGCGGCGGGCTCGTGCGTGAAGCCGGCAAAGATCACCTGCTCCAGCGTGGCAACCTGCTCGGCGACGGCGCGCGCGATGGCCGGGTGCGCGTGTCCGTGCAGGGTGACCCACCACGACGAGATGGCGTCGAGGATGGCGCGCCCGTCGGGCGTGTACAGGTAGGCGCCCGCGGCGCGCGCCACGGGGATTGGTTCCGGCGCGACCGCGTGCTGCGTGTAGGGGTGCCACGCGTGCGCGCGGTCGAGCGCGAGCCAGGACGGCGCCGTCCGCGCCGGCGACGGGGCGTGCGACGACGACGGCGGCGCGGCGTGCGACGCGGCGGGCAGCGCGCCGTCCGGAGCGCTCATGGTTGCACCGTGCGAGACCAGACGGGCGGCGGAGGTGGCGGCGGCGGCTCGGCGTCGTCGTCCATATCGATATCGTGCATTGTCCGCTCCACTTCGATGGCGGCGTCGATCATCGCGTGCACGAGCGCGTCGATCTGCTCCGGCTCGTGCTCCGCGCTCACCGTGATGCGCAAACGGGAGGTGCCGGCGGGGATCGTCGGCGGCCGCACGGCGCCCACCAGGAAACCGCGGCGGCGAAGCGCCTCGCCCATGCGCACGGCGCGCCGCGCCTGGCGCAGGTGGACGGGCACGATGTGCGACACGCGGCCCGGCACGTCCGCCAGGAATCCCACCTCGCTGAGCACGCGGCGCAAGTGCTTGCCGTTCTCGCGCAGTCGGGTACGCCGCCAGGGTTCCTCCTCTACGATGCGCAGTGCGGCCAGGGTGGCGGCGGCCAATGCGGGCGGCGATCCCGTGGTGAACATGAACGCGCGCGCGGAGTTGAGCAGCATCTCGCACAGCGCGCGGGAGCCGGCCACGAACGCTCCCGCGCAGCCGAGTGCCTTGCCCAGCGTCCCCATGACCACATCCACCTGTCCTTCCACGCCCCAGTAATCGGCGCAGCCGGCGCCGCGAGCACCGAGCACGCCGGTGGCATGCGCGTCGTCCACGTAGGTCCACGCCCCGTGGCGGCGCGCGAGCTCGATGACCGCCGGCAGGATGCACAGATCGCCGTCCATCGAGAACACACCGTCGGTCACGATGAGTGCGCGGCGAAAGCGCACGCGCTGCTCGCTTAGAAAGGCGTCGAGCGAAGGGATGTCGTTGTGCGGGACCACCTGGACGGCGGCGCGCGACAAGCGGCAGCCGTCCACAAGCGAGGCGTGATTGAGCTCGTCGGAGTAGATGATGTCGCCGCGGCCGACGAGCGCGGCGATGGCGCCCACGTTGGCCATGTATCCGGTAGGGAAGAGCAGCGCGCTCTCCGTCCGCTTGAAGGTCGCGAGTGCCTGCTCGAGTTCCTCGTGCACCGGGTGGTTGCCGGTGATGAGTCGCGCGGCGCCGGCGCCCAAGCCGTCCGTGGCGAGGAGCGCGCGCGCGGCCTCGGCCAGCCGCGGATCGGCGGCGATCCCCAGATAGTCGTTGGAGGCGAAGTCCACCATTTCGCGCCCGCCCACATTGACCACCGGTCCATGGCGCCGGCGCACGCGCCGCATCGTACGGCGGAGTCCGCGCTTGTCCAGCCCGTCGATCCGCTCGGAGAGTACGTTTTCCAGCGACGGATAGCGCTCGATGGGATCGGGTGGGTGGCGCGGATCGGCCACAGTGGTATGCCCTACGGTGTGCGTGAAGACAGGTGCCATTGTCGATGCTTGGCGGCGCTCGCCGCGCGGCGCCTGTCGGGGAAGCTACGCCCGGGAGTGCGGTGTGAGCAACGCTGCTGCCGCGCGTTCGGGCGCGGGGGCCGCGCCGGTGCGCTTCGCAGGTGCAGTTTGCCCTCGCGGAGTGCGTGTGCCATCGCGCTACTCGCCGGCGGCATGCAGATCAACCGGACGGACGTCGTCCGGAGCCACTTCGGCGCCTGCCGGGCCGACTCGGGCTCACGCGTCGCGCTGGTAGATGCGGCCCGTCCATTGCGAAGCGGTGGCGCACGGGAACGACGATCGGACTGGAATACGTGAAGGACCGCCTCGAGCAGCGGGACAGCAGCGCGTCCAGATCTGGCGACCTCACGGGGTTCGAGGCGATCGCCACGCTCGAGAACAGACGTACTCTCGCCGAATTTTTCCAGGAGCAGGCGTCGTGGCGAGAGCGCGTATTCGTCACGGCGGGGATCAGACGCGATGTCACGGACGGCCTCGGGGCCCGGTTGCACGCCGTGGTGCTGCCATCCGCCAGCCTCGCGTGGGACCTCGGACGGGAGACGTACTTTCCGCGGGGATTCGTGAGCGATCTGCGACTGCGGGCCGCGTGGGGAAAGGCCACGCGCATCGCGTCTCTCATGAGCCCCTTTGCCGGGTTGCCAGTTGCCGGCCGCAATCCGGAGCTCACCCGCGAGCTGGAGCTCGGCCTCGACGCGGCGGTTCTGGATGGGCGCGTATCGCTGGGTATCACACGCTACACGCGCATGACCACGGGAGCACTCGTACCGTTTCCGGCGCCGAGTTCCGTTTCCACGGAGGTGGGCCTCAACGCGGGACAGGTGAGAAATACGGGAGTGGAGGGCACCGTCGAGGCGCTCGTGTTGGAGCGCGGGAGCCTGCGTTGGCACGTCGGTGTGTCGGCGGCGCACAGCCACAACAACGTGGACGACCTGGGTCGTTTCCCGCTGCAGATCGGAGGCCCGCAGTGGGACGCCACGGGTGAGCCGCTCGGCGTCTTCCTGGTACGGCCGGTCCTCTCGGTGCAGGATCTAGACGGCGATGGCGTGGTGACCCTGGGTAGGTGCCCGGGTGCAACCGCAGATGAGTTCGGTCCCGGCTGCGAAATTCAGTTGGGCGAGGCCACGTTTGTCGGTTCGCCGATCCCGACCACGATCGTTGCACTCTCGTCACGCCTGGACATCGGACGCCGCGTTGCGATCGCCGGTGTGCTGGACCACGCGGGAGGTGCCAAGCAGTTCGATTTCACCGATCTTTTCCGGTGCTTTTTCGGTGTGTGCCAGGCGGATTTCGATGCGACGACGTCGATGCTCGCGCAGGCGCGTGCGCAGGTCGCACTGCTGGGCGATCCCAACAACCCGACCTCCCTCGACGTCGTGGATGCGAGCTTCTGGCGGCTGCGCGAGCTGAGCGTCACAGTCAGCTCGCCGCCCGCGTGGGCGGCGCGGCTGGGCGCATCCTCGCTCTCCCTCACGTTGGCGGGGCGGAACCTGGCACTGTGGAGCGACTACCGCGGAATGGATCCCGAGGTGACGGGTCCATCTGGTGGCGGACTGGGCCGCGCGGACGTTTTCACTCAGCCACTGTCGCGGGAGTACACGGCGCGCGTAAACGTGGCGTGGTGAAGATGTGACGGCTCGACGGCTCCCCGCCGTCGAGCGTAGCGAGCGTGTGCTCGCGCTGGCGGTGGTGCGGGTGGTTGCCGCGGATGAGTCGCGCCGATGCGGTGACCGGTACGGGCCGCAAAATTGGCGAGAGCGGAACGCCACGGCCACGCATTGACAACGCCATGACGACTGGTTGACGGCGCCGCGTGGGCACGCAGATGCGCTCCTTGCGCGTGGAAGGTCCCACTTGTATGGTGTCGCCGCCGCCGGATCGCCTTGCCGCGCTCCTTCGCTCCACTGGCTTCCAGCCCACACGCCATGATCTCCTTGCCTCGTGCGCTTTTCCGGCTCGCGCTGCTCGTCAGCGCACTGCCGGCCGTACTCCTCGCGCAGACATCCGATCACTCGCCGCATGACACGGCGCGCGGATCGCTCGTGCCGGCCGGCGCGTCGCACGCCGTGATCGTGCTCGATTCGGTTGACCTGGCGTCCGTGCACACGTTCAGCCAGCTGCTCGCCAGTCGGTTTGCGGGGACGACCGTGATGCCGGGCAGTGGCGCGCTGGGTGCCGGTTCGGAGGTGGTCACGCGCGGCGCGACGAGCCTCTTTCTGGGCAGCGACCCGCTGGTAATCGTCGACGGGGTCCGTGTAAACGGGGACACGCATCGCTCCTCGCTCGATGTCGGTGGACAGACCACATCCCGGTTGGACGACATTGATCTCGCGTCGGTGGAGCGGGTGGAGCTCCTTCCGGGCCCCGCCGCGGCGGCCATGTACGGTACGAACGCGGCGAACGGCGTGATCCTGGTGACCACCCGCGGCGGCGTGGCCGGCCCTCCGCGCTGGCGGGGATTCGTCGAGGGCGGAGCGGTGCGTAATCCGGTGAGCTTCCCGAGTGGTTTCGCTCGTCTTGGCACGCTGACTTCCACTGGCGCGGAGACGGTGAGCTGCGATCTCACCGGGGAGGTGAGCGGCGAGTGTACGCCGGCGGCAGACGGACTGCGGTCGTGGAACCTGCTTGAGCAGGATCACGTCTTTGGCGACGGCGGCCGACAGCGAGGCGGGATGTCGGTGTCCGGCGGCAGCGAGGCGGGGACATACTTCGCGTCCGGAGCGTACGAGCATGCAGGCGGTGTGCTGGAGTCGAGTGCCGTCCGCGCCACGACCCTGCACGCCGCGATCCGCCGCCACGTGGGTCACCAGATCGCCCTGCGGCTCGCCGGTAATCTGCGGAACAGCGCCGTGCAGCTGCCGCCGGCAGACGGCGATGGACTCGGGGCGCTTCTGAACGGGCTCACCGGCAATCCGCTGACCAGTCCGGCAACGCGCGGGTACCTTGGCGCCACGCCGGAGCAGTTCGGGCTGGTGAACTCGCAGCAGGTCATCCATCGCCGGCAGCTCGCGCTCGCGACGGCGTGGCAGGCAGCACCGTGGCTCGCGGTACATGGAGTGGTGGGGGTGGATCACTTTACCCGCGACGAGTTGCAGCACGAACCGCCCGCCGTGTTCGCCCTGGATCCTCCGGCGGAGATCAAGTTCGCGGGAAACGCGCGGTTCACCACGTACACGGCGCGCCTGGCGTCGACTGCGGTGTTCGCGCCGTCCGCACGGTGGCGGAGTGCGACGACGTTGGGTGGGGAGTACATCAACGACAAGAGCGCGGGGCAGGATGTCACGCGTTCGTCGTTCGACGACATGGTGGAGGAGATCGTTTCGACGTCGGACGTGCGTCAACGCACCTCCGCAGCATTCTTCCAGCAGCAACTCACGTGGCGCGAGCGTGTCGTGGCCACGGCCGGCCTGAGGCTGGACGCTAACGCCTACGAGGTCGACATCCTGGATGCGCAGCCTTCCTCCAGCGTGAGTGTCACCGGAGGCTTTCGCGTGCACACGGGGCTGCTACCCTCGGCGAGCGTGGCGTGGGACATTGGGAGCGAGTCGTTCTTTCCGCGCGGCGTGGTGAGCGCACTGCGACTGCGGGCGGCGTACGGCGAAGCAACTCGCACGATCTCCGCGCGAGATGTGATCCGGTTTGGCGTCAACCAGGCAGACGATGCGGAGCGCACGCGCGAGCTCGAGCTCGGTCTCGATGGTGGCCTGTTCGAAGGGCGTATCGCAATGAACGTCACGTGGTACAACCGCATCACGCGCGACGTTCTGGCTCCGTTTCTCAACCAAAGTGCCCAGTTCGCCTTCCTGGACAACGACGCCCGTGTGCGCAATACGGGTGTGGAAGGAACCCTGGACGCGGTGCTCGTCCGCCGGGGCTTGTGGCAGTGGAGCGTGGGCGCGCTGGCGTCACACAACACCAACAGGTTGGAGGAGATGCCGCTGCTCCCTGCGCTCCGCATCGGAGCAGATCAGTGGGCCATGGTGGGGCAGCCGCTGGGCACATACCAGGGGCGTCGCGTGGTGTCGGTACATGACCTGAACGGCGACGGTGTGATTACTCCGACCTGCACGAGCGCCTCGACGTGTGAGATCGAGTTGAGCGGCTTCGTGCCCCTGGGTCCTGGCATCCCGCCGACGACCGTCGCGCTGTCGTCGAAGGTGAGCATCGGGCGCTGGGTCACGGTATCGGGCCTGCTGGATCATCAAGGGGGCGCCCGCCTGGTGAACCTCACGGACACGTTCCGGTGCGGCAACGGGGTCTGTCGGGGCGAATTCGACCCGAGCTCATCCAGGAACGAGCAGGTGAGCGCGGGTACGGTGCTCCTCGCCGGCGGCTTTGACGATCTCACGACGGCGCAGATCGTGGACGCCAGTTTCTGGCGGCTGCGCGCGTTGAGCGCCACCGTTGCCGCGCCGGCGGGCTGGGCGGCGCGACTGCGCGCGTCGTCCCTCGCGCTGACCCTGGCGGGGCGCAACTTGGCGATCTGGACCGACTATACGGGTCTGGACCCCGAAGTGACCGGATCGGTGGGCGACGGGCTCACGCGCAACGACTTCTTCACGCAGCCGCTCACACGGGAGTACACGGCGCGCGTGGAGGTCCGGTGGTAGAGGGGTGAGTGGATAGCGGGGAGCAGGCGCACTCAGGACTGACGACTCGCTCGCTGGGAACTGAGCCCGCGGATGCCTCACGCCTCGCTGGCTGGAAACTGTAACCGGCATCTCAACTCGCTGACGCCTCGCCCCTCGCTGGCGGTGAGCGACAATCAGTTGCGTGGTCACAGGCATCGGTCATCGGTCATCAGACGTCTCGGTCCTGCCTACGCCGAGAGGGGATCGCGACCTCGCTGGGCTTCGGCCCCACCCTACCGCCGACTGATAGCTGGGCTGATGACTGTTCTCAGATGACTGTAATCACGAAACTCATTCTCGCGCAAAGAATCCCGATCCCGACCCGCGAGCGTCGATCTCCGCCCCTACAGATCTACCCCTCCACACCATCACACCGACTCGAGCGCACGGAGCCCGGGGCTCGCGCGACCCGTCTGCGGCGGCGCGTGGGAACCTGTCACCGCTCGGCGTCTTGCATGACGCCCACCGCCACCGCCGGCTCCTCGGTGAATAGCGGCGTCGACAGATAGCGCGCCCCCGAGTCGGGGGAAATCATCGCGACGCGCCGTTCCGCGCCCAGCTCGCGCGCTACCTGCAGCGCGGCCCACGTGATCGCGCCGGTCGACATCCCGACGAAGAGGCCCTCCTCGCGCGCCAACCGACGCGCCAGGGGAAAGGCATCCTCTTCCCACGCCTGGATCACCCGGTCCACCACAGAACGGTCGAAGTTTTCCGGAACGAAGCCGGGGCCCATCCCCTGAAACTGATGCGCCCCGCGCTCGCCGCCCGAGAGCACCGCCGAGCGGGCGGGTTCCACGGCCACGATCTGGATGCGCGGGTTGCGTTGCTTGAGGTACCGGCCAACGCCCGTGATGGTGCCGCCTGTGCCCGAGCCGTAGACGAATGCATCCATCCGTCCGTCCAACTGACGCCACAATTCCGGACCGGTGGTTTCGTAGTGGATGCGCGGGTTGGCGGGATTGGTGAACTGGTTAGGCATCCACGCGCCCGTGCGATCGCGAATGCGCTCGGCCTCCTCGATGGCGGCGAGCATCCGCCGTTCCGGATCCGTAAAGACGAGCTCCGCGCCGTAGGCGAGAAGCGTGCGCTTGCGTTCCTCGCTCATGGAGGCCGGAAGGCACAGGATGAGCCGGTAGCCGCGCGCGGATGCCACCTGGGCCAGCCCGACGCCGGTATTCCCCGAGGTGGGCTCCACGATGAGCCCGCCTGGCCGGAGGATGCCACGCTGTTCCGCGTCGAGGACCATGCCGAGCGCGGTGCGATCCTTGATGGACGCGCCCGGGTTCATCCCTTCGAGCTTCACCCACAGCTCCGCCATGCCGGGCTCCACCACGCGCTCGAGCTGGACAACGGGCGTGTTGCCGATATGGGCGTCGATCATACGCCCCTGTGCTGGCGTGTATCGCGGGCGTCCATCATAACTCGACCGACCACTCGATGGGGATGGCGGGGTCGAGCGAGTCGCGCACGGAGCAGTACTTGGTGACGGCCAGCTCCACCGCACGCTCGGCGTGTTCACGCTCGATTCCGGCGCCCGCGATGCGATACCGGAGCGTCACGTGATCGAGCCGGCGCGGGATGCTCTCCACGCGCCGACCCACCACCTCGATGTCGAGCGACGTCACCGGCGTGCGCCGTTTGGCCAGAATATCCACCACGTCCACCGCGGTGCACGAGGCGAGTGCGGCGAGGAGCGTGTCCACCGGGCCGGGCGCGGTAGTGTTGTCGGCGTCGATGGCGATGGTGGGACCGCCGGGGCGTCCCGCCTCGAAGCGGTGGGCCCCGCGCCACGCCACCGACACGCGGTTCGGCTCACGCGGCGCGCTCATCGCTCGATCGGCGCGCGGACCTTGTTCCCCCACTCGGTCCAACTGCCGTCGTAGTTGCGGACGTTGTCGTAGCCCAGCAGGTAGTGGAGGACGAACCACGTGTGCGACGACCGCTCGCCGATGCGGCAGTACGTGATCACGTCGTCGTTGGGGTTCAAGCCACACTCGGTTTCGTAGATCTCGCGGAGCGCGTCGGCCGGCTTGAAGGTGCCGTCGGCGTTCGCGGCGCGAGCCCAGGGGACGTTCTTCGCGCCGGCGATGTGGCCGCCGCGCAGCGCGCCCTCCTGCGGGTAGTCGGCCATGTGCAGCTTTTTCCCCGTGTATTCGTCGGGCGAGCGCACGTCCACCAGCGGCCCGTGCTTCTCGACGTGCTGGAGCACGTCCTCGAAGAACGCGCGGATCCTCTCGTTGGATCGCGTGGGGGTGGTGTAGTCGCTCTTCTCGAACGACGGGACGTCGGTGGTCATGGGGCGAGCTTCCTGTTCCCACTTCACGCGCCCGCCGTCGAGCACCTTGGCGTTGTCGAAGCCAAACAGCTGGAAGACCCAGAACGCGTAGGTCGCCCACCAGTTGTTCTTGTCGCCATAGAAGATGACGGTGGTGTTCTCGTCGATGCCCAGCCGGCGCAGCAGCTTCTGAAAGCTCTCGGGGGCCAGGTAGTCGCGGACCACGGGATCGTTCAGATCCAACTGCCAGTCGATCTTCTGCGCACCGGGGATGTGGCCGAGGTCGTAGAGCAGGACGTCCTCGTCGCTCTCGAGGATGCGGATGTCCGGATCGTCGAGATGCTGCGCGAGCCAATTCGTGGAGACGAGTACTTCAGGATGCGCGTACCCCTTGGCGCGGATCGACTCGTCGGCTGCGATGCTGGTGTTGGCAGGTGTCATGATGCCGCTCCGTGTGGTTCGAGTAGTCCTTCCCGGGACCAACGCCCGGGAGCGTTCGGCGGTTCACCGTGGCCCGTTCCGCCGTCCCGCGCACGCCGGCGGAGGGAAAACAGGTTGCGGATACAAAAAACCGGCCGCTCGTGGAGCGGCCGGTGAAGCAGGCGTGCGCGCCGACTTGGCTGGCGGGTCATCCGCCCTGCGCACCCCTCCCCGGCCGCCACGCACGGGCGCGGCGACAACAGCCCATCATACAGGGCATGGTCGGCGTGAAGGGATGTGTGGTTCCGGAGATCCGCATGGTGGTCTCGTGCTACGTGTTGCTGTCGCGCCTTCCTACACCGGCGGCCATCGCGCACGGCCGCGCTCGAACTGCTCGTATCAACTGATGCGCCACGGCTGGGCGGTTGTCAAGCGTGTCAGCCGATCCGCGTGCCGTCGGGTATGGCGGCATTGGCATGCAGCAGCACCACATCGTGGGGCGTGGGCATGGCACCAAGCACCAGCACCTCGCTCGAGAAGCCAGCGATACGGCGCGGTGGGAAATTGACGACGGCGATCACCTGCCGTCCCACCAGCTCCTCGGGGGTGTAGCGCACGGTGAGCTGCGCACTGGACTGCTTGACGCCGATCTCCGCACCGAAGTCGATGCGCATCCGGATGGACGGCTTGCGCGCTTCGGGAAAGGGCTCGGCGCTCTGGACGGTGCCCACGCGGATGTCGAGCTGCTGAAAGTCATTGATCGTGGCCATGGCCGGGGACGGGATGGGGCTGAGGGATCACGAGGGCACGCCGGTCCCATCGTGGTGGTGATCGTGCTCGCGTGCCAGCGCATTGAGCGACGCACCATCCAGCCGGAACACCGTCCACGCGTCCATCGGCACCGCGCCCAGAGCGCGATAGAAGCCAATGGCCGGCTCGTTCCAGTCGAGCACCGACCACTCCAGCCGGGCGCAGCCGCGCGCGCGGGCGAGAGCGGCCACGTGCGCGAGGAGTTGCCGCCCGATGCCCCGTCCGCGTGCAGCCGGCCGCACGAAGAGATCCTCCAGGTAGAGCCCGCGCCGTCCCTCGAACGTGGAGAAGTTGTGGAAGACGACGGCGAACCCCACCGGCGCACCGTCCAGTTCGGCGATGAACGCTTCCGCGGCCGGTTCGGCGCCGAAGAGCGCCTCACGGATGCGCTCCTCGGTGGCGGTCACGCGATGGCGCAGCCGCTCGTAGGTGGCCAGCTCGCAAATGAATCCAAGCACGAGCGCGGCATTGGATTCGGCGGCCGCTCGAATGGAAGCCGGGTGCGGAGACATTGGCATTTCGCGTGTGGGTCGGTGTGCGTGTGGCTGCGTGTGTGCGTGCGTGTGGGCGCGCCTGTGGGCGCGCGGGGTATCGCGGCGCACCGTCAGCGAATATGCTTTCGTGGACTTCACGTCAAGCATCACACGGGACGACGCTACGTGCCACCATCCATGGATCCGTATAGCCGCCATGTGCTCATCTGCACGGGCGGGTTCTGCTCCCCCGACCGCCGTGGAAGGGAGTTGTACGACCTGCTGCCCACGTTATTGCAGCGCGAGGGATTGCTGTTCGGCCCGGGACGGGTAAAGCGAGGCGAGACGCCGTGTCTGGGCGTATGCGCGGACGGGCCGATCGTGGTGGTGTATCCCGAAGGCGTGTGGTATGCAGAGGTAAGTCCGGAGCTGTTGGAGCGGATCGTGGTCGAGCACCTGCGCGGTGGGCGCGTGGTGGAGGAGGCCGTTTTCCACCGTCTGCCGGACTGCTCGGCGTGACTTTGGCCAAGGAGATCGCATGTCGCTGCCAAGACTTGCTGCGTATGGCGCATTCGGCGTGATCGCGGGGCTGTTCGCGTTGCTGGCGTGGATGGTGTGGCTCACCATTCCCGGCCCGGACTCGGGCGTCGATGCCACGAATGCGGTGCTCACCTGGGTGAGCATCGGTGGGATCGTGCTGGTGTTGAGTGCCGTGCACCTGGTGTACGCCAGGGTCCTGCTGGACTGGTCGCGCTCGCCGCGCAGGGCGATGGCGGAAATGGCGCCATAGCGGAGCGGGCTCCGGGGGCGGCCTCAGTCGCGCAATTGGCGTAAGGAAGCGCGTCCTCGAGACGTGCCGGGCGCCGGGACCCCTGCCTCCTACGCCGGCGTCGTGCGCTGCCGTGGGTCGTCGAGCGTGCTGGGCAGCGTCATGCGCGCGGGCGTAGCGGGGGAGGGCATCCCGTCGCGCGCGAAGCGCGCCAGCATGGGAGCGATCTCCGGGAGCGGGAGGACGAAGTCCACAGCGCCCGTTTCGATGGCGCTCTTGGGCATGGAGAAGAAGCGCGAGGTAGCGCGATCCTGTGCGATCACCACACCCCCGTGTTCCTTCACCGCAAGCACGCCGTCCGTGGCGTTGCGCCCCATTCCCGTGAGGACGACTCCGGCAACGCAGCCGTCCAGCTGTCTCGCTGCCGAGGCAAAGAGCGGATCCGCCGAGGAGCGCAGATGATGGATACACTCGCCGTCGTGAAACCCGAACACGCCATCCTCAGTGATGACGAGGTGACGCGTGGTGGGGGCGAGATAGACGACGCCCGGCTCCGGCCGCTCTCCCGGGCGCGTGAGCTGCTTTACCGGAAGGGAGCCGGCGCGCGCGAGGATGCCCGCCAGCACGCTGGGCGCGGATTCCGACCGGTGCATGGCGACCACAACAGGCACATTGAAGGTGGCGGGGAGCGCGTGGACCAGCACGCTCAGCGCCTCGACGCCTCCAGCGGATGCCGCGACCACGACCATACGCAGTGGACGACGCACCGTCGGAGCCGTCGGGGCGGTGACGGAAGCCGGACGCAGGTCCGCCGACACGGCATCACCGGTACCAGCGGCCAGCACGGGGCCGCTCGGCTGACGCGTACGCATGATCCCTCCCATCGTGGTCGTCCGCACGCCAACGGATGGCGCGCACCGACCAGTGTGTCAGCCGTGCGGCCTCCCGGAAGCTCACCCGTGCGAGCAGATGCGCCCTGGCCACAAGCTAACGCGCATCGACGCCCCGGTCCGTAGGGGAAGCGCGAACCGATGTGGGAATTTCCCGCACCCACACCATGCGAGCGTCCCCTCCGTCAGCCTTGCTGCGCCATCGCGCGGAGACGCGCGACCCGTTCCTCGGTGGCCGGATGTGTGGAGAAGAGCTTCGCGAAGGCGATGCGTTGGCCGGAAAACGGGTTCACCATGGCCAGCGATCCAGCCGCCGGGGACACCCGCATGGGAATCTGCCGCGCGGTGGCGTCCAGCTTCTGCAGAGCGCTGGCGAGGGCCAGCGGGCGCCCCGTGATCTCCGCCCCGGTGGCATCGGCCTTGAACTCGCGTTGGCGGCTGATGGCGAACTGGATGAGCATGGCAGCGATGGGCGCGAGGATGATCATGCCCAACCCTACCAGCGGATTGGAGCGGTCGTCCCGGCCGCCCCCAAAGAAAATGCCAAAGTACGCCAGGTTGCTGATGGCGCCGGCTATGGTGGCGGCGAGCGTTTGCAGCAGCATGTCGTGATTGCGCACGTGCCCCAATTCGTGGGCGAGAACGCCCTCGAGCTCTTCTTTGTCGACCGTCTGCAGGATGCCTTGCGTAACGCACACCACCGCGTGCTCGGGGTCGCGGCCGGTGGCAAAGGCGTTGGGCTGCTGGTGCGGGGCGATGGCCAGGGTGGGCATGGGAAGGCCGGCACGCTGCCGCAGCCGGTCGACCATGGCGTAGAGCTCCGGCGCCGCTGTCTGGTCCACCACCTGCGCCCGGTACATCCGCAGGACCATCCGATCGGACGCGTAATACATGAACAGGTTGGAGCCGGCCGCAAACACGAGCGCCAGGATCAGCCCGCTCTGCCCGAAGAACACCCCACCAAGCGCCATGAGGAGGGCGGTGAGGCCGGCCATGAGTACAAAGACCTTCACGTTGTTCATCTCGATTCTCCGTTGTGCGATGCGATGGGCCGGACGGGGAGGAGGCTACTGGCCTCGCTCCGCCAACTGCACCCTGTCGCCGGCGCGCTCCTTGGTCCGCCTGGGGGCGCGTCGTCCGTGATATTCTACCCCTGACCACGCCTTCACGTTGCGGTGCTCGCGTTGCACGCCCCGCGGCCGGCCGCTATGTTGCCGCCACTCACGATGATCGATCCCCCCAACTCGCGCCGCGCCCTGCTTGGCCGCGCCCGGAAGCTGCTGCTTCCATCGGCGCGCGCGGAGCGTGCCACCGACGACGACCTTCCACGTCTCACCCTTCGAGCCCTCGAGAAGATCCGCATGTCCCGTTCACGCGAGCGTATCCTCGGCAACCTCGATGAGATGTACCGCGAGGCATTCGAGCGCGCCAAGACCTCCAGCGACCAATCGCAGATGGCCACGCTCGACTTCGCGTACCGCCGCGAGCAGCTCTACTTCGAGATTCTCCTCGATGTGCGGGATGCGCTGGAGCGGCTGCGGTAGCCACTCCGCCCAGCCGGCTAGCCGGCGTAGCGAAAGCCGGTTTCCTTGAGCGTGAGCGTCTCCGCGTCGCGCTGCACGCCGGCCTCCACCACCTCCCCCACCACCAGCACGTGGTCGCCCGCCGGCATCTCACCGGTCACGCGGCATTCCACCCACGCTGTCCCCTCGTCCAGAATGGGCGAGCCGGTGGCCGGGCCGGCGTGATGCGGGACGCCGTCGAGCTTGTCGGGCGTTCGCGCCGACGAGCGACCCAACTTCCCCGCCAGCTCGCGCGCGCCGGTCCCGAGGAGGCTCAGGGCGAACGCGCGCTCCTGGCGGATGAGCGGCAGAGAGTGGGCATCGTTCTCGACGGCCACGGCCAGCATGGGCGGGTCGAACGACACCTGCGTCACCCAATTCACCGTCATCGCGTGGGCGGGGGCATCCGCGTCGTTGCCGTCGCGCACACCGAGCGCGTAAAGGCCGTAGACGATCCGGCGAAGGGCCTGCTTCTTGGCGTCCTGATCCATGCGGTTCCTCCAGACGTGGGCGCGGAGTGGTGATCGCCGGCCGGCTCCGTGTCAGCGCGCGTCCCGGTCAGCCTCCTGGTGCGGGTGCCACGCAAGCGATGCGCCGATGGCCGCGGCCAGCACGACGGCAATGACGGCGAGCGAGAGCCAGATGGGGAGCTCCACCACGTTCGACAATCCCATCTTCACTCCGACGAACACGAGAATCGTGGCCAGCCCGTAGCGGAGATAGTGAAAACGGTCGACGATGCCGGCGAGGAGAAAATACATGGCCCGCAGCCCCAGGATGGCAAGCACGTTGGACGTATAGACGAGAAACGTGTCCCGCGTGACGGCGAACACCGCCGGGATAGAGTCCACGGCGAACATCACGTCGCTGCTCTCCACCACCACGAGCACGAGCAGGAGCGGCGTGGCCAACCAGCGCCCGCGCTCGCGCACGATGAGGTGTTCCTCGCGGAGCTTCTTGGTCATCGGGAGGACGCGCCGGGCGGCACGCACCACGCGCGTGCGCGCGAAGTCGGTCTGCGACTCCCCATGGAGGGCCATCCGCACGCCCGTATACAGGAGCAGCGCGCCGAAGACGTACGTCACCCAATCGAAGCGGCGCAGCATGTATGCGCCCAGGGCAATGAAGATCCCGCGTAAGACGAGCGCGCCGAGGATCCCCCAGTACAACACGCGATGCTGATACTGCTCCGGCACATTGAAGTACCGGAAGATCATGACGAAGACGAAAATATTGTCGATGCTGAGCGACTTCTCGACCAGATACCCGCCCAGAAACTCCAGCGCGAAGCGATGGCCGGCCAGGACGGCGATGCCTCCCGCGAAGAGGAGCGAGAGCAGCACCCACGCAGCGCTCTCGATCGCCGCTTGCTTGCTGGTGATGCGGTGGGGACGGCGGTGGAAGACGCCCAGATCCAGCGCCAGCAGCGCCACGATCCCAGCGTTGAAGCCGATCCAGATCCAGAGGCTGACGTGCATGCCGGGTGGGCGAAGGCGTCACGCCGGGGTCGCTGCCGGCGTGGCTTACCCGGGCGGAATGCGCGCGATCGCGTGCCCGTCCGCGGCGGCGCCCAGGTCCTGCTCCGCGTCCTCACGGACGAGTGTGAAGGCGAGCAGCATCGCGCCAACGGTCACTCCGACGTCGGCCAGGTTGAACGTCCAGAAGCGGTGCGTGCCGATGCCGACGTCGATGAAGTCCACCACGCCGCGCGTGGAGAGAAGCCGGTCGAGCAGGTTGCCCACCGCACCGCCGCACAGCAGGCCGAGCGCCATGGCGCGCAAGCGGTCGTTGGCATCGGTGGCGCGATAGAAGTGCGCGAGCGCCACCAGCACGGCCATCGCCAGGAGACTCAACATCCAGCGTGAGGCGGGAAGCCCAAAGACCGCGCCCGGATTGTAGGCGAGCGAGAAGCGGACGAAGTCCCGCACCACATCGTACGCGGGAACGCCGTCCGGCAGCCGCTCGGCCGCGATCCGCTTGGTGGTGCAGTCGGCCAGCACGCACGCCAGGGTGAGGGGCCAGAACACCCGCGCTTTGGCTCTCGTCACGACTCACTCCGCGTCAACAGACCCGCCCAATGCGATCGGTCATCGGGCAGGCAACCTCCAGGCCATCGCCTCTCGTTCCGCTGCTCGCGTCTCCGGACGGCGCACGCGTACCGCGTCCACGGAGACGAGCGCCACGAAGGCGCCGAGAAAGATAAGCACGACACCCGCGCCACGCGCGTCAGCGACCGGCCAGGTGATAGAATGCCCCAATGATCGTGCCGTACACAAGATGCGCAGCCACGGTCACGAGCGGGGTGCGCCGCCCGTAATTGAGCGCCAGAAACCCTGGCGGCTCCAGCGCGCGCGTGGGTTCCGGGCCGCGATGCTCGCTGGCCATCCGGGGGTGCACGTTGGGAAGCAGCGGCATGAGCGCCACGAGCACCACCAGCCCGTGCAAGAGCCCCAGCAGCGCGCCGAGCCACCAGGACGCGCGGCCGATGCTCTGGAAGATGAGCGCGTAGACGAGCGCAAACGCCCATCCGTTGGCCATATGGGCCAGGAACCCCCACAACTCCGCCCGCCCGCGGTTGCCCGTGAACATGGTTCCGACCATGAACGGGATCCCCATGCGCGAGATCCCCAGCCCCTGGGCGGCCGACATCACCGTGGTGAGCACCAACGTGCCGACGAGCCCCCACAGCGTGATGCTTCCCAGATTCATACGTGTACCTCCGTCCTGCGAGCCGGCTGCTCTTCGCTGGGGCGCCTCCGGGCGCCGATCGCGTGCTGGAGCGTGAGGGCCGAGTCGATGAGCCCCACGTGGGTGAACGCCTGGGGGAAGTTCCCCAGGAAGCGTCCCGAACCGGGATCGATCTCCTCGGCGTAGAGACCGACATTGTTGGCGAACTGGAGGATGTGTTCGAAGGTCTGAACGGCGCCATCGATGTCGCCGCTGAGCGCCTGCGCATTCACCGCCCAGAAGGAGCAGAGGCCAAACGCTCCCTCGCCCGGCGGCAGGCCGTCATGTCCGCCACGGTACCGATACATGAGACCGTCAGATCCCAGCCGCTCGCGGATCACCTGGATGGTGCTCCGCATGCGCGCGGAGGTCGGGTTCACGTAGCCGTGGCGCGCGAGGCGAAGCAGGCTGGCGTCCACCTCGTCGCCATCCAGCGTCGAGACGTAACTGCCGATCTGCTCGTTGTACCCCCGCGTCTCGATCGTGTCCTCGATGCGACGACGCGTGGCCGTGTAGGAGCGGTGGGGAAGCTCGATGTGACCTCCCTGATGCAAGCGGAGCAGCCGGTCGAGTGCGAGCCAGCACATGGCCTTGGAGTAGGTATGCTGCAGTCGGCCGCCGCGAATTTCCCAAATGCCCTCGTCGGGCTCGCTCCAGCGGCGACAGACGGTGTCGCCCAGGCCCACCAGCATGCGCCGTGTGGTGTGATCCAATCGGCCGCCGCGACAGATGAACTCGTACACGGCGTCGATGAGCTCGCCGTAGACGTCCAGCTGCAGCTGACCGTGCGCGGCGTTACCGATGCGCACCGGGCGCGAGCCCTCGTACCCGGTGAGATGCGGCAGGACCTGCTCGTGCAGGTCGGTCTCGCCGTACACATCGTACATGACGTTGAGCTCGGGACGCGTGAGCCGGGTGGCGTGCAGCAGCCACGACATGAACGAGTTGCCCTCGTCGGCGTAGCCCAGGTCGTAGAGCGCCTGCACGGTGAGAGACGCGTCCCGAAGCCAGCAATAGCGGTAGTCCCAGTTGCGTATGCCGCCGATCGCTTCGGGCAGGGAGGTGGTGGCGGCAGCCACGACGGCGCCCGACGGGGCAAAGGTAAGCAGCTTGAGCGCGAGCGCGCTGCGCAGCACGGCTTCGCGATACGGGCCGTCGTACTCGCACTGCGCCGCCCAATCGTTCCACCAGGCGATGGAACGCTGGATCTTGGTGGCGGCCTCCTGCCCCAGGGGTGGGATGATGGCGGGCTCCTGGTCGCTGAAGATGAGCGAGACATACCGCCGCTCGCCGGGTCGGAGCGTGAACCGCGCGTGCACACTGGAGCCATTGGCGCTGAGCGAGAGCGGGATGTCGCTGCGGACGGCCAGCAACTGGCCGCGGTGCTCGTAGTACAGCCCCAGCGCGCCGCGATCGCGGAGCGTGGGTACGGTGCGCGCATAGTCGGGGCGCGGATCGCACTCCATCTCGAGGCTTACTTCGCCGTCCAGGCACTCGATGGCCCGAATGAGCTGATGCTCGGGATAGAGCTTCTGCCGTTTGGCGGTTTCCGCATCGACCGGCATGAGATCCACCAGGCGGGCGACGCCGTCAGCGGCGCGGAAGGTGGTCTCCAGCACGTTCGTGTTCTCGATGTAGCGGCGCGTGCTCGAGAACTGTCCGGTGGGGCGAATCACGAACCGGCCGCCCTTGCTCCGATCGAGCAGGGCGGCGAAGAAGGACCGGCTGTCGAACCGCGGCCAGCAGAGCCAGTCGAGGGACCCGTCGCGCGAGATGAGCGCCGCCGAGCGACAGTCGCCGATGATCGCATAGTCCTCGATGAGCGGAAACGCCTCCGCAATGTCGAGCATGCGCTAGCGGCTACGTGCGGCTGCGGCGGCCGCGAACGTCCGCCGAATCAGCACGGTGCGCTGTAGTTCGTCGGTGGCTTGGAGCACCTTGAGGCGCAGGTCGCCCGGCAGATCGGGGTGCTGGTCGAGGAACCGGTTGACGCGTGCCAGCGCGGCGGCCGACGTCTGTCCGCCCAAAAAGGAGCCGAGCCAGCTGCCGAGAAAGAAGATGCGCCGATTGCGCTGAATCCACGGGAGCGTGTCGAGCGCGGGGGTGAGGTACGGCAGCGTGAGCGTGTCTTGTGGCAGCGCGTTGAACGCGCCGAGGCTGGCGGTCACCCAGTCTTCGTTGAGCGTGGAGTCGGATAGATAGCGCGTGAAGTACGCGCGCTTGACGGCGGGATCGGGCCGTGCGGCGCCGGCCACGAATGCGAGCCGTTTGCCTTCCGATGTCGCATCCCGGCGCGCCTCGGTGGCAAAGCGCGTGCCGGCGGTGGGCGCCGCGCGTGCCGTGAGGGCGGTGATGATGGCCCAGCGGGTGGGCGCCTGCAGCGGTGCGCCCGCCACGGAGTCGGCGTCGAGGAGCGAGTCCAGTCGGGCGAGCATGACCGGCGTCTGCGCGACCGCGATCAGCGCATCGAGACGAGCCTTGCGCTGTCCGTAGTCGCGCGCGGTATCCGAGAGGCCATCCCAGAGCGCGCGCTCGACGCCGGGCAGGAGTTTCGCGCGCTGCGCATTGCTCAGATAGGCTTCCGTGGCGCGTGTGAGATGGCCCAGCAGGCCGGCCGCGATCTGCTCGTCGTGCTCGGCGGGGAGCTCACGGAGCGTCATCGCGACAAAGCGCGTGGGCGCGAGGCGTGCGTCGCGCACGAGATCCCACATCGAGCCCCACAACATGGCGCGCAGGAAGTCGTCGTCCACGCTCCCGATATGCTGCTCCAGCCAGGCGGTGCTCCGCGCGTCGAGCTGGACGAGACCGTAGCCGTGGTCCCCGGCATTCGCGTAGACGAACGCGGGCGCCGGACGTCCTGCCACCGGTACAACGGTGGTGTCCGCGCGTACGTCCACCGGCACGTGGATGGGCGAGGCGCGATCGTAGGCGACGAGCACGTCCAGTCGCGCCGGCCAGGGCCCCGCACCGGAGAGGGAGCGCGCCGGGTGCTGCACCAGCGTGAGGCGCGCAATGCGATTGCCGTCGAGCGTGAGATGCTGCTCGAAAACGGGGAGGCCGGGGCGGACGATATACTGCTCTCCCCACGCATCGAGGGAGCGGCCGGCGGCGTGTCCCACGCCGTGCAGCAGATCGCGCCAGGTGGCGTTCGCGTACGCGTGCGCCGCGAGAAACTGTTGCAACCCCGCGCGGAACGCGGTGTCTCCCACCAGATACTCCAACTGCTTCAGGACGCCCGGCGCCTTGTTGTAGACGATCGCGCCGTAGTTGCTCTTGGCCTGATCCAGGTTGTCGAGCGCCTGCCAAATGGGAGTGGTGCCGAGGGACGCATCCACGTCATACGCCAGCGGCTTGTTGCGCAGATAGAATGTCTTCCACGCGCCGGCGCGTGGGTCGAGCGCGTCTTGCATCTTGGCCGCCATGTAGGTGGCGAATCCCTCCTTGAGCCAGAGATCGTCGAACCACCGCATGGTGACAAGATCGCCGAACCACTGGTGCGCCACCTCGTGGAAGATCGTGGCTTCCCGGCCGAGCACGCGGGTGAGGGTGGGGCGCTCGCGGAAGATGAAGCGGTCTTCATTGTAGAAAATCGCCCCCGGATGTTCCATGCCGCCGAACGGGAACGCCGGCGCGAGGAGAAAGTCGAACTTGGCGTACGGATACGGCCGGCCGAAGTAGTCTTCCAGCCAGTCGAGCGCGCGCGCATTGAGCGCGATCAGCGTGTCGGCGTCGGCCTCGTGCGCGCGCGAGGCGCGCAGGTAGACCGACACGGGGCGCGTGCCCGCGTGCGACGAGACGCGCACCCAGGGACCGGCCGCGAACGCGATGAGATATGTGCTGATGGGTTCCGTTTCGGCAAAGCGCACGCGGAGGGCGCCGCCCACGGTATCGGTGGAGACGATGGCGCCGTTGGCGAGGGCGTTCCACGCCGGCGCGATCGTGAGCGCGAGCGTGACCCGCGCCTTGAGATCCGGCTGGTCGAAGCAGGGGAAAAGCGCGTTCGCATTGGCGGGGACGAGCAGGGTGTAGAGATAGTCCGCGCCATTGGTGGCGTCGTGGTACCGGATGATGCTCGCGCCGGCGGGGGCGATGCGCGCGGCAAAGTCGAACGCGAGCACGTTGCGTCCGTCCTGCAGCACGGCGTCCGGCACGCGCAGGTGCGCTCCATTGTTCTCGAGCCCGCGCGCGGGGGTGCCGTTGGCGCGCGGGTTGGCGAGATGCAGGCCGCGGAAATCGAGAATCACGTCGCCGGGACGCACACGCTCGAACTGGATGATCACGTGTCCGGTAGCGCTGTCGTGCGCGGTCACGTCGAGCTGAAGATCGTAGCGCACGTGGCGGATCTGTGCCGCGCGGTGGGCCGCCAGCACGTGCGAGACGCCGGTCTGCATGAACAGGGCGGTGGAATCGGGCATGCGCGCATGGGCCGTGCGGGCGTCGGCGGTGGTGGCGCCGGAGGGCGTGGCCGGACGCGCCCGCGCGGATGGAGCGGCGAGCGCCAGCATTGCGGACGTCGCGAGGAGCAGGGTCGACCGCACGTGTCAGCGTTGGTGGGAGGAAGTCCGGGCGGTCACTGCACCGGCGGCGACCAGATGGTCATGGCATCCGCATAGCGCTGCGCCAGGTCCGCGCACTCGCGCGGGTGCAGCGCCGCCGCCAGCAGCTCCGCGCTGTCGGCGATGCGCGGTCCGGGGCGATTGAAGTAGGCATTGCCGTCCAACACGAAGCACCGGCCGTCGCGTACGGCACCAAGCGAGCGCAGGTGGGATGCCAGCGCGGGGTCGGCGAGCTCCTCCAGCGTCTTCTCGATGCCATAGCCGCAGGGGAAAATGGCGACGACGTCCGGATTGGCGGCGGCGATGTCGTCCCACGTGACCGTGCGGAAGGAACTCGCGTCGGTCACCAGGC
This sequence comes from uncultured Gemmatimonadaceae bacterium, assembly GCA_963773545.1. Taxonomy (GTDB): domain Bacteria; phylum Gemmatimonadota; class Gemmatimonadetes; order Gemmatimonadales; family Gemmatimonadaceae; genus DASSNU01. The sequence goes on along the minus strand of CAVZBP010000002.1, from coordinate 708,662 downwards.
ACGGCTCTCCGCGGGCGATGCGGACGAGGTCGGGCATCCATCCGCCGGCCACCATGGGTGGCGACAGCCACTCCAGGCACACGACGCGCGGCGCGCCGAGCACGCGCGTGCGCGCGGCAAGATGGTCGAGCTGCGCGTCGAAGCGCGCGCGCAGCTCGGCGCCGCGCTCCGGCACGCCGGCGGCATTGGCCACCCGCTGGAAGTCGCGGCGCACGTCGTCGAGCGTGGACGGGTGCAGCGAGCAGACGCGGGTCTCGGGAAGGGTGAGCGAGCAGAGCGCGTCTTCCACATCCTTGAGCGAGACGGCGCAGACCTCGCAGTGGTCCTGCGTGACGATGAGATCCGGCGCCAGGCGTTCGAGCGCGTCGACGTTCACGCGGTAGACGCTCAGCCCCTCGCGCACGATCCGGCGAACCTCCGCGTCCACCTCGCGGCCGGGGCGCGAGGGGTCGAGCTTGGGCGCGGACAGCACGGGGAGCCCCCGGACGTCGGGCGGGAAGTCGCACTCGTGCGAGATCCCGATCAGATGCTCGCGCAATCCCAGCGCGCAGACGATCTCGGTGGCGCTCGCGATGAGCGTCACGATGCGCGTCGGCGGCGCCATGGTGGCCGATGCCGCGCGTCCCGCACGGGCGCCTGTGGTGTGGTCTGCCATCGACTCCCTCGGACACAAGGTGGAATGCGGCTGCCCTGTAATTACGCCCGAGCGGGCAGCGCGACAAGAGCCGCTGCCGTGTCCGTGCGACCGCGGCCGCGATGCCGCCTGATGCGCTGCCGCCTCGTGCGCCGCGCCCGCTTTCGCGAAGCGACGATGTTCACTGCTCGCGTACCGCCGCTCCCCTTGTGCCGCCAAGCCCGCGCGCGCTATTAGCAGAAGCATGGAATACACACATCTGGGTCAGACGGGTCTCACCGTGTCGCGTATCTGCCTCGGCTGCATGAGTTTTGGCTCGTCGCAGTGGCGGCCGTGGGTGCTGGACGAGGCGGAGGCGCGCCCGTTCTTCCAGCGCGCGCTGGAGCTGGGGATCACTTTCTTCGATACCGCCGACATGTACTCCCTGGGCGTGAGCGAGGAGGTGACAGGGCGCGCGCTCCGCGAGATGGCGCCCATGGACGAGGTCGTGCTCGCCACCAAAGTGTTCTTCCCCATGAACGACCGTCCGAACATGGGCGGGCTGTCGCGCAAGCACATTGTGCAGGCGTGCGAGGCGAGTCTGAGGCGGCTGGGCGTGGAGGCGATCGACCTCTACCAGATTCACCGGTTCGACGCCGAGACGCCGCTGGAAGAGACGCTCGCGGCGCTGGACCATCTGGTCCACGCGGGCAAGGTGCGCTATCTGGGCGCGAGCTCGGGTGCGGCATGGCGGATGGCGCGCGCGCTGAGCTTATCGGAGCGGCACGGATGGGCGCGGTTCGTCTCGATGCAGAACCACTACAACCTCCTCTACCGTGAGGAGGAGCGCGAGATGATCCCACTGTGTCTGGAAGAGGGCGTGGGACTCATCCCATGGTCGCCGTTGGCGCGTGGGCGACTGGCGCGCGCGGCGATGGAGCCGCCGGCCGGCTCGGCGACGCCGCGATCGCAAGCCGATCCATTCGGCACCCGTCTCTACGGCGGCGCGGGAGATGAAGATGTGCTTGCGGCCGTGCGACGCGTGGCCGGCGCGCGCGCGGTGACCCCCGCCGAAGTGGCGCTCGCGTGGCTGCTCGGGCGGCCTGGCGTCACGGCGCCGATCGTCGGAGCGACCAAGATGTCGCATCTCGAGGCGGCCGTGCGTGCGGTGGACCTCACGCTCACGCCGGAGGAGATGGCCGGGCTCGAGGCGCCCTACGGGCCGCACGAGGTGCGACACTGAGCTCGTGTCGCCCATTGCGAACGGAGCCACGTCTTGTTGTCACGCGGGAAGCTCGAGGTCCCGCTCGATCCGGCGCACGACGTCGAGCGGAGTCGCTCCCACCTGCACGGTGACGGCGTCTTCTTCGTCGGCGGGCGCCTCCAGCGTGCAAAGTTGGCTCTCCAGCAGATCGGCTGTGGCAAAGTGTCCAGTGCGCGCACGGAGCCGCTCACGGATGACCTCCGCGCTGGCCGTGAGGTGGACGAAGCGCACGCGCGCGTGACCAGCTGCGATGCGACGGCGGTAGCTGCGTCGAAGCGCGGAGCAGGCGATGACCGCTGACTCATCGCGCGCGACGAGCTGTCGAATCACGGTCGCGAGCGCGTCGAGCCACGCGTCGCGGTCGGCGTCGGTGAGCGGGATCCCCCGGCGCATCTTCTGCACGTTCTGCGCGGAGTGATAGTCGTCCGCATCCACAAAACGCCAGCCGTGACGTGCAGCGAGCAACCGTCCCATGGTGCTCTTGCCGACGCCGCTCACTCCCATGAGCACGACGATCATCGAGGGCGCTAGCTGATCCACGTCCCCACCATCGCGGCCATGGCGAGCAGGGCGCTCACGACGGCGGCCACGCTGCCCAGCGCGGCGAACGCCCAGCGTGCAGCGCAGAGCATGCGGTCCGCTTTCGCCAGAGGCTGACCGACCGGGAGTGCGCCCCCGAGCGCGGAACGACGATCCGCGAGCGAGCGGTCCGTCATTCCCCACGCGCCCAAGCACGCAACCGCTACGTGGCCGGGGCGGCGCTCTTCCGATCGTGGGCGATCATGGACGTCGGGCAAAACCCCCCGCCTACCGTGACTTTCGAATCATAACCCACCAGAGCGAGGATGCGTCACGTGCACCTGGGTACCGCACGAACGCGGTGCCATGCCCGAATTCCGGCCACTGCGGTGCTGAGGCGACATCCATCGCCTCAGCACTGCAGTGGCGGGGAGGGAGTGCCGGCGTTGGCACCTCACCCCGCTCTTGTCAGCGGCGCATCACGCGGGGAGCGCGATGATTTTCCCGATGAAGAGGATCGTGCCACTGAACCGTTCCCGCAGGATAAAGACAAAGGGATGGTCTACGCGGACGGTGACCTGCTCCGGCACGGATGTGACGCCCATCCCGACGGATGTGGCGGCTGCGGCCTCGGTTCCCTCCTCGTTCACGTCCACGAACGTCTTCTGCTTCACGTTTGAGATGAAGAGTGTGTCTCCCGCGGGCGACATTCGCGTGAAGTCTGCCTCCCGCGGGATGAACGCTTGCGCCATCCCCAGCGCCCGGAGATCGTCGTTCAGCGTGCGGTCGTATTCCACCCGGAACCGCGGGAGAAACAGATCCACATCGGCTTCGTGCGCACCGGATGCGAGGCCATTGTACGCGGCGGGCGTCAGCCCCGCCGTGAAGGCATTGATGTCGGTGCCTTCCGGCGGGAGGAGTACCATCATCTCGAACGCGCTATTGCCGTAGGGGAGATGTACGACTTGCAGGCCGTCGCTCGTCGCATACGGGAGCGTTGCGTGTTCGAACATGAGCGGCACCTCCTGCTGCACTCCTCCGGCAGTGTGGAACGGCGCCGAGGCCGTGCGGGCAGGATCGAAACGCTCACGCCAACTCCCCTTGAAGTAGATGGCGTTGATGAGGAACATGACGTCGGTCGAATCGATCTCGTCGATGATCGCGGCAATCTTGCCGTTCGTGCTGGTCCGCACCCAGTCGTTGATCGTCTGAACCGCGGACGGGCTGCTAAAGTCGAGGACGCTAACCCGGGCGCCGAACTGGGTCCGTGTCACGTCGAGAAAGCTGGGCCGCACCGGAAAGCCCTCGCGGTACCAGATGGAGTTCGCGATCGACGTGGTGACGGCCGGGTCGAGCGAGGTGAGCAGGGCGATGAGCGATGCGTAGCCCGCATTGATGTCCTCGATCGGCTCGGCGTCGAAGCCGAGCGTGGAGTACATCGCATCGAGGGTGCTCCCGGCTGCGCCGTTCATGGTCATCGCGAGTGCAAACGAGGCACTCAAGGGTGAGATGAACACGTTGGAGGTAGGTGAGGCCGCGCTCACCCGATGCAGAAGAGCGAAGGAGAACGCGTTGGACGCGCGAATGACGCCGGTCTCCTGCGGCGTGAGATCCCGTGGCAGCGCCGTGAGCGCCGATGGTGGCCCGGCGGGCGCGGTCGGCTCAGGAGAGCACGCCGACAGTGCGGCGGCCGTGACGACGGCGGTGAGCACCGACTTCGCAATGCGCATACAGCCTCCTCGTGGGGGAATACGTCTGCCATGCAGCCGCTCCGCGGCTGTCACGGGCGCGCTCCACTTGACGGCGCGCGTGGACGCTCTCGGAAGACGCGTCGGGCCCGGATGACCCCCGGTGCCGACGCGCGCGCCGTCACTCTCCAATCTGTTGGAACGCGCGGCCGGGCGCGACGGCTGCGGTATTCCGAAGTCGCTGGCGTATGTCCGGTTGGGCCCGCCTTCGGGTCGCACGCCCCGCCGGCGGGCGGCCCGTAGTGGCCGGGTAGCTCCCATCGTTGTGCCCCGGCACGACGACGCGGGGCACACGGGCGCGCCGGCGAATGCCCACCGTGCAGCGCAGAGCACCAAGGCGCCGTCGCTCCGCTCGCGCGCCAGACGAGCGAGCACGTCGAGCAGCCGCTCGTCACGCGCCGCTGCGGGAGCTGCCTCGGCGAGCGCGTGGCCGGGGCGGGGCTCTTCCGATCGTGGGCGATCATCGATGTCTGCCATGATGCGTCCGGCTGCGTTGACCCTCCAATCATAACCCTTTGCTTCCGGGATGCGTCACGAGGCGATCGGCAGACGCGATGCGGTGAGCGGCGCCCCCCGTCGCGCGATGCATCACGCCCGACGGTGTGCGGGAGTGTCGAGGCGGCTGCGGCGTTCTGCCCGAACGGGCTGCAACGAATTTGATTCGGGTACTCTTCGGCTCGCCCGGCGCGCGGCAACATGGCATGTTGGCGCTCGCACCGCCTGTCGATCACCCGCACCGCCCTACGCGCGTGAACCACCGGCGTGGCCGTCGTCCGCTCCCGGAGTCCACCGTGTTCTCACCACGTTCTCCAAACATGCGCGCTGCCGCGAGCGTCGTGCCCGGTGTGGGAACTCCGGCGGCGCCGGCGCGCCGTGACGTTTGCGCGTCCGTGTCGGCGGACGAAGGGGTGCGGGCGGTCGAGGCGTTCACATCCGTCGCCGTCCGCTCCTTCGTGGTGACCTTCTATCACGAGACCAGCGGGCGCCGGGAAGTCGAGCTCGTCGATCCCGACTCGCTGCTCGCGCGCATGCCGGATTTCCTGTCGCGGAACGCGGGGTGTCGCGAGTCCTTCATCGTCTGCGTGCATGACGACCGCGTGATCCAGGTGGACGACTGCGATGAAGCCGTGTGGCGACGGCTGATGCCGTGGTCGTTCCTCACCGTGCGCACGTCGCCGGGAAGCTACCAAGCCTGGTTGTGCGCGGCGGAGCCGGAGCACGGCGCGGAGATACGGGAGCGGCTGCTGCGAGCGTTGGCAGACACTTCGGCGAATGGCGGTGCGTACGGCGCACTTCGCTGGCCGGGCTCTCGCAACTGCAAGCCGAACCGCCGCGCGGCGGACGGCGGCTTTCCGCTGGTGTCGACCACGTCGGTGGCACGGGGCCGTGTGGTGCGCATGACGCAGTTAGAGGGTGCCGGGCTTCTCGCGCCGCGGCGCGGGAGCCTGCGCGCGCGCGCGAAAGGGCTGGCGCTCGGCGCCGCGGCGCACACGGGGCTCGTGCGACTGGCCGCCTGGCAGCAACGCCACCACGTTGTGGTGCTCCGATATGGCGGGATCATGGGGGAGGAGCGCCGGGCGAGTCCGCGTGCTCGAAAGCTCCACGTTGGCGCGACGGATTTCGCGCGGCATCTGGATCATCTCAGGCGACGCTACCACGTCATTGCCTTGCAGACGTTTGTCGCGGCGCGCCGGGACTGCTCGCCGCTGCCACCGCGTTCCGTGGTGCTCACCTTCGACGAGGGATACGGAAATTTCTTCACCGTGGCGGCTCCGCTCCTTCGCGAGCGAAATCTGCCGGCCACGGTGTTCATCGCTCCGAGCCGCACCGTCTGCAGCACGGCGCCGCTGCCGGTGCGCCACACGCCGCTGGACGACGAGCGGTATCTCACGTGGGAGGAGATCGACGTGCTGCGCGACCAGGGCATCGGCGTGGGCATCGCGTTGCTCGCTCGCCCGGTCATGATGCGCCGGGCCGATGTGCGGGGGACCGCGCGCGAGCTGCGCGCGGCGCGTGCCGCGTTCGCCGGCCGTGTGGGCGACAGCGCCCCCGTGCTCGCCCTGCGCGAATGGGAGTACACGCGCGAACTGGCCGACTCCGCGGCCGCGCTTGGCTACGGCGGCGTGCTGGGCTACGGGGACATCGGAACGAACACGGTGGAGGACGGCGTATTCGCGCTGCGGCGTACGTATGCCTGCCAGCCGCCGGACACGGGACTTGCCGCCTTTGCCGCGCACGTGTCGGGGTTCAAGCGATGGTGGTGGCGCGCGACGGGGCGGCGGATCGAGATCCGGTAGGTTCCCGCGCGTCGCTGTGTGGGAGAGTGCCGGCGGAGCGGCGCTGGCAACGGACGTCGAAGGAGTGAACGTGCCACGCACCGTCACCGGGTCCGTTCCGATCCCCCGCATACCTCCAGCGCCGCGACCGCCCCGCTCACCGCGCCCGCCGCGTAACAGTGCAGTCCGCATGGTACCAACCCGGCGCGGCGAAACACGCGGCGATACACCGCCGGCGTGCGAGAGTGCCACCCGGCGCGGTCACCGTCGAACGCATCATCCGAGGTGAACACGGGCAGCATGGCCACGCCGCGCGTGTGGGCCGCGATCTCGGCGGCCGCGCGCACGAGCGATGCCCGGGGCAGGTAGTGAAGCACGTCCGCGCACACCACGAGGTCGAACGCTTCCGGCAGCCCGACCGCGCTCAGGCTTTCGGCGCGCCCCAGGCGGATCCCGCGGCGCGCGCCAAAGCGGCGCACCACGTACTCGCTCGGATCCACACCCACGTACCGGATGCGCGGACGGAGCGCGAGCAGCACGCGGCGCCAGCGTCCCTCGCCGCACCCCACATCCAGCACCGATCGTACGGGACGTTCCAGCAAGTACTCGGTGGCGGCCACCGCGAGACGGGCCGTGCGGCGGAGCGCCGAGCGCGCCCGGAACGTGGCGTGGAGCGCGGTACCACCGGTCGAAGTATGCGCGGTCGTAGCGCTTCACCCCGTTCGCGCCTCCGCTGGCATGCGCGCTGGACCGCGGGTGGATGCTTCCACGCTTACCGGTTTCCGGAGCGCGAGTCCTGACGTACGGCGTCGATCACGCGGCTGATCTGGGCGAGGTGGTGCCGTAGATGATCGATGTAGTCGCGGACGAGATCGCCCAGGCTGGCCGGCGCATCCTTTGGGAACGGCCGCCAGCCGATCCGGTCCAGATTGTGATGCGCCCGCGCACGGCTGAGCTCGGCTTCCGGGATGCGAGCCACCACCTCCACGAGGTGCAGATTGTACGCGCGCCAGAGGTGGTAGAGCGCGGCCCAGGATCGATCGTGATATCCCTGCCGCGCCACCCACGCATCCTGATCGTACGGCGGAAACACGAGATCAGGGTCCGCCTGCGCGCGCACGAAGCGCGCGTGGTTCACGGCGGCCGAGTCGATGAGATGTCCGAGAATCTCCCGTGCCGACCACGTGCCCGGCGCGGGACGGAGCGCCGTGTCGCCGTCGTCCCGCTGTGCGAGCTCCTCAGCGGAGTGCTCGATCGCACGCCGCAGCTCGCTCGCGAGCGGGTTCAGCGGTGGTCCGCCGGCGCTAGCCATAATGGACGCCCGGGTACAGCAGGTTCACCGCGCCGAAGAACAGCGGATAGAAAATGACGGCAAAGAGACGCCATGCAAGGAGCAGCCCGATCCACTGGATGCCCGGGTTCTTCCACAGGAATTCCTGATACCGCCGCGTGCCAGACGAGGAGAGAAGGAGCGGCACGGCCCCGCTGCCGTCCAGGGGAGGCAGCGGCATGAGATTGAAGACGGCCAGCAGGAGATTTTCCGAGAAGATGACGCCGAGCAGGAGCGCGATGCCGGGCCACGCCCAGCCGGAAGCGTGCGCCTCCGCCAGGTGCCCAAACGTGATGGACGACGGGGGCGAGAAGATGCCCATCGTGACGAGCACGCGAAGGGCCAACGCCGCCGCCAGCATGAGCGCCAGGTTGGTGGCAGGACCGGCGAGCGCCATCAGCGCGGCGCGGTTGGGATAGCGCCGTGCCCATTCGATGTTGTACGGCGCGCTCGCGAACCCCAGGGGCCATCCCGTGAGCACGACCGTGATGAGGGGCAGCACGATCATCCCGAATGGCTCGCGCCGGATGTGCGGAATGGGATCGAGCGACACCTGACCTCCGTGGTAGGCGGTCAGGTCCCCGCCGCGCTTGGCGGCCCACGCGTGCGCCGCTTCGTGAAACGTGGTGGAGAACAGGAACACCACGAAGAACGCGATCGCGTCGGCGAGATTGAGTCCGTGCACGATGAATGGGAGGAGATGGGCACGCGCGGGAGCGGCGATGTGAGGCGGCCGCGGTCCGGCGTTCGGGGTGCGGGGGATGCGACGAGAGTGCAAACCGAAGATGAGCGGCTGCGCGTCGCGCCGCCAGCGTGACGCCTGCTACGGCTGGAGCGGGCGCTGGAACGTGTGGTCCCACTCCGCGAGCGCGGGCTTGGAACGGAACTGCGTGTCGACGAGGCCCAGGTGCGCGAACGTGGCAAGCGTGGACCCCGGAGCAGCGTTGTAGGACGCGAGGTCGAGATCGGTGAACGTGATCTGGAACACCGCCAGCGTGTTCGCGCCGTTGGTTAGCTCCATCTCGCGATGGATCCATCGCGTCTCGAGCTCGGGCGTGGAGGGGATCGACGCCACGGTCGTGCTGCTCCACCCTCCCTCGACCACCAGCGTAGGCAGCCCGCTCTGCGATGCGACGCGCGTGAAGTAGTTGTCGGGGACCTCATCCGGATCGCTGAATCCGCCGACGAACGGATAGGACGAGAGTCCCAGCACGTCGATGAACGGGAAGTCGTGGAGGTCGGTGGAGATGCCGACGTACCGCCCCGATCCGGCGAGTCGTCCCCACGCGGTTTCCACCTGCACGCTCACGTACAACCGGGCGGCGGACCCCCGCGCGTGCAACGCCGCCGCGGTCGCGCGCGTCATGGTGCCCAGCGCCGTGTACATCGCGTGAGGCGCCATGGCCCGAATCAGGTTCGTTTCCGAGGCCAGCCCCAGGTATTCCGGCTGGACGATGCTGTCGAGCGCGAGGACGTAGGCCGTGTACAGCGCCTGCACCGCGGGCTCGGTGATGCTCCGTCCGAGCGCGACGAGATCCGGCGACTCGCGGTCACGCGCCAGACCGTCGGCCGGCTCCACCATGGCGATGATCGGCAGATGGCGGTCACGATAGACGCGGGCGAGCGGAACGGCCGTGCGGTTGACCAACACCGCGGCGCTCGTGTCGGCCAGAAGCCCGCGCCACGGCACATCCAGCAGGAGCAGCGCCGCGTCTGCGCGCGGCCCCCACACGTCGATCGTCTGCAGCATCGTCGCGGCATCCAGGCGCGGAGGCGCGGCGGAGAAACCAAGCCGGAAATCTCGCGGCGGCAGCGAGTCGATGGCCGCAAGCTGCGGTGCCACCGACGAACTGCTGCAGGCTCCCGTGGCGGCGAGCGCCACGAGTGCCAGAACGGAAACCACGGACGTGCGGAGGCGGCTCAGAGGGCGATGTCGGTGAGCGGAACGATCGCGCGGCGCCGGAATGCCGCCGGCGGCCCTGTGTGTGATTGCCGATCGAAGACCTTCTAACATGCGCGATTCCTGCTCGTCCGCCAGTAGCTGTCGCCCCGCCGCGCTGCCCGACCGGCCCAGCGCCCCCCGGGGCGGTCTCCCAGAAGGCGCGGTATGTCTCCAAGCAATGAGCGCGCCAGGCTCCCGGAGGCCGCGTCCCGGCGCTTCCCGGGGTGTGCGCTAGGTCACAAGTCCCGTTTCGAAGGCGTCCACATCGGCGGAATAGCGCTTGGCCAGCGCTGGCGACGCCGGGTTGGTGTAGGCCTCGGCGGTTGGATGCGCGATCAACTGGGCGATGTGCTCGGCCACCTCGTCGGCCGTCTGCGGGCTCATGGTGCCCGTGGGCGGCGGAGGAAAGCCGCCCGCGGGAGCGGCGCCCGGCGCGCCGGCCGGCGCGCCCCGCACGTTGCGCGCGAAATCCGTAGCCACCAGCCCCGGCATCACGAGCGACACGTGAATCCCCGGATGCGTCCGCCGGAGATCCATGCGGAGGTTGGCGGTGAGCGAGTTGAGCGCCGCTTTCGCCGCGCTGTACGCGGACCGGATGCTGGCGAGCGGGACACGCCCCAGGAAGGACGACACGTTGATGACGTGACCGGTGCCGCGCTCCGCAAAGTGGGCGACCGCCGCCTGCATGCCGTACAGCGCCGATTTCACGTTTACCGCGATCATTTCGTCCACGTCCTCATCGGTGAGCTCGAGGACGGGGCGCGCAATCCCGCGGCCGGCGTTGTTCACCCAGACGTCGAAGCCCCCCAGTGTCTGGACGGCGCGGTCGCGCAGATGATCCACGTCGGCGCGGCGCGTGACGTCGGTGGGGACTGGCACGGCCCGTGGCGCGCCGCGCTCCTTCGCCTCGCGCGCCACCGCGCGCAGGGCGTCTTCGCGCCGCGCCGCGAGTACCAGCGCATCCCCGTCCGCGGCGAGCCGGCGCGCGAGTGCCGCTCCGATGCCCGCGCTCGCGCCGGTGATCACGACGCGGCGGCCATGGTGCCGTTGGTCATCGGACACGGACTCGAGCACGTTCACCGCGAGCGCTGCGCGTTGGCTCGTGGGCGGTTCAGGTGATACAGCGCGATCGCGTTGTCGCGGAGCGCCATCCGGGCCAGCTCCGCGGCGCGCGCGCGCGAGATCTCGCCGTCCGCCATCATCCCCGACAGGGCCATCGCCAGCGCGCGGCGCGCCGTGGTCGCGCTCACCCATGCCACCTCCGCCCAGCCGATGTTCCCGCCGAACGCGAACGCGTCCGTGCCCACCAGCACCTTCTCGGGATAGAGGGTGAGCCACTCGCGGACGATGTCGCTCAGCTCGCGCGCGGAGAGGATGAGCGTCATGGTGGAGACGTCGGCGTACGCGTTCGCCTTGCCCAGGAGCGCGGCCGTCTCGCTGGGGAACGGCCATCCGCCGTGGACGATGACGAAGCGGGTGTCGCGCAGAGTGGGGTCGTTGAGCAACGGCTCCAACTGCAGCGGCTCGCTGCCCCGAATGGAGTAGAAGCTCCCGTAACCGCCCAGCACGTGAATCTGGATGGGGAGCTCGAGCCGGCCCGCCTCGCGCGCGACGGTGTGGACGAGAAAGTTCTCGAGCGCCGTGTAGTCCGCGTGCGATGGGACGCCACCGTGCGCGTACCGCGCGTAGATGCGCGCGGCGGTGTCGGCCGACACGGCGGCGAAATCGAGCGGGCGAAGATACGCCGCCTCGAGCTTGAGCCCCACCGCGCCGTCGCGCTTCATCCGCTCGATCGTCGGGATGACCACCGTGCGCACGTACGCGTCGAGCGTGGGCGGACGGGCGGTGACGCCCACCTCGCGTTCGTATCGCGCGAGCAGCCGCGCCTCGGTGGGGTAGAGGACCGCGAAATCCGGCGAGCGCGCGGCCTCGCCCGAGATGTCGAGCGGAAGGAGCAGGGCGTCGACGAAAGCGATCCATCGGAAGCGCGGCGCGTCGAGCCCCGCGCCCATCGCGACGCGGTTGGCCAGCATGACGTCGGTGCCCACGCGATCGAGCACCCACGCCGGGAACTTCGCGCCCTGTTCCTCGCGCACGCGTGTTTGCCGCGCGGCCAGGTCGCGCAGGTGCGCCGCCGTGGTGTCGTGGTACGGATAGCCATACAGCGCGTGCCAGGCGCGCATCCACTCCGGGTTGCCCGGACGGAGCCGCGCGGGAACGTCGAAGGGAGGCATCCCCTCCAGCGGCAGCGCATCGTACTCCGTGTCCGCCGGCGCACCGGGAGCGACGTAGCGCAGGGGATGCGCGTGCTCGTCCACCATCTTGATGGACGCGATGTAAGCGGCAAGCGCGGAGTCGACGGGCGTCTGCGCGCAGGCCGGGCGGCTCGCGATCGCGACGGCGAGCCCGAGCGCGGCGACGGTCCATGCTCGCACGACCGCCGCTACACGCCCGTCCGTCAATCGCCGCCCTGCTTGCGGCCGCATCACACCGCAGTGTCGGCCGACGGCCCGTAGATGGACGGCAGTGGTACGTCCTGCAGCCGGAGATACACCGACAGCTGCCCGCGATGATGAATGAGGTGGTTGAACACCATCGTGCGCAGCACGGCCGCGCGTGGGAGCGCGAACACCACATCGCTGCCGCGCTTGAGCGACCACGGAGCGAGGAGCGTCTCGTCCGACGCATCGGCAATGGTCGCTCGTGCCTTGGCCACGTTGTCATCGAACGCGGCGAGGAGGGCCTCCACCGTGTCGAAGCGCGCCTGCTCGTAGCCTTCCATGGCCGGCGATGCCACATCGAACTCGGAGTCGTGGACAATGCTCTGCGTCCAGTTGAGCAGGGTAGCCACGTGGCCGGCCAACCGGCCGAGCGTCATCGACTTGCGATGCGGCGCCCAGTCGTTCTTGGGCGTGGGGACGCGCTCGAGCAGCGTGCGCGTGACGGACATCTCCTGGTCGAATTCGGGGAGCAGGGCTTGGGCAATGGACATGGCAAGAGAGCGTTGTGAGGCGTGCGTGGACGCGTGTGTAATGAAGATCGCGCGTGCGGTCCCACGCTACGCGCCGCGGATCCGAATGCTAGATGAGAAGATGCGCGCAGCGGGCGGAGAGCGCCAGGATGTGAAGCCACGCTGCGGATCACGCATTGAGCTCCCGCCGCCGCTACGGCACGAACGCGTTCGAAGCAGCACGTGCCGCAGCTAGCGCTTTACCGCTCGACGGGATCAGGACGCGGCCTCGAGCAGCTTCCGAGCGGCGGCGATGTCCCCGGTCAAGTCCTCCGCCCTTCCCACGCCGCTTCGCAGTCGGATGAGGTGCAGCCGGAAGCCTTCGAGGGTGTTCAGAATGGCCGCTCGCTCGGCCGCCACTCCGTGCTGAGCCGTCTCCAGTTCGGTCACGAGCGCCGTGTGTCGTGCAGTCGCGCCCGTGGACGCAGCCGCTCCGCCCAATGCGCCATCCACACCGTCGCCGGACCCCGCGGCCGCTGCCGCCGGCGGCGATACCAGCGGGCTCGCGCTCGCATCGGCAAGGGCACGCGCGAGCTCCTGCTTGCGCGCGGCGAGCGATGCGGCCTTCCGGTCGAGCTCGCGCAAGACGGCGCGCAGCTCGCGCAATGGCCTGCGTCGCGCAGCGGGGAGCTCCTCGAGAAGCGCCAGCACGGTGTGCGTGCCCTGCGCTCCGCTCATCGCCGCCGCTTCTCGTGGCGCGCCCGCCTTCGCGCCGCGCGCGAGAAGCCGGAAGAGCACGCGACCAAACGGGCCGGTCCATAGCCTGGCCGCAGCCCGAGCATAGCGCCGGTCGAAACGCTGCCAGCGGTCCTGGCGCCTCACGAGGCCGAGGATGGCGAGCGCCGCACCCCCACTGATAAGCATGACGGCGACCACGCCCGACGGCGTAGCAGCGTGCGTGGTCCCCGCTACCGCGACACCAGCGCCGATCATCGCCGACCCAACGGCCACCGGCAGCACGATGCGCCACACTTCGCCGCCGCGCGCCGCGCCGCCACCTTGCTGCTCACTCTCCTCTTCGCGCCGGCGCATTTCCAGCGCGAACGCGGCACGCACGTCCTCATGCGTGTAGCCACGTGCCACCAGGTCTCGCGTCCGACCAACGAACTGCATCCCGAGCACCACCAACGACGCAACCACGTACGTGAGCACAAGCGGCAGGCGGGCCTCGGCCAGAATCATGATCGGCAACGCCCCAACGATCGTGATGATCTGCACGGACGCCATCTCGGCCATGCGTTGGAAGTTGCGCACCGGGCCGGCGATCTCGACCCCTGCCGCCCCCTGCGCTGCGCGCAGTGCGCCCGCCAGGTCGGCGCCCGATGACCAGCGCGCGTCCGGGTCCTTCCGCAAACAGCGGTCGATCACCTCCGCAAGCTTGGGTGGCACATCCGCCCGCACGGACGCCACCGGCGGCGGCTCCCTGGTGACCTGCATCGCGAGGATGGCCGCCACGGTGGGCGCGGTGAACGGCACGTTGCCCGTGAGCGCGAAAAACCCCACGATGCCCAGCGAGTAGAGGTCGCTTCGCGCATCCACCGTCTCTCCCGCTGCCTGCTCCGGACTCATGTACTGTGGCGTGCCCAGGCTCTGGCCGGCCATGGTCATGGTGGAGTCGGCCACGCGCGCGATGCCGAAGTCGGTGAGAAACGCCCGCCCCGTTCCGCGCTCGAGCAGGATGTTGTCCGCCTTTACGTCCCGATGCACGATCCCGTGCTGATGGGCATAGCCGAGCGCCTCGGCCGCTTCCTGGAGCACGCGCGCGACCTCGTCCGGTGGCAGCGGTCCCACGCGCCGCACGCGCTCGGTGAGCGACTCGCCATCGATGAACCCCATGACGTAGTACACCAGCCCGTCGCGCTCCTCGACGGCATGGATGGGCACGATGTTCGGGTGCGACAGTCGGGCGGCGGTGCGCGTCTCACGGAGGAACCGCTCGCGCAGCTCCGGCTGGGCGGCAAGGACCGGCGGCAGGAGCTTGATCGCGACCAGACGATCCAGCGTGAGGTCGCGTGCCAGATAGACGACGCCCATCCCACCGCGACCCAACTCTCGCTCGATGCTGTAGCGGCCGGCGACCGCGCGTTCAAGTACTTCCGCTTCCGATGCGGGCGTGGTGACGGAGCTCATAGATGATGGGGACCGCGGACGGCACGGGCGGTGAACGTGAGAGCGATGTTGCCGACGTGCACGCGGGCCATCCGAGGGAAGGAGAGAAGAACGCGGAGCGGCAGCAATGGCGCGGACGGCGGCCGCCGCGATGCCGATGCGCAACCATCCAACGTGACGGATGCGCCCGACCCGCACAAGCGGCTCCAGCGTGGCGGACGACCGCTCGGGTCTGGCGCCCGCACTACCGATGGCACAATATTCGCAAATACATATGGTGTTATTCCAGGTTTAACCAGGACGGGGTTTCCATGCCCTCAGGTGGAAATCGCTTCCCGAACGCGAGGAAGGTGGTATGCAGGACAGGCAGCAGTCTGCGAAGTCGTCCCCGTCCCCGTCCCGTGGGGCCGCTCCCAGCCACACGGGCCATGGCCGCCGCGGGCGCGGGCGCTCCAGCCTCAGGCGCTCCTGGCCGTGGGCGGAGTTCGGCATTCTGTCGGTCGTGGGCACGGCTGCGGCTGTGCTGGCGATTGCCTGCACCGACAACCCCACCGGGCCCATGGCGCCAGACCCGGCTCTCGTGGCGGAGGGCATGGACATCTTCCGCTTCGACACCTTTGGTGATGAGTCGTTCTGGACGGACACGCTGCGCATGCACGAGGTCATCCAGAGTGCGGTCGACCCCACGACGGCACTTGCGGTGGGTCTCAAAGTGGATGCCGACGCACTGCCGCCCGAGGTGGTACAGGGAATTCAGGACGGCAGCATCAGCCTCACCGATCCCGCCACCACCGTGGCGCTGCTCAAGCTCAATGCCGTGATCGGCCTGCAGGGCACGGTGGAGAACATCAACGGGCGTGACACCCTGACCCACGTGGGGATCACCTGTGCGCTCTGCCACTCCACCGTGGACAACTCGTTTACTTCCGGCATTGGTCGGCGACTCGACGGGTGGCCCAATCGTGACCTGAACCCTGGAGCGATCATCGCGCTCTCCCCGGCGCTTACGGCGCCGCAGAAGGCGGTCTACAACTCCTGGGGACCCGGAAAGTACGACGCGCGGTTCAACTTCGACGGGCAGAACGGTCCGACGGTCATTCCGCCGGCGTACGGTCTCCTGGGCATCCACCGCATCACCGTCACCGGCGACGGTGACTCGATCGCCTATTGGAATCGCTACGTGGCGGTGACGCAGATGCACGGACACGGCACGTTCAGCGAACCGCGCACCGGCGTGAGCGTGGACAATACGCCCCCCGACCTGGTGTCCTCCAAGCTGGCGGCGCTTCAGGCGTACCAGTTGAGCCTGGCGGCGCCTGCACCGCCGGCGGGCAGCTTCGACGCCACCGCTGCCGCCCGCGGCAAGCAGGTGTTCGAGGGCGTGGGCACGTGCGCTACCTGTCACAGCGGCGCGTTGTTCACCGATGCGAACGCGCGCCTGCATACGCCGGCGGAGGTGGTGAGTGAGCCGGAGCCCAACGGGGCGCCGAGCTATGCGTCGCGCACCGCCACTGGCATGTATCGCACGGCCCCTCTGCGCGGCGTGTGGCAGCATGCGCCGTATTTCCACAACGGCATCGCGCTCACGCTGGAGGACGTGGTCGAGCTCTACGACACCAAGAAGGCACTTGGTCTCACCGCGCAGCAGAAGAGCGACCTGGTGGCGTACCTCAAGTCGCTGTAGGCAGACCGCGCGGATCAGCGTGCGCGCCCGGCTGGCACGTGGGCGCCACCGCGGCGCTGGCGCGCGTTCCTGCCGCGATGTGCAAGGGGCCGGAGTCCAACGTGGACTCCGGCCCCTCGTGCGACTCCGGCAGCGCGGCTTAGAAGTGCAGCCGGTGCTGCATTTCGAACTTCACGCGGATCTGGTTGGACGACGGCAACACGAGATCGCTGTTGTCCTGGAAGTGTGTCCAGTCAGCACCCACGCTCCCCAGGTGGCCGAGCATCGGGAAGGTGACCGCAGCGCCACCGCCGAAGCCGACCTGGGTTCCGCTCACGTCCAGCGGACCGCCGCTGGCCGACATATGGTTGAGAGCGGCGAAACCCTGCAGCCGGAACCCCGTCTGCGTGAGGTATCCGGGCATGATGTTGTATTCGAGTGTGGGGCGCCACAGCCACTGGGTCCCATGGCTACCGGAGAGGCTGATGTGACTGAAGCTCGCCTCCCCGCCGAGCTGAAACTGTTCGCTCTGGTCTAGCGGAACGAAGCCGCCCACGAACAACGAGGGCAGGTTGAACCGCGTCACGTCTGCATCGCTGCCCTTGAAGCGATCGAACGACAGGTCGGTTCCCACGCGCAGGTTGAACGGGGAGCGCGCACTTTCGCCCTCGTCGTCGCCGAAGTAGCAGTTCGCCCCCAGGTCCAAGCCGAAGCCGTTCTCCGGATGAAAGCCCTTCTCCATGAAGCGCTGATAGAAGACGTCGGTGCGAAGGCGAAAATCGGACGCGATCGGAATCTCCACGCCGCCTACCGCGCGGGCCGTCCACAACGTGCTGGCGTCGCCACCACCCGACACGCGGTTGAACATGCCGCCAAGGCCGAGGAACGGGCGCGCGTCTTGATCCGCCCGCCCGAAGAAGTAGTGCGGCTCGAACCCGAGCCCAATCGATGTAAAGGAGTCGGAACCCTTCACCTTGGTGTAGTTGAACGAAAGCGGGAACTCGATCTGCCAGTTATCCGTCGCGTTCCAATCGACCCACATGGTCCCAGTGGGCACCGTGATGGTCGTGGCGTGCTCCCCCCCACCAAAGTTTGTCCTGCTGATGCTGCCGGTCATCCCCGCGCTGAACGTCGGGACAGTGCGTCCGCCCTGCGCGGCGGCCGCTGGAGCTACCGTGACCAGCGCGAGCGCGGTAGCGCAGAACAACGTGAGGGAAAAACGTGGAAACATCATGAGCCTCCGTCAGCCATGGTGAATGTGTTCTACGGGAGTGCAATGCGCTCACACCTTCCGTGCAACGCCTGCGCGGCCGCAAGCCGGCGCGCGACGGGCACAATGATAGATGGAGCCTTGCATTTTGCAATAGGTCCGAGGCACAGCGCTGCGCCTCGCGGGAGCACGGGAGTGCGCCCCGGCT
Source organism: uncultured Gemmatimonadaceae bacterium (assembly GCA_963773545.1). Classification (GTDB taxonomy): domain Bacteria; phylum Gemmatimonadota; class Gemmatimonadetes; order Gemmatimonadales; family Gemmatimonadaceae; genus DASSNU01. The sequence continues at coordinate 690,770 of CAVZBP010000002.1, read as the reverse complement.
CACCCGGCGATGTCGTAATGCCAGACGGCTACCGGGGGCGTAGGGTCACACCTTCCCGCCGTCTTCAGCGGACGTCAGGCGTCTCGTTCGATGGAAGTTGGCCGGCTCTCGTCTAGGCCGCCGCCCGCCCATGCACGACGCGCGCGGTGGGACGCGATGCGCCAGACGCCGATCGCCCCGCGCCAACCCGGTACAGCGGACGGCGTGGGGCGATCTTCCCGCTGCTGCCAGCGTGCGCGACTCCCGTCGCGGCTGCGCGGCGTGTGCGGTACGGTGGTGGGCGGCTACGGCCGCTCCGGCATACCTGGCATTCCCGGCATGCTCATCTTCTGAAAGTCGGACGGCGGCTGAAAGAGCGAAGCGTCCAGCGACTTCCGCTCGATCTGCGTCACCTGGAACAGCACCTTACCACTGTCGTCCGCCACCGTGAGCGGAAACGCGCCCTGCTCGCGCGCCTCGCGCTGCCATGCCGGCTCGCTCCGGCCGCGCGACATTGGTGTCCGGCCCTGCATGAAGGTCCCGATCCCCTTGGCCATGCAGGCATCCACCTTGCCCGTGCTCGAACTGATGATCCAGTGCTCGCACCGGTGCCCGGCGATGGTTTCCATGCGCCCGGTCTTCGTAACGTCAATGTCCTTGTCGATGTCCATCGTGTCGTGCTGCATCTGCTCCGCCATCTTCTGTATCTGGCCCATGGACATTTCCATGTACATCCGCTGACTCGGCATGATCATGTAGATCTTGTCGTCGGGCACGTCCATAATAGTGACCGTCTGCATTCCCTGCGTCTCCATCTCCATCCTCATGACGCTGCCCTTCACGTAGTACACAGCCGGCAGCGGCTGATCTCCCGCGGATATTGTCAGGTGAACGATGCCCTCGAACGGAGCAGCTTGAGCACGGGCGAGCGCCGGAGCGCCAGCAACGGCGAAAACGCACGCGAGCGCGCCAGCAGCGAGCGCGAACGGCGCACGGCGGATCCAGCGGAGCAACCGATTCATGGGACACCACACCTTTCCAGAGGACACGGAAGTCTCCACGAGCGCTCGCGGAGAGCCGTCTCGTGACAATGCCAGCTATGCCTTGCAAGCTAGCCGGGACACTCGGCGCATACCAGGCGGACGCGGCGAGCCGCCGTCCCGCGGCGGGATGGCGCAGCGTGGTATTCTGATGCGGCATGCATTGGCGTAGCTTGTCGCGTGCGCCCACCGTCGGACCACTCGCGCCCGGATGCTCGTGCACGCACCCTTCCGCCCACCATTCGCGTTGCTGACGACCGTCCGGTCAGCCGGGCGGGACGGACTCTTCGCCTTTCGCGTGCCGCGGCAGGTCATCGCATCGCGTGAGCTGGGCGACGTACCGCAAGCCATCGCGCGCGCCGAGCAGGCGGCGCTGAGTGGGTGTCACGTGGTGGGGTTCGTGAGCTACGAGGCTGCCCCCGCCTTCGATGCGGCGCTCACGACCGCGCTCCCCGGGCAGCTCCCGCTGGTCTGGTTCGCGGTCTTCGACCGCGCGCTGCCGACATCCGCCGCCACGGCGTCCCAGGAAGCGCCACCACTCCCAAGCCCCGGCAGCGCGCACTGGTCCTGCGACGACACCCGTGCGAGCTTCGCGCGCAACGTCGAATGCATCCGCAACGGCATCGGCCGCGGCGATGTCTACCAGGTGAATCTCACCACGCGCTTCCGATCCACCGTGCCTCACCCGCTCGCGCTCTTCCACCGACTGCGCGCCGGGCAGCGCGGGCGCTTTGCGGCGTACATCGACACGGGCCCCCATGCCGTGGTGAGCGCGTCGCCGGAGTTGTTCTTCCGGCGTACGGGACACCGCATCGTCACGCGCCCCATGAAAGGCACCGCGCCTCGCGGCCGGTGGCTGGCCGAGGATGAGGCGGCGGCCGCGGCTCTGTTGACGTCGCCCAAGGAGCGCGCCGAGAACCTCATGATCGTCGACCTCCTGAGGAGCGATCTGGGGCGCATCGCCCGCTTTGGCTCGGTGCGCGCGCCCCGGCTCCTGCGGGTGGAGCGGTATCCCACCGTGCTCCAACTCACCTCCACCGTTGAGGCCGAGCTCCGCGCCGGCGTCATGCTCGCCGACATCTTCGCCGCGCTCTTCCCCTGCGGCTCGGTGACCGGTGCCCCGAAGATCGCGGCCATGCGCGCGATCGCCGCACTGGAGCCCACGCCGCGCGGCGTGTATTGCGGAGCGATCGGCTATCTGGCTCCCGGAGGAGACGCCACCTTCAGCGTGGCCATCCGGACCGCGACGGTGGACCTCACCAGCGGCGCGGCGGTCTATGGCGCGGGGGGCGGAGTGACGTGGGACTCCACCGCCCGCGGCGAGTACGCGGAGATGCGTGCCAAGGCCGCCCTGCTCCACCACGCCCCTTCGCCCGACGATGACACGTTCGCGCTCATCGAGACAATGCGTCTCGCCGGCGGCCGCTATGCTCGACTGGAGCGGCACCTCGCGCGCGTGATGGACTCAGCGGCGCACTTCGGCATCCCGGCCGACCGCGCGCGCATCCTCCACGCGCTGGAGCGCCACGCAACCGGCGCCCGTCGCGGCGCTGACGCGGAGCGTGTGCGGCTCGTGATCGCGCGCGATGGAGTGCCGCGTGTGGAGGCGCGGCCGGTGGATGAGCCCTCCGCGGCCGCGCTTCCCGTGGCGCTGGCGCGCGATCCGGTGTGCCGCGGCGACCGGTTCCTCTATCACAAGACCACGCGCCGCCAGGTGTACGATGCGCGTCGCGCGGCCCGCCCGGACGTGTTCGACGTGATCCTCACCAACGACGCGGGCGAATTGACGGAGCTCACGATCGGCAACCTGGTGCTCGAGTTGGACGGCCGCCGCGTGACGCCGCCTCGCGACTGTGGCCTCCTGGCTGGTACCATGCGGGCGGAGCTGCTCGACAGCGGCCGCATCCACGAGCGCGTGCTGACGCCCGGCGATCTCGCGCGATGCCCGGCGCTCTGGATGATCAACAGCGTGCGCGAGTGGGTGCCGCTTCGCCTGGTGGAGTGAGGCGCCGGCGCGCGGTGCCGGCGCGCGGCGCCCGCCGGTCACTCCACCAGCGTGCCCCCGCTCAGAATCGGAGCGTCTCGTCGTACGCGCGGCGGAAGTCGTCCACCTGCGGCAGGATGGCGTCCTCCAATTGGGGAGCGTACCCCACGTACGTGTCCGTCGACGCTACGCGCCCCACGGGCGCATCCAACCAGGCGAAGCAGTCGTTGGCGATCGCCGCCGCGATCTCGGCGCCGTACCCCCACGACAGCGCGTCCTCGTAAGCCACGATCACGCGGTTGGTCTTCCGCACGGACGCGTAGACCGCTTCGCGATCCCACGGCGAGAGCGAACGCAGATCGATCACTTCCACGCTCGCGCCCCCTTCCTCGGCCAATTGGTTGGCCGCCGTGAGCGCGCGGTGTACGGTGGCACCGTACGTCACCAGCGTGAGATCGGTCCCCTCGCGCACCACCTTCGCCTTGCCGAACGGAATCATGAAGTTGGGGCCGGGATACTGTCCCTTGTTGTACGTCTGCCGGTAGAGGTGCTTGTGCTCGAGGAACATCACGGGGTCCTCGCAGCGGATGGCCGTCCGCAGCAGGCCGTTGGCATCCAGGGCGGTGGCGGGGCATACCACGCGCAGGCCCGGGCAGTGCGTGAACAGCGATGCGCCCGTCTGGGAGTGATAGATCGCGCCGCGGATGTACCCGCCGTACGTCACGCGCACCACCATCGGTGAAGCAAACGTGTTGTTCGACCGCCACCGCATGGTGGCGAGCTCGTTGCGGAGCTGCATGTAGGCGGGCCAGATGTAGTCGAAGAATTGGATCTCCAGCACCGGCTTGAAGCCGCGCAACGCCAGCCCGATGCCGCGGCCAACGATGTTCGCCTCGGCCAACGGCGTGTTGTACACGCGCGCGCTCCCGAACTCCTTCTGCAGCCCCCACGTGACCTTGAACACACCGCCCTTGCCCTTCACGTCGTCCAAGTACTTTTCGCGCGATACGTCGGCCACGTCCTCGCCAAAGACGAGAATCCGCTCGTCACGCCGCATCTCGTCCTTCATGCACGCGCTGAGCAGATCGACCATCGTGGTTGGGTTCCCGGCGAACTGGGGATCATCTTCCGTGTCGAACTGTTCGCTGGTGGGGTCGACGTCCGGCGAGTAGACGGCGAACATCACCGTCTCCGGACCCGGCTGCGGTTCCTCGGCGGCCTCGTCGGTGGCCGTCTGAATCTGCTCGTCGATGGTATCGCGGATCTTTTGCAGCTCGTCCTCGGTGGCGTGCCCCTCCGAGACGAGCCATGCCGGGAACGTCACCAGCGGGTCGCGCTTGGCGTCGCTGTCTCGCTCCGACGGAGGCCGGTAGAGCGTCTCGTCGTCGGAGAGCGAATGCGAGTACGGACGGATGACGTGCGCGTGCACGAGCGCGGGGCCCTTCCGCTTGCGGGCGTGCTCCACCGCCTTGCGCATGGCCTGGTAGCTGGCCACGAAGTCGCACCCGTCCACCTCCTGCACCAGCAGTCCCGGAAACGACCGCACGAGTTGGGAGATGGATCCGCCGGCCGTATTCACCTCCACCGGCACCGAGATGGCGTAGCCGTTGTCCTCGATCAAGTAGACCGCCGGAAGCGACAGGTTGCACGCCGTGTTGAGCGACTCCCAGAACTCGCCCTCGCTCGTGGTGCCGTCGCCCGCCGAGATGTAGGCCACCTCGTCCTTGTGGAATCCCTGCGCGATCCCCAGAAGCTGCGCACGCAGGCTGGCCTCGGCCGCGCCCACGCCCTGCAGGAACTGCGTCCCGGTGGGAGACGACGAGGACACGATGTTGAGCGCTGCGCTCCCCCAGTGGCTCGGCATTTGCCGCCCGCCGGAGCTGGGATCCGCCGCGGCGCCGAACGCCTCCTCCAGCATCTCGGCCGGTGTGACGCCCAGCTCGAGGCAGAGCGCCCGGTCGCGGTAATAGGGAAAGAACCAGTCGTAGCTGGGGCGGAGCACCATCCCGGCCGCCGTGAGCACCGCCTCGTGCCCCGCGCCGGAGATCTGGAAGAAGATCTTGTTCTGTCGCTTGAGCTGGATCTCCTTGTCGTCCAGGCGGCGCGACAGGTACATGGTTCGGAACGCGTCGACGAGCTGGTCGCGATCGAGTTCGGTGGCGCTCTTGCGCTCCGCGCGGGTCTGGGTGGCCATGGCTCTCCGGGGTGAAATCTTCGCCGACTACGTTAACATACTAGGGACGACGGAGACGAGGCGAGGGGGCGTCCACGCGCGCGGTCGTTGCATGGCGGCGTGGTTGCGTTGGTGCCGGAGCGGTCCGCTGCCCCGGCCGCGCGTGGAGGCGAGGGCGCGGAACCTGCTTTGCGGTCGTGGCACGAGAAGAACGGTCCCGGGTGCCAGGCTAGCGCGGGACGGGACGCGGTCACCTGGGAGGAGGAACGGCGATGGCGGCGCACTCCGGACACTGTATCTTCTGCGACATCCTCCGCGGCGCGGCGGAGGTCTCCATCTGTTACGAGGACGCGAGCACGATCGCGTTCATGGACATCCAGCCGGTGAACGCGGGGCATACGCTCGTCGTCCCCCGCGAGCATTTCGAGACGTTCGCCGACCTGCCGCCGGATCTGGGACGACACCTGTTCGACGTGGCCATGCAGCTCGGCCCGGTGATCCGGAACGCCACGCACGCCGAAGGGATGAACATGATCGTTTCGAGCGGGGCGGCGGCCGGGCAGGACGTCTATCACTTTCACGTGCACGTCATTCCGCGTCATCCCGGCGATGGCTTCGACGTTCCGCTGCCGTACCCGCGCTCGATCATGCCTGAGCGCACGCAGTTGGACGCGATGGCCGCGCGCATCATCGCGGCCACCCGGAATCCCATGGGGAAGCGATGAGCGAACGGCGGCGAGTCTCTCGCCGCCGTTCGTGGCCGGAGCGCAGTTCGTTTAGTTGGCCGCGTCGGACGTCGTCCTGGCGCCGGGGCGCCGGGGCGTCGGGAGGGCGCTACTCGCTCTTCCGCACCGCTGCCACGGCGTCGCCCAGTTGGCGCGCCATGTCGCTCAGTTGCGTGGCGGCCTCGTTCAGCGACTCGATGGCGCGCTCCTGATCGGTGCTCGCGCCGGCCACCCCTTCCGTTTCCATCGCTGCGCGCATCGCGTCCTGCTGCGCGGCGGTGAGCGACGACGCCAGGTGTGACGCGCGGTCGGCGCTGACGCGGGCCGCATCCACGATGCGGTGGCCCGCCTGCGCCACGTCCTCGGCCGTCACCACGATGCGGTCCAGCTCATCCACCCATGCGCGCGACGACTCGGCTACGCCGAGCACTTCGGTGCGCGTGCGCTCCATGAGCACCGTCGACCGCTCGAGCGTCACGTGAATGTCGCGGACGGCGCGATCCATGCCCTCAGCCTCGGCCGCGCTGCGATCGGACAACGCGCGGATCTCCTGCGCGACCACGGCAAAGCCGCGGCCGTGCGTGCCGGCGCGCGCGGCCTCCACGGCGGCATTGAGCGCGAGCAGCCCGGTCTGATCGGCCAGGTTGGTGATCGTCTGCCCGAACTTCTGCACCGTGGTGGAGATGTCCTGCATGCGCGCCACTTCGGCGGAGCTCTCCTGCACGATGGCGGCGGCGGTGGTGAGCTGCGCGTTGGCGTGCTCGGTGGCGCTGCGCACCGTTCGCGCATCCTGCACCATGGTCTGTCCGCTCTCGCTCATCGACTGCCCCTCGCGCACCGTACTGGCGGCGATCTCCTGCGCCGCCAGCGCCTGCTCGGCTCCCTTGGAGAGCAGCTCGGCGAGGGCGCGCGCCGTGCCGGCCACCTGACGCGCGTTCTCCGCGCTCTCCTCGGATGAGGCGTGCAGCTCCTCGGTGGTGGCGGTGATCGACTCGACGTGCTGCGCCATGTGCTCCGACGTGGTCAACACCGGTTGGACCAGCGTGTTGAGCGAGAGCGAGAGCGCGAGCTGCGGCGCCACATAGTCCAGCAACGCCGCGTCGTGGTCGCGGTACATGTCGGTCTCCGCGTGACGCACGCTCCACAACCCCACCAGCGTGCCGCCGTGGTGGAGCGGGACGATGATCTCGGAACCCTGCCGGGTGAACGCCAGGCGCTCGCCCATCGTGAGCTCGCGGTTGGTCACGGCACGGCCGGCCCGCATGGCGTAGCCGGTCAGGCCGGTGTCGGCGGGGAACCGCGTGCCCGGGCGGACCGTGCCCTCGGTGTCCTCGACGATGACGAACTCGTTCTTCAGCCGGTCGTAGCGCGCCATCCCCATCGCTTCCCAGGGAACGAGCGCGCCGCTGAGCCGGCGGATGTCGGCGAACGCGCGCGTGAGATCGGTGCGCGCACTGATCGCGCGCGAGAGTCCATGGACGAGCTGCAGACTCTCCCCCGCGGCGCCGCGACGCACCAGCCAGTGGGTGAACATCGCGAGTGCCACCAGGATCGCCCCGGCGCTCATCTGCTGGAAGATCGTCCACGGTCCGTAGATGATGTAGAGTGCACCGAGCGCGAGCAGGGCACCGAGCACCGTCATCGCGCCTTCCCACCGTGCGGTGAGCATGGCGTCCACCCAGGCCACGGCGGAGGAGAGGCGAAGTTGGGCGTAGAAGGTGAGGTTGACCACCACCGGCAGCAACAGGATGAGCAGCGCCACGCTCCAGATCGTGCTCACCGAAAACGCGCCACCGGCCAGTCGGCCGCCGCTCAGCGAATATGCCATGCCGGCCACGCAGCATCCGGTGGCGAAGTGGGCCGCGTTGCCGATCGCGTTGCGCGAGGGCAGGCGCCGGGCGACGAGATCGCCCACCATAATGCCCAGCCCGCACACGAGCGCGCCCGCGCCCCATCCCAGCGCGACCACGCTCGCGATGCCAGTGCCCGCGGCGTAGCTCGTGTATCCCTTGCCGGGGAGCGGAACCCCGAACGCGCGCGTGGCCGCGGCCACGGCGAAGAGCAGCGCGGCGCCCAGCCATGGGAACGGGTGGACGTATTGCTTGAACGCGATCAGTCCGATCGCGATGGTGGGAGCCGCGAACACAATCACGGCTCGCCGCACCAGCTCGTCCGTCGCCCATCCGCGGCGCGGCGCGAAGGCCAGTCCGTCAGCGGCAGCCGACGCGTCAGTTGGCACGGCCATCCACCCGTCCTCGAGGTTACCGGTAAGCGATGCTGTGCGCGCCAGCGGGCGCCGGCGACGTGATAGGAACTAGCGTGAGAGTGACGCGCACGGCGTGCGCGGAGTCACGGGCGCGGCATCCGCGGAGGCAGGTGCACGGCGGTGGGAAGTCACTGTGCACCGCGTGTCAAACCACCCACGGCTGGGACCTGCCAACCGCCGCTGACGGGCGCTAGTAATCCACCGGACGCAGGTAGCTCTCGCCGATGGCGGTGCCCGTGAGCATCGCCACCGTGGGCAGACGCCGCTTCCAATGCGTGCTCTCCAGCCGTGCGCGGACGAGCGCCACATCCTGCGCGGAGCAGCCCTGCGCCTCCAGCTCCGGCGCGCCGTAGCCGGCCAGGAGGCCGAAGAGGATCCGGTCGGCCGTGAGATAGCTCACCCCGAGGTCCCCCTCGTCCGTCTGCCCCACCACCAGATCGGCGCTGGCCGGCTTGCCCACGATCGCGTCCGGCACGCCCAGGGCACGCGCGAGCGACCACACCTGCGTCTTGAACAGGTCGCCCAGCGGGTTGATGGGCGGGGAGTCGTCGGCGTGCCAGGTGAAGTAGCCGAACAGCCGCTCCGTCTTGTTCCCGGTACCCACCGGAATGGCCGAGAAGCGCGCGGAGAGGTCGAACAGGGCGATCATGCGCAGGCGCGCCATCACGTTTCCGCGCCGGGTGGGAGACGCGTCCGGTTGCGTGGCGAGATACGCATCCACCGCCGGGGAGATGTCGATGGTCTCCGACCGGATGCCCAGCGTGTCGATCACGAGCTGCGCGTGCGCGAGGCTGTCGGGGCTGGACGTGCGGTACGGAAGCCGCAGCGCCACCACGTGTTCCGGACCCAGCGCGCGCGCACACAGGTACGCCGCCACGGCCGAATCCACTCCGCCGGAAAGGGCCACGAGGGCGGTCTCGAAGCCTCTTTGCCGGACCTCGTCGCGCAAGAAGGCCGTGAGCCATCGCTCCACCAGCGCAGCGTCGATAGCCAGAGGATCCTCGACGCCGTCCGGAAGGCAGCCATCGCCCGCGATCGGCAGCACGGGCGCCATGGAGCGCGCGGTCACCCGGCGCGCTGGTCCGTCCTCCAAAGAACGGTTTCCCTCCGAGCGCGCGCCCACCTCGTCGTGCCGGTCGTACTCCACCGCGCTCCGCGCGCCCGAGCGGGCGTGGTCCAGCGAGTCGAGCAGATGCGGCAGCTCCACCGACAGATCGGCCAGGAGCGGCATGTCGGAGCGCGCGCGCGTGATGTCTCCCAGATCGAGCGGAAGGGCGATCACCCCTTCGTCCCACAGCGGGGCGCGGCCGCGCAGCTCGCCCCACGGTCCCGCCACGATCGAGGCGCCGGGAAACACCTTCCCCCCTTCCGTACCGGCCAAGTTGGCGAGCGCGACGTACACCCCGTGCTCCTCGGCCATGTCGCGGACGAGGCGCTCCCACCGTCCCACGCTGCCTGGCAGATGGGGCACCTCGCCGCGGGCCGTGATCCCGCGCGCGGGAGCGGCCGAACAGACGAACACCACCTGCGCGCCATCCAGCGCCGCGATCGTGCCGGTGAGACTGTGCCACGCGTCCTCGCACACCAGCAGCGCGGCGCGACCCCATTCGGTGTCGAAGGCGCGCACGTCGTGCCCGCGCTCCACGAAACGCTCTTCGTCGAACAGGCCGTACGTGGGCAGGAAGTTCTTGCGGTGCACGTGACGGATGACCGGCTCGCCCGCACCGAGCGTGACGTACAGCGCGGAGTTGTAGAGCGTGTTCCGCCACACCTCGTAGAACCCCACCACCACGTCCAGCGTGTGCGGCGCGGTGACCGCGGCGGCGTACACTCGCGCCAGATCTTGCGCCAGGGCGAGTGCGCCGACGGCGCTCTCACGCACACCCCCTTCCAGGAAGTAGCCGGTGAGCGCCGTCTCCGGGAGCTGTAACAGCTGCGGGCGCGGTTCGAGGGTGTCGAGCTGGCGGAAAAGGGCGCCCACGCGGTCGAGATTGGCGGCGTAGTCTCCCTTCCGCGGCTTGATCTGCGCCACGGCCAGACGGACGAATGGTGGCATGAGAGAAAGAATACGGGCACGGGGGACGTGGGGCGAGGGGCGCCCGCTCTCGGTCGCGCCACGCCGGACGCCGCCCGTCGCGGCCAGTGCATGTGCCCGCGCGGTGTGATGTGCGTCGTTGTGGAGGGAGCCCGCGCGCGCGCAGCTTTCGGCCAGCGCTCCGGCCACCGGATGCGCCTTCCACGCGCCACGGGGTACGACGGCTCACGTGCTGTTCAGACAACGAGGGGATCGAGAACTCGTGCAATCCGTACGATCACACCACACATGTTGGCAACCGCTTCCCGGTAGCCGTTCGCCTGGGCGGGCGCGATCTCCGAGCCGCCCGTTCCTCGCGGCGCTCATGCTGTGCGGGGCGCTGGCGGTTCCCGCGGCCGCGCCGCTGGCCGCGCCGCTGGCCGCGCAGCAGGTGGAGCAGGGCACCGGCCAGGCGTGGCAGCTCATCCAGCCCGCGCAGTCCACGCTCGTCTTTGCCCGCGACAGCTCGCTCATTGGCGAGATCGGCAAGGAATGGCGGACGAGCGTGTCGATCAAAACGCTCCCGCGGTACGTGCCGCAGGCGTTCATCGCGGTGGAGGACAAGCGCTTCTACGAGCACGACGGTGTGGACGTGGTGGGCATCGCCGCCGCGCTCAAGGATGCCGTGATGGGCGATCCCCGCGGCGCGAGCACCATCACGCAGCTCGTGGTCGGCAACATGCACCCGGATCTCATCAACCGGCGCGACCGGAGCCTGGCGCGCAAGCTCCACGAGCAACAGGCGGCGCGCGAGATGGAGAAGCACTACACCAAGGCGCAGATCCTGGAGGCGTTCCTCAACCAGATCTCGTTTGGGCACGGCTGGTTTGGGGTCGAGTCGGCCGCGCGCCACTACTTTGGCAAGCCGTCGTCCAAGCTCACGCTCGCCCAAGCGGCCAGCCTGGCGGCGCTCCCCAAAGGGCCGGCCATCTACGATCCCGTAGCGCACCCGGAGCGCAACCGCGAACGGCGCAACCTGGTGCTCGATCTCATGGCGGACCAGAAGTACATCACGCCGGCCCAGGCGGCCGCCGCCAAGCGGGAGCCCGTGGTGACCGCTCCCAACATGGGCATGTCAGCGCCGGCGCCGTACCTGGTGGACCTCGTGCGCAAGCAGGCCGAGCGTGCCGGCATTCCGGTGGACGATGGGGGCTACCGGATCTACACCACCCTCGATCCGGAGCTGCAGCGGTCGTCCGTGGACGCGTTGCGAGACGGACTCACCGCCATCGAGAACCGGCCCGACTACCCGCACGTGAAGTTCGACCATCACCCGCGTGGTCGCACCGACTACCTGCAGGGCATGGTGATCGTGATGGACGGCGGGAGCGGCGACGTGTTGGCGTACGTGGGGGGACGCGACTATGCCGAGTCGCAGTTCGACCGCGCCGCGTTCGGCGTGCGCCAACCCGGCTCGGCCATCAAGCCGATCGTCTACGCGGCCGCGATCCGTGACAGCATTCCGCCCAATGCGATCGTGGCCGACACCGCGCTCACCATCCCTCTTGCCGATGGCAGTCTGTACGAACCCAGCAACTCGGACGATCAGTTTCTGGGGGAGATGACGCTCCGCAACGCACTCGCCCACTCGCGCAACACGGTGGCCGTGCAGCTGGGAGAGCAGTTGGGGATCGACAGCATCGCCGCGCTGGCCCACCGGATGGGCATCACCACACCGATCGCGGACGTGCCGTCCAGCGCGATCGGCGCTTCGGCGGTTCGCCCGCTCGATCTGGTGACGGCCTACACCACGTTCGCCAATCTTGGCGCGCGCGCGGAGCCGCGGTTCATCCGCCGCGTGGAAGACCGTGCCGGACGTGTGCTGCTGGCGCCGCCGCGCCAGGCACCGGACTACGTGATCGACCCGCGTGTGGCGTTCATCGTGCGCGACATGATGCGCGACGTAGTGGAGCGGGGAACGGCGACCGCCGTGCGGCGGTACGTCCCGGAGCGGGTTCCGGTTGCCGGGAAGACAGGGACGACCAACGACAACACCAACGCGTGGTTCGTGGGCCTCACCCCGGAACTGGTGGCCGGTGTGTGGGTGGGTCTGGATCGCCCGGTCACGATCACCCCGCACGGCGGCGGCGGGTCGCTGGCCGGCCCCATCTGGGGGGCGATCGTGGGGCAGTACTATCGCGGCCGGCAGAGCGGCACGTGGGATCCGCCGGCCGGACTGGTGACGGCCGAGCTCGATCGCGAAACGGGACGGCTGGCCGACGACCTCACGCTGCCGGAGAATCGCTACACGGAGTACTTCATCGCCGGAACGGAACCGTCGTGGCTCCGCTTCGACCCGTGGCAGATGCTCCGCTGGGGCCCGATCGCGCAGTAGATGCTCAGCGCATCTGCTGCGCGCTGTCTCTCCCTCCCTCTTTCCGCGCTCGCACCGCGGAGACGAACCGCTGCGCGTCCTCCTGTGAGAACGCGTCCAGCGCAGGACGCTTGTCGTCCACCTTCACGTTATCGAAGGAGAACGTCTTCTCGTCGCGCAGGTCGAAGCGGATACCGCCATCCTCGTACCGGACGTTCTGCACGTCCGACAGCGGATAGGCAATCCGATAGGAGAGCCCGCGCTGCACGGCGCCTTTCACCGTCTTCTCCATCCATGCGCCAAACCCGTCACGCGCCTTGAGTGCGGTGGTGTCGGTGCTCTCTCCCACCTTCCGCAGCGTGCGCTCGGAGAGGCCCATCAGCACGGAATCGCCGATGAGGGCCAGCGACACTTCGCCGTTGGTGGTCGTGATGACGACGTCGCCCGGCGCCTGTGGGTGAAGCCAGGCGGTGTCAGCCGCCGCGGATGCGCCAGCGGCGGCGGTGTCGTTCGGGCGTGCGTCGTCGCTGCGTCCGCACCCCGCCGCCAGGCCGATCGCGGCCACGCCGGTGAGTGAGAGCGCCACCCGTCTCGTGCTCATGTACGCTCCTGTGAAGGTGATGTGCTCTCCGCGCTTACCCCCCGCTGCCCCCGCCCGCACCGGCGCCAACCGCCGCTTCCTCCTCTTCCATGATGCTGGGCGATGCCGGGCGCGATGCGCGAACCGCCGGCAGCAGCGCCACGGCGAGCACATTGTCCAGCGTGCTCACGCAGTGGAAGGTCAACCGCTCTCGCACGTCTTCCGGGATGTCTTCCAGATCGGCCTCGTTCTCCTTGGGGAGAATGATGGTGGTGATGCCGGCGCGATGGGCGCCGAGCACCTTCTCCTTCACGCCGCCAATGGGGAGCACGCGCCCGCGCAGCGTGATCTCGCCCGTCATCGCCACGTCCCGCCGCACGGGCCGGCCGGACATTGCCGACACGAGTGCGGTGCCCATGGTTACGCCCGCCGACGGGCCGTCCTTGGGGATGGCACCGGCCGGGACGTGGATGTGCACCTCGATGTTCCCCAGCCGGTCCTCCGGAATGGAGAGCGCCGACGCGTGCGTGGCCGCGTACGTGAGCGCGGCGCGCGCCGACTCCTTCATGACGTCGCCCAGTTGCCCGGTGAGGATCAGCGAGACGTTGCCCAACCCTTCCACGTGCGAATCCTGCTCGTTGGAACGAGCGCCGAGCAGCCGGCGGATGGCGGCCTCCACGAACATGATGTCTCCGCCTGCGGGCGTGTAGTACATGCCCGTCGCCACGCCGATCTCGTTCTCCTCCGCGGCGTGTTCCGGATGCACCTTGGGACGACCCAGCAGGTCGCGTACGTCGTCGGGTCCGATGGTGACGTTCACCGGTTCGCTGGCGGCGATGCGACGCGCGATCTTGCGCGCTACCGCGCCCACCTGCCGCTCGAGCTGCCGTACGCCGCTCTCGCGCGTGTACTTCGACACCAGCGCCGCGAGGGCGTCGTCGGTGAAGGTCACGCCCTTGTCCGCCAGCCCCGCGTTGTCCAGTTGCCGCGGGATGAGGTATTTCTTGGCGATCTCCGCTTTCTCGCGCTCGGTGTAGCCGGCAAACTCCACCACCTCCATCCGGTCGAGCAGCGGACCCGGGATGTTCTGGATGAAGTTGGCCGTGGCGATGAACAGCACCTCGCTCAGGTCGAACGGGACGTTGAGGTAATGGTCGGTGAATGTGTCGTTCTGTGCCGGATCGAGCACCTCCAGCAATGCACTCGACGGGTCGCCCTGAAACGAGACGCCCAGCTTGTCCACCTCGTCCAGCAGGAACACGGGGTTCTTCTGTCCCGCCTGCTTCATGCCCTGAATGATGCGACCCGGCATGGCGCCGACGTACGTGCGGCGGTGTCCACGAATGTCGGCCTCGTCGCGCGCACCGCCCAGCGAGACGCGGACGTACTCGCGCCCCAGCGCGCGCCCGACGGACTTCGCGATCGATGTTTTCCCCACGCCCGGCGGACCGACGAAGAGCAGGATGGGGCCCTTGGCCATGGCACGCGCCTTGGCCTCCTTTTCGTCGGTGATCTGCCGGTCCTCGTCGTCATCGTTCGTGGACAGCGACGGCACGGCATCTTCCCGTCGCTCGCGCAGCTTGGCTGCGGGCACCTCTCCCGTCTTCGTGACTTCTTCGGCCATCTCGCGCGCCTTGAGCTCGCGCACGGCGAGGAACTCGAGCACGCGATCCTTCACGTCCGGCAGCCCGTAATGATCCTCATCGAGGACCACCTTGGCGTGGTTGAGATCGAGGTTGTCATCGGAGCGCGTGTTCCACGGCAGCTCGGCGATCCACTCCAGGTAGGTGCGGATCACCTGCGCCTCCATGGACTCGCGTCCGGCGCGCTCCAGGCGGCCGAGCTCGCGCTCCACCTCCTGGCGCGCCACCTTGGGCAGGTCGAGCGCGTTGAGTTTCTCGCGCAGCTGCTCCATCTCGCGCGACTGGTCGTCGTCTCCCAGCTCCTTCTGAATGGCCTTCATCTGCTCGCGCAGGTACATCTCGCGCTGGCGCTGACCCAGCTCCTCCTGCACTTGCGACTTGATGTCCTCCTGCGCCTCGAGCAGCCCGATCTGCCGCTGCACGTGCACCAGCACGCGCCGCATCCGCTCCTCCACGTTCAGCGTCTCCAGCAGCCCCTGCTTCTCCGGGGCGGAGAGGTCGATATAGCCGGCCACCAGATCGGCAAAGCGCCCTGGCTCCTCCACCGAGTCGAGCACCTGGTGTACGACTTCCTCGGGCAGTCCGCGCTTTTCCCCCAGCTCCGCGGCGCGCTCGCGCGTTTCCTTGTGCAGCGCCTCGAACGCGGGGTCGTTCTCGCTGGTGGGCATCATCTCCGCCACCGGCACCACCACCGCGCTCAGAAAGTTGTCGGCGGCGGTGTACTGCAATGCGGTCGCGCGCTGCTCCCCCTGCAGGAGGAGCTGCACCCCGCCCAGGCCACGCTGCACCTGCCCGATGCGCGCGATGACGCCCATGGAATACAGGTTTTCGGCCGTGGCCTCGTCGGCGTTGTCACGCTGAGCGACGGCGAAGACCGTGCGGTCTCCCTTCAGCGCCGCTTCGATCGCGCGCAACGTGCTGGGCCGCCCCGCCGCGATCGGGGCCGTGATGCCCGGAAAGATCGCGGTGCCGCGGAGCGGCAGCACAGGCAATGTCTGACGTTGCGCCATGAGTATCGTATCCGTGTGAAGTGCGTGAGACAGCCAGCGAGCGTGGCACGGGCTGGAGCGTGCCTTCTTCCGCACGCTCCATTCCAGGGCAGGTCCGCCAGCGGGAAGCGCCCTCGTGCGCTGGGGCGCTCTGGTGCGCTCCGGCGCATGGTCATACACCGCCCGCGCGCCCGCGCGTCCGGTCCTCGCCGCTTTCCGTCTCTACGCCCTGAGCGCGTGCCGCGTTCCATACGCCGGAGCGTCACGTGGAGTTACGCCACGGGGGCAGCCTTTGCAACTTCCGGCGGCCGGTATGACGTAAGGAGCCTGCCAGCGAGACAGATGTGCTTTTCAACTTGCTCAACGGGTGCTACACTACCCGGTTCGGCCCACAGCGGAAGCCTTTGCCGTGCCTGATCCCATTGCCATGTCGTCCGACGCGGAGATGCGCGCCCTCGTGGATCGTGCCCTCTCCGACAGCTACGAGCTCGATCGCGAGCTCGGTCGTGGCGGTATGGGGGTGGTCTATCGCGCCAAGGACCGGCGTCTCAAGCGCATCGTCGCCATCAAGGTCCTTCCGCCGGAGCTCTCCTTCCGGAGCGACATTCGCTCGCGCTTTCTGCGCGAAGCGGAGACGGCCGCACAGCTCAACCATCCCAACATCGTTCCCATCTACTCGGTGGACGAGCGCGATGGCCTGGTCTTTTTCGTGATGGCGTGTGTCGATGGCGAAACGCTCGCCCGCAAGATGCACGAGCGGAAGCAGCTCGACACGGACGAAGCGCGCCACATCCTGATCGGGGTCGGGGAGGCGCTGGAATACGCCAACGCGCGCGGCGTCGTTCACCGCGACATCAAGCCGGACAACATTCTGCTGGACCGGGAAAGCGGGCGACCCATGGTGACCGACTTCGGGATCGCCCGCGCGGTACTGGAAGGCGGAGATTCGCGCCTCACCGCCACGGGCGTGGCGATCGGGACGCCGGCGTACATGTCGCCGGAGCAGGCGGCGGGGGACCGCGAGATCGATGGCCGGAGTGATCTCTACGCACTCGGCGTGGTGGCCTACCAGATGCTCGCGGGACAACTGCCGTTCAACGCGGCGAGTACGCCGACCATGCTCCTCAAGCACATCTCCGAGCTGCCGATGCCCATCGAGCGCCGCCGATCGGACATCCCGCCGGACCTGGGCGCCATCGTGATGACGCTCCTGGAAAAGGAGCCGGAGCGTCGGTTCGCGGATGCCGGAGCGCTCGTGGCCGCCCTCAAGGGGGAGACGACGCCCACCTACCCGGTGGCGACGGCGGGGAACGCGCCCACGGCGGGGGCCTCCGCCCTCGGCCGGACGCCGCAGGAGGCGAGTGCGGGCGACAGTCCTGCCTACGACCCGTCCACGCCGCCGTGGGGCGTGACGTACGACCATCCGCGCGAGCCCACGCCGGAGGAGGCGCTCAGATGGACGGCTGCGCCGGTGGAGCATTTCCGGAAGCGCTTTGCGCTGTATGCCGCCGTCAATTCGGTGATCCTGGTGTTCGCCATCTTCGGCGTGCTGGACGCGGCATGGTTGACGGTCATCTGGACCATCTTCATGGCGTACCGCTATGGGAGACTCTGGTCCGCGGGGTACGACTGGCGCGACGTCTTTCGGCAGACGCGCGATCGGCGGTTGATCGACGTCGCCACAGAAACGGCCGATGAAGTCCGCGGCATCTTCGACCGCGAAGAGCGCGAGCGGCAACGGCAGCAGCGGAAGGAGCGCCGGCTCGCCAGGCGCGCCTCGACTCGTACGCCGCGCTCCGACGTGCGGGCCATCGCCCCGCCACGTCCTCCGGCGCCGCACACCGGCACGCGTGGCGACGTGATCCTGCGCGCGGAGGAGGACCGCCGGGAGATCGTCCGTCAGGTGGAGGCGCTCCCGCGCGCCGACCGCGCGGTGGTGGCCGACGTGATCCCGGCCGCGGATGCACTCGTGCAGCGGGTACGCGATCTCACGCGGTCGCTGGCCGACCTGGATCGCGTGGCGGCCCCCGCCACGGTGGAGGCGCTGGAGCGGGAGATCGCGCAGCTCGAGTCGGAGGCGAACCCGCTCGAAGGGGCGCGCAGCGAGCAGCGCGTGCGACGGCTGGCGGAGCTCCGCCGCTCGCGCCGCGGCGTGGCCGATGCCGCGCGCCGGCGCGAAGCCACCGCGGGGCGCCTCGAGAGCTGCTCGGTCGCGCTCCAGAGCATGCGGTACGACATCCTCCGCCTGCGCGCCGGCACCGTGGCTGGCGCGAGTGGGCAGATCACCGCGCTCACCGACCGGGCGCGGGAACTGGCGGACGAGGTCGACGCGGTGGTGGGGAGCGCCGAGCGCCGCTCCAAACGAGAGACGCGCACGAGCGGACCCGGCGAGCCGGACGGCGCGTGACGGACCCGCTGCGCGACCGCGTGATCGTCGCGGTCGGAGAGATGTTCGACATCCAGGAGGAGCTCGGTCGCGGCGGGATGTCCGTGGTCTACCGCGCCCTCGATCTCCGGCTGCATTGGCACGTTGCCATCAAAGTTCTCCCGCCCGAGTTCGCGTTCCGGCCGGAGGTCCGCTCGCGCTTCCTGCGGGAGGCGGAGACGGCCGCCCAACTCAGCCATCCCAACATCGTCCCCATTTACTCGGTGGACGAGCGCGAGGGCCTGGTCTACTTCGTGATGGCGTGTGTCGATGGCGAGACGCTCGGTGCGCATCTCGCCGGCGGGAAGCAGATGCGCATCCCCAACGCCGTGCGCATGCTGGGCGATGTGGCCGACGCGCTGGCATATGCGCACGCGCACGGCGTGGTGCACCGCGACGTGAAGCCCGAGAACATCCTGCTGGACCGGGAGAGCGGTCGGGCGATGGTGACGGACTTCGGCATTGCGCGGGCGGCGGAAGCGGATTCGCGCCTTACCGCCACCGGGATCGCCGTCGGCACGCCGGCCTACATGTCTCCCGAGCAGGCGCTGGGCGACCGTGAGCTGGACGGACGGAGCGATCTCTACGCGTTGGGCGTGGTGGCGTACCGCGCGCTGGCCGGCGTGCTCCCGTTCGAGGCCAGCAACACGCCGGCGATGATGATGAAGCACGTCACGGAGCCGGTGCGCGCGCTGCGCGAGCGCCGCCCCGACGTGCCCGCCGCGCTGGAACACGCGATCACCCGTGCGCTCGCCAAGCGCCCGGACGACCGATGGGCCGATGTCGCGGCCTTCCGCGCCGCGCTCACGGCCGGCGCCCCATCCCGCCCTCACGCGAGGGCCCCCGCTCCCGCTCCGCCGAGCATGCGTCCCGGCGCTCCTGCCGCGGCGGCCGGAGCACCATCACCGCCGCTGGCGGCGCCCGCTCCGCGCGCACCGTGGGAGCACCACCGGTTGGAGCGTTCCTTCGCGCGGTATGGTTACCACGGGCGCGAGACGCGGCGCGAGCGCCGAGACGCGTTCGGCGCCCTGCCGCTCGACGCACGCATTCGCATCTTCCGCGGCAATCTCCTGGGATCAGGCTTCGCCGTGCTCGGGCTGGCGTTCGTCAACTTTTTCACGTCCCCGTTTTTCCCGTGGTTCGTCTTTCCCGCCGCTGCCATGGGAGGCCGGCTCAGCCGGCAGTGGAACTCGCTCTGGTCGGACGGCGTGCGGTGGGGACGCATCTTCCACTCGGACGTGAGCGACGAAGGCGCCCGCGCGGTGGGGAAGGCGGCGGGCGGCAGCGCGGTGCCGCGGCGTGAACGGCAGGGCGCTCGGCGGCTGGCCAGCGAACGCGGTCTGCCGCCGACCGAAGAGGAAGCCGCCCACGCGGCCGCGCGTGAGCTGGCGCCGGCCGAAGTGCTGCGCGGTGCGCACGGCGAACCCGTTGTCCGCGCGGCGTCCGACCGCCGCGCCATCATGGGGATCGTGAATAGTCTGGCCGAGGCTGACCGCAGCCTCATTCCGGACGTCGTCCCCACCGCCAACGCGCTCACGCAGCGTGTGGCCGCGCTGGCGCAGATGCTCCATCAGCTCGACGCCGATCTTTCGCCAGAGGCGACGGGCGCGCTCGAACGCCGCATTGCGCACGTGGAGGCGGAGCCGGAGGATGCCGCCGATCGCGAACGCCGCCTCGCGCTCCTTCGGCGGCAGCGCGCCACCATCGAAGACCTCCGCGCCCGGCGCGCGCGCGTGGCGGCCCAGCTCGAGAGTGCCGGGATCGCGCTCCAGAACCTCCGTCTCGATCTCCTCAAGCTTCGCTCGGCGGGCGTGCAGGCCGCGCTGAGCGACGTTACGAGCGCCACTATGGAGGCGCGCGCCCTGTCGCGCGACATCGGGTACGTGCTGGACGCGGCGGCCGAGATTCGCGACCTCTAATCCGTGGCGGCTAGCGCGTGTCGCCGCACCAACCCATCTTGACGGAGAGGACGCGCTCCGCGCCCCGCCCGGTGCCGCACGCAGAGAGGTTCCCATGAGCGCACCAGCCACGCCCACCACCCCCATCGACCGCGCGTCCCACGCACGCGAGCTCCGCGAGTCCGTGGTCGTCCGCTTCGCCGGCGATTCCGGTGACGGAATGCAGCTCACCGGCTCCCAGTTCACGCTCCAGACCGCCCTGGCCGGAAACGATCTCGCCACGTTTCCCAACTTTCCGGCCGAGATCCGTGCGCCGGTGGGCACGACGTTCGGCGTCTCCTCGTTCCAGATTCACTTTGGCTCGCAGCACATTCTGTCGGCCGGTGACGATCTGGACGTGCTGGTCGCCATGAACCCCGCGGCGCTCAAGGTGCACCTGCGCGACGTGCGGCCGGGCGGATTGGTGGTGGTGGACAGCGCGACGTTCACCGATCGCAACCTGGCCAAGGCCGGATACGACGCGAATCCGCTGGACAACGGGGCGGTGGCCGCGGTGCGCACCATGCCGCTCGACATCTCCAAGCTCACGCTCGACGCGGTGCAGGAATTCGGGTTGAGCCAAAAGGAAGCGCTGCGCTGCCGGAACATGTGGGCGCTGGGGCTCATGCTCTGGATGTACGGGCGCGAGCGAGACGCCACGGTAGCGTGGCTCACCAAGAAGTTCGCCAAGTCTCCCGTGGTGGCGCAGGCCAACGTGGCCGCGCTCAACGCGGGGCACGCGTTCGGCGAGACGGCGGAGCTGTCCGGCGAGATGACCGGCTACGCCGTGGAGCGCGCCGCGTTGGCGCCGGGGCTCTACCGGACGATCACGGGCACGGAAGCGCTGGCGTGGGGACTCGTGGCCGGCGCGCGCGCGGCGAAGATCGAGCGCATCATGCTCGGCTCGTACCCCATCACGCCCGCATCGCCGTTGCTGCACGTGCTGGCCGGACTGCGGCGCTACGGCGTGGTGACGTTCCAGGCGGAGGACGAGATCGCCGCCGTGTGCGCGGCGATCGGGGCGTCGTACGCTGGTGCGCTGGGCGTGACGTCCAGCTCCGGGCCGGGGATCGCGCTCAAGACGGAGGCGATCGGGCTCGCGCTCGCCGCCGAACTGCCGCTGGTGGTGGTGAACTCGCAACGGGGAGGGCCGTCCACCGGGCTTCCCACCAAGACGGAACAGTCGGACCTGTGGCAATCGGTCTACGGGCGGAACGCCGACGCGCCGCTCCCGGTGATCGCATTGGCCACGCCGTCCGACTGCTTCGAGGTGGCCATCGAAGCGGTCCGTCTCGCGACGCGCTACATGACACCGGTCATCCTGCTCACCGACGGCTACCTGGCCAACGCGGCCGAGCCGTGGCGGATTCCGGATCCGGAGGCGGTGCCGGAGTTTCCGGTGCACTATCGCACCGATCCGGAGGGCTTTCATCCGTACGTGCGCGACGAACACACGCTCGCCCGCGCGTGGGCCAAGCCAGGCACGCCGGGGCTCGAGCATCGCATTGGCGGCCTGGAGCGGAGCTACGATACGGGCCACATCTCCTACGATCCCGACAATCATCACCGCATGACCAAGGTGCGCGCGGCCAAGATCGACGGCATCGCCAACGACATCCCCGAGCAGGGGGTGGAGGTGGGCGACGCGCGCGGCGCGCTGGCGGTGGTGGGATGGGGTTCCACGTACGGCCCGATCCGCAAAGCGGTGGAGAGAGCGCGCGCGGAGGGGATGGATGTCTCGCACATCCACATTCGCCATCTGCACCCCTTCCCGCGCAATCTCGGCGCGCTGCTCGGCGGGTTCGGCCGCGTGCTGGTTCCGGAGATGAACAACGGGCAGCTGGTGGCGATGCTGCGCGCAGCGTTTCTGATCGACGCCGACGGATTGGACAAGATCGCCGGCGTGCCGTTCAAGGTGACGGAGATCGTGGACGCCATCCGCGCGCGCGTCTCATGAGCGCGCAGCGGGTGGACGCGATGGGCGTCACACGAGGAGGACGTGCATGACTGCTACGATGGTGCGTGAGCCGGCGGCGCCGCTCTCGCCAAAGGATTTCGCCAGCGACCAGGAAGTGCGGTGGTGCCCGGGCTGCGGCGACTACGCCATACTGAAAGCGGTGCAGAAGACGCTCGCCGAGCTGGGCGTGCGACGCGAGGACACCGTGTTCATCTCCGGCATTGGCTGCGCCGCGCGCTTTCCGTATTACATGTCGACGTACGGATTCCACACCATCCACGGGCGCGCGCCCGCCATCGCGACGGGCGTGAAGCTGGCCAACCCGGCGCTGGACGTGTGGGTGATCGGCGGCGATGGGGACATGCTGAGCATCGGCGGGAATCACACGCTGCACGCCATCCGGCGCAACGTGGACCTGCAGCTCATCCTGTTCAACAACGAGATCTACGGACTCACGAAGGGGCAATATTCGCCCACGTCGCGGCGCGGCACGCGCTCGCCGTCCACTCCCGGCGGCTCCCTGGACGCGCCGCTGCACCCGGGCCCGTTCGTCCTGGGCGCGGGCGCGCGGTTCTTCGCCCGCGCGGTCGACATCCAGCAGGCCCACCTGGTGCACGCGCTCGCCCGCGCGCACGCGCACCACGGAGCGGCGTTCGTGGAGGTGTTGCAGAACTGCGTGGTGTTCAACGACGGGGTCTTCGATGAGATCACCGCGCGCGAGGTTGCGCCGGACGCCCAGATCCACGTGGAGCACGGCGCTCCGCTGCGGTTCGGGAAGGATGGCGCGCGCGGACTGCGCTTCGACGCGCGCGCGATGCGGCTGGAGGCGGTGACGATCGGCGAGGACGGCGTGCGCGAAGAGGACATCCTGGTGCACGACCAGACGCACCGCGTGCTCGCGTCGTTGCTCGCCGCCATGGAGCCACCGGAGTACCCCGTGGCGCTCGGCGTGCTGTTCGACGCGCCCGCGCAGGCCTACGACGCCGAGGTGGAAGCGGAGTTGCAGCGGTCGCTCGATCCGTCGACCGATGTCGGCGATCTCCTGACGTCGGGGAGGACGTGGATGGTGGTGTAGGGGAGGGAGGGGATCGGGCTGCACTCATGACTGAGGGCTCGCTCGGGAACAGCGATCAGCATCAGTGCTCGCTGACGCCTCAGCCCTCACTCGCTGGAAAGCGAGAATCAGTAGCGAGGGGACAGAGCCGAGTCATCCGTCATCAGCCGTCTGGGTCCTGCCCCCGCCGAGAGCGGATGGCGACCTCGAGGAGCTTCGACCGGCCCTGCCCCGCCGCCGGCTCATCACTGGGCTGATGACAGTCATCTGATGACAGTAACCACGCTACTGATTCTCGCCTGCAGAATCCTGATCCCCGCCCGCGGGCGCAGATCCCACCGCACCACCTGAAAACTCACGCCTCACCTCTGATGACTGCCCACTCCCGTTTCTCGTTCGCCCTCCTCGTCCTGCTCGTCGTTCCTTCCGCTCCCGTGTCGGCGCAACGCACCCACCGACCTTCTCGGCCGGCCGCGCGTGCCCCCCGGCACGTGCCGCAGCCGCAGGAGGTGCTGGGCTTCGAGCCGGGCGCGGACCGCCAGCTCCCCACGTGGAAGCAGGTCACCGACTACTTCGCCGCCCTCGACAAGGCCAGTCCGCGCGTGCAGGTGCACACGTTGGGACGCAGCACCCTGGGGCGCCCGTTCATCGCGGCGTTCATCGCCGATTCGGCGGTCCTCGCGCATCTGGACCGGTACCGCGAGATCCAGCGCAAGCTGGCCGACCCGCGCGCGCAGCGGCCGGGCGAGCGCGCGTCCCTCATCGCGCAGGGACGCGTCATCGTGCTCGTCACGTCCAGCATTCACTCCACCGAGGTGGGCGGCATCGAGACACCGCTCGTGCTCGCGCATCGCCTGGCCACGGGAGAGGACGCCGAGACGCGCGCGATCCGGGCGAACGCGATCACCATCCTGGTGCCGTCGCTCAATCCGGACGGCGTGGACATCGTGGGCGATTGGTATCGCTTCACCCTGGGGACGCCATGGGAGGGCTCGTCGCCGCCGGTGCTCTACCACGCGTACACGGGGCACGACAACAACCGCGACTGGTACGCGTTCACCCAGGTGGAGACGCAGCTCACCATCGACTCGCTCCACAACGTGTGGCATCCGCAGATCGTGAACGACATCCACCAGCAGGGCTCCAACGCGTCGCGCCTGTTCATTCCGCCGTACATGGATCCCATCGAGCCCAACGTCGATCCGATCATCACGGCGGGGGTGAACCGGATGGGGACGGCCATGGCATGGCGGTTGACCGCCTCGGGCAAGACGGGGATTGCCATCAACGCGTCGTACGACGCGTGGACGCCGGCCCGCGCCTACCAGCACTACCATAGTGGGATTCGCATTCTCACCGAGACGGCGAGTGCGCGACTGGCGACGCCGATCACCATCCCGTTCGACTCGCTGCGTCCGGGGCGAGGCTACGACGCGCGTGTATCGAGCTGGAATTTCGTGGCGCCGTGGCCGGGCGGACGCTGGACGCTGGCCGACATCGTCGACTATCAGACCAGCGCCACGTGGGCGTTGCTGCAGGAGGCGGCCAAGGATCGCACCGAGTGGCTGGAAAGCTTCGCGCGGCTGGGTGAGCGCGCCGTGGCCGGCCGTGGCGCGCCCGGACGCGGTGACTGGCCGTGGGGGTTCGTCATCCCGAGCGAGCAGACGAGCGCCGACGCCCTCGCTACGCTGCTCCGCATCCTGCAGCGGGGCGACGTGGAAATTCACCGCACCACGGCGAGCGCCGCGGTGGATGGAGAACGCGTCACGGCGGGGAGCTACGTCGTCCCCGTGGCGCAGCCGTACGGATCGTTCGCCAAGGCGCTCCTCGAGCGGCAGCACTATCCCGACCTGCGGCAGTACCCGGGCGGTCCCCCCAAGCCGCCGTACGACGTGACGGCGCATACGCTGCCCCTGCTGATGGGAGTGCACGTCCTGACCGTCCGCGATTCGGTGGACGCGCCGCTGTCGGGTGCGATCGCGCCGGTGCGTGCGCCGCGGCTGACCGCGCCCGGCTTGAGTGACCACACGGATCGTCGGATCGCCATCTACCGCAGCTACGTGCCATCGATGGACGAGGGGTGGACCCGGTGGATCTTCGACCAGTACCGGATCCCCTATACCACGGTGCACGACGCGGACATCCGTGCCGGCGCGCTGCGCCGCCGCTTCGACGTCATCGTCCTGCCCGACGAATCGCCGCGCGCCATCGCGTTGGGCGCCCCGCTCAACCTCTATCCCGATTCACTGGCCGGTGGACTGGGAGACGAAGGTGCGCGGGCGCTCGGCCAGTTCGCCGAGGAGGGAGGGACCATCGTGGCGTTCAACGACGCCAGCGTGTACGCGGTCCAGGAGCTCAAGCTCCCGGTGCGAAACGTGTTGGACGACGTGGGTCCGCGCGAGTTCTACGCACCGGGTTCGATCCTCCGCATCGTGCTCGACCGCACGCAGCCCATCGCGCAGGCGATGACCGCCGATCCGATGGTGTGGTACGAAGACAGCCCCACGTTCGAGCCCACCGACACCGCGTCGGTGCGCGTCATCGCGTCGTACCCCGAGCACGGCGATCCGTTGCTCTCCGGCTGGCTGTTGGGCGGCGCCCGGTTGGCCGGCAAGGCGGCACTGCTGGACGCGCGCGTGGGGCGCGGTCACGTGATCCTCTTTGGCTTCCGGCCGCAGTACCGCGCGCAGTCGATGGCCACCTACCCGCTCATATGGGCGGCGCTGCGGGGCGAATGATCGCCCGGACCACTGCCGCGGCGCGCGGCCGCGCGCCGCCGCGGTTATTTTCCCGTTCGTCCTCCCGGCGGCATGGTACGCCACCCACCCTCCATCACGCGGAGTCATGAGTCTCGTTCTCACTGCCATCATCGGCCTGCTCGTCGGTACGCACATCGCTACGTGGGGGATGTACAAGGACTCCATCCACGAAGGGTTCACCATGAGCACGTACGCGCGCAGCCCGGTGGTGGCGCTCGTCATCGCAATCATCGTGCATTACGCGACGCGCATCGACGCCACACGGGCGTCGGGGGTCGTGCTGCTGTTCGGCCTCATCTACGTGCTCGAGCGTGCGACGGTGGAGTTCTACAAGGTATTCCTGCGTGACGAAGACCAGTCCAAGTACTTCATCCCGATGCAGTTCCACATCAACGGACGCGTCATCCACAATCGTCCCCTGCGCACCGTTATCGCCATCGCCTACGCGGGCGCGGTGCTGCTCGTGGTGTTCGGGATCTGGAAGCTGCAGCAGGCCAGCCACGGACTGCCCAACGCCGCGCTGGTGCTGATGGTGGGGAGCGTGGGGGGGTGGATCAGCGCCTTCGGCGGGGCGTGGAAGGATGCGCCCATCGAGGGGTTCGAGACGTTCAAGTTCTTCCGCAGCCCGTTCATCGCGCTCACCTACGCGCTGCTGCTCTCCCTGTTCACGCACAGTCTGCTGCTCGTCACGCTGGGTGCGCTGGGCTACACGGTGGCGACGATCGAGACGTACAAGACGTTCTTCTTCCCGAGCAAGCCGCGCGGCAAGTTTGCGGGCAAGCCGATTCTCTACCCGGACATGCTGCAGCGCCGGCAGAAGTTCATCCCCGTTTACGCCGGGATCTGGGTCATCGTGATCACGGCGTGGCTCCTCGCGTTTATCCAGCCGCACGACGGGTTACTCCGTCTGTGATGGCATAGCTCGGGAATCGGTAGGCACCACTGCACCGCTTTATTGGGCAATGCGATTTCCGCATGTCGCGCTGCTCTGTCGCCGGTGCGCACTGAGCTCACGTGCGTGGCGCTGGCGCAGTCGATATGTCATGAGCGCTGGATGGGCTGCCCGGTAGCGCTGCAAAGCGCTCGACCTGCACGACGTGGTGCGCCTCCTTTGATAGTGGAGCCTGCGTCACCTATCGGCCGTAAAGCGCACTGTCCGATACGGGCCCACTTCCTGTCCAATGTGGACCCTTGCGCACGCTCCGCGGCCGCGCTCGAGAGTTGTACTTGGACCACTGCGCGTAAAGTGTGGCTGCTACGGCAATCGACCGGAGTGGCGCGGCCATGGTGAGTGGAAATTGCAGACAGCGTCGCACTCTTCACCTTGGTGAGCGGATTCACCATGGTGCGCAGATTCGCCTATATGACAAGGGATGCCGGGTTGGGTGGTAGCGCGCCATCACCCAGTCCGCCGCCCGCGCCCATGTGCCGGGCTCCTCAGTTCGCCAGACCGATGTAAAGACGCTGGACGTGCGGGATGAACGCGTCCTCGTAGGCCTACGGGGACAGAGGTCGCGGAACGGTGTCGGGAAGGTTCTACGCACCGGCCCTCGCAAGGTCACATTCGAGATAGGCGCTGCTGGCTGGTTCCATGGCAGGCGAAACTGCCGAAGGGGGCCACGTTGTGGCAGTACTGAGAGCGCCTCGTCTAGGCGCACGCTCATTCATGTTGCTCCGAAAAACGTTGAGCCGCCCGTTGCACACGCTCGCGCGCCGCCTCACGCGACAGGCCAAGGATCTGGCGCACGCGCTCGGCGCAGCTGGGGGACACCAAGGAGAGAAGGTCCAAGATGTCGGGGGAAAGGTGCCATACACCGCCCTGATCACCCGGAGACGGGTCCTCGAGAAGCGGACGGGCTAGGGAACGCGCTTTTTCCGGAGTGGTGATACGCTCGAAGGCGGCGACGAATTCAGCCTCGCTAAATAGCGCTGCTTCATCGCGATGCACGCGAGCTTCACGGCCGGACAAGAGAACTTCCGCTTGGGAACGATGACAGTACTCTCACACCAGGTGCTGCGAATCCATGCGAACCACTACGCGAAGGAGGCCGTACTGGGCTCTGCCAGCGATGGTCATGACGGCCCTGATACTTACGGCCTGTGAGGAGAAGGAGCGCAGCGGTCCGACTGAGCCCACGCCTGCTGGGCCGGCTCCCGCGCTGCATGATTTTGCAACTGCCACGCCAACCATCATATCTCCAATTCCTGGAGCCGAGATCGAGGTTACGCAAGAGGGGCCGTTTGATTTCGAAGATCCATCCGAGACGATCCCTACGGTTCACAGTATGACCCGTACTCGGCCACGAGCTGCGATCCAGGCAGTGGGGGGGTTCTCGACCCGCGCACAACGGGCAGCAGCGGCAGCGGCACGCAGTACGAGCCTGGCGACGACACTGGGGGCGAGACCGTGGACTGGACAACCGGGAAGGGCAATGGTGGGTCAAGCGTGTGCGGAGCCACGGCTGTAGTGGAGTACATCTGCATTGACTATTGGGACGACGCGACGGACACATGGGTGGAATGGTC
Organism: uncultured Gemmatimonadaceae bacterium; assembly: GCA_963773545.1. GTDB lineage: Bacteria > Gemmatimonadota > Gemmatimonadetes > Gemmatimonadales > Gemmatimonadaceae > DASSNU01. Next base: position 662,345 of record CAVZBP010000002.1, on the reverse strand, counting down.
ATGCGGATATGCGACCACGTGCTGACGCGCACGGCTGACTGGAAAGCAATTGCCAACTCGTCGGCCAACCGAGCCAGGACTGCAACCACATGTTCCAGAACCAGAGGAGGGCTCATGCTCAGAATCAGCGCCATTCTGCTTTCCGCGCTGTTCATCACGTCCGCAGAGCTGCGAGGGCAAGACGTGCCTGTCGAGAAAAGCCACAACCGCCGGCCCGTTATGCTTGTGTTGACAGACCAGTTGTCAGATGCGTCCACTCCCTTCGTCGTCCAGCACCGCGGGGACGCGATGCCGCAAGAGGTCCTGCTACTCCGCTCAGACGCGAACGCACAGGATCTGTCGGAGGGTGTCCGCACCACGATCATGCTGTGGCAGGTGGGCGCGAGTGCCACCGTGCCGAATGGCCGATTCCGAATGCGCCCCCACCAGTCACAGGCGAACGAGCATCGCGTATTCCCATGGGCGGCTCGCGTACTCTATGACCTCCGTGCTGGAGAGTACGTCGAGACGAGAGACTATGGGCGTGTTCGCGTAGTCACGATCTGGCTGCCACTGCAGCTCCGATCCAGCAACAAAGCGTCACAGAGCGCGGGGTAGCGGTATTCTGGAATGGGTGGGGGCACTCGTCACCCCACCCACGTTCTTCCCGAGTGGCTCAGCGATGCTTCGCTTCGCGACCCGCTTGGAACCTGAATGCCGTTGAACTGGCGAGTCGGCCCTACCATTCAGCGGACGGGCATCGGCGGTATCGCTACACCGTGTCTCGTGTCACTCATGCAACATCGCCACGCAGTCGGCGATCCTCGCTTCACTTCAGCATGCCAAGCGTCACCGTTGTCTGCTCGGGCCACGCGCGTCGTGGGCGCGATCGATGCTCATCGTTGTCCAGATAAACGCAAACGTCCCTTCAGACCTACGGCACAAGCAGTTGACAACGGCCGACAAGCACCCTATCCTACGGATAATCCAGTATACAGGACCATGGCAGAGATCTATTTCCCACCCCGCGAGCTCGAGGTCATGAGCGTGCTCTGGCGCCTCGGATCGGCCACCGTGGCCGACGTGCGCGACGAGCTACGTGACAGCCTGGCGTACACCACCGTGCTCTCCGCGCTGCAGACGCTCGAAGACAAGGGGTACATCCGGCACGAGGCCGAGGGGCGCGCGTATCGGTATTTCCCCACCGTACAAGCCGATCGTGCGGGAGGAAGCGCGCTCGCGCGCATCCGCGAGGCCATCTTCCACGGCTCCGCGGAAAGGATGTTCGCGCAGATGGTCTCCGACCGCGCGGTTGGTCGCGACGAGTTGGAGCGCATGCGCCGGCTGATCGCGGAGCGCTTGGAGGGGGAGGAGGAGGGGGAGCGACGGAAGACGGTCAGATCGAGGAAGTCGACCGGCAAGTCCACGGGGAAGCGGAGGCGGAGGCGCCGTCGATGATGTCGTCGTGGATGATGTATCTGTTCGTCGTGGGGTCGCTGCTCGGCGCCGCCGCGTGGTGGCTGGATCGACTCTGCCGGCTGTCCCACAAGCCCACGCGCTGGGTGTGGGCGGGCGCGCTGCTGTTCACCGTTGTACTCGCGGGGGTGGCCCGCGGCGCGGCCGGCCGGGAGAACGCCACCGGAGGTGGCTTGGACGCGAGAGCGGTGTCCGGCACGGACGGCGCTATTCCGTCGGCCCGTCCTGCGGGGTGGACGATTGCCACGTTGCGGCACGTGCGGAGCTCCATCGCTGCCGCGCTCGGCCCCGCACGTCATTGGCTCGTGGCGCCTCTGCAACGCGTGCTCGCGTTTGCCCGCCGCAACGCTCCGGCGGCGGCGGAGCGCTGGCTGGCCGCCGCATGGGCGGTTTCCAGCGGTGCGGTACTGCTCCTGTTCATCGTGGTGTACGGCACCTACCGTCGTACGCGTTGCCGCTGGCCCACAGCCAGAGTGCAGGGCATGCGCGTGCGTCTCGCGCCGCGGGCGGGGCCCGCCGTGATGGGACTGGTGCATCCGGAGATCGTGCTGCCGGAGTGGCTCCTCCAGCGGACGGAGGAGGAGCAGCGGCTGGCGCTGGCGCACGAGACGGAGCACGTGCGTGCGCGCGACCCGCTGCTGCTGGCCGCCGGCTGCGTGGCCGCGGCGCTCTTCCCGTGGCATCCCGTCGTGTGGTGGATGTGCGCCCGGCTGCGCCTGGCCGTGGAGCTGGACTGCGACGCGCGCGTGCTGCAGGGCGGAGTCGCCGCACGGCGCTATGGGACCGTGCTCGTGGAGCTGGCGAGCCGCTGCGCCGGGCTGCGCATCGCGTCGCCGGCGCTCACTGATTCGTCGTCTCACCTTGAACGGAGGTTGCTCGCCATGGCTCATCATCGTCCGCGCTTTGCCGCCGTCCGCGGCGCCGCCTTCGCCGCGTGTGCGCTCGCCGCGTTACTCGTCGCCTGTGACGCCGATCTCCCCACGGCCACCGAAGTGAACCAGATGGACGTCGCTGGCGCCGAGCGCGCCATGGTGCGGACCCACGCGTCGTTCATGGCCGACTCCAATGCCACGTATACCGTTGACGGCGTCCCGGCCAGCTACGATGAAGCGCATGCGCTCGCACCGGGCGAGATCGCGAGAGTGCACTTGCAGGGGAACGCTAGTGCTGACTACGCGCCGGAGATGCGTGTCGACATCATCACCGTGGCGGCCGCGGGCACGCTCCGAGACGATGGGGCGGCGGCCAGCGAGAAATCGCGCGTGATGCTGCGCCGGTCGGCATCGGCGGGCGCCGCGGGCACACGGGTGAGCGGTGGGGTCAATGGAGCGTACCGCGTAGAAGGCACGGCGACCTTCGGCGCAGAAGATCGGACCAATGGCCTCAGTACGCTGTCCACGCGGCTGCGCGATTATCACTCCGGCGATACGGTGACCGTCAAGCTGCAGGGAGGTGTCAGGCTGAGCACCGGCGCGCGGCTGGACGGAACCCAGCCCAGCGCGATCAGGCTGAAGGAGCGCCCGCTTATCTACATTGACGGTGTCTTGCAGGAGGATGCGTCGGGCTCGGCCGGCCCGTTGAGCCGCCTCAGCCCGGAGAACATCCAGAGCATCGAAGTGATCAAGGGTCCGGCCGCCAGCGCCGTGAGCTCCGATCCGCGTGCGGCCAATGGCATCATCCGCATCACCACGAAGAGCGGGTCGTGATGCTCGGATAGTGCGCGCGTGTCCTCCGGCCGCGGTGCGGGGCAGGCGAGCCTGACGGGGTGGGTCGGGGTCCTGAGTGCGGAGATGACCGAGCGCCGATTCTGAGCTTCGGCACACCATGCGCGGGGCACGGCCAGACGCCGTGCCCCGCGAGGTTATCTTATCGGCCATGCAGCTCACCGACCCCCGCGCGAGCGACGTGGCCGCGGACGACCGTCCGTACGACGCGGTCGTCATCGGCAGCGGCTTCGGCGGCTCCATGGCGGCGCACGTGCTCGTGCACGCCGGGATGCGCGTGCTCATGCTCGAGCGCGGCGACTGGGTGCCGCGCGGTCCAGCCAACTGGGAGCCGGAGGGCGTGATGGAGGAGACGCCGCACTACTCCACCGAATCGGCGTATCGGGTGGCGGCCGGCGGGGAGCGACCGGGCCAAACGATCGGGTCGTACACCTGCGTGGGCGGTCCGTCGGTGTTCTACGGTGGCGTGGCGCTCCGGCTGCGCGAGGCCGACTTCGACGCGCATCGCGAGATCGTGCTTGATTCGGGAGCGCGCTGGCCGCTCTCCTACGCGGAGCTCGAGCCCTATTATGCCGCCGCCGAGCGATTGCTGTCTGTGGCGGGGAACGCGGGAGCGGATCCCACCGAGCCGAGCCGCAGCGGTCCGTACCCGCAGCCGGCGGACGCGTGGTCGCCCACGTCGGAACGCATCGCCGCGGCCGCGCGCGCGCTCGGCCTCCGTCCGTTTTCGTTGCCGCTCGCCATCAACTATGCCGAGACGGGCGCACGCAACGCGTGCGTGCGTTGTCTCACCTGCGACTGTTTTGCGTGCGCGGTGAGCGCCAAGAACGACCTCGCCACCACGGTGCTGCCGTCGCTCGTCGACGCCGGTCTCACGTTGTGTCCCAACGCTGTGGTGACCGCGCTGGAAACCGGGGGCGGGCGCGTGACGGCGGTGCGCGGGTTCGACAAGGCGGCCGGGGCGGACTTCCGCGTCCGCGCGCGTCGCGTGGTACTCGCCGCCGGCGCGCTGGCCACGCCGCACCTCCTCCTCGCCTCGGAGCTCGAGCGCGTGAACCCGGCCGGGCACGCGGTGGGGCGCTATCTCGTGCGACACTGCAATGCGCTCACGTACGGCGTCTTCGGCCGGCGACCGCCGGAGGGCGGACGCTTCCACAAACAGATCGGCATCCACGACTTCTATTTTGGGCACCAAACCGTACGAGCACCCCAGGGCATGCTGGGCACACTGCAGCAGGTGCACCCACCGCCGGTCCGGCTGGTGGAGAAGCGCGTGCCGCGGATCATCGCCTCGGTGCTGGCGCATGGGATTGCGCGCGCAACGGGATTGCTTTCCATCGCCGAAGACCAGCCGCGCGTGGAGAACCACGTAGCCATCGATCGGAGCCGCCGCGATCGCTTTGGGCTGCCGGAGCTGGTCATCACACACCAGTACACGCGGCGCGACCTCGCGGCGCGACGCGCGCTGGTGCGCCAAGCGCGGCGGATTCTGCGGAAGGCCGGGGCCTTGTTCACCATCACGCACCCCATCCGCACGTTCTCACACGCCGCCGGCACGGTGCGCATGGGAGATGATCCCACGTCGTCGCCCCTGGATGCAGCGGGTCGGTTTCGCGGTGTCGAGAATCTGTACGTGACCGACGCCAGCAGTCTGGCCACCGCGGGCGCGGTGAACCCCAGTCTTACAATCTCCGCGCTCGCGTTGCGCGCGGCCACGCAGTTGCTGGAGGAGGGATGAGCGGCGCCACCGAATCCCGCCCGAACGACCTCCGGCTCGTTTTTCTGGGCTGCGGCCACGCGACGCGGATGCACAGCCGCACGCTGCGCAACGTGCCTGGCGTTGCCCGATTCTACGCGAGCCGGAGCGCCGACCGGGCCGCCTCGTACGCGCGCACGTACGGCGGCCGCGGGTCGTTTGGATCGTACGAAGCTGCACTGGCCGACGACCGGGTGAACGTGGCGCTCGTCGCCACGCCGCCGTCGAGCCACCTGGAGCTCGCCCTCGCCGCCCTCTGCGCGGGGAAGCACGTCATTCTGGAAAAACCCCCACTCCTCGCCTCGCGCGACTTCGACGTGCTGGCACAGAGAGCGCGCACGGCGTCGCGCCGCGTCTTCGTGGCCGAGAACTACTTCTACAAACCGCTGCTGCATCGGCTTCGGCAGCTGCTGGCGGCTGGCGAGATCGGCGAGCCGCGGTTCGTGCAGCTGAACGCGCTCAAGACGCAGCACACCAACGACTGGCGCGACGACGCCGCATTGAGCGGCGGCGGCGCCCTGTACGAAGGCGGCATCCACTGGATCGACTTTCTCGCGAATCTCGGCCTGCAGATCGGCTCCGTCCGCGGATTCATCCCGCGGGACCCCCGGGCGCCTGCCGCGCTATCGGGCGCCTCGTCGACGCCCTCGGCAGCATTGCCGGCGCCGCGGACGGAGCAGGAGCGGAGCATTCTCGTGGTCGCACAGTTCCGCCAAGGCGCGGTGGGCACTCTCTATTACGGATGGGACATCCCAACACCGTGGCGCGGATTGCGGCTGTCGAGGATTTTCGGGAGTGGCGGATCGATCACGTTCGAGTCGAACGGGCTGTTCATCTGGCTCTACGGCCGCCGCAAGCGGCTGATCGTCCCCGGGATGCGCGACATCGCTGGATACCGGGCGATGTTTCGCGATTTCTTCGACGCGCTCCGGACGGGGCGCGAACCGGCGTTCACGCTGGCGCACGCACGCGCTGATCTGGAGCTGGTGGAGCGCGTGTACGAGTCCGTGCGGAGGTAGCAGCGGGATATACGCCACGCGCACTGTTGGCAGCACGGCCGGGCGCGCGTGCCACGGCACACCCGTCCGGCGCACCCGTCCGGCACTCCCGTCCGGCACTCCCGTCCGGCACTCCCGTCCAGCGTTCCCGTCCAGTGGGCGTGTCGCGCTGGCGCGAAGGATGCAGCACACCGAGGCCGCCCGGCACCACCGTACGACTCGCCCTTCAGCATCATCCCCGCGGGCCATTGCGATATGATCGTCGGTGACCGCATCTCACACGCGAGGCACTTACCCGTTGCCATCCCGCGTCGTCATTGCACCGGCTGCTCCGTCACGGTAGGATAGCCAGAGCGTTCACCGCGCCGGACGGCGGCATGCCGATGCCGGCGAGCGTAAGAAGGTAGAAGCTCCGTTGGCCAGGCACGGTCGACCGGAAGGGCGGCTGCGCCGGGAAGGGGGCGCTTCACCTTCCTCCGCGATGCGCCAGGTCAAGTCGCACTCGAGGACCTGAACGATGGCCGAACAGGACAGGCGCGAGTCCCGCGAAGGATGGCTCTGGGGGCACGACCGCTGGCTCATCGTGACGGTCATGCTCGGCTTCGTGCTGCTCGTGTTGATGGCCGACCACTTCGTGCGACGCGAATTCGCGTCGTCGCAACGGCAGAACCAGGCTGCCGCCGACCGTCGCGCGGCCACGCTGGCCGACCGGATCGGGAACACCGTCAGCAATCGCATCGGCGCCCTCCGTGTCGCCCAGCTGCAGTTCACTCCGGTTCGGGACTCGCTGTCGCGACACACGCTCCTGGCCGTCGCCGACAGCGTCACCAAGGACCTGGTGGGACTCGCCGGCATCTCCGTGATCTACGCCGACAGCGTGCTCGACCGGAGCAGCGGAGCGACCCTCACCGAGCGCGGTCTGCGGAATCCAGCCGACAGTTCCCTCGCCTCGGCGTATCATCGTGCCCTCCGGCAGCGTGGACCCTCCGCCTCCGCCATTGTCGAGACGCGCGCCGGGCGCCGCGTGTTCGTATTCGTCCCCGTGTTCGAAAGAACGGACTCGTCGCGCGCGGCCGCGGTCATCGCGGGGGAGCTCGATCCGGGCGGCATCGTACGCGTGGCTCTGACCGGGATTGCGGAGGACAGTCTTTCGTCGGGCCTCTATGCGCTGTACGGCCCCGGCGGGATGATCACCAACGTGTCGCTCCCCGCCAACTGGCCGTTCGTGGAGCAGCCCGTTCGCGTGCTCGATAACGACTGGACGGTGCGGGTGGCCTACCCACCCATGGAGCTCGGCGTCTACCGCGTTACGCGGCTCGCGCTCTGGGTGACGGGGCTGTCGCTGGGGCTCGTGTTGAGCTTCGTCCTGTTTGGCCTGCGCCGGCGGATGGCCCTGCAGCGGATCTCCATGGACAAGCAGCTCCAGGAGATCGCGCGCCGCGAGGCGGCGGAGAACGAGGCGCGCGAGCTGGCCCGCCGGCTGGCCCGACAGGCCGCCGAGCTGCAGGAAGCGGAAGGGGTCGCACGCGGGCGCGCGGAAGAAGCGCGCAATCTGGCCTCGCAACTCGGGGCCGCGCAGCGCGCCGCGCAGCGGCTCTCCACCTCGCTGGATCCCGAGGACGTGGTGGATCTCTTCCTCGGAGGCGTGGCGGAGCGCATCGGGGCGGACGTGGCATCGCTGTACACGTTCGACGAGGATGGCGAGGTGCTGATCGGACGGCGGCGTATCGTCTTCCGCGACGTGGGCGAGATCACGCGACGGCTGCGCGCGGAGGACATTCGTCAGGTGCGGGTGCCCGTCGGGCTCCTGCCGTCGGTGCTCTCGGCGGCGGTCAGCTCGGGCGAGCCCGTCACGAGCGAGAGCCCCGGGACGCATCGCGGACCGTTGGGGCGGCACGTGGGCGGCGACCGCGACACCGCGACACTCGCCGTCCCCTTGCTCGTGCGCGGCCACGTGGTCGGGGTCGCATCGTGGGAGCTGCACGCCAACCCGCGTGCGCTGGACGAGGGCACGATCGCGTTCGCGCAGGCGCTGGGGACCACCACCGCGGCCGCGCTGCACACGGCGGAACTATTCGCCTCGCTGGAGGCGGCGCGGCAGGATGCGCAGCAGGAAGCGCTGCGATTCCGGACGCTGGTGGACCAGATGGCGGACGGCGTGGTGCTGGTGGACGCCGCGGGCATCGTCGAACGCATCAACCGCGCCGCGGAGGATCTTCTGGAGAGCGGTCTCGCCAAGATTCCGCTCGATAGCTGGCCGTCCAAGCTGCGGCTGGGCGGGATCGATGGCCGGTCCCTCGCGCCCGACGAATTTCCGCTGCGGCGGGCGCTTCGAGGGGAGCATGTGCGGCGGGCGGAGTTCGTGGCGCGCACGCCGTGGGGCGACGAACGCCACTTTGCCGGCTCGGCCGCGCCCCTCATCACACCGGCCGGCGAATCGGCCGGCGCGGCGCTCGTCTTCCGTGACGTCACCGACGAGCGCCACTACGCGGAAATGCTGCGCCACACCAACCGGCAGCTGCGCGAGCAGACCGATGCGCTGGAGCTCATCAACCAGCAACTCCGTCAGGCCACGCTTGCCAAGGACCGGTTCCTGGCGGTGATGAGCCACGAGCTGCGGACGCCGATGAACGCCATCATCGGCTACACCGAGCTTCTGGCGATGGGCCTGAGCGGGGAGCTGAACGACCAGCAGCGCGAGATGCTCAATCGCGTGGGGCTCGCGTCGCGCCACCTGCTCGGCCTCATCAATCAGGTGCTGGACCTGGCGAAGATCGAGTCCGGCGCGCTGGAGCTCACGGTCGAACGGGTGGACGTCCGCGAGCTGGTGGATCAGTGTCTGCAGCACGTGGCGCCGCTCGCCGCGGGCAAGGGGCTGGCGCTCGAGCACGAGCCCAGCGCTGCCGCGGCCCCGGTCTGCGTGCACGGCGACCGGACACGGCTCACGCAGGTGCTGTTGAACCTGCTCTCCAACGCGGTGAAGTTCACCGACACCGGCCAAGTCGCCGTGCGCTACGTGCAGCAGCGCGGGCGCGTGACGATCAAGGTGTGCGACACCGGCCCGGGGATCGCGGCCGAGCTGCAGGAGCGTATCTTCGACGAGTTCTATCAGATCGAGGGAGATCTCACGCGAAAGGTCGGCGGCACCGGCCTGGGACTTCCCATCGCGCGCCGGCTCACGCGGATGATGCGCGGCGACGTGCGCGTGGAGAGTACGCCGGGTAGCGGCTCGAGCTTCATCATCGAGCTGCCGTCCGCCGATGGTGCGGATCCCGCGGGCGGTACCGCGCCCGCGCGTTCCCCCAACCATGCGTCCGCCCCGTCCGGCCCGTCCGCCGACACACCCGCCAGCCCGATGCACGAGATGAGGATCAGCTAGCATGGCCGAGCCGTCCCACACATCGAGCGCCGACCCCGTCACCCCCACCGAGCGCCGCCAGAACGGCGTCGGAAAGTACGTCTACTGCATTGTCAAGGAATCAGAACCGCGGGAGTTCGGAGACATTGGCATCGGCGAACAGCGTGGGCGCGTGTACACGCTCCACCACAACGATCTGGCGGCCGTGGTGAGCGATTCGCCGCTCCGCGTCTACGATCCGACGCGCGAGAACGTGCTGGCGCACGAGTTCGTCAACGAGACGGTGATGCGCGATTACACGCCCATCCCGATGAGCTTCGGAACGCTGTTCCGCACCGAGGAGGATGTCCTGGAGCTGCTGCGCTCCACGTATCAGACCTTCGACGGCGTGCTGGAGCAGATTCGCGACAAGACGGAGTTCGGGTTGAAGGTCCTCTGGGACCGCGAACGCGTGATCGCCTCGCTGGCCGAGAACGACGCGGAGATCAGCCGGCTGCGGCAGCAGCTGGAGCAGTCGGAGGAAGGGTCGTCGTACTACGCGCGCATGGAGCTCGGCCGCCGGATCGAGACCGCCGTGGAGGAGGCTGGCACCCGTTACGTACACGCGATTCTGGACGCGCTTCGGCCGCACGCCGTGGCGGCGCGCCGTAACAAACCGATTGGCGAGCGGATGATCATGAACGCCGCGTTCCTGGTGGACCGGGAGGAAGAGCAGTCGTTCGACGAGCGCGTGAAGGCCGTCTCGCGCGACTACGAAGGGGTGCTCACGTTCAAGTACACCGGGCCGTGGCCGCCGTATAATTTCGTCAACATCAAACTCAAGCTCGAGCAGGCACCCGGCTGAGCCGCTGCGCCGCGCCGCATGCGGCGCGACGCGCGGTCGGTGCTCCGTCCACCGATGGGAATCCTCAAGCACCTCCTCTTCTGGCCCGTAACGGGGCCCGCGTTCCTGACCGAGTTCGCGCTCGGTCAGGTGGACAAGGTGGCGCGCAACGAGCTCGCCGACGACACGCCGATCAAGGCGGAGCTGATGGAATTGCAGATGGCGCTGGAGTTGGACGAGATCGACGATGCCACGTACCTGGCGCGCGAGGCGGAACTGGTGGCGCGGCTGCGCGAGGTGCGTCGATGGCGCGAAGAGTTCGGCATGCCCACCTCGGGTGGGCCGGTGCGCGTGGCCGCGTCCGAAGACGAGCAGGCGCCGTTCGCGGCGCCCGCGGCCGGCGCCGATCCATCCACCGATTCCGACGGACGTTACGACGAGGCGACCGATGCGCCATCCGACGGGCCGGCGGACACGGATCGTGAAGCGTAGCGGGCGCGCATGAATCCCCCCGTCACCGCGCCCGCGGGCGCAGCGCGGACCGCGCTCGTCTACCTGTATGGCATCGTGCCTGCCGAGGCGGCCGAACCGCCGGATGATCTCCGTGGTGTGGAGGATAGCCCCGTTCGACTCGTGCGATTGGGATCGCTGGCCGCCGTGGTGGGCGACGTCCCGGCCGAGGTGTATACCGAGGAACGGCTGAACGAGCGGCTGGGCGATGTGGAGTGGGTGGGACAACGCGGGCTTGCCCACGAGCGAGTGCTCACGTGGTTCGTGGACCGCGGCCCGCTGGTGCCGCTGTCGCTGTTCTCGCTGCACCGCGACGACGCCCGGGTACGGGAGCGCCTGGAGGAGCGAAGCGCGACGGTGGAGCAGGCGCTCCAGCGCGTGACCGGACGTCGCGAGTGGGGAATCAAGATCTGGCGCGACGAGCAGCGGCTGCGTGCCCATCTGGAGGAGCGCTCCGAGCCCGTTCGTGCGCTCGGCCGCGAGATGGCGTCGGCGCCGGAAGGAAAGCGATACCTGTTGTCCCGCAAGCGCGAGACGCTCGAGCGCGAGGAGATCCGCCGCCTCTCGGCGGTCACGGCGCAGCAGGCCATGCAGACGCTGCGCGAAGTCGCGGACGATGGAGTGGCGCTGCCCATCCCCCCCGGGGCGGGGAACGGCGGCTCGCGGACCATCGTGCTGCACGCCGCGTTTCTGGTAGCGCAGACCTCGTTGGCGCGGTTCGAGGAGGCGGTACGCACCCTCGCCGCGCGCGACACGGAGGACGGGTTCGACTGGGAGTTCACCGGTCCCTGGCCGGCCTATCACTTCACGTCCCTCTGAGCGGCGTCGTGGAGTCCTTCGACGCGGACGAGCGCGGATCGCTGGTCGACGTGATCAACGGCCTGCTGGATCGCGGCGTGGTGGTGGGCGGCGACGTGATGCTCTCCGTGGCCGGCGTCGACCTGGTATTCCTGGAGCTACGCGCGTTGCTGAGCGCCGTGTCCACGGTGCGGGAGGCCGCGCGCCGCGACCGGCCCGGTGGGGGCGGCGCACCTCTGCCCGGGGCAGCCGACGACCCCGGGCCCGAGGCCGGTGCTTCCTCGCGCGCCGGTGTTTCGGGCCGCGAAGGCCCAACCGCGCTCTCCCCCGGCGCTGCGCCGTCGCGCGAGCGCACCCAGCCGCACACGCCGACTGGCGCGTCCGGGCGAGGCGCCGAGCAGCGCGAGGCACATGAGCCCGCCGCCGAGCGGAGCGAGGCACACGAGTCCCCATCTCCACCGGGGCTGAGCGCGCGTGACCCGGGCGGCGACACGCTCGACGAGATGGTACGAAGTCTGCCGGAGCGCATCGACATCGACCCCGACGCCGTGCAACGCGATCTGGCCAGAATCGTCCTGGTGCTGGTCGAGCTGCTGCGGCGCGTCGTCGAGCATCAGGCCGTTCGGCGGATGGACGACGGCGATCTCTCCGAGGTGCAGGTCGATCGCATGGGCACCGCGCTCGTGCGTCTCGCCGAAAAGATGCAGGAGCTCAAACAGGTCTTCGGTCTTGCGGACGACGATCTGGACGTGGATCTTGGTCCGCTTGGACATGTATTGTGACGTGCTCTCCTCTCTTCGAGGGTCCCATTGGCCGAGCTAACGCCATCCGCCCTCTCGCCGACCCGCTCGCAGGGCCTGGTCGACGTGCTCGACCGGATTCTGGACAAAGGGCTCGTCATTGCGGGGGACATCCGCGTCAATCTCGCCAACGTGGAGCTGCTCACGATCCAGGTGCGCCTTCTCGTGTGCTCGATCGACAAGGCCGAGCAGATCGGGCTCACGTGGTGGAAGACGGATCCAATGCTGTCCGGGAATGCGGTGTCGCCCGAGCACGCGCGGCTGGAATTGGAGAACGTGGAACTCCGGGAGCGCCTTCGGGTGGTGGAGGAGCAGTTGGACCGGCTGGAGGCCGGCCCGTCGACAGCAGCCTCGGAGCCGTCACCGCAACGAGAAGCGCGGGAGAAGCAGCGATGATCACGTACCTCAGAGCGGGAGTGCCGAGTCATGGCCGTTGAGAGAGCCCCCGGCGGTTCGAGTCTCATCGACGTACTCGACCGGGTCCTCGACAAGGGGATCGTCATCGACGCGTACGTACGCGTCTCACTGGTGGGCATCGATCTCGTCACGGTCGAAGCGCGTGTGGTCGTCGCGTCGATCGACACCTACTTGAAGTACTCGGAGGCGGTCGGTATCACGACCCCTATGGCGCGTCCGCGCGAACTCGCGGCCGCCTCGATGCAGGCCGACCTCGACCGGATTCTGGCCGAGAACGCGGAACTCCGCCGGCGCCTCGAAACGCGCACCTGAGGAAAGTGGTGGTGGCGGCAGCAGTGGGACGCGCCATGGAACGTCGCGCTTCCCCCGCCGCTGCTTACGCGCCGTCCCCACGCTCTCTTCGATCGGTCTGCTGCACGGCGCTCTCCGATTCCAGCTCCCCGTCCAACCGGTAGTAGCCCTCGATCGCCCACACGATCATCCGGTCGGCTAGAACCGAGCGGTACCAGCCGCCCACGTCATGGAGCGCACGCACAAAGAGCAGTTCCTTGAGCGCCACGAGCAGCCGCTCGGGGGGGATGCCGAGTCGCCTGGCACAGCGGGCGTAGCGCTCCACCGCGGCGTGCACCTCGGTGTCGTTCAGCTGCCGAAGGCGCGCCCGGCCCCGAATGATACGGACGAGCGCGTCGCCTTCGTCGGCCAACTCGGCGGGGATTTTCTGAGGAGCGGGAGAGGTCATGGCATGAAAGATCTTCGACGCCGCACTGCGGAGCCTTGGTCGGCTGGCCGAGGTCGGCCCGGAACCGGCTGCATGGTTCGTGCCTCGCTCCGGCGTCATCGACGTGGCCAGCGCCTGCCTGTGCGGGCGGCGCGGGCGGGCGGCGCGGGCGGGCGATGACGCGCGGAGAGCAGCCGTTTACATTTGGGCGATGATGCGCTCGTTCCTCCCGGCAGTCGGTGCGTGTTCCCTGTTCGCCATGTGGTGCGTCACCCCCGTTCCCGCGCGCGCGCAGGAACGCGGCGAGCTTCCCTCCGGCGCGCACCGCACAACCCCCGCGCCGGCGCGGGAGGGATTGCAGGATTCGGCGCGCGGCGATCCGGGCCTGCCTCCGCCGTTGTGCACGGCGTCGCCCGGGGCAACGGATGCTCCCCCCGATTCGCTCCTCCGTCCCCTGCCGCCGCTGGTGCCCACGCCGCGACCGCTCCGCGGGCTGTACGTCAACCGATGGGCGGCGATCGGCCAGCGGATGTGGGAGCTCATCGACGTGGCCAAGCGCACGGAAGTAAACGCGCTCGTCATTGACGTGAAGGACGACCGCGGGCTCGTGCTCTATCGGTCGGGCGTCCCGCTGGCGCACGCGATCGGGGCGGACACCGTGTATCCCATGCGACTCAAGCGGATGCGCGCCGTGCTCGACACCATGCGCGCGTACGGCATCTATCCTATCGCGAGGATCGTCGTCGCCAAGGATCCGCTGCTGGCCGAGCATCGCACCGCATGGGCCATCCGTCGCAAGTCCGATCCGAGTAAGCCCTGGCTGGACAGTCACGGCAAGCCGTGGCTCGATCCGCATCATCCGGAGGTCTGGCGCTACGCCGCCGAGCTTGCGTGCGAGGCGGTATCGCTGGGCTTCAGCGAGGTGCAGCTGGACTACGTGCGCTTTCCCGACGAGGATCGCATCACGCGGGAGGCCGTGTTTCCCCTCGCTGCCGGACGCGTTCGCGCGGAGGTCATTCGACAGCAGCTGCTCGCGATGCGCGCCTGGCTGCGCGATCAGCACGTCCCCATCACGGCGGATGTCTTTGGTCTCACGACGTCGGACACCACCGACATGGGGATCGGGCAACGGTGGGAGATGTTCGTGGACGCGGTGGACGTGGTGCTTCCCATGATGTACCCGTCGCACTACGCGCCGGGGAGTTACCACCTTGGGAATCCCAACGCCCACCCCTACGAAGTGATCGACCACGCGTTGCGGGACGCGCGGCAGCGGAGCGAGGGGATCGCCGGCGCGGCGCGCGTGGTGCCCTGGTACCAGGACTTCACCCTCGGTCCGCCGCACTACGGCTCGGCGCAGGTGCGCGCGCAGATCCGCGCCGGCTATGACAACGGGGTCATGAGTTGGGTGCTGTGGAATCCGCGCAGTCAGTACACGCTCGCGGCGCTCGAGCCGGCGAAGGGCGCTCCCGCCGGCGCGCCGGCCGAGCGCGGCACCGGCGACGGCGCGGAGCCGGACGCACGCCGGCCGTAGCAGGTCTTGGGCGTGCCGCTCCGCCAGCCGCGTGCACGGGCTGCGTCGGCCGCCGTGGCGCTCACGTAGCGCTCACGTAGCGCTCATCGTTGGAGCCAGGCCGTGAGCGATTGCGCCACGGCTTCGGGGGCTTCCTCCGGCACGAAGTGGCGTACATCCGGCAGGACATCGAGCGTGGCGTGCGGGATGGCGGAGCGCAGCTCCTGTCCGATGGAGACGCTCAGGTAGGGATCGTGGGCGCCCCAGACGATCGCGGTTGGCGCGACGATGTCCTTGAACCGCGGCACGAGCGCGGCGGTGTCGGCGGGATCGAGCGCCAGCAGGTGCTCCACCAGCGCGTCGCGCCCTTCGGGCGAGGCGAACGCGCGGAGGTACATCTCTACCGAGTGATGTCCGCGTTCCGTTTCCACGTAGCCGCGTTGCAACGCGTGCTTGACGGCGGTCAGGATCCAAGTGGTGGGGAGATGCCGCGTGAGCGGGAGCGAGGCCTTGGCGATCATCACGTCGCGCGTGGGCCACCGGTCGAATGCCACGGCGTCGATGAGGCAGAGTCGGGCGATGCGCGTGGGATGATGTACCGCCAGGTACTGCGCAATGCCGCCGCCCACGTCGTGCCCCACCACGGCCGCGTACTCGATGCGCAGCGCGTCCATGAGCGCGAGCACGCGCTCCGCGTGCCCCGGGATGCTCACGTCCCGCCCCAGCGGGCGGTCGCTCCGCCCGAAGCCGAGCAGGTCCACCACCACCATGCGGTACCCGTCCGGGACGAGCGGGATCAGGTCACGCCACAGATGCGATGATGTCGGGAAGCCATGGAGGAAGACGATCGGCTCGCCCGCGCCGCGCCGGCCGGCCGCGTAATAGTAGAGTCGCGCGCCGCCGACGTCGATGAACTCACCGCGCATCGGCGTCGGGCAAGGGGGTGCCGCGCCGACGGCGCGCGGCTACGCGACGGCGGCGGTGCCCCATTCCACGATCCGTCCCGCGATCGCTGATGCCGCCACCGTGTACGGGGACGCCAGGTACAACTGGCCCGGCCCCGACCGTCCGGGGAAGTTGCGGTTGATGGCCGAGATGGTGACCTCGTCCTTGGTGCGCGACACGCCCGGCCCCGCGTTGATGCACGCGCCGCACGACGGTTCGATGAACGTGGCGCCCACGTCCTCGAAAATCCGATCGTACCCTCGCTCGCGACAGTACTGATAGACCTCCTGCGAGCCGCACTGGATGAAGCAGCGCACGTCCGGATGCACACGCTCGCCGCGCTCCAACGCCTCGCGGAACACGCGCGCGTACATGTCCATGTCGTCCTTCTTGCCTGCCGTGCACGAGCCCGCATACGCGATGTCGATCCTGACCTCCTGCGGAAGCTCGTCCACGTACATCCCGTTCCCTGGGTCGCCGGGCAACGCGATCATCGGGCGCAGCGTGGACGCATCGACCTCGATCACCTTCACGTACTCCGCGTCCGGATCCGAGGCGAGGCCCGCGCACAGGGCGCGTGCGTCCGCCGCGTCCATGCCCCCCCGCTGCGCCACGAGATACTCCACCGTCTTCTCGTCGGGCGCGATGATCCCCGTGAACGCGCCCACCTCGGCGGCCATGTTCGTCATCGTTGCGCGCTCGTCCACCGACAGCGCTTCGACCGCCTCGCCGGCGTACTCCACGATCTGCCCGATCGCGTCCCCGTTCTTGATGTACGGGTGACGGAGGATCTCCAGCATGAAGTCCTTGGCCGTAATGTTGTCCGGCTTGCGTCCGTGCACCAGCACGCGGAAGGACTTCGGGACCTCGACGCGGACGTCCTTGGTGATCCACGCGTTGAAGATCGCCGTCGTCCCCACGCCAAAGGCAATGCACCCCACCGCGCCCGCGTGCGGCGTGTGCGAGTCGCTGCCGATGATCACCTGGCCGGGCAGCGCGTGCGCCTCGAGGATCTTGGAATGGCAGATGGCTTCGGAGCCGGACGAGGTGAGTGCGCCGTGCAGGTTGAGGCGCTTATCCAACTCGCCATACAGCCGGATCCCCTTGGCCTGCGCGAAGGTGCGCTGCTTCGCCTCGAGTTGGTTGGCCACATCGAGCAATCCCATCTCAATGTGCTCCGGCCGCATGACCTGATCCAGAAAGGTGAGATGGTCGCGGAAGAAAAACACCGACGAGGGATCGTTCACCGGTTCCTCGGGCCCGACGAGCTGCTCGAAGAAGATGGCCGACATGGGGGTGACGTACTCGTGGCTGAAGCGGATGTCGGTGCGCACGAATCCCTGGTCGCCCGGTTTCACGTATGGGATGCCCGTCCGGTTCGCCGCCGCGTCCACGACCCAATGCCGGGCGAAGATCTTTTCGGCGATGGTCATCGGACGTGTGGGCGTCTCGACGCGCGGCACGACCGCCGTGCCCTGCAGGCGCGCCAGGTTGTAGTTGAACAACCCGCCGTACTCGATGATCCCGCGCGAGATCTCCCCTTCGCCGTCAGTAAACACCGACAACGGGATCTCCTCACCGCGCCGCACCCGCTCGATGAGGTCGAAGTCGGTGGTGGTGAAGATTCCGAGGTTTTGGCAGTTTTCGCGGTAGATGCGCTCGATGTTTTCCGCGATCACGAGCCGGATGCCCGCCACCATCTCGGCGTACGGCGACTGCTCTCTCGATGAACCCTTTCCGCGCCGCTTGCCCGACACCGACACGGCGAACCCGCCCGCCTTTACCGAGCCACGCGTGATCGGAAATGCGTCTCCCGCCTTGAGGCCCAGGTAGGGGAACTCGCCCAGCGTCTCATCGAAGTAGTAGCAGATGTAGGCCGGGGTGATCTCGTCGGTGGAGATGTTGTCGCGCAGCTTGGGATGCAAGGGCGCGCCGACGGGAGCGTTCGCGTCGAACGGCAGGTCCTCTCCCGCCAACTGGCGCCGGATCAGCTCGGGATCTTCGGTGAGGAAGAGCACCCGGCCGTCGAAGCGAATCCGGTTGGGGACTTTGTGGACTGGGCGTGTGAGCAGGCTCTCGATCATGCGGCTGGGGTAGGGTTCCTGGTCAAGATGACCGCGGTGTGACGCGTTCACAAGCGGCCAGGCGCCCTCCTCCAGCGCGTTCTACCCGTCAGCGTCCTCCCACGAGCGCGTATTCGTGCTCTAAGGCTGCCGCCGCGGTGCGCCACCGCTGTCGTGTGGCTCCGCACGATCGGGACGCGGCCGCATCGTTGGACCGCCGCGAAAGGGCGGCGGGCCGCCCAAACCGCGTCCCTCTCCCCGCCGCATGTTGTCGCGCATGCGCATCTGGCGGCGCATCCGCATGCGGTGGCGCATCTGCATGCGATGGCGCATCTGCATGCGATGGCGCATCTGCATGCGATGGCGCATCAGAGTTGCATCGCGATCGAAGGTCTCGCGCTGCGTAGGAGTGAGGACGTCCCGCAACTCGGTCCGGCGCTGCTCGGCGAGCGTCCGGGCCTGCTGCCGGCGCTGTTGCAGCCGGGTGAGCGCGGCGCGGAAGGCGGCCGTGTCACCGCGCTGGCGGGCCGTGCGCGCGGCCTCCATGTCGGGGCGGGAGGCGTCGCGAAGCGCGCGCATCCGGTTGCGGTAGTTGTCGGCGATCGATCGCATGCGCGTGCGCTGCGCGTCGCTCAAGTTGAGACGACGGAAACCGCCGAACGCCATTCCGGAACGGGCGCCGCGGACGCCGCCGGTGTCCATCCGCATGCGTGTCTGGCGCTCCGCGCGCGGAAGGGTGTCTCGCTGCTGCGCACTGGCCGGGATGGCCGCGCCACCGGCCGTGGCGAGCGCGACGCCCAGAGTCAACGCCTGAAGAACTCGTTTCATCACTCCCTCCATCTTCGGATCGGCCGGAGGCGCGCACCCATGCGCGCGCGGCATCATGGGAGACGGTGTGGGTGGGGGATTGTTAAGGGACGACACGGCCAATGCGCGCGCGATGGTCATTTCTGCGCAACGGATTCGCCGCCGTGCGGGCCCCGCTCCTCGGCTCACGGCGCCCGCCCTGTTCTTCCGCCCTCAGCGGAAAAGTGCTAATGTTACCCTCTCACGCGTGGTGGCCTGGCTGTACCGTCGTAAGGACTGTATTTGCAATGACTTGATAGCCACCGTCCCGGAGAGTGCGACGTGACCGCACCCGCCCCATCCGACGTCGACGCTGTACCAGTCGCACCACCGCCGCCGGCGCCCCCACCAGCGGAGGTGGATTTTCCATTGCGGTGGATGCTGGAAAATGCCGCGCCGCCTTTGCAGTTCCGGGCGGTCACGGAGGTGGTAGAGTTCTCGGTGGCCGATGTGCGCCGCTTCGCTCTCCTCCCGTACTCCTACCCGCCCGCGCTCTCACTCGCGCTCCGCCAGCAGGCGGACGGCACGTGGAGCGACGCGATGCTCACGCTCCCGGGCGGGCGGCGCGACGCCTTTGAGGGCGTGGGGACGACACACGCGGTGCGACGGCTCCGGGAATACGGGTGGGAGCGTGAAGCTCCGGCGCTCGTACTTGCCCGGCGGTCGCTGTTCCGTCTGTTGGCGGAGGACGAGGATCCCGCGTTCCTGTTCGAGCTGGCGGGAAAGGGCAAGTCGGACATCGAGGCAGTGCGCTACGGCCGTGCCTTGCTGCGCGAGGCGGCATTGTCGGCGCTGGCGCGGATGGGATACGAGCGCGATCCCCGGCTGCGCGGGGCGGCCACGCGAATGCTGGACCGGGTGGACGCGTTTCTCCGCTCCACGAACGCGGACAAACCGTTCGTGCGCGTGGGCAACAAGCACGTGCTCCCGCCGGATGCGGCGCCGCCGTCCATCTATTTTCTCGACACGCTCGCGCACATGCCGCTCTTCCGGAGCGAGCACTACGATGCGATGGAGCGGTTGCTCGCCTATCTGTCGGGCCCCACGCCGCGGCAGGAAGCCGCCGTGGTGGTGGGCAAGCGCATCGTGAAGGAGCCGCACTTGGTGCTGGGTGACGCGCTGCCGCACCGCACGGCGGCGGACGCGGATCTGCCGTGGACGCTGGCGTGGCTGGAGATCATGGCCCGGCTTGAGTTCCTCCAACGCAACGAAGGATGGGCCAAGCTCTACGAACGGCTGCTGGACGACCGGGACTCCATGGGTGTGTGGCGGATGCCCCGCCGCAACGTGAAGGTGCGCTCGTCCAACCCGTACGTCTGGGCGCTATTTCCGCTGGAGGAGAGCCAGGAGGGCGAGGCGCGGTTCACGGACGTGACGTTCCGCCTCGGGTTGATCGCTCGGCTCTCGGGACGACCCATTCGCGCGATCTGACGCGCGAGGTGAGGCGCGCCAGGCTTCGCAAGAGCGTGAGTTTCTCTTGCGGCGCGGCGCCATGCGCGTGAGCGGCCGGTGACGTGACGCGCCGTCTCGCGCCCGATGAGCTGTACCCGCGCGGGGTACCTGGCGTGGAGACGCGCTGGCTCGCGCTGCGCGATGGACTGCCTGTTCGCGTGGTGGAGAGCGGTCCGCGCGATGCGCCCCCCGTCGTCTGCCTGCACGGGTGGGGCTGCTCCGCCTATTTGTTCCGCCACAACATCCCCGCGCTCGTGCAGGCGGGATATCGCGTGCTCGTCCCGGACCTCAAGGGACACGGGCGCACGCATGCGCCGACGCGTCGGGGCGAGTACACGCTGGCCAGTCTCACGACGCACGTCCTGAACGTGATGGATGCGCTCGAGCTCCCGCGCGCCACCGTGGTGGGGCAGTCCATGGGCTCGCGCCTCGCGCTGGAGTTGGCGATCAACCATGGGGCGCGCGTGGACCGGCTGGTGCTGTTCGCCCCGGTGGGGATGGCGAGCGTGCGCGATGTGATGCTGCTCCGCCCCTTCCCTCGCGCCGCGTGGCCGCTCGCCGTGCTGCTGGCGCGACGCTCGTTGGTAAGGCTGGCGCTCCGCGCGGTATACGGAACCGATGCCCGTCCGACCGACGAGGACGTGGACCAGTACTGGTCTCCGCTCGACGCGAACAGGGTGCACGCGTTATACGCGATCGTGCACGAGATGGAGTGGGGCGTAGTCTCGCGTGCCGCGCTGGCGAGGATCGTGGCGCCCACCCTCGTGGTGAGCGGGGACGAGGACATCCTGTTGGGGACGCGCGTGCTCCCGAGCGAATCGGATGCCATCCCCAATGGTCGGCTGGTGTGGGTGGCGGGCGCTGGGCACGTGCCCAACGCGGAGCAGCCGGCGCTGTCGAACGCTCTGCTGGTGGAGCATTGCGGCGGAGCGCGCAGGTAGGGCGTTGCGTAATGCACGCCCCGTGGCGATCGACGCCGGCGCATTTGGCGATCGGCTGTCGGTGCACCCCCTGTCCGTCTTGCGGGGGTCGCGGCATTCGCAGGCTCGTGACGGCGTGACGGCTGGGCCGTCTGTCTGTCGGAGGCGAGCGGCTGCGGCGGTGCTTACGACGCCGTGGCGGTGGCGAGGCCGGCGCCGAGGGCGACGGGCAAGATCTCCGACGCGCCGGTGAGACATGCG
This sequence comes from uncultured Gemmatimonadaceae bacterium, assembly GCA_963773545.1. Lineage (GTDB taxonomy): Bacteria > Gemmatimonadota > Gemmatimonadetes > Gemmatimonadales > Gemmatimonadaceae > DASSNU01. The sequence continues at coordinate 640,988 of CAVZBP010000002.1, read as the reverse complement.
ACCATTCCGGGCCTCGCGCCTAGCGGCAAGCTTCACAACGAGTTAGATTGCAGATTACCAGGGAACGCATGTGGCGCCCAAGTGGGGCGCCGGAGCCCGCTCCAAACGCGTGGGAGCGTGCGCTCGACGCGGGCAGATGAAAACGCCCCGCGTGGCAATCCCTCCTTGCGGCGAATCGTTCGCCGCCACGAAACCAGCGCGACGCGGGATGCCCGCGTTGCCGATGCGGCAGAGAGGCCGCGTCTCCATCGTGCGCCGGTCCCCGCGCTTCACGCTCGCGGCGATTCCTCGGCGCCAGTCATGAGAGTATGTCCACCACAACAGAAAGTCACGGTACGTTCGACACGCTGCATCTGGCCCCAGAGCTGATGCACGCCGTCCGGGACGCCGGCTACGAGCATCCCACACCCATTCAGGAGCAGGCCATCCCGCTCGTCCTCAAGGGACGCGATGTGATTGGCCTGGCCCAGACCGGAACCGGCAAAACGGCCGCGTTCACCCTTCCCATCCTGCAGCGCCTGATGAGCGGCCCCGCCCGGCGCGTGCGCGCTCTCGTCCTCACCCCCACCCGGGAGCTCACGGCCCAGGTGCGCGACAGTCTGGACGCCTATGGCAAGTACACCGGGCTGCGCTCGGTGGAAGTCTTCGGCGGCGTGGCGCTCGGGCCCCAGGAGCAACGGCTCCGGCAGGGCGTCGAGATCGTCGTGGCCACGCCGGGTCGGCTCATCGATCACATGGAGCGCCAGAACGTGGTCTTCGACGAGCTGGAGGTTCTCGTGCTCGACGAGGCCGACCGTATGCTCGACATGGGATTCGCGCCACAGCTCAATCGCATCGTGCGCGAGGTGCCCAAGTACCGTCAGACGCTGCTGTTCAGCGCGACCATGCCGGGCGAGGTGGAAGCGCTGGCGCGGAAGTACATGCGCAAGCCGGTCGTGGTCCAGGTGGGACGCCGGACAGAAGCCGCGGAGACCGTTTCGCACGCCGTGTACCCGGTGCCGCGCGAGCGCAAGAGCGCGCTCCTCATCGAGCTGCTCCGGAAGAACGACCTGAGCTCGGTGCTGGTGTTCACGCGGACCAAGCACGGGGCCGACCGCGTCGTGCGCCACCTGCAGCGCGAGGGGATCGAGTCGATGGCGATGCACGCCGACAAGACGCAGGGGCAGCGCACCGACGCGCTGGAGCGCTTCCGCGCCGGGAAGACACGCGTGCTGGTGGCGACCGACATCGCGCAGCGGGGGCTCGACATCGAGGGGATCTCTCACGTGGTCAACTACGATGTCCCCGCGCGTCCCGAGGACTACGTGCACCGGATTGGCAGAACCGGCCGCGCCGCCGCCACAGGGGATGCGCTGACGTTCATGTCCACCGAGGAGATCGCCTCGGTGCGGCTGATCGAAAAGGTGCTTGGACAGCCGATCGCGCGGATTTCCGTGCCGGGATACGATTTCGGCACCGTTGCCGCCTGACGCGCTGGCGAACGGGCGGCGCGGAGCCAGGCGCCGTCCCGCTCCCAGTGGCTGGCCGGCGATGGGCCGGGTCAGAGCCTTGCCGAGCCCTCATCGTCGCACACGACCTAGCCTGGAGAGGACGACGGTGTCCGCGGAGCGCCCGCGGCGCACGATGATGCTGGTGTTCGCCGCTCCGTAGCCGAGGCCGAGCGGGGTGAACGCCACCGAATCGCGCGTGGCGTGCAGCGTGACGTGGTGTCGCTCCCAAAGCGCGCGCCGTTGGAACGTATCGGCCTGCGCGAATACGATGGCCAGCCCCGCGCGCTCGTCCACACGCACGGCCACGCGACGCTGACGGGCGATGGCGAGATGCCGCGCCGTGGCGATGAGCGCCTCCATCTCGGTGCTGGCCGCGCGAACGGCGGCTGCGTCGGCCAGCGCGGTCATGCGCGGTACGCCGAACGCGAGCAGAATGCCCAGCACGGTGAGCGTGAGCAGCAGTTCCGGGAGCGTCAGAGCCGGCCGCACGGTTCCCCCATGTGGTGTGTGCGACGTATATACGGGTGACGCCGCGATGCCGCGGCATCGCGGCGTGGCGGGGCGCATCGCATTTCCGCCGGACCGGAGCTCGAGGAGGATTCCGTGGCGACAACGAACGGCGACGCACGCCGGCGCGCCGACGGCCGGCGCGCCGTCTGGCTGGCGGCGCTCTGCCTCGTGGCGAGTGGCGCCACGTGTGGTCCGACCACCACGCTGCCGCCGGCCGTGGCGGAGACCGTGATGCAGATGAGCGACGAGATCGTCACCTTGCGAAACGAGCACGCCATCTTGCAGGACCAGATCGATTCGCTACGCTTCGTGGTGGCCCGGCAGGATACGGTGCTCCGACGCGTCGCCGCCCTGGCGGGCATATCGATCGGCACGCCCTGAGCGGTGTGTGCCGGAGCGGCGCGGAATCTGCGCACCGCGTCGTCGCGTCCAGTCACCTGTACGGAGCACCACGCATGCACATCACGATCGAATACTGCACGGTCTGAAATTACGAACCACGGGCCACCAGTCTGGCGGCCGAGATTCGCGCCACGTACCCGAACGCCGCCATCGAGCTGGTGCCGTCGCACGGCGGTCGCTTCGAGGTGAGTCGCGATGGCACACCCCTCTTTCAGAAATCGAAGCTTGGACGACACGCACACGAGGGCGAGATCCTCCGACTCCTTGCTCCATCCGGCAACGGCTGACCGCGGCTGATGCGCATCGCCATCTCGACCGGGGGCGGAGATGCTCCCGGACTCAACGCCGTCATTCGCGCCGCCGCGCTGAGCGCCATCAACCGCGGGTGGGAAGTGCTCGGGATCAAGCGCGGCTTTGCCGGCCTGCTCGGCGAGGACGACGTGGTTCCGCTCACCAAGGACACCGTGCGCGGCATCGCGCATCTGGGCGGCACGATCCTCCGCACCACCAACCGCGGCAACCCGTTTCACTATCCGGTCGCGCGTCCCGACGGCAGCACCTCGGAGATCGATCGGTCGGACGAGCTCATGCAGCGAGCGCGCGAGTACGGCATCGACGCCGTCATCTCGATTGGCGGCGACGGGTCGCTCACCATCGCGCAGCATCTGTACGAGAAGGGGATGCGCATCGTGGGCGTTCCCAAGACGATCGACAACGACGTGAGCGGGACCATTACGACGTTCGGGTTCGACACCGCGGTGAGCACGGCCATCGACGCGATCGACAAGCTGCACACCACCGCGGAGAGCCACGACCGGGTGCTCGTGATGGAGGTGATGGGGCGCGACTCCGGCTTCATTGCCTTGCATAGCGGGCTGGCGGGCACGGCCGACGTGATTCTCATTCCGGAGATTCCATATCACATCGACAGCGTGTGTGAGAAGATCCGTGCGCGCGACCGCGCGGGCCGGCTGTTCTCGATCGTGGTGGCCGCGGAGGGGTGTCATCCGGCGGGCGGGGCGCCGTCGATCAAGGGCGGGTCGCTGGCGGGGGAGGCACCGCGTCTGGGAGGGGTGGCGGACAAGCTGGCGTGCGAGATCCAGGACGCCACGGGCAAGGAGTGCCGCTCGCTGGTGCTTGGGCACCTGCAGCGGGGCGGGCCGCCCACCGGGTACGACCGGTTGCTCGCGTCACGCTTCGGTGGGGCCGCGGTGCGCGCCATCGCCAACGAGGAGTGGGGCACCATGGTGGCACTCCAGTCTCCGAACATCGTCACCATCCCGATTGCCAACGTGCTGCTCGAGCCCAAACGCGTGGATCCGAACCACGACATCGTGCTCACCGCGCGCGCCACGGGGATCTGCTTCGGCGACTGATTCGCCCGGAGGACCGGCACGGGTGTACTGCGTGTGCTGAAGTTCGTGCGGCAGTCGCCGCTCGTCATGCTCGCCGCCGTGGGTCTCACGGCGGGGCTCCTGGCGCGCGTCGCCGGCGCGAACGACGCGTCGCGCACGATCTTTCTCGTCACCCTGCTGCTGGGTGGCGTCCCGCTGGTCGTCCAGACCGTGCGTGGGATGCTGCGCGGCCGCTTTGCCGCGGACATCGTCGCCATGCTGGCGATCGTCACGGCCATCATCCTGGGCGAGTATTTCGCCGGCGTGGTGATCGTGCTCATGCAGTCGGGCGGCGAGGCACTGGAGCGGTACGCCATGCGGCGGGCGTCGAATTCGCTCGAGGCGTTGCTGGCCAACGCGCCCAAGCACGCGCGCCGCCTGCGCGACGGCCGCATCGAGGTCATCCCGGTGGACGACGTGCGGGTCGGCGACGCCCTCGTCATCCGGCCCGGCGATCTCGTTCCCGTCGACGCCGAGGTCATCTCGGGCACGTCGGCGGTAGATCAGGCGGCGATCACGGGTGAACCGCTGCCCATCCGCGCGGAGCCGGGGACGGCGCTCCTGAGCGGCAGCATCAATCTGGAGGGCGCGCTCGAGGTGCGTGCCGCGCGCGAGAGCAGCGAGAGCCAGTACCAGATCATCATGACGCTCGTGGCGCGCGCGCGAAGGGAGCGCCCGCCCATCGAGCGGCTGGCCGACCGCTACGCCGTGTGGTTCACTCCGCTCACGCTCGTCATGTGCGGCGTGGCATACCTGGTCACGCGCGATCCGACGGCGGTGCTCGCCGTGCTCGTGGTGGCGACTCCGTGCCCGCTCATCCTCGCCACGCCCGTCGCCGTGATCGCGGGAATCAGCCGCGCGGCGGATCGCGGGATCATCGTGAAGAGCGGCGCGGCCATCGAACAGGTGGGACGCGCGCAGGTGGTGGTGTTCGACAAGACGGGCACGCTCACGCTCGGCCACCCCTCCGTGGCGCGGGTGGTGGCGCGGGATGGCGTGCGCGAGGCGGATCTGCTCCGTCTCGCCGCATTGGTGGAGCAGATGTCGTCACATCACCTGGGACAGGCCATTGCCGCCGCGGCGCGCGAGCACGCGCTCACGCTCGTCGCACCCACCGAGTTCGTGGAGGCGGCGGGGCAGGGCGTGGGCGGGATGGTGGACGGACACCACGTGGAGGTGGGATCGGGAGCGTACCTGCGCTCGCGCGGCATCGCCATCCCGGATGCAGGGCTGGTGGGGACGTCGGCGCACGTGAGCATCGATGGACATCCGGCGGGAGACATCCTGTTCGCCGACCAGCTTCGGCCGCAAGCGCCGGCGCTGATGCGGCGCCTGCGCGATGGGGGCGTGACGGAGACGGTGATGGTGAGTGGGGACCATCACGCCGCAGCGCAGTACATTGCCGGGGAGGCCGGCATCACCACCGTGCGCGCGGATCTCCTTCCGGCCCAGAAGGTGGCCGTCATCGAGGAGCTCCAGCAACAGCACCGCACGGTCGTGATGGTGGGCGACGGCATCAACGATGCGCCCGCGCTCGCGGCGGCCACGGTGGGGATCGCGATGGGCGCGCACGGCACCGCGGCCTCGGCCGAGGCCGCGGATATCGTGATCCTGGTGGACGACGTGTCGCGCGTGGCCGATGCCATTGATATCAGTCGCCGGATGCGCCGCGTGGCGCTTCAGAGTATCAGCGTCGGACTCGGCGTGAGTGGACTGCTGATGGTGATCGCCAGCCTGGGATACATCTCGCCGCCGCTCGGCGCGGTGATGCAGGAAGCGCTCGACGCGGCTGTGATCCTCAACGCCCTTCGCGCTCGTTGAGCCCCTCGCGCTCGTGGAGTCCGTCGCGCTCGTGGTCGGCGTTGCCGGCGAGGCGCGGATGGCCGTCGGAGGGTGTGAGGCCGCCGTCCTCGCGCGCGTGGGGCGCCGATTCCGGCGGCGGACGGTGGAACGGCTCGAACGGCTCGAACGGCTCCATGTGGATGAGCGCGCCGAGCACGGCCGGGACCGCCTGCCGGATGGCGCCCTTGACGCGGCCGCTCACGATGTGCGCGTCGTGAAGCGACATGCCGGGGTCGGCCTGCACGTGCAGGTCCACATAGTAGCCCATGCCGACCTTCCGCACCTTGAGCTTCTCGATCGCCTGCACCGTGTCCACCGCGAGCGCCGCGCGGCCCACGCGCGCGATGAGCGCGGGATCGGGCGCGCGGTCCATGAGGTCGGCCAGCGCATGCCGGATGATCCGGGTGCCGTTGTAGAAGATGATGAACGCGGCGGCGATGGCGGCCCAATCGTCGGCCGACTCCCAGCCGGGGCCGCCCACCACGGCAATCGCGATCCCCACCATGGCCGCCAGCGACGTGATGGCGTCGCTGCGATGATGCCATGCGTCGGCCTTCACCGCCGTGCTGTCCAGCGACTGGCCCACACGGAAGACTCTGCGAAAGAGTATCTCCTTGACCGCGACGACCACGACCAGCACGGCCAGCGTGAACGGCGCCGGCGCATGGTGCGGGATGAGGATCTCGCGAATGGCCTCGATCACGATGCCCACGGCGGCGGCCAGAAGCATGAGACCCACGATCGCCGCCGCCAGCGGTTCCGCCTTCCCATATCCAAACGGGTACACCTCGTCGGCGGCGCGCGTGGAGATACGCAGCCCACGCCAGACGATGAGCGACGAGACCACATCCGCCGACGATTCGATGGCGTCGGCGATGAGTGCGTACGAATTCCCCAGAATCCCGGCGGTCAACTTGATGGCGGCCAGGAGCGTGTTTGCGATGAGTCCACCGACGGTCCATTGGATCCCGCGCGCGACGGGCGGGGGCGCAGGCGTGGACGGATGACGCACGCCCTCCCCGACGACGGCCGATGCGTGGGAGCGACTGGGTGGAGACTGCGGATTCTGTGCGGGCGCCATCGCCGTCAACGTAGCCAACCAGCTAGCGGTTGTCAGCCTGCGCGCGGCTGGGCCAGAATACGTCTACGCCAGCATACGTCTACGCCGGCGGGGTATCAGAGGACAGGGCGGCCAACCCCCGCCGCACGTGCACGCGTGGTCGGGACGATCCCCAATCGTGGACCGAGCTGTCCCTGCACGGTGACAGGCCGGTTCGCGTCATTTCGACCGGTTGCGCAACGCCATGGACTATGAGAGGTTACGTGAGAGTTTCAGACGGCGTGGGGTGGCACCGGGCATGCTCTCACAGGCTGGTACGACGGCCGTGAGCCGCTCGTTGGGAGGATGCATGATTCGACCCGCCATTGGGATTTCTCTGCTGGCGTTGGCCATCACCGCCGCGCCGGCGGTGGCGCAGGAAAGGGCCGACACAATAGCCGAAGCATATCGTCCGCCGCCCGGCATGTGCCGCATCTGGCTCGACAACGTACCGCCCGAGCGGCAGCCGGCGCCGACCGACTGCTCCACCGCCATCCGGCGGCGCCCCGCGGGGGCGCGCGTCGTCTTCGGCATCGCCAAAGGCGCCACGCTGCCCCAGGCGCGTCCCGCTGTTCCGTCTCCCGAACGCCCACAGCCGGGTGCGCACGACGCGCGCGAAGCACAGCATCGCGTTCCGCGGTCCGATCCCGTACCATCATTGCCGGGCGCCGGGCCTCCGCGCGCCACGCCACAGCCGCCGTCGGCCAGGAGTGACATAGGGAAGGCCGAGCGCAGACACCCCGCTCCGGCACCGCGCCGGCCACCGCTTCCCGCTCGTCCCCAACCGCGCGATCACCCCGACCGCTAGCCGCCGCCCACACCGCGTCGCCGCCCTACAGGCGCCGTCTTTGCACCGCGCGCATGACTGAGATGCGCACGGTTCGCGACCACTACCTCCCTCCGGATCACGCGGCGTTCGTTGCGGCTGAGCCGCCAGCGGGTCGCGTGGTCGTGATCGCGCCCACGCGCGCCGCGTGCGAAACGATCGAGCTCGCGATCGCACTCCACCTGGAGACGGTGCTCGAGCGCGAGCACGGGCCCGAGATTCGCGCGCTCGCGGCGTCCGGCAAGGGGTTTGGCATCGTGGCCGGTACCGGCACGGGCAAGACGCTGGCCATCCGCCCCATCGCGGAGACGATCCAGGGCACCGACGACCTGCGTGCGGGCGTGGTGAATCGTGAGCGGGAAGCCACGCCGGAAACGCCCACGTGGAACGTGGTCATCGTCACCACCGGAATTGCCCGCCGCTGGTTTCAGGACGGCGACATTCTTCCCCGCGACACGCTCGTGGTGGACGAGATCCATCAGACGTCGGCAGAGCTCGAGCTGTGTCTGGCGCTGGGCAAACGTGTCGGCTGCCGGTGCATCTGGCTGAGCGCCACGGTGGATCCCACCTTCTATGCGCGGTACCTGGACTCCGCTGCGGTCATCGAATCGAGCGCGTTCGACCCCACGCGCCGGGCGCGGGTGAAGGTGGTTCGCCGCAAGCCGCTCGAGTTCCTGGACGAGCGCTTCCTGGGGCAGGTGCAGCGGGAGAAGCGCGGCGTCGGCACCTTTCTCCCCACCCGCGCTTCCGTGGAGGAAGTGGCATTGATCGTCGAGCGCCGATACCCGCGCATCGACGCCGCGTTCTACCACGGCGGAGAGCCCATCCGCGTGATTCGCCGTTTCCTGGAAGGCGAAGTTCGCAAGCCGTACCTGCTGGCGATGACCGCCGCGGGGCAGAGCGCGCTCAACGTGCAGGGTCTCGATACCGTCGTCATCGACGACACGCGGTTCGCCAACATCATCGAGAACGGCAAGAACGTGCTCACGCGCCTGCACCTCGGCGCCAACGAGATCCTCCAGATGGCGGGTCGCGTGCACGGGCGTGTGGAAGGAGGGCGGGTCTTCATCCTGTCCGACCGCGACATCGACTTCGACCGGCTGCAGCCCACCGAGCCGGAATTCCAGCTGGCCGGCGATTCGGAGCGGGTGGCGCTCACCTGTGCCGCCTTGGGCGTCCGCGCTGATGAGCTCGAGCTTCCAGTGGCGCTGGACCGCGTGGCCTACCGGGCCGCCATCCGCCGGTTGGAAGGGCGCGGCATCGTGCACGACGGACGTCTCACCGCGTACGGGCGCGCGGTGGAGGCCATGCCCGTGGACCGGCCGTGGGCGGAGCTTCTGGTGCACGCCGACGACGCGCTCGTTCCCGCCGTCTCGATCATGGCGTCCATCGACTCGCTGCACCGAATGACGCGGGAAGACCGCGATCTGGAAGGACTCATCGTTCCGGGGAGCGATCACCTCACCGCATACAACCTGTACGCCGAAGCGTTCGCCGACGCCGGATCGGTGGGCGAGGTGTACGGGCTACCGCGCCACGTGTTCGACGCCGAGCGCATTGCCGAGTGGGCGGAGTCGCGCGGCGCGCTGGTGAAGTCCATCGAAGATGCGGCACTCGGCATGGCGAGCGTGTATCGCGCGGTGGAGCTGCCGCTCCCGGCCACGCTTGCGCCGGCGACCGACGCCACGTATCGCGCGTTCGCCGGCCTGGTGGCGCGCGTGATGCCGTTCGACCTCGTGCTCGACGAGCGAACGGCCGGCGGGGATGAGGCGCGCGTGAGCAAGACCAGCGTGTGCGGCAGTTGGGGTGCGGTGGCGGGCTCGCTCCGTTACTTCGCCGACCGATTCGGCACGCCGCGCGCGGCGATCGAGGGGACACAGATCCCGTACGATCTCGTGCGAAAGTACGTGACGTACGGACCCGCCGAGGTGGTCTACGAGCCGGCGCGCAAGCGTCACCCGTTGCTGCTGCGCCGACAGACGGAGTACTTCGGCTTCGAGCTGTCGCGCGAGCACGAGCCGATCGAGGCGTGGACGCCAGAGCTGCTGCCGCGCATCCGGCACGTGCTCGCAGAATCGCTGGCGCGTTCGGAAGCGCGTCATCTCGCGGTGAAGCGGAACCGTGGGGGGATCGAGGAAGTGCGCGAGGTCTACCGGCGCTCCGGTGGCGCGACGCCCCGGCTTGGTTTGGAGGAGCTCACGCGCAGGTACGAGGAGCTCCTGTCGGACGTGGAATCCATGGAGGAGTTCCGCGACGCGCCGTTGGAGATCTCGGCCGATGACCTCGTGCCGGCCAGCGAGCGAGCGCGGTGGATGGCGCTCCCGGACAGCACGGTGGTGCGCGGGGTGGAGGTACCGATCGGCTACGATGTGGAGGAGGGGACGGGCGGAGTGGCGCGGCTGCGGCTGCCGGAAAAGGTGGCGCGGACGCTGGTGGAGGATGAGCTCCCGGTGTTGGATCGGCCGCTCCGGTTCATCGTCACACGCGGACGGCGCGGGGCGGTGCGGGCAGCATCGCTGGACGATCTGCAGGAGCTCCTCGACCGCCCCTGGTCGCCGGAGGAAGTGGAGCATGGGGGTGGGGACGGCGAGGGCGGTGGCCGGCGGGGCCGTGGCGCTGGGCGCGGCCCCGGCCGGCGGGGTGTGCGCGGAGCATCTGGCGCTGGCGCGCCACGCGGCGGCAGGAGCCGGCGGGGCGGTGACGGACCGGGGCGGTCGGGGCGAGGCGGCGGCAAGCGCAAGCGCCGCTGAGCTGCTCCGCTCGCCGCCCGGATGTCCCTGGACTCTCCGGTCCAACAGCGGCCGAGCACATCTCCAGTGATCGTGCGATATACCGTCGCTGCTACGCCATAACACGTTGCAACATACTTATTTAGCAGAATACACAGGTCTGCCTTGACATTTGGACCGCTTGGTCCTATCATGACCGTCATGAATGATCGTCGTACAGAGATCCTGGACGTGGCTGCGCGGCTGATCCGGAGCCAGGGCTTTCGGCAGACGTCGGTTGACGACGTGATTCGCGAGGCGGGGCTGTGTGGGAAGGCGCACTTCTATCACTACTTCGACTCCAAGGAGGCGCTTGGGCTTGCGGTGGTGGAGCGCCAGCTGGAGCGGTTCACGCAGGAGGGGCTGTCCATCCTCCGGTCTCCGCTGGGCGAGCCGCTGGAGCGGGTGTCGCGCTTTCTCCACGCGATCGTGCGGGCGCACGTCGACAGCGGGTTCGAGGGCGGCTGTCCTTTTGGGAACCTGGCGACGGAGATGGCGGATGCAAACGAGGGATTCCGCGTGCGCTTGCGTGCGGTCTTCGACCGGTGGGCGGAGCAGCTCGAGTCGCTCTTGTGGGAAGTGCGTCCGCGGCTGGTGCCGGGGGCGGACACCGCGCGGCTGTCGATGATGGTGATCGCGGTCGTGGAGGGAATGCTGATCGTGGGACGGGTGAAGCGGGAGGCAGCCGTGGTGGAGGGGATCGCTTCGGAGCTGGAGCGCTATCTCGCGTCACAGCTGCAGGAACGGGAATACGAGCCGGCAACGGTGGGTCTATCGGTGGGGGCGACCCCGGCGACCCCGGCGGACGCGCGTGGCACGGACGCCCTGGCGGTGCCGGAAGGTCTGGAGCGTGAGCATGTATGAGATGATGTCACAGACGGGTGGGGGCGAGCGCTCCGCGAGCACACCGGCTGCGTCTTCGCCAGGCGCTGGCGCGAGCGTACCGGCGCCGCCTGCACAGGCGTCGACGGTCGGAGTGGAGGCGGATCGCGCGGCGCGCCGGCGGCAGTTCGAGGACGAGGCGCTGTTCCATCTGGACGCGCTGTACAGCTTTGCCCTCAAACTCACGCGCTCGCGCGACCACGCGGAAGATCTCGTGTCGGACACCATCGTCCGCGCGTTCGACCGGTGGGAGCAGTATCGGTTGGGGACGAACATCCGTGCGTGGATGTTCACGATCCTGTATCACGTGTTCGTCAGCCGCAAACGGCGGATCGACGTGCACGAGGTGCCGCTGCCGGAGGAGGCGAACGGATGGTCGGCGTACGAGACGGTGGGAGAGGCCGATCCGGAGGGGCGGTTCTACGACTCGTTCGTGGACGAGGAGATCACGCGCGCCATTGACGCGCTGCCCGAGGACTATCGTGCCGCCGTGGTGCTGAGCGATGTGCACGGCCTTCGCTACGCGGAGATCGCCGAGATTCTGGGGATTCCCGAGGGCACGGTGAAGTCGCGCCTCTTCCGCGGGCGCCGCATCTTGCAGCGCGCTCTGGTGGGCTACGCCACCGAGATGGGATACATCAAGCCGCGTGGAGCGGCGACGCGGTCCACATCGGGCCCGGCGGACGCGGTGCCCGGCATGCCGGCGGCGCCGCAGTCCGCTTCACCCGCGCAGTCGCCGTAGCGCGCGTTCCTCGCGCGGCGCGCGATCGGCGGTGCGCGCCGCCGCGGCCGCCGGGGGCGGCTCGGCGGGCGATCGTTTTGCGCGCGTGTGGCGCTCCGATGCACGGCGGCGATGGCGCGCCGCCTTGGCCCGGTTACCGCATCCGGTCATCTCGCACCAGCGTCGCCGCGCGTTGCGCGACGCGTCGTGAAACACGCGCCCACAGCGCGGATCGGCGCAGCGCCGCACGCGCGTCAGCTCTCCGTTCACCAGCGCGTCGGCGGCGGACTCGACGATCGGGATGATGAGCGCGGCAAACGCATCGCCCGACGGCACGAACGTGCGCGTGAACGTGCCGTCGCCGCGTGGTTCCAATCGGCGCATCCCGGTGCTGCGTCCCAACACCCGGTTGATCTCCGCCACGGCGTGCGCGCGCGCAGCCTCATCGCGCGCGCCGCGCTCGGCCAGCGCGCGCAGCGCGGCCCGGACGCGGCGCGCATCGGCCAGGGCGGCGCTGGCGCCGGCGGGCTGCTGCTCGGCGCGGCGCTGCATGCTTGCCGCGCGCTCGGCGTCGAGCGCCCCCGCAAACACCAGCCAGTGCAGAAAGGCGTCGAAGTCGCGCAGCAGGTCGGTGCGGTTGTCGTACCGCACGTCGTCGGTGTTGACGAAGTCCAGCCACATCCGCTCGCCGACGAACGCGAACGACACATCGCCGGCAGCGTGCGGGGGAGTACCGGAACGGGGCTCGGGCACTCTGGGAACGGAGGAGGGAAACGCGGGCGCGCGGTGCACCGGTGGGCGGCGGTCGCGAGAGAGCGAGGTCGTACTGCTGCAAGTCTAGGTCGCGCCGGATGCGCGGGCAAGCCACGCGCCATTGACGCGGGCACGGTGTGCCGGATGCGCGGGCGCGCTCCTCTCGCGGCACGGTGCGCGCGACGCGCGGGCACGCTGCTCCGGATGTGCCGTGCGCGCGGCGCCGCTCGCGCGCTCGCGCGTCAGCTCTCCCTCCGACGACACAGCGCGAGCCGGACGGGCGACGACGGTGGAGGCTTGCGCGCGAGGCGAGGCACCACCGCCGCGTCGGCGTCAGGTTTCGAAGCGGAGCAACGTCTGGGAGCGTCCCGAACGGATGCGGAGCGCTGAGTCGCGTCCGTCCCGACCGGCCAGAACGTCCACCGCGTCGGGCATGGTGACGCTGTGCGTGAGGTGCCGATCCGTTCCCTCCAGCTCGCCAAGCATGATCTCGATGCGGTCATCGTGCCGATCGTAGCTCACGCCGCGCAGAGGGTACTGTGATTCCTCCTCCTGCGCTCCGACATCCGGATCATCCACCTCCATCACGGTGCGGCGGCTGGCGTTGCGGTCGGAGAACGTCTTGAGCCAGGCGGCCCACTCGGTTCGCGGAATGGAGTTCTTCATGGATTCCCCCTTGAGGCTGAGACGGTACGCTCTGGCAATCGACGCCCAACGCGCGCGCGATACCGCATCACGGCACCGCGTGCCCGGCGACGAGATCTTCCGTGGACTCGATATCCGCCGTGGACTCGACGCCCACCGTGGACCCAGCCTCCGCCGTGGACTCGACGTCCGCCGAGGCCGGAGGCGGCGTCACGAGCGCGGCCTGCCGCACCTCGCGCAGCAGGGCGACGGCGATGCTACCGAGGAGGATGCGCTCGAGGAACGAATGCCCGTGACTTCCCATGGCGACCAGATCGGCCGTTTGGTGCGCGACGAACGCGGCGATTTCGTTCGCGGGATCTCCGCGCAGCGTGTGGGTGCACAGTTCCACGCCCGGAGGCGCGTGCAGTTCCCGTTGCAGGTGCGCGAACTCCGTCTGGATGCCCTCGCGATAGATGCTCTCCCAGTTCTCCCATCCTGCGCGTGCGACGCGTACATCGGGCACTACGTGCACGAGGTCCACGCGCGCCGGAGGTACCATCAGGCTGACGGCGGTGCGCGCCGCGCGCCGGCTGGCGAGACTGAAGTCGCACGCCACCACCGCGTGGCGCAGCGGCTCGGCGCGGCCGGCGGGAATGGCGAGCACGGCCGCCGAAGTGAGACGGAGCAGCTCGGTGACGGTATTGCTGGGGGCCACGCGTCCCGGAAGATCGATGTGCGGCGCGCCGAGGATGATGACGTCGGCGTGCATCTCGTCGGCCGCGCGGGCGATCTGCTGCGCCACATGGCCTGCCGCAGTCGTGATGCGCCACGTCGCGCCGCTGCCCGTGATGCGCTCTACCTGCGCGCGGACCGCGGCGGAGAGCTCATCGGTGCGCTGCCGGTGCAGCTCCTCACCCCTGAAAAGGAGCGATGAGCACGCCGTGTCGAAGATGGGCAGCGGCTCGACCACGGTGACGAGCTCCACCGTGCCCTGCCGGCGTGCCGCCAGCCGCGCGGCGCAGCGCACCGCGGCATCGGCCGCCGGCTGACCATCGGTTGCGACGAGAATGCGAGTGAGCATGGCCCCTCCATCGTCTGGCTGCGCGCACACCGACTGCATGCACAGGCGGCATTGTCAAGATGACGTGGGAGGCGCTCCGAATCTGTCGGGGGGAGCCGGATGCGCTCGTCGGGTGCCGGGGACAGCCCTGTCAGGCGATTCCTGTCACTTCTTCTTGCGGCGTGCGGAGCGCCCGGAGCTTGCGCGAGCGCCGCCGGACCTGGTGCCGGGCGAGCGCTTGCGCGCCACGCGGGCACCGGTCCCCGTGCGACTCTTGGGCTGCTGGCGCTTCGCCTTGGCGCGCGAGGGGCTCTTGCGCGGCGCCTTCTTGGCCGGTGCCTTCTTGGCTGGTGTCTTCTTGGCTGGTGTCTTCTTGGCCGGCGCTTTCGTGCGGGGTGTCTTCGTGCGCGGTGTCTTTGTGTTCGATCCCGCCTTGTTGGCGGTGCGCGATGCGCCCGTGGCGCTCCGCGCGCCAGCGGTGCCGCCGTTGCTGGCAGTACGCGGCGGGGGGCTCTTGGTGTTCTCGCCCGACGCCGCGCCGGGGGACTTTGCTGGTCCGCTACCCTGCGGCTTGTTGGCGGATCGCGGCCGGCCGCGCTTGCGAGCGGCCCGACCGTCCTCGAGGAGCTTCTCGAATGCGCGGCGCGCTTCGGCCATGAGCTGTGCGTGCGATGTGACGCGTTTGCGTCGCGCTTCCCTTTCGGCGCGGTACAGCTCGCGTGGCGTGAGTGGATCCATTCGGTATCGCTGCTCCACAGCTAGCTCGCGCGCCCGGTGGCGCACATCGGGTGCGCGGAAAGGTCGATCGCGCTCTGTCGGTGCGGGAAGAACGATACCGATACCGCAGGGTCCACGCCAGCGGTACGTGGGGCGGGCCGGGACGCGGGGTCGGCACGCGGGACTGGACGCGGGGGCGGTGCGGGGGCGACGGCAGTTTCTGCGCGCGCGGTTTGGGATCAGGATCATGCAGGCGAGAATCAGTTGCGTGGTTACAGTCATCTGATAACAGTCATCAGCCCAGGCATCAGTTGGCGGCGGGGCCGGGCCCCCGCCCAGCGAGGTCGCGATCCGCTCTCGGCACGCGCAGACCCCAGACATCTGATGACCGATGACTGATCCCTGTGCCCGCGCAACTGATTCTCGCTCACCGCGAGCGAGGGGTGAGGCGTCAGCGAGCGAGGATGCAGGCTGCAGTTTTCCAGCCAACGAGTGCTCTGGCGTCAGCGAGCGCAGTTTCCAGCCAACGAGTCCCCAGTCTTGAGCGCAAGACCCCTTCCCGGCGATGGACAGGCCGAGCCCGCGCGTCTATGATCCTCGCGCCGGAGAGGAGAGACCTGTGATGATGCGCATCGAATGAGGCGAGATGGTGGGACGCGCAGCGGCGCTCTGGAGCGTGGACCGTTGCGTGGCGAACGCCGTGCGGGGAAGGCGCTGCGCGCGTCAGCCGTGGCGTTGCAGCTGGGCGTGTTGGCTGCCGCGCTGGCGGTGGTGCCGTTCAAGGCGTTCGAGCTGGACCGGTTCTTCATTCCCAAGGAGCTCGTGCTTCACGCCACGGCCGCCGCGGCCGGCGTGCTGGCGCTCGTGGGAGTGCGTCGGCTGGAACTCACGCGCGTGGACTTTCTGCTCGTCACCTATCTGGCGCTCAGCCTTCTGTCGGCGCTGTTCGCGGACAACTGGTGGTTGGCGTCACGCGCGCTCGCGGTGAGCGCTTCCTCGGCCGTGCTGTTCTGGTCGGCTCGTCGCGTGGCGGCGCACGGGTTGGCGCGCGGGTTGGTGGGTGCGGCGATGATGGCCGTGGGGCTGGTGGCCGCGGCGGCGTTGCTGCAGGCGTACGGGATGGAGAGTCGCTACATGAGCCTCAACCGCGCGCCGGGTGGCGTGCTGGGGAACCGGAACTTCGTGGCGCACCTGGTGGTGTTCGGGCTCCCGGCCATGCTGTGGTTCGCCATAGAGGCGCGCACCGCGGCGGGGATGGTGGTGGGCGTGCCGGCCATGATGGCGGGAGGAGCGGCGCTCGTGCTCTCTCGCTCGCGCGCGGCGTGGCTCGCGGCGTTGATCCTGGCGCCGATCATCATCGTAACCGCCGTGCGGGTGACCACGCAGTGGACAGAGCCGCTGTCCTGGCGGCGCACGCGCGTCCTGCTCGCGGCCGCGGCGCTCGGCGTGGTGGCGGCGGTCGTCGTCCCCAACACGCTGGACTGGCGGAGCGACTCACCGTACCTGGACTCGGTGCGCGGCCTTGTGGATTACGACCGGGGGAGCGGGCACGGACGACTGGTGCAGTACCGGAATTCGTGGGCCATGGCGCGCGCGCATCCCGTACTTGGTGTGGGACCTGGAAATTGGCCCGTGGTCTATCCTGCGTTCGCGCGGCGGGGAGATCCGTCGCTCGATGCGGACAGGATGACGGCCAACCCGTGGCCGAGTAGCGACTGGGTGGCGATGGTTTCGGAGCGGGGCGTGGCCGCGACGATCGTTCTCCTGATCGCGTTCGGGATGCTGGCTGGCCAGGCCGCCGCGGCGCTCTTCACAGCGGGCGATCGAGCCCGTGCCGTGGCGGGCGGCGCACTGCTGGGCGTGATCGCGGTGGCGCTGGTGGTGGGCTCGTTGGACGCGTTCCTCCTGCTGGGGCTCCCATCGCTCATCGCGTGGACGCTGATTGGTGCGCTGGCGCCGGCAGGGAGGACGCGGTGGGCCGTGACGCTGTCGCCGCGCGCGGCGCACCGTCTCACGATGTGGCTCGCGGTGGTGTGGATCCTGGTGACGGCCCGCAGCGCGACGGAGCTCGTGGCGATGTCGGCGTACAGCAATGCGCGCGGCGTGGCCGGCCTGGCGCGGGCGGCGCGGTGGGATCCGGGCAGCTACCGCATCCGGTTGCGCCTGGCGCAGGGGTACGCCCGGCGCGGCGACTGTGCCCGTGCGCGTTCGCACGCGCGCGCGGCGCAGGAGATGTTCCCGCTGTCGCCGGAGCCGCGGCGGGTGCTGGCCGTCTGCGGCGCCCGGCGCACCCGCGGCCCGTGACGCGAGCGTGCGTCGCGGCGTCAACGCTGTACGGACTTTCGGTA
Organism: uncultured Gemmatimonadaceae bacterium; assembly: GCA_963773545.1. Lineage (GTDB taxonomy): Bacteria > Gemmatimonadota > Gemmatimonadetes > Gemmatimonadales > Gemmatimonadaceae > DASSNU01. The sequence goes on along the minus strand of CAVZBP010000002.1, from coordinate 623,549 downwards.
CACTGGCCCACCGCACGCCGTGCCGGCTGCGGTCACCTTCGTCGAGGCGAGCGGATGGCGCGAGCGCTTCAGCACACCGGAGATACGCGCGGCCCGCCGTCGCCGCGTGGCCGCATGCGCCACATGGCGTTCCTGGAAGCGCTGGTGGCGGCGCCGGATGATGGAGCCGACTGGCGTGGCATCATGGCCGGGCTGCTCGTGCTCCGGCTCGTGGACGCATGGCGCGACGACCCGGGAGGCGAGTTCACGCCGGACGCCATCGAGCTCGCCGGTGCTCGCGATGCGGTGGATCGCGTTCCGGCCGTCGGAACGCGGACCGTGCTCGGTCAGGTGATCGACGCGGTGGAACGCCGTCGTCCCTCGCCATCGCGCGTGGCGGAGGCGATGCTCGTCTACGGGCGCGATCTCATGCGGCGCGGCACCCCCGCGCTCGCGGAGGATGTCCTTGCGACCGCCGTGGCCTGGCGCGACGGCGTGGCCGACGTCGAACTGCGTTTCGACCTCTCGCTCGCGCTCGAGTCGGTGCGGACGGCGGCGGTGAACACCACACGAGATCGGGAGAGCGCGGCGGCCGCAAAGCTCCCAGCGGTGCGACGGCGCCGCTCAAGGTAGCCGTCCTCAGAGGACGTGCGCGGCAGCGCGCGCGAGCCGCGCGCGTGGAGCTCATCGCAATTCCATCGTGCGCGCGGCGCCTTCCGTTTGCGCGCGGAGCGTTACGGCGCAGGCGCCCTCGCGTGCCCGCGTGCGCGTGCGGACGCGCCCGCCGCTGGCCGGGTCGCCCGACGCTGTGTCCTCAACGCGTCGTAGGATGATCTCACACGGACCTATCGGGATGCGCATCCCGTCCGCCGGAATCTCGTCGCCGGTGGCGCGCTCGGCGAGCAGCGTGTGGTACGCGCGCGCGGTCCGCGCGGGATCGTGGACCGCGATCTGGATGGTGGACAGGTCCGTAACGCCGTTCGGATGGATTGCGTGCGCTCCTCCGGGCACGCGCAGCCCACGTGGTGTCCGGTCTTCGATCAGCATCGGGAGGTCGACGCGCGCCGGCACGGCGAGCCGCCACTCCACCGCGCGCCCGTCGGCCCGCACGCGGCTCATCGGCAGGGGGTCGTCGATGTCGACGCCGCGCGAGCGGAGGGCGGCGACCACATCATCGAGCGCGGTGGTGCAGAGCACCAGATCGGCCACGCCGTCTCCGTCGGCCAGGTGGGCCATGAAGCGCCGGGCCGCGGACGTACGCCGGCTCGTGAACGCGCGCCAGAGGCCAGCGTCGCGCGCCAGGGCGAGGATGCCGCGCATGCGTCGTGTGGCCGGCGCGAGCAGCTCCAGGTACGTGCCGTCGGCGAGCGGTACGAGCGCGTTGCGCGTGGGCGAGCCCTGATGGCGACCGCCCGGATGCACGCGGAATCCGCATCGCTCGTACGCCGCCGTGGCCGCATCCAGATCGGTGGCGGCGATCACGACATGGTCGACGCGGAGCGATGTCACGCGCGCTGTGCAAGCGGAACGGGGTCCATCCGCTAGCTTCGCTCGCCGGATCACCCCGCGCAAGCACGCCCCTGCCCGCCAGCTCGGCCGGGTGCCGAGCCGGCGGCCGACGGCAACCTCGAGCGTCAGCCCCGGTGCGCCGCCGCCGCGGCGCCGGCGCGGAGCCTCAGGCGGCGCCGGTGAGCAGCCCCTCGCGCAGCGCGACCCGCACCAGATCGCTCCGGTGGTGCGCGTCCAGCTTTTCCATTACGCGCTGCCGGTAGGTGTCCACCGTTTTGGGGCTGATGGACAGCTGGCCGGCGATCTGACTGGCGCTGAAGCCGGCGGCGGTGAGCGCCAGGACTTCACGCTCGCGTGCGCTGAGCGCGCTGGCCGCGCCGGTGGCCTGCGCCGGCGCGTCGCCCATGCAGCAGTGGAGCAGGTGGGCCACCGCCGACGGATAGAGGAAACTCCGGCCGGCCGCCACCGCATGGATACCGTCGATGAGGTCCAGGTCGGCGCGGAACTTCCCAACGTAGCCATCGGCGCCGGCGGCGAGCGCCGGGATGAGCGACTGGCTCTCCTCGTGCACGGTCAGCACGAGCACCCGCGCCCTCACCCCCGCGGCGCGCATCCGGCGGATAGCCTCCACCCCGTCCATGCGCGGCATGGAGAGATCCATCACCACCACATCGGGCTCGAGCTCCTGCGCCAGGCGCACGGCCTCCTCACCATCCGCCGCCTCGCCCACCACCTCCACGGCGGGGTCGTCGGTGATGAGCAGCCGGAGTCCGGAGCGGAGGACGGCGTGATCGTCCACGAGCAGTACGCGAATCATGGGTCCACCCTCGCGGGGACGGGAGCCGACACGCGCGGCCTGAGTGCCGCGCCGCCTCGCCGGCGCGCAGTCCACCGCTCATGCGGGTATTCGACGTGCAGTCTACCACGCGGCCGGGGCCCAGTCTGTCGGGATGCCGCACCAGGGGCTGTCAGACATTGCCCGACGGGTGCCCGTGACACCTCCCACAGCCACCGATAGCTTTGGGCCATCGCGGCCGCCGTCCGGTCGGACGTCACGGGCGTGCGACCCGGGCGTGTGTCCCGGTCGGGCGTCACGGTCCCGGGACCCCGAGCGTCCTCCTCGGAGAGCCCCGACCGTCGGGGCTGACCGACGGTGTCCCATGAACCGAGAACGTATCGTGAGTACCCGGGCGGAGCTCATCGCCACCTACGCATCGGCTCCCGATCGCCTGCGCGCGGCGGTGCGCGACCTGAACGAGGAGCAGATCGCCACTCCGCGCGACGGTGGCACGTGGAGCATCCACCAACTGTGCGTCCATCTGGCCGACAGCGACCTGCACGGACTGGTGCGGATGCGACGCATCATGGCGCAGCCGGGGTCGGAGTTGCAGACGTTCGATCAGGACGCGTGGGTGGAGGCGCTGGCCGGACTGACCTCCATCACCGCCGCGGTGGACGCGTTCGCGCTCTGTCGTCGGATGGGGACGGAGCTCTTTCTGTCGGCGTGGCCGGAGTCGTGGCGGTTCATCGGCCGGCACCCGGAGCGGGGCCCGATGGGGCTGGACGCGGTGCTCGAGCTGTTGGCGTGGCACGGCGACCATCACATCGATCAGATGATGGAGTTTCGCGAACGCATGGAGTGGTGATGTCCCGACCATTCGTCGTCACCGAGTACGTACGCTGGGGCGACATCGACCTGGCCGGGATCATCTTCTACGGCGCGTATCTGCGCTTCTTCGAGATCGCCGAGGAAGAGATCTTCCGCGCGGCCGGCCTGCCGATGAAGGACATGTTCGATCGCTACGACATGTGGCTCCCGCGCAAGGTGATGCACACGGAGTTCTTCGTGCCGGCCGTGCTGGACGAGCGGTTGGAGGTGGTGACGTATTTCAGTCGGATCGGGACGACGTCGCTCACCATCAACTTCGACGTGTTCGGCGCGTCGCGGGCGCCGCTGCACGCGGTGGCGCACCAGGTGGTGGTGTGCGTCGCGCGTGGAGACATGAAGAAGAAGCCGCTGCCGGACGGCGTGGTAAGCGCGCTCAGTCCGTTCAGGATGTCGACGGAGGCGGCGCGGGCCAGAGAGGGCCCTCGCCCGCGCTGAGCCGCTCGGCGTTCGCCGCGCCATGGATCACGCCGTGGGTCACGCCGATGGGCGGGCCGATGGGCACGTCGTGGGTCGTGGCGTTGGCGGGACGCACCGCTCCGTTGCCATGGGAGACGCTCGCATCTGCGGCGACACCCGGCGCGTCGGCACCATTCGTGGATAATGGCCGGACGCCGTTCAGGGACGGCGCCTCGAGCGCGTCCTCGCGGTAGGTCAGCCAGCCGGTGCGATCCTCGGCCACGAGCTCCATCTCGGTGCCGAGGGGGATCGACAGGTTGGGCACCTCGTGTCCGGCGGGGAAATCGGTGAGGATGGGTACCTCGAGATCGGAGACGAGGTCGAGGAGAAAGTCTTCGAATTCATCCTCCTCCGAGCGGTCGATCGAGAGTTGCCCGAACACCACGCCGCGCACGGGGCGCAGCAGTCCGGCGGCGCGCAGATGCACCAGCCGTTCGTCGAGCACCGACATGGGATCGCGCGTTTCCTCCAGGAAGAGGATGGCGTCGCGCGTGTCGATCTCGTAGGGTGTGCCGATGGTCTGCTGCACGAGGGAGAGGTTGCCGCCCACGAGCCGCCCCACCGCGCGTCCCGGGCGGAGGACGCGCGTGATGCCGCGTCCCAGGCGCGTGGTGGGTCGTGGGGCGGTGAGCGCGCTCACGAGCGATGCCATGGTCGGATCGCGTGCGCTCGGGATGAGGTCGTCCACGGTGGGGCCGTGAAAGACGCGCAGGTTGGCGCGGCGCATGAGCCAGAGATGGAGCGCGGTGATGTCGGAGTAGCCCACGAACGCTTTGGGATTCCGGCGGAAGATCTCCGGCTCGAGGTAGGGGAGCATGCGTACGGCGCCGTAGCCGCCCGTCCCGCCGATGACCGCCTTCACCGTGGGATCGAGCCAGATGCCCATGAAGTTTTCGGCGCGGCGTTCGTCCTCATTACGGCGGAAGCGGCGGCGCATGCCAATGTCGGGATCGAGCACCACGCCGTAGCCCGCCCGCTCGAGCGCCTTGATGCCGCGAAACAGCCACCCTTCGCGCGGCGCGTACGACGGAGCCACCACACCGATGGCATCGCCGCGGACGAGGGGAGGCGGGCGCAGGAGCGGGGGCCGGTCGCCGTTGCGGTCGGCGGTCATCGAAGACGAACCCGGAACGAGACACGCGGCGGGGGCATACGACTATGCTAGTGCGCCGCCGGGGGGGCCGCCAGGCGCGCGTTGGCTGGTGCGCGGGGGAGGGACTAGATTGCCTCCATATGAAGCGAATGGACGGAGACGGGACCTACTTTCGGAAAGGCTTCGGTCTCAAGGCCGACGTCCGGCACGTGCTGGAGGCCGACTACAGCGGCCGGTTGGTGGACCTGCTGCGGGAGCGGGACTACACGCTCGCGGCGGGTGATCTCACGATTCGCCTGGCGCGCGAGTTCGGTTTCTGCTACGGCGTGGAGCGCGCGGTGGATTACGCGTATCAGGCGCGCAGCAAGTTTCCCGACCGCCGCCTCTTCCTGGTGGGAGAGATCATCCACAATCCGCACGTGAACCGGAAGCTGGACGCGATGGGGGTGCACATCCTCCAGCGTGGTGCCGAGGAGTTCGACTTTTCCGCGGTGCGTGCGGACGACGTGGTGCTCATTCCGGCGTTCGGAGTCACGCTGCGCGACTTCGAGATGTTGCGGGCCACGGGGTGCGTGGTGGTGGACACCACGTGCGGGTCGGTGTTGAACGTGTGGAAGCGCGTCGAGCGTTACGCGCGCGACGGGTACACGTCGCTCATTCACGGCAAGCACGCCCATGAGGAAACGCGCGCCACGGCATCGCAGGCGCTGCAGTATCCGGGCGCGCACTACGTGGTGGTGCGCGACATGGCGGAGGCGCGCGCGGTGTGCGCGTTCATCGAGGGGGAGCAAACGCGGGACCAGTTCATGGCGCGGCTCGGCCACGCCGTCTCTCCCGGCTTCGATCCCGCCGTGCATCTTGCGCGCATCGGCGTCGCGAACCAGACCACGATGCTGGCCAGCGAGTCGCTGGCCATCGCGGCCGCGGTGGGAGAGGCGATGGAGCGCGCGAAGGGAGCCGAGTACCGCACGGCCAATTTCCTGTCGTTCGACACGATCTGCAGCGCCACGCAGGACCGGCAGGACGCGGTGAACGAGCTGCTCCAGGAGCCGCTGGACGTCATGGTGGTGGTGGGCGGCTACAACTCGAGCAACACGATGTCGCTGGCCGCGATCTGCGCCGACCGCGTACCCACCTATCACATTGCCGACGCCGAGTGCATGGACGTGGAGCGGGGCGTGATCCGACACAAGCCGGTGGGGGAGAGCCGCGAGGCGGCCACGCTGCACTGGCTGAGCGCGCCGGGCCCATTGCGCGTGGGGGTCACCGCGGGGGCGAGCACGCCGAACAGCAAGATCGCGCAGACGGTGGCGGCCATTCTCGCGACGCGGGGGATTGACCCCAATGCAGTGGAGTAGTGAGGTCTCAGGTGTGAGTTGTGAGTTGGTAGGGCGGGGATCTGTGCACGCGGGTTGGGATCAGGATCATGCGGGCGAGAATCAGTTTCGGGGTCACAGTCGTCAGATAACAGTCATCAGCACAGTAGTGAGCGAACCCGCAAGGGGCGGACGATTCGGTGTTGCTGGTCATCTGAACGGCAGTCATCAGCGCGGCCGTGAGCGGGCGGGGGGGACTTTCACCGGGGTCGCGATTCGCTCGCGGTGAGGGGGCGGCGCCTCCGGCGGGCTGAGGGAGAGGGCAACGCCTCGACGGCGAGCCTGTCCAACACAGCAAGAGCTGATCGCCAGTTCGGACCGCTCGCCGGGAGGCGCCCATGTGGCATGACCTGCGTCAGTCGCTCCGCTCCAACTTTGCCGGCTCCGCGCGACGCGCGGCGGTCGCCGCGGTACCCACCCTCACCATCGCGATCGCCGCCGTCGTGACGGCGATGAGTCTGGCGGACGCCATCCTGTTGCGGACCCTCCCGTGTCCGGCGGCCGACCGGATGGTGAACGTGTTGCTCGGCCCCGATCCGTCCGTGCTGCGCAGCCACGTGGCGAGCGTGAGCGACTACGGCGCGTGGGCGCCGCGGGCGCGGTGGTTCGACATGCTCGCCGGCTTCCAGACGCTGCCGACGATGTGGAAGCGGCCGGGGCAGACCCGCCGCGCTGCCCGCGCGGATCCGCTCGAGGTGTTGCGGGAGACCTGATGGATCAGGTGCACAAGGCCCGCAGCGTTCCGGCGCCGCCGCGCCGTGCCGAGCAAGCCGTGCCGCGGGCTCGCTTTCGGCCGGATGTCGAGGGAGTGCGTGCGATCGCTATTCTGCTCGTGGTCGCCTACCACGCCGGCATTCGTCCCTTCAGCGGCGGGTATGTCGGGGTGGACGTGTTTTTCGTGCTCTCCGGCTACCTCATCACGTGGCTGCTCGTAGCCGAGGCGCAGGAGCGCGGAACCATCCATCTCGGGCGGTTCTATGCGCGGCGCGCACGTCGGCTGCTGCCCGCTCTCGCCGTGGTGCTCCTGTTCACCATCGTGGCTGGAGCGATGATCTACGCGCCGATGGAGCATGGCGAGATCGCGAATACATCGATTGCGACCGCGGCGTACGCAAGCAATCTGTACTTCGCCCACCACGCCGCCGACTATTTCGGATCGGCCCTGCGGACAAACCCGCTCCTGCACACGTGGTCGCTGAGCGTGGAGGAGCAGTTCTATCTCGTCTGGCCGATGTTCGTGATGTTCGCATTCGGCGTGCTCCGCTGGCAGCGCGGCGCCCCGAGCCGTCGTCGCTTGCTTGTCTGGATGGCGCTCCTCGCCGCGCCGTCGCTGGTGCTCTGCGTTATCCTCACGTACGTGCGGCAGCCGTGGGCGTTCTTCTCGTCGCCCGCGAGGGCGTGGGAATTCGCCGTCGGAGCCGTGGCCGTGCTGGTGCCCGCCACGCCGCGGGCCGGGCGGCCACCCAGCCGCTGGCGCGCGGTGCGTGTCGCGCGCGAAGCCATGGGTGCGGGCACATGGGCGGTGCACCTGCCCGGGTGGTTCGGGCTCGGCGCCATTCTCCTGGCCGCTGTGCTCTTCCGGAACGCCACGCCCTTCCCCGGAGCCGCGGTCCTGCTACCGGTCGCGGGGACCGTCCTGCTGCTCCGCGTCGAGGCGGTCGCCGGCACGTCCTGGCTCGGGACGCTCCTGGCGTCCCGGCCAATGCAGCTAATCGGGCGCCTTTCGTATTCGTGGTATCTGTGGCACTGGCCCGTGTTCGTGCTCGCGATCGCCGCGTACGGGTGGCCGGGGACCTACGGGATGGTTGGTCTTGCGCTGCTCTCGCTCCTGCTCGCGGCGGCGTCGTATCACCTGGTGGAGAATCCCATTCGCCACCACCGCCTGCTGGCGGGTCATCCTGGCCGGTCGCTCGCGATGGCTGCTGCGGTCGCGGTACTGAGCATCACCACCGCGCTTGCCTGGAGGGCAGCCGCGGCAGCGTGGCAGCGATCGCCGAAGCTCATCGCGTACACGCGTGCCGGACGGGACGATCCGGAGATCTACGCCATGGGCTGTGGCGCATCCCTGTACAGTGCCACGCTCGTGGAGTGCACGACCGGCCCCGACGGAGCATCACACGTAGCGGTGCTGGTGGGCGACAGCCACGCCGCGCAGTGGTACGGCATGGTGCACGCGATCGCGGCGCGCGACGGGTGGAAAGTGATCACGATGATCAAGGCCGACTGTCCGGCCGTGAACGCGTCGTACTTCGCCGATCGTATCGGGCGGATGTTCACCGAGTGCGATGCCTGGCGCGCGGCCGCGTTGCGACGCATCGCCCAACTGTCGCCGGAGCTGGTGATCGTGGGGACGTACACCTCGAGATATCCGTTCACCGCCGACGAGTGGGAGGCAGGCACCACGTCGGTGGTTGATGCGCTCAGCCGCGCCGGGCGTCACCTCATTCTCGTGCGTGATCCGCCACACCCCAGCTTCGACGTCCCCGTCTGTCTGGCGGAGTCGGTGTGGCGGGCGCGATTCCTTCCGCGGCGGCCATGCACGTTCCGCAACATCAACGACTCCACATCGCGGGAGGCGATGGCCTACCGCGCCCAACGCGACGCCGTCGGCCACGTCTCGAACGCCACGATTCTCGACATGACCCGGCACATCTGCCACAGGTCGTCTTGTGACGTCGTGAGCGATGGCGTGGTGGTGTTTCGTGACGTCAATCATCTCACGCAGGCGTTCGTGGCGAGACTCGGCGACGAGTTCTCCCGATACGTCGCCGCGATCGAGCGGGGGGACGGCACCCCCGAGGCACGGGCCGGCGCGTCGACGGGCCGGTAACCGCGCGTCCCGCGTGCGCGAGACGGTCGAGGCAGCCCTTGCGGGGCGGTCCGCGCGGAACCGGGCCGTGATCGACCAACCGCGCCCGTGTGCCTGGGCTGCCCTGCTGCTGCCGCCCGGCTCGGCTTGACGCCCTCCCGGTCCCGGGACATGCTAGCACCTTGCGCGACTCCGGATGTCCCGGTCGCGCCGCAGCGTTTCGCACGGAGGGATCAGGCATGACGAAGATCGGCATCACGGTAAACGGAGCCACGCACACCAACGACGTGGAGCCGCGACTGTTGCTCGTGCACTATCTGCGCGACGTGCTCGGCCTGACCGGCACGCACGTGGGGTGCGATACGAGCCAGTGCGGCGCGTGCACGGTCGTGGTGGACGGACAGAGCGTGAAGTCATGCACCATGCTCGCCGTGCAGGCGGATGGATCGCAGGTGACTACCATCGAGGGGCTGGCGCGCGACGGCGCAATGCATCCGCTGCAGGAAGGGTTCCGCGCCGAGCATGGGCTGCAGTGCGGCTTCTGCACCCCCGGAATGATCATGGCCTCCTACGCGCTGCTGCAGCGCGACCCGGATCCTGACGAAGCGGCCATCCGGCACGGATTGGAGGGGAATCTCTGCCGCTGTACGGGCTACCACAACATCGTGAAGGCCGTGCAGTATGCCGCCCGCGCCGGGAAACCGGGCGCACAGCCGGGCGCCGGCTCACCCGCCACCCGCGAGGCCGCCACGGCGGCCTCCGGCCGCTGAGGGACGCGCTCATGGCGACGGCTACTCCGCCCAGAGAGCGCCTGTTCGGCGCGAGCGTGAAGCGTGTGGAGGATGCACGCTTCATCACCGGACGCGGCGTGTACACCGACGATGTCACGCTCCCGGGCACCACTTACGCCGCGTTCGTGCGCAGCCCGTTCGCGCACGCCCGCATTCGCGCCATCGACAGCTCCGCCGCCACGGCCATGGCGGGCGTGCGCGCCGTGTACACGGGACAGCAGCTCACCTCCGGCGGCGTGAACGGCATTCCGGTGGGATGGTTGCTTCCCGGACTCAAGACGCCGGCGCGGCCGCCGATCGCCGCCGACGTGGCGCGCTTCGTGGGCGACGCGGTGGCGGTGGTCATTGCCGACTCGCCGTACACGGCCCGCGATGCTGTGGATCTGGTACAGGTGGACTACGAAGAGCTGCCGGCGGTGGTGGACGGACCGGCCGCGATCGCCAGCGGCGCGCCGGCGGTGCACGAGGAGGCGCCGGACAACGTGGCCTTCGCGTGGACCATCGGCGACGCCGATGCCACCGAGGCGGCGCTCGCACGCGCCAAGACGGTGGTGCGCCAGCGGATGGTGAATCAGCGGCTCATCGCGAACGCCATCGAGCCGCGCGCGTCGCTGGCCAGCTACAACCCGGCCACCGACGAGCTCACGCTCTACGTCACGTCGCAGAACCCGCACGTTCACCGGCTCATCATGGGCGCGTTCGTGCTCGGTGTGCCGGAGCACAAGTTCCGCGTCATCGCGCCAGACGTGGGGGGCGGGTTCGGCTCCAAGATCTTCATCTACCCGGAAGAAGTCGTCGTCTCCTGGGTCACGAAGCAGTTGCGTGTGCCGGTGAAGTGGACGGCCGAGCGCCGCGAGAGCTTCATGACCGACGCGCAGGGGCGCGATCACGTGAGCGACGCGGAGATGGGGTTCGACGAGAACGGCAAGATCACGGCGTTCCGCGTGAACACGGTGGCGAACCTGGGCGCGTACCTCTCCCTCTTTGGGCCGGCGGTGCCCACGTACCTGTACGCCACGCTGCTCTCCGGGGAGTACGCCATTCCCGCCATCCACTGCGCGGTGAACGGCGTGTTCACGAACACCACGCCGGTGGATGCGTACCGTGGCGCCGGGCGTCCCGAAGCGTGCTACCTGATCGAGCGGATGATGGACCTGAGCGCGCGCGCGCTGCAGATGGATCCGGCCGAGCTCCGGCGGCGCAACTTCGTGGCGGCGGACGCGTTCCCATATCAGACGCCGGTGGCGCTCGCGTACGACAGCGGGAACTACGAGCCGGCGCTCGACCGCGCGCTGCAGATGGTGGGCTACAAGGAATTCCGCGCCGAGCAGGAGCGTGCGCGCAAGGAAGGACGCCTCGTCGGCATCGGCTTGTCGTCGTACATCGAGGCGTGCGGAGTCGCGCCATCGCAGGTGGTGGGCTCGCTGGGCGCGCAAGCGGGACTGTGGGAAAGCGGCACGGTGCGCGTACACGCCACGGGAAAGGTGACCGTCCTCACCGGATCGCACAGCCACGGACAGGGGCACGAGACCACATTCGCACAACTGGTAGCGGACGAGCTGGGGTTGGGGGTGGAGGACGTGGAGGTGGTGCACGGCGACACCGGCCGCGTCCCGATGGGCATGGGCACCTACGGCAGCCGCAGCGGCGCCGTGGGCGGCACGGCGATCCACATGAGCGTGCAGAAGATCATCGAAAAAGGAAAGAAGATCGCCGCGCATCTGCTCGAGGCGGCGCCGGAAGACATCGAGTTCCGCGACGGGTCGTTCAGCGTGCGCGGGGCGCCGGGGAGCGCCAAGGCGCTGCCGGAGATTTCGCTGGCGGCGTATCTCGCGCACAACCTTCCCCCGGGGCTCGAGCCGGGGCTCGAAGAGACGAGCTTCTTCGATCCGTCCAACTTCACCTACCCGTTCGGGACGCACGTGGCGGTGGTGGAGGTGGACCGCGACACCGGTGCGACCACGCTCCAGCGGTATATCGCCGTCGACGACGTGGGGCACGTGATCAACCCGATGATCGTGGACGGTCAACTACACGGAGGCATCGCGCAGGGGGTGGCGCAGGCGTTGTGGGAGCAGGCGGTGTACGACGACAACGGGCAACCGCTCACGGGTTCGTTGATGGATTATGCGATGCCCAAGGCGGACCAGCTCCCGATGTACGAGACGGACCGCACGGTCACCCCATCCCCGGTGAATCCACTCGGCATCAAGGGCGCGGGCGAGGCGGGGACCATCGCGTCCACGCCGGCCGTGGCCAACGCGGTCATGGACGCGCTCGCGCCGCTCGGCATCACGCACATCGACATTCCGCTCACGCCGGCCCGGGTGTGGCAGGCCATCCAGGACGCAGAGGGGAGGAGCTGACATGTATCCCGCACCCTTCGAGTATCACGTGGCGCGGAGCGTGGACGAGGCGATCGCGCTGCTGGGCGAGCATGGCGACGACGCCAAGCTGTTGGCGGGCGGACACAGCCTGCTCCCGCTCATGAAGCTCCGCTTCGCTCAGCCCCGGCATCTGATCGACCTGCGGCGCATTCCGGGACTTGCGGGCATTCGCCAGGCCGACGGGGCGATCGTCATCGGCGCGACGACGACGCACTGGATGCTGCAGAGCTCCGATCTGCTCCGCGCCACATTGCCCATCCTTGCCGAGGCCGCGTCGCAGATTGGCGACCCGCAGGTGCGGAACATGGGGACCATCGGAGGGAGTCTCTCGCATGCGGACCCCGGCGCCGATCTACCGGCGGTGATGTTGGCGGTGTCGGCCGAGATGACGGCGGTCGGTCCCAAGGGCTCACGGACCATCGCGGCCAAGGATTTTTTTGTCGGTCTCCTGACGTCGGCGCTCGCGTCCAACGAGGTGTTGACGCAGATCCGGATTCCGCTGCCGGAAGGGCACACGGGCGGCGCGTACGTCAAGCACGCGCACCCCGCTTCGGGCTACGCGCTGGCGGGCGTGGCGGCCGTGGTCACGCTCCGCGATGGGAGCGTCCAGCGTGCACGCGTGGCGGTGACGGGGGCGGGAACCAGGCCGGTGCGCGCATCGGCCACTGAGGAGGCGCTGGCGGGGACGGCGCTGGACGCGGCCACACTGGACCATGCGTCCGAGCTGGCGGCGCAGGGGTTGGATCTACGTGCCGACCTGCAAGGTCCGGAGGCGTACAAGGCGCAGCTGGTGCGCGTGGCGGCACGGCGCGCGCTCGCCAAGGCCGGCGAGCGGGCGGGCGCGCCGTAGTTCCGTCGTCCGGCACGTCGCTGCGGCGCCGGGGGGATGCGGGCGCGTCGATGCCGCGGGACGTGTAGTTGTTGTGCAGCGTGAGATTGAACACCCCTTTGGGGGCGAAGCCGCCGTCGTAGACCCGGATCTCGTGGCTACCGCCACAATGCCGTGCGCTGCGTCGCGCGCGGGCTACGGCGTGAGGCGGTATGGAACGCCCGTGCGGACGTCGCGCGCGCCGTGCGCCACGCCCAGCCCAACCGACAGACCGAGCAGGAGCGCGGTGCCTCCGCCCACGAGCGGGAGCAGCGCAACGAGTGGAGCAGCGGCGAGCGCCGTCACGAACCCGGCGAGCCACGGCGTGATCCGCTTCTGCGCCGCGTCGACGTAGCGCAACCGATCGCGCACGAAGTGGCGTGCCTTGAAGTACCCAAAACCCGACGCAACTCCAGCGATGCCGACCGTGATGAGACCAAGCATGGTGTTGTCCTCCGTCTTGAACGGTACTACGGAGAAAGCGGCGGTCGGGTTTCGGGGGAGCGACGGCGCGCCGGGCGCACTGGAGTGGGAGGAACGCGCGAGCCCCGCGCCCGCGCTCTCATATCCGGCTTCTCGCGTCCTCGCGTGCCCGTACCCTCCCATGACGTCTCCCTCTGTCTTCTCTCTTCTCCCCTCGCGAAGCTGGTCTCGTTTGGCGACGTCGCGATGCCCGGCGCGAGCGGGCGCAGCGCTCTTCCGGACCTCATCTCTCCAGGCTCGCCCCTCGTCTCTGAGATCGGGAGAACTCAGGTCTCAGGTCTCAGGTCTCTCCTGCCGGCCGTCGGCCTGCCCTCCGGCCAGAGCCGAGAAGCGAGGGGCGAGCCTCCAGACGTGAGGTCCGGACGGGTTCGGTGGCACGGGGGCAGCATCGCGACGTCGCGTGACCAGACCAGTTTCGCGAGTGCGAGATGGAGAGAAGACAGTGGGAGACGTTACGAGGAAGGCCGCAACGGAGGGGTGAGAGGACAGACGCGAGAGCGTGGCGCTGAACCGGGCGATCATGGGCGCCGCCGGCGCGGGAGCAGGCGTGCGAGCATATCGCGGAGGGCGGAGAAGAGGAGCGGCAGAATCCGCACGGGGGCGCCGGGGCGGGATGCGGTGTGGAGAGGCATGGCGCTGGCATCCGTGGCGGCGTCGTGGGCCGATGGCGTTGGCTCTGCGGGTTCCACGGGCAGGGCCAGCGTGCTCTGCACGCACGCCGCGAACTGGCGGAAGAGCTGCCGATTGACCGTGTCGATCATCCCGCGGCCAAACTGGACGATGCGGCCGGCCAGATCGAGCTCGGCGTGGACCTGTACCTCCGAGCCACCGTCGCGCGGCGTGACGGTGCTCGTCATGGTCATCCTGGCCGAGCCCGTGCCGGAGTGCTCGCGGCCCTCGGCTTCGATGCGCACCGTGTGCGCGGCCTCGTCCACCTGGACGAGTCGTGCCGTTCCGGCGTAGGCGGCCACCACGGGGCCCACCTTCACGCGGACGCGCCCGGCATACGTGCGCTCGTCCTGCTCCTCCAGCAGCTCGGCGCCGGGCAGACAGTGGACCACCTGTCGCGGGTCGATCAGAAAGCGCCAGACGCGCTCCGGCGGCGCGTCTACCTGGATCGTCTCATCGATCTGCATGGCCATGCTCGTCCCTCCTGTGCGCCCCTTGTCCCGTCGGCCGCCGCGGCAGCAGCATCCGGTGCGCCCTGCGTCCAATTCGCGGGCGCGGTGGCACCATCCGGGGAGGATTGCAAAGCTAGGGAGCGTTGGAGTGCGCGGCCAGCGCGGGCGCGCCGCGGCAACGGGCGTCCTGGGCCGTGCGCCCAGCTTGTCGCACCCCCGCCCCCGTGCGCATACTGCACCATGCGCGACGCGATCCGCGAGATTCAGCGGTCCATGGAGGAGGAGCAGTACGTGACCGACCGGGCGGTTGCCACGGCGGTCTATCTGGCGCGGGCGCTGGAGAAGCCGCTGCTCGTGGAAGGACCGCCCGGTGTGGGGAAGACCGACGTGGCCAAGGTGCTCGCGCGCGTGATGCGCGCGGACCTCATCCGGCTGCAGTGCTACGAGGGGCTGGACGCCACCACGGCGCTCTACGAATGGAACTACCCCAAGCAGATGCTGCACATCAAGCTGGAGGAGCACTCCCCGCGCTCCACCGCGGCGCGCGAGGCGGAGATCTTCAGCGAGCCGTTCCTCCTCAAGCGGCCGCTGCTGCAGGCCATCACGCACGCGGGGGGTGCGCCGGTGCTGCTCATCGACGAGGTGGACCGGAGCGACGAGGAGTTCGAGGCGTTCCTGTTGGAGGTCTTGTCGGATTTTCAGGTGACGATCCCCGAGATCGGGACCATCCGCGCGGCGCAGCGGCCGGCCGTGGTACTCACCTCCAACCGATCGCGCGAGTTGTCGGAGGCGCTGCGGCGGCGATGTCTGTATCTGTGGATCGACTATCCGTCGCTGGAGAAGGAACTGCAGATCGTGCGGTCGCGGCTGCCGGCGCTCAACGAACAACTCGCGCGGGAGATCACCGCGTTCATGCAGTCGCTGCGCCGGCGGGCGCTGGCCAAGATTCCCGGCGTGGCGGAGACGTTGGACTGGGCGGCCGCCTTGGCGGTGCTTCACGCGTCGCACCTGGACCCGGACGTGGTGCGCGAAACGCTGGGATGTGTGCTCAAGGACGAGGGCGACATCCGGACGCTGGGTGCGCAACTGGATGCGGAGCACCTGGCTGCCATGACGGCACCTGCAGCATGAGCGGCGCCGAGCTGACGGCGGCGGTGACGCGCTTCTGCCGTGCGTTGCGCGCGCGCGGGATCGCGGCCACCTCGGACATCGCCATCGAGGGCGCGCGCGCCCTCGGCGCGGTGGACGTGAGCGATCGCGGCGACGTGTATCTGGCGCTTCGTGCCGCGGTCGTCTCGCGGCGCCAGGATCAGGAGCCGTTCGACGAGGTGTTCGACGCGTTCTGGGGCGGGGTCGCCCTGGGGCCGTCGGGGATCCCCGCGCCGTCGCTTCCCACGCCCGCTCCACGACGCGACGCGCCTGCGCCAACAGCCGGCTTCACGCTGCGTCGCTGGCTGGATGCGGCGGAGGGACAGGGCGACGACGTGGTGCCGCTGCGGCGCGCGAGCGCGGTCGAGCGGGACCGCGCGAGCGCCATCGAACTGGCGTACGCCGACCTGGCCGGCATTGCTCGTGCGGCGGCGACGCTCGCCCGGCGGTTGGCCGCCGTGCCCAGCCGCCGCTGGCGCCCATCGCGCCGCGGCGCTCGGATCCACATGCGTCGCACCGTGCGCCAGTCGCTGCGCACGGGGGGGGACGCGACCGAGCTGAGCTACCGCGTGCGCGCCATGCACCGCACCCGGCTGGTGGTACTGTGCGACGTCTCCGGGTCGATGGAGTTGTACGCCGCGTTCTTCCTGCGCGTGCTCCACGCGCTCCAGCGCACCGCGGCGCGCGTGGAGACGTTCGTCTTCAGCACGCGGCTCACGCGTGTCACGCCATGGCTGCGGCAGCCGCGGTTGGAGCCGGTGCTGGCGCAGCTCGCCGCGTCCGCGCGTGACTGGTCGGGGGGCACTCGGATTGGCGAGTGCCTTGCCGCGTTCGTCTCGCGCTACCCGCATCTGCTCGACCGCCGCACGACGGTCATCGTGCTGAGCGATGGCTGGGACGCCGGCGAGCCGGAGACGATGCGCGAGGCGATGCGCGCGATGCATCGTCGCGCGGGACGCGTGATCTGGCTCAATCCGCTGGCGGCGAGTCCGGGATACGAGCCACGGACGCGCGGGTTGGAGGCTGCCCTGCCGTTCGTGGACCTGTTCGCGCCGTTGTACGATGCGTCGAGTCTCGACGCCGTGGCCAACGCGGTGGGCCGATGAGCGGGTCGGGTGAGGGCGAGCTGTTCGAGCAGCTCAATGCGTTGCGGGGGCGCGAGCGGCGCGCCGCGATGGCCACGCTCGTGGCGACGCGCGGCACGACGCCCAAGAAGGAAGGCGCCAAGATGTGGGTGGGGGAGGGCGGGCGGATTCTCGGATCGGTGACGATCGGCGGATGCGTGGACGCGCAGGTGGTGCTCGCGTCGGAGGACGCGCTGGCGAACGGCATGAGCGCGCTGCTTTCGATCCCCATGACGGACGAGGATGCCTGGGACATGGGGCTCACCTGCGGGGGGGTGGTGGACGTGCTGGTGGAGCCGGTGCAGCTCGATGGCGCGGACGACGGTGTGGTGCGCGCGTACGAGATGGCGCGGCGGGAGGTGGCGGCGGGGCGCCACGCGGTGGTGGCCATCCGGTTGCCCTTGGGCGCCGAGCGTGTGGTCGTGCGCGAAGACGGCACACTGGACGGGTCGTTTGCGGACGCCGCGCTGGATGCCGCGGTGCGCGAGGCGGCGGCGGAATCCGTGCGCAGCGGACTGTCGCGCGTGGCCGAGCTCACGAACGCGGCGGGGGGCACGGAGCGCATCTTCCTCGAGCTGCACGGGCCGGCGTCCACCCTGCTCGTCTTTGGCGCGGGGCAGGTGGCGATCCCGCTCGCCGAGTTGGCGCGCACGCTGGGATGGCGCGTGATCCTGGCCGACGCGCGCGAGCGCTACGCGACACGCGAACGGTTTCCCCTCGTGGATGAGATCCGCATCGGGATGCTGGGGGAGATCGCGCGCGAGCTCACGTACAACGCCTCCACGTTCGTGGTGATCGTGGCGCACGACTACAAGTTCGAGCTGCCGGTGCTGCGGGTGGTGCTGGAGCGCGCACCGGCCTACATCGGGCTGTTGGGCAATCGCCGGCGGGGGCGCGCGTTGTTGGACGAGCTGGCGCGCGACGGCGTGAGCGCCGAGGCGCTCGCGCGCGTGCACGTGCCGGTGGGGCTGAACATCGGCGCGCAGACGGCGCCCGAGATCGCTCTCAGCATCCTGGCGGAGGCCGTCGCCGTGCGCGCGCGTCGGCCCGGAACGCCACTGTCTCAGAAGGGAGGGTGACGTGCAGGCGAAACGCGTGGAGCGCGGCGACCTGGCGGAGGTGTCGCTGGAAGGGATGGTGCTCTGCCGCGACGTGCGCGGCAACGGCGGCGAGATCGCCCTGCGCAAGGGGCGCATCCTGTCGGCCGACGACGTGGCGTTGCTGGAGCGCACGCCCTGGCGCGAGCTGCACGTGGCGGCGCTGGACGCGGGCGATGTGCACGAGGACGCGGCGGGCGACCGGCTGGCCCGCGCGGTGGTGGGTGCGGGGGTGACGGTGCGCGCCCCCTCCGGCGGCCATCACCCGCTGGCCGCGACCACGCGTGGACTGCTGCGCGTCCAGCGCGATGCGCTTCGGCAGTGCAACACGATCGACGGCATCTGCGTGTACACGCAGTACGACGGCCACGTGTGCGAGGTGGGAGAGATCGTCGCGCGCGCCAAGGTGACGCCGTTCGCCATCGCCGCGCCCGTGCTCGCGCGCGCGGAGGCGCTCGCGCGCTCGGTGGACGGGTTGGTGCAGGTGCGTCCCTTCCAGCCGGTGGCTGTGGGCGTGGTGGTGGAGGAGACGCTGCGCGAGGACGCCATGCGCCGCTTTCACGACGCGCTTCGCGAGAAGGTGGAGTGGTTCGGCGCGTCGCTCCTGGAGCCGCGCTTCGTTGCCACGGAGGTGGACGCGGTGGCCGGTGCCATGACGGAGCTCGTGCGCGACGGCGCGCGCGTGCTCGTGGTGGCCGGTGCCAAATCGATGGATCCACTGGACGCAGCCTTCCTCGCGCTCGAGCGCACGGGCGCACGGATGCTGCGTCATGGAGTGCCCGCGCATCCGGGCAGTCTGTTCTGGCTCGCGCGGCTGGGCGACGTGCCGGTGCTCGGCATGCCGACATGCGGGCTGTTCTCGACCGCGACGGTGTTCGACCTCGTTCTCCCGCCCGTGCTCGCGGGAGAGGCAGTCTCCGCGGATACGCTGGTGGAGCTGGGCGAGGGGGGACTGCTGTCGCGCGACACGGCGTTTCGTTTTCCGCCGTACCGCAAGGGACGCGGACGCGGGGAACTGGAGGAGACGGGAGGGTGAGGTGATCGCTGCGATCGTGCTCGCGGCGGGCGGTTCCCGCCGCTACGGAACGCAGAAGCTGATCGTGCCGATCGATGGTGAAACGGTGGTGCACCGTTCTGTCCGCACGGTGCTGGAGGCCGGCGTTGACGACGTGGTCGTGGTGACCGGGCACGATGGGGACGCGGTGCGATTGGCGCTCGCGGATCTCCCGATGCGCTCGGTGCCGAACGCGCGGTGGGGGGAGGGCGTGAGCACGTCCATCGCCACCGGCGTGCGCGCGCTGGCCGACGGAACGGAGGGCGCGCTCATCGTGCTCGGCGATCAGCCGACCGTTCCGCGCACGGTCATTGCCTCACTCATACATCAGTTCCGAGCGTCGGGCGCGATGATCGTGGCGCCCATCTATCGCGGTGTGCAGGGGCCGCCCGTGTTGTTCGCGACGCCCGTGCTCCCCGAGCTGCTCACGCTCCGCGGCGACAACGGCGCACGGGCGGTGGTGGAGCGGGACCCGGCGCGCGTGGAGCGCGTGGAGTTCGATCACGCCGTCCCGCCCGACATCGACATTCCAGGTTCCCTTGTCGATCTTTCCGCGCAGCGCGACGTGGCGGCGGATCGGTAGGGCCGTGCGGGCGCGCTGCGCTGCGGTACGGCAGCGCCGGGGACCCGCGCAGCGTGCGCGTCAGCTTCGTCGCCGGCCGGCCACCAGCAGAACGACTCCGAGCACGATCACGACCCCGCTCACGATGATGGGGATCGAGACGGTCTCCTGCTCCTTTGCCGTGGCGTGGATGGGGCCCACGTCGACCACGGTGCGATGCCTGGTGTAGGTGATTTCCTGAAAGGCGAGCGCTGCTCCGCCCAGTACGATGAGCAGGATGCCGATCAAGGTGGCCGGCTTCATTCCGCGTCTCCATGGTTTCGATGACGCCACAACATGTTCCCGGCTCGTGGCCCAGGGCAAGATGGCGCCGCGCGCGCCGTGCGGCCCCTGCAGCGCGCGCATCGTGGCATCCCCCATTCTGCCTGGAGGTGCTGGAGTGACGTTCGCACGCTACGTCGCGCTGGGCGATTCCATGTCGCTCGATCTGTACCCGACCCTCGACGCCAACGAGGCAGGCGAGCGCATCTGGTCGCAGGCGGCCTCGGCCACGCCGCTCTTCCCCATGGGCGCGACCTCGATTGCCTATCCTAAGCTCAAGATCGGCGCCGCGTCGCTGCTGCACCGCAACGACGACGCCATGTGGCCGGAGTTTCGCGGTCAGGACCTGCGCACGACGGCGGGTGACATCCCGGCCGCCATACTCGCGTCCGACGGGGCCGTGGTGGCCGACGTGATGCGGACACAGATCCCCGCCATGCCGCGCGGACGCGATACCACGCTCGTCACACTCACGGTGGGCGGCAACGACCTGCTCCACGCGCTGTTGGCGGCCACCGACGAGGAGATGCTGGAGCGCGGCGTCGATGCGCTCGCCGCGGCGTACGAGCGGCTGGTGGATAGCATCCGCACCGTGCTCCCCGAGTCGATGCTCGTCCTCACGACGATCTACGATCCGTCGGATGGGACGGCGGAGCTCCCGGGGATCACCAACGGCTCCGGCCCGCTGCCGCTGGAATATCTGGATCAGATGAACGACGCCATCCGCGAGCTGACGATCCGCACTCCGGATACCGCGCTGGCCGACGTGCACGCGCACTTTCTTGGTCACGGCGTGACGGCGCCGGAGGACGAGCGGTGGTACTGGCGTCATTCGCTCATCGAGCCCTCGGTCAGCGGCGCGAGCGAGATCCGGCGCGTGTGGCTGGAGACGCTGGAGCGCTCGGGCGCGGTGTAGGCGCGCGCGGCCGTCGTTTCAGCCGCGCGCCCGATCCGTTCTGCGCGCCCTGTCCGGCGTGCGCCGCGCGCATGTCAGTCCAGCTGGACCTGCCGCACATCGACCACCTCGGGCAGGCGGCGGAGCGCCGTCGTCACCGTCGCATCCAGCTTGCCGTCCACCGTGATCGCGGCCAGCGCCTGTCCTCCCGCTTCCAACCGCGACTGGTGGTACTCGGCGATGTTGATCCCCGCTCCCGCCAGGACGGTGCCCACGTGGCCGATCACGCCGGGCACGTCCCGGTTGCGCAGGATCACCAGCGTGCCGCGCGGCACCACGTCCACGCGGTAGTCGTTCACGCGCACCACGCGCGGGTACGCGCCTTCCAGCAGCGCGCCCGCCACGCGGGTGGGTGCGCCCACGCCGGTGAGCCGCAGCTCCAACGACTCGGCGTAGTGGCCATCGGCGCTCACCTCCACACGCTCGACCGAGAGCCCGCGCGTCTCCGCCAGATGCGTGGCGTTCACGAAGTTCACCGCGGCGCGGCCGAGTGCCACCGAGAGCACGCCCATGAGCGCGCTCGCGGCGAGCGGACGGAGCGCGCTCTCCACCGTGCCGGCGTAGCGGACCTCGAGGTGCGTCACGGGTCCGTCGGTGAGCGAGGCGGCCAGACGTCCCAATCGTTCGGACAGGTCGAGCATGGGGCGCAGCGCGCGCATGGCGGCGCTCCCCACCGCGGGCGCGTTCACCGCCAGCGAGAGATCTCCTTCCAGCAGCGCCAAGCGGACGGCGTTTGCGATCTCGAGCGCCACGTGCTGCTGCGCTTCCACCGTGGACGCCCCCAGATGCGGCGTGAGCACCACGCTGTCGAGCGTGCGCAGGGGGTGCTCGGCGGGAAGCGGTTCCTGCGCGTAGACATCCACCGCCGCGCCTGCCAGTCGCTTGGCACGCAGCGCGTCGACGAGCGCGCTCTCGTCTACCACACCGCCGCGCGCCGCGTTCACCAGGAACGCGCTGGGACGGAGCAGCGCGAGCTCCCGCTCGCCGATGAGCCCCATCGTGCTCTCCGTGAGCGGCACGTGCACCGACACCACATCGCTCTGACGCAGCACGTCGTCCAGCGCGGCGAGCTCCACCTGCAGCGTGCGCGCGCTCTCGGCGGTGAGATACGGATCGTACGCCACCACGCGCATGCCGAATGCGCGCGCGCGGCGCGCCACCTCGCCGCCAATGCGTCCCGCGCCCACCAGGCCGAGCGTCTTGCCGTGCAGCTCCACGCCGGTGAAGCTCTTCCGGTCCCATGCGCCGGAGCGCATGGAGCGATCCGCGGCCGGAATGCGGCGCGCGAGCGAGAGGATGAGCGCGAGGGTGAGCTCGGCGGCGGAGAGCGTATTGCCGGACGGCGCGGTGAGGACGGCGATGCCGCGCTCGGTGGCGGCGGCAACGTCGATGGTATCGACACCCACGCCCGCGCGCCCGATCACCTTGAGGCGCGCCGCGTGCGCCAGCGACTCGCGCGTGATGCGCGTGGCGCTGCGCACGAGCACGGCGTCGACATTGGCCATCGCCTGGGCGAGTTCGTCGCCGGAGAGTCCGGGCCGCACGATGAGCTCGAACCGCGCGTCATCGCGCAGCGGCTGCAGGCCATCGGCGGCGATCGCGTCCGCCACGAGAATGCGGAACGAGGGGGCGTTGTGGTGCGGCGGAGCGGCGGACGCGGGCGAGGCGGCGGTGGTCATGGGGCAAGGATGTCGGAGAGGGCTTCGAGCAGCGCGTCGAGCTCGCTCACGGTGTGGTCCCCCATGTGGCCGATGCGGATGGTGGTGTCCTTGAGCGGACCGTATCCGGCGCCGATGGTCCAGCCACGCTGCTTGAGCGCTGCCGTCACCGCGGGGCCGGTGTGCGGCGCCGGCACGCGGATGCAGCTCACCGTCGGCGAGCGCGCGCCGACCGGAGCGAGCATCTCGAGCTCCGCGCCGCGCCGGTCCATCTCGTCCACCCACCGCCACGTGCGCTCCGCCATGGCGGCGTGTCGCGCCCACCGCCCCTCGATGGTTTCCCGCTGGATCCGGGCGAGCTGCACGTCCAGCGCGTAGAGCAGTGAGACCGCCGGCGTGTTGGGCGTCTGGTTCTTCTGGATGAACTTCTCGAACTCCACGAAATCGAAGTACGTGCCGCGCGAGGGCACTGCGGCCGCGCGCTCGAGCACCGCCTCACGCACCGCGGCGAAGGCGAGCCCCGGTGGGAGCGCCAGCGCCTTCTGCGACCCGGTGAGCACCACGTCCAGCTCCCACGCGTCGGTCTCGACTGGCGCGCCGGCAATGCCGGTGACGCTGTCCACCAGCAGCATCACATCACCGGCCTGGTGCGTCACGCGCGCGAAATCGGCGATGGGGTTGAGCACGCCGGTGGAGGTTTCGGAGTGCACCACGGTGACCGCGTCGAAGCTGCCGCCGGCGAGCGCGCTTTCCAGCATGTCGGGGCTGTGCGCCTGGCCGAGTGGAACGTCCAACCGTTCCGCTTCGAGTCCGCACGCGAGCGCGATGCGATGGAATCGCTCGCTGAACGCGCCGTTCACGAGCGACAGCACGCGCCGGCGTGCGCCGTTGCGCAGTGCCCCCTCCATGAGCCCGGTGGCGGACGACGCCGCGATGTAGACGGGCCGGGTGGTGCGGAAGACGGCGCGGAGCCCCGTTTCCAGTCGGGCGATGAGCTCCTCCATGCTCTTGCCGCGGTGGCCGATCATGGGGCCCAACTGTGCCGCGGCCACCTCGGGGTACACCTCGGTGGGGCCGGGCAAAAAGAACCGTCCCGTGGGGAGGGGTTGCGTCATGGCGTGCCGTCTCGCGGTGGTGCGTGCTGCACGGAGCCGGCCGGGCTGGGCGGCCGATGGAGGATGCGGTCCTGCCGGGCGCCATCCAGGCACGCGCGGCCACGCTCGTAGAGCGCGCGGTCGTTTGCATTGCGCGGCGGATCGTCGCCCAGCGCGAGGGCGAGGACGGGCGCGAGGGAGCGGTCACGAATAACGATCGGTGCCGCGGAGGTGACGGTCGCGCGATCGATCACGCCCGCGAACGCGACGAACAGGTCCACCGCAGTCGCGGCTTCGAGATCGGTCACGCCGTCACCGACGAGCATCACCGGACGAGGCAGGGCGCCTTGCCACGCGTGCACGACCACGGCCTTGCCGCCGGAGACGGTGAGCGGCGAGGCGCGGTCGAACCCCGCGTAGGCGCCGTCATAGTCGAACGTGATCCCCACGGCGGCCACGTGCTCGGCATCGATGCCGAGCGTGCGTGCAAACGCCGCGACGGCTGGAAGGAGTCCGCCCGAGAGCACGCGCACGTCCACCCGCGCACGCTGGAGCGCCGCCACCACCGCGGCGGCGTCGGGCACCGCGGCCGCGGCGTAGCGCTGCGCCAGCGCGTCCACGTCCGCGCGCGTGGGGCGAATGACCTCGAGGCGTTGGCCGTAGACCTCCTCCAGCGGCAGGCGTCCGTCCATGGCGGCATTGGTGAGGGCCTGGATCTCCTGCCAGTGCGCGCCCGAGAGCTCGGCAATTCCCTCGACCGCGCTCAGGGTGGAGTCGCAGTCAAAGATCACCGAGCCGAACCGGCCGGTGGAGGCACGGCGCGTGCGGGCGCGCGGCGCCGGTGGCGACGTCACCATCCTTCCCGTTCGCGCAGTGCGGTGATGTGCGCCACGTGATGCGCGCCGTGCCAGGCGTAGAGCGCGAGCAGCACGTCGAGCGGGAGCTGCCCCATCTCCGGGTGCGTGATCGTGCGCGAAAACTGCTCGTCGTCCAACCCGTGCAGCAGCGTGACCCACCGTTCGTGCAACGTTTCGAGGAGCGAGAGCGAGACGGCCGGAGGCAGCGTACGTGCGTCGGGGAGTTCCGCCCAGCGCGCTTCATCGTAGGTGGTGATCGTCGGCGCGTCTTCGGTGAGGCCGAGGCGGAAACGGACGTACGCATTGAGATGACTGTCCGGCACGTGATGCACCACCTGCCGCACCGTCCATCCGCCTGGGCGATAGGGCGTGTCGAGCTGTGCGTCGGACAATCCCGCCACGGCGCGGCGCAGCTTGGCGGGAGCGGCGGCAACGGCATCGATCCACGTGGCGCGCTGGGCGGCGTTCACGTGGTCGGTGCGCTCGAAGCGCCCGATCGGATAGCGAAGATCGCTCATGCGAGATGATGGTCGATGGTGATGGGGATAGCGTCGAGACACATTGAGCGTGCGGCTCACGCGCTCATGCGATCCAGATACGCTCGCTCCTCGGGGGTGAGACTCGCAACCCCGGACGTGCGCACCTTCTGGAGCAGCCGGTCGATCTCCGAGAGCGTGAGCTCGTGCAGGCCATCGCGGCGGATGGAGTTCCACCGCCGGAACGCGTCACCGTCCGCCACCGGTGTGGCTGGCGCGGCACGCGTACGCTCCTTGAAGCGCCGCGCTCCGGTGCGCCGCTCCAGGATGAGCAGGTAGATGAGCGCGGTCACGAACCCACCCACGTGCGAGAAATGGGCGATCCCCGCCTCGAACCCGGTCAAGCCGAACCCGAGCTCGAGCGCCGTGTAGCCCAGGACGAGCCAGCGCGCTTCCACCGGAAGGACTCCCCAGATGAGGAGCCGGTCGCGCGGCCAGAAGCGGGCGTAGGCGAGCATCACGCCAAAGAGCGCGCCGGAGGCGCCGAGCACCGCGTGGGGCGGAGGGAGGAAGGCGCCGAGCGCGCCGCCCAAGCCGGCGATTGTGTAGAGCGCGAGAAAGCGGCGGCCTCCGAGCCGCTGCTCCACGCGCGGGCCAAAGATGTACAGCCCGAACATGTTGAAGAAGATGTGCCCCAGCCCCCTGGGGTCGTGCAGGAACATGTACGTGACGAGCGTCCACGGCTGCTGTATGACGAATCTGGGATCCAGAATGAGTCGCGGACTCAGCCCGGGCATCAGATGCTCGAGCAGGTACATCACGATGTTCGCGACGATGAGCCGCGTAACCCAAGGCGTCATGGCATGGTGCTGGGCGCGGGGAGGCCGCGTGGGCCGCTGCGCGTGTGTGCGTGTGCCAGCGCGCGAACGCTCGCCGCGGCACTGACTCGTGCTCGGCGCACGCACTCACCAGAAATCTCAGGAGAGGCGGGCCCGCATCGGAACAGGTGATGTGAACGCGGGCCGGTCCGCGCCGAGTGGGGGAATCTAGCCCCGGAGCGGGGAGTGCGCGAAGTGTGGAGGCGGCACGCTCCGTCCGAGCGGCGCGGGGCGAGCGGCGTCGTCCCGCTCTTGCCACGACGCACGCAAACCACCGCGCGCGGCGTTACGGGGTGCTGCCGCTCCGGACGGAGCTTCGGATCTGTACGGTTTCGTCGAACTCCATGTCGGCTGGTCGTCCGTCAATCAGCCCGGGGCTGTGGTGTGAACGGGCAACCGCCTCCATTGCGATGCGGTCCAGATCATCGTTCCCCGAGCTGCGGATGATGGCGACGGACTCCGCCTTCCCGCTCTCGTGCACCAGGACGTGCAGCAGTGGTGGCACGGGAGCCGACACGGGGTCCATCACGCGAGAGATGATCCGGATCCGCGTACCGGTGGTGGGCTCGCACCGCTCCGATCGGCCCACGCGAATCATCACGGGTCGGGACAAAGACACTCGCAGGCGCAGACTTTCCGTGCTGGCCGGCCCCGAGGTCAGATGCGCTTGGACCACATCCGCGATGGCTCCGTCGGTCCCGTCCGGCAGCCAACCGCGAATGGGGAACACCTTCTGTACCACACGCCTGGCGTCGTATCGCACGGAGAGGATGACGTAATCGCTGTCGTCCGCCATCGTGCCGCTCTGCCGGGCGAATCGGGTGAGTGTCGACGTGAGCCCGGCGGAGTCCGCGATCGTGGAGAGCGCGGGTATCGGGGACGGGTTGGCCTCCACGTGGCAGCCCGCTCGCGGCGGCGGTGCATCGGAGAGGAGGAGCGCGGAGCGCGAGCTGCCACCACTTCCGGTGGCACAGGCGATGGCCAGGAGGGGCGCAACGGCGCGGAGGCTCACGAAGAGCGGACAATGGTGCGAGAGGGTGGGCATGGGAGGTGGGTAGGATGAGGTGCGGGGAGTGGCGCGGCGGTGCGACGCGAGCGCGCCGGGGCCCACATTGGGAACTTCCGGCGCGCGGCGCAAGACGGGAAGTGCGATCCCTCGGCGAGACCGGCCCGTGTCGGCCAGCGGCGGCATTTACCGCGTGGCACGCGGCGCGAACCGGCTGCGCCAGCAACCGGCGGACACGCGATGGCGGCTGCCCATCCATGGGCGGCGTGACGCGCCGCGGCGCGGTGTGCATCGCGGCAAAAGTGACGCGACAGCCAGTGGTGTCCATGTGACCAACGGTTCCGTCCCGGTGACGAGTTGTTTCCGTCGGCAGACTGGTCGCGCTCTTGACGAATCGCCGCGACGCGAGGTGAACATCATGTGCTCGGCGCACCGGGCTACGGCCTCGTTTCTTGTCGGACACGACCGCAACATTTCGCGCAAGATGTGCGTATATCATCCTGCGTCGCCAGCGTGGTGGGTGACGCGCGAGCCCAAGCGTTGCGGCGGTGTTGTCACCGCGCTTCCTCCAGTGCTCAACCGCGCCGCCACGGACTAGTTCGCCTGTTGTCGCGAGGAGTCATGCCTGTTCGGAGTCGAACATTTCCCGCCGCGATCACGCCGCTCGTGGTCTGGTGCTTCGCCTGCGTCGCGACGCTCCCGGCGCAGGAAACGCCGAAGCTCGTCGTCCCCACCCTCGCCAGCACTGACAGCAAGTTGGGGGAAAAGGTGGGTAACGAACTCCGGTCGCGGCTCGACGACGCCTATGATGATCATGAGCTTGATGTCGTCAACAAGCGGCGGTTGAGGGACGCGCTCGAATCATCGGGGATTCCCTTTGAGTCGGCGCTGATTCCGGCCCTGGCGCGGCAGCTCACGCGCGCGCTGCGCGCCGATGAGTTCATCAACGGTGTCGTCGAGCGGACCTCGTCGGGCGTCCACGCGGACATCACGCTCACGCTGCAGCGCGACGAGCGGCTGGTCCAGCCGCTGGCTCCGGCCGACGGACGCGATGTGCACGATCTCGCCGATACGTTGGTGCACGAGATTCGTGCGGCGCGCAAGCAGCTGCCGTTCGAGCGGCAATGCGTGAGCGCGGCTCGCGACGAGCACTATGCGCAAGCAGCAGAGGCAGCGCGGGCGGGGATCGCCGCCTATCCGCGCGCGGCCATCGCGCGCGTGTGCCTCCTCACCGTCGCGGCCGCGATGGGCAAGCCAGCCGATACCGTGGCCGCGCTCGCGGACGAGCTGCTTGCCATCGCGCCCACCAACACGATCGGGCTCGAGTTCGGCGCGCGGGCGAACGGCGAATTGGGTCGGTCGGAGAAGGCGGCAGAGTTGTGGCAACGCCTGTTGGCCACCGCGCCCGATGACGCGGGAATCGTGGAGCGGGTGGTGCGCGGGCTGGCCGCGGCGGGGCAGTTCGAGGCTGCCAGGCCGGTGATCCTCAAGGCGGTGCAGGACCACCCCGACAACGTGCCGCTGCTCCAGCTCAAGTGGCTCATGCTCCTCAATGCGCGCGAGTGGCGCGATGCGATCGCCACCGGTCTCCAGTTGGAGCAATCGGGGGAGATGCACGTCGACGCCGATTTCTACGCCCGGCTGGCCAGCGCCTACCGCGCGAACGGCCAGCCGCAGAAGGCGCTGCAGTCCGTTGCGCGAGGTGTGACCAAGTATCCGGACGATGCGGCGCTGTACGCATTGTACGCGCAGTACGTGAGCGAGGAGGCGGACAACGCCATTCAGCGTGGCGTCCAGAAGTTCCCGAACGACGCCAGGCTGCACCTGCTCGAGGCGCAACGCCTTCTGGCCGACGGGCAGGACACGGCCGCGCTGGGCGCGTTGGACCGCGCGGTCGCGCTCGACTCCAACGTCGTGGGTGGCTTGGTGCGCCTGGCGCAACTGCGCAGCCGGCTGGGGCAAGACGAGGGCGCGGTGAACGCGCTCGGCGCCGCGCTCCGCCACGGCGGCGACAGCGCGGTGGTGGCGCGGGTGGCGCTCGCGCGCGGCAACGCGCTCTATCGTGCGGCGAGCGCCAGCAAGGATCGGGATGGCCTGCAACGCGCGCTCTCCTTCCTGTCCATAGCTTCTGCCGTCCGTCCCACGCCGCAAACGCACTTGCTGGCTGGGCTGTCGTCGCTCTCGTTGAGCCAGTCGGCGGCTACCGACGCACCGGCCACCAAGAGTTGCGACCTTGCCCGCCTGGCACAGCGATCACTCACCACGGCGGAGATCGATCTCCCGCAAGGAGGCCGGCTCGCGCCCGACGCCGTCGCCCAAGCGATGCGGTACATCGGCCAGCTCGAGCCGGTGGTGGAGCAGCAGGTGAAGGCGTTCTGCACGAGCGCAGGCTAGCCGACGGGTGTGCCGTCCGCGGGCCGCGCCGCACGCCCGCGCGCCTGCCGCACGCCCGCGCGCCTGCCGCACGCCCGCCCGCGGTACGCCGGCGCCCAGCGGCCCACAGCTGCGCCGCCGAGCGCGTGGACCGTCCGACACCCTGCACCCGAGCCGCCATCTATGTATACTGGACGGTGCGACGGGGCAGCCGCTCCGTCTGCGCCCGCGGCACGCGCGGGTGTTCAGGCCTCGCCCGTGCGGCAGAGGCCCGCCGTCTCATGACAGGGTAGCTGGTCCATGGCTGAAGGGAAAACGCGTCCACCGCTCTCGGCGGTCCGGCGTGACGCCCGGGAGCTGGTGTGGTCGCATCGCGGCCAACTGGGCGTGGGGTTCCTCATCATGCTGGTGAACAGGGCGGCAGCGTTCGTGCTCCCCGCCAGCGTGAAGTTCTTCATCGATCGCGTGGTTGGGCAGCACTCCGCCAACCTGCTCACGCCGCTCGCGCTCGTGGTGGTCGCCGCCACGCTCGTCCAGGGCGTCACGGCATTCGCCCTGTCGCAGGTGATGAGCATCGCCGCGCAACGCGTGATCATGCAGATGCGCCAGCGCATCCAACGGCACGTGCTGCGCCTCCCGGTGAGCTTCTTCGACTCCACCCAGAGCGGGATCCTCATCTCGCGCATTATGAACGACGCCGAGGGGATCCGGAATCTGGTGGGGACGGGGGTCGTCCAGCTCACCAGCGGGCTCCTGACCGCGCTCATCGCTCTGGGCTGGCTGTTCCATCTGAATTGGCGGCTCACGGCCATGATGCTCGGTATCCTGCTCCTGTTCGGGGGTGGGATGGTGTTCGCGTTCCGCTATCTGCGCCCCGTATTCCGCGAACGCAACAAGATCACCGCCGAGATCACCGGCCGGCTTGCGGAAACGTTGGGCGGGGTGCGGGTGGTGAAGACGTACGTGGCCGAGCGGCGCGAGCAGATCGCGTTCGCGAAGGGGGTGCATCGCCTCTTCCGCAACATCGCCAAGACCATCACCGGCACCTCGGCCGTTGCTGCCGGGACGACGGTGATCGCCGGAGCCATCTTCGCGCTGTTGATCATCGTGGGTGGACGCGCCATCACCAGCGGCACGATGACCAACGGTGATCTCGGCATGTACGTCGCGCTGATCGGACTCATCGCGGCGCCGCTGGTGCAGATCGCGTCCATCGGAACGCAGATCAGCGAGGCGTTCGCCGGGCTGGACCGGCTGCGGGAGTTGCGAGAACAGCCCACCGAGGACCGGCTGGACAAGGATCGGCTGCCGGTACCCGTCATCCGCGGCGACGTGGACCTCGAGAACGTGACCTTCTCGTACGTGGAGGGCACGCCGGTGCTCCGGCACGTGAGCTTCCACGCCGATGCGGGGACCACCACGGCGCTCGTGGGCTCCAGCGGTTCCGGTAAGAGCACCATGCTCAACCTCGTCATGGCATTCAGCCGGCCGCAGGAGGGGCGCATCCTGGTGGACGGGCGCGACCTGGAGACGCTCCAGCTCCGCGCGTATCGCTCGCACCTGGGCGTGGTGCTGCAGGACAACTTCCTGTTCGACGGCACGGTGGCTGAGAACATCCGCTTCGGCAAACCGGCCGCCACGATGGACGAGATCCGCGCGGTGAGCCGCATCGCCCACTGCGACGAGTTCATCGAGAACTTCGAGCACGGCTACGAGACAGTCATCGGCGAGCGGGGCGTGAAGCTGTCCGGCGGCCAGCGGCAGCGCGTCGCCATCGCGCGCGCGATTCTGGCCAACCCGAGCATCCTCATCCTCGACGAGGCCACCTCCAGCCTGGACAGCGAGAGCGAAGCACTCATCCGCGACGGGCTCAACCGGTTGCGCCAGGGGCGGACGACGTTCGTCATCGCGCACCGGCTGTCGACGATCGCCAGCGCGGACCAGATCTTGGTGGTGGAAGGGGGCGAGATCGTGGAGCGCGGCACGCACGAGGAACTGCTCGCGGCGAGCGGGCGCTACCGGCAACTCTACGACAAGCAGTACATGCTGGAGCGCGACACGTTCATCAATCCGGGGGAGGACTTCACCCCGGAGCCGGAGCGGGTGAAACTCGAAGGGTTGGTGCGGACGAGCAACCGGCTATAGCGACGCGCGCATGCAGGCGCGAAGACAGACCGACCGGACCGGCTGGCGAGATTTCGCCAGCCGGTCCGCATCGCGATGGGCTCACACCCCGCCGTACCACTCGTAGCCCTGGTCGCTCCAGTATCCGCCGTTTCGCCGCGGCAGGAACACCACACGCGTGAGATACTTGGTGTTCTTGTAACCCAGCTTCACCGGCGAGTGCAGACGGGCCGGAGCGCCGTGGCCGGGGCCCAGATAGTGCCCGTCCATCCCGTAGGCGATGATCGTCTGCGGGTGCGTGGCGCTCTCGATGTCCCAGCTCTCGTGGTAGTCGTCGTCGAACGACTCGAAATCCACGTAGCCCGCATCGGGCTGTGCGCCGGCCAGGCGGGCCAGTTCGCTCACGCGCACCCCGGTCCAGGTGGCAACGGCCGTCCACCCTTCCACGCAGAAGTGATCCACCCGTTGCGTGATGCTCGGCAGGCGTGTGAGCTCCTGCAGGGTGAGCGAGAGCGGCCTCTTCACCGCGCCCGTCACCTCCAGGCGCCACGCCCCGCGCACGGCGGGATCCCACTCCGGCACGTGCTTCGAGATGTAGTACTGGGGGAATGCCGCTCGTGCCGCGCGCGCGTCGGCCGGCGCGCGGTCGATGGCGCGATGCCGGAAGAGCGTGCGTTCCACCCCTTCGTTGCCGCGCTCGGCCAGTTCCAGCAGCGGGCGAGCGGCGCGCGGGCCGCGGGCATCGCACGCCTCGGCCAGCGCCGCCACCAGCGACAGACCCCCGAGGGCGAGAAAGCGACGGCGATCGATGCTCATGGCTGCTCCCGTGTGTCGGCCGGAGCATCCGGCGCTTTGGCGCGGCGCCCCCAGCGTGGCAGGAGATGATGGAACGGACGCGCGTTCCGCGCCTCGGGTGACAACGCGGGATCGTAGCCGCCCGTGGTGATCGCGCGCAGCGAGTAGGGGTCCACGGCGAACACCATGAAGACGTGGACCACGGAGACCACCACCAGCGCCACCATCACGAGGAAGTGCCAATAGCGGGCCCACACGTATCCGCCAAAGACGGCCGTGAGCGGCGCTAGCTGTACGGGCTTCCAGATGGCCAACCCCGTGAGTACGGCCAGTACGGCGAGCCAGGGGAGCGCGAAATACGTGCTCTTCTGCAGCGCGTTGTGCTTTCCCTGATGCGGATGATCCCGCCGGCGTGCCAGGTAGAAGCGGATCATCTGCATGGAATCGCGGATGTCACCGCGCCGTGGCACGAGGTCGCGCCACTCGCCGTGCAGGTAGATGAAGCCCAGGTATACGAGGCCATTCACGACGAGCACCCACATCATGGCGAAGTGCCAGTTGCGCGCGCCGGCGAGCCATCCCCCAAAGGTGAGCCAGGACGGGATGGGCCGGTGTTCGAGCGGGTAGCAGCAGAAGGTTTCTCCGCGTCTGGCGAACGCCGGATAGGCGTTGAAGATGCGGAGTCCGCTCCCCACCATGATGGTCAGTGCCACCGCGTTCACCCAATGGGTGACGCGCACGATCCAATGATGGCGTGGACGGCGGGCGACAGGAGCGGCGGCGCTTGCGGCCGGCATCGGCTCGGAGTTCCCAGGGGAGCTCCCGGTGGTGGTGTGCGGGGCGGATTCGGCGGTTGGCAATCTCGTCTCCCGGGCTGTGCGTGACGGACACTGCTGTACGCTCGCGTCGCCGTGCCGCTTCGTCCACGCGGACACGTGCGCGCACGACGGTCGAGGACATGCGGATGAGCGTACCCCCCGCGGCGCCGGCGGTTTCGGTCGCCGTGGTGGATGATGCGCGGCGTTGGGGGGTTGCGCTACGGGTCCGGCCGTCCGGCGGCCAGGGTGCGCGGGCGGCGGCGCGCGCGTAACTTCCGCAGCGATCATTCCCGTGCAATCACACCGCCGGCACCGGGCTCCCGGGCCGGTTGGCTGAACATCTTCTCACACGTGACCTCACCGCCGGATAGCGGGTTCTTCGGGTATGACCTTCTTGCCCACTGATGCCGCCGTCGTCGCCCGCGTCCTCGCGGGTGAGACGGAGCGGTTTGCCGTGCTGGTGGACCGGTACTACGACCGGTGCCTCCGGCTGGCGATCCACATCGTGGGGCACCGGGAAGACGCCGAGGATGCGGTGCAGGAGACGCTGCTCCGGGCCTATCGCGGCCTCGCGCGGTACCAGGAGCGCGATCGGTTTGGCGCGTGGCTCTTTCGCATTCTGGTGAATCAGTGTCGCACAACGCTCGAGCGGCGCAGCCGCCACGCGCGCGCGGCCCTGGCCGAGCATGCGGAGCATGTAGGGTGCGCGGAGACCGGAATGATGATGCGTTGGGCGCTTCGGGAGGAGCTCGCGCGCGCGCTGGCGCGCCTCGCGCCGGCCACGCGCGAAGCGGTGGTCCTGAAATTCGTGGAAGACCTGAGCTACGAGGAGATCGCCGCCATCACCGGCAGCAGCATCCCGGCGCTCAAGATGCGCGTGCATCGCGGATGTCTCCGCTTGCGCGCCCTGCTACCGGAGGAACAACGTGTCTGAGCGGAGTGCGTCCTCCTCCCCACTGCCGGAGGAGATCATCGAGGCGATGCGGGCGCCCGTGCACGGGTCGGCCGCCGGCCGCGCGCGCGTGATGTCGCGCGTGCGCGCCGAGGCGCGCCGGCATCGCTGGCACGTGGTGTCGTGGCGAGGGTGGGGCGCGCGGCGCGGACTCACCACCCCGCTGGCGCTGGCCGCGGCAGCCGTTGTGGGATTCCTGCTCGTGGGCGGCACGCGCTTTCCCTCGCTCATGGATCGGCTGGGCGGCGGCCGTGCGTGGAGCGCTGGCGTGATCGATACCGCGTCGCTTCTGCCGGCGACCGTGGCGATGCCGGTGCCTGCCCAACCGGCGGTGCGCGTCCTGGTGGAGCCGATCGCGGCCGGCATTCGCGACACGCTGCGGCTGGTGCGGCTGGTACTCGACGCGCCCGCGGCCGCGCGCGTCGCGCTCACCGCGCGGATGCGCGGCGCGGACGCGCGCGATGCGGAGCGGACGCTCGCGCCGGTGGACTCCGGGCACGACGCGCGCGGCCGGTGGTCGGCGGTGGTGCGGGTGCCACGCGATCTCGATCACCTGTCGCTCCTGGTGGACGGCCGGCAGCGGGTGGCCATCCCCGCCTCCGCGCTCACCGCCAGCCACGCGTCGCGCGTGAGCGGCGACAGTTTGTGAGTCGCACGCCGGTACTCGACGTCCGTCGAGGTTCTTCTCGTCCACCCCATACGCTCCCCACGCCCAAACTCGTGCTGAGACTCAACGCATGACGCTCCCTCCGCTCTCCCACCGTGCCCGCCTGGTGGGCTGGATCATCACCGCGCTCGCCATCGTGGCCGGTTTCGTCGATCTCTCGCTCGGCGGCGTCGGACCCGCGGCCGTGCTCCTGGCGGTGGGGTACGCCATCCTGATTCCCGCGCTGCTGCTCTGGCCGCGCGCCGACGAGGGCGCCGGCGCGCCCGCCCGTGCGTCGGCGAGGCGCGGTGCCGCCGTGGAGGAGCCACCCGTGCCGTGGGGGCCGGCCGCGATCGTCGCGCTGCTGTTGTTCATCCTGTACATCCTGACGCTCGCCCCCACGACGGCGATGTGGGACACCAGCGAGTACATCGCCGCCGCCTACGTGTTGGGCCTTCCGCACCCGCCGGGCAATCCGCTGTTCATCGTCGTCGCGCATACGTTCGGCATGCTGCCCATTCCGCTCAGCTATGCGGGCCGGATCAATACCATGGCCGCGTTGTTCAGCGCGATGTCGGCCGGCATCTGGTTTCTGGTGACGCATCACGTGGCCGCGCGCTTCCTCGCGCAGCGGTGGCAGCGGCTGGCGGTCGCCACGGCGGCGGCGCTCATCGGCGGCACCGCGTTCACGGTGTGGAATCAGTCGGTGGTCAATGAAAAGGTGTACACGCTGTCGCTGGTGGGGATGGCGGTCCTCTCGTGGGTGGCCATCCGCTGGTCCACCGCGCCCGATACGCCCGCGAGCGACCGCCGCCTGATCGCCATCGCGTATCTGTTGGGCGTGGGGTACGTGAACCACCCGGCGGGCCTGCTCGCGCTCCCGGCCGTGGCGGTGCTCGTGCTGCTGCGCCGCCCCGCCGCGCTGTTGCGCCGCCGCGTGCTGGTGGGCGGCGTGGTGGCGTTCGTCGTGGGGCTGTCGCTGTTTGCCTTCGAGCCCATTCGCGCCGGGCAGTTCCCCGCGCTCAACGAGGGCGAACCTACCGCGTGCACTACCGAGTTCCACTGGTCGTGCACGCTCACATCCCTCACGTATACGCGGCTCAAAGAGAACATCAAGCGTACGCAGTACGGCAAGCCCGCCGTGTCCGATCGACAGGCGCCGTTCTCGGCGCAGCTCGGGATGTGGTGGTTGTACTTCAAGTGGCAGTGGCTGCGCGACGCGTACGTGCAGCATCCGGGTGCGCAGTTGGCGCTGGCGATCGTGTTTCTGGGGCTCGGACTGTTGGGCGGTGTGGAACACTGGCGCAACGACCGCAACACGTTTCCGTACGTGGCCACGCTGCTGGGCACGGTCACGGTGGCGCTCATCTTTTATCTCAACTTCAAGTACGGCTACTCCGAATCGCCCGGATTGGGCAGCGCCGTGGAGCGCGAGGTGCGCGACCGCGACTATTTCTTCTTGTGGAGCTTCTCGCTGTGGGGGGTGTGGGCGGCGCTCGGATTGGCGGGGATCTGGCGGGAGCTGGCGCTGCTCATGGGCGGATCGGCCAACGGGGAGCGCCCATCGTCGGGGGCGGCCAAACGCGCGTGGCTTCTCGCGTCGCCGGTACTGGCGATCGCGCTCATTCCGTTCTTCACCAATCTCCACCAGGCGCCGCGCAAGGGGCAGACGGCCGCGCGCGACTTCGCGCGCGATCTGCTCGAGTCGGTGGAGCCGTACGGTATCCTCATCACGATGGGCGACAACGATACCTTCCCGCTCTGGTACGCGCAGGAAGTGGAAGGCGTGCGGCAGGACGTGACCGTCATCGTGACGACGTATCTGGGCATCGACTGGTTCGCGCGACAGCTCATCCGGCGTCCGGTCCGTCCGTACGATGCGGCCACGGGTCCGGCGATCTTCCGGTCGCGCCAGTGGCCCATGCCGGAACGGCCGCCGCTCGCGCTCACGATGGCGCAGGCGGATTCCGTGCCGCCGTACGTCGAGGTCCGGCAGGCGAGCGCGTTCACGCACGACAGCGTGGTGGCGCGCATCCAGCCCGGCATCCTCACGCGCGATCAGATCATGCTGCTGCATCTCATGGCGGAGTCGGGCCCGCGCCGTTCGATCTTCTTCACGAGCGACGGCTATCCGGCCGATCTGGGGCTCGCCCCGTATCTGTTGCGGCAGGGGCTCGTGACCAAACTGGTGACGCACCCCGTCACGCCATCGCGCGACACACTCCCGCTCCCGGTGGGATTCCTGGATGTGCGGCGGACCGAAGCGCTGTGGCGTCAGGTGTACGTCGGACCCACCAACCTGGCGCACGAGCCGGGCTGGGTAGACCGCTCCACCACGTCCACGCCGGTGCAATATCTCCTGGCGGGAGAGTTGTTGGTGCAGGGGCTCATGGAGCGTGGAGACACGGCGGGCGCGAACGCCGTGCTGGGGGATCTGCGCGCGATCGCACGCGCCACGCATCTGGAGGACGTGCTGGGATTGGACGTCCTTCCCTCCATTGCACCGCCCCAGCAGGACACAGGGCTGCATGACACCGCGCGGAGGGCGCCGATCGGGAATCCGTGATCGGCTGCACCGGGAGGCTGCACCGGGAGGCTGCACCGGGAGGCTGCACCGGAGGCTGTACCGGGAGGCTGCACCGGGAGGCTGCACCGGAGGCTGTACCGGGAAGTCTCGCGGGTGGTGCGACGCCATTTGCCGTGCGGCGATGTCTCGCCCGGATGCCGCTCGGCGATGTCGTGCCGTGGTGCCGTTCAGTGAAAATCGTGTCCGCGCACCCAGCGCTCCCCCGCGCGCGGGGTGAGTGCGCGGAACGACTCGCCGCGCAGATTCACCACGCCCTGTTCTACCTGCAGCGTGCCACGCACCAGGAGCAGGGGTGCGGTGG
This sequence comes from uncultured Gemmatimonadaceae bacterium, assembly GCA_963773545.1. GTDB lineage: Bacteria > Gemmatimonadota > Gemmatimonadetes > Gemmatimonadales > Gemmatimonadaceae > DASSNU01. Next base: position 586,181 of record CAVZBP010000002.1, on the reverse strand, counting down.
AGATGAGCACCGCCTGCCGCTCGAACCGCTTGGGCGTCACCACCACGTTCACCATCCCCGTCTCGTCCTCGAGCGTGAGGAAGACGAATCCCCTGGCGGTGCCGGGACGCTGGCGACAGATGACCAGACCCGCCACCGCCACGCCGCGCGCGCCATCGCGGAGTGACAGCACCTCGCGCGCGGGGCGCACGCCATTGGGCGCGAGCAGCGCGCGCAGGTGGCGCAGGGGATGTCCGTTGAGGGAGACGCCGGTCATCCGGTAGTCGGCCTCGGTGATCTCCGCGGCCGACATGGCGGGGATCGCGGTTGGGACGACGAGCCGCGGCTGCGACGGCGCGAGCGGTCCCGCCTCGCCGCGCCACTCCTTGAGCATCCGCCACACCGCCGCGCGCCGCCGGCGCGCGCGCGGCTCGTCGGGCACGAACGCGTCGAACGCCCCTGCTTCCGCCAGATGGCGCAACGCGCGCCGGTCGAGCCCCGTGCGTTGGATCACGTCGCCCACCGATGCGAACGGCCCCTCCGCCGCCGCGCGCGCGAGCTTCTCCTGCGCCTTGGGGCCGAGTCCACGCACGAGGCGGAGCCCGAGCCGCACGGCGGGGCGCGTGGCGGCCCGGGTGGACGCCGCCTCCGAGCTTCGAGGCGCGGCGGAACCATGCTCCAGCATGCCTCCTCCATCCTGCGGATGGAACGCGGGCGCCATGCGGGAAGACTCTCGGGAAGACTCTCGGGAAGACTCTCGGGAAGACTCTCGGGGAGACTCCCCTCGCTTTCTCTGCTCTGGCTTGGTCCACTCCAGCGTGCAGTTCCACTCCGACCGCGTGAGGTCCACCGGCAGCACCTCCACGCCGTGGCGGCGCGCATCCTCGATGAGCGTACCCGGTGCGTAGAAGCCCATCGGTTGCGCGTTGAGGATGGCCGCGGTGAACTCGGGGGCGTAGTAGTGCTTGAGGTACGCGCTCGCGTACACCAGCAGCGCGAAGCTCGCCGCGTGCGACTCGGGGAATCCATAATCCGCGAATGCGTTGATCTGTTGGTAGATCCGCCGCGCCGTCTCCTCGGCGATGCCGTTCCGCGCCATCCCCGCGATGAGCTTCTCGCAGATGCTTGCCATCCGCTCGTGGCTCCGCTTGTGCCCCATTGCGCGGCGGAGCGTGTCGGCCTCGCCGGCGGTGAACCCCGCCGCGGTGATCGCCACCTGCATTCCCTGCTCCTGAAAGAGGGGAATGCCCAGCGTGCGCGCGAGGATCGGCTCGAGCGACGGATGCGGATACGTCACCGGCTCCTCGCCCGCGCGGCGCCGCAGGTAGGGATGCACCATGTCGCCCTGGATGGGACCCGGACGGATGATCGCCACCTCGACCACCAGATCGTAGAAGCAGCGCGGCTTGAGACGCGGGAGCGTGCTCATCTGCGCGCGGCTCTCCACCTGAAAGATGCCAATCGTGTCGGCGCGGCAGAGATCGTCGTACACCGCCTGATCGTCCATGTCGAGTTGCGCGAGATCGATCGTGATCCCGCGTGTGGCGCGCACGTACGACAGGCAGTCCTGCAGCAGCGTCAACATCCCGAGCCCCAGGAGATCGATCTTCACCAGCCCGCACGCTTCCACGTCGTCCTTGTCCCACTGCACGATGGTGCGGTCGTCCATCGAGGCCGGCTCGATGGGCGCCACCATGGAGAGCGGCTCGCGGGTGAGCACGAACCCGCCCACGTGGATCGAGCGGTGACGGGGAACATGGCGGAGATCGCGCACGAGACGGTGTACCAGGCGGTGCGCCGGCGATGCGCTACCGCCCTGCGGCTCTCCTCCCGCGTGTGCTCCTCGCTCAGGCGCGCTCTTCTCGCGTTGCAACGGTATCCACCGTTCGTCCGAGAGCACGACTGCGTTGTCGGGCGGCTCGATGCCGAGCACCTTCACCAGGTCGCGCAGCGCAGACTTGCCGCGGTAGGTGATCTGCTCGCACACCATGGCCGCGTGCTCGCGACCGTAGCGGTCGTACACGTACTGCAGCACCTTCTCGCGATCGCGGTGGGCAAAATCGATATCGATGTCCGGCGCCTCCTGCCGTTCCTCGCTCAAGAACCGCTCGAACAGCAGCCCGAGCTTGATGGGATCCACCGCCGTGATCCCCAGGCAGAAGCACACCGCGGAGTTGGCCGCCGAGCCGCGTCCCTGGCAGAGCACCCCCTCGCGGCGCGCGAAGCGGACGATGTCCCACACGATCAGAAAGTAGCCGGCCAGCCCGAGCGCGCGGATGGTGGCCAGCTCGTGCGCGATCTGCTTGCGGTGGCGTGGAGAAAGGCGTGCCCCCCACCGCTCCATGGCGCCCTGCATCACCAGGCGCTCCAAGTACTCGTCCTCGCTCACGCCGGGCGGCAGCGGAAACGCGGGCAGACTGGGGCGCAGCTCGCGCAGCCGGAAGGCGCATCGCTCGGCCACCGCGAGCGTAGCGCGCACGCCCTCCGGCGCATGGCGCCAGCGATGCATCACCTGGGCGGGACGCTTGAGGTACCACTCTCCGTTGGGACGGAGCCGCGTGCCCATCTGGTCGAGCGTCCTGCCGTGTCGCAGCGCACACAACACGTCGTGCGCCATCCGGCCGTCCGGCTCCGCGTAGTGCACGTCGTTGGTCACCACCCACGGCGCGCCGAGCGATCGCGCGAGCGGAACGAGCGCACCGACCAGCGCGCGCTCCTCGGCCAGTCCGTGGTCCCAGCACTCGATGGCGATGCGTCCGCCAAAGAGGTCGGACAACGTACCGGCCGCGGCGCGCGCGCGGCGTGGCTCGCCGCGCGCGAGGAGGCGCGGCACGAGTCCGCGCGGACAGCCGGTGAGCGCGAACAGCCCGTCCGCGTGCTCGGCCAGCGTGTGGAGGGAAACGCGCGGACGCCCGCGCGGATTGTCCATCCGCGCGCGGGTGACGAGAGTGCACAGGTTGGCGTACCCGCGCCGCGACTCGGCCAGGAGGACGAGATGGTGAAGATCGGACGGCGAGGCCGTAGGGGGATCGCCGCAACGCATCGGGTCCCCCGTACGTGTCGCTTTCCGCTTGCCCTCACTGCGCTCGTCACCCAGCGCGTAGTTCGTGGTCGATCCAGACGATTCGCCCGCCACCGTGAGTTCCACACCGATGATCGCTTCCAGGCCGTCGTTGTAGCCGGCCTGCGCAAAGGAGGGAATCCCGCCCATGTCGTCGTGGTCCGTGAGAGCCGTGGCGCGGTAGCCCAGGGCGAGCGCGCGCGCGACGAGCGCTTCCGGATGCGAGGCGCCGTCCAGGAGGGAAAAGGCGGAATGGCAGTGCAGTTCGACGTAGCGGGCGGCGGCGTGGGGGCGTGGCATCCGTGGCTCTGCAGGCTATCCGGGAGGTCCATCATATACCGAAGAAAGCCCGAAGATGCAATCGCCGCACCAGGGAGGAGCGCGACGGCCTCACCGAGTGCGCGCTTCATGATGACTCTGATGATTACTCGCGCACGCCTTCACAGTGGCCCGCCACGTGCGTAAGGTACGGCGCGGCACGCGCTGACCCGTACCTCGAGATCGGCGTCGGCGCCGTCCCTCGTGCGGACCGCCCGGACGTCCCGACCGGTCCGTGGTCATCCCATCACGTCATGACCGACACTCCGCCCGGATCCTCCGCCGTCCCACGGCCGTCGTCCGCTCCCGCGCTGGGAGAAGACGCGTCTGCGCGCGAAGCGGCCGCCTTTGCCAGTGCGGGCCATCCGACGGCCGCGTCGGTGGAAGCCGAGGGGCTGTACCGGCTGCTCGTCGAGAGCGTGCGGGACTACGCCATCTTCGTGCTCGATCCCACCGGCCGCATCCTGAGTTGGAACATTGGTGCGGAGCGGATCAAGGGTTATCGGGCTGACGAGATCATTGGCCAGCACTTCTCCATGTTCTATCCCGACGAGGACAACGCGCGTGGGAAGCCGGCGTGGGAGCTGGAGGTGGCGGCGGAGGAGGGGCGGTTCGAGGATGAAGGGTGGCGCGTGCGCAAGGATGGCACGTTGTTCTGGGCGAACGTGATCATCACCGCACTGCGCGACAAGACGGGACGCCTGGTGGGGTACGCGAAGGTGACGCGTGACCTCACGGAGCGCCGCGCGGCGCAGTTGCGCGCGATCGCCGATGCGCGCCGGCTGGCGGAAGCCGAGGCGTCGAGCCGCGCCAAGAGCGAGTTTCTGGCCACGATGTCGCACGAGCTCCGGACGCCGTTGAACGCGATCGGCGGGTACGCCGAGCTCCTGTTGATCGGCGTGGGCGAGCCGCTGGCGCCGCGCCAGCGCGATTTCCTGGAGCGCATCCGGAAGAGCCAGCAGCATCTGCTCGGCATCATCAACGATCTGCTCAACTTCAGCAGAATCGAATCCGGACAAGTGGAGTACGACATCCGGCCCATCCACTTGCGCGATGTCGTCGCCGTGGTCGTGCCGATGGTCGAGCCGCAGGTGGTGATGAAGCAGCTCACGCTGGAACGCGACGTGTGCGGCGCCGACGTCCCCGCGCGTGCCGATTCGGTGAAGGTGGAGCAGATTCTGCTGAATCTGTTGTCGAACGCCATCAAGTTCACCGACGAACAGGGACGCATTACCGTGTCGTGCGGGGTGGAGGGCGAGCGAGCGTGGCTCCGCGTGCGCGACACGGGGCGTGGCATTGACGCGGCCGAGCACGGGGTGATCTTCGAGCCGTTCGTACAGGTGGGGCGTGGGCTCACGCACCTGCAGGAGGGCACCGGGCTGGGTCTCGCGATCAGCCGTGACATGGCACGCGCCATGGGCGGAGACCTCACCGTGGAGAGCGCGCTCGGCGCGGGGGCGACGTTCACGCTCTCGCTCCCGCTGGCGTAGCGGTGGAGCGCCGGCGCGGCCTCCGGCCGTCGCATTGACTCGATGCGTGTCCGTTGTGCGTCCTCATATGGAGCGCGCCGAATTGAACGACGCGGATCGGCGCTTTCAAGACCGGCTCCTCCCCGGCGTCTCGCGCACCTTCGCGCTCACCATCCCGCAGCTTCCGCCCGGGCTGCGCGATGTGGTGACGAACGCGTATCTCCTCTGCCGCATCGCCGATACCATTGAGGACGGCGTCCCCCTCGACGCGGATCGCAAGCGGGGCTTCCACCGCATGCTCACCATGGTGGTGGCTGGCGAGGCGGACGCACGGGAATTCGTGCACGTGCTCGCGCCCGTGCTCTCCGCCCAGACCACGGCGGCGGAGCGCGAGCTCATTGACGCGTCGGCGCGCGTGGTGGCGGTGACGCACGACCTTCCGGAGCGGCAGCGCGCGGCCGTGGCGCGGTGTGTGGCCGTCATGTGCGAGCGGATGCCGCGGTTCGAGGAGAAGGCGCGGCGCGGCGGGCTGCGGGACATGGCCGAGCTGGACCAGTACTGCTATTCGGTGGCCGGTGTGGTGGGCGAGATGCTCACGGAGCTGTTCTGCGACTACTCCCCCGCGGTGGAGCGCCGGCGCGCGGCGCTCGTGCCCGTGGCCGTGTCGTTCGGGCAGGGGCTGCAGATGACGAACATCCTGAAGGACGTGTGGGAGGATCGCGCGCGCGGGGTGTGCTGGCTGCCGCGCGACGTGTTCGCGCGGCGCGGGGTGGCGCTGGACGCCATCACGCCGGCCGTGGTGCGCGCCGGCCGCGTCGCCGGCGTCGCGAGGCCGGCGGACGAAGCGGCGCTGGCGGCAGCGTTCGCGGACGGCGTGTCCGAGGTGGTGGGCGTTGCGCACGCGCACCTGTGCGACGCGCTCGCGTACACACTGGCGATCCCGCGCAGCGAGGCGGGGATCCGCCGGTTCTGCCTGTGGGCGCTCGCGCTTGCGGTGCTCACGCTCCGGAAGATCGAGCGCACGCCGGGGTTCACGAGTGGGGCGGAGGTGAAGGTATCGCGGCGCGTGGTGCACGGTACGGCGATCGCTACCGCGCTGGCGGCGCGGAGCGACCGGGCGATACGGTGGTGGTTTGGGCGGGCGGGGTGGGGGGTGGGGGGAGGCTAATTAGATGCCCGTCTCGCCGGATGCGCCAGGCGCAATCCAGCGCCACCACTGCGCTCGGGAACTCGAACGTCGCGTTGCCGACGTACCGTCGATGCACGCCGGCGCAGGTCTCGCTCTTCAACCAGTCTGTATCCACGTGGACGCTCGTGGATATCTACCGCCCAAGCTCAGCTGCAGCCGAGCCAATAAGAGCGCGGGCGGAGCCCGCGCAGCTCCTCAGATCGGCTGTCAGTTGCAGCGCTCGTTAGATGGCGGGCGCGAGTTACTCGAATTCGGGATAGTCGCGGCTTCCGCTGAGAGCGTCTTCGAGTTCCTCCGCGGTCGACAAGATTGCCTTGCGGTCGTCCTCGGCGACGAACTGCTTGAGCTCCGCCAGCAACTCAAGAACGTTCTTTCGTCCATCTGGGAGGAGCTCACGAAACTGCATCCAGTTGTAGATATGGTAGAGCACCTCGTACGTGATGCCGAGTTCCATTCGATGCGCAGGGTCACGCAAGAACAACTCGGCGTCGGCGAGGAAGGCAATCAGCGCCGGAGCGCCATCTGTATAGACGTGATGCGCTGCGGTGCCGATCATCTCGTCTGCTGCCTCGGGGTAGGCCGCCCGAAACGCCTCGCGACCGTCGTGGTCGCGACGCTCACGCGCCATCAGGGCCATGGCGAGATCGAGCCTTTGCTGGGCGGTCAGGGCGTAGACGCCGTGAGGGGCGTAGGACATTCGATACCGTCAAGTTATGCCGGCCGCCATATAGCGCCCAAGCTCAGTTGCAGCCGAGCCAATAGGAGCGCGGGCAGAACCCGCGCAACTTCCTAGATCGGCTGTCATCTCCAGCGTTCGTCATACAGCAGGCGAGTTGAGCTCAAGGTGCCGATCGCTCGGCTGGCGGAACCCAGGCGGAATGCAGCATTTGACCCTTGGGCGTAAGGCGAAACCAGTAATCGTCCATACTGCCGACGAGTGAGTGCTCCGGCAGAACATCCTCCAGTTCCTTGCCAGAAACGCCAAGTCGGAGTGCGGAAATGCTCCGCTCGTGAAGGAGCCTGAGAACGGCCAACGCCACATTTTCCCTGTGGACATCCTCCGGAAGAACATCTCCCGCCCACATCTGAGCGGCCCGTGAAACGCTCGGAAGGATTTGTTCGAGTGATTCGACGTCGTCGGCGAGCGAGTCGAGAACGTAGTAGTCAATCAAGGGGCGCGTGGCCGGCATTCGTCTGATCGTAGTAGTATGTTGCTGTCTAACGCCCAGCAATAAGCTGCGGGGGCATCCAATCAGAACGCCGCGCAGCGGCGCAATCACACAGCCTCCGTAAGCTTCATTGCGATGTTACGCTGCGGGCGCGTCGATCGCTAGCGAGCGGCCACGCGCCGGAGGAGGAACTCCCCCTCCGCGCCCGGACCGTCCGAGTGAAGCCGCCAGGTACCGACGACCGAATCGGCGTGGAGCCTCCCGCGAAGGACGATCGACCCATGCGAGACGAACGGGTGGAGCGTCAATTCAACGGAATCGCCCGGCAGCAGGTCCCCGAGCACCATCGTGGCGGGGTCTCTCCCGTCAGGCGTCGGGAAGCGGCTTGTGCTCCAGCACCAACCCCGGCCAAGTCTGAGCGGACCCAGATCGAGCGCGGCGCGGCCCGCGTACGGCGCTCGGTAGTTCCCGCTCTCGCCGAGCGAGTCGACGTGAAGCTCAAGGCGCCCGATGGCGCGAGGCCAAGGGTTGGCCGACGCCGCGACTTGCGCGTCCATCGCCGAAGCGAACGTACAGCGGAACGGGCGCGTGAGTGTCAGCTCCGCTCGCCAGACGCCGACGACATTGGGAGCACCCTGACGTGCCGTGTGCCGCCCGCGAGCGTGGACGACGAAGGGGAGCAGCCCCGCCAGACAGGCCAGAGCCGCGAACAAATAGAGAGACCTGCTGCGCGATCGCGACGGGTCGAGCATGGACGCACCTCCGCAGGTGACCGGCACGCTGCCCAACCTACGGCGGTCGCATAGGCGACCGGTGAGTGGCGCGTGAAGCTTGCCTGGCGGACGGGTTACAGTTCCATGAACTCCGTCGCGGCATAACGCCAACGTTGGGCGGCATGCTAGGTCGTACGAGCGTCTATTGGCGTCACCTTGCTGACGTGAAGGATCCGAGCGTCCGGCGGCCACTCACCGTCGTGCGTGTAACCTTCGAGCGTGTCCAGATGGCCGTTGCGAACGAAAAGCACGCATCCCGCACCGTGCTCCATGCCTGCCACTTCGATTGTCGCACTGCCCCCGGTCATGTTTGCCGGATCTGCCCTCCGGGAATCGGATGGGACGCTCAGTGCGGCAAAGAATCCGACTCCTGTGAGTTCGATCGTGCCAATCTGGGCACGCATCCACTGTTCCCGGAGAGCAACCAGCGCTGGATGGTCGCCCGCGATCAGCATCGGGACGAGCCGCTTGACTAGCGCGACTATCTCCGCGGGCCCGTCGCCAGGAGCGAATGTTTTTGGGTACACCATCGCCAACGAACTCTCCCGAGCTGTTTACCGGGCGGGCAGTCCGCCCAACGCCCAGCATCAGCTGCGGCGCGAAGCGCCGTCAGCTGCATGCTGTTGTTAGGCGCCCCCATCACGCGGCGGCCCACTCGCCCGACAGCAGCGCCGCCTGCTCCAGTACCGTCTGCGTCGCCTTCTCCTGCTTGTCGGGCGGATATCCGTGCTTGCGCAAGATGCGCTTGACCAGGACGCGCAGTTGCGCCCGCACGTTCTCGCGCAAGGTCCAGTCGATCGTCACGTTGGTGCGGACCGTCTCGACCAGCTCTCGCGCGATCGCGCGCAGAGTGTCGTCTCCCAGCACCTTCACCGCGCTGTCGTTCGTCTCGAGCGCGTCGTAGAACGCGAGCTCATCCTCGGAGAGGCCCAGCTTCTCGCCGCGCGCGTTCGCCTCGCGCATCTCCTGCGCGAGGTGGATCAACTCCTCGATCACCTGTGCCGCCTCGATCGCCCGGTTCTGATAGCGGCGGATCGTCTGCTCCAGCATTTCGGCGAACGAGCGCGCCTGCACGACGTTCTTGCGCCGCCGGATTGCCAGTTCTCCTTTGAGCAGCTTCTGCAGCAGCTCTACAGCCAGGTTGCGCTGCGGCATCCCGCGCACCTCGGCCAGGAACTCCTCCGAGAGGATCGATATGTCGGGCTTCGCGAGGCCAGCGGCGGCAAAGATGTCGACCACACCTTCAGGCGCGACCGCCCGCGAGATGATCTGCCGGACGGCGTGGTCGAGCTCTTCCTCGGGGCGAGCGTCGCCGGGAGCGCGCTTGGCGAGCACCGCCTGCACGGCCTGGAAAAACGCCACGTCGTCGCGGATGCGCAGCGCGTCGGCGTGCGGCACCGCCAGCGCGAACGCCTGCGACAGCTCGCGCACCGAGCCCACGCAGCGCTCCTTGCCGCTTTCCTGCGCCAGAATGTGCTCTTGGGCGGGCGGGAGCAGGCCGAGCCGCTCCTGCGGCGTGCCGGTCGTCCACTTCGACCAGTCGAAGCCGTGGAAGAGGCCGCAGCAGACCTCGTACTTCTCCAGCATCACGGCGACCGCCTCGTCCTGATCCAGCGCCGTCCGCCCGGTGCCGCCGCTCTCGGTGTAGGTCGCCAGCGCCGCCTTCAGCTCGTGGGCGAGCCCCAGGTAGTCCACGACAAGCCCTCCGGGTTTGTCCTTGAACACCCGGTTGACTCGTGCGATCGCCTGCATCAGGCCATGCCCGCGCATTGGCTTGTCGACGTACATCGTGTGCAGGCTCGGCGCGTCGAAGCCAGTGAGCCACATGTCGCGCACGAGCACGAGGCGCAGCGGGTTGGCGGCGTCGCGGAAGCGATTGGCCAGCGCCTCGCGCCGCGGCTTGTTGCGGATGTGCGGCTGCCAGTCCGCAGGGTCGGAGGCCGAGCCGGTCATCACCACCTTGATGGCGCCCTGGTCGTCGTCCTCGCTCTTCCAACCCGGCCGCAGCGTCACGATCTCGCGGTACAGCTCGACGCAGATGCGCCGGCTCATGCAGACGATCATCGCCTTGCCGTCCATCGCCTCCAGCCGCTTCTCGAAGTGCTCGACGATGTCGCGGGCGACGATCTGCAGCCGCTTCTCCGCGCCGACCACCGCCTCGAGCTGCGCCCACTTGGTCTTGAGCTTCTCCTTGCGCTCGACCTCCTCGCCCTCGGTCGCCTCCTCGAACTCCGGATCGATCTTCGGCCGCTCCGCCTCGTCGAGCGCGAGCTTCGCCAGGCGGCTCTCGTAGTAGATGGGCACCGTGGCGCCGTCCTGCACGGCGCGCTGGATGTCGTAGACGCTGATGTAGTCGCCGAAGACCGCGCGCGTGTTGGCGTCCTGCAGCTCGATCGGCGTGCCGGTGAAGCCGATGAACGAGGCGTGCGGCAGCGCATCGCGCATGTGGCGCGCGTAGCCGTCGATGAAGTCGTACTGGCTGCGGTGCGCCTCGTCAGCGATCACCACGATATTGCGGCGCTCGGAGAGCGTCGGGTGCCGGTCGCCTTTCTCTTCAGGGAAGAACTTGTGGATGGTGGTGAACACAACCCCGCCCGCCGCCACGCTGAGCAGCTCGCGCAGGTGCGCGCGGCTCTCGGCCTGCACCGGCGGCTGGCGCAGCAAGTCCTGACAGCGCGAGAAGGTGCCGAAGAGCTGGTCGTCGAGATCGTTGCGGTCCGTGAGCACGACGAGGGTCGGGTTCTCCATCGCCGGCTCGCGGATGATTCGCCCGGCATAGAACGCCATCGTCAGGCTCTTGCCCGAGCCCTGCGTGTGCCAGACCACGCCAACGCGCCGGTCGCCGGGCTTGCCCCCCGGCTTGCGACCCGCCTCGTAGCGGCCCTCGCCCTCGGCGACCCGGTCGCCCGCGCGGCGCAACTCGGCCGCGCGCAGCGTCTCGCCCACCGCCACCTGCACCGCGTGGAACTGGTGGTAGCCGGCCATCTTCTTGGCGATACGGCCGCCGTCGTCCTCGAAGACGATGAAGTCGCGCACCAGATCGAGGAAGCGTTGCGGTGAACAAAGCCCCTCGATCACCACTTGCAGCTCCGGCAGGTGCGGATCGGCCAGCCCCTCGCCCGCGATGGTGCGCCAGGGCTTGAACCACTCGCGCCCGGCGGTGAGTGTTCCCACCCGCGCTACCACCCCGTCGGAGATGGCGAGCAGGGCGTTGGTGGCGAACAGCGACGCAATCTCCGCCTTGTAGGTCTGCAACTGCTGCCAGGCGCTCCAGATCGTCGCGCTCTCGTCCGCCGCGTTCTTGAGCTCGACGACCGCCAGCGCCAGGCCGTTCACGAACAGCACCACATCCGGCCGGCGCACGTGCTTGTTCTCCGTCACGCTGAACTGGTTCACCGCCAGCCAGTCGTTGGCCGAGCGCTTGTCGAAGTCGATCACCCGCGCCTGTGCGCCGCGGATCTCGCCCTCGGCCGTGCGGTACTCGACGGTCACGCCGTCCACCAGCAGCCGATGCAGCGCGCGATTGCGCGCCACCAGCTCGGCGCCTTCCGGCCGCGTCAGTTTGCGGTAGGCGTCGTCCAGCGCCTCCGCAGGCAGCGCCGCATTGAGCCGCGCAAGCGCATCGCGCAGTCGCTGTGCGAGCACCACCTGTCCGTAGTCATCGCGCTCGGCGGCAGGCTCGCCGGGAGCGATGTCCGCGCCGTTCCTGACCGCCCAGCCAACGCTCTCGAGCCAGGCGAGCGCGGCCTGTTCGACGACGGATTCGGTGACGCCTCGCTCTGTCATGGAGCTTCCTCCGCCGGCCCATCGCTTGTGGCCATGGCTTCGGTGCCATCGGCTTCTTCATCGAACTCTGCCAAGTACACGCGGTAGCTCTCCGGCTCCATCTGGAACAGCACCTCGCTCGGCCGAAACTCGACCTCGAAGATGCGGATCATGCCTTGGGTGTCGTCCATCGAATCATTGAAGGCCTGGTTGTCCGCATACAACGCCCGCGGCGAGGGCAGCGGCGTCCGATCTTGCCGGTGAACACGGTGAAGGAAGCCGACGATGGTGTCCGCGGCCTCGGCGGCCAGCAGCGCCTGTACCGACTCCATCACCGGGCGCGGCGTCCCCGCTCCGTGCGATGCGAACCCGCATTGGTTGCGCAGCTCGCAGATTCCATGAATCGCGGTAAGCAGGCCGTTCAACGTCTGCTTCAGGCTCCTGCGAGTCTCAGCCGCGTCGGTGGCGGTGGCCGGCAGGAAGGGTAGATGAAGCGAGGCCGTCTTGAAGAGCTTGGGCAGGTCGTCCCCGTCGCCGAACGCGATGGACCGCTCGCTCAGCACCGCCCGACACACACTCTCGATCAGCGTCTTGGCCAAGTCGAAGGCCAGCCCGGGGTTCGCCGCCACCGCAAGCTCGAGCGCCTGGACCTGCTGCTCGACATGCCCGAGCCCGCCCGCGACCGCATCGCGGGCGCCGTGCATGACGAAGGGCGAGGTGCTGACCTCGGCCATCAGGGTTCTCTCTGCGCTCGCGCTAGCCATCGATCTTCCTTCGGCTCGCGGCGCGATATCGCTCGGGCTTCTCCTTCACGAGGCTTACCTCGTACCGGCGGCGGTCGAGAACCTCCAGGAAGCCCATCTCGTGGCCATCGGTCACGATGACCTTGCCCTTCGACTCCGCGACCTCGACGCCGGTCTGCTTGCAGAGCTTCTTGAGCAACGACTTGTCAATGTTCTTGGTCTCCTCCTGACCCCGAATCGATGCGAGGTACCGCGCCGCCCGCGGGTGCTTGCCGGCGTACGTTTCAATGCCGCCGAACTCCACGAACGCGAGGTCCTTCCGGATCGCCTTGACGTTCTCGGGGACCGCAGCCAGGATCGCCTCCTGGAGCTTTCCGGCGAACTCGAAGCCGCTGGGTCGAAGGATGTGCACGTTCGTGGCATCGACGAGCAGGTCGAAGTCGTTGTCCAGCTTGAACACCGTGTCCTCGATGATCTTCAAGGTGTCGTCGAGCATTCGGACGAGACGGTTCCTGCTCTTGAGAACCCCCTTGAACTGGGTCGCCCGCCGCAGAGCCGTCAAACGTCGCTTCTTCTTGTCCGTGAAACGGGCGAAGTAGCAGAACACGTCGGCCGGATCGGACAGTGCTGCCGTATCGATGTCCAGGCTGGCCGCTTCGTGCAGTTCCCGGACCGACGCTGCCAGGTCGTCGTCCAGCGGCAGGAAGAGGTACTCAGTGCCGCCGTGCTTCTCGGAGGGCTCGTACTTCGCCGGGCCTTCCTCGTCCCGCTGCATCGTGTCCCAGGTTGCCTCCACCATCTCGCGTAGCGCGGCTTGCACGTTCGCATCCACCGGCACAGTGACGAAGGTCTGCCCGTTGCCGTCGTCCCGCCCCACGCCGAACTCCGTGATCGTGACGTTCCCGAGGTCGAAGTCGAGTTTCATGCCTCTGCCTCCAGATACACCGTGTCACTCAAGCGGTAGGCGATGAGCCGCTCGCCGGAGGCCAGGCTGACCCGGCGCGTGATGACGGCGTGGCGGGTCTTGCCGGTGAGCGGGTTGCCGTCGGCCGGCGGATAGACCGTGAAGACCCGGTAGCCAAGCGCCGCGAAGAGCAGGTTCATGTAGTGCAGGTTCAGATGCCAGAATAGGAACACGATGAACGCCAGCGCGGCGACCGAGGCACCCAGGTAGCGCCAGCTCCCGAGGTCTTCCGAGTAGAACGGCAGCAGCATCGCGAACAGGTAGACGAGGATATGGTCGCGGTGGTCGTCGGCCGTGCCGACGATGAGTTCGCGTTTGTCCGCCTGCTTCTTGGCCGTTCGGATGCGCAGCCAGAGAAAGGCGTTCGGGACGACGACCATCAGGGCGCAGAAGGCAATGAAGTAGCGATCGGGGATGAGGCTGTTCCCGCGGATCGCCCACAGGATGAAGAGCGGCGAGATGCTGCTGAGCACCATCAGCAGCCGGGCCGCCTTGAGCCCCTCGCGGTGCATGCTGGAAGGTGCCTGAGCCATCAAGTCGCCCTCCCGACGAACCGCTCCGCGTCCTTCACCCGCAGCTCGCCGGGAGCGATCTCCGCGCCGTTCCTGACCGCCCAGCCGGTGCTTTCGAACCGGGCGAGGGCGGCCTGTTCGACGACGGATTCGGTGAAGGCGCGGTTCATCACGTCATCGCCTCGCGAAGGCCAGCGCCCGCTCTACGAAGTTCCGGAGCTCCGCGTCGTTGATCGCTTCGGTTTCCCACGCCGGGTTCGTGTCGTGATGGAACCGATTCGCGTACTCGACCAGCTCACCAAGTGCTTGCCTCGCGGCCGCATCCAGGATCTCGTCAGCTCGGCCGGCCCTCTCGCGGCATCGTCCCAGGAAGGGGCCAAGAAGCGTTGAAGGCGGAAAGTGCTCGGGACGAGCAACCCGAAGAAACGCCTCCAGGTGTGGTCGGATGGCTCTCGCGACCTCGCGTTGGTCGCCGCCCCCGCTCGCGACGTACTCCCGCAGGCGGGCGTGCCTTCGGTCGTGCTCCGTGACCGAGTCTTGGTCGACATCCCACGGCCGCAGTGTGGAGCCGGTGCCATCACGCGCAATCTCCAGCGCCAGTCGCCCAATCGAGTCCGACCCGTTCCAGATCCGGCAGAGGAAGCGCTTGTCGTGCGACAGCACGATCACCTGACCGGCGCGCTCGGAAAGACGGCGCACTTCCTGAACGGTGGTCAGTGAACGATGGTCGTCGAGGCTCGATATCGGATCGTCGATGACGACCACCGCGCCGCCGAGATTCGGGTCTTGGTCCAAGGAGGCGAAGAAGAAGGCGAGGGCCAGCGTGTTTCGATCGCCCGAGCTCAACGTATTCCGGAAGGATGGTTCGCCTTCCGATGGGGTGCCACCCCCGACGGACACGGGCGTGTCGTTGATGACCACGTTGTAGGTGCAAGCGGGTCCGCCCCTGGTGCTCGTGGACGTGACGCTGTCGAGCCTGAAGCCCGCGTTGAATCGCCGCAGATAGACGTTGATCGCCGTCTGCGACGCCGGGAACGCGCTGGTTCTGTAGTCGTCCAGCGCGGACTTCGCTGTCTCTCGCTCGCCTTCGGTGCGAGCCTTGGCCTCCTTCTCCTCAAGATAGCCGGCGCACGCCGCGGCAATTTCCGGCGTGTGCCGTGCCTTAGTGGCCTTGAGCCGAGCAAGGTCTCGGGCGATCGTGTTCGGGTTTGCGCCCGCCGCCTGCTCTTGCACCACCCGGATCGCGTCGTTGGCACCGATGAGCATGTCGCTGAGAGCGGCGATCCGTTGCCGCAGCGCGTGGTACGCAGCGATGGCGTCCCGCGCGTGCTGATCGAGCGCCTGTCTCTCCAGGGGAGCAGCTTGTTTTGCGGTCAACGCCGCAGTGACGGCTTCTCGAGCGGCGTTCCAAGCTCGCACAACGGCCGCCGTGTCGATTTCAACTTCCGGAACCTCGGAGAACCGAGACCAGAACAGCCGTCGCTCGCCGGCCACGCGTACCGCCCGCTCGAACCCGGCCGGCACGTCACCCGCGTGCGCACGCCGCACGCTCTCCAGCGCATCTGTGATCGCTCGCTTGAGGTCTCGGTAGGCCGTGCTGAAGTAGGCGCGGTAGTGGGCGATCAGCGGCGACCCCGTGAGATCCTGGGCGCAGAACGGACAGGTGCGCTCACCGTTCGCCTGCGGCAGGCGCTGCATCCCATCGCTGACCCACTGCTCCCCGCCGGCACGCAGCGTCGCGACGTGGGCTCGGACATGGGCTTCCGCGGCCGCGTCGAGATCGGGCAGGTCTCGCTGGAGGATGCGGTCAATGGCCTCGGCATCGAACGCCGGGAGCACGAGGCTCTCGAAAAGAGGCGCGGTCCTGACGGCATCCTGATCCCGCGCCGCCGCCAGCGCGCGCTCGGTGGCCTCGATCTCAGCGTCGACGCCTGGCAGTTCTGGAAGCGCGCAGAACTCGTCCACCGGGAACCCTTCGCGCACGCGGTCCGGGATCGCGGCGGCCTTCTCTCGGAGCGCGCTGTTGTGCTGCTCAATGCGGGCGACGAGTTGCTGGAGCTGCCGGCTCAGATCGACGCCCCGAGCACCGAGGACGAGCTCGTGGAGGTTCTGTCGGTGCCGGGCGTCCACGGCGAGTCCCGAGTGGATATTTGCGTCCACGAACACATCGTCGAACAACGCAAGGTGCGGCAAGGTCCGATTCCAGGCGCCATCCAGGAACATCGCGTCGGGCGGGCCACCGTCGCAGTCGAGAACAACGTGCGGTGGATGCGCTGCCGCAAGTCAATGTCTTTCGGTGATGGGGAGCGGATCACCGCTCGCCAGTGATCGCAGGACGGCCGCAAACGTCGTCTTGCCGCGACCATTCTCGGCGTAGATCAGCACGAGTCGGCCGAGCGTGATCGTCGCAGCCGCGTCCACGGAGTCGAACTGACCAATGTTGCGGAGCAATCGGATCCGGCGAATCACGAGTCAGCCCCCGCAAGGTTTCTTGTCGCAGGAGAGACCCGCAGTTCGCCGGAGATGAGCTTGGGCAGCAGCGTGTCGCGCAGGGCGGCGAGGGTGCGGGACTCATGAATGCCCGCGATGATGCGGTCAACGGACGAGTGCAGTGCCTCCGTGAATGCTTGGGCGACAGCGATTGGTGGCAGCGCGATGTCGTAGCGCGCCATCTCAGACCAACTGGTGCGCGGCATCTTCGTGCCGGTCGAGCCTGCGTTGGTGTATTCGACGAACTCCACGCTCGACACATGGCCGAGCACGAAACCGAACCACGCGGCGCTTCTTGGAACAACGACAACGATGTCCGTTGAGCACACGCCATGTACTGGCGCGACGCCGACCTTGCGGAAGTACGGCCGGAGTTTGCCGAAAAGGATCTCGCCCTTCTTGAACTCGAACTTGTTGCTTTCGAGTCCGTCGGCGAAGCCCCAATCGGAGAGTGCGATACACTGCTTTGGCATGTGCTCCAGCGCGATGTACGGCGTATCCGGCTCGATGCTGTTCGGTTGAACACCTCGGCGTGGATGTTCCGCGACGTCGCCGAGGGTGCCCACCTCCCATCCCCTCGGAATCTCCCCCAGCTCCGAGTCCTCGAAGGAATCCGGGAAGAGGTCGGCGAGGGGCTTGGGGAGGCCGGGGTCGCGGCCTTCGGTCTTGGCGCGGACGGGGTCGAAGTCCACGAACCACGACTTGAAGAGCGAGCGCGCCATCGCCTCCAGCGTCTCGTTCATCCGCCGGTTCAGCTCGATCTTGTCGTCCAGCGTGCCGAGGATATGGGCGATGGCGCGTTGCTCGGAGAGCGGTGGTTCAGCAAAAGGCAGAGCTGAGAGGATGCCCGTGTTGAGATTTGGCATCGTCGCGCCGTGTGCGTGCCGGACTACCCATTCGCGAACTCTGGCGTCACCGAGGTAGTAGGAGGCGAAGGCTGGGTCGATGCGGCCATCTCCGAATCGGATACGAAGGCAACCGGTGCCGCACAACCAACCGTCTTCGGCACTGCGAATCAGTGCCCGACGCTCCACGTCTCCACGTCGGCTGTAGACGATGTCTCCTGGGCGAACGAGATATCGGCTGAGTCGCCGCGCATCCTCTGCCGTAATCCGAGCAATGCCGTCACGAACGACTCGGTTGTCTCCAATGTTCTGCGGCATTATTGAAGGAACGCCGTGCGTGACGTAGTCGGCGGCATGAAGCTGGCTCCCAAATGGTCCGGTCTGGACGTCGCCACCGCCACGAGCACACACCTCGCCAAGCGTGGTGTACTCCCACTCCTTCGGCAACGAGCCAACGAGTTCCTCACCCGCCATACCCAAGCTCCTTCAGGTTGGCGGCAATGGCGGCATCCAGCTTCGCGGCCTCAGCCTGCTGCTCGCGCAGCGTCGCGGTGAGCCGCTGCATCTTCTCCTCGAACGGCTCGCCGTCGTCCTCGACTGCCTCGGCGCCGACGTAGCGGCCGGGCGTGAGCACGTGGCCGTGCTTGCGGACCTCGTCCAGCGGCGCGCTCTTGCAGAAGCCGGCGATGTCCGCGTACTCGCCCGAATCCTTCTCGCCGCGCCAGGCGTGGTAGGTGCCGGCGATGCGGGCGATGTCCTCGGCGGTCAGCTCGCGGTGGGTGCGGTCCACCAGAGGCCCGAGCTTGCGGGCGTCGATGAAGAGCACCTGGCCGCGGCGGTCGCGGAACTTTCCGTTCTTGCGGTCGCGCGCGAGGAACCACAGGCACGCGGGGATCTGCGTCGAGTAGAAGAGCTGGCCCGGCAGCGCGACCATGCAGTCCACGAGGTCGGCCTCGATCAGGTTCTTGCGGATCTCGCCTTCGCCCGACTGGTTGGACGACATCGAGCCGTTGGCGAGCACGAAGCCGGCCACGCCCGCGGGCGCGAGGTGATGCACGATGTGCTGCACCCAGGCGAAGTTGGCGTTGCCCGCCGGCGGCGCGCCGTACTGCCAGCGCTTGTCGCCCTGCAGCCGTTCGCCGCCCCAGTCGGAGATGTTGAAGGGCGGATTGGCGAGGATGAAGTCGGCCTTGAGGTCGGGGTGGCGGTCGTTGTGGAAAGTGTCGCCGTGGCCGATCTGGCCGTCGATGCCGCGGATGGCGAGGTTCATGCGCGCGAGGCGCCAGGTGGTGTAATTCGACTCCTGGCCGTAGATCGAGATGTCGGGCTTGGCGCCCTTCGCCGCCTTGCTGCCGTTGCCGCTGCCTCCGTTGCCGGAGGCGTGCGCGCGGATGAACTCCACCGACTGCACGAACATGCCCGACGAGCCGCAGCACGGGTCGTACACCCGGCCGCGATAGGGCTCGAGCATCTCGACCAGGAGCTTCACCACGCAGCGCGGCGTGTAGAACTCGCCGCCCTTCTTACCCTCGGCGCTGGCGAACTGGGAGAGGAAGTACTCGTAGACGCGGCCGAGCACGTCCTTGGCGCGGCTCGCCTCGTCGCCGACCCGGATGTTGCTGATGAGGTCGATGAGCTGGCCGAGGCGCTGCTTGTCGAGCGCGGGGCGGGCGTAGTCCTTGGGCAGCACGCCTTTGAGCGCCGGGTTGTCGCGCTCGATGCCGGCCATCGCGTCGTCCACGAGCTGTCCGACGGTGGGCTGGCGGGCCTGCGCCTTCAGGTGCGCCCAGCGCGCCTCGGGCGGCACCCAGAAGATGCTCTGGGCGCGGTACTCGTCGGGGTCTTCGGGGTCGGCGCCCTTCGACTTCTCGGCGAGGAGCGCGGCATGGCGCTCCTCGAAGGCGTCGGAGATGTACTTGAGGAAGAGCAGGCCCAGGCAGACGTGCTTGTACTCGGCGGCGTCCATGCTGCCGCGCAGGGCATCGGCCATCTGCCAGAGCTGGGCTTCGTAGCCGACGTTGGCAGAGGTGGCGTTCGTGGCGGCCGAGTTCTTCCTCACCTTGGGCACGTGTTACCTCTTGGGGACTCGGGCTGCGCGACGGTTCTGGGTGCGCCCAACGCCCTGGCGTTCAGCTGCGAGCGACCCCAACAAGAGCGCCGCGCAGCGGCGCGTTCAACAGATCGCTCGTCAGCTGCAACGGCATGTTGGGCTGCTTACGCGACCGAGCATCGGCTAGGACGCCTGCGCCCGGAGATGCGCTCGAACCCACTCAAGCAGTTCTTCACGTGCGGCGTGACCTGCCGCCACAGCGAGCATGATCTGCTCGCCCGCATCAACCGTCGCGTCTAGCTCGTAGCCATTCAGCATGAGAAATGTTTCGAGGGCCGCATGGCCGACGCGCTTGTTCCCGTCGACGAATGGATGATTGTTGATGAGCGAGAAGGCAAGCGCAGTGGCCTTGGCCGCCACATCCGGGTACAGCTCCTCGCCCGCGAAGGCGGCCCGAGGCTGAGCCACCGCCGATTCCAGTGCACCGAGATCGCGCATCGACACTGCGCCGCCAGAATGCGCTATGACCCGTCGATGCAATTCCAGGAGTTCGGCGAGCGACAGGTAGCGCACCGAGGGCGCGCTCAAGCGAGTCGGCGATACAACTCCGCGTTCTTCTCCAGTACGCGCGCCGCAGCCGCTTCGAAATCGGCTTCGCGCTGCGCCAGGAGGTCGCGCAGGGCCGCCGCGGCCAGCGTCTCCGGCGCCACATGCAGGCGGGCGGCGAGATCGTCGAGATGTTGCTTCTGCATTTCGGTGAGATCGACGGAGAGGCGCATGTCAGCAAAGATAGTGTCCGCAACCTCGACTTGCCATTCCAGGTTGGTAGCAGCCCAACGCCTGGCGTTCAGCCGCGGACGTTCACAATCGAGCGCGCCATCGGCGCGCGTTCCATAGCCACGGCCGTCTGCTGCAACGGCCTGTTGGGCAGCGGGTATCAGAACTCGAACATCTCGCCCAGGGTTGCGAACACCGTCGCGAGGCTGCCGGCGCTCAGCGTCCCGAGACGCTTGCGCAAACGCGCGCGATCGACGGTCCGAAGCTGGTCGAGCGCGACGCGCCCGGGCTTGCCTCCGAACTGACACGCCGGACGAAAGGGGTACGCGTGCCCTGCGGTGGTCATCGGCGCCACGATCGCCGTCCGCAGCTGGTGATTGAGCTCATCGGGGGAGATGATGACGCACGGCCGAGTCTTGCGAATCTCGCTCCCCCGAGCTGGATCGAGTGCAATGAGGTAGACCTCGCCACGACTGGGAACCCGACTCGGACGGTTCACTCCCATTCCCACTCGTCCGCATCGAACGCTGGGGCGGGAGTCGCGATCACTCCGTCCTCACCGCGAGCGTGGAGTGCGGCGGCCGCCTCGGCCCAGCCAGCCCGCGCCCGCCGGACCGCCGCGATGACGATCCGGCCCCGTTCGGCGTGCAATTCGACATCGCCCTCGAGTCCAGCCTGTTCGAGGAGGGGCTTCGGAATGCGAATGCCCTGGGAGTTCCCGATCGAAACAATCCGCGTCTTCATGGCACATCCGAGGTCACGACCCACGTAACTACAATGTAATCACGTTGCCGGAGTTCGACAAGAAGCGTGTTCGCTGCCCAACTACTTATTGTCTTGCACCCCGAGACTACCCTTCCCCACACGACCCTGCAATCCTACGCCACCTATTCCATTCCCGGCACCAACAGGTCCGCCGGGCTCCGAACGCCCAAGCCGCCGCGGTGCAGCACGTGGGTGTAGATCATCGTCGTGCTCACGTCGCTGTGCCCCAGCAGTTCTTGGACGGTCCGGATGTCACTGCCGCTCTCTAGGAGATGCGTCGCGAAGGAATGGCGGAACGTGTGACACGTCGCTCGCTTTCCGATCCCGGACTCGCGCACGGCCCGGGCAACGGCTCGCTGGACCGCCGAGGCGTCCAGACGATGTCGACGTTGCTCACCGCTCGTGCGGTCTCGGTAGCGGCGGTGCGCCGGAAAGACCCATTGCCACGCCCAATCCGCGGCCCACGATGGCGCCTTCCGCTCCAGGGCGCCAGGCAACGCCACGCGGCCACCCCCGGCGGCTACGTCACGCTCATGGAGCGCGCGGACGCGGACCAGGTGCTCGGTGAGCGGCACGGTGAGCCGCGCCGGCAAGACGGTCACGCGATCTTTCGCGCCCTTGCCACGACGGACCCGGATTTCGCCGCGGCCAAAGTCCACGTCCTTCACGCGCAGCGTGAGCGCTTCCATCAACCGCACGCCCGAGCCATAGAGTACCACGGCCACCAACCAACTGTCTCCACTCAATTGATCCAGCACCCGGCCGACCTCGCCCGGCGTCAGGACGACCGGCAACCGACGCGGACCGCTCGCCCGCACCACGGCCCTCACGTCCCCCAACGGTTGCCGTAACACGTCGCGATACAGGAACAGCAACGCGCTCAGTGCCTGCATCTGTGTGCTGTGCGCCACGCGTCCCCGTGTCACCAGATCGCCCACGAAGGCGAGCACCTCCGGTTCGCCCATCTCCGCCGGATTCCGGACGTTGTGAAAGCGGATGAAACGCCGAATCCAATCCGTGTAGGCCTGTTCTGTACGTCGTGATAACTGCCGCAGCCGGCACGTCGTGCGAACGCGGGTCATGAGCTTCGGCGACTGTGCCATACCGGATATTGCGGCTCGGCGCAGCCTGAGCTGGGATCGATGCTGCACATCCAATGTCGAACACAATCCCCCGCTTCAATCCTCCCACCCATGCAGATACCACTGTGGCGCGCTCCGTTCCACGTCCCCCCGCTCCGCCGCGCTTCCCGGCTCGCGAAAAACCAGCAGCACCCCTGACGCGCTCTCGCACCGCCAGTACTCGCGCTGATAGCGGTCCTTCCACCAGTCGCCGGAGAGGCGCTCCGGGCCGGTGATGCGCCGGAAGACCACGTGCTCCCCGCGCCACCACATCGCCACCGGGATCCCCGAGGCCCACTCCACCTCGACCCCCTCCGGCTCCTCGAGCATCCGCTCCACCGTGCCGCGCGACGCGGCGCTCCGGCGCGCGCCGGAACGTCGCGCGGAGTCCAGGCGCAGCACCACGGCACCGGAAGACGCGGCACGTCTGTCTCGATGCGCGCGCGCGCCCTTCACGTCGAGCTCCGCATCCTGCACGGATGCATCCTCCGCCGCATCGCGCGCGCCATCATCTTCCGCCGCCGCACTCCCGTCGTCCCCCGCATCCTCCGCCCCGTACGACACCCACCCCCCGCTCCGCTCGGGGCGGTGCTCGTCGCGCACCACCGGGCGCACGACCCCCTCCGGCCCCAACTCGGTGCGCAGCCGCGCGACGGCGGCATCGAGCGCGGCCAGATCGCGCCAGCCGGACGAGAGCAGGTCGCCCTGCTCGGCGCTCGTGGGCGCGGTGGCGGGAATCGACACGGTGAGGCCGCACACCGGCGCGGTGAGCGGCCACCGCTCGAGCAGCGCGTGACATTGTTCCATGAGTGGTTCCACGCGCGCCACCGGACGCGGCAACCGCACCTCGCGCGTGACGGTGTGCGCACGCGCCTTCGTTCCCACGCGCACGGGGAGCGCGCTCCGCGGCACGTCGAGCGTGAGCGTGAGGGCCACCACCGATGCGGCCCGCGCGTCGGCCACGAGCGACGCGGCCAGCGACTCCAGCGCCGCGCGCAACAAAAACTTCACCGGCTCCATGGTGCTCGCCGGCGCAGGGAGCTCCACGTCCACCGCGCGCGCGCCCTCCGCGCGCACGAGCACGGGACGGCGATGATCCTCCCCGTGCGCGAGCCGCCACGCACGCAAGCCCTCCTCTCCCCAGCGGCGCTCCACGTCCTCCGCCTCCAGCGCGGCCAGCGCGCCCGCGGTCACCACACCCAGCGCGGCCAGCGTGTCGCGCAGCTCGTCGTCCATGGGCACGAGCATGAGCGGGACGGTGGAGAGATACGCCGCGTCGCCCTTTACGGGGACGATGGTCATCTCGCGCCGCGAAGCCCACGTGGCCGCGCGCGCGGTGACGCACGCACCGGCCACCGCCACGCGCGCGCGGGAGTGCCACCGCCTGGCGATGGAAAGCAGAGCGCGCGCGAGCTCGCGCTCGCCGAGCATCCCGCCAAAGCCGGTGGCGCCCACCCACCACACGCCCGGCTCGTCCGCGGCCGGTGTGACCTGCGGGCTGGCCGCGAGTAGCGCGGCAGTGACCTCCATGATCGCACGCGCGATGGCGTCTTCATCCCACGGCAGCACCTCCAGCGCGGGACATGCCGCGCGCGCGGCCGTCTCCGTCATCCCCACGCGCACGCGCGCTCTCGCGGCGGCAGTGGAACGCGCGCGCACGCGCCCGTGCTCGATCAGCGCGATGGACAGATCGTCGTACGCGGATTCCGGCGTGCGCACGGATGCGGGGGACACCGTACGCTCCGGCGCACTCTCAGCAACACGTCTCGAGTTGTGCGTGGTCTCGCCGTCGCTGCGCGAGCTGTCCGGCAATGCTCGGCGGCTCGGCGCATCGCCGCTTGCGTGCGAGCGTTCTTTCCTCGGCCGCGCCGCACCCCGCGTCTCCGGTACTCCCTCCAGCGGGAGCCGGAGCTGCGCGTCCGCTTCTCGACGGCGCTTGCACGCGTGCCACACCGCGCCGATCGGGAATCTCGGGATGCGCACACAGGCGACGCGCCACATGGACTGCATACACTACCTCCACCGTTCGACGTTGCCCTCCCTGTCCGCCCTTGGCCACCGTGACCGCCACCTGCCTGGGCGTCTGGAAGGCGGGGGCGGGAACCGCGTTGTCGTCATGTTTCCGTGCGCCGCGCACGCTTTCACCGTTCGCGCGATGTGTGCTCGCACATCGCGCATGCTCCCTCCGTCGCGCCACCTCCAACCGCAGCGCGCCCGGCAGGAGGGTGAGCGGCGCGTGATCGCCCGTCACCACCAGCGCGGCGTTCGTCTGCCGCGCGAGCCGCGTGAGACGCACGGCCACCGCGCGCGAGAGGGGCGGCGCTCCATCCAGGATCACGAGCGTGAACGCGCCGCTGCGCAGCAGCACGTCCGCGCACCACGCTCCCTGCGACGCGACCACCGGACGCGTGACCCAGATGCCGCTCCGCGATACAGCCAGACTCCAATCCCGCGGGGCGAGCGTGCGCGTGGCGTCCACGTACCCCACCCACCCGCCGGCGCGCACCGTGGTCTCCACCACCTGCCGGAGCAACGTGGTCTTCCCGCTCCCACGCACCCCCGCCACCTCCGTCAACCGCCCGCGCGGAATCCCTCCGCCGGCAAGCGCATCGTCCAACGCGGCGATGCCGGTGGTGAGCCCGCGCTCCACGGGCCTGGGCGCATCGAGCACCGACGCGAGCCGTTCCTTCAGCGCAGCCACCGACATCAGCGTCCTCGCTCCGTCACGTCCCGAGCCCCAACCCCAACTGCAACCCCACGTCGGCCTCTCGCTCCCCTCTGCCCCCAGGAGCATCCCTCTCCGTCCTCTCTCCCCTCTCTGCGTCCTCTGCGTTCCCGCTGTTCCCCCCGCGAGTCTCCTCCTCCTCCGGAAAATCCTCCTCCACCCGCGAGCGCGTGGCCACCCCGTAGCGCCGGCAGAGTTTTCGGAAGAACGCCCGCAGCCCCTCCCGATACCGCTCACCCACCTGGTGGCCGTGCGCGTACGTGTTCCGGTAACGCGCGGCCAACTGCGGAAACTCCTGCTCGATGAACGGGAGATAGCGCCGCCGCGCCTCGTGCTGCAGCCGCAGCGTGCACATGCTCACGTGCGTGGCGCCCGCCTCCGCCGCGCGCTTCACCAGCGCCTCGAGCGCGGACGGATGATCGGTGATCCCGGGCAGGACGGGCATGCAGTTGATCCCCGCCTCGATCCCTGCCTCGCGCAGCCGCGCGAGGGCGCGGAGACGCGACTCCGGCGTGGGCGCGCGCGGCTCCAGACGGCGCGCCAGCGCGCGGTCGAGCGTGATGAGCGACAGATGCACGGCGAGCGACGACCGGCACGCGATGCGCGCAAGGAGATCGATGTCGCGCGTGACCAGCGGGCTCTTGGTGATGATTCCGATCGTGAGCCCCGCGTGCTCGGCCAGCACCTCGAGCACGCCGCGTGTGAGGCGGAAGCGGCGTTCCGCCGGCTGATAGGGATCGGTGGCGGTGCCGATCACGACCCCCGCGCCCTCGAACAACACCCGGTACCGCTCGCCTCCGTGCTGCAGCGCGGCGCGCAGCAGCGCGGGCGCGTTGTGCTTCACCACGATGCGCCGCTCGAAGGCCAGCCAGGGAGGCATGTCCTCCAGTTCCTGGCGCAGCGCGTCGTCCGTCTGCTCCGATGCCACGGCGCGCTCCATCACGTAGCGATGCGCGTAGCGCGCGTAGCAGTACGCGCAGCCAAAGGCGCACCCCACGTACGGATTGATGGACCAGTAGGGCATCCCCGTGCGGTCGGGGCCGTTGAGGATGCTGCGTGCCGCGGAGCCCAGGTAGCGGATGTCGCGCTGCTCCCCCAGGACGGGGAGCGCCGTGCGCTGCATGATTTCCGGAAAGAGGACGGCCTGCCGCATGCTCCGCTCGTTCGTGTGTGGGGGGACTTATATACCGAACACACACCGAAAGTGCAAGCCGCGCGCCGGAGCGGTGGGCGCGCGTGGCGCGGCACACCCCGGAGCGGTGGCGCCGGTTGCCCCCGCTTGCGGTGCGGGGTAGCATAGGCGCAGTCCACTCGTAGGAGACGACATGCGATTCGCGCGCGTGCTCGCCGCCGTGGCGCTGCTTTCCGGCTGCGCCCGCGCGATCACGCCCTTCCCGCCGTTCAGCAACCCGGGCGCCGCCTTCTCGCAGGCGCAGGAGGCGGTCGAACGGGCACGCCGTGCCGGCGCCGACTCGCTGGCGCCGGCTCCCTTTCTCGCCGCCAGGGCGTATCTCTCCGAGGCGGAGCACGAGGCACAGCAGAACGACATCGACCACGCCGCCGTGCGCGCGCGCCAGGCCACGGCCGAGGCCGACTATGCGCGCGCGCTGGCTGGCCAGGTGCTCGCGGAACGCGCGCGCGCGGCGGCCCGGGCGGCGCTCGGCGCCGTGACCGATTCGGCGACCTCACCGTGAGCATCGCCGCCCTGTTCGTTCGACGACGGTGCGCGGCTCCCGCGGCCATCGTCTTCCTGATCGCCGCCTGCGCCACCGGCGCGCCCGCCCCCGCGCTCGTGCGCGCCAAGCAGCTCTACGACTCGCTCCAGAGCACCGGCGCGCCACAGCGTGTGGGCACCGATCTCGTCGGCGCGCTGGCCGCCATCCAGGAGACGGACAGTGCCATCGCGAACGGGTGGCGGGGTGACTACATCTCGGCGCTCGCGGACATCGCGCTCCGCCGCACCCAAACTGCCGACGCCGAGAACGCGCGCTTGATCGCGGCGCACGCTGCCGACAGTCTCCGCATGGCGCGGTTCAAGCGCCTGGCCGGGCTCGACTCCGCGCAACGGGAGGCGTTGCGCGCCGCGCACCGCATCTCCGAGACGGACCTCGACACGCTCCGCCAGCGCGCCCTCAGCGGCTCGGGGGACGCCGATACGATGGAGAATGCCGCGGCGAGCGCCGACGGGCGATTGTACGACGCGCTCGATCAGCTGCGCGCGCTGGTGGTCGAGATCACGAGCCTGGAGCGCACGGAACGGGGCATCGTGATCACCCTCAGCGACATCCTGTTCGACGTGGACCAGCCGACGCTCAAGCCGGGCGCGGAGCAGAATCTCGAGCGGATCGCGGCCGTGCTGCGTCGGTATCCCCATCGTGGCGTGGCCGTGGAGGGGCATGCCGACGTCACGGGCTCGCACGAGGAGAATCAGCGTCTCTCGGCCACCCGCGCGGCGGCGGTGCGCAACGCGCTCGTGGCCGGCGGAGTGGATTCCACGCGCGTGACCGCGCGCGGATGGGGAGAGACGCAGCCCGTGGCGAGCAACACCAGCATGGGGGGACGCGAGCGCAACCAGCGCGTGGAGATCATCGTGGTGGCCGCGGACGCCGACGGCGATGGATCGTGATCTGATTCTGCGGGCGCTGACCGCTTCGAGCCGCGCCGCGATTTCCGTCCGGTGAGCGGACAGTCCGGGCTCGTGGTGGCGCAGGTGCGGGCGTGAGACCGGGCCGCTACAGCTCTCCCACTTCGCGGCGTACCGAGTGGATGGCCTGGGCGAGCTTTTCCAGCTCGAACGGCTTCACCAGCACCGGCCGGTCCATGCGGCTCAGGAAGGAGGTGACGTCGGGGGACGTGACGTCGCCGGCGATGAAGATGAGGCGGGGCAGGAGGTCTGGCCGCTGCGAGACGAGCGCGTTGTACAGCTCCGCGCCGGACATCCGCGGCATCCGGATGTCGCACACCACCACCGTGTACTGGACGCTGTCGGAGAGTAGCAGCTCGAGGCCCTGCTGGCCGTCCTCCGCCTGGTCGTAGCCCCAGCCGCGTCGCACGAAGAAGCGCCGCAGCGCGGCCCGAATGCTGGCCTCGTCGTCGATCACGAGCGCGCGCAGGCCAGGATCGCCTGATCGCGGACCCCCGGACGAGCCCTGGCTTTCGTCCGAGTTCTCACCCGGGCTCTCGCCGGTGGTCTCACCCCGGCTGTCGGACGGTGTCTCCTCGGACGATGCTCCGGACGGCGCGGGTGCCAGATGCGGCGACTGGGCCGCCGTGACGTTGGTGTGGGACAACACGGGTGCGGATTGGTGGGAGGTTGCGGCTACTTTATGCCGTGTTGTTCTATGCCTGTCAAGCGTTGACGGCACAGAGTAGCCGCGGTGCGTCAGCGACGCGTCATTCGTCCCGCAATTCCAGGTGCTCTACCCCCCGTCCGCCGAGTCTGCTGCAGCGTCTAAACCGCGCATCCCGGTGAGCTTACGCAGATGGACGCTGCCGTTGACGCTGCTCAGCCGCACGAGCGACCCCCCGCTACCCACCGTGCCTTCCAGGCGGTGCCGTTGCTGCTCTCCGGTGCTGGTGACCGGAAATTCCGATCCTACGGCGCCGTTGACCGTGTGCATCACGACGCTCCCGGTAAAGCCGGCCGGCATACGCGCCGTCACGGAGCCGTTGACGGTTTCCAGGGTCACCGAATTCCGGGCTGCCGCGGAGTCCAGGTTGGCCACGATGCTCCCGTTCACCACGTTGGCGCTCACCGGTCCGCCCAGCGCCGTGAGCCGAACCCGACCGCTCACGGTGCGCGCCCGCACCGCTTCGCGCGTGCTGTCGAGGGCAATATTGCCCACGATCGTTTGAGCGTCCACCTTGACCCGCGCGGGAACGCGCACGGTGAAGTCCATCGCCACCGCGCCACGGCGGTTGGCGTTTCTGCGCGATCTCGCCCGCCTTGTGGTGAGGTCCGTACAGTCGCTGTCACCGGCCAGCGCAACGCAGACCACCAGCCCGCTGTCACTCTCCTGCGTGAGGACGCGCGCCTCCACCGGCGATCCCGCCTTCCAGCGCTTGACCGCGGCAACATGTACCAGGGAATCGCTCGACGGGACGACGGTGATGCCGCCGGCGATGCTCCGAATGGTAGTCCACTGCCCCGGCTTCACAGGGCCGGTCCAGTGGAAGCTGCTGTCGACGGCGTCCAGACCCGCGAGGTCGCCGATGTCCCCCAGATTGCCCAGGTTGCCCACGTGGGAAAGAACGCCGCCCACGTGGATCGCCTTGATCGCGAGCAGAATGACGGCCGTCGCCAGCGCGGCGAGAACATAGCGCCACATCGTATCTCCTACGTCTTGGGCCGGTCCGCCGCGCGAGCGGCGGCGCCCGTTCCGCGCGAAACAATCCGCGCACGATCGTCGCGCGCATGGGCCGGTCCGAACGCCACGCGATCATCCGTGTCGCGCTTGGCATGCCCTTTCTATGATGCCTATACGGCCCCGCGGAGGCGAGGGTTTCCGATGCGAACGGCCCTGTCGGCATGATACCATGCCGGCAGGGCCGTTCCCGGGCGACGTGGCCCACGCGGGGGGCGCGGCGTGCCGCGCGACATGCGGCGCCACGCCGCGTACGGCGCGCGCGCCCTGGTCAGCCGCCGCCCTTCAGCAACTCGATACTCCCGTTCACGGTGTGAATGCGCAGACGACGACCGCCGCCGCCCACCGTGCCGCTCAACCGCGTGGGGCGCATGCGTCCCTCGATGGTGAGCGGGAAGTCCGTCTGGATGCTGCCGTTCACGGTGGACATCTCGACGTTGGCCGAGAGGCTGGCGGGGAGGGTGAGCGTCACCGACCCGTTCACGGTGGAGTAGTCCAGGTCGCCGGCGCCCGCGAGCGAGGCGGCGCTCGCGCGTACGGCGCCGTTCACCGTGTGCGCGCTCACCGGCCCGCCGGATGTATAGGCTTCCACCGTACCGTTCACCGTGTGCGCGCGCACCTCGCTGGTGGCGTCGTGGACCGTCACGTCGCCGTTCACCGTGCCGGCGTTGATGCGCACCCCGCGCGGGAGCTGCACCGTGAACGCCACCGACACATCCTGATGGCGATCCTCGTCGTCGCTGTCGCGGTGGTTGCCGTAGTGCGCGCCCTCGTCGGTGCACGTATCGCGCTCGTGCCACAGGGCGCAGATGATCACGTTGTCGCCGTCGTGCACCGTCTCGATGCGCACGCGGCTCGGATCCCCGCGCCGCCAGCGCTTCTCGGCGGTCACTACGGCCTGGTCGCCCGAGCCGGTGATGACGCGAATGGCGCCGTTCAGGTTGGCGATGTGGAGCCAACTTCCCTCGGGGACGCGGCCTTCCCATCGGAAGGAACTGTCGTGGCTCACGTCCTGCGCCCGCGCGCCCGGCGCGAGGAGTGTCATGCCGGCGACTGCGGCGAGGGCCGTCGATGCGGTCCACGTCCGGCGTCGCGCGCGTTGAGTGCGATGGGTCATGTGTCGTCCTCCGTTAGCGCGAGCCCGTGCCGCGCCGGATGATGATGTCTCCGCTGAACGATTCCAAGCTCACGCGTGCCGCGCCGCTGCCGACCTTGAAGGTCACGTGCCGCGGGCGCATGCCCACGCGGCCCGGCTGGAGCGTGATGGGGAAGTTGGTGTCGATCCCGCCGCTGAACGTCTCGACGGTAAAGGTCGCATCGGCCGATGGCGGCAGCGACACGTGCACGTCGCCGGAATGCGAGCGCAGCTCGTAGCGGCCGTCCGGATCCGCGTTGCCGTCGTAGGCGATGTCGCCGCTGGTGGTGGTGGCGCGCACGAGCCGCGACCGCGTGCGCGTGATCGTGATGTCGCCGCTCACCGTCCCGGCCTCCACGTCGCCGGTCGCATCGGTGAGCGTGAAGTCGCCGCTCACCGATTGGCCGCGCACGCTGCCCGTGACGGAGCGCACGTCCACCGAGCCGGACACGCTGCTGGCCGTCACCCGGTCGGTGGCGTTGCTCACGGACACGTCGCCACTCACCGACTGCGTTTCCACGCTGCCGCGGGTGTCGCGCACCGTGATGTCGCCGGAGACGGCGTTGGCGACCAGCCGGGTACCCGCGGGCACCGATACCTCATAGCGCGCGTCGCCCAGCTCACCGTTCACCGCCTCGACGCTCAGCGCCACGCGCGACGGGGACGCGTCGAAGCGTAGCCGTCCCTCCTCGCTGGTGGCGCGGATCCGCACGGTGTTGGACGCGCCGCCGATCACGATGATCTCTCCCGAGACGAGCCCCAGCTCCACGGTGCCGCCCCGCTCGAGCGCGACCGTGGTGTCGAGGCGCGAGCGGAACTCGCCGCTGCGCCGGGACTCGCGGTCGCGCCGTCCGCCGCCCTGGGCCAGAGCCGTTGCGCTCACGAGCGCGAGCAGCACGGGGACGAGCCCGATGCTTCGCACAATGCGCTGTCGCATGTCCATCCCTCCAGAGTCAGGAACGGCGCGGCAGCGCCGCCGCCGTTCGCAACAGGTCGAGTTGTTTGTCGCGCGCATCGTTCAGCTGGTCGACCAGCAGCGCGCTCCCCGGGTCGTGCGCCAGCGCGGCGGCGCTCTGCCGGATGGCGGTATCGATGACGGCCAGGTTGTGCTCGATCACGTTCACCGTGACCGTATCCAGCTCGTCGCGTCGTGCGTCCAGGATGGCGCGCAGGCGCGCGATCTCCTGGTCGTACGCCTCCGCGGCGCGGTGCGCGAGCTGCGCGTCCGCTTGCGCGCCCGATGCCGGCAGCACTTCCAGCGCATCGCTCGGCGCGGAGTTCCCGGCGGAGTTCGTCGCTGTCGGCGCCGTGGCGACCACCGTTCCGGGGATGCCGCGCACGGCATCGCGTCGCGCAACGACGGTGTATGTGATCCCGGCCGTGACGAGCACCAGCGCGGCGGCCGCGGCCACGAGCCAGCCCGCACGCCACGGCGTGCGGGGCGCGGGGAGCACCGCCGAGAGCGCGACGACCGGTGTTTCGATGCGTCGCGCGATCCCGTCCCACAGGCGCGCCGCCGGCGCTTCGAGGTCGGGGAGCGCGCGCGCCGCCGCGGCGATCGACGCGAGGTCGTTGGCCAACGACGCGCAGGCCTCGCACCGCTCCAGGTGGTGCGCCACGCGCGCGCACTCCTCCGCGTCGAGCGTGCCGTCCGTCCACGCGGTCAGCCGCGCGTCTACCTCGTCGCAGGTCATCATGTGATCCGTCATCGTTGCAGCTTCCTCCGGAGCAACAGTCGCGCGCGGTGCAGCTGCGACTTGCTTCCGCCTGATGTCACGCCGAGCATCTCGGCGATCTCCTCGTGGGTAAACCCCTCGATGTCGTGCAGCACGAACACCTGCCTCGCTCCCGGCGGCAGCGCTCCAATCGCGCGCTCCAGATCGATGCGCTCCGCGTGCATCGCTCTCGATCGCGGGTGCGCGAGCGCATCCAGCCCGTCCGCGCGCGCTGGAGCGGGCGCCTCGCGCGGCGCGTCCGGCGCGGCGCTGCCCATCCCGCCGCCGAACCGCTTCCGCTCCCGTCCCTCCGTCTTGCGGGCGTTGAGGACGACGTTCACCGCCAGACGGTGGAGCCAGGTGGAGAAGGCGCTCTCCCCGTGGAACAGCGCGAGCTTCTCCCATGCGCGCACGAACACATCCTGCGTGAGCTCCTCCGCCCGTTCCCGGTTGCCCGTCATGCGCACGCAGATCGAGAAGACGTGATTTACGTGGCGGCCGTACAGCCGCTCGAACGCACTCCGGTCTCCCGCCGCCGCCTGCGCGACGGCGTCGTCCCGCCCTGGGGATCCCGCCCTGTCGCTCACGAGTGCCGTAACCGCCACCTCATCGTCTCACCGTTCTCGACGCATGGTCAGATGGTCGAACGGCGGGAATGGTTGTAGTGGCGGCGCGGGCGACCGGCGCTCCCTGCGTGGCCGGACGAGCGCTCCGCGCTCCGCGGCAGCATCTGTGGCGATACCCGTGCGTCAGCCAGCGCGGGTTGCGCCCAAACTGACAGCCCTGCTCCCGCTCATTCACCGTTGATGCGCGGCGGCAAGCTCCACCAGGCCGTCGATCGTCTCCAACAGGAAGTCCGGTTGTTCGCGCTCCAGCGCGTGGCGCGGGAACGGACCCCAGAGGGCCGCCACGGTGGTCACGCCGGCCGCGTTTCCGGAGGCGATGTCGTGCGGCGAGTCGCCGATGAACATCGCGTTGGCGGCTGGACGATCCAGGAGCCGGAGCGCGATCTCCACCGGCTCCGGGTCCGGCTTGTGACGCGTGCACATGTCGTGACCCACCACCACGTCCACGTACGCGTCGAGATGCGTATGGCGGAGCGCGCGGTGGGCCAGCTCGCTCATCTTGCTCGTCACCACGGCCATGGGATGCCCTCGCTCGCGGAGCAGCGCGAGCGTCTCGCGTGTGCCGTTGAATTCGCGGAGCATGGCGTCGTGATGCTGCATCTGGAAGCTCCGGTACGTGGCCATCACCGCGGCAGCCCGCGTTTCGTCGGGCACCACCTCCAGGATTTGCGCGAGGAGCGGGGTCCCGATGCCGGCGACGAGCTCGGCATTGGTGGGACAGGTGCCCAGGTGTGTGCCGAAGGCGTGGCGGAAGGACGCGAGGATAAGCTCGATAGAGTCGACCAGCGTGCCGTCCAGGTCGAACAGCAGGAGCTGCGGTGCGCGTGCGGGCATGCCGCCAAGCTAACGCCGCCGCGGCGCGGGCGGCGAGTGGCCCGCCGCACGGGATCCGCCACCCAGATCCGACGTGCCGCCCGGCAGCCTGTGATTTCACCCGACGCGGCGCGGGATCTACGTACGCGGCCGTGTAGGGGGAAGCGCCGACGTCTCCTGCGGCATTGCCGGATTGTCCCTCTCCTTGCGGGGACGCAGGTTGCATACAGCGCATCGCGCCGGGCCCGATGCGACCGCCATGCCGGTGCACAACGGGAGACGGCAGGGTACAGGGCGGTTGTGACGCAACCACACGGGTCCCGGCGCTCGCTCCAGCGGCCACTCCACGGCTGGGCGTCGCGCGCATGGCCGGATGTGCTCCGGCCGAGGAGGACGTATGGTCGTCGTCGTCATTCTACTGGCAGGGATGGCACTGCCCATCCTGCTGCTCCTGCTCGCGCTGGCAGTGGATGTCGGTGTGTTGTCGTGGGCTGTTTTCCACGAGGGACGCGCGAACTGGTTTCCGCGCCTCGCGCGTCATCTGCCCACTCGCCTGATGCGTCCGATCCACGCGACGCACCTGCATCGGATGTAGCGGCCGCCGCCGGCGCTCGCGCGGCCGCCCTGGTCGGGCGGCGACGCGCGCGCCGCGGCCGGCCTGTGCGCTGACCCCAACCCCTCGGCACGCCCGGTGACAGTGGCGTGACGCCCGCGTGCGAGCGCGTCTCGCGCTCGTGCGCGCATGCGTTATTATCCGCGGATGATCGACGTCAGCGGACTCTCGAAGCGCTACGGCACCTTCACGGCCGTGGAGGATCTCTCGTTCACCGTGCCGCCCGGCGAGGTCCTTGGCCTCGTTGGACCCAACGGAGCGGGGAAGACGACCACGCTGCGCAGCCTGTGCGGCATCATCGCTCCCACCTCGGGCACGATCCGCATCGCCGGACACGACCTGCGCACCGATGGGCCGCGCGCCAAGGCGCGCCTGGCTTTCATCCCCGACGAACCGGAACTGTTCGACTACCTCACGGTGGACGAGCACCTGCGGTTCGTAGCGCGTGTCTACAACGTGGCCGATGCGCCCGCGCGCGCGACGGCGCTGCTGGAGGAGCTCGAGCTCACCGACAAACGCCGCGCGATGCCGGGCGAGCTGTCGCGCGGGATGCGACAGAAGCTGGCGATCGCCTGCGGACTGCTTCACCGCCCCGACGCGCTCATCCTGGATGAACCGCTCACCGGGCTGGATCCCGGCGGGATGAAGAAGATGCGGGCGACGATTGCCGCCCGCGCGCGCGAGGGCGCGGCCGTCATCCTCAGCTCCCACCTCATGCATCTGGTGGAAGAGCTGTGCACCCGTCTGCTCGTCATTCGCCGCGGTCGGTGCGTGGCGCTCGGCACGCTCGACGACATCATCGCGGAGCATCCGGAGCTGGCCGGCCTCAGCCTGGAGGACATTTTCCTAGGGCTCACCGGGCAGCCGGAGGACGAAGGGCAGGGGAGCGCTGTCGATCGCGCGGCGCCGCCAGGCAGCTCGCCGGTCGAGACGTGAGCGCGGCGTGAACGAGCGCGCGGCGGCCCTCGGCTATCTCATCGCGCGCACCGTCCGCAACCGCGTCGTCCGGCAGGCGGCGCGTGTGCGGCAGCCGCGGTTTGCGCTGGCCGTACTGTTCGGTCTGCTCTACCTGTGGCTGCTGGCGCTGCGCCCGGGCGGGACGGGCAGGAGCGCGGCCACACCAGGCGGCGCGCTGGCCACGATGGCTGCCGTGGGGCTCCTGGCCACCGTCGTGGCCTGGTGGCTTGGGAAGGGAACGGCCACCGCGCTCGCCTTCCAGCCGGCGGAGGTGCAGTTCCTGTTCACGGCGCCGTTCGGCCGGCGCACGCTCCTGGCGTACAAGATGGCGCGCACGCAGCTCGTGCTGCTCATCAACGCGCTGGTATTCGCCCTCCTGCTCCGCCGCTGGGGCGTGACGCTCGGCTTCCCGCTGCGCCTCGTGACCGCTTGGGGCGTGTTTGCCGTGCTCACCACGCACCGCCTGGCGATCGGGTTGGTGGAGACGCCGCCCGTGCGCGGCGGCCGCGCGGTGGCGCGCGTGCTGGTGCGCGCGGCGGGTGCCGCGGCCGTGGCGCTGCTGGCGGTGAGTGTCGGCCCCACGATCGTGCGCCTCGGCCAGACGGGATTCGCGCCGACGCTCGGCGCCATTGGCCACGCGCTCACCGTCGCGCCTGCGTCGTGGGTGATGGCTCCGTTCCGCATCCTCGTCGCGCCGGCGTTCGTGTCCACGACCGCCGCGTGGCCACGCGCGTTCCTTCCCGTGCTGGGGATCATCGCGGTGAACGTGGCGTGGGTGCTCGGCATGCACGTGGAGTTCGAGGAGACCGCGGCGTCGGCGTCCACCGAGCTTGCGAAGCGCCGTGCCGCCCTGCTGGCCCGGCGCGCGGGCCGGGGCGCGGTGCTCCGGCCCGTGCGCTTCCACCGGGAGTGGCTGCCGCTCGCGCCGGCGGGCCCGCCGGCGGTGGCCATCGCGTGGAAGAACACCATTGCCTTCGCGCGCACGGGCGCCATGCGCGCGCTCATCTTTTTCGTGGTCTTCACGGTCATCGCGTCGCGGCTCATGGCGGCCAAGGCGTCGGGCGATTCGGAAACGCTGGCGGGCGTGTTCGCCGGGATGGCGGGAATGGTGCTCATCCTCGGCCCGCGGCTGGTGCGAAACGACCTGCGCCAGGATCTGCTCAATCTCGCGCTGCTCAAGTCGTACCCGCTGGGCGGATCGGCGCTCGTGGCGGCGGAGATCGCGTCGCCGGCCATCGTGCTCACGCTGTTTCAACTCGCGATGGCGGCCATCGCCGCGTTCTCTCTTCCTCCGCATGCGCTGCAGAGCATCAGCACGGCTCAGCTTGGCGTGTTGCTCGTGGTCGTGCCCCTGGTGCTGTTCGCGCTGAACGTGGTGGCCGTGGGGATCCACAACGGCATCGCGCTCTACTTTCCCGGGTGGGTGCGATTGGGCCCCGAGTCCGGGGGCGTGGAAGCCACCGGCCAGAACCTGCTCGTGGTGGTCGGATCGATGCTCGCGCTCCTGCTCGCGCTCATCCTCCCCGCCGCAGCGGGGGCGGTGGCGCTCATCGCGGGTGCGGTGGTGTGGCCGGCCCTCCGCCTCGCCAGCGCAGCGCTTGCTGCCACAGCGGTGCTGTGCGCCGAGGCGTGGTTTCTCGTGGCGATGCTGGGTCGGGCGTTCGACAGGCTGGAGGTGGACGCCGTGCGGCGGCCGGACTGAGCGCGGCCGCGGTGCGCGCTCCACGGCACCACCTCGCGCGCCGCATGGCCCCGCGCGGCGCTGCGCTCACCCGCGCCGCATGGCGTCCGGGGAGACGGCCCGCCACATCCTTCGCATTGCGGAGATGCCCGGTGCATCCGCCAGGCGTGTCATGAGATCACGGCGCGCGATGATGCGCCGCGCCGCACGGCGCTCCGCACCAACGCGGCGGCGTTCGTCGTCCGACACGGGAAACGGAACCGGTTCATCGCTCGGCGGAACGCGATCGATGGCTTCCCACGCCAGTTGGAACCGCGCCGCGACATGGGTGCGCGAGGGCGCGCGGAGCTGCCGCTGCGCATCCGTCCACCGGTTCGGCCCACGCAGGCGGCGCCCGATCATGGGGTTCGTGTTGATCTCCCACATCTGCGGCTGCCCGTCGCGCACGTTGTAGTCGATCCGTCCGTAGTCGATGCGGCCGAGCGCGAACATGGCGCGCACCCACTCCCCGTGCGGGTTGCCGCACACGAACGCCAATTCCTCGCGCGCCGTGTCCTGGTCGATTCTCCGGACGGGGGCCTTGGTCACCCAGTCGGTGCTCACCAGCAAGAAGCACGGAATGATATCGCCGGCCACGTTGTACGCGGAGTACTTGTGCATCTGCCCGTCGGCATCGGCGGTGTCGCAGTACTCCACCACCAGTAGGTCGCGCCACCGGTAGCCGCGCACGACGAGCTCGAGGAGCATCCGCCGCAGCGCGCGGTGGTTGGGAATGGGCTGCGTGAGACTCCCCGTGTGCTCGTGCTCCAACCGGACGAACACCGGGTAGCGCAGATCGTGTGGCACCCGCGTGGCGCGACAGACACGGAACACGTTCGTGCCGTGGGTCTGCGCGGCGCGCAGCAGGTCGTAGCGCAAGAGCACGCGCTCCGGGTGGTTGAGCAGACACGCGTCCGGAAATGCGGCGGAAAGCGCGTCCCACATCCGCGTTGCCAGACGGCGCTCGGTGGGGGTGAGCTGGTCCACGGCGGCAAACACGGTGCTCGCGCGCGGCAGCTCTCCCGCGTCGATCACCTCCTCGTACGACCGGATGACCACGCGCTCCCGGAGGGCGCGTCCTCGCTCCTGGAAGTAGTCTGCCAGCGTGTAGCGATGATCGCCATGGACGAGGTACGTGATCATCACGCGCTTCCCGCCACGGTCGATGTCCCGGTTGACGTGCTGGCTGATGTGCTGGCCGATGCGCCGGCCACGGCGCCGGCCACCGCCGCGGCACCGCTCTCGTTGGGCGCGAGACGCGGGAGCACGCGACTCACGATCGCCGCGACGCTCATGTCGCCCGTCACGTTCAACACGGTCTTGAACATGTCGGGGATGGCGTCCACCGCGGTGAGCAGGATCACCCCTTCCAGCGGCGCGCCCGCCGCCAGATAGAACGGGAGCGTCACCAGCGATCCGCCGCTCGGAATGCCCGGCGAGCCGAAGCTCAGCACCGTGACCGCCGCCACGAAGACGATCAGCGTCTGTGGAGTGAGGGCGAAACCGAACAGGTGCGACAGGAAGATCAGCTTGAGCGGCGAGGAGATCGTGCGGTTGAGCTTGAACACGGACACGGACAGCGGAAGCACGAACGTGGCCGCCGCGCTCGGGAGACCGAGCCGCGTATCGGCGCCGTCGAGCAACACGGGCAGCGACGCGAGCGAGGAGCGCGTGCCCACCGCCACCGCCTGCGACGGCGCCACGCCGCGCGCGAACCGCCGGAGTGACACGCCGCCCCCGATCGCCGCGATGGGATACAGCAGTACTGTGAAGCCCGCCAGGAGTGCCGAGAGCAGGAGGATGAAGTATCCCACGCCCTTGGCGATCACGAAGCCGCTCTGCGCGGCCATGTCGGCCGTGAGCGCCAACACGGCGATGGGGAGCACGCGAATGAGCCATCCCGCGAGCACGATCGTCACCTCGGCGACCGCTCGGAAGACTTCCAGGAGCGCATCGCGGCGTGCCGGCGTGATCGCGCGGAGCGCGAGCGCGAACAGCATCGTGGCCACGATGACGGGGAGCATCTCGCCGCTCGTGGCCGCCGCGAGCACGTTGGACGGCACCAGCGCGGTGAGCCAGTCGGAGAAGTGGAGCGACGCGGCGCCCGGTGTGGTACCGGATGCCGGCATGGTGACGTTGGCGCGCAACGAGGCCACCGCCTCCGGACTCACCGCCAACCGGTGCACGAGCGGGGGCGCGAGCATGAGCGTGTAGGCCGCAGCCATCACGAGAAGCGCAACGAACAGCGCGAACGAGAGACCTGTCAACCGCCCCACGTGTCGCGACAGCGTGGGCGAGGCCAGGGCTACGACGATGTGCGCCACGATGAGCGGGAGGACGATCATGCGCAGCGCGTTGGTCCACACGCGGCCAACGGGCGCCAACACCGCGACCGTGCCCCGCAGTAGCGGGTTCGCGGTTTCGTGCGCGGCAATGCCGAGCAGCATCCCGACGACCAGCGCCGTAACGGCCGCGGCCGTGAGCACCATGGGGTGCCGGCGATAGTCGGACAGCGAGAGAAACGGGCGCATGCGGCTACGGCGCGTGCGCGGCCTGGTGCAGCGCGGTCAGCCGCGCGCGCGCCGTGCCGAGCAACACGTCCGTGTGCGGCGCAGCGGCGACGAAATGCTCGTACGCCCTGGCCGCGCCCGCGCCGTCCCGTCGGCTTCGAGCGCCTGGCCCAGCGCGAACCACGGTGCTGCATAGAAGGGCGCCCGGCTCGGCGCGATCCGGGGCGAGCGCTGACGCCCAGATGAACGCGGCCTCGGCCTCGGTGGGGCGCCCCTTCAGCTTCTGGACGCCCAGATTGAAGTAGGCCTCCCAATCATTGGGATCGGCGTGGGAGTCGAGGTGCGGGCGCGGGGGAAGCGTCTGCGCGCCGGCAGTCGCGGCGGTGACCCACAGGGCGGCAACCACGAGCGCGAACAGAAGCGAGGGGCGGGGCGGTGGTCGCATGCAGAAGGAGGTGAAGTGGAGAGCCTACGTCGCCGCCGGCGAGTGCCCGGCGTCGTACGCCGGCCGGCGCCCATCTTCCCGGTACACGAGCGGTCCGACGGGTGCGCAACGGAGGTCGGGGAACAGTCGTCCGTTCTCAGGACTGAGTCTTGAGTTGGTTGGGCGGAGATCTACGCTCGCGGGGCGGGATCGGGATTCTTTGGAGCGAGAATCAGTTGCGTGGTGACAATCATCTGATGACAGTCATCAGCCCAGTTATCAGTCGGCGGTAGGGTGGGGCCCCAGCCCAGCGAGGTCGCGATCCGCTCTCGGTGTGGGCAGGCCCCAGCCATCTGATGACCGATGACCGATGCCTGTGCCCGCGCCACTGATTCTCGCTCACCGCGAGCGAGGGGCCAGGCGTCAGCGAGTTTAGATGCAGGTGGCAGTTCTCAGCCAGCAAGCGAGAATCCAGGCGTCAGCGAGCGCAGATGCCGGTGGGCAGTCTTCAGTGCCAGCCAGGCGTTCGGCCCCCCTTACGGCTTCGTTACCGCCAACCCGGTCACCGTCCCCTCCGTATTGTGCGAAAACCGGATGCCGTAGATCCCGTCGGTCGATGGGAGCTTGCCGTCGCCCACCACCTGCGACTTGTCGTAGCTGGCGACCACGGTGCCGTTGATGGAGCATGACACCGTGTTGCCCTTCACCATCACGGCGATCTCCTGCGTCACCGGCTGCCCCTGCCCGGCCGCCTTGTGTACGGCGTCGTTCGCTGCGCCGCGGCCGTTCATCTGGAAGGGCTGT
Source organism: uncultured Gemmatimonadaceae bacterium (assembly GCA_963773545.1). GTDB lineage: Bacteria > Gemmatimonadota > Gemmatimonadetes > Gemmatimonadales > Gemmatimonadaceae > DASSNU01. The sequence continues at coordinate 545,785 of CAVZBP010000002.1, read as the reverse complement.
GGGCCGAAGCCGCGGACGATGAAGTTCCCGTTGCCGTAGGCCGCACAGTAGAGATAGCGCGCGTTCGCCGTTCCCATGTCGTGCCCGGCGACCACGATGCCATACGGATGCGGGTGGTCGTTGAGGTTCATGTACTTTGGCTCGGTAAACGTCGCTTTCACCGTATAGTCGCCGCTGGCCGTGTTCTGCGGGTTCCAGTACGTGACGGCGGGGCCGGTGGTGACATGGAGCGCGTTGCCTTCCTTGGTGAGCTTGGCCTGCTCGACGGTCGCGCCGCGCGTTGCGGCGCGGGCGTCCACCATGCCGTGCCATCCGGGCACGGCAATGCCGCCTTCGCTCACGGAGCGGGTGGCTTCCTCGTGTCCCTGGCATGCGCCCACGGCGGGCGCGAACGCGATGGCAGTGAGCGCGAGAGCGAGCGTGTTCATGCGACGCATGGCAGTCCTCGGTGCGAAAGTGATGGTCTGGAAGAATAGCATCGGGGGCCGGGGAGGGCGAAGTGGGAGGGAGGACGCCGCATGATGCGCACCCTGCCAAGCAGCGCGCGCTGCCCGCAGCCTGCTGCGCCGGCCCGCATCACTCGCGCGCGCCGAGCACCCGGGCGTAGACCTCCTCCAGCGCGCGCGCGGAGGCGTCGATGCCGAACCGCTCCCGCCCGACGCGCTGGGCGGCGTGGCCCATCGCGCGCGCGCGCGCCGGGTCGCGCCACAGGCGCTCCACCGCGGCGGCCAGCGCCGGCGGGTCGGCGGGGGGCACGACGATCCCGGTCACGCCGTCGTCCACCATTTCGGGCACGCCGCCCACGCGCGTGGCGACGACCGGGCGCGCCATGCGCGCCGCCTCGATGAGCGGCAACGGCGCTGCCTCCGTGTCGGACGAGAGCACCAGTGCATCGCTCGCGGCGATGAGCGCGTCCACGTCGAGGCGTCGGCCCAGCATGTGGATCGCGGTCGGCCAGCCCCTGCGCGGCGATCGCCGCGCGCAACGTATCGTGGAGGATGCCGTCGCCCACCACGAGCAGCACCGCGTTGGGCAGGCGTTCGCGCAGGATCGTCATCATGGCGAGCAGGTGCTGCTGGCCCTTGCACGGATCCAGCCGGCCGACGTTGACCAGGAGCGGCGCGGCGTGCGAGACGCCCAGCTCCTGGCGCAGCCGGGCGTTCGCCTCGGCAGACGGCGCGGCGACGGCGTCGAAGTCCAGCCCGGGGAAGACGATGTCTACCCGGTGCGCCGGGAAGCCGTGGCGGAAGCGGGCGTGCGTGTCGCGCGTGGCGGCGGAGACGGCCACGATGCGCGTCGCGAGCCAGCGATCCACGGCGTAGCGCGCCGCGCGGTGCGCGGTGTGCTCGAGCACGCGCATGGCCTGGAACCGCTGCGCCGTGTCCCGCGGCGCGGCCAGCCAGTGGATGCTCGCCACCACGGGCACGCCGCACAGCCGCGCCGCGATGCCGGCCAGAACGGCGTCCACGGTCTGGTTGGTGTGAACGAGGTCGATCCGCCGGCGGCGGATGATGCGCACCAGCCGCGCGATGGCGGCGACCGTGGAGGCGGGGCCGCGATAGCCGGCGAACAGCGGCTCCACGCCACGGTCGCGGAACGCGAACGCGAGATCATCGTGACCGTGGATCGCGCACACGGTACTCTCCACGCGCTCGGGATCCAGGCGCGGCACGGTACGCAGCACGACGTTGGTGATCCCGTTCACGCGCAGCGAGCGCAGCGTGTGCAGCACCCGCACGCGTTCGGGCGCTGTGTGCCTGGCCGGCGTGGCCTCTGCCGAGTTCGCCGCCGTGCTCACGTCACAATCCCGTCAGCAGACGCCGTGGTGACGGAACAACGCCGTCGGCCGGGAAGGCGCCCATCGGATCGCTCACGCCATCGGCGCCGAGCTGCGCCCGCGCACCCAGCCGAGGTAGCGCTCGGAGGCCACGAGAAAGCCGCCGTCCAGGAGCGAGGCGGCACCGTCGTACTCGCGACAGGTGTCCCGGTAGAGCGTGAGATCCGGATTCCGTTCGAGCGCGCGACGATAGTACTCGAAGATCTCCGCCTTGCCGTAGTACTGGCGGCGGACGAGCTCCTCCTGCACGTGCGCCACGAAGCGGCCGGTGTACTTGTAGTGCCGAAACACGCACGTGACGTCGGCAATCCGCGCGCCCGTCACGAAATGCACGTTGTACGGGAACACGTGCATGCCGTCGCGAACGCGAAAGAGCGGCTGCTTGGTGAGCATGCTCCCGGTGTAGCCGAAGATCGTCTCCCACACGCCCCCGGTGTGCGAGCAGATCTGATCGTTGTCGACGGTGTTGCGCGCCACCCAGAGGTGGTCTCGCACGCGGCGAATGTCGGACAGGTCGTAGTAGCGGTGCGTCGCCTCGAGGTCCGTGTCGGCGCGACCCTGGATGGCGGCGATCGACTCGCGCGGAATCATCTCCAGGTTCTGCGCCACCACCGCGTCGTAGCCGTGGGCGTCGAGATAGCGCAGAAAGTCGGGAAGCGAAAGACGGTCGGCGTGCGGATACTCGAACAGCTCGTCCACGTCCGCCACCAGGCACCACCCGGGCGGACAGCCAAACTGCCGCACCAGCCACCGGCGGAAGACGGCGCCGTAGCGGCCATGCGGCAACGCGGTCTGGAAGACGGTGGTATCATCCTGCGCGCTGAGATAGTCGACCGTCTCATCGGTCGACATGTTGTCCAGGAACACCAGATGCGCGACGCCCCCTCCCAGGCTGCGATAGTGGCGCAGATACGTGGGCAGGTGCGCCATCCCGTTCCGTACCACGCAGAGCACGATCATCTGATCCGACGCGAGCGGCACGCAGACGGGGCCGTGGATGTGTCGCACGCCGGCGCCCACCGCGGTGCGCGCGGCGAGCATGACGCTCCGCGCGGCGAACGTGGCGCGCCGGCTCTCGGTGCCCAGCGATTTCAACGCGGGGCGCAGCGGCGTGGGAAACCACTGGGACATCCTCCGGCCTGCGATCTTCATGCGGCGACCGCTCCGTCGGGGTTCGCCAGAAAGGGACACGCCGCCAGGAGCGCGTCCAGGTCGATCTCGATGGCACGGTCGATCACGTGGTCCAGGATCTCCTGCACCGTGGTATCGCCGCGGACGCGCAGCGGCGTGCGGCGTTCGCGTCCGCCGCGCACGGCGCCAAAGTGGTCGCGGAACTTGAACCCGCCGCCCTCCACCCGGTCGGACAACTCGATCCACGCGTTGGGCACGCCGTACGCATCGGCCGCGATGAGCCCGTGCAGCGAGCTCGAGGCGACGGCCCGGCAGCTCACGATCTCGTCGGCCACGCGTTCGATACCGCCCAGGATGTCGATCACGACCACGTCCCCCTGCTCGCGAAGCTGATCGAGCGCGGGGTGGCCGTGATCGCTGTAGTGCGCCACCACGCCCAACCGATGCACCGCTCGCCGCGGCGGGTCGTAGATGCGCGGGAACAGCAGCGCGGGATCGCCATACAGGGGAGGACACGCGATCCCCTGCCGCTCGAGCGCGTCGCGCGTGAGCGGACCACGCACGGCGTGCACGCGCTCCGGCGCGATCCAGCAACGCGCGTCACCAGACTTGAAGCCGGAGCCCCAGACCTCGAGATGCCGCACGGCAACGCGATCGAGGAGGCTCCCCACCACGCTGTAGACCGTCCGCCCGCGCACGTTGAGCACGCGGTCGTACGGCACGGGCTCGCGCCCGGCCAGATGCGCGATGAGCACGGGATTCACGATGTCCCCCCAATTGGGGAGCGCGTCCCACCAGAGCGCGATGAGGGCGCGGTCGTCCAGCGCGGTGCGCAGCGTGAGCCCCGCCCGCTTGCGCGCGAGCCGCGCCGGTTGACGCTTGGCCACGCGCCACAGCTCCCTCACGTCCATGGTGGTACTACGCCTCGTCGCGGTGCGCGTCATTGTCGCCACGTGCTCAGCTGGTGATGTAGGGCCCCAACATCCGCCCCACGAACGGACGAAGCGCGGCGGGAGCGTGGTCGTACATGGTCCGCCCCAGCCACACGCCCTCCACCCCCAGCGCCAGGCGCGGGGCGAACCGGACGAGTGCCAGCGCGACCAGCGCCGCGGCCGCGAAGGCGGCCACGAGCACTACCACCGCAGGGACGACACTGTGCAACACCGATGCCGTGGCCCACATGGTCGTCCCCGTCGCGACGGCCACCCCCAGCGGGGGCGCGTGCAGCACGGCCAGCTCGCGCAGGCGCACGCGCGTGAGCGAGAGCGCGAGTTGGGAGATCAACACGAAGTTCACCGCGATCGCGATCGCTACGCCCACGGCCACGCCGGCCAGCCCCCACCGCTGTCCCACCAGCGCGCCGAGCACGACGAGCACCGCGTACGTGGCACTCCGCCACGCGCTGCCGTACACCCTTCCGGTGGCGTGCGCCACCGCCTGTCCCACCATGTACCCGATCTGGAAGTACATCGCGATGGCCAGAATGCGGAGCGGCGCGACGGCGTCCATCCACCGCGGACCCAGCAGCGTGCGCACGATCTCGGGTGCGAGCACGACCATGGCGGCGCTGGCAGGAAGCACCACGAGCGCGGCGAGCGCGATGCCGCGGCGGTAGGCCATCCGCAACCCGCGCGGATCGCGCTGCACCTTGGACATGGTAGGGAAGAGCACCTTGTGCAGCATGTCGCCCAACGCCTTCGATGGCAGGAGCATGAGCTCGTACGCGCGCCCATACAGTCCCAGCGCACCGGCGCCGAGCGCGCGCGCGACCACCAGGTTGTCCCCCTGTAGCGCGAAGTACATGCTGAGCGAGGTGGCCGTGTAGCCGGAGCCGAACCACAGCAGCTCGCGGCACGCGCGGAGGTCGAAGCGCAGACGCTTGGAGTGCGGCGCGGCCACGAGGAACCACGTGGTCTTGCATACCGACTTCACCACCTCGGCGCCCACCAGCGACCACACGCCGTAGCCGAGCCAGGCGAGCGGGATCCCCACCGCGCCGTAACCCACGATGTACGACGCCAGCTCGCCGCGCGCGATGACGCCGAAGCGGAGCCCGCGCTGCAACAATGCTTCACCCACCGCGGCGAGCGCCGAGATGGGAAGGAGCACGGCCATGACGCGCAGCACGGTTGCCACGGCCGGGATGTGAAAGAGCGACGCGATCCACGGCGCGAGTACGACGGCCAGCACGGCGAACAGGAGGCCAAAGACAAGTGTGGTGACGAATCCCGTGTGGATGTGCCGCACCTCGAGCGTTGGGCGCTGTACGATGGCCGGCCCCACGCCCAAGCTGGAAAAGATGTTGGCGAACCAGAGCACGGTCCCCGCCGCGGCCACGAGCCCGAAGTCGCGCGGGAGCAGCAAGTGCCCCAGGATGGCGAGCACGGCCAGCCGGATGATCGCGCGTCCCACGTTAAGCGCGGACAGCCACGCGAACCCGCGCACGGCGCTTCGCTGCAGGCTGGCCGGAGCATTGATTGCTGCGGGCGCCTCGGAGGGGGGCGGACTCATCACTCGCTGTAGAGGTGGGGGCGAGGGGGGCAGGGGAGTGGGAGCAGGTTCGGTGCCAGTTCTCAGGTCTCTGTCCTCAGTGCTGAGTGGTGAGTTGGTTGGGCGGGGATCTCTGCGCGCAGGTCGGGATCAGGATTCTGCAGGCGAGAATCAGTAGCGTGGTTACAGTCATCTGATGACAGTCATCAGCACAGTCGTGAGCCGGCGGTGGGGGGGCGGGGCCGGAGTCCAGCGAGGTCGCGATCCGCTCTCGGCGGGCGTAGGATCCAGACATTTGATGACCGATGACTCGACTCTGTCACCACGCAACTGATTCTCGCTCACCAGCAAGCGAGGGCTGAGGCGTCAGCGGGCGAGGATGCTGGTCCAGCTTTCCAGCGAGCGAGTGCTGAGGCGTCAGCGGGCGCCGATGCTGACAGCTTCTCCCCGATCAGTGAGTAGTGCGTCGTCAGTGCGCGTTGATCTTTACCCCAGTTCCAACCAGTGGTCCGTCTGAGTTCCAACCAGTGGTCCGCCTGAGTTCCAACCAGTGGTCCGCCTGTTGCTGCCATTACCCCCGCGCGGCAATCTCGCCGTGCGAGGAGGAACCCCGATGCTCGTCTTCGATGAACAGCTCTCGACCACCGTCGAGCGCCCCGACAGCGCACGGCCCCGGCGGGAGCCACGCCCCGACGGCCCGCTCGCCGACGAGCTGCTCGACCGGATGCAGCGCTACTGGCAGGCGGCGAACTACCTGACGGTCGGTCAGATCTATCTGCGCGAGAACCCGCTGCTGCAGCGATCGCTCACGCCGTCGGACGTGAAGCCGCGGCTGTTGGGGCACTGGGGCACATTGCCCGGGCAGAATTTCATCTACGTGCACGCCAACCGGCTCATCCGCGATACGAGCGCGCACTGCATCTACATCTCGGGGCCCGGGCACGGTGGTCCCGCGCTCAACGCGCAGTCGTATCTGGAGGGCACCTACACCGCCGTACACCCGGAGGTGACGCAGGACGCAGCCGGGATGCGCGTGCTCTTCCGGCAGTTCTCCACGCCGGGCGGGGTGGGGAGCCACTGCGGTCCCCACGTGCCGAACTCCATGCACGAGGGGGGCGAGCTGGGCTACTCGCTGCTCCACGCCTTTGGCGCGGCGTTCGACAATCCGGAGCTCATCGTGGTGTGCGTCGTGGGCGATGGTGAGGCGGAAACGGCGCCGCTCGATGGCAGTTGGAAGGGGGTGAAGTTCCTGAATCCGGCGCGGGACGGCGCCGTCCTTCCCATCCTGCACGTGAACGGCTACAAGATCGCCGGCCCCACGGTGGACGGGCGCACGCACGACGACCAGTTGCGCATGCTCTTCCGCGGTCGCGGCTACGAGCCGCACTTCGTGGAGGGAGACGATCCGGTGGCCATGCACCAGCAGCTCGCCGCCACGCTAAACGCATGCTACGCGCGCATCCGCGACATCCAGCACGACGCGCGCACCAACGGCGTGGACGGCGCGCCGGTGTGGCCGATGATCGTCTTCCGGTCGCCCAAGGGCTGGACGGGGCCGGTGGAGGTGGACGGCGTGCCCATCGCGGGCACCTTTCGCGCGCACCAGGTGCCGCTCGCCAACGTCCTCGAGGAGCCGGAGCATCTGCGTCTGCTCGAGGAGTGGCTGCGGAGCTACCATCCCGAGACGCTGTTCGACCGCGACGGACATCTGCTCCCGGAGCTCGCCGCGCTCGTGCCGCCGCCGGCGCTCCGCATGGGCGCGAGTCCGCACGTGAACGGGGGACGCGTGCTCGTGGATCTCGACGTTCCCGCTTTCGTGGACTACGCGCTCGACGTTCCCGAGCCCGGGCGCGTGGCCGCCGAGGCGCCGCGAGCGCTGGGGCAGTTCCTGCGCGACATCATCGTGCGCAATCCCACCAACTTTCGCCTGCTCTCTCCCGACGAGACCAACTCCAACCGGCTCAACGCCGTGTTCGAGGCCACCACCCGCTGCAGCATGGAGCCCACGGTGTCCATCGACGATCACGTGAGCCCCGACGGACGCGTGATGGAGGTGCTGAGCGAGCACTGCTGCGAGGGATGGCTGGAGGGCTACGTGCTCACCGGGCGGCACGGCGTGTGGGCGTCGTACGAAGCGTTCGCGCAGATCGTGGACTCCATGTTCACGCAGCACGGCAAGTGGTTGGAGGAGGCGCTCAAGTACCGCTGGCGCAAACCGGTCGCCTCGCTCAATGTCTTTCTCAGCAGCCACGCCTGGCGCAACGAGCACAACGGCTTCAGCCACCAGGCGCCCGGCTTCGTGGACAACGCGCTCGCGCGGCGCAGCGAGGTCGTCCGCATCTACTATCCGCCCGACGCCAACTGTCTGTTGAGCGTGATGGATCACTGTCTCCGGAGCCGGAACTACGTGAACGTGGTCACCTGCGGTAAGCAGTTGCAGCTCCAGTGGCTGTGTATGGACGACGCCATCGCGCACTGCACGCGCGGCGCATTGCGATGGGGTTTCGCCAGCAACGATAGCGAAGACGAGCCGGACGTCGTGCTCGCCTGCACGGGCGATGTTCCCACCCTCGAGGTGTGCGCCGCGTCGTGGCTGCTGCAGAAGCACGTGCCCGGGCTCCGCGTGCGCGTGGTCAACATCGTGGACCTGGGCACGATCATGCACCCCGACCTCCATCCGCACGGGATGGGCGATCTGGCGTTCGAGGAGCTGTTCACCCCCGATGCGCCGGTCATCTTTGCGTATCACGGCTACCGGTGGGCGATTCACAGCATGGTGCACGGGCGCGCCAACGAGGCGCGATTCCACGTGCGCGGCTTCCGCGAACGGGGCACCACCACTACGCCGTTCGACATGGTGGTGCTGAACGGGATGAGCCGACTGCAGTTGGCGCTCGACGCGCTCCACTACGCGCGGCGCGTGGACAGCGATCCGTCGTTGCGCGATGCGGCGGAGCGCGCGGCCGCGTACTTTGACGAACGCCTGCGCACGCACGCCACCTACATCCGAGAACATCTGGAGGACATGCCGGAGATCACCAACTGGCAGTGGACGGCGGACTTCACCGATTCCACGGAGCCCGCCCCGCTGGCCACCGCACAGCAGCCGCACGCCGCGCTGTTCAGCGATGCCTAACGACGCCACAGCGCACTCGGCGCCCGCGTGTGCCGCGGGAGCCGCCTCTGCCGGTTCCGCGCCCGCGTCGCCCGCGGGAGCCGCGCCGCCAGTGAGTCCGCTCGCCGGGCAGCCGGCGCCCATCAGCATGCTCGTCGATGTCGCGAAGCTCGTCACCGCGTACTTCGCCGAGCAGCCCGACGCGTCCGATCCCGCGCAGCGGATCGCGTTCGGCACGTCGGGGCACCGCGGGTCGTCGCTCCACAGGAGCTTCAACGAGCATCACATCCTGGCCATCACGCAGGCCATCTGTCTGTATCGGCAGGAGCAGGGGATCGACGGTCCCCTCTTTCTGGGAATTGATACGCATGCGCTGTCGCGCCCGGCGTTCACCACCGCGCTCGAGGTGCTGGCGGCCAACGGGGCGCACGTGATGCTCGCGCCCGACGACGCATACACGCCCACCCCCGTCGTCTCGCACGCCATTCTCTGCTACAACCGCGAGCGGACCACGGGGTTGGCCGATGGCATCGTGATCACGCCGTCGCACAACCCGCCGGAGGACGGAGGCTTCAAGTACAACCCGCCGCACGGCGGGCCGGCGGAGCCCAACGAGACCACGTGGATCGAGCGACGCGCCAACGAGATCCTGCGCGGCGGGCTCCGCGCCGTGAAGCGCGTTCCGTTCGCGCGCGCCTGCCGCGCGGACACGACGCACGTCCATGACTACCGCCGCCACTACGTGGACGATCTCGGCTCCGTGCTCGATTTCGACGTGATCCGCGACGCCGGCATTCACGTGGGGGTGGATCCTCTGGGCGGCGCCGGCGTGGACTACTGGCCGGCCATCGCCGAGCGGTACAAGATCCGGCTCACCGTGGTGAGCGACATCGTGGACGCCACCTTTCGCTTCATGACGGTCGATTGGGACGGCAAGATCCGCATGGATCCGTCGTCGCCATACGCGATGCAGCGGTTGCTCGCGCTCCGCGACCGGTTCGACATCGCGTGCGCGTGCGACCCGGATCACGACCGGCACGGGATCGTCACGCGAAGCGCGGGGCTGCTGCCGCCCAATCACTACCTGTCGGCGGCGGTGGAGTATCTGTTCACGCACCGGCGCGCATGGAGCACCGACATGCGCGTGGGCAAGACGGTCGTGACGAGCGCGATGCTCGACCGCGTGGCCGCGCGCATGGGGCGTGCCGTGTACGAGGTGCCGGTGGGCTTCAAGTGGTTCGTGGAGGGTCTGCTGCACGGCACGTTGGGCTTTGCCGGCGAGGAGAGCGCGGGCGCGACCTTCGTGCGCCGCGACGGCGCGCCGTGGACCACCGACAAGGACGGGATCGTCGCCGCGCTCCTCGCCGCTGAAATGACGGCGCGCAACGGGCGCGATCCGGGGGAGAGCTACGGTGAGCTCACGCGAGAGTTGGGCGCGTCCTCGTATCAGCGCGTGGAGTTCCCCGCCAACGCGCAAGAGAAACCCCGTCTCGCCAAGCTCTCGCCCTCGCAGCTCACCGCGAGTGATCTGGCCGGCGAGCCCATCCAGGCCATGCTCACCCGCGCGCCGGGCAACGACGAGCCCATCGGCGGGCTCAAGGTCGTGACGGCGCACGGCTGGTTCGCCGCGCGTCCGTCGGGTACGGAAGACGTGTTGAAGGTGTACGCCGAGAGCTTTCGCGGGCCCGAGCATCTGACGCGCATCGTGGACGAAGCACGGGCGATCGTCCGCGCGGCCATATCCGATGGGCCGCGCGCAGGCGCGCCGCGCTAAGGAGACAGGCGGATGCCCGCGCGACACGGTCGCCATCTCGCGTTGCGCCGCGATGTCGCGCACATCGGCCAACTGGCCGAGCTGGCGCTCGACATGCGATGGTCGTGGAGCCATGGAGCGGACGCGCTGTGGCAGGAGCTCGATCCCGAGCTCTGGGAGCTGACGCACAACCCGTGGGTCGTGCTGCAGACGGTGTCGCGCGCGCGGCTCCGGAGCGCGCTGGGCGATCCTGCCTTTCACCGGCACGTGGACGCGATGGTGGACGCGCGACGACGTGCGGCCAAAGCGGCGGGCTGGTTTCAGCAGTCGTACCCCAAGGGGGCGCTCACGCGCGTGGCGTACTTCAGCATGGAGTTCATGCTGAGCGAGGCGCTCCCGATCTACTCCGGTGGCCTTGGAAACGTGGCGGGGGACCATCTCAAGGCGGCCAGCGACCTCGGCGTCCCGGTGATCGGCATCGGCCTGCTCTATCAGCGAGGCTACTTCCGCCAGGTCATCGACCGCACGGGGGCGCAGGAGGCGTTCTATCCGTACAACGATCCTGGCCAACTCCCGCTGACTCCGCTCCGCGACCGCCACGGTGACTGGCTCCGGCTGGTGATTCCGCTCCCCGGCTCTCCGCTGTGGTTGCGTACATGGCAGGTGCAAGTGGGACGGACGCACCTGTATCTCCTGGACAGCAACGACGCCGCCAACTTTCCTCCGTACCGCGGCATTACGGGGGAGCTGTACGGCGGTGGGAGCGAGATGCGCCTGGAGCAGGAGATCGTGCTGGGCATTGGCGGGTGGCGGCTGCTCGCGGCGCTCGGCGTGCAGCCGGACGTCTGTCATCTGAACGAGGGGCACGCCGCGTTTGCCGTGCTGGAGCGCGCGCGCATGTTCATGCGTGACACAGGGCAGCCGTTCGACGTCGCGCTCACCGCCACGCGCGCCGGGAATCACTTCACCACGCACACGCCGGTGGCCGCCGGCTTCGACCGCTTTCCGGGCGCGCTCATCGAGCAGTACCTCGGTACGTACGCGGTGCAGGAGCTGCACGTCTCGGTGGACGAGCTGCTCGCGCTCGGGCGTGCCGATCCGGATGATGCCACGGAACCGTTCAGCATGCCGTATCTGGCCCTGCGTGGCAGCGGCGCGGTGAACGGCGTGAGTCAACTACACGCGCAGGTGAGCCGGGGCATCTTCCAGCCACTGTTTCCGCGATGGCCCCGGGTGGAGGTCCCGGTGCGTGCGGTGACCAACGGTGTCCATACTCCCAGCTGGGATTCTGTCGTATCGGATGCACTGTGGACGGCGGTGGCGCACAAGGAACGGTGGCGGGGAGACATGCAAGGTCTGGACGACGCCATTCGCGCCACGCCCGACGCACCGCTCTGGGGCATGCGCACGGCCGCGCGCGCGGCGTTGGTGGAATTCGTTCGCGGGCACCTGGTGCAGCAGATCGCCGCCGCGGGCGCCTCGCGCGAGGAGATCGAGCGCGCGCGACATGTGTTCGATCCCGCCGTGTTGACCCTTGGCTTTGCCCGCCGATTTGCCACGTACAAGCGCCCCACGCTGCTGCTGCACGACCGTGCACGGCTACTCCGAATTCTCTCCAACCGAGACCGTCCCGCGCAGCTCATCGTGGCGGGCAAGGCGCACCCTGCTGACGACGCGGGGCGCGCCATGGTGCGCGAGTGGACGGAATTCGTGCGTGAGCCCGAGGCGCGCGCACACGTGGTCTTCCTGGCCGACTACGACATGCTCCTCACGGAGCGCCTGGTGCAGGGCGTGGATGTCTGGATCAACACGCCGCGCCGTCCGTGGGAGGCGTGCGGCACCAGCGGCATGAAGACACTGGTGAACGGCGGCCTCAATCTCTCGGAGCTGGACGGCTGGTGGGCGGAGGCCTACGCGCCCGATGTCGGCTGGGCACTCGGCGACGCGCGCGAGCACGGGGACGATCCGGCGTGGGATGCGGCGGAGGCCAGAACGCTGTACGACCTGCTGGAGCGCGAGATCGTACCCGCCTTCTATAGGCGGAGCGCGGACGGGATTCCCCAAGACTGGATCGCGCGCGTGCGCGAGAGCATGGCGCGTCTCACGCCGCAGTTCTCCAGCAACCGGTCGGTGCGCGAGTACGTGACATCGTACTATCTGGGCGCGTCCGCGGCGTACCGTGCGCGCTCAGCCGACCACGGCGCGCTGGCCCATGCACTCGTCGAGCGGCGGCGGCAGGTGGAGCAACATTGGGGCGGGGTGAGCTTTGGTGCCGTGCGCGTGTCGTCGGAAGGGGGACAGCACACCTTCGACGCCGACGTGGTGCTCGACGGACTGCAAGCCGCCGCCGTGTGCGTCGAGCTGTATGCCAACGGTGCGGACGGCGGCGCGCCGGTGCGGCAGGCCATGGAGCCCGGTGAGCCGCTGGCGGATGGCCGCACCGGATTCCATTACCGCGGCCAGGTACCGGATACGCGTCCGGCCGCCGACTACACGCCGCGCATCATCGCGTCCGCGTCGGATGGTCTGTCCGTGCCCCTCGAGGCGCGCTGGATTCGCTGGGCGCGGTGAGCGTGCCGGCGCATACACCCGCCGCGTTCATGCGCGGTTGGGGACTCCGGCAGCACCAGGGTGGCGTATGGCGCGGGCGCGACGCGTGCCTCAGGGCGACCGGGCCGGCACGACGATCACCGGTCGCGTAGCGAACTCCAGCACGTGCTCGGTCTGACTTCCCAGGAGCGCGCGCCCGATACCGTGATGGTGCCCGCGCCCCACCACGATCACGTCCGCCGGCCAGTGGTCGGCTTCGTCCAGGATCACCTCGTACGGTTGCACCCGCGGGCGCACGAGCAGTGTCTGTTCCACCGTGATGCCGGCGCTCTGGCCCGCGCGAACCACGTGCGCGAGGGCGTCCTCCAGCGCGGCACGCCGGCGCTCGTGCGCGGGTGCCTCGCCCCCGCCCGCGGCCTCGTCCACCAGCCGTTCCGCGCGCTCGTCGCCCACCACCGCTACGGCGCGCACCGCACCGCGCCACGCCGCGGCCAGCTCCAGGGCGAAGCGGCTCGCCTCGAGCGATGCGGGGGAACCATTGATCGCCACGAGCACGCGCTGCGGGGGTGGGGGCGGGGGCGTCACGGCCCGGCTCGCGACGCGGGCGTCGCGCCGGCAAGTGCCGCGTGCTGCCCCACCGCCGTCGACGCCGCCGTCGATGCCCAGCGTGCGGCCACCGCGTCTTCGCGATCCTTCTCGTCCAGCCGGAGCTCGAGCGCGCGCAGAGCGTCTTCGTGCGCCGGGATGGCGCGCAGTCGGAGCGCACGCAGTCGGCGCACGGTGCGATCCAGCTCGGCACGAATACGCGTTTCCGCCGTGCGCGCCACCGCGTGCGCCATGGCGGCACGCACCGCGCGGCCGTACACGTCGATCGCGAACGCCAGCGCGGCGCCGCCGTCCAGCAATGCGATGTGGGGTGCGTCGGGAAGCTGCACGTGGACATCGATGGGATAGTGGACTCCCATCACCTGCCGCCAGTCGACGGTGATCTGCGCGCAGGCAGGCTCCAGAGCGACGGCCATCTGGAGCGCGCGATCTCCGGCGGTCGCGTCCACACGGCCCAGCCAGTGCCCGCAGGTCGCCATGGTGCTTCGCCACTCGCGCTCGCGCCGTCCGACGATCGTCCCCAGGCGATGCCGCTCGCTCTCCAGCTCGCGGCGCTTCCGATCCAGCAGGTCGGCGGCGCGATGCGCGGCCGCGATGCGGTCGCGCAGCCAGGGACGTCCCGCTCTACCCGGCGGTATCCGCAGTCGCATCTGCGCGCTCCACGTAATGGGCCTGCACCGTCTGCGCATTGATCATTGTCAACTCGCGGCGCGGGAGCATCGAGAGCACGTTCCACGCCAGGTCCAACGTGGCGTTGAGATCGCGCTGCTCGTCGTTGCGCTGCGAGAGAAACCGCGTGTCGAACCCTTCGCCAAAGGCCAGGTAGCGACGATCGGTGGCGGAGAGTGCGTCCTGTCCCACCAGCTCGCTCAGGTCGCGCGCCTGCCGTGCGCGCGCGAGTGCGGCATAGAGTTGATTGCCCACATCCATGTGGTCGGCGCGCGTGCGGCCCGGGCCCGTGCCCAGGCGCATCAGTCGCGACAACGACTGCAGTACGTCCACGGGCGGATAGATGCCGTGGCTCGACAGCTCGGGCGAGAGCACGATCTGTCCCTCGGTGATGTAGCCTGTGAGGTCGGGCACCGGATGCGTGAGGTCTCCGCCGGGCATCGTGAGCACCGGCAGTTGCGTGAGCGAACCCGCGTGTCCCTTGAGCCGCCCGCTCCGCTCGTAGAGCGAGGCAAGGTCGCTGTACAGGTATCCCGGGTACCCGCGCCGGGCCGGGATGTCGCCGCGCGACGCGGACACCTCGCGCACCGCCTCGCAGTAGCTGGTCATATCGGCCATGATCACGAGCACCTGATTGTTCAGCTCGAACGCCAGGTGCTCGGCGACGGTGAGGGCCACGCGCGGACTCAGGATGCGCTCGATCACCGGATCGTCCGCCGTGTTGATGACGAGCACGATCTCCTTGGCCGCCGACCGCGCCGCGAGCACGTCGGCAACCGCGTCCGCGTCGGCGTGCGTGATCCCCATCGCGCAGAACACGATGCGGAACGACTCCTCGCCCGCCTGCGCCTGCACCGCGATCTGCGATGCGAGCTCCAGGTGCGGGAGCCCGCCCTGCGAGAAGACGGGAAGCTTCTGTCCGCGCACCAGCGTCGCCATGCCATCGATCACCGAGACGCCGGTGATGATCGGGTCGTGCGGCTCCTCGCGATGCGCCGGATTGATCGGTGCACCCGCTACGGGGCGCGCGGTCGCACCAAACACCGGCGGCCCGCCGTCCAACGGCTCCCCGCGCCCGTTGACGACGCGGCCCAACCACCCCTCTCCCACCGGAATCTCCATCGGGCTGCCGCTGAAGCGCGCGGCAACCCCCTGTCGTCCGATGCCACGCGTGCCCTCGAAGACCTGAACCACCGCCAGATCCTCATTCACCTCCAGCACGACACCGTGCCGCCGCTGTCCATCGCGCACCTCCAGCTCCACCAGCTCGTCGAACCCCACGTCGTTCACACCGGCCACCACCAGCAGCGGCCCGAACACGCGCTGGACGTCGTGGTACGCAACGAGCCCGGCCGGCGTCACGAGAGCGCCCCGATCTGAGCGACCACCTGGTCGCGGATGGCCAGCACCTGCTGCGCACCGTCGGGCGGGGTGGTGAGCCGCGCGCGGAACGCCGCGGAGAGATCCGCTTCCTCGAGCACGGAGATGGGCACGTGCCGCTCGAGCAGCGCGAGCCCGGCATCCTGGACGTCGAGCACAAGCTGCACAAGCGCGGCCGTCTTCTCGGGAGACGACGTGGCGTCGTTGGCCACGAGCGCGTTCTGCTGGATGACACCCTCCCGCAGCAGGCGTGCGACGAGCAGCACCAACCGCTCGCGATCCGGGAGCGCTTCCGCGCTCACCAGCTCGGCGATCGATTGCAGTCGGTCCGCCTCGGCGAGCAGACGGAGACACCGGTCGCGCCGCGCGCTCCACGCCGGATCGTCCTGCTGCACGTGCCAATCGGCAATGACGTCCGCGTCGCGCGTGAACGATGCGCTCCAGTTCACCGCCGGATAGTGCCGCGCGTACGCCAGCTCGCGGTCGAGCGACCACACCGCGCGCACGAAGCGACGCGTGTGCGCGGTGACAGGCTCGGTCATCTCGCCGCCGGGAGGCGACACCGCGCCCAGGATGGAGACGGTCCCCTCGCGGCCGCCCGCGAGCGTGAATCGCCCGGCCCGCTCGTAGAAAGCGGGCAGCGCGGAGGCCAGGTTGGCGGGGAACCCTTCTTCCGCGGGAAGCTGGCGCATGCGCGATGCGATCTCGCGCAGTGCTTCCGCCCAGCGCGACGTGGAGTCGGCGATGACCACCGCGTCGAGCCCCATGTCGCGGAAGTACTCGGCCACCGTGACGCCCATGTAGATGCTGGCCTCCCGAGCCATCACCGGCATGTTCGAGGTGTTGGCGATGAGCACCACCCGTTCCATGAGTGGGCGGTGCGTGCGCGGATCCTCCATCTGCTCGAGCTCCGATGCCACGTCGGCCATTCTCGTTGCCTCGTTCTCCGCACCCCACGTACACCACCACGTCGGCGTCGCACCATTTGGCGATCTGCTGCAGGGTGATCGTCTTTCCCGTGCCGAATCCGCCGGGAATGGACGCGGTGCTTCCCTTGGCGATCGGGAAGAGAAAATCGAGCACGCGTTGGCCCGTGAGCAGCGGCGTGGATGCGGCCAGCCGTCCCGGAGCCGGGCGGGGGACGCGCACGGGCCACGACGTGACGAGCGACACATCGTGTCCGGAGACGACGGCGATCCGGTCGTCTACGTGCACGCTTCCGTCGCCGGCCAGCCACTCGACGCGTCCGTGTACGTGGGGTGGCAACAGCGTCTTGAGTGGCACGGCAGATGATCCTTCCGGCGACGCCACGTCGCCGAGCACCGCGCCCGACGGCAGCTCATCGCCCTCGTGCACCGTCGGGGTGAAACGCCACGTGCGATCGCGCGGCAGCCCGCGCGTGGTCGTGCCCGGCGTGAGCCAATCGCCGGCGCGCTGGAGCACGCGCAACAGCCCATCGTACACGCCGCCCAACAGCCCGGGCCCCAGCTCGGCGGACAGCGGACCACCGGTGCCCGCGGCCGCGTCCCCCGGGCGCAGCCCGCCCGTGTACTCGTACACCTGCACGGTGGCGCGGTCCTCGCCAATGTCGATCACCTCGCCCATGAGGCCAGCGTCGCCCACGCGCAGCAGATCGAACATCGCCACGCCGGCGACCCCCGTCACCTCCACCAGGGGGCCGCTCACGCGCACCACGCGCCCCGCGCCTGGTGGCGCCGAGGTGGACGCCGTCACGACCACAGTCGGGAGAGCTCTCCACCGAGCCGTGCGACGCACCTCCGCGCGAGCGTGGGAAGAGTGAGGTCCACCGACCGGCTGCCGTTGCGTGCCTCGATGCCTCCAGCGCCGCCCGAATCGCGCGTGATCTCCGCGTCATCGCCGAGCGCGCGATGCACGGCGTCGGTGAGCTGCGCTTCAAGACGCGCGTACTCGGGATGTTCGCGCAGGGAGCGCGCGGCGTCCGCCGCTTGGCTTGTGAACGCGTCGTAGGCCGCGCGCTCGGCGCCGAGCACGAGCGCGCGTGCCGCTCGCTGCGCCTGCACGCGCCGGCGCGCCGTCTCGCGCTCCGCGGCGCGCGTGCCGTCGGCGGTGGCACCTTCGACCAACGTGCGGGCGCGCGCTGCGCCATTGTTGCGCAGGGCGTCCGCGTGCGCGGAGGCATCGCGGATCGTCGCCGCTGCCTCGTCGCGCGCGGCGGCGAGGAGCGCCGTCTCCAGCGGCGCGAGCTGCGCGGTCAGTCCGGGATCACTGTCCACAGGAGCTCCGGTCGCTTGGCGAGAAGATCGTCCAGCGCCGCCCGCGCGGCGGACGTGAGGATGAGCGCCGCGACTTCGCGGTCGAGCGCATGCCACGCCGCCCGCACCGCCGCCGCATCCTCAGCCGGTACGACGTGCACGCCGGCCAGCGCGAACCCCTCCACGCGCGGGCGCTCCCCCAGGGCAGCGATGCGGCTCATACGCGGTTCAGGATGAGCACCGCGATCACCAGACCGTAGATCGCGATCCCTTCGGCCAGCCCGACGATCACGATCGATCGCCCAAACAGCTCCGGCTTCTCGCTCACCGCGGCCAGCGCGGCGGCACCGGTGTAGGCCACCGCCACCGCCGCACCGATCGACGACGCGCCCACGGCGATCGCCGCCGCCAGGAAAGCGGTGCCGCTCCCCACCGGTGCCGGGGTGGCTGCCTGCGCTCCCTGCAGCACTGCGCCGTGCAGCATCGCCGCCGCCGGCAGCACGCCGTGTGCGAGCGCCGCGTGCACGGGGCCCACCAGGAGCAACAGCACGGGTGCGAGCACGGCGGTGGCCAGACCGCCGATGATGAACCGGCGCAGGTCGCGCTTGGTAGCGCCGCGGCGCGCGTGCAGCACCAGGGCGGCGAGCACCAGCGCGGGCAGCGCGACAGCCAGAACGGTCATGGCGTGTCCTCCATGGGACGGACGGGAAGCGAGAACGGCGTGAACGGCCGCCCCTCTTCCTCGAAGATGCGTGAGAACAACTCGTAGTACTCCAGGCGCAGCGCCTGGATGGTGGCGACCATCCCTTCGAGCGCAAGCGCGAGCGCGGTGCCCACCAGGAACAGGAGCGCGGCCGCCACCCACCCTATGACTCCGTGCGCAAGATGCTGCGCGCCCTGGAGCGTCACCAGGCTGAGCGCCGCATGCGTCATCCCGAACGCCGCCAATCGGGTGAAGGAGACGATATTGCTCCCGATGCGCACCACCACATCCACCACTTCCACCACGCCGCGCGTCACTCCTCCCGCGCCCCGACCCGCCTGCACCAGCGTGCCGATGAACACCAGCAGCAGCCCAAGCAGTGCGATACCGACGCCGGCGCCCTTGGCGAACGGTACGCCGCGAATCCAACCCGCCGCGGCCGTCGCGATCCCCGCAAAGACCAACCCGCCGGCCAAGCCGCCCTCGGCGTACAACGCCATCGCCGCGCCGCCTTCGCGCCACCGGTTGGCTGCGCCCAGCAAGTAGCTCACCGCCAGGAGCGAGCTCCCCACAACGATGGCCGCCGCGAGCAGGACGAGCGGTCGCGCGAGCGGCGCGAGCCAGAGCGTGGGGACGAGCCCGGTGGGTCCGAAGAACTCGCCGTACAGCAGGCCGAAGATCGTGGCGAACACCCCAGCCGCCGCCACCAGCGGCCACGACGCTCGCACACGCGCCAGAGGCCCGTGGCGCTGTCGTGCGAGCAGAAGCGACAAGAGGATCAGCAGCAGTCCGTGCCCCGCGTCGCCGAACATCATCCCGAACATCACCACGAACGCGAACGCCGCGAACGCCGTGGGGTCGACGTCCGAGTAGGGGAGCACGCCGTACGTGTTCACCAGCAGGTGAAAGGGTGCCGCCAGTCGTGTTGGCCTAAGGAGCGTTGGCGGGATCTCCGATGCGGGCGTGGGGAGATCCACCACGGCCGCGCCCTGGCCGCCCAGGCTGTCGCGCAACGCGCCGAGCTGCTGGTCCGGAGCCCACCCCACCAGGACGGCGACATCCTTCTGCGTGATCGCCATCCGCGCGCGCCGATCCAGCTCGGCTTCGCCGGCCAGCAGGTCGCGGGCGCGCTGTTCCTCGAGCGCGTGCACATCCGGCAGCTGCGCCGAGATCACCGGCGCCGCGTGCGTGCCCGCTCCCACTGCAGGGCCCGCTCCCGGTCCCGGTCCTGCTCCCACTCCCGCTGCGTCGAGGCGTCGCAGCGCGTCGGTAAACTCGCCCTCGGCGGGCGGAAGCTCTCCGGCCAGCTCCACGGCGCCGCGCGCGGCGAGGGTGACGAGCACGCCCCGCAGCGCTTTCGCGGGTGTGGCGATCGCCACCCGATGCATGCGGACGGGAGCGGGCATCTCAAGCGATGGCATCCGCTGTCTCCTCGATCGTGTCGTTGGCGGCTGTTGCCGAGTCCGGTGGGTGACCACGCGCCGCCTGTTCCAGCGCCGCCATTGTGCGCCAGCAGTCGGTGACGAGCACCGTCGCGGCCGCGGTCACCACCGTGCGTCCCAGCCGCTCGTGTTCCAGCAGGCTCGTTGCTTCGCGATCGACGCGCTCCCACCACGTGCGCTCGGCGTCCCACAGATCCTGGGGAGCATGGACGTTGGCGAACACCCACCGTGCTGACGGCGGAAGCGCGCTCACGAACGCGGGAAGCGTCGCGGCACTCATCCAGCGCGACCCGAGTTCCGGGACGCGAGGCTGGGGCTGTGCGTGCGTGGGGTCGTGCACGTAGCGCCCTTTGGCGAGCGCGACGGCGAGCGCGCCGTCTCCCCACCGCTGCGCCTGGGGGAGCAGCGAACGAAGTCGCCGCGCCCATCCCAGTCGTAGTCCCAGCAGCAGGTCGGCCGTGGTGTCGCCGCCCGGATCGCCCCACGGCGAATGCGCCAGGAGCGCCCGCACGTCGGCAAGCGTCGCCGCGTCCCGCATCCGGGGCCACACCGTGGCCAGTGCCCCCAATGCGTACGGCGCATCCCGCCATTGTCCGCCGGTCGCGAGAACGGCAACGCGCCCTTCCACGTTGGCGAGCTCGAACCAGGCGGCAACCTGCCGTACGAGCTCCACGCCGCTGGGTGGCAACCAGCCCGCGAGCACGCGCAGATGCCACAGCGTGGTATCCGCCACCGCGCGCTGCGCGCGGGGCACGTCGAGATCGGCGCGCACACGGTGCCCGTACGAGGACGCCGCGAGAAAGCTGAGCGCCCGGGCGAGCGAGCGGGTGTGCGACAGATCATGCACCCCTTGGTCACCCAAGCGACGGCGGGCGAGCGCGCGCCCGCGGATCGCGCCGGCCACCCAGGGCAAGTTCACCGGTCCACCTCCGGACCGGCCAGCACACAGGCGCGCACCCGGTCGAGCAGCTCCGCCGCGCGCTCCTTCGCCTGCTTGCCGATGCGCTCCGCCTCCGTGCTGCCCGCCGTGGCGATCGAGGAGAGCTCCGCGTCCACCGCCCGATGCGCCTCCCGAGCTGCCGCCGCCCGCGCCTCGGGGGCCTGCTTCTCGGCGTCGCGAACCGCGTGATCGGCGTCGTGCTTGGCGGCGTCCAGAAGCGCTGCGGCCTTGGCGTCCGCGTCGCCGCGCAGGCGGTCCCCACGGTGCTGGATCTCAGCGATCGCGTCGAGCAGTGGCTGCACCTCGGCGCGCAGCCGGGCGGAGACGTCCACCGGCGGCGCCACGCGCGCGAGCGCGGCACCGGGCGGCGCCCACGCCCGACGGAAACGGCGGAGAAAGTCTGGAAGAGAGATCATGCACTCTGTCTGAGCGAACGTCGCAGCGCAATTCCCGTGCGACGGTGCGGCGTGCGGTCGACGGTGGCGCACCGCACCGAACACATAATGTCTAACGCACGGCCCAACAGAAGTGGTGGGCGAATGTCGGACACGGCGTGCGGACTTTCCCCAACCGTCAGGCAGGCCCCACATCCGCTGGAGTGCGAGCCTGCGCACGGAAGCTGCAACGTGGGTGGCGGCGATCGTCAGAGGGCTCGGCGGCGCCGCGCGAAGCGATGTTCGCCATCCCGCATCACACGCATCCGAAAATCTCCATCGCTCATGCCCGAATCACGCCGCAACCGGCTCGTTCATCTGTTCTTCGACATCGGCGTCATCGCCAAGGGCGTGGACGGCGTGCTGGAGCTCGTGGGCGGCGCGCTCCTGTTCTTCGTGAGCTCGCCCACGCTGTATCACATTGCCCGCGTGCTCACGCGGCATGAGCTGAGCACGGATCCCGACGATCCCATCTCCAACTACCTGCTGGACAGCACGCGGCATCTCTCCCATCACGCCAAGATCTTCGCCGCCATCTACCTGCTCTGGCACGGGGTGGTGAAGCTCGGGCTCGTGGCCGGCCTCCTGCTCAAGAAGCATCTGGCCTATCCCGCGGCGATGATCGCCTTTGGCCTTTTCATCCTCTACCAGCTCTACCGGTACATGCACACGCACGCGCCGGAGTTGATCGTGCTCTCGGTGCTCGACGCGGTCGTGATCGTCCTCACCTGGTTCGAGTACAAGCGGCTGCAGAGCGAGCACGCCTTCAGGTGAGGGTGCTCGCCCGCCACGCCGGCGTCACGCTCGGCTTGCGCGCCGGGTTGGCACCGCTGCTGGAGAACTCGCGATGAGCCGGGTGGCGGAGAGATGCCGCTTCTATAGATGGTGCCCTCACTCGAACCTCGAATCCGATGACGCCAACCGGTAGCTCCACCTCCACCGTTCGCTTCCGCCAGGATCTGCTGTGCCGGCGGTATGCGGCCGACGCCACCGATGCCCGCATCACCGATCACGCGCGCACCGTTCGCAGCGCGGAGTCGGACCCCTTCCACGGACAGGTGCATCCGGGGAGCAAGGACTATGGAATCGAGTGGCCCTTCGGCATCCACCACGCCGTGGGCGGCGACCACGATCTCCCCAATCCCGGCGACATCCTGTGCGCGGCGCTCGCCACCTGCCTCGACTCCACCATCCGCATGATCGCCGACCGACTGCGCGTGCGCCTCGAGGCGCTGGAGGTGGACGTCACCGGCAATGTGGATGTGCGCGGCACGTTGCTGGTGGACCGGAGCGTGCCCGTGGGCTTTCAGCAGATGCGGTGCGACATCCACCTGAAGCCGGCGGCGGATGCCGACCCCGATGTCGTGCGCAAGCTGCTCGCGGCCGCCGAGCACAGCTGCGTGGTGCTGCAGACGCTGCGCTCCGGTGTTCCGGTGGAGACGACGCTCCGCGCGGCGTAGGGCGGTGCGCGCCGGTGAGAAAACAACGCCGCGTGACGGCAGGCGCGCCGTACCCTCGCTCGCTGGAAAGAAAGACCGGCATCAGCGCTCGCTGACGCCTCAGCACTCGCTGGCTGGAAAGAGAGACCGGCATCGGCGCCCGCTGACGCCTCAGCACTCGCTCGCTGGAACTGCTAACCCGCATCGGCGCCCGCTGACGCCTCAGCACTCGCTCGCTGGAACTGCTAACCCGCATCGGCGCCCGCTGACGCCTCAGCACTCGCTCGCTGGTAAGCGAGAATCAGTTGCGTGGTGACAGATGCGAGTCATCGGTCATCAGATGTCCCGGTCCTGCGCCCGCCGAGAGCGGATGGCGACCTCGAGGAGCTTCGGCCCTGTCCCCTCCCCACCGCCGGCTCATCACTGTGCTGATGACTGTCATCAGATGACTGTAACCACGCAACTGATTCTCGCCTGCAGAATCCTGATCCCCCCACCCGCGCAGCTCTCCGACCCAACCAACTCACCACTCAGTACTCAGGCCTGAGAACTCCACCGCCTGATCACTCGCTCGCTGGTAAGCGAGAATCAGTTGCGGGATGACAGATGCGAGTCATCGGTCATCAGAATGTCTCGGTCCTGCGCCCGCCGAGAGCGGATGGCGACCTGAAAGGGCTTCGGCTCCGCCCCCCACCGCCGGCTCATCACTGGGCTGATGACTGTCATCAGAATGACAGTAACCCCGCAACTGATTCTCGCCTGCATCATCCTGATCCCCGCTCGCCCACGACCGATCTGGCCTCCCTATTCCTGCCACGATCCCCGCCCCACCACCTCCTGCCCCCCCGCGTCACTCTTCCGTGAGCGCCACCACTGGTTGCACGCGCGCGGCGCGGAGCCCGGGCACCAGGCATGCCACGGCCGCGATGATGGTGAGCGCGAGCGCGGCGCCCACCAGGCTGGCCGGATCCCACGCGGTCACGCCGTACAACAGGCCGCGTGCGAGCCGCGCCAGATACACGGCGGCCACCAACCCGATCGCCACCCCGGCCACGGCCGGCGCCATCCCGCGGCGCGCGATGAGCCGCACCACGTCGCTGCCGCCGGCGCCGAGTGCGAGCCGGATGCCGATCTCGCGCGTGCGCTGGGCCACGCTGTACGACACCACCCCGTAGATCCCCACGCCGGCCAGCACCACCGCGATGACCGAGAAGACGGCGATGAGCATGGAATTGAGCCGCGCCGGCGCCAGGGAGTGCGCGACGCGCTCCTCCATGGTAGCCACGTCGGCGATCGGTTGAGTGGGGTCGATGGACTTCACCTCGCGCCGCAGCGGCGCGATGGCGGCCGCCGCGTCGCGGTCGGTGCGCAGCACCACGTACATCGAGCGCTGCGCGTTCTGCTGGAAGGGGAGAAAGATCTGCGGGTACGCGTCCTCGCTCACATCGGTGAGCCGGGTGGTGCCCACCACGCCCACGATGGTGTACCAGGTGGACGTCGTGTCGGCTGGATCGCCAAACGTGAAGCGCTCTCCCAGCGGATCGGCCGTGCCGAAGTACTTGTGCACCATCTGCTCGGTCACCACGGCCACGTCGGGCGCGCCGGCGCGATCGGCGCCGGTGAACGTGCGTCCGGACAGGAGCGACATCCGCATCGTGCCGAAGAATGCGGTGTCCACCACCGTCACGATCGCGTCGGGCGTCTTCTCCCCCTTGCCTGGCGCCGGGTGGCCGCGGACGGCGAACGCCAGGTAGTCATGGCCGCCGGCCATCGGCAGGTCGGACGCGAGCGCGGCATCGCGCACGCCGGGTGTGGTACGCATCCGGTCGCGCAGCCTGCGGAAGAAGGCGATCTGCTGGGAGGCGGAGTCGTACCGGCTGCGCGGGATGAGCAACTGCGCCGTCAGCACGTCGTGCTGGTCGAAGCCGAGCTGCACGTCGTTCAGTTGCTGAACGCTCCGCGCCAGCAGACCGGCGCCCACGGCCAATACGAGCGCGAGCGCCGTCTGCGCGAGCACGAGTCCCCCGCGCAGCCGATCAGCCCCGCCGCTGGCGTTCCCGCGCGACCCGTGCGACAGCTGCAGTTGCATGGCCCCACGCGATGCGCGGAGTGCCGGTACCAGCCCGAACGCGACACCGCACAGCGCCGCGGCGAGCGCGGCGAACGCGAACACCACCGGATCCACGTGCACCGCGTCCAGCCGCGGCATGTCGGGCGGCACGGAGGCCTTGAGCGCGCGCACGCCCACGAGCGCCACGCCCACCCCGGCCACGCCCCCCACCAGCGCGAGGAACACGCTCTCCGTGAGCAGTTGGCGCACCAGCCGCCCACGCGCCGCGCCGAGTGCCACGCGCACCGCCAGTTCGCGCCGGCGCGCCGTGCCGCGCGCGAGCATGAGGTTGGCCACGTTCGCGCAGCCGATCAGCAACAGCAGCCCCACCGCCGCGGCGAACATGATGAGCGGCGTGCGCACGTTGCCGATGATCACGTCGCGGAGCGGCTGGACCAGGATCCCCACACCGTTGTTGGTGCTCGGATATTCATTCTGGAGCGCCGTGGCCACATGGTTCGCGTCCGCCTGCGCGCGTGCCACCGTCATTCCCGGCTTGAGCCGCGCGACGACGTGAAGGAAATCACCGCGCCGTGAGAAGTTGCGGCTGGGATCCAGCGCCGCCGGAACCCAGACATCCACCGGCGCGAGCGTGTGCACGCCGGCCGGCGCAACGCCCACCACGGTGTACGCCTCGTCGTTCAGGCGGATCGTGCGGTCGAGCACACGCGGATCGGCGCCGAAGTCGCGCCGCCAGAGCGCGTCTGACAGGATCACCACGTGCGCCGAGCCGAATACCATGTCCGCCGCCGTGAAGCCGCGCCCGCGCGTGGGCGCCACGCCCAACGTGCGAAAGAGATCCTCGTCTGCCATGGCGGCGGTCACGCGCTCCGGCTCGGCGCCAGTGATCGTGAGATTGAAGCGCGTGTTCGCGTAGGCGCCCATGCGCTGGAACGCCGCCGTCTTGCTCTTCCAGTCGCGGTAGTCGGGGAGCGACGCCACTTCCTTCCCGAACTCCGGAAGGTCCGTCCACAGCTCCACCAGCTGGGCGTCGTGCTGAAACGGCAGGGGACGCAGGAGCACGCCGCGCACGAAGCTGAAGATCGCGGTGTTGGCGCCGATCCCGATCGCCAACGTGGCGACCACGGCAAGTGTGAACCCCGGTGTCCGACGCAGGCTGCGCGCAGCCACGCGCAGATCGCGCGCCATCGTGTGCAGGAAGGCGATCCCGGTCATCGCGCGCACCTCCTCCCGTATGTAGGTGACGTTGCCAAAGCGACGCCGCGCAGCAGCCGCGATCACCGCATCGTCCGGACTGTCGGCGCGTGTCGCGCGCTGCTGCCGCGCCTCGAGGTCCAGGTGGAAACGGATCTCTTCATCCGACTCCCGGTCGTACGACGCGCCGCCCAGGAGCACGCGCAGCCGGTGACGCCATCCATCCAGGCGGGACATTGGTCGTCACCCCCGCCGCGGCACGGGTACCGGTACGCACATCGCCATGGTCGTCGTGGTCGCTCAGGCGCGTCCGAGCACGCGCGCGACGGCCAGCGACACGCGGTCGTAGCCCGACACGGCGTCGCCCAGCTGCTTGCGCCCGGATGCGGTGATGGTGTAGTAGCGCGCCCGCCGCTTGGTGGGGCTCAGCTGCCATTTGGCCGTCACCCACCCCTTGGTGAGCAGCCGCTCGAGCGCGGGATAGAGCGAGCCCTGCTCCACCTGCAGCACGCCCTCGGACATCTTCGCGATGTGCTGCGCGATGGCGTAGCCGTGCAGCGGGCGCACGGTGAGCGTCTTGAGCACCAGCATGTCGAGGGTGCCCTGCAAAAGGTCGGACTTTCGCGAATCGGATCGTGGCATAGTCAGAGTGTCTACAGTAAGACGGTCTACATATACAACGGGGCGCGCGCGGCGTCAATGGGACGCGGGCGGCTCCGTGGGGCGCGGACGGGGTCAACCCTCTCCGTTCCGGCCCGAGGGTTGCACACGGTGACCCCGCGGCACCTGGTGCCGCTTGTCGCCCTCGCCTGGAGTGGTCCTTGGAACCGAGATCGACCGCCGGTGGCGCCGCAGCCACCGTGTCTTCGCATGCGCGCGCCGTCGCGCGCCCGGCCGCCGCGCGGCGCAACAGTGCCCGCGCGCCTGCCCGCGCGCCCGTTCGCGTACTCATCGCGTGCGACCACATCGACTTCGATGGCGCGCTGCATGGCGGGGGACGACAGCTCATCGAGCTCGCGCGTGCCCTCGAGCGTCGCCACGACGAGGTCGAGCCCACCATCTGCATCCTCCGTCCGCCCACGCGCCTGGGGCATGCCCTGCGCGCGGAGGGATTGCCGTTCGAGTTCTTCGGGCACGGACGGTTCAATCCGATTTCGCTCGGCCGGCTGATCAAGGTGATCCGCGAGCGGCGCATCGACGTCATGCACCTCACCGACTTTGGCGCATGCACGCTGGGACGCATTGCCGGGCGACTCACGCGTACGCCGTCCATCGTCCAGATCATCAGTCACCACAGCGAATACACCAACCGCAAGTTCCCGCGCTACGTGGAGCTCGCGTACCGCGCGCTGGCGCCGGCCACCGCGCGCGCGCTCGCCATCAGCCCCACCGTGCGCGACTTTGCCATCCAGCGGATGGGATTTCCGCCCGAGATGGTCGAGGTGCTCTACTATCCGCTTCCGGAGCACTCGTTCTCCGAACCCTCGGACGGCGATGTCGCCGCGCTCCGCCAATCGCTCGGCATCCCGCGGCAGGCGCCCGTGGTGGGATGGGTGGGCCGCTTCTTTCCGGTGAAGGGCGTGCGCCATCTGATCGACGGATTCGCCGCGCTTCTGGCGCGCGAGCCGCGCGCGTGGCTGGTGCTGGTGGGGCAGGGGCCCGAGGAATCCGCGCTCCGTGCCCAGTGCGCGCGGCTCGGCATCGCGCACCGCGTCGTCTTCGCCGGCTTCCAGCGCGAGACGCAGCGCTACGTACGGATGTTCGACGTCTCCGTGGTGCCGTCGCTCGAGGAAGGGTTCGGGCTCGTCGCACTCGAGGCGCTGGCCCTCGGTGTGCCCGTGGTCGCGTCGCGGTTGGGGGGACTGCCGGACGTGGTGAGCGACGAGCGGAGCGGCGTGCTCGTGGAACCGGCCAACGCGCAGGCCATCGCGCAGGCTGTCGCGCGCCTGCTCGGCGATCCCGCGTTGCGTCGACGGATGGGCGCGGTGGGACGTGCGGAGTGCCGGCGCTACTCGCTGGACGGATACGTCGATCGTCTCACCACGCTCTACCGCGAGCTCGCGCGGCGCCCGCGTGCGGGCCAGCAGCTCGCCTGAGGCGATCGTCCGTACTCGCCGTCACACGCGTCGCGCGCGGCACGGCGCCACCGATCACGCGGTGGGCGCATCCTCGCGTTCGGCCAGCAGGAGGACGGGGCTCCCGATCCGCGCCGCGAGTCCCGCGCGCGCGAGCGCTGCTTCGGCGGCCTCCGACAGCGCCGGCCGGCGCAGCACGCGGTGCAGCGCGATGGGAAGCACGAACTGTCGCTCGATCCGCGTGGTCCGCGCGCCCGTGTGGCGAAGCGCGCTCACCACGTTGTCCAGCGCATAGGTGCGGAAGTGGCGCGTGTTCCCCTCCACGCGCTTCTTGAGTCCGAACAGCGGACGCGCCAGGTGCTGCACACCGGAGGCGCTCGCGAACTCCACCACGATCCATCGCCGCGACGCGCGATGCATCTCGGCCAACAGCTCCCGCCAGCGATTCACGTGGCCGAGCATGCGGATGCCGATGACGAGGTCGAACTCGCCGTCGGCCGCCGGTAGTGCGGAAAGCGGCCCCACGCGCTGCGTGATGCGCCCCGGATACCGCGCGGCGAGCGCGGGCAGTCGCAGGAAGCATTGCGGCGCGCTGCCGTGCACGATCACCGCGTGCCCCGCCGCGGCGAGGACCTCGGCCGTTTGCAGATGCCCGCCGCCCACATCGAGCACGTTGAGTGGCGCGGAGCCCATGAAGCCGAGGAGCGTCGTGAGCGCCAGGCGCTGTCGGTCGAGCAGGTAGCGACCCGCCGGTCCCGCGAAGCGGAGCGCGTACTGATCGGACGACGAGTGGATGTCCGGTTGTTCTTCGGGGCGCTGGCTCGTGGCGAGTGAAACGGGCTGCGGCGCGAGCGGCATGTGTTTCTGCATCGGGTGATGCCGCGACAGCCGAGCGGCGTCGCCGCGGCGGAAAATGTGAGCACCTTGTCGCGTGCGATAGTGCACGATCCGTGCGAGGTGAGCTGCGGCGCAGTTCGCGGACGGGAACCCTCGCGCGACGCGGAACGTTGGAATGAAATGTTAACTTGCGCGTGGACGCGCGCATCCGCTACGCACCCGGCTCACTCGCAATGTCCATTCACGAACCCGCCCCCGCGCCATGGCCCGGCCGCATGCTCAGCGTTCTGCGCATCGTGGCCGGGCTCGTCTTCATGTCCGCCGGCACGATGATCGTGTTCGGCTACCCGCCCGCTCCGGTGGCCATGCCATTCGATCCACTCACGCAGACGGGCATCGGCGGTTTACTCGAGCTGGTCGGCGGGCTCGCCATCGTCCTCGGCGTCTTCACGCGGCCGGTGGCGTTCGTGCTGTCGGGAGAGATGGCGGTGGCGTACTTCCAGTTCCACTTCCCGCATTCGTTCTTCCCCACCGAGAACAACGGCATGCCGGCCGTGCTCTTTTCGTTCCTCTTTCTCTACCTGGTGTTCGCCGGGGCGGGGACGTGGAGCATAGACTCCCTGCTCGCGCGCTCACGAAACGTGGTATCACCGGTGATACCACGAAACGACGGGTCGGGCAGGGGATAGGCCCGTCCACAGAATGCTCTACGGGCCGAGCCCACATGCGGCCCGGCCCGTCGCGCACTTGCTCGAACCGCTCAGCGGTCCTCGCGGCGCGCGTTCCCCGCGCTGCGGTGCCTAGTGCGCGTGGGCGACGTGCACCTCGCCGTTGTTCCGCGTGAAGGTGGCCAGCACGTCGTCCTCCTGAACCGGGCCCGAGGTGTCCACCGTCACGAGCGTGGCGCCCTTGGCCACGCGCTCGCCGTATTCCTTGGCTTCCTCCTTGGGAAACTCGGCCTTCTCTTCCAGAATGCCGGCCAACGCGCCGGCCGTACCGCCCACGGCCGCACCAGCGGTGGCCGCGCCGGCCGTGGCGCCGATCCAGCCCGTCAGCACGCCCGCCGTGATGAACGGGCCCACGCCGGGGATGAATGCCGCGGCAATGCCAAGCACGGCGCCCGCCCCCGCACCCACCGCCGCGCCGCGTCCCGCAGCCTCGGCCGTTGGATGCTTGTCCGTTTCCGGATGACGCGTCAGGATGCCGATGCGGTCCTCGTTCAGCCCAAAGCGCCGCAATTCGCTCACGGCACGCTGCGCGTCGTCCATCTTCTCAAAGATCGCGGTGACTCTCTCCATCATACCTCCCATCTAAGACTACGAAATTGCAACCAGCAGAATACAATCGCCGCAACAGCCATGCCGGCCGCCGCGCAGCCGCGCGTGTGTCGGACAGCCCGCGCACGGTGGATCAGCGCCGGTTTCGGTACGGCGCGCACGTGGCCCCTAAGCACGTGGTGCCATTGCCGCGGAGCGGCCGGCGCCCTATCGTGGGCACGCCCGGACAGCCACACGCACGCGTGCCGCTCCACACCCTCTCACCACGGAAGATCCACATGGCAGAAGCTCCGCGTACGCTCCCCAAGATGGCCGCATACCTGGCGTGGCTGGCCGCGCTCCTCGGCCTGGTAGCCGTCGCGCTGCACTATCACGAGCGCGGCGTGTTCGACTGGTGGCAGCTCGTGTTCTCGGGGCTTCTGCTCGTTGTCGGCGTCCTGTGGTGGAGGCGCCGCCCCGCGCCGTGAGCGCGTGATGCGACGGTCGCTCGCGTCCGTGCGGCGCGCGGCGATCGCCAGCGCGCCGCACGGTGCGCGTCAGTCGCCGCTGTAGGCCGGGCTTCCCGCCAACGCGGCCTCGGACTCGGGGATCTCCACCCGCCGCGCCACGCGCCGCTGCAGTCCGTCCAGATACGTGTACACCACCGGCGTGATGTAGAGCGTGATGAGCTGCGAGAACGCCAGCCCGCCCACCACCGCGATGCCCAGCGGACGGCGCGACTCCGCCCCCGCGCCGGTGCCGAGCGCGATCGGCAGCGTCCCCATGAGCGCGGCCATCGTGGTCATCATGATGGGACGGAACCGCACACGCGCCGCCTCGATGATCGCGTCGCGCGCGGACTTGTGCTCGTTCCGCTCGGCGTCGATGGCGAAGTCGATCATCATGATCGCGTTCTTCTTCACCAGCCCGATCAGCATGATGATCCCCACGAACGCGTACACGCTGAGCTCCGTCCGGAAGATCACTAGCGTGAGCAGCGCGCCGAAGCCGGCGAACGGCAACCCCGAGAAAATGGTGAGCGGGTGGATGAAGCTCTCGTACAGGATGCCGAGCACCACGTAGATCACGAAGATCGCGAGCACGAGCAGCACCAGCAGCCCGCTCTGCGCTTCCTGGAACGCCTGCGCGGTGCCGGAAAAGCTGGTCGTGATGGTGGACGGCAGCGTGGCGCGCGCCGCCTGCTGCACCTCGCTCACCGCCGTCCCCAGCGCCACCCCTGCGGGGATGTTGAACGACAGCGTCACCGACGGCAGCTGGCCGGAGTGATTGACCGTGAGCGGGCCGATGTCCTCGCTGATCTTGGCCAGCGATGACAGCGGGACGAGGTCGCCCTTGGCCGAGTGGATGTAGAGCAGGTTGAGCGCGGACAGATCGCGCTGGTACTGCGGCTGGAGCTCCAGAATCACCCAGTACTGATTGTTCTGCGTGAAGATCGTGGACACCTGCCGCGCGCCGTAGGCGTCGTACAGCGCCCCCTCGATCTGGTCCGCGCTCAGGCCCAACGACGCCGCGCGGTCGCGATCGATCTCCACGTCCACCTGCGGCGACTTGATCTGCAGATCGCTCGTCACGTCCGTCAGATCAGGCAGGTCCTTGAGCCGCGCCTCCAGCTTCTGCGCCGCCCCGTACAGCTCGTCGATGTCCGGGCTCTGCAGCGTGAACTGATAGAGACTCTTGGAGCTCCGCCCGCCGATGTTGATGGGCGGCGGGTTGGTGAGGAAGATCCGGATCCCCGGCACCACCGCGAGCTTCTTGTTCATCTCGCGCATGACCTCGTCGATGCTCGCCTTGCGCTCGGAGCGCGGCTTGAGGTGCAGGATGAGCCGTCCGTTGTTGATCGTGGACGACCGTCCCCCGGCGCCCACGAACGACATGAACGCGTCCACGTTGGGGTCGTGGCTCACGATGTCCGCCAGTTGCTGCTGGTGCGCCAACATGCTCTGGTACGACGTCCCCTCGGCCGTCTCCGTGGTGCCGGAGATGTGGCCGTTGTCCTCGCTGGGGAGGAACCCCTTGGGGATGATGATCGCCAGCACCACCGTGCCCGCCAGAATGAGCGCGGAGAAGGCCATCATGAGCGGGCGGCGGTCCATCGCCCACGCCAGGCTCCGCATGTACGCGCCCAGTCCGCGCTCGTACACGCGCTCGGTGGCCTGGTAAAAGCGGCCGTGCTCCTCGCGCCTGGTGGGCTTGAGGAACCGGCTGCACAGCATGGGCGTGAGCGTGAGCGACACGAAGCCCGACACCAGAATGGCCGCGCCGATCGTGACGGCGAACTCGTGGAACAGCCGTCCCACCAACCCGCCCAGAAAGAGCACGGGGATGAACACGGCCACCAGCGACATCGTCATCGAGAGAATGGTGAAGCCGATCTCGCGTGAGCCGCGGAAGGCCGCCTGCAGCACCGGTTCGCCCTTCTCGATGTGGCGCACGATGTTCTCGAGCATCACGATGGCGTCGTCCACCACGAATCCCACGCTCAAGGTGAGCGCCATGAGCGACAGGTTGTCCAGGCTGTATCCCAGCGCGTACATCACGATGAACGTCCCGATGAGCGACATCGGGAGCGCCAGGCTGGGGATGATGGTGGCCGAGATGTTCCTGAGGAACAGGAAGATCACCAGCACCACGAGCGACAGCGTGACGAACAGCGTGAACTTCACGTCGTGCACCGACGCCTGGATGGACTGCGACCGGTCGTACAGCATCTCCTGGTGCACCGACGGCGGGAAGTCGCGCGACACCTCGGCCATCGCCTGCCGCACCGCCGCCGCCACCTGCACCGTGTTAGTGCCCGGCTGCCGCTGCACCGCGAGCACGATCGCGCGCTTGCCGTTGAACCACGTGGCGCTCTTGTCGTCCTGCACGCCGTCGATCACGTTGCCCAGATCTTCCAGCCGCACCGGCGCGCCGTCGCGGTAGGCCACCGTGAGCGGGCGGAACGCCTTGGCGTCCTCCAACTGCCCGTTGGCCTGCACGGTGTACACCTTGTCCGTCCCCCACAGAATGCCGGTGGGACGGTTCACGTTGCCGTTGCTCACGGCGTTCACCACTTCGTCGATCCCGATCTTGCGCGCGGCCAGCGCCTGCGGGTCGAGCTGCACGCGCACGGCGTACTTGGTGGAGCCAAACACGTTCACCTGCGCCACGCCCGGCACCGTGGAGATGCGCTGCGCCAGGAACGTCTCCGCGTACTCGTCCAACTGCGTGAGCGGCATCGCGTCGGAGTACATCGCGAAGTACAGGATGGGCGAGGCCGACGGGTCCACCTTGCGGTACGACGGCGGGATGATGCCCTTGCGGCAGCCCGCGGAGCGTCTGCGAGATGGCCGCTTGCACGTCCTGCGCGGCCGCGTCGATGTTGCGGTCGAGCGTGAACTGGAGCGTGATGTTGGTGGACCCCTGCCCGCTGGTGGACGTCATCACGTCCACGCCCGCGATGGTGGAGAAGCGCTTCTCGAGCGGCGTCGCGACGGCCGACGCCATGGTTTGCGGACTGGCGCCGGGCAGCGACGCGCTCACGGAAATCGTGGGGTAGTCCACCGACGGCAGGTCGCTCACCGGGAGCATCCGGTACGCCACCACGCCAAAGATCACGATCGCGGTCATGACCAGCGTGGTCATGACCGGGCGCTTGATGAAGAGGGCGGAGACGTTCATCCGGCGTTCGGCTGATCGCCGCCCGCTACGGCCTTGATCTGAACGCGCGCGCCCGTGGTGAGGCGAAGCTGTCCGTCCGTCACGACCCTGTCCCCCGGTGAGAGACCCGCGTTGATGATCGCCAGCCCGCCCGCCGTGCGCGCCACCTGCACGGTCTGCTGCTTGGCGGTGAGCTCAGGGGTGACGACGAACACGTACGTCCCCTCCTGCCCCTGCACCACCGCCGCCGCCGGGACGGTGATCACGTTGGCATCCGTGTACAACTGGAGCGCCACGTTCACGAACTCGCCCGGCCACAACCGCCCGTCGGGGTTGGCAAAGTGCCCCTTGAGCAGGATGGTGCCCGTGGTGCTGTCCACCGCGTTGTCGATGAACGACAGCGTGCCGACCGACACCTCGCTGCTGTCGCCCAGCGGCTGCGCGCGGACCTGCATGGTGGTCTCCGCGTGCTGCCGGATGGTGGGCAGCCGCGACGCCGGCACGGCGAAGCGCACCAGGATGGGATCGATCTGGTTGATGGTGACGAGCGTCTGCCCGTTGGCGCGCACCAGGTTGCCGGGCTTCACCAGCAAACCTCCGGCCCGTCCGGAAATGGGCGCGCGGATGGTGGCGTACTGCAGGCTCAGCCGCGCGTTCTCCACCGCCGCCTGGTCGGCGCCCACCGTACCCTCGAGCGCGGCCGCGTTGGCCTTGATCTGATCGTACTGCTGCGCGGTCACATAGTCTTTGGTGACGAGCTGGGCGTACCGCGCCGCGTCCTGCTTGGCGCTCTCCAACTGCGCCCGGTCGCGCGCGAGCACGGCCTCGGCCTGGTGCAGACTGGCGACGAACGGACGCGGATCGATCTCGAACAGCACCTGCCCGCGCTCGACGTTCTGTCCTTCGGTAAAGTTCACGCTGCGGAGCGTGCCCCCGATCTGCGACGCGACGGCGACCGTCTGCAGCGGCTCCACCGTACCGGTGGCGGTGAGCTCCACCGGCACGTCTTGGCGCGACACCGGTGCCACGGCCACCGGAACGGGCGGCGGCGGCGGACGCTTGGGGTCGCCGCACGCGGCCAGGAGCGCGACGCCAACGAGAACGCCCGCGCGAGCACCGCCGCGCCGGCCCATCACAACAGAATGCATCATCGGGGCGGTTGCTCCGGAACGGTGTCGGGTACCATGTGGAACGGCATCTCGCCGCGGTCGTTCAGCACGCCCGCGTCGTGCGCGAGCTGCGCGAGCGCGGTCTGCCACACCCACCGCGCCTGCACCTGCTGCGCGCGGGCATCGGCGAGCGCGCTCTGCGCGTTGAGCAAATCGAGAATGGAGCCCACCCCCGCGCGATAGCGCCCGCGCGCCACTTCCTCGTTCTGCTGCGCGCTGGCCAGGAGATCGTCGGCCGTGTGCACGCGGCGCACCGCCGTCTGCAATGCATAGTACGAGCTGAACACCTGAAAGATCACCAACTGCTGCACGCTCGCCGCGTCGGCGCGCGCGGCCGCCGCCAGGTCGGACTCGGCGCGCTGGTTCCACACGCGCGAGAAGCCGGCGAAGAGCGGGATGCGGAGCCCCAGCGTGAACGTGTAGCT
Organism: uncultured Gemmatimonadaceae bacterium; assembly: GCA_963773545.1. GTDB lineage: Bacteria > Gemmatimonadota > Gemmatimonadetes > Gemmatimonadales > Gemmatimonadaceae > DASSNU01. The sequence continues at coordinate 510,375 of CAVZBP010000002.1, read as the reverse complement.
GTTCCCCACGCTCCCCGTGCGCGAGAGGTACGTGCGCCCGGTGTTCCCGTTGAGCTCGAGCGACGGCAGCCGGTTGGCGCGCGCGACGCCGATGCGCGCCGCCGCCTCCGTCCGCCTGCGCGCGCGCGGCGGCCAGGTCGGGGCGGTTGGCCACCGCCGTGGCAATGATCGCGTCCACGCTGTCCGCCACCCGGGCCACGGGAGGGGGCGCGGCGGCGACGTCGATGTCGTACGGCACGTTGGCCGGCAGCCCCATCGACACCGCCAGCGCGCCCCGCGTGGTCTGCAAGTCTCCCTCGATCGTCTCCAACGCCAACTGCGCCTGCGACAGCGCGGTGCGCGCCTGCAGCACGTCGGCGATCGTGGCCACACCCACCTGCCGGCGCTCCTCGGCCGCGGCCAGGTTGGCCTGGGCGTCCGTGACCGTGGCCAACTGCGCCTCGCGCAGCGCGCGCGTGGAAAGGTAGTCGAAGTACGCCCCCTCCACCTGCAGCACCACGTTCTGCAGCGTGGCGTTGTGCACCCAGTCGGCCGCCAGGAGCGCGTTGCGCGCCACGCTCACCGATGCCCCGCGTCCCCCGAAGTCCAGCAGCAGCCAGTTGATCGACACGCTCGGCCCGTACGTGGTCTGCTGCACGGCCGAGCGTCCCTGCGTGCTGGTGGTCTTGATGCGGGTGACGTTCACCTGGCCGTCGATGGTGGGGTAGTACGCGCCCTTGGCCGACTGGTACACGTCCGCCGCCGCGCGCGCCGTGGCCCACGACGCCTGCGTGGCGGGATTGTTCCTGAGGGCGACATCGACCACGTCTACCAGCGTGAGGTGCTGCACCCGTTCGACCAGGTCGGGCGGGATGGCCAGGGCCGGCTGCGCGGCGGCGGCGGCCTTGGCGGCCGGCGCGGCGTTGGGCGGCGGCGTCCACGTGCGGCCCGGCGCCGGCGGCACGGCGGGCACCCCCTCCACCCGGGGGCCTCCAACCACGCACGCGGTGGCGAGTGGGAGCGCGATCAACAGGAACGGCCCGAAGGCCGTTGGGAACAGTCGGTTATGAGAGTCCAGGGGCACGAAAGAAACTACGCGTGGGCGGGGGGGAACGTTGCGGGTGGGGGGCGGCGGGTGGGTGGGGTGGGGGAACCCTGAAATATAGTGCCGGAGGGTCGTCTGCCCGGTGCCTGGGCGAGGTGTAGCGACAAAAATCCGCCACGTAGGAGCGTTGGGATTGATCTAGCATGGTCCACGCGTACTTTCGCACCTCCACGACACCTTTCGGAACGGCTTTCGCTTTGTGATCGTATAAGTATCATCGAGCCATTCCTGCCATCCCACGGAGGCGCTCATGGCTAAGGCGAAACAGGGCAGCGAGAGCAAGGCAAAGACGCAACTCGAATGGGAGTACGAATATCTGATGCAGTTCGCTCTTCCCTCGGTGCCCGCGCCCGTACACCGTGACAATTTGGAGCAGCCGGAGCCCAACCAACATGTCGAGACGGTAACGACGTACGGCATATACGATCTAGCCTGACGACGCCATGCCCGATTGGCGCGAAGTCTTCGGAGAAATTCAGCGGGCATCCCTTCAGGCTAGTGCAACCGCACAACGCGCCTCCGATCTCATCCGCCATCAGTATCTCGCGAAGCTTGCCGAGCACACGGGCAGAAACGTCATTGCCTACTACTCTGGCTGGCTTTCCAAGCCAGGCATCGCCGGGCTGGACATTACCGACGAGGACAAGAACGGCTTCATGATGGCCGTTCACAATCTGGACAAGACAAAGGGCCTCGACCTCATGCTGCACACGCCAGGCGGCAGTGTAGCGGCAACCCAGTCTCTCGTCGACTATCTTCGCAAGATATTCGGGACGAACGTACGAGCGATCGTGCCGCAGATCGCTATGTCAGCAGGGGCGATGCTCGCGTGCTCATGCCGCAGCATTGTGATGGCGAAGCACTCAAACCTCGGCCCGATTGATCCTCACCTGAACGGCGTGCCAGCCTACGGCGTCATTCACGAGTTCAAGCGGGCATTGAAAGAGGTGAAGAAAGACCCGGCAAGTGCCATTGTTTGGCGGGAGATTATCGGCCAATACCGACCTACCTTTCTGGACCAGTGTGAGCACGCGATCAGGTGGTCCAACGATTTCGTTCGCGAACAGCTCGAAACTGTAATGTTTAGGGGGGAGCGAGACGCGACGAAGACGGCGAGAGCGATAGTACGCAAGCTCGCTGATTACTCGGGCAACCGCACGCATGCAAAACACATCCACGCCGAGGCATGCAGTAAAATGGGCCTGAAAATCGAGGCGCTAGAGGCCAGCGAGGACTTGCAAGATCTCGTCCTGACGGTGCACCACTGTTACATGCATAGCCTGGCCAACACTCCCACTGTCAAGATCATTGAGAACCAGCTCGGCGCAGCGTACGTCAAACAGCAAGTCATCCCGCCGCCGCAAAATTGAGTAAGCCGCGCCCGCGACCAGTTGCACGGCCACATCTCGACGCAAAAACGCCAGCATGGCGCGGATCTCCCCGCACCACGCTGGCGTCTTCATTTCGTACCGCGGAACCCAGCCTCCCGAGCAGCGCGTACCGCACCGCCGGGAATCTATCTCACCGCGTTTACTCCCCGCCCTTGGCCAGCCGGTCCAACGATCCGGCGAGCATGTGCACCTTCGCGGGGTCGCCGGAAGCGTCCGCCTCCTGATGCATGGGCGTCGAGAGCTTGGTGATGGCGGCTGCCCGCTTGCTCGCCGGCATCTTCTCGATGCTGTCCAGCGTCTTGCGGATGGTCGCGATGCGCGCCGGGCTCAACGCCTGCTCGCGCTCGATCTGGTCCACGTACGCGCGCGAGAGCGAGAAACTCGCCGGCCACACGAACTTGTGCTGACCCTGCGTGTTGTAGTGGTCGAACTTCACCGTCTTGGCCGCGTCGATCTCGTTCTGCGAGATGAACGCGCTGGGCATGAGCTCAAAGATGTCCAGACCGCGGGCGATCTCGGAGCTCACGATCACGCCGTTGTACCAGTAGGCCGACCACGTGCCGCCGCTCACCATGCGGGTGGAGTCGATGGGACCGCGATCGAAGAACGCGATCTCCTTGGGGTGCGCGGCGTCGGTCCAGTCGAACACGGAGACGCCGCCCTGGTACCACGACTGCACCATCACGTCGCGGCCGGGAATGGGGATGAGACTTCCGTTGTGCGCCACGCAGTTCTCCTCGGCCGTCTGCGGGGCGGGCATCTTGTAGTAGCTCTGGAAGTGGAGCTTGTTGTTCTCGATGGTGAAGATGGCGTCGGCGCCCCACTCCTTGCGATCGTAGTCGCGGCACTTGGCCTGACCGCCGCCGCCCCACTCGTCGCTGAACAGCACCTTGGTGCCGTCGTTGTTGAACGTGGCCGAGTGCCAGTAGGAGAAGTTGGAATCGGAGGCGGCGTCCAAGCGCACGGGCGCCGTGGGATTGCTGATGTCCAGCAGCATGCCGTATCCCTCGCACGCGCCGCCGGCCAGCCCGATCTGCGGGTAGACCGTGATGTCGTGACACTGCGTGGGTCCGGGACGCGGGCCGCTGCCCTGGGCCGGCTGCTCACCGAAGCGCGCCTTGATGATGCCCGGGAGCGCTTCGCGCAGCGTGGCGCTGTCGGCCGCCGTGGGGGCGCCCGTGCCTCCGCGCGCCTTCACGATGCTGTCGAGCATGGGGTCCACGAACCGCGGCGGGAGCACCCGCTCCTGCCCAAAGATCTCCGCCACATACCCGCCCGCGGCGCGGGCGGAGTCGGCGCGCTTCTTGGCCTCGGCGATGTCTTCCGGCGCCTCGCCGTGCCGTGCCGGCGCGGTGAGGTCGTTGAAGATGCGCGGCGAGCTCACGATCGCCGCCTGCTCCGGGTGCGCGAGCGGCACCTTGATGACCTCGATGCGGAAGAGCGCGCTGTTGGGATCCTTGTCCGGCGTGTCGCGCACGCAGCCGGCCAGCTCGTTGGGCGAGCGCACCGGAGCGGAGCCGGAGACGTACATGTAGACGTTGTCCGGGTCTTTGGGATCGGCCAGCACCGTGTGCGTGTGCGAACCGCGGCACGTCTGCACGTTGGCCACGTTCACCGGGTTCTTGATGTCGCTGATGTCGAAGATGCGAATGCCGCGCATCCGCTCCTTGCTCACCGTGTCGCGCACCGCGTCCGCGCCGCAATCGATGCGACCGTTGAACGCCTCGGCGCTCACGAACATCAGGTTCTTGTAGACGGAGACGTCGTTCTGCGATGCCGGGCAGCTAAAGCCCTTCACGAGCGACGGGTGCGCCGGATCGGAGATGTCCCACACCAGCGGGCCGTTGTAGTTGCCCTGGATGGCGTAGTTGCCCAGGAACGCCAGGTCGGAGTTGGTGGCGCCCAGAAACCCCTCGGGCGGCCGCATGTGGGAGACAGCGCGCATGTTCCACGATGCCTCGCCCGCGTCCCAGAGACCCGCCTTGAGACCCACGCGCGGATCGGAGTCCGCCACCGCAGCGGGTGGAATGCGCACGCCGGAGGAGACCGTGAGCGTGGCCTGCGCGGGCGACGCCGACTGCGCGTTGGCGCCGGCCGAGAACGCCGCCAGCGAGGCGCACGCGGCCGCTACAGTAAGGATTGGTGCGGCGCCCAGCCCAAGGCGGGAGCGACGCGGGTGACGAACGGGACTCATGGGCAACTCCTGGAGTGAATCGGGAGACGGTACGGGAACGGGAACGGGAAGGCGAACGGTGCGATCGGTGCCGCCGGTGCCATCGGTGCCATCGGTGCGAACGTGAACGGCCATCACTGCGAGTCCGGACCGAGCGTGGCGTTCACGAGCATCTGCTGCATGCGCTTGATCTCGGTAGCCTGATCCACCTGGATGTCGTTGGCCAGCTTGAACGTCAGCTCATCCTGCGCGGCGCCGTTGGTGGCGAACAGCTCCTTCACCATGGTGAGCGCGCCGGTGTGATGCTTGATCATGCCCTTGAGGAAGATCCGGTCGAACTCCGCGCCGCGCGCCGCATCGAGCTCCTGCATCTCGGCGTCCGAGAGCATGCCCGGCATGAGCGCCATCTGCTCCTTGCCGTCCACCATCATCATCATGGGCATGGGCTTGGCCGGCGGCACCGGCTGCAGCCGATCGCGCAGCCAGTTCTGCATGGTGCGGATCTCGTCCGTCTGCGCGTTCAGGATCCGCGCGCAGAGCGTGCGGACCGCGGGGCCGGCCCCGTGCGTGGGCGCCCAGCGCGCCATCACGATCGCCTGCGCGTGGTGGCTGATCATCCCCGTCATGAAGTGGATGTCGGCGGCGGTGTAGGGGTGGACGGCGGAGTCGGCCCGGGCTCGCGCGATGGCGGCGGAGTCGGAGGGGGTGAGTTTGGCCGATACGGGCCGGTTTTCCCCCTGGTGGCAACGGATTCATTATGTTGGTGCCCGCGAACTTGCTTGGGTGGCGGGGTGGGGTCGGAGCTTTGGGCGAAGGCGGTGCTTGCGGCGCCAGTTATGAGACAGGGCGGCGGCGATTGCGGCGAGGGATATGACGGTGGTGCTGAGGGCCGCGGGGTGGTGGAGTTTGGTCATGTGGGCGGCCTCCTGGGTCGCGAGGGGCGGTCGGGCTGGGCGTTGCTGAAGTGCGCGTTGTCTGAAGTTGCGCGCTGTGTTGAGCTGCGCGCTGATCTTGAGTTGCGAGCTGTCCTGAGTTGCGAGTTGTCTTGGGGTGCGAGTTGTGTTTTACGGCGCCGGCGGTCACGAGGTCCGGAATGGGCGCGGGACCGGGGGCGGGGTACGTCGTTGGACAGAGAGAGGAAACTAGCGTTTGGGGAGGGGGGAGGGGGAGGGGGGGTTCTAAAGGGCGCGCCTGCGGAGACAAGCAGCAGGAAGTGGAATGCTCGCCGCACGCCGGATAGAATCGCCGGTCTTCGAGCGGTCACTGAGCCGGGGGATCTGCATTGGATTCCGAGGCGATGGGGACCAAAGACACCGTGCGGGTGGCATGTCCCGCGACTCAGGCTGGCCGTGGCGAGGCGCGCAAACGCTCCGCCCTTGGACCGCCGTACAGGTCGGGGCCCGTTCGGGGGGTCTTGCAGTCGGGCCTCAGTCCAACGCTCCGCATTCGCCCGATTCTGCCAAACGCGATACCCGCTGACGACGACCCACGCAGTTGCATCGCCGATAGGCATCCATTCAGCCAACTGATCGCACCTTCACCTCGACAGACAGTGGCCTTTTCACCTGAGTTGGAACGGCTTATTCGAGAGGGCCGTGAGGGGCAGGCCGTTGAATTTAAGTCCTCCATGGACTGGAACACGGCTGCAACCAAAGGCAAGGTAATTAGGCTCTTCAGGGAATAGCGTGGGTCGGGTAGCTTCTCGGAGAGGATAACTGCCGGGAGGCGTGGCGTGGAAGATCGGACGCTGTACCAGACGATCCTGGGTTTATCGGAGCCGTGGGCGGTCGAGCGAGTGGAACTGCGGGAGGCGGAGCAGGCGGTGCACGTCTTCGTCGAGGCGACTGCGGGCACGTCCTTCACCTGTCCGGACTGCGGCACCGTGGTGCCGGTCTACGATCATGCGGAACGCCGCTGGCGGCATCTGGACACCTGTCAATTCACGACGCTCCTCGTGGCGCGCGTGCCGCGGGTCCAGTGCGGGACCCATGGCGTGAAGACCGTGCGCGTGCCGTGGGCGGAGAAAGGCTCGCGCTTCACGCTGCTCTTCGAGCGACTCGCGATCGCGTGGTTGCAAGAGGCGACGCCCACGGCGGTGGCGCGTCGGCTGGGCCTCACGTGGGACGAAGCGCGCGGGATCATGGAGCGCGCCGTGCGGCGCGGGCTCGCCCGCCGCCCGCAGGAGCCGGTGGCGCGACTCGGCGTGGACGAGAAGAGCTTTCTCAAGCGGCACCAGTATGTGAGCGTCGTCGTCGATCTCGACCGGGCGTGCGTGCTGCACGTCGCCGACGATCGGAAGGCCGAGAGTCTCGTGCCCTACTTCGCGGGGCTCACCCCGGAGCAGCGCGACGGTATTGAAGCGATCGCGATGGACATGTGGGAGCCCTATCGGAAGACGGTGCGCGCGCACGTGCCGGGCGCCGACGCGAAGATCGTCTTCGACAAGTTCCACGTGCTCCAGCACGTGAGCGATGCGGTAGATCAGGTGCGCCGACAGGAGAGCAAGGCGCTCGCGCGGGCGGGCGACCGCTCGCTCCAGGGGACGAAGTACGACTGGCTGCGGAACCCGGCCAACTTCAGCCGCACGGCCTGGCGCGAGTTCGCGGCGCTCCGCGACAGCAGCCTCAAATCGGCCCGGGCGTGGGCGTTGAAGGAGAGCCTCCGCCCGCTGTGGGACTACACCTATGTCGGTGCGGCGCGGACGTTCTTCCGCCGGTGGTACTGGTGGGCGACGCACTCGCGGCTCGCCCCGATGATCAAGGTGGCGCGGATGCTGAAGGCGCATTTCGAGAACATCCTTACCTATCTCACGCACCGGATTACCAACGCGGTGACGGAAGGGCTCAACGCCAAGATTCAGTGGATCAAGTTCGGCGCCCGAGGCTTCCGGAATCGCGAGGCGTTCAAGATGGCGATCCTCTTCCACTGCGGCGGCCTTGATCTAGAGCCGCGGCTCGACTAACCCCGACCCACACGAAATCCCGAAGAGCCGGTAATTAAGGCATGTCTAGCCTTTGCGAATAATCGGGATGGTGGCGTGATCGTGTTCGGTATGGACTCGGGGCGAGGCGCGACAGCTCACACCCTCGCTGGTATGCCGCAGGAAGTAGCGCTTTCGTTTTCGCAGGACGCAGTGGCGGCCAGGGTCAACGCTCATGCGACGCCGCATGTCGATCTAACCGTTGAGCACGTAGACGTCGATCAGAAGCACGCAGTCGCCATTGTCGTTCGACAATTCGCGGACTACCCCGTGATCTGCTCAACGGATTTCTTGGCTGAAGGTCGGTCGATTGTTACCAAGGGGAAGATCTACTGTCGCAGTCGCCGCATGGCTGAGTCAACCGAAATTCAATCGCCGGACGATATGCGCGATCTCCTAGAATTGGGTACTGCGCGCGGTATAGAACGCTACTTCCGCCTCCGAAGCATCGAGACCAAATCGAGCGGCTCCAGCGCACGTGCCCAGTTCGATGATCAGATTCGTGACCTCGGATTATGAGTGATCATCTTGATCGGGTGCGCTCACGCGGCTATTGGGAAGTGCGAATCATGCCGTCGGCATTCAATGCCGAACGGCGGTCGTGGCTCGCGGATCTTGAAAAGATCATCGGCGAGGTAAACGTCCAACTTCGCGGCTGGGACTACCCGCACATTCCAGACGAGGGTATTAGCCGGTCAGAGACGTACATTGAAGGGACTGTCAGTTGGGCGCACTACATTGAGTTGTGGAGGCTCTACAAATCGGGTCAGTACGTTCACTTGTTCGCGATGGAGGAGGATTGGTTCAAGGATGGTGGTCTCGCGATGCTGGACTTCGAACCCGGAACCGTGCTCGGGCTGGAATCGGTTCTGTACACCATGACTGAAGTTTTTGTCTTCGCTTCGCGTTTGGCGGATACCTTTCCACTCGGTCCGGATGTGGTCGTCCAAGTGCGCCTGAAAGGTTTAGCGAATCGCCAACTTATCAGCTTCAATCGTCCGCACTTTGGATTCCGCTCCGACCGGCGTGCGAATGTCAACGATTTTGCGTCTGAATCCACGCTCTCAAGCCAAGAGCTGATGGCACATCACTCCGAAGTTGCCGTGGAGCAAAGTCTTAAACTGTTCGAGCTGTTTCACTGGGACCCTGCACGTCAGACAGTCGTGGAAGATCAGCGGCGCCTTCTAGAACGACGGCTATGATGCGCATGTCCCGTCCGGTAACGCGTACGCCTTACACGCGATGCATGTCAGCTTCTCGGGGTGTTATAGCGTTCCTCGTTTGGCTCTCTTCGGGTTACGTGCGCTGACTCCATCAGGTAGTTATTCAATCGCCCTTGAACGTCGCGACCCTCGTAGATGCACCTGAGGAGCGTGCGCGGTCCGCAGTGCCAGTGTTGGTGCACATGCTCGAGTTCGTTCAGGCTAGCCTCAACGCGAGCGGCTACGACGGACATTTCATTCGGAGGGTTCTGATCATGCGGCAGTCACGTTGGGTGCTCCTTGCCCTCGTCATCAGTTGCGGACCGAATCCGTATGCCAAGTATTATCAGGGCGTGCCAGATGCACGGGTGCGTCACGACTACGCGCCTTCCGCTGCACCGCTACAGATCTATTCATTTACGGACTTCAATCGTGATATTCTCGAGCTGGTGCGCCGTGGTTATGCCGTCATCGGCTGGAGTTCGTTCAATGCGGCGATGTCGACGGTGCGAGCCTCACAGCTGCGGAACCAAGCGGCCCAGGTGGGCGCTCAGGTCGTGCTTGTGGCCGCGCAGTACACGAACAGGGTGAGTGGTGCCATTCCTTTGACGGTGCCTGGTACTGCGACAACAACAACGACCGGTGCAGTTACAGCCGTGGGTTCGAGTGGCTCTGGCACTGCCTACGGGACCGGTACGACTACGACGTATGGCACGCGTACCCTGATGAATCCGTATGCGATCGCTCGGGGTGATTTCGCGGCGCTGTATTGTGCCCGGATCAGGGTGCGCGTCGGCCTGTATGTTGTTCCTCTGGACGATTCGACGCGCCGTCGCATGCAATCCAATTTCGGCGTCAGGTTATTGGTTGTTGTCGAAGGTTCCCCCGCATCCAATGCCGACATCCTGCCAGGCGATGTTGTGACCGAGTTCGAAGGCGAGCGCGTTAGCTCCGTTGAGCACTTCCGCCAATTGGCTGACGCGAACGCGGGGAGATCAGTCGATGTCGTTGTCGACCGATCTGGGCAGGAGGTGCAAAAGCGAGTGAAGCTATTGTCGCTCGCCGGCTCCTAGAGATCGAGGAGGGGCGCCAAGGAAATGCGACGCCGGAATAGTCGTATGAGGATTCTCATCGATGGCCGCCTTGGATCCCATCTTACGCCTTCCTGGCAAGCCATTCCCTGCGGGCGAGCTCACTGGTTCCTGGTGGTATCCAGCTACACTGTGGCCTGCGCGCAGCGTCGAGTTCCTTCATCTGGACTTGAGAGAGCATGCCGGGCATGAATGTGATATGCACCGCTCCGTTCGTCACCATCTTCACGAGGACACGCCTGGCATTGGTGTACGGCAGGCAGGCGCTGTCGGCGCGGGCCAATGCGACGGCGGCGGAGTCGGACGCGCTGAGATTGATTGAGGCGGGCCGATTTTGCCCCTCAGCGGTAACGGATTGATTACGTTGGTGCCGGCGATCTTGCCTGGTAGGCTGGGTGGAGTCGGAGACCTGGGTTCTGGCGGATGCCACAGGGCCGGCTAGCAGAACGGCGGGCGGCGGTTAGGAGGGTGATGGCGAGGGCCGCTGAATGCCCGGCGTTTGGGCGTGGGGCCCGCCTCGTAGGTAGCGGGCGCGGTCTTGTGCTGCGCGCCGTGTTATACCGCGTCCGCCGTCACCCGGTCGGGCATGGGCGCGGTACCGGCGGCGGGATTCGTGGTTGGACAGTGTGAGGGAAGCTGGCGTTTGGGAAGGGGAGGGGGCGTGCTACCTCCCCTGCTCGCAAGGTCCACCGGTACGAGGCCAGACGCTAGCTGCCGTACACGTGCGGTATCACCCGCATTAGGGGTTGTGCGGCCGGTAAGCACGCAGGACCAGGAACGAAGCCGCGGCACCGTGTGGCCGAGGTTGGAGGTTGGTACTCCGCGTATATGCTACCGGCCAAACGCCGGTGCAACCCAATGGACGTTGCGGGCACTACCAGCATTGATGCATAGCATGGGTCGGACAACTCGCCGCCTCACCCGCGAACAGGTGATCGACGGCTTCAGGCTTTGCCTTCAGAACGTCGGCGATCTACAGCAGGGAGCGCTCGCGACGGTTTCAGTTGCGCGAGCGGTGGCCTTGGCTCTCGCACAAGTCGCGCAGGAGGAACTTGGCAAGTCCATGCTCCTGCTGTGCGCAGCAACGTTCCAGGACAAGGCTGATTGGAGGGAGTTCTGGCGCCGCTGGAACAACCACGATGCAAAGGCCAGCATGGCGGCATGGTATGAATGGATCGACCCGCTGCGGATGAGCGTACGAGACGAGCACGGACGGCAGTTCGATGGGATTCCGGTCCGAGGGCGGTACAGCTACGAGAAGGAAGCAGGGCTGTATGTGGATTTCGACGATGAGTTCGGAGCGTTCGTCCTGCCCGCGTGGCGGGTTCCAGCCGTAGAAGCTTTTGGGCGAATTGGAGCTATGGGCTCTCTAGCTCTCACTGCTGCCGGAATTCATGATGTCATCATGCATCAGGAGTCAGACTTCCGATTCGATTTCCTGTCCCGGCATGTCCGTCGCCTGTGGAGGGGCTTCGTCTCGCAGGAGGAAATGATGACTACGCTAAGTGCGACAAGGAGTGAGTCGGACCGGCATGAGAGGCTTGTCCTTGAACTCGAGGCGACATTCCAGGAGAACAGGGCCGGCCTGAGGAACTCACTCTCCAGGCGCGTAACGAATCGTCGCAGCTGAAGTGGGAGCTATGCACAAAGCGGCTGCGGCGCGCTCCTATCGGACTCCCAGGTAACTGAACTCTCGCGTTTGGTATCAGTAGAGTTGGTAGTTCCGCACAGCACGTGCCCGCGCTCCGGAGGCACCATGGCAGGCAAGAGTCCAAAGACGATCGCAACCATCAACTTCAAAGGCGGCGTCGGCAAGACCACGGTCACTTGGTGCCTCGGCGACGTCGTGTCGTCGCTGTCGAACGCGAAGGTCCTGATGTTCGACCTCGACGCGCAGATGTCGCTGACCCAGGCCATCGCGCTGAACGAGGATACGGGCGCGCTCGAAGAACGATTCGGTAAGTGGTATCAGCGGAGCGTGGAGCGCAAGAAGACCATCTTCGATGCGCTGGATGTGTTCGCTCGCCCAACAGGAACGTTTGATTTCGGTACGGGCTACGATCTGATCTATCACCTGACCGACAATTTCCATTTCATTCCGTCCGTCGAAGACCTCTACTGGTTGGAGCTGGAAGTCTTCGATCGAGATAGCGTCAAGGACTTCATCCGGCGCCTCCTCGGGAAGATCCAAGGAAACCCGAACTTGCCGGAGTACGACTACGTGCTCTTCGACTGCCCACCGTCGTTCACGCTCTTATCCTACAGCGTCCTCTCCTGCTGCGATTTGGTTCTCATCCCCGTGAACGGGGACTTCTTCGCATCCAAAGGTACCAGCCTGATCCTGAATAGCTTGAAGATGCGGATCGAGCCGTTCCCGCTACCGAAGATCGGTGTCTTCATGAACCGGGCGCGAACGTATGCCGGTCAGCCGACCAAGGAGGCACAGTTTTACGTTCGCGAAGTTAAACGGGTGTGCTCCGATGCCGCGGCGGCTCACAAGATCGACGCTCGTTTCCTCGACTCTTGGATTCCAGACCGTGCCGGGATCAAGCGCGCGATCACCGGTGGAGGAGTTCCCAGCGACTTGATTCAGCCGTTCAAGGACCTCTGGGACGAGTCCGTTTCCTTCCTCAAATAGCCCATGTCTGAGTTCCGATCACCACCGGAGGAGGTCGCACGCATGCTCTCCGAGCTTGAAAGCGTGAAGGAAGCTGTACGCACGCTCTCCATCCGGGTGGCAGCGATCGACAAGCATCTTCGGCGGGTGTATCAACTCCCGAAGGCATCGCGTCCATTGCGGCGCGCCACAGAACCGAGCGCCGACAGGGAAGCCATTTTGCGGCGGTTCGATCAACTCCGCGCACTCTATGTCAACGCTGGGGCCGCTGCCGCCGACGATCAGTTGAACGCGCTCGGGGACAATGATCTGCGCGACCTCGTACGGGAACTCGGCCTCCCCAACTCACGAAAGGCGAGTGCGCGGAGGCTGCGAGATTTCGTTGCGCAGCGTCTGCGAGAGAGCTCGCTACTGGGAACCGGTTCGGTGCTTCGAGGCCCCGAGGAAACTGACAAGGCCGAGGCTACCGACCCGCACTCGGGAGAGAATACTGGCTCATTCTGCGGGGGCGTCTGATACCGCTGCGCCTGACGCCTAATACAAGGCCGCTTCTCGTCACCGAACTTATGCTCTCTGCATTGCTCGGCTTCGTGGCTGGTACGATCCTCATCCGCTTCTTACACCGGGTCCGGCGTCGGATCAGCGGAAGGGACGGCTATTTCAGCTTCTCGGACTTCCTCGTCGAGGACAGAATAATTGAGCATCGCGCATTCATATGGATGGCTTTGCCCCCGCTTGCTGGAGGCGTCGCCGTTTCATTGTGGCCGGGGGTCGATGCATTGATTGCAGCGGGAGCAGGGCTCGCTGCTGCGTTCCTCGGCGTTTGGCCGGTATTCCAGTTTCCGTACCATGTGCTCGATGATTATCTGCAACCATATTGGGGCAAGCTGCGCTATCTCTACATCTTGTTTATTGGCTCGTCTGGCGCGTTGGCGTATCTAGGGTATGTGACACGCACAAAGCTGGCCCCTATCGCCGCGGGTCTCATGCGTACGAACGCGTGGCGTGACTTCCTAGACAATCTTGCTGCCAATGCTATGTACGACGTACTGAAGTGCGCAGTGGTTGCATTGCTCGTGGCGGGCGGCGTATACGTCAACCGGAAACGCAATGAGATTGGCACGGCGGCGGCGGCCGCGCGCGCCGAGGATTGGAATGCCGAAATGGGCAACGTGAGTGCAACGCGCGATGAGACCCGGGCGCAGTAGATTGGTGCGGGCGATCCGCTATCGAATTGGTGCAACGCCAGTAAGTCACGCGCTTATTCGAGCCGTGCTGGCCCGAACCGACTATTCGTTGGAAACCCGCGCGCTGTCGGCTGCAATCATTCGCACCGAGTTAGAGGCCCGTTCCTTTCCGACACGTATCATCGAGTACCTCTACGTTGCCCTACGCCTGCCGGGGTTTCGCCGGGTAACGGTTGGCCCAGGCCAAATCGCAGCAGTGCGACTCATGAACATCGCGCATGGGTGCGCATGCGAAAATGGATCTTGTCGGCCGCCAGTCATCCACTGGCTGGGAATTGAACATCAGTCCGCCGTCGCACTGGAATACGTGGACTCGCTGCGACAAAGCCATGCGGAGGCGCGCGTCGTGGCGAATAGCTATGCCAAGGGCATCCTGGCGCCAGACAGGCACTTGCCTACGCTTTACAGTGAAGTGGTATTGGCCATGGTTTCAGCATATCAACCAGATCCCAGCTCGCTTGGCGTGGGCGCGGCATAACGGGCCCAGGTGAGCTTGGACATCAGGCGGCCTGGGTTCTCATTCGCGAAAAATGGACATTCCAAGCAAAGCCATCATCAACGTCCTGACATACTTGCTGCCCGGCTTCGTCTCCGCGGCGATCGTCTACATTCTGACGCCAGCCACACGGCCTGCACCGTTCGAGCGCGTTGTCCAAGCGCTCATCTACACGATCGTGGTTCAGGCACTGGTGGTCGCCGCACGGGTTGCTCTCCTGTGGATTGGGCGCTATAAGGCCGTCGGCATCTGGACAACCGACGGGGCGCTGATGTGGTCCCTCCTTCTCGCGTTGGGGCTTGGCCTCGCCAGCGCCTGGTCCGACAACTCTGACGCTGTTCATTCGCTGCTCCGAAAGGCGAAGATCACCCACCAGACGTCCTTCTCGTCTGAGTGGTATGGAGCGTTTGCACAGAACAGGGGGTACGTTGTCTTGCACCTTGCTGGCCAGCGTCGACTCTACGGCTGGGCCGTTGAGTGGCCGAGTTCTCCGGAGCGTGGTCACTTCGTCATGGCTCAAGCCGAGTGGCTGACACCCGAAGGGCGCGTGGAGTTGACAGGGGTCCGGCACATCCTCGTGCGAGCTGTTGATGTCGAGATTGTAGAGATGATGGCGATTATTCAGGGAGGAAACGAAAATGGGAGATCGCAAGGAGCCGACGCCGCCACCGAGGCAGCCCCGAAGAGCTGATCAGTCCCGGTCGCGGCCTCTAGTCCCACCACCGCAGCACAAGCCACCACCACCTCCTCCGCCCCCAGCGAAGAAGTAGCGGCCCTCACACGGCTGCCCAATGTTGCTGCAGAGGCTAGGTATTGGCCGACCTCTGGAGTGAGACCTCCCGCATCACACGAGGGTCATGGAACAAGCCCAACTCAACTGGATCGCCAACTTCATCTGGGGCATCGCCGACGACGTGCTGCGCGACCTCTACGTCCGCGGCAAGTACCGCGACGTGATCCTGCCGATGACCGTCCTGCGCCGCCTCGACGCCGTGCTCGAGCCGACCAAGCAGGCCGTGCTCGACATGAAGGCGTCGCTCGACAAGGCGGGCATCACCAACCAGGACGCAGGCGCTGCGCCAGGCCGCCGGCCAGGCCTTCTACAACACCTCGCAAGTTCACCCTGCGCGACCTCAAGGCCCGCGCCAGCCAGCAGCAGCTCAAGGCCGACTTCGAGGCCTACCTCGACGGCTTCTCGCCGAACGTCCAGGACATCCTCGAGAACTTCGAGTTCCGCAACCAGATCCCGCGGCTCTCCAAGGCCGACGCGCTGGGCACGCTGATCGAGAAGTTCCTCTCGCCCGACATCAACCTCAGCCCGAACCCGGTGCTGAACGGCGACGGCTCGGTCAAGCATCCCGGCCTCGACAACCACGCGCATGGGCACGGTCTTCGAGGAGCTGGTCCGCCGCTTCAACGAGGAGAACAACGAGGAGGCCGGCGAGCACTGGACGCCGCGCGACGCCGTGAAGCTGATGGCCAAGCTGATCTTCCTGCCCATCGCCGACCGAGATCGAGTCGGGCACCTACCTGCTCTACGACGGCGCCTGCGGCACCGGCGGCATGCTCACCGTGGCCGAGGAGACGCTGCAGCAGCTCGCCGCGGAGCACGGCAAGCAGGTCGCCACCCACCTCTACGGCCAGGAGATCAACGCCGAGACCTACGCCATCTGCAAGGCCGACCTGCTGCTCAAGGGCGAGGGCGAGGCGGCGGACAACATCGTCGGCGGCCCGGAGCACTCCACGCTCGCCGAACGACGCCTTCCCCTCGCGCGAGTTCGACTTCATGCTCTCCAACCCGCCCTACGGCAAGAGCTGGAAGAGCGACCTGGAGCGCATGGGCGGCAAGGAGCGGCATCAAGGACCCGCGCTTCCTGATCGAGCACGCGGGCGACCCGGAGTACTCGCTCGTCACCCGCTCCAGCGACGGCCAGATGCTCTTCCTGGCCAACATGCTCTCGCAAGATGAAGCACGACACGCCGCTCGGCAGCCGCATCGCCGAGGTCCACAACGGCTCGCTCGCTCTTCACCGGCGACGCCGGCCAGGGCGAGAGCAACATCCGCCGCTGGATCATCGAGAACGACTGGCTCGAAGCCATCGTCGCCCTGCCGCTCAACATGTTCTACAACACCGGCATCGCCACCTACATCTGGGTGCTCACCAACCGCAAGCCCGAGCACCGCCGCGGCAAGGTGCAGCTCATCGACGCCACGCAGTGGTTCAAGCCGCTGCGCAAGAACCTCGGCAAGAAGAACTGCGAGCTCTCGGACGAGGACATCGCAGCGCATCTGCGACACCTTCCTCGCCTTCGAGGAGACCGAGCAGTCGAAGATCTTCCCCAACGCGGCCTTCGGCTACTGGAAGGTCACGGTCGAGCGGCCGCTGCGGCTCAAGGGCATCGATCCCGAGCGCGCCTACGCGCCAAGGAGATCAAGGCGCTCAAGGAGACGGCCGAACGCGCTGACGACGCCCCGCCGGTCATCAAGAAGATCCACAAGAACGGCACGCGCGGCCGACCCGCTGCGCGGGCTGTTCGAGGCCACGATCGGCGGCAAGCCCGCCGTCGTCGAGTACGAGCCCGACCCCGACCTGCGCGACACCGAGCAGGTGCCGCTGCTCGAGGAGGGCGGCATCGAGGCCTTCCTCCGGCGCGAGGTGCTGCCGTACGCGCCCGACGCCTGGTACGATGCCGGAGAGCGTCAAGACCGGCTACGAGATCAGCTTCACCCGCTACTTCTACAAGCCGCAGCCGCTGCGCACGCTGGAGGAGATCCGGGCCGACATCCTGGCGCTGGAGCAGGAGACCGAGGGGCTGCTCGACGAGATCATCGGGGGCTCACACTGATGGCCACCCAGCGCTACTCCGTCACCCCGCACCCGATCGAGACGCTGCTCACCTGGGTCAAGTCGGGCGAGATCGCCATCCCCGAGATCCAGCGCCCCTTCGTCTGGGACGCGACCAAGGTCCGCAACCTTCTCGACTCGCTCTACCAGGGCTATCCGGTCGGCTACCTGATCGCCTGGCGAAACCCGACCGTCAAGCTCAAGGACGGCACCCCGTCGGCCGGGAAGCGCATCCTCATCGACGGCCAGCAGCGGGTCACGGCGCTGATGGCGGCGCTGCTCGGCCGGGAAGTGCTCACCCGGGACTACGAGACCGTCCGCATCCGCATCGCCTTCCACCCGGGCGAGGAGCGATTCGAGGTGCCAACCCCGCCATCGAGAAGGACGTGGCCTGGATCGACGACGTAGCGAAGCTCTTCGCGGGCGACGTCTATCTGGGCGACCTGACCGACGAGTACGTGACCAGGAACCCCGAGGCCAACCGATCGGCGATCGGCAAAGTGCGCCGCCGAGCCGCCGAGCTCCCCGCCGACGACCTCGAGCGCCTGGTCCGGTGCTGGTACGCGATGTCGATCCTAACCGGCCGCTACGCTGGGAGCCCCGAGACGGCCTTCGACGTGGACATCCGCCAGATCGAGAGCCAGGGCCTAGCCGCCTACGTCGAGGCGGTGATCGCGAACGAGCTGCCGGACACCTTCTGGACCGGCATGCTGCCGCAGCTGATGGACACATCGTCCTCCACCACCCCTACTTCATCGCGTACCAGGCGGCCCAGGCGCGGCTCGGCGACAAGGGCTTTCTCTCCACCGACATCACCGTGCGGGACTTGCTACTGAACCGCGGCGACAAGCACCACGTCTTCCCGCGCGAGCACCTGAAGGGACAGGGCCTCTCCCGCGGCCGCTACAACCAGATCGCCAACTTCGTCATCGCCCAGAGTGCGATCAACATCGCCATCGGCGACAAGGCGCCCGAGAAGTACTTCGGCGAGATCGCCGAGCAGGTGAACGGCGCCAAGAAGCGCTACGGCGGTATCACTGACCCCACGCGCCTGCGCGAGAACTACGAGCAAGACTGTCTGCCCGCGAGCCTGCTCGACGGCGAGGTGCCCGCTTACGACGACTTCCTTGCCGAGCGCCGCCGGCTGATGGCGCTGCGGATCAAGGAGTGGTTTGAGGTGCTATCGTGATCGACGGCCTCGAGCCCTATCCCCCGATAAAGGACTCCGGCGTCCCGTGGCCGGGGAAGGTGCCGGAGCACTGGAATGCCTTCGTCCGCCGCGAGGTCCTGCCGTACGCGCCGGATGCGTGGTACGTGCCGGACAAGGTCAAGACGGGCTACGAGATCAGCTTCACGCGGTACTTCTACAAGCTGGAGCCGCTCCGCACGCTGGAGGAGATCCGTGCGGACATCTTGGCGGTGGAGCGGGAGACCGAAGGGCTGCTTGAGGAAATCGTGGGGGGACCGCGGTGACAGCCGCTGCCCTTCGCCGGAAGTGCGGTACTCGGGGTCGCAGGCGGACGCGTCGTGGCGGGCCGTGGTGCGTGGTCGAGGGTCACTTCGCGTCCTACTTGCCGGCCCGGTCAAGGCGCGTGTAGAAGACAATGACGGCGACATCCCTTTGCGGCAGAATTACGAGGGATGGCAACTACGGGTATGGAGACCGACTTTGTCGAGAAACTCCTACAAGCTGTTCCCGAAGAGGAGTCGTGGGCAATCGGAGAGGCGCTTGCCGAATGTGCGCTCGCAGACGACGAGACCGCGAGATCTGCTGGCCGTGGAACCTCGTGCGCGATCGCCGTACACCAAGAGCCAGCCTCCCAGGGGCTGATCTGGTCGGGTTCTACAAAGAGGATGACGCTGTTCTTCTGCTTTTCGGCGAGGTGAAGACCTCGTCCGACCAGAGCACCCCTCCCAACGTCATGAATGGAAGCGGGGGTATGGCGTGGCAACTGAAGGAGGAAGCAACTCGTCTCGACATCCAGCATTCATTGCTGAAGTGGCTTCGGGCTCGATGCGTATCGCCCGACCACCGGTGGCTGTATCGGGCGGCGGTTGAGCGCTATGTCCGGTCGCTTGGAAAAGAAATCCTTCTCGTCGGGATTCTTCTTCGCGATACGAAGCCCAATGAACTGGACGTCACTGCCCGGGCCAAGTTCCTTGCCGCGAGTCTTGGCAGCCCGACACGTATTGAGATCAGCGCTTGGTACCTTCCTATCCCGATCAAGCATTGGCCGGCCTTGCTCCATGAGGGTACACCATGACGGCAGGAGGCTGGCTTCGAACGGCGCTTGGCGAAGAGCGACTTCGGCTCACATCAACAGAGGCAAGTCGCCGCAGGCTCATGAACGCTCTGGGATCACCGGCTGATGAGACCGACGACCGGGAACTGCAGTTCGTCACAAACGCACTTGAGCTCCAGCTATTCGATGCCCTAGAGGATGAGGAACGCGCGGCCGAGCTTCGCGCTGTAGCTGCTGAGACGTTTCAGATCGCCAGAACGCTGGCATGGCCTGAGGAACCGGCTGCCCGCAGCGCAGTGGCTCGTGCGGCTGGGCTGCATTGCGGTAGTTGGTGATCGCTCAGCCGATTTTCGTCGCATAGTCACGGAGCGTGAACTTCCAGCCCTCCCGCTCGAGTCGCCCGACTGGGGGGTCCGGGTCTGGTCTTCCGTCTTGGATGTTTGGCTGCGTCTCCTGAGAAAGAAGGGTTGGGACGATCTCGATGCTGTCCAGGAACGAATCGTCGCCATTCGTCAGGCCCAGCGAGAAGTCGAGCCGGGGTTCCTGAAAGAAGCTGAAGCCCGCAAGGACGTGCGGCCGGCATGGGAGCTCATGGCTCACTACCATTTGGCGAAGGCCGCGGAGATCTTGGGCGCCTACCTCGGCCAGGGATCCGTTCGATAGCCGCTTCGACGTCCGCGAGCAGCTCGAGGCGCAGTTTGACCGAGCGATTGGGGCTTCGGCGCGCGGGCAACTAATCGAGTGTGAGACAATCTCCCGGCTTCTCGCTCGGGCGGCGAGGGTGATGGTCGACAACAGCATCTGGACAGTCACTCGCGGGGTGAACAGCAGGGTCACCCGATTTGTTGAGTCATTAACTGCCCGCGATCGAAGGCGACCAATCTTCGAGATGCTTCCGCCCCAGAGGCGGACACTTCGAGAAGAGGGTTTGCTTGGTTCAGGTCATCGATCCGTCGTGGTGAGCTTGCCGACTTCGAGCGGCAAGACCTTCATCGCGGAGTTTCGAATCCTCCAGGCGCTGAACCAGTTCGACCAAGAGAACGGCTGGGTTGCTTACCTGGCTCCCACGCGGGCCCTCGTAAATCAGCTCGCGGTACGCTTGCGCCGAGACTTCGCCCACCTCGGAATCATTGTGGAGAAGGTTAGCCCGGCGCTGGAAGTAGATGGCACCGAGGCCGGGATGCTCAAAGAGGCCGACCGATCCCAGCAGTTCCGGGTCCTCGTGACCACTCCTGAGAAGCTCGACCTGATGCTCCGAGGGGGATGGGAAGAGAAGGTCGGCCGCCCCCTCACGCTGGTCGTCGTAGACGAGGCTCATGGCCTTGCCTCCGAAAATCGCGGTCTAAAGCTCGAGTTACTTCTTGCGACGATCAACCGAGAGTGCCGCCACGCGCAGTTCCTGCTCTTGACGCCCTTCATCCGCAACGGCGAGGAAATCGCTCGCTGGCTCTCCCCCGATAGCAACAAGAGCATCGACTTGGGCGTCGACTGGACACCGAACGACCGAGTGGTAGCGATCGCCCGGGTGATCGTGGTGAAGCCAGGGGCGAATTCACCCTGTCTCTTCATACACGACACACGACCCGCAACACTCTTGAGGTTCCCGAGCATATTCGCATCGGGGAGCGACGTCCCCTTGGCTTGGCGTGGTCGGCGGTAGCGAATTCTCCTGGCAAGATCGCTGCGACCATAGCCCAAGTTCTTCAGAAGCGGGGCACCGTCATTGTGCTCGCTGACACCCCCGCCGCAACGTGGGGGGTCGCAGACGCCCTCAAGGTTGAGGGGAACAAGCGCAGCTTTCCAGCGACGATCTCGGCCACGTGCGGCGATTTCTTATCGACGAGATGGGAGAGGACTTCCCTCTGGCCGGCTTACTGGAATATGGCGTGGGTGTGCACCACGCAGGCATGTCCGAGGACACTCGTTCCCTCGTGGAGTGGTTGACGGAGAACAATCGCCTGGACGTGCTCGTCGCCACAACGACCATCGCGCAGGGCGTAAACTTCCCAGTCTCGGGGGTTGTATTCGCCAGCCATCAGTACCGATCGCGGAAGTTCCCCTACCGCATCGATATGCCGCCGCAGGACTTCTGGAACATTGCTGGCCGCGCCGGTCGTGTGGACCAAGGTGATCTGGGTGTCGTGGCTCTCGCGGCCCAGGACGATGCCAAGCAGCAGGTACTCCAGAAGTTCATTGACAATTCGGTCGCTGAGCTGAACTCGACGCTGGTCGCCATGGTGAAGGCAGCAGCCAACACGGGCGCACTTCTACAGTTGGAGCTCCTGTCGCATGAGCCCGGCTGGTCCGCTTTCGTCCAGTACCTGGCGCACACCTATCGTCAGATTGGCAATCATGAGCAGTTCGCAGCACAGGTTGAGCAGGTGCTGCGCGGCACACTCGGGTTTCAATCTCTCCGCAAGAGCCACAAGGGCTGGGCCGACACCTTGGTGCAAGGCGTGTACGCGTACGCCGAGCGCATCAAAGGGAAACCCCTCCGCCTCGTGGATGCTACGGGATTCTCGTGGGAATCGGTCAACGCCACTCTTGCGAGAATCGGTCAGGAGAACCTGCCGGACGACGTCTGGTCACCGGAGTTATTCGCAGGTCGCAGAGATGATCTGCGGCGAATGATGGGGCTGCTACTGCAAGTCCCAGAGCTTCGAGAACCGCTCGGAGATGTGACGGGTGGAACGAGTCCCAACGGCGACAAGCTTGCTCGAATCATCTGCGATTGGGTGCAGGGGCGTCCGCTGACCGAGATGGCCACCGAATACTTCAGCGAAGAAGCCACCGATCGTGTGGCTGCTATGACGCGCTGCTGCCAGAGTGTGTTCGGGCGGCTTACCCAAACGGCGTCGTGGGGGCTATCCGCCCTCCAATCCCTAACACTTGGGAGCGGCTTCGACGAGCTGCCCCCCGACGAGCAGCGAAGTCTCCGGAACCTGCCGGCGCGTGTGTACTACGGCGTGAACACCGACGAAGCAGTCGCGTTAAGGCTGCTCGGCGTACCCAGGACCGCAGCACCGGCTCTTGCTACGGTACTCGCTGTGAAAGCGGATGAACCGCTACACCGCGTTCGCGGTCGACTCCGCGCGTCCGACGTGAACGAGTGGACCGAAGCGATGGGCGATCGTGGGACCAGTTACCATCGGGTCTGGTCGATCATGGAAGGTGACGTGTGATCGACGGCCTCAAGCCCTATCCCGCAATGAAGGACTCCGGCGTGCCGTGGCTGGGGGAGGTGCCGGGGCATTGGGAGGTGCGGCGGCTGAAGAATTTATGCTCCAGGTCAGCACTATACGGGGCAAACGTGCCAGCAATCGACTACACGGTGTCCGGCGTCCGCTTTCTTCGCACGACGGATATTACGGATGAGGGTCGCCTAAAGGGGCATGGTGTCTTCCTACCGGAGGACGCCATTCGTGAATACGTCCTCAATAGCGGCGACCTTCTTATCTCTCGCTAGCGGAACCATCGGCAGATCATTCCTATACGACCGCAAGCAACATGGGCCTTGTGCCTATGCGGGGTACTTGGTCCGTTTCGTTCCCGGGGCCGATGTCGTCCCTTCGTATCTGTTTCTGTTCACCAAGACTCAAGCATTCGCTGGCTTTCTGCGAGTGATGGCCATGTCCTCGACTATTGAGAACGTAAACGGGGAGAAATACGCCAACTGTGCATTGCCTCTCCCTCCCCTCCCCGAACAAGCCGCCATCGTCCGCTTCCTCGACCACGCGGACCGGCGGATCCGGAGGTACATCCGCGCCAAGCAGAAGCTGATGAGGCTGCTGGAGGAGCAGAAGCAGGCCATCATCCACCGCGCCGTCACCCGCGGTCTCGACCCCAACGTCCGGCTGAAGCCCTCTGGCGTGGAGTGGCTGGGGGATGTGCCGGAGCATTGGGAGGTCTTGAAGTTGGCGCGAGTGATCGCCGACGGACCGCGGAACGGCACTTCCCCGCCGATCGACGAAAACGGGTCAATCGAGTCGTTCTCGATATCGGCGATCCGCAATGGGCAAGTCGATGTCCGAGATGGCGATAAGAAGTACATCTCAGGCGATAAGACGGCCTTGGAGGGTGCGTACCGCTTGTTTCGCGGCGACGTGCTCCTTGTCCGAGGCAACGGAAACGTCCGCCTGGTCGGGAAGGCTGGGATCGTTATGCACGACATGCCCGGCCGCGTGTATCCAGATCTGCTCATGCGCCTCCGCCTGACGCCGATGTGCTTGCCGCAGTTCCTGGTCGCGTTGCTGACCTGCGCCACGGGTCGGGATCAAGTCGAGACTGCGGCTCGGACAGCGGTTGGTACGTTCAAGATCAACAACCAGCAAGTGCGCCAGATGTGCTTCGCGCTACCTCCCGTGGCAGAACAAGAGGGCATTGTGTGCTGGTTGGACGATGAGCTCAGCACACTCAGGGCCGCATCATCTCATGCTGCGAACGAGATTTCCCTCCTCCGCGAGTACCGCACCCGCCTGATCGCCGACGTCGTCACCGGCAAGCTCGACGTGCGCGAGGCAGCGGCGCGGCTGCCGGACGAGGTCGAGGAGCCCGAGCCGCTCGACGAGATCGAGGCCGAGGGCGACACCGACGAGGCAGGCGTTGACGACCCCGACGCCGTGCCGGAGGAGGCCGAGGCATGACCACCGACACCTCCGAGCGCGGCCTCGAGCGGCTGATCTGCACGGCGCTGACCGGCGCGGCCTGCGATCCGGGGCCGGCCAAGGCCGACGCCGTCCGCGAGCGCCCGGCTATCTACGGCGCGGGCTGGATCTGCGGTGCGCCCGAGGACTACGACCGTGAGTACTGCGTGGACCTCGCCCAGCTCGCGGCCTTCCTGCGCGAGACGCAGCCGGAGGTGGCCGACGCGCTCGACCTCGGCCAGGACGGCCCCACCCGGCGCAAGTTCCTGGCGCGCCTGCAGGGCGAGATAACCAAGCGCGGCACCATCGATGTTCTGCGTCACGGCATCAAGCACGGGCCGCACCACCTCGATCTCTTCTATGGCACGCCCTCGCCGGGCAACCCCAGAGCCGATGAACGCTACGCCCGGAATCGCTTCAGCGTCACACGCCAGCTCCGCTACAGCCGCGACGAGACGCAGCGCGCGCTCGACGTCGGCCTGTTCATCAACGGTCTGCCCGTCGCCACGTTCGAGCTCAAGAACAACCTCACCAAACAAACGGTCGCTGATGCCGTAGAGCAGTACCAGCGCGACCGCGACCCGCGCGAGAAGCTCTTCGAGTTCGGACGGTGCGTGGTGCACTTCGCGGTGGACGACGACCAGGTGCAGTTCTGCACGCAGCTTAAGGGCAAGAGTTCGTGGTTCCTACCCTTCAACCAGGGGTGGAACGACGGCGCCGGCAACCCGCCCAACCCCAACGGGCTCAAGACCGACTATCTCTGGAAGCGCATCCTCACCCGCGAGAGCCTCACCGACATCCTCGAGAACTATGCTCAGGTGGTCGAGACCAAGGATGAGAAGACCGGCCGTAAGAAGTCGGTGCAGATCTGGCCTCGCTTCCACCAGCTCGACGTAGTGCGCCGGCTGCTCGCCGACGCGCGGGCGAGCGGCGCGGGCAGGCGCTACCTGATCCAGCACTCGGCCGGGAGCGGCAAGTCGAACTCGATCGCCTGGCTCGCGCACCAGCTTATCGGGCTCGCCAAGAACGACGGCCCCGTCTTCGACTCGATTCTCGTCGTCACCGACCGCAGGATCCTCGACCAGCAGATCAAGGATACCATCAAGCAGTTCGCCCAGGTGGGCGCCACGGTCGGGCATGCGGAGCGCTCGGGGGACCTGCGGAAGTTCCTGGCCGAGGGGAAGAAAATTGTCATCTCCACGGTGCAGAAGTTCCCCTTCATCCTCGACGAGATCGGCAGCGAGCACCGCGGGCGGCGCTTCGCCATCGTCATCGACGAGGCGCACTCGAGCCAGGGTGGGCGCACCTCGGCGGCACTCTCGCAGGCGCTGTCGGTGGACGGCGCTGAGGAGCAAGACGAGACGCTGGAGGACAAGATCAATCGGCTGATGGAGGCGAAAAAGCTCCTGCCCAACGCCAGCTACTTCGCCTTCACCGCGACACCCAAGAACAAGACCCTCGAGATCTTCGGCGAGCCGGAGCCGCAAGCGGACGGCACGGTGAAGCACCGCCCGTTCCACAGCTACACCATGAAGCAGGCCATCCAGGAGGGCTTCATCCTGGACGTGCTCGCGCGGTACACCCCCGTGGAGAGCTACTACAAGCTGGTAAAGAAGATTGGGGATGACCCGGAATTCGATACCAAGCGCGCACAGAAGAAGCTACGCCGCTACGTGGAGAGCCACGACCACGCCATCCGCCTCAAGGCCGAGATCATGGTCGACCACTTTCACGAGCATGTGCTGGCGCGGAACATGATTGGCGGCGAGGCGCGCGCGATGGTGGTGACCAGCGGCATCGAGCGCGCCATCCGGTACTACCACGCGATCCGCGACTATCTGGCCGAGCGCAATAGCCGCTACAAGGCCATCATCGCCTTCTCGGGCGAGCACGAGTACGGCGGCAGGAAGGTGAGCGAGGCGTCGCTCAACGGATTCCCGTCGAGCCAGATCACCGACAGGATCCGGGAGGACCCGTACCGCTTCCTCATCTGCGCCGACAAGTTCCAGACCGGCTACGACGAGCCGTTGCTGCACACGATGTACGTGGACAAGGTGCTCTCAGGCGTCAAGGCGGTGCAGACGCTCTCGCGGCTCAACCGCGCGCACCCCAAGAAGCACGACGTGTTCGTGCTCGATTTCATGAACGACGTCGACACCATCCAGGACGCGTTCGCCGACTACTACCGCACGACGATCCTCGCCGAGGAGACCGACCCCAACAAGCTGTACGACCTGAAGGCGGACCTGGACAGCCATCAGATCTATTCACCGGCGCAGGTGGACGACTTCGTAGCGCTCTACCTGGGCGGCGCGGACCGCGACCGCCTCGACCCCATTCTCGACGCCTGCGTCGCCGACTACCGCGAGCGCCTGGGCGAGGACGCTCAGGTGGACTTCAAGGGGAAAGCCAAAGCCTTCCTGCGCGCCTACGGTTTTCTGTCGTCGATCCTGCCCTACACCAACGCCGACTGGGAGAAGCTCTCGATCTTCCTCACCTTCCTCGTGCCGAAGCTGCCGGCCCCCATCGAGGAAGATCTGTCCAAGGGCATCCTCGAGGCGATCGACATGGACAGCTACCGGGTAGAGAAGCAGGTGGCCGTGCATATCTTGCCGCCGGACGCCGACGCCGAGATCGAGCCGGTGCCGACCACCGGCGTCGGCCACAAGCCCGAACCCGAGCTCGACCGCCTCTCCAACATCCTCAAGGCATTCAACGACCAGTTCGGCAACATCTCCTGGTCCGACACTGATCGCGTGCACAAGCTGATCACCCAAGACATCCCGCAGCGAGTCGCCGCTGACCAGGCCTACCAGAACGCGCGCCAGAACTCGGACAAGCAAAACGCCCGCATCGAACACGACAAGGCCCTCGTGCGCGTGATGACGGCCGTGCTGAAGGATGACACGGAGCTGTTCAAGCAGTTCATGGACAACGAGTCGTTCCGGCGATGGATGATGGACACGGTGTTCGGGCTGACGTACGGGGGGGCGGGAGGGGGAGGGGCATAACCTCGACCGAAATGCAATTGCCCAACCCTCAGGCTGTGTACTGGGATGACTGGATCCTGTTCGTCGCCCAGATTCTCACGCTGGTCGTGCTGGTCGTCTATGTCTGGCAGACTTGGCAGATGGCATCAGCGACGCGCGCGGCGGCGGAGTCAAGCGCCCGTGCCGTGCGTGAAGCGGTCGACGCGATGCGCGACGCCATCGCACACGCGATCTCGGCGTTGCCCGAGCAGCTGCGACAGTCGCTCACGCGGGATCAGGGCACGGAGATGGCGCAGCATGCACGGCTCCGGATCGATACCCGGATCCAGATCTACTTCTGAGATCTGTAGAGCCCCTGGCAACGCGGTACGAACGAGAACACCAACGGGTTGCTCCGGCAATACTTCCCAAAGGGCACGGACCTGAGCGCGCACAGCGCCACGGACCTGGCGGCTGTGGCGCTTGCGCTCAACACGCGGCCCCGGAAGACGCTGGGGTGGCGAACCCCCGCCGAAGCGCTGGACGAACTGCTACGTTCGCTGCAGACAGAAACTGTTGCGACGACCGTTTGAATCTGGGCAGTACGCGTGCGCGGCCTACCGGCGCGTGCTCGCGGCGCACGGCATGGAGGCGAGCATGAGCCGGAAGGGCGACCGCTGGGACAACGCGGTGGTCGAGAGTTTCTTCGCCACGCTCGAACACGAACTCCTGGCTGGGCTCGTCTTCCCGACGCGGGCGGCGGCACGGCGGGCGCTGTTCGCCTTCATTGAGAGATGGCATAATCGCGCACGGCGGCACTCGAGCTTGGGCTGCGTCAGTCCTGTGGTGTACAAAGCGCGGCTCCAAGCCGCATAAACCAGTGTCCACGAAACCGGGGCAAGTCCAGTTCCCATGTACCGCAGCGGTACGGCTTGTCCGAATCCGCGTCCAGGTGAATATTGGCGGCTCCACTGCTGGGCCGTTGCGGGGTTACGGGGCCAGTGGCGCCCCTAAGTGCCCCAAGAGCAACAGTGCTGTCCACGCGTGCTCGATTTCGTATCAGCCTACAGCGAAGCGCGGGCTTACGTGGGCATGCCTTATCGGAAGCGAGACTTGTCGGTCCAATCCTCGCGTTGAGCTCCGGAGCAAGAGAATGCGACTGCGAAACGTGCTCGCCACGGCGGCGATCGGGTGCACAATATCGGCTGCACAGGCGTGCGGATCTGACGGTACGGGGCCGCAACCTCCTACCGGGCCAAAGCTCGCGGCCGGACTTCGCATTGTAGAGGGAGCCAGCGGAACGGATACCATCGGTGCAACGATCTCCCCGGTGGTGGCACAGCTAGCGGACAGCACCGGACGGCCAATTGCCAATCGGCTGATTCACTTCGCCGTGCGACCTGTGGATGGCGGCGCGACACCCAGCTTTCCAATGTTCTTGACGGCATCGCCCGATCGTATCTTCCCATCCGCGACAGAAGATATCTCAACAGACAGTCTGGGTCGCGCGCGCGTCAGCATCACGTTCTTGACGCGCCCGGGTTCAGCCGACTTGGACGTGACCACAATCGGCGTCACAGTGTCTGCGCACTACTCCATCCTCCCGGGGAACCCGGCCTCGATCACGCTGTCCCCAACTGACACCGTGCTCTACGTCGGGGCAGCAGACACGTTGCGGACAATTGTCCTGGATCGTGCCAAAAATTCGTTGGGCGCGTTACCTGCCTACAGCGTAGATGATTCTGCTGCTTCGGTATCTCCAACGGGTGTCGTCACTGCCGAGACATTAGGTCGTGCAACGCTTACGGCGCAGGCCGGGAACGTAGTGGCCCACGCTGCCCTGTCGGTAGTTCCCAGTGGGACCATCACGGCGGTGCGGTGGGACGGGCAGTACAACATCGCGGTTGCATCCATGAGGCTTGACGGGAGCGCTGTGACTGAAGTGTACAACCCGGGATTCGGCGGCGTGTTCGGGGACTGGACACCGACCTGGTCACCGGATGGGGCACAGATTGCTTTCGTCGGGCAGTATCCAGACGATCGCATTCACGTCGCGAACCTTCCCGCTATCGCGCACAACATCGTCCCGAGCGGCACCACGTTTGACCACGCACCAGTGTATTCGCCTGACGGCGCGTGGATCTATTTCTCTGCCCACCCGTCGAACCTGAGCCACGTCATACTCTTCCGAGTTCATCCAGACGGCACAGCTTTGGATTCACTCACAGGATACAACGGGGATTTCGAACTCGTTGATGACTGGCCATCACCGTCGCCGGATGGAAGCCAGCTCGCGTTCGTCTCCAACCGGGCGACGGGACACCGGATTCACTTTCTTGATCTGACAACGGGAGCTCTCTCGGCCACATCTATCCAGGCGACGAGTGTTCGATGGGGACCTGGCGGCGACGTGCTCGCGTATCTTGCCCCGGACGGTGCCACGCTCCATCTCGTCCACACGGACGGCGGTGGCGACCGCGTGCTACTCACAGCCACGTCGGTCGAGCCCGGGTTCGCTTGGTCCCCAGATGGGACGTGGATCATTGCACGAGCCGATGCGCGGCCAACACTGATTCGCGTCTCCGACGGGTTCATGATCCCGATACCAGCGCTGAGTGCGTACCGCGAGCCGAGTTGGAGGTAGGGACGAGCCGAACGCCGGGAGTTGACTGGGGCTGGAGCGCCCATCGCCATCCTGTTCAGAGGCTAAGCCCGAGCGATCGGTCACTCTCGCTCCGGGCAGGGCAGCCTCCAATCAGCGTCTGCAATGGGGAGCAGTATGTGGCGCTATTGCCCGAGTATCCTGCGCTCGTTCGCATATCGACCCTAGGCTCGCCCCTCCTCGAGTCACCTGCCTTCCGTGGCTGGCCGAGCGCGAGGTAAGTGCCCCACGCCGCGGAGAAACGATCTTATACGCTCCACCATAGTTGGAGCGCCCAAGCGCGTGCAGCTGGCACGGTGGATCGAATACCAGACTACTGGCGTTTCATTGGCGAGCGTTTGGACGAGCTTCTGAGCGCCCGGTGAGGAGCGTTCCCGGAGGTGGTCTCGGATCCTGCGACCCCGGCCGCGCTCGCGCAGGGCGGTTGCATCTTTGGCGTGCCATGCGATCTCACAACTTGACGGGCCGACTCTTCGAGGGATTCAGCCTCGTCGCCGCCCTCACGTACGTCAGCATCAACTTCCTCTGGTGTCCCGGTTCAGCGGGAATGTGACTCGTGGGGTGGTGGTTTAGTGCACTCCGGCGAGCACTGCCTGGCGCTGGGTTGAGGTGATGCGCATACTCTTCCACTGCGCCCGCCGACGCGCGCGCGCCGCGGCGAGCTTCTGATCCCGAGCTGCCCAGATCGTCTCGGCCCGTCCGGCGAGCATATCCGCCGGCGTGAGAAAGCCGATCGCGCTGTGCAACCGCTCGTGATTGTAGTACGCGACGAAGGTTGCCACCAGGCGCCGCGCTTCGTCGAGCGAGCGCGGGGCCTTCGGCCGAAGCGTGGTGCCCTTGAGCGTCTGGTGCCAGCGCTCGAGCTTCCCGTTCGACTGCGGGTAATACGGCGCCGTGCGGACGTGCGTCATGCCCGCTAGGCGAATGAACGCCTTGAAGTCGCGCGCGATGAACGGCGGGCCGTTGTCCGAGATGATGCGCGGCCGGGCATCGGGATACTGCTCGCGCGCCCGCTGGAGCACCGTTTCGACGTCGGCGGTTGTCATGCGCTCGCGCAGCTCCCAGTGGATGAGGAACCGGCTGTAGCCGTCGAGAATCGCGCAGAGGTAGTAGAACGTCCCGGCCACGTTTACGTAGCTGAGGTCGATGTGCCAGTGCTCGTGCGCGGCGAGCGGCTGCACAAAGCCCGTCCCCTTCAGCGACGGCTTGCCGTTCCAGCGATCCAGCAGGCCGGCCGCCTGGAGCACGCGGTAGACCGTCGCCGGGCTCACCGCCACGACGTCGGCATCGAGCATCAGAAACGTCATCCGGCGATAGCCCTCCGGCGCATGCGTCTCGTGGTAGGCGAGAATCGCCTGGCGTTCCGCGGGCAGGAGCCAGTGGTCGCGCGGGATCTGCCCATTGTGCGCGTTCACCCGGCCGTAGCGCTCGGCCCAGCGATAGAACTGCGCCGGAGCGAGCGCCAAGCGCGCCAGCACCCAGCGCGTCGAGAGCTCGGTGCGCGCGCTGAACGCCCGGACGAAGTCGACCACCGTGTCGCGGAGATCGGGCGGGACCCATCGCGCCCTCAGCTCGCCCCAAGCTTTTTTTTCAAGGCGAGGTACTCCTCGGAGACCTCGGCGATGATGGCATCCTTCTTCGCCAGCTTGGCTTCGAGGGCCGCGAGACGAGCACGAGCGGCCGCGGCCGCCTGCCCCTGCCCCCGGCGCGTGCGCCCGTCCTGGAGCGCCGCGCTCAGATGCGCAAAGGCCTGGCGCTGCCAGAGGTAGAAGAGCGTCGGCTGAATGTGGTACTCATCGCAGAGGTCCGAGACCGGGACCTGCTCGGCGAGATGCCGCCGGAGAATGGTGGCTTTCTCCTCCGGCGTGAACTGTCGCCGTGTTCCGTTGCTTGCGTTCTCTCGACTCATCGACTCCTCCGTGGGCCCCCTGCATAGTGTGGGGCAGGTAGGAGTCACATTTCAACTGAGGCGGGACACTGGGAGTACCAGCGGGATCCGCAGGTGTACATCGCCGTCATACTCCTTTGGCTTGTCCGCTTGCCGTTCCTCCTCGTCGTTGCCGCCTACGCTGTGTCGCGCTGGCATCGCAGTCGCTGGCGCGCTCTTGTACCGCTTGCCATCCTCCTCAGCACCTTCGTGCTCCAGGATCCAGCGGGCGCGCTGGGCCAGTACGAACGCGATCGCGAGCTCGTACGTGTCCTTCCGGCATACGAGCACGTGGTGCAGGGTTTCCGGTCCGGTGCTATCCCACTCGGCCGCATGTCGCCCGATTCCCTGCCGCCTGATCTGCGCTCCTGTTGCTACCTGGTGGTGGGGTGGCGGGACTCCACCGGGCACCGGGGCGTCGAATTCTGGATCAATCGCGTGTTTCCTCCCGTGCATCACGAAGCGCTCGCGTACTACGCCGATGACTCTGCCTGGTGGCCGCCGTTCCACGCCCGCACATGACACACCGGATATCGCGTGGTGCCGCATTGGTATCTCGTCGGGGACTGAGGGCAGTGAGGAGAGCGCCGCCGCAAGCGTGCTGGCGGCTCCGGTGACCTATCGACGCCGCGCGGAGTTACGCTCTGTACCGAGGAGCATCTGTGTATCCACTTTCAGCCTGGTTGCCGCGACTCCACGGGGACGCGCTTTCTGCGTGAGCTCAACGTGAGAGCGATGACGTCCCTTCCCACACATTCACCAACCAGGCTCGCCCGGCTCGCAAAGGTCGGGCTGGGCGTCGTGCTCGCGTGCACCGCCGCGGGCGCGGTGGCAGGAGTGCTCACCTACACCGTCGTGGTCGCGGCGGGGGGCTTTGTCGACGACTTTGGCGGCGCGGAGATGTTGACTCTCGCCGCAAATGTCGGTGCTATCTGCGGCGCCGTCCTCGGTCCGATCGCGTTCTTCGGGTTTCTTCGTCGGGTACCGCTCGGAAAGCTGTTTGGGCAGACGACGGTGGGTACGATCGCGGGAGCTCTTCTCGGGTCTGTCGTCCGTCCCAGTGCGTGGCTTACGGAACCACTCCTCTGGGGCGCCGCCGGGTTCTTCGCTGCGGCACTGCGTCTGGCGTACGTGTACCGGAAGCGCGATTGACGTGCGTTCCCGGGACCACGATGCGCAACGCGCCGAGTCGGCGGCCCTGCCCGGCGTGACCTTCTACCGCCGTGCCGCCGAGGGTACCGCCATCGTCCTGTACTTGGCGCAATAGAGGAGATTCGCACATGGTCCGGATTGGGGTGCCGGGGGTCCTGTACGTTGCCGTGCTCGTAGCCGTCGCGGTCTGTGTCGCTTACTCCGCCACCGCCTGGTTTGTCGGCCGGCGCTGGGGCGCCGCCGGACTCACGCTGGCGTGGATGACGGGCACTCTTGTGCTCACCGGCGTAGTGGCGTTCCGCGTGCACCAGGCGCAGGTCGCCGCCGGAGTTGTGGCGGCTCCCTACCTGCCGGTGCGGGAGATTCTCTATCCGTTGCCGCTGTGGGGCGCTGCCTTTGCAGCGGCCACGCTCGTCCTTCGCCACAGACTTCGTAGGCCAGAATCCTCATACGGATTGGCAACGGCGACACTGAGCGCCGCCGCCTTCGCGGCTGGTGCTATCCTCGCATGGTTGGTCTTCGCGTTGATTGACCTCGTCCAAGTTGTCGTTGGGGCGTAGACAGGCTACCGGTTAGGCGAAGCCGTATGTAGAGCCCTTGGCCACAGACGCCGAGACGATCTCCCGCTGCGCGGGGAGCGGCCGGAACAGTGTCACAAACGGATGCCGACGCTGGCTATCCCGATCTCCCGGATCAACGCCGGCCAGTCCGACGCCCCTGTGTGACCCGCGCGCCCGGCCGCGTCCATCTTCCATGCGAGTTGGCGATATCGTGTGCGCCGTCGCTGTGTCCCTGGTGGCCTTTGCATCCACAGCCGATGTCGTCGGCGAACCCTTCTCGGAGTCACCGGCGTTGGCCGCGATGATGAGGTAGTGGACTCGACCGCGACCTTCTACCGGCGACGACGGTGATGTCGACGTTCTCCTTCTGTGCCAAAGCTCGCTTCCTTTAAAGGCCTCTGACGCTCGGCTGCGCCGCGATCGGTAGAATTGCGTGGAGCGAGCTCGGCCTTACCACGCTTCCCATGCGCTCCCCTCGACTTCGTCTTCGCGGATGTGTCGCTGCTTGACGGCGTGTCGATCCGCGGCGCCGTCGACGAATTATCTGGGCGTTCTTCGACTCCTCCCGTGCCGACCACGATCGCTGAATTCGGGTCGGGTGGGACCGGCTCCGCGGGTAGCCGCTTGTCCGGGCCCGCGTTTTCGGAAGGCTGGTATTGCGCCGCCGCCTCAGCCACGTGCCGCTGCGCGATCCACGAGCGAAGCGCGTCCGCCGCTGCCGCGTTCAGACTGATCCCTTCCCTGGCCGCCGCCTGTACGAGGTCTCGATGAAGCGCGGGCTCGGCGCGCACCAGGATCTTTCCCGAGTACGGCTTATCGGGTTCCTCCCCGCGCTCCGCGCACATGGCCAGGTAGTCGTCCACCGAGTCCCGGAATGCGGCTTCGAGACTCCCGACGTTCGTCGCCTCGAACGTGACGACGTCGCGGAGTCCCTCCACTTCGCCGGACAGCACGCCGGCGTCGCTGTCGAATATCACCTTCGCGGAATATCCTTTGTACTCCATATCAACCTCCGTCGCGATCAGTCCGATCGCGGCTCAACTCCCGCCTCTTGGGAGAAGTCAGCGTACCGAACGCAAGAGCGGCGCGTGTGCTTCGCGCCGTGCGTGCGGCCGATGCAACACCGCGCGGACGGCGTTTGGCCCTCTCCCGAACGCGACGCGGATCCGAGAACCACGCCCTTGCGTTATCTCCGCCCCGAAGTGCTTCAGGGCGGACTCGATCTCCCGCCACGAGATATTGGTGCGTGTCGGCTGAGCGAAGATCGCGCGTAACGTCTCATCTGGCTTGGCCACGGGCCCATATGATAGCGTCATATGATAGCAGTGGCAAGTCCTTACGAAGCAGCGCGATAGCGGCTTGCTAGCACGCCATGCAATGTGGTTTCCTTACAGGGTGTTACGTACCGCGCCACGTGTATGCGCGCCCCGCGCTGATCCTGTCAGACGGTGCTTGCGTGCTGTCAGAAAGCAGCATATATTTCCTGACAACCCCCAACGCGCGATTCCCATGACGACCGTCTCCACGTCGATCCTCAATTACGCCAACGAATTGCCGGAAGGCGCGATTCTTTCCGCCAGAGGACTGTTGCACTTCGGATCCAGGGAGGCCGTCGATCAGGCGCTCTCCCGCCTCTGTCGTAGCGGGGAGCTCCTCCGGGTGGGCCGTGGCCTCTACGTCTCCCCTGTCCGGTCTCGGTTCGGCACCCGTGCCCCAACCCCGGAAAAGGTGGTCGAGGCCCTGCCTGCCGCTACGGGAGAGGCGGTCGTCCCGAGTGGCGCTGCCTCGGCGAACGCCTTGGGCCTTACCACCCAGGTGCCGGTGCGCCGTGTCTATTTCACCTCTGGACGGAGCAGACAGCTTCGGCTCGGCAAACAGGTTGTCGAGCTACGGCACGCTCCGGCGTGGCAGCTGCAGCTCCCAAGCCAAACTGCAGGCGACGCGGCTCGGGCACTCGCGTGGCTAGGGCCGCGGCATGCCCGTCGGGCGGCTACCGTTCTCAAGCAACGGCTCACCCGCAATGAGCGCCGCGCGCTCCTCTCTGCGCGCGCCCGGATGCCGTCGTGGCTGGCCGCGACCGTAAGCCACACCTTCCGTGAGGAAGCGGCGGAGGCTTGCTAGGCGGGCATGGCCGAGCGGTTTCTCACCCTCCCGCTAGCCGAGCGCTCCGAGGTGCTGGCGGTCGCAGCCGATGCCTCGGGACGACCGGACTACCTCCTCGAGAAAGACGTGTGGGTCGTGTGGGCCCTCGCGGCACTATTTGAGAGCTCGTTCGGTGACGACCTCTGCTTCAAGGGGGGAACCTCCCTTTCCAAGGCGTACCGGGTGATCGAACGGTTTTCCGAGGATGTAGACATCACCTACGATGTTCGTCGCATCCTGTCCGGGAGGATCGGTAACGCTACCGCAGATCCACTTCCACGCACTCGCAATGAGGAGCGTTCATGGACACGTGAGGTGAGGCAGCGCTTACCAGCATGGGTCGAGCGCATGGCCCTCCCGGAGATCCGGGAGAGAATCGATGCGGAAGCACTCCCGGCAACAGCACGCGTCGACGCCGATCGGCTCATCCTGGACTATGACTCTGCGGCGTCCAGCACGAGTGCGTACGTCTCGAGCAACATTCTGATTGAATTTGGTGCGCGCGCGACTGGCGAACCGCTAGGGAAAATGCAAGTCGTATCCGATGCCGCCGCACACCTGACGGCGCTGACGTTCCCGACTGCATCTCCTCGAGTGATGGCTGCCGAGCGAACGTTCTGGGAGAAGGCCACGGCCGCTCACGCTTTCTGTCTCGAGGAGCGGATGCGCGGCGAACGCTTTGCCAGGCACTGGTATGATCTGGTGCGCCTGGACGAGGCCGGCATCGCTGCACGCGCTCTTGCGGACCGACAGCTGGCAGCGAGGGTGGTGGAGCACAAGAACTGGTTCTTTGCCGTGCGAGCGGCAGGAGGTGGGAAGATCGATTACAGAGACGCCATCCGGTGCGGACTACGGCTCGTTCCGGAAGGCGCGCCTCGCGCGGAACTCGAACGCGACTACAGCGCGATGACGGTGGCGGGTCTGCTCGAAACGGCAGCTCCGCCGTTCGACGAGATCATGGGGCGCTGTGCGGAGATTGAGCGACGTGCCAACAGGACAGCGGTGTAGGCGAACAGCCGGATACCGCACCGGAGGGAACAACCCGCATCCCGAAAGTCCGTGATCCAACGATCTAGCCTGACTACCATCCTATGGGGAATCGCTGGCGAGTACTACGCAAGGCCGAGCGGTCGCGACGCGACAACGCGGCGTCCTTGAGGATCGCGGTCGGGTAGGAGCTTCGCCGTGTAGAGGTAGTTCCTTTTTTTGGTACTTCCCCGTGCAAGGTCGAGTTGCGGTGGCGTCCCAGAAACAGGATGGGACTCCCACCACGAACTTCGCCAATGCAGCGCCCCAACAGTCTTGCACTTTTCTACGTGACCGCTGCCGTTCTCAGCTGCCGCGGCACCACGGTCCGCGACGCGCCACCCTCGGTCCACCTCACGGCTCCCGACCTCGCCGGCACGTACGCCCTCCGCATCTGCCGCGGCGTTTGTTCTCCTCAGGACACGACGCTCGACCTGCGGCGTGGCGTGCTCGTCCTCACGGAGCAGCCGATCGACCTCACCGGGCAACCTGATTCCGTGCAGTCGTCGCTGGAGGACTTTCACGATCCGCCAGTCAACGCGTGCTACGTTCTGCGCGCCTTGCGGGATGATCCGTCAACCTACGCGCTGTTGGCTGTGGGCGGCACACGCTGGCGGCTGGACAGCACCGGCACGAGAGTGTCGTTCGACCTCTATGCGTCGGTGGATGCAGGTTACGAGGTGACCGCGATGGGAAGCGCGACAGGACTCCGCGGTCGTGGCCACTCGTGGGGAGTGGGCCTGGCCGCAGTGGACTATCCCCACGATTCCGTCGTAGCGACGCGGCTCGACGCGCCGGACCCGAGCGTGTGCTTCGCGGCGGTTGGC
This sequence comes from uncultured Gemmatimonadaceae bacterium, assembly GCA_963773545.1. GTDB lineage: Bacteria > Gemmatimonadota > Gemmatimonadetes > Gemmatimonadales > Gemmatimonadaceae > DASSNU01. The sequence goes on along the minus strand of CAVZBP010000002.1, from coordinate 473,097 downwards.
CCGGCGTTGGCCGCGATGATGAGGTAGTGAACTCTGCCATGACCTTCTACCGCCGTGCCGCCGAGGATCCGGCCATCGTCGCCCGGCTGGCGGAGCTGCTCGAGCGCGACTGGGATCCCAACGGCGCCGTGCGCGATGCGCTTGGCGGCGACCCGCGTTTCTACGGAGAGCAGGCGATCGTCCTGGCCGCCATCTCCGCTGCCGATGCGCGCGAGACCGAGGTCCAGGGCTACCTGCGCGAGCTGGAACAGCGCGCTGGGCCCGTCACGCTGCACCCGGTCGAGGCGCGGCACGCGATCGCCGCCGCGCTGTGGCGAGCCGCGTGCGGTTTGTAGATGCGCTTGGCGCGTGGCCCGCAATCGAACCATGCGGTGGCCAGCCCAAACCGATGTATATTCGATCCGACCTTCCCGTGGGAGGAATCCATGGCCTGGCAGGACTTCATCGTATCCGATCCCGACGTGGCCGTCGGCAAACCCGTGGTCCGCGGCACGCGACTGACGGCGGACTTCCTGCTGGGACTGCTAGGCACCGGCTGGACCACGGAGCAACTCCTGGCCAGCTACCCGCAACTGACCACCGAAGCGCTCCGGGCCGTCTTTGCCTACGCCGCCGAGGTCACGCATGACGAGGCGCTGCACCTCCTCCGACGGGGCGTGGCGTAGGGCTGGTGCGGCTCCTCGCGGACGAGAACGTGCCGTTGCCCAGCGTCTTTGCCCTCCGGGCGATGGGCCACGATGTGTCGTCCATGAGCGAAGACCCCGGCCGCGAAACCGGAACCGTGCAGCGTGGACGGTACACGAGGAACCCGAAATTGACACGCGTCACGTGACGCGATACATTCAAATAAATGATCAAGACCTTCGCGGACCGTCGGACTCGGGATCTGTTCCTGACCGGATCGGCGAAGCGCTTTCCGAGCGACGTCGCCGAGCGCGCTGTGCGAAAGCTGGAATACGTGGACCTGGCAACGAATTTGGGAGACCTCAAGGTGCCGCCGGGGAACCGGCTCCACACGCTGAAGGGCGACCGCGCCGGTCAGCACGCCATCGCAATCAACGATCAGTGGCGTGTGTGTTTTCGGTTCGCCGACGGCGATGCGTACGATGTCGAGGTCTGCGACTACCACTAGGAGTCACGATGTCCATTCCGAATACCAGCGAACGGAAGCGTCGCCCGATTCACCCTGGCGAGATGTTGCGCGAGGACTTTCTGCCAGACTACGGCCTGAGCGTTGCCGCACTCGCCCAATCCGCCGGTGTGTCTCGGCAGTCCGTGAACGAGCTGCTTCGTGGTCGCCGCGCCGTCAGCCCCGAGATGGCGCTGCGGCTGGCTCGCCTGTTCGGGAACTCCGCGGAATTCTGGCTGAATGCCCAGCGTGCGGTGGACCTCTGGGAGGCCAAGCAAGCCATCAAGTCCCGCTTGCAACGCATCAAGCCGCTCCGCGTTGCCTAGAGGCAGCCGCCCGGTGAGAGGTGGAAGCTATTCGAGTTGCCCCTTACCCCCACGCCTCCACCTCGAGTCCCCGCACCCGCGCGAACTCCGCACGATTGCACGTGACCATCACGGCGCCCAAGCTCATGGCCTGCGCCGCAAGCAGCAGGTCGATCGGCCCGATGAGCGCCCCGCGTTTTTCCAGATCGGCCCGGATGCGGCCGTACGCGAGGGCGGCCGCATTGTCGAAGGCGAGTATCTGAAGGGGCGTGAGAAACTGGTCTAACCGCTCGCGATCCATCGCCCCAAACCGACTCTTCGCCACACCGTACTCCAATTCGGCCACGGTTAACGACGAGATCGCAACGTCCTCGATCGCCTGCGCCACTAGGCGGCGCGCAGCGCTGGGGGATCTGCCTCGAATGAGGTCGATGCAGATGTTCGTGTCCAGCAGGTATGCAGCAGCCACGCCGCCTCAGAGCCCGCGCCGCACGTCGTACTGCTCGGGTTGGTCGCGCTCGCGCAGGAAGTCCTCCGAGAAATGTCCCAGGCTCTCCAGAAGAGGACGCCAGGGATCTTCCTTGGGCAAGAGGATGACCGCGTTCCGCCAGCGTTTCACGTATACGCTCTCACCTTCGAACCGGTACTCGGCAGGGAGTCGAACGGCCTGGCTGCGGCCGTTCATGAACAGCTTGGCTTCAGCAATGGGCGCGTCGGCGTGATGAGCGCGTGTGCGCCGTCGTCCGCGGCGGACGCTCCTGCGGGATGTGGGAGTGCGGCGAGGCATGGTGGACTCCTGGTATATATCGTAAGATATATACCATTGCGGTGCCGTCAAGCGGGAGCGGCCAGGACGTGCCAACGCAGGGTTCGTGGGGGGCGGGTTGGCGTAGCGGGATGCCGCCGGTAGACTTGGCGTCTGACGCGCCCTCCGGATGAACCGCGGCACCGCAGCCACAGCCGCGATTCTTCTCCTCGGCTCGGCGTGTGGAGGCCATCCCGAACACCGCCCGCGGGGTGGGGCCGACACGCTTGCCGCGACGAGCTCCCCCTTGCGCCGTGGTACGTGGCGCGAGGTGGAGTTGAGCTTGAATGTCGCCGTACACCACGACATCGCGTACATGGCAGTTGGGGATACGGTTCGCGCGATTCCGTCCGTATGTCTTGGGAAAGGTGATTCCGGCGTGTGCCAAGACAGTTCAGCGGCGGCCCAGCCCCCGTGGCAGTGGAACTCGTCCGATTCCCTCGTTGCTACCGTGAATCAGCAGGGGACCGTCCTGGCCATGCATCCGGGACACGCACAGCTCACGGTCGAGCGTGGGCGCGAGCGCGCCACGCGCAGAATTCGCGTGCTCCCGGCAATCGCGTCGCTGGCGTGGGAGCCTGCCACGCGCGTTGTGCCTCCGGGCGACACGCTGCGGTTGACTGCGGTTGGTCGCGACGCAGCGGGGCACGCTGTTGTCCGCGTTCCGCTCATGGGCGTGATCAACCCTGATTCGGACATTGAGGTGGACGGATGGGACGACACCACGGGCGTGCGTGTGTGGGGTCGCCCCGGTGCGCACGTCGCGCTAACGACGCAGATTGGTCACCGCAGAGCGGACGCGATCGTCCGCATTGGAGGAAAGCCGTGACAGAGCACGGGTGCTGGGAACGCAGCCTGCCTCCTGCTCTATTTCCCTGCACGATTATTCTTACCAAGCGGACGATGCTATGGGACTCGTGATCCTGGGGCTCGTCGTAGGCGGTGGCGTGTGGCTGCACGCCCGCCGAACGAGGACGGCCACGGAGCAACGCCTGGATCCGCACTGACAAGCAACTGCGAGGCGCCCTTCACCCCCGGACTGTCGGAACGAGTGGCCTCGGAACGGATGCAGGTCACTTATCACGCCTTCTCCGGGTACGGCGCCACGTGCTCAAAGGCGAACACGCGGCGAATGCGAGCCATGTCCCGTGCATTGCGTGTCACCAGAACCATCCCGTGCTCGCGACATGAGTAGGCGAGCAGGACGTCGAAGGCAAACCCGCGTGACACTTGCGCCAGTTGAAGTCCCTCGCGCGCGCGGAGCGTCGCCAGCGTGAGGCCCAGGGCGTCCCATGCCGCGGCGCTCGGCGTCACCACGCGGCCGCGCCGCACGAACGGGTGGAGGAGCGTGCGTTCCATCTTCCGCCGATCGGGCGCCGCGCGCACCCCGGCGCGGAGTTCGGCGGCCACGACGGTGCTCAGGAACAGACCGGGCGCGGCCCAAGCCGTGAATCGCACCATCGCGTTCCAGCTTTCGGCGTCGCGGCTCGCGTCGATGTAGCAGTTGGTGTCCAGGACGTACTTGTCCACTCAGTCCCGTGGGTCGAGCTCGAGGCCCGCCAGCGTGCGGAGTCCCACTCCGACCTCCGCGCGGAAGGCCACCAGATCGAGCGCCAGTTCCACCGTTTCCCGCTCTGTCTCGGCACCGAGGAGCGACTGGGCCCGGCGCAGGGCCTTGGGGTCGAGCCAGAACTCTTTGCGAACCTTCCCGCGGCGACCGGGTTGACGCCGGCGCGCGGCATCCTTGGCGGATGGCATTGTGAGCCTCTCCAGTTGTACGTACGAGTATACGATTCCATCCGTACGCGCGCAACGGATGGCGGGTATTCGGGTAGCATGGCGCCTGGATGTGCCGCCGCCTCAGGCTGACACAATGTATATAGGGTTGTCTATTCTCCCATGCGGTTCTCGTGGGATTCCGCAAAGAGCGATGCCAATTATCGGGATCGGGGCTTCGACTTCTCCTTTGCGTCGCTGATCTTCCAGGCGCCCACGCTGGAGCGAGAGGACACGCGTCGGGAGTACGGCGAGCCCGGATCATCCGAGCCCGCCGGAGTAGCCGACGTTCGCTGCCAACGGTGCCGCCCGTCTCCGCCAACCGGCGCTGGCGGGCGGGAGGTGACCCCCGCCCCGCTACCCCAAGGTTACCGAGATGTCGCTGGCGCGTCTCCTTCGTATGCCCCGATCCTCAAGTCTCCGCCTGGCGGTTTGGATGATCGCTGCTCTGGCGCTCCTCGCCGGAGGCTGGATGACGTACCGCCACGTCCGCCGTCCACGCCCGGCGCCCTTCGCGCTATGGGACTTCCGCGCCGGGATGAGCTTCGCGGCACTGGATTCGCAAGCACTCCGCGAGGCGAAGCAGCGGTTCACGTGCCACCAAGTGCTCCCGTCGGCCCGCGTGTGCGAGCTGCACGCGACGGGCATCAATGGACGATTGCGCGTCCTGGTTGACGCGCGCGATCGCGCGGCGTGGATTGCCTTTCGCCCCGACAGCGCCTCGCCGGTGATGCGAGAAGAGGGTCGCCGCATCGCGGCGGAGTGGAATCGCCTTCGTGCCGGGGTGCAGGACGAGCCGAGGGCGGATGCGCCGAATGCGTCCACGACCCGGTGGATCAGCAAGGACGGGCACTGGTCGGCCTCGATGAGCTATGACCGCTTGGCCACCACGCCGGCCATGGTGCAGCTGGGAGACGAGCAGGCGCTCGACACGGTGCGCACGCAGGCGCCGCTCGCGGCCGAAGTCCTGGCATTGAACGAAGTTGGCACGGGGCGGCGCGATGGCGCGCAGTTCAACCAGGAGCTGGAGAACGCACTCGCGAGCCAGATGTTGGGCCGGCCTACCGATCCTGCCCTCGAAACACCCGCGCCGAGGGCCGCACCGGACGTGGCACCGCTCTGCGAGGGGGTGCCGGACATCGTGCTCCAGGAAGGTACGATCCCCCGCTGGATGGATTCGGCGATCGTCGCGGACGTGAGACAGGCTATTCCCATGGCCTATCCGGGAGCACGGCTCGTCACTGGGAGCGAGCTGTGGATGGCCGGCTCCACGGGTGGCAACATGCGCATGCGACTGGGACCACGGGATGCGGTGGACGACGTGAGCGTGTACGCCATCTGGTTCCCGACGCGTGCCGACATGGCCCAGCAACGCCTCCGCGATCGCGATCCCTACGCGTACTGTCGTGCGCCGGCCGCGATACTGTTCATGCAGCGTGGGCCCAACGGTACCGTGGCCGAAGCACACCGCATTGCGGTCGACGATGAGGCGATGGCGAGTGAGATCACCAGGCTGACGATCGAGCCACCGGACGTCACCGGTGGCGCTGGACGCGTGCGCGTCCGATTCACGGCCGTCCATGCGACGGATGCGTGGACAGGAACGATCGAGTGGGAAGGCGTGGTGGCTGGCGACCCGCCGCGCGCCGTGGCCCGCGTGCCGCTTGCGTTCTCGCTGCAGCCCACCGGCGCGGACGACGCGGTGACGGGTACGCTCGTCCTCACGGCGCGGCGCAAAGAAGGCATCGAGATTTCGACGCTGGAGCAGCACGATTGGGGCGCCGCGACGCGCACGTTCGTTGTGCCGCTCGACGCCGATGGCGCGCTGTCCGGCTCCCGTATCCTCACCCACCTGGCCCAACCATGACCATCCTCTCACCACGCGTGCGCCCGGTAGCGCAACCATGGCTGTTCGCCCACGGGAGCGCCGGGTTCGCGCGCATCGCATCCATGGCCGCGCTCCTGCTGTTGCTCGCAACGTCGCTCGCGGCGTGTCGTGACGAGGCCGCCGAAGCGCGAAAGCGCGTGGCCGGAGACTATGTCATGGAAGTCGATGGCGGCCAGGCGCAATGGCACGTGAAGGAGATGCTCACGCTGCACGCCAACGGTAGCTGGCGTCGTACGCTCCAGATCACGGCGCAGGGCATGGAGCAACCGAGTCCGCCGGACAGCGGGACCTATCGCATCCGGGGTGTCACGCTCGGTCTGCTGTCGCTGGTGCAGCGAGGTGCTCTCATGCAGTACACGATCAGCGGCGACACGCTCTACGGTGCGGATGCGTCGCGCGTTTACGCCATGACCGGCTCGGACATCGGCGAGAAGGTGCTGGTCCGGGTCCACTGACCCGACTCCGGCAGCTCGTTTTGCCTTCGGCCATGGCGCGGTGCCACGAGACGGTCGCATGCTCATGTCTGCTCGCAAGAACAACCGTCCAATCACCGAGGCAAGCCATGAGCAACCAAGCACGCGTATGGCGGACGTGGGTCTGGGCACTGGCGGCCGCCGCCGCCGTCACCGGTTGCGCACGGAGCCGAGCCTCGAGCCAGTTGGACGAGCCCCGCGACACCGCCGCCGTGGCGGCGGTGCTCGACGCGCTGCACCACAACGCATTGGTGGCCAACGAAGAGGCCTATTTCGCCCTGTTCGCCCCCGACGGTGTCTTCTTTGGCACCGACGCCACGGAGCGGTGGACGGTGGATGCGTTTCGCGCCTATGCGCACCCCGTGTTCCAGCAGGGGCGGGGATGGACGTACGTCCCGCGCGCGGGAACGCGCCACATTGCCTTCGACCCCACCGGCACGGTGGCCTGGTTCGACGAGATCCTGGATAACGCCAACTACGGCGAAACCCGTGGAACCGGAGTCGTACGGCTGGTGGATGGCGCCTGGAAGATCGCCCAGTATCACCTCACCATTCCCATCCCCAACGACCTCGCGCCCGAAGTGGTCCGGATGATCCGTTCCCGACCGCAACCGTTGCCGCACTGAGCGATCGTGGCGCACGAGCTGCGCTCGCCTCGCTCCTGAACGCGCGAGCTCGCCCCCGCATGCGGCGCGGAGGCGAGCTGGCGTTCCGTCGATGGTTACTTATCGACCACGCCTAGCTGCTGCATCATTCCCAGCGCGTCCCAGTCCGTGAGGTGCTCCACGATCTTGCCGTCCTTGAAGTGCGAGATCCCGGTGCCGGTCACCGACACGCCCTTGCCCGTGGCCGGCTGTCCCATCCACTCGCCCTTCTGCGTGCCGCGAAATGTCCACCGCTGCGCCACGCTGTTCCCGTCGGCCAATGTTTCTTCCACGGTGAACTTTCCATCCGGGAAGCCCGCGCGCAGACCTTTCACGACTTCCGCGATGCCGTCGATGCCCTTGGCCGGCTCGATCTGGTTCGTGCGAAAGCTGCAGTCCTCGGCGGCGATCTGGCGGAGCGTCGCAAGATTACCGGCGTTCCACACCTCTTCCGTCCAGCGTGTCATGGTGGCCTTGTTGGTGTCGGACATGGGGCACCCTCCGCAATTGATGAGTGATCGTGCTGCAACCAAACGGCGATCCCCTGCCGCAGGCCCGTGGGACCTCGTGAGCAGGCCAGGAGTACGGGGGTCCCATCTCCGTCCGGCGGCCGGGCCGGGGAGGGGGAGGGGCTCGAGACTGATGGCAACGCACGAAGCGCTGTCCGCGTTTCATTGATCCTGCGGTCTCCGGGACGGCAGCGCAAGACGATGTCGAGGGCGCTGTTGCAGCACCACGGTCTTCCGCGCATTGTGGAGTGTCCGAAAGAGATCAGGATGCTCGACCACTTCATCCCGCACGTCACAATATTGGATGCAGCAGACGATCGCCCACGCTCATCGCGTCACCCAGCACCGGTGCGGTCTCCCGGGCATCGAAGCGCGGACCATCGCGTCGGATCGCGCGTTCCCCCGGCACACGCACGATCAGTTCGGCATCGGCGTCATCGCGTGGGGCGCGCACCGTTCGTGGAGCGGAGTAGGACACGTGGAAGCGCAGGCCGGCGATGTGATCATGGTGAATCCCGGCGAGATGCACGACGGCATGCCGGCAGTGGCTGGAGCGCGATGCTGGCGGATGCTGTACGTGGATGCGGGCGTGCTCGCTCGCTATGCGGAAGCCGAGGGCGTGTACGACGTGGAGGTCGTTCGGCCGGCGGTGCGTGACCACGGCCTCGCCGCTTGCTTCACCCAGGCGTTCCACCGTGTGACCTCGGCACCGAGCAGCGAGCTCGCCGTGGAGGAAGGGCTGCTCCTCATTGTCATGCGCGCATTGCGCCGGCATGGCGTGCGCGCCGGACCGTCGAGCGCGCGGTCGGTGTCTGTCACCAGGGCCGTTGCACACGTCGAGGCGATGCTCGCGCAACGCGTGTGCCTTGCCGAGCTGGCGGCGGCGGCCGGTGTCAGCCGCTTTCAGCTCATCCGTGGCTTCGTGCGCGAGTTGGGTGTGACACCGCACGCGTACCTCATGCAGCGCCGGGTGTGCGTTGCTCGCCGCCTGTTGCGGGAGGGGCGGTCGATCGCCGAGGCCGCCGTGAACGCGGGCTTCGCCGACCAGAGCCACCTCACCCGCGTTTTCGTGCGCCATCTTGGCGTCACGCCGGGCAGGTACGTGGCGGCCATCGCATAGCGACTGGGCCGATTCGCAATTTCGTTCAAGACGACGCCGGATGTCTTGGATATCGTTCGCGAGCCCAGCGAACGGAGCTCAAAGCCATGGACATCATCCGGTCGTGCCGGCGAAACGAGCACGCGGCCATCCTAGCCATCATCAACGCCGCCGCCCAGGCATATGCCGGCGTCATCCCGCCCGACTGCTGGCACGAGCCCTACTTCGCGGCGGAGGAGCTGGACGCGGAGATTGGCGCCGGCGTGAACTTCTGGGGCTACCAGGCGGATGGCGTGCTGGTGGGCGTGATGGGGATTCAGTCCGTTCAGGACGTGCACCTCATTCGCCATGCGTACGTGGACCCTTCTTGCCAGCACCGGGGCGTGGGAAGCGCGTTGCTGAGGCATCTCAAGGCACTCACCACGCAGCGGATGCTCGTAGGCACGTGGGCCGATGCCTCGTGGGCCATTCGCTTCTACGAGCGGCACGGCTTCGCCCTGGCGTCGCCCGAACAGGCGAGAGCGCTTCTTCGCACCTACTGGACCATTTCCGAGCGTCAGATCGAGACGTCCGTGGTGCTCGCGGGTCCCACGGCGGGGGGCGGGGGGGTGACTCGTCGCGCTTCCGCCCTCCTCCGCCGCCCTACAGTGACTTCAGATACGCCACCAGATCGGCTTTCTGCTGCGCGGTGAGCTTGAGTCCGTTCTTGGAATTGTAGCGCTCGACCACGTCGGCCAAGGTGGCGGCGCTTCCATCGTGGAAGTACGGTGGATGCTGCCACACGCCGCGCAGCGGAGACGTGCGCCACATCTTCGTGGCTGTACGCATCGCGTACGTGGGATCGGCAACGCCTTCCGACGGAGCGTGCAGCCGCGCGTTCGCGTCGGTGAACGCGTTGCCCGAGTGGCACGTCGAGCACGTGCCCTGCCCATCGAACACGGCCTTGCCGCGCGCGGCTGCGGCTGTGTTGAACGACCCGGCGGGCGCCGCCGGCGCCTGCAGGCTCAGTTGGTACGCCTGCAACGCCGCAAGCTTGGGCTCCACCAGATTCGGCGGGGGATTCTTGACGTCGATCCCCAGTCGCGGTTCGGTGAAATTGCCGCGGCCGTGCATCTGCGTCACCGCCACGTACCGGTTCCAGTAGCGGATCTCGTCGCCATCACCCGTGAAGGTGATGCGGTGAATGCCGCGCAGCCCGTAGGCCGGCGGAATGACGGTGGGATTGTTTTTCCCGTCAAAGTTGTAGCGTGCGTCGTACTTTCCTGCGCCCCACGAGTTGTAGACCGCCCGCTGCGCGGGGGTGAGCGCGGGAGAGAGCGCGATGATCGCCCCGGGATTGAGGTCGCGATTCGGCCAACCATCCAGCCGGTGACCGATCCCCTTGGAAAACGCGTTGTCCACCGTGGAATGGCACAGGGCGCAGGTGATCCCCACGCGCGTGAGCGAGTCCTTGCCGTTTACAGTGGTCACCGTCCCCTGCACGCCAACCACGGCGTTGAGCTTGAGCAGAGTGAGGGTGGTCGCCGGACTCTTGAGGTCTACCTTGCCCTGCTGGATCCCCGCCACCACCGGCGCGGGAAGGGCATCCATGTCCACCTTGAGTCCCACCGACAACGCCGTGGTGGGATCGACAGCCGTTTGGATGACGCGATCCATGTGCAGCGTGTCGGTCCAGAACGCTTCGTCGCCGAACGTCTCGAACCGGAACACCTGCCGGCCGCTGTCCACGAGCGCGGCCGACGTCGCGGTGTCCGGCATCGCTGTATCCGACTGCGACGAAGACGCCGGTGCCTCACGGCGGCCGCAGGCGGCAAGCGCGACGGCGACGGCAAGAGAGAGCAACGACACGCGCGTGCCGCCGCGACATGCGGCGTGCGCGATGAGCCAGCTCGGGACACGCCGCTTCTCGGGCATCGTGACAGCTCCTGTTGCTTGGAGACCGGTGAGACTCCTTGCTTGGTCGGATAGCTGCCGAGCCAAGAAGCACCGACCGCGCAATATGCGGGCCAGTTGCGTGGGGCACGTGTGCTCGGGTGGATACCCGGCTGCCGCTGAGCGGCGCCATTGCCGCCATGGATCGCGGCCTTCCGCCGCCCCGCCTACTGCTCCCGCGGTTCTCGCTCGTTCGCCGTGGGGAACGGTGCGGCCGGATAGGGACCGATCTTCTCCACGGTGTACTCGCTGGCCCAGAAGTCTGGCGGGCCTTCGCTCTCCTGCACCTTGTTGCGCACCGGCTTGAGTCCGTACTTGAGGTAGGCCGCGATGGCCTCGAGCTGCTGGTTGCTCATGTGACGCCAGCCGGGCCACGGCATGGGGGGCGCCAGATAGCGCGGGTGCAGCGGAAAGTTGCCCTCTCCCGGTGTGGTGGAGGTGATCTCCACGTCGGGCGTATCCTCGGGACGCAAACCGTAGCGCAGCGCGTTGAAGATCTGCCGCTCGGAAAAGCGGCCCAGTCCGGTGGCGTTGTCGGGCGTGAGGTTGCGCGGGCGCGTGTGAAAGCACGGCTGCGCTCCCGGCGTGAAGGCGCACGGCCCGATGAGAAACTCCTCGTCCGGTTGCGTCATCCCGGCCAGATACCCCGGCGCCGAGGGATATCCGCCGCCGTGACAACCGGCGCACTCGTGGTCGAGCACGAGCTGGCGTCCCATCAGCACCTGCTCGCGCAGATCCGACCGTGTGCTCTCCGCGCCCTCCGCGCGCCACGATCCCCAGTTGGCGAACGCGGTGACCGCAACCACCGCGAACGCGGCGAGCACCACACCCAGAACGCGAGACCGTCCGGCCGACTTTGACATCGTGCTACCTCCGCTTCAGTGGACGTGCAGAATCCCCATCATGCCCTCGTCCTCGTGATCCAGGATGTGGCAGTGGAACATCCACCGTCCTGGATAATCCTCGTAGCGCACGACGAGCCGTACCACGGAATGCTTGGGGACGTTGACGACGTCCTTCCAGCTCCGGTACGGCTCCGGCACACCATCGCGGTCGAGCATCTGAAACTCAAAGCCGTGCAGATGAAACGGGTGGTCCATTCCCACCACGTTCTCCACCTCCCAGATCTCCGTGGTTCCCAGCCGCGCGCTCACATCGTCGCGCGTCATATCCATGGTGCGGCCGTTGATGAGGCCCTGGCTCATGGTGATGACGTGCGTGGCTACGGATAGCAGCGTGTCGAGCGCGGGCACCGGCCGCAGTACGGCGGGAATCGGTGTCGGCGCGCGCGGTGGCGCGTGGGTGGTGCGCACGACGATGAGCGCGCGCGGCGTGTTCCAGTCTGCCGGCCGCGTCTGCGGCATGTAGCGGTCGTAGGGCAGCGTCTCGAACATCGCGCTGTCGCCCGGCTGTCCGGTGCCGCGCACCAGCACCTCCACGCGCTCGGAGTTGGCCACCAGCACGTCGGGCTCCTCCACCGGCGTCTCGAACAGTCCACCGTCGCTTCCCACGTGGACGAGCGGCCGGCCGGGAATGGCCAGCCGGTACACGCGCGCGGCGGACGCGTTGATCACGCGCCAGCGCTGCACCTCGCCGCGCCCGATCGTGACACTCGGCATCACGCGTCCGTTCACGAACAGCACGTTCCCCTCGCGCCCGTTCTCCAGATCGATCTCGCTCTGCGTGGACTGCGGCTTGGGGAAGTCGATGGAGCCATCCGTACGGAAGCGGTTGTCCCACAGCAGCAGCACCTTGTCCGGCACACCGGCCAACGGGTCGTGCGCCGGGCGCACGATGAACGCCGCGTACAGTCCCATGGCCACCTGGTACGCGCTGCGTCCGTCCGGATGCGGGTGATACCAGTACGTACCCGCCGAGCCCATGGGCACCGTGAACACGTAGTCGTAGCTCTCGCCCGGCCCAACCGGGTTGAGGGGACTGCCGTCCATACCGGCGGGGACGTGCACGCCGTGCCAGTGGATGCTCGTGGCCTCCGGCAGCCGGTTGTGGAAGTGGACGATCACGCGGTCGCCCTCGTGCGCCTCCAGCGTGGGACCGGGAACGGAACCGTTGTACGCCCACACGTCGGTGACGTGTCCCGGCAGGAGAACCGCTCGCCCTGGCGCGGCGGTGATGGTCACCTCCACCGTGTGCGCTCGCGAGGATGCGTTGCGCAGCACCGGCGGATTGGCGAGCGAGTCGGCGGCCGCGGCGGCGGCGGCGACGGTCGCGCCGGTTGCGGCCGGCGAGGAACTCGCGCCAAATGGAGTGAGGAGGGCAAGGCAGGCCAGGGCCGTGATGTGCCCGGCGCGCCCGCCGTGGCGGACGGATGCGGACGGGGAGGTGGTGCGCGCGCTCGCATGGGAGCGCCGCGGATCGAGCTCGCGACCGGGACGCAGGCGGACAGCCTCCGCGAGCTCGGGTTGATGCGTTACAGCAGGGCCACCAGGGTTGCGATCCGGGGCAGCGAATTCCTCTGCCACGGAGCGGCGGGAAACATATGTGTCCGGTCGCCGGCGTCAAGAGGGGTGACAGTAATGGCCAGGGAAGTGCTATCGCTCGCGTCCCCTTTGACCCGCATCCGGCAGCCGCTTAGGTTGGACGACGTTTGTGCCCACGGCCGCGAGCTCCCCTCTCTCGAGCGCACTTGATGCTGATCGATCGGCACGCACAGGCACGCGACCGCTTGATCGTCGCCCTGGACGTGTACAGCAGCCAGGAGGCGCGCGCCATCATCGACGAGCTCTCAGGGCTGGTGTCCTGCTACAAGGTGGGCTACCAGCTCTTCCTGGCCGAAGGGATGTGCTTGGTGGACGAGCTCGTGGCGCAGGGCCTTCGCGTGTTTCTCGACCTCAAGATGGACGATGTGGAGGAGACGATCGCGAACGGTGTTCGCGAGATCACGCGGCACGGCGTGCAGTTGCTCACGATCCTGGGGAGCGGTGCCACGGCCCGGGCGGCGGGGCGGGGTCGTGGCGACTCCGCCGTCCCGAAGATCCTCTCGGTGACGCTCCTGTCGAGTCTGGATGCGCGGGACCTCACCGAGCTTGGGCTGCTGGGTCAGGACAAGAAGTTCACTTCCCTGGACGACTACGCGCTGTGGCGCGCGGAAGGCGCCCTGGATGCTGGCTGCGACGGACTCATTGCGTCGGGCGAAACGGTTGGACTCATTCGCCGGAAGGTGGGTCCGGGGCCGATCATCGTGAGCCCTGGAATCCGTCCCGGCGGCGCGCCAACGGACGATCACAAGCGCGCCACCACGCCGCGCGCCGCGATCGCGGCGGGAGCGGACTACCTGGTTGTCGGCCGCCCGATTCGGAACGCCCCCGATCGGCAGGCCGCGGCGCAGCAGATCATCGACGAGATCGGGCAGGGCATGGCGGCGGTGGTGTAGGCGTGCCGCGGACGCCAGAGCCAGAACCGGACGACGGCGCGCCATTGGCGCGCCGTTCTTCTTTGCCCGCGTATGGAGGGCCATGCATCGCACGCTAGCGCGGTGGGGCGGGAGGGGCGGAAGCTGATCTCGGGAGTCCGGCTGGTTGGTTGGTGACTGACTCGCCGTCCCCAGACTACTTGCGCCTGCCGCTGGTGCGCTCACCGGACGCGGAATCGACCACCGCGCGCACGAGATGATCCAGGCGCGGGAACGCCCGATCCAGATACGCGTTCGCCCCGGCAAAGAGTGGCGCCTGCCGTCTGCCGCGCATCCCGCGGCCCGCGCTCTCGCCGTACAGCTCGCGAGCAGCTTGAAACGGGAACCGCCGAGGGCGCGGCGGACGGAGCGAACGATCCCCTCAGCTTTTCCTCCGCGTCCTCGGCGGTTCCCCGCTGTTCCTGCCGTTCGGCCGCGCGGGCCCGCCCGCTCACGCGCTCCGCAGCGCGCGCAGCCGCGCGCGGAGCGCCGGAAGGTCGCGCAGCAGGGCAGCGCCGATCTCGCGGATGACGCCGCGGTGCACGTCGGCGCCGGCTCCGTCCACCACCACCGCGACATTGCTCGGCAGGAGCGTGCGGAGGCGGCGCACATCGCGGGACACCGCCCGGTTGGCTGGGGCCACGCCCAGACTCAGCATCACCGCACGCGCGCCCACGCGCGTGGCCGCGTCCGCAATGCCCTCGGCGGGCAGTCCCGGCGCGATGTACGTCACGCGCCATCCCTCGGCCGCCGCCGCCGCGGCCGAGATGAGCGCGCTGAGCTCTTGCACCGGCGCGTGCGCCTGCCCGGCCGGCGCGGTGACGAGGAGGTCGGGCGCGGCCAACGGCGCGTTGGCGTCGTCAATCATCCGTACCAGCACGCTCCGGAGCATCGTGAGAGCGAGATGCCGATGCGCCTCCTCCAGCGTTCCCGCGCGCACCATCTCCTCTATCCGCTGCCAGAGCGGCATCACGAGCTCGTCCAGGAACGCCTCGGCCGACAGCGCGACCACGGCGCGACGGAGGCTGGTGCCCAGGGCGGGGCCGTCGAATTGCTCGACCGCGGTGAAGCACGCGCGCCGGTGATCGATCGTCGCCGCCGAATGCGGCGCCCCGCCATTGGATGTGGAGTCGCCGCGGCTCACGCTCGACTCCGCATCCTCGGCGGCGGCGAGCGCCGCGAGCTTGGCGTCCGGCAGGTTCGCGAGCTGGCCGATGGTGCGCCCGGTGAGCGTGGCCTGCGCCAGCAGGCGAAGGCGGCGCACGTCGGCGTCGGAATACAGCCGTCGCCCCGCGTCGGAACGCATGGGCGTTACGACGCCGTAGCGCTTTTCCCATGCGCGAATCACGTCGGCGCTCAGCCCGGTGCGGCGCGCGACGACCTGGATGGGGTGCATCTGATGCGGGGCGAGCCCCGCGGCGGAGCGCTTTCGCATACTCAGCATAGTATACCCCGCCTCTGGTGCGGTCAAGCTATTGTCTAGGACAAATACTTGACAATCATCTCTCCGTGCGGCATCCTTCCTTTCAAGGCAGGGCGACACGGGGCCGGTCGGTCAGCCGTAGTCACTATGGCCATGAGGGGGAGGACGTATGAACCAGTCTCGATATCTCGTCGTCGGTGCCGCGGCGCTGGCACTCGCGCTCGTCGCGTGCAATCCGTTCCGCAGCCCGTTCAAGCAGGACCCCGTGGTCGAGGTGAGCACCGGCGACGTGAACGCGAACACCAGGTGGAACGGGACGCTCGCGTCTCCGGTCAGCCTGGTGGGCGCCGTGCAGATGCAGGGGCTGGCCACCATGACGCCCGGCTCCAACAGCGGAAACACGTACGTTCGCGTGGATCTCTCCAACGCGGCGCCGGGTGGAGCGCACCCGTGGCAGTTGCGCCGCGGTCAGTGCGGCGAGGACGAGGGCGTGTTCGGCCCCGCCGAGGCGTACAAGACGCTGACCGTCGACGACCAGGGTCGCGCGTCGGGTTCGGCCACCATCCCGCTCGTGATGCCGGTGGATGGGCACTACTACGTTCGCGTGGGTGCGTCGGTGGCGAACCCCGATCTGATCGTCGCCTGCGGGAATCTCGCGGCGCCCGCTCAGTAAACCATTCTGCTCGGGCGTAGTCGTGTGCGGCCGTATGCCGCGCCAGTAGCGCCGAGCAGTGTCACGCATAGTAGTTGCACGACGAGTCGCATCGGCCGGTGCCGCGGGACTTCCGCGGCTACCGTGCCGGAGTCACCTGGATGAGACCGACATGGTCGGTGTACGCGCTCTTACACGTGTGCACTGCGTCATGCGGCAAAGGAGCAGGACATGCTGGATCCCAAAGAGCAGAAAAAGAATGGCTTTCGCGCATTTGCCGACAGAGACCACGAACGCAAGCTGGCTCGCGAAGCCGCGGATGGAGCCAAGCAGCAAGCGCGCCCGGCAAAGGCCGGCGCCATCGGAGCGGACGCGACGATGAACCCGCCGGTCAAAGCGTCGGAGCCGCATCCCAAGGGGACGTCGTCGTCCCACACCAAGCCGGAGACCAACCGCAAGGCGGAGGTCAAGGGCGCCAAGCGGTAACGGGCGCGCTTTCGGCCGCTTCGAACGATCACGGAACGGTATGGCGTCTGGCCGACACACTCGGCCAGACGCTGGTTCGTTGGGAGACGGTCGTGCGGCGTGCGTGATGCGGTGGACAGAGGGACCTCCTGGTCATTGATTGATTCAGCGGCACGGCTCGTGAGGTAAGGGAGGCGCACGCTTCGCTCCGGCTGCCTGCCCATACTGTCCTGACAACGAGGTTACGCAGCTGGTGTACGTCCTGCCAAAAAGAGTTCCACCGTGCCGGTGACGGCATCGTCTACGGCATGGTACCGTCGCGTGGCGCACTCGATGTTCGGCGGCGGCCGCCCGCGCGACTTTGCGCCAGGCCCGATTCGCGGCGAGCTCCTGGGGCCAGACGGGCTGGCCGATCGCGTGCGCGAGCTGGCACGGGCGCAGCGGCTTGCGCCCCGACCGGGCGCCATCCGGCGGGCGCCCCTGCTCGACCGGCTTCGGGAGACGCACCGGATCCTGGATGATGCGCGCGCGCGGCTGAGCACCGCGTCGTCGGACGCGGCGGAGATCGGTCCGGCCGCGGAGTGGCTGCTCGACAACTTCCACGTCGTGGCGGAGCAGATTCAGGAAGTGCGCGAGAGTTTGCCGCGCGGTTACTACCGGGAGCTGCCCGAGCTCGCCGGTGGTCCGCTGGCTGGATATCCGCGCGTGTATGAGATCGCCGTCACGCTCATCGCGCACGCCGAGGGGCGCGTGGACGCCGGGAACACCGATCTCGTGGTGCGCGCGTTTCAGACGGTCACACCCCTCTCGATGGGCGAGCTGTGGGCCATTCCCGCCATGCTTCGCCTGGCCGCGATCGAGAACGTGAGGCGGATGACGCTGCGCACGCTGCAGCGGCTGGACGAACTGGACGAGGCCAACCGGTGGATCGCGCGTATCCGCGCGGCGGGCGACGAGACGCCGGACACGGTCGGTGCCGTGTTGAGCGAATTCGTGGCGTCCCCGCCTCCGCTCACGCCGGCGTTCGTGTCGCACTTCCTGCAGCGCCTGCAGCACCTGCGTGCCGGCGAGGGGCCGTTCACGCCGTTCGCGTGGATCGAACAATGGATGGGCGAAGACGCGTTCCGCGCCGAGGACGCCGCGGCGCGGGCGAGCGAGCGGCTGGCGCTCACGCAGCTCGTGATGGAGAACAGCATCACCAGTCTGCGCGCCATCTCCCACATGAACTGGCGCGCGTTCGTCGAGCAACGGAGCCTCACGCACGCGGTGCTGAGCGACGACCCGTCGGGCTTTTACGCGCGGATGACGTTTGCCTCGCGCGACCGGTACCGTCACGTGGTGGAGCGGGTGGCAAAGCGCACGGGGCTCGGGGAGCCGGAGGTGGCGCGTCGCGCGGTGGAGCTGGCGCGTGCCGGGACACAGGCCGACACGGGCGACGGGCGAGCGGCCCACGTGGGCTTCTATCTGGTGGACGAGGGGCTCGCGGCGCTGGAACGCGCCACCGGGTACCGGCAGCGCCTGCGGGAGCGCGTGCACCGCGGCGTGCTGCGGCACCCCAACCTGGTGTTCTTTGGCGCCGTGCTGGTGGCCACGCTGGCTGTGCTCGCCGCCATGGTGTGGTTCGCCGGACCGCCCGCCGCGGCCGGCTGGGTGGCGGTGCTGCTCCTGGCTCTCGTCCCGGCCAACGATGTGGCGATCAGCATCGTGAACCAGCTCGCTCCGCTGTTCCTGCCCCCCCGCATTCTGTCCCGGCTGGATTTCCACGGGGGCGAGGGCATTCCGGAAACGTATCGCACGGCGGTGGTGGTGCCCACGCTCTTTGCCGACGTGGCGGACGTGCGCGAAGCGCTCGAGAACCTCGAGGTACAGTTTCTCGCCAATCGGGACCCGCACCTTCACTTCGCCATCCTGAGCGACTTCACCGATGCGCCCACCGAAACGTGCGTGGGGGACGACGCCATCGTGGAGGCGGCGGTGAGCGGCATTCGCGCGCTCAACGCCCGCTACGCCGGCCAGGGCGACGACGTCTTCTACCTGTTTCATCGGCCGCGCCGTTGGAACGCGCGGCAGCAGACGTGGATGGGGTGGGAGCGGAAGCGTGGCAAGCTGAAACAGTTCGACCGGTTCGTCCGCCGTCGCGACGACGGAGCGTTTTCGGTGGTGGTCGGCAACACGGAGCGGCTCCGCGGCATCCGCTACGTGATCACGCTCGACGCCGATACCGTGCTCCCCCCCGATACGGCGTCGGCACTCATTGGAGCGATGGCGCACCCGCTGAACGCGGCGGTGTACGACCCGGCCGCCGGCCGGGTGGTGCGCGGGTACGGGATCCTTCAGCCGCGGGTGAGCGTGTCGCTGCCCAGCGCGCACCGCTCGCGCTTTGCGGAAATCCACTCGGGGCATCCGGGTGTGGACCCGTACACCACCGCCGTCTCCGACGTGTACCAGGACCTGTTTGGCGAGGGGAGCTTTACCGGGAAAGGGATCTACGACGTGAACGCGCTCGACGCGGCTACCAGCGGGCGCTTTCCGGACAACACGCTCCTCTCGCACGATCTCATCGAGGGGATCTACGCGCGCGCCGGGCTCGCGACCGACATCGTGCTCTACGACGAGTATCCCACGCGCTATCTCACCTTCGCGCGGCGCAAGCACCGGTGGATCCGCGGCGACTGGCAACTGCTCCGGTGGCTGATGCCGTATCTGCGCGGCCCCGATGGACGCGAGAAGAACCAGCTCTCGCTGCTGTCGCGCTGGAAGATCTTCGACAATCTGCGCCGCAGCGTGCTCGAGATCGCGCACCTGCTGTTTCTCATCGGCGCGTGGACGGTTCTTCCGGGCTCGCCGTTACGGTGGACGGCCATCGCGCTGCTGGCGATCGCCGCGCCATGGGGGATCGCGCTGCTCCTGGCGGTGCTGCGTCCGCCGCTCGACAAGTCGTGGCCGGCCTACTACGCGGCCGTGGCGCGCGACGCGCGTACGAGCGCGCAACAGGTGACCCTCGCCCTCGCGTTTTTGCCGCATCAGGCGTGGTTCTCGGCGGACGCGATCGTGCGCACGCTGTGGCGGCTCGTCGTTTCGCGGAGCCGGCTGCTGGAGTGGCAGACCGCGTCGCAGGTCGAGAGCGCGGCGAGCGGTACGGCGCTGGGCACGTGGCGCGCGATGTGGCCCGCCACGCTGCTGGGCGTGGGCGCGCTGGGCGTGCTGGCGGCCCACGCGGCGGACGAGTGGCCGGTGGCGGTGGTCATCGTCCCGTTGGCGCTGCTGTGGGCCGGGGCCCCCGTGCTCGCGCGCGCGCTCGACGCGCCGGCCGTTCCACGGCGGCGGCGGCTGAGTCCAGAGGCGCAGGCGCAGGCGCTCCGCTATGCGCGGCTGCACTGGGCGTACTTCGAGCGGTTCGTCGGCGCCAATACGCACTGGCTCGCGCCGGACAACTTTCAGGACGATCCCACGCCCGTGGTGGCCATGCGGACGTCGCCCACCAACATCGGGCTCCAACTGCTCGCGACGGTGAGCGCCTTCGATCTGGCGTTCATCACGATCGATGCGATGACGGAGCGGCTGGAACTGGCGTTCCGCTCGCTGGAGCGGATGCGGCGCTACCGCGGCCACTTCTACAACTGGTACGACCTGCACGACCTCCACGTGCTCGAGCCGGCATACGTGTCCACCGTGGACAGCGGCAATCTGGCGGGCCACCTCGTGGCGCTTCGCCAGGCGTGTTTGGGGATCATCGGCCGCGCGCCCGGCACGGACCACCGCGCGCGGCTGCAGGCGATCGCCGATCGCGCGTATGCGTACGCGATGGAGATGGATTTCGGTTTTCTGTTCGACGACGAGCGGAAGCTGTTCGCGATCGGGTACCAGGAGAGCTCGCACACGCTCGACGCATCGTACTACGACCTGCTCGCGTCGGAAGCACGGCTGGCCAGCTTCGTGGCCATCGCCAAGAACGACGTTCCGGTGGAGCACTGGTTCCACCTGGGCCGGTCGCTCACGCACGCGGCCGGCGCCACCACGCTCGTGTCGTGGAGCGGAAGCATGTTCGAGTACCTGATGCCGGGGCTCGTGATGGAATCGGTGCCCTTCACCCTGCTCGACCAGACCATCCATGGTGCCGTACGCCGCCAGGTGGACTACGGGCGCGAGCGCGGCGTGCCGTGGGGGGTGAGCGAGAGTGCCTACAACGTGCGCGACCGCTTTCAGACCTATCAGTATCGCGCCTTCGGCGTTCCGGACCTCGCGCTCAAGCGTGGTCTGGGCCGCGACCTGGTGGTCGCGCCGTACGCATTGATGCTCGCCACGCTCGTGCATCCGCGGCGTGCGCTGGCCAACCTGGCCGTCCTCGAGGCGCAAGGCGCGCTGGGCGAGCTCGGTTTTCACGACGCGCTCGACTATACGCGCCCGGATCCCGGCGCGCGCGCGGCCATCGTGCAGAACTTCATGGCGCACCACATCGGGATGAGCCTGGTGGCGCTCACCAACCTGGCGCGGGACGACATCTGGCAGCGGCGATTCCACTCCGACGCGCTGGTGCGGTCGGCCGAGCTCCTGTTGCACGAGCGGATCCCGCGGCGGCTGGTGCCGCGGAAGCGCGACATCGTGAGCGCCGAGCTCGCGGAGCCGGCGCCGGAGGTGGAGCGCCCCGCGGTGCGCGAGATCGACACGCCCGACACCCCGCAGCCGCACATCGCGCTGCTGGGACATGTCCCCTACACGGCGATGGTGAGCCAGAGTGGAGCTGGCTACAGCCGATACGAGGGGCTCGCCGTCACGCGCTGGCGCGCGGACGGCACGCGCGATCACACCGGACAGTTCTGCTACGTGCGGGATCTCACGCATGGGCGCCTGTGGTCGGCGGGGTACCAGCCCGTGTGCGCGGAGGCAGACTGGTACCGCGCGTACCTGGCCACGGACCGCGTGATGTTGCATCGCGCCGACGGCGACATCGAGACGCGGACGGAGATCGCCGTGGTGCCGGCGGACGCGGCCGAAGTGCGGCAGGTGACGGTGACGAACAACGGCGCCACGCCGTGCGAGGTGGAGTTGACCAGTTACGCGGAGGTCGTGCTCGCCCCGCCCGACGCCGATCGCGCGCATCCGGCGTTCGGCAACCTCTTTGTCGAGACGGAGTGGCATCCGTGGTGCACCGCGCTCACCGCCTCGCGGCGCCCGCGCTCCGACGCCGAGCCGCGCGTCTGGTGCGCGCACGTGATCGACGCCGGGCCGGGCCGCGTGGGGACGGTCTCGTACGAAACCGACCGGGAGCGGTTCCTGGGCCGGGGGCGTACGACGCGCCATCCCGCTGCGCTCGACGCGGGCGCTGAACTGTCCGGTGCCACCGGCGCGGTGCTCGATCCCATCTTCGCCATCCGCGTTCGGCTGCGCCTCGACGCGGGCGAATCGGCGTCGGTGGCGTTCACCACGATCGCCGCTGCGACGCCGGATCGCCTGTTCGCGCTGGCCGACCGCTACCATGACTCGCACGCGGCGCAGCGTGCGCTCGCCCTCGCGTGGGCCGGCGCACAGGTGGATCTGCACGAGCTGGGCATCACGCCGTCGGATGCGGCCGTCTATCAGGAGCTCGCGGGGCATCTGTTGTACCGCGACGCGGCGCTTCGTCCCCCGCCGGCGGAGCTGGCCGCCAACCGCGGCTCCCAACCGCTGCTCTGGGCGCACGGCATCTCCGGCGACTGGCCGATCCTGCTGGCCACGATCGACAGCGCCGATGGACTGCCCACCATGCGCCAGCTGCTCGCCGCGCATCAGTACTGGCGGCAGCGGGGGATGATCGTGGATCTCGTGATCCTCAACCTGCACCCGCCGGCGTACCTGCAGGACTTGCACGACCGGATCACCTCGACGGTCCTGGCGTCGAGCGAATCCGCGCAGGTGGATCGGCCGGGCGGCGTCTTCGTGCGCCGCCACGCGATGGTGGGCGAGGACGGCGTGCGGATGCTGCGCGCCACCGCGCGCGTGGTTCTCACCTGCGACGGCCGGCCGCTAGGCCGGATGCTCCCGTCGGCCGTGCCGATCGAGCGGTATCCGGCGGACGACAGCGAATTCGTGTCTCCCGAGCGGCTGTCGGCGCGGCGTACGCCGCCCATGATCAAGGCCATCCGGCGCATCCGCGCGGCCCTCCTTCCGGAAGACGAACCCGATGCCGAACGCACTCCGGCCGACGGTTCGGAGGGGCGGCAGCGTTCGCGGCGAGCGGCGCTTGCGGCGCTTGCGGCGCCGGGCCCCGCGGCGCGTGCGTCGCACCACGCGGGCGCGTCGCCCCTTCTTCTGGACAACGGATGTGGCGGACTCACGCCGCAGGGAGAGTACGAGATCCGGGTGGCCGGCAGGGATGTTCCCCCCGCGCCGTGGGCCAACGTGATCGCGAACGCGCGCGGGGGCTTCGTCGTGACCGAGCGGGGCGGCGGTTGTGCGTGGGTCGACAACAGCTACTTCTACCGTCTCACACCGTGGCACAACGACCCGGTGAGCGATCCGCCCGGCGAGGTGCTGTACCTGCGCGATGAGGAGAGCAACGAGGCGTGGAGCGCCACGCCGGCACCCATGGGCGGTGGCGCGGAGTATACCGTGCGCCACGGCGCCGGCCGGTCGTCGTTCGAGCATCGGCGCGGCGATCTCGCGATCCGCCTCGAGATGGGGTTGGCCGGCGATGATCCCGTGAAGGTTTCGCTGCTGCACATCACCAACCACGGCGCGCGCGCGCGGCGCCTCTCGCTCACCGCGTATGCGGAGTGGACGCTGGGCACCTTGCGCGAGCACACGCAGCATCAGGTGCACACCGCGTTTCGCGCATCGCACGGCGCGATCCTCGCCCGGAACTTCTTTGGCGCCGAGTTTGCCGGCTACGTCGCCTTCTGCGCGGTGAGCCAGCCGGTGGTGAGTTACACCGGCGATCGGTGCGAATTCCTGGGCCGCAACGGGTCGCTGGCGCAGCCGCGCGGCGTGCGCGCGGCGGCGCTGTCGGGCGCCACGGGTGCGGCGATGGATCCGTGTGCGGCGCTGCGCATGGCGATGGAGCTCGCCCCGGGCGAGACGCGCCAGGTGGCGGTGCTGTTGGGCGCGGGCGCGTCGGAGGAGGAGGCGCTGCGACTGCTGGACAGCTACCGCCCCGCGCACCGCGCCGCCACGGCCATGGACCGGACGATCGTCGCGTGGGAGCAGCGGCTCGGCGTCGTTCGTGTCTCGACGCCGGATCCGACGTTCGACGCGATGGTCAACCGGTGGGCACTGTACCAGGCGCTGTCGTGCCGGATGTGGGCCCGCACCGCCGTCTACCAGTCGAGCGGCGCCTACGGATTTCGCGACCAGTTGCAGGACGTGATGGCGTTCGTGTACGCCGAGCCGGCGGTGGCCCGCGCGCACCTGCTCCGTGCGGCCTCGCGGCAGTTCGTGGAAGGGGATGTGCAGCACTGGTGGCATCCGCCCAGCGGGCGGGGTGTGCGCACCCGGATCTCGGACGATCTGGTGTGGCTGCCGTACGTGGTGGATCACTACGTGCGCGTCACCGGCGACGCCGCGGTGCTGGAGGAAACGGTCCCCTTCCTCACGATGCGCAGCCTCGAACCGCACGAGGAGGAGGTGTACGATCTTCCCCAGGTGGCGGCCGAACAGGGCACGGTATACGAGCACTGTGTCCGCGCATTGCGGCGGGCATGCACGGCGGGGGCGCACGGGCTTCCCCTCATCGGAAGCGGCGATTGGAACGACGGCATGAATCGGGTGGGCATCGAGGGGCGAGGGGAGAGCGTCTGGCTTGCCTGGTTCCTGGTGACGACGTTGCGCGCGTTCGCCCTGCGCGCGGAGGAGCGCGGCGACCACGCGGTGGCGTCCGAGATGCGCCGCCAGGCGCTCGACTATGCCGCCGCCGCGGAGCAGCACGGGTGGGACGGCGACTGGTACCGTCGCGCGTACTTTGACGATGGGACGCCGTTGGGTTCGGCCAGCAACGACGAGTGTCGCATCGATTCGATCGCGCAGAGCTGGAGCGTGATCTCGGGCGCCGGCGATCCCGCGCGTCGTGCGCGCGCCATGCAGTCGCTGGAGGCGCATCTCGTGCAGGGCGACGCACGGTTGCTGATGCTGCTCACGCCGCCGTTCGACCACACGGCGCACGATCCCGGCTACATCAAGGGCTATCTCCCTGGCGTGCGGGAGAACGGTGCGCAGTACACGCACGCCGCGCTCTGGGCCGTGCTGGCCACCGCCCTGCTGGGCGATGGCGACCGGGCGTTCGCGTGGTTTCAGATGCTCAACCCGTTCACGCACGCCCGCACGCCGGAGCAGGTAGCGCTGTACCGGGTGGAACCGTACGTGGTGGCGGCCGACGTCTACACCGCGGACGCGCAGGTGGGGCGTGGCGGATGGACCTGGTACACCGGATCGGCAAGCTGGATGTATCGCGTGGCGCTCGAGTCCATTCTCGGTTTCACCAAGCGGGGTGACACGCTCGTGCTGGATCCGTGCGTGCCGCGAACATGGCCCGCGTTCTCGATCCAGTACCGCTACGGCGCAAGCCTGTACGCCATCACCGTCCAGGAGCCAGCGCGGATCGCGGACGGTGCGGCCGAAGTGACGGTCAACGGCACCGTGCTGCCGTTGCCGGTCATTCCGCTGGTGGACGACGGAGGGCGCTACGACGTGGTGGTGCGACGTGGCAAGACGCCGGCGCCGCAGGCCGACGCGACCCCAGGGCGGTCGGTGGTGGGGTGACGGGGACGCTCGCTCGGAGCTTCGGTGGCTGGAGCCGCAGGATGGCAGCGTCTGGATCGTCCGATGAGGTAGCGCAATCGACGCGCCGGCATGTGACATGACATAGCACATCTGGAGCACCCATGCCCCTCGAACCCATTGACAACATCGACCGCAGTCCCATCCGACATGAGTCCCTGCCCCCGGCGCTCCGCCTCCGGATCAAGCTCGTGAATCGGGCGCTGTACGAGGTGGATCCGCTGCCGCTGCAGGACATGCTGGCGAACTTTCAGCGCGACGCTGATCCGGAGTCGGAGGTGTCGCACATGGAAAGACTGGCCGTCGCTTTCCTGGAGTTCTGCAGCGGTCGCGTGCTGTCCCTGCGCAGCCACCGGCGCCGCGGTGACGGCCGGAGTGCGACGCGGGGCACCACTTCACGGCGCGGCAGCAAGAAGCGAGTTTTCGGCATCGCGCACCATGACATCGCGCACCATCCCGTCACCCTGCTCTGTGTACCGCGCGCTCGATCGTTCCTCACATCGCCGGAGCTCGCCATGAACCGACCGTTGGTGATCCTGTCGCTCGCGCTCCTGGGCCTTGCCGCTTCCGGTCAGGCGGCCACCGCCCAGCAGTCCTCCATTCCCGATGCCATCGTCGGCAAGGCGCCGCCCCCCTCCGGCACGACGGTGCACTACTTCCCCTCGGATTCCCTCGCGAGCGGATACCTGGCCGTTCCCAAGACGCCGGGCCAGCATCCGGCGCTCATTCTCATCCACGAGTGGAACGGACTGGTGGACCGCGACCGGCAGGTGGCCGACGCGTTCGCGTCGCGCGGGTACGTCACCCTCGTGTCGGATCTGTACGAGGGGAAGACGGGGAACAACCCCCAGGAGAACGTGCAGTTGATGAACGAGGCGCACGCGCATCCCGATCAGATCATCGCGAATCTGGATGCCGCGCAGAAGTTCCTGCGCGCGCGCACGGACGTGACCGGCAAGGTGGGCGTCATTGGCTGGTGCTTTGGCGGCGGCATCGCGCTGAGTTATGCGCTGGGCGGCGCGCAGCACGACGCGACGGCCATCTTCTACGGGCAGCTCGTCACCGACCCGGCACGGCTCGCCACGCTTCATCATCCCATCTACGGCACGTTTGCCGGGCAGGACCGCGGCATTCCGGCCGATCAGATCCATCAGTTCCAGATGGCGCTCGATTCACTCGGCATCAAGAACGACATCCACATCTACGATCCCGTGCAGCACGGCTTCTGGCTGTGGGTGGATCGCGATCCGGCGACCAACCTTGCCCCGGCGCAGGATGCGTGGAAGCGGTTGGAGCGATTTCTGATGGACGCGCTGGGCGCACGGTAGCAGCGCCGGTAGCACGCGTCGGGAGGGGGTCTGGGTGACGATCGGGCGCTGAGTGGCGACGGGCGAAGGATGACGACGGCCGCGGGCGAGGGCAGGCGCTGCGTGAAGACGGGCGGAAGGTGACGACGGCCCGCGGGTTGGCGGCCCGGTTGGTTGCCCGCCTCGCGCGAGTGGTCACGCCCGCCCCTGCTTACTCGTCGATACTCCGTCGGCTCGCCGTCCCGCATGAGCGACGTTCCTCCGGCCGCCTGTCCGTGCGCCCCATCGCCCGCGCGCTGTTCCTCGTCCCTCTGCTTACCGGCTGCAGCGAGCTGTTCACCGCGCGCGATCCCGCGCGCGATGCGCTGCTTGCCGTCTACGCGCCCGACATCCGCCTCGGTATGCGGGCGCGCTCCATAGGGCGAGCCCGCTACCTCCTCGCGATCGCGCCGGACATCGGCTACGAGGACACCACCTACCACGCTCCGGACACATTCGGGAGACTCACGGTCGCCGTGACAAGCGCGCCCGGGCCTGGCAGGCATACGTTGCCGATCTGGTCGCGCGTGGAGAGGATTTCGCTGTCGTCCGCCGATACGGCGGGCGCCCGCCGCGCGGAGTACCGCATACGCCACCATCTCGGTGAGCCGCGCGTCGAACTGTCGCGCACGGCGGATGGGCGCACCGTGCGCTCGCTGTACTGGCCTGCTCGGGGCGGCCGAGGGGTCCGGCTGGACATGGCGTGGGATTCCGCCGCGACAGTGCGAACCGCGTCTCCCGCAGCGACGCGTCCGTCGTTCACTGCGGAGCTCACGTTCGGGGCACCCGCCTCGATGCCGGATGATCAGCGCCGTCCGTCGTCATCAAGCAGCATGTTCTTGCTCGGGCAGTGGATCTACCTCATCGCGAGAAGTGCCGCCGCGTTCGCGCTCGTCGTGCTCTTTTGGCGGGACCGGGAAAGCATGCCGCACGCTGCGGGGCAGGCGCTCGCCGACGTGTGCGCCGCGTTGTGCGTCATCGGGTTCGCGTACGAGCCGGTCCGCCTCGCGTTCGGCCTGTGGTGGGCGGCGATCTTTCTGTACTTCGCGGGCTGGCAGATGTATCGCGCGTACGAGCAGCTGTCGCCTTTCGGCGACGACGGCGACATCTGGTCGCTCGACAGCTGGGGTCGCACCGTGGGCGTGTTCGCCTGGGAGACGTTCGCCAACGCGCCGCCCCTCGCCGCGGGGTTGATGCTGCTGCTGTTCGCGCTCTTCCCAACGTCGATCGTCATTCCGAGCGTGTAGGGCCCGCGAACCGAGCCGACCAGTGCACCGGCAAGCAGACGTCGGCAGCGGTGCGCGCCGGCCCGCGTCGCTCGCCACGCGTCGTGCCCCCGATGTACATTGGTGCCGTCGAACCCCGTCCGCTCCCGCCCCCCCCTCTGCCGAGCCGGAGTCCCGCGTGCCTCTCCTCCGTCTTTCCGCTGCTCTCGTGTTCCTCCTCGTATTCGGCGCTTCGCGCGTCGCCGCGCAGGGCTCCGACGGCCGCACCATCGCCGGCATCTCGTGCGACGCGCAGGAAGGGGAGCGGGTGCACATCCATCAGCACCTGCTCATCCTCGATCACGGCAAGCAGCTGGAGATCCCGTCGAACGTCGGCCGTCCCCCCATGCGGCGGTGCCTCTACTGGCTGCACACGCACACGTTGGACGGCATCATCCACATCGAGGCGCCGCTGGATCGCACGTTCACGCTCGGCGACTTCTTTGCCGTGTGGGGACAACCATTGAGCCGCACGGACGCCGCCTCGGCGCACGTGCCCGCCGGCGACTCGCTGCGCGTGTGGGTGGACGGCCAGCCGTACGGGGGCGACCCGCGCGCCATCGAGCTCGCGTCGCACACCGACATCGTGATCGAGGCCGGCCCGCCGTTCGTGAAGCCGCCGCGCTTCACCAACTGGGGACGGCTCTGATGGTGCGGTCGGCCGCCGCCGGATCGAGCGCGCGCTCGTGCTCGTGAGCATGTCCGTGCTCGCCACAGGGGCGCCGCCGCGCGGAGTGCCTGGACAGGAGCCCGTATTGATTTGTTAGGGTGAGCGTGAGAATATGCTCTCGTCACGTGCAGGTCCGCCGAACGCAGCGATCTCGCTCTCGTCCGCACACCATCATGGCTACCGTTCAGGTCCGCTACATCGTCCACGACATCGACGCAGCCATTGCGTTCTACACCGCGCACCTGGGATTCACGCTCGACATGCATCCGGCGCCGCCTTTTGCCATGCTCTCGCGCAGTGACCTGCGTCTCGTGCTCAGCGCGCCCAACCCTACCGGCGGCGGGGGGCAGCCGATGCCCGACGGCACGCCGCAGCAGCCGGGTGGCTGGAATCGCTTTG
The DNA here is from genome assembly GCA_963773545.1 of uncultured Gemmatimonadaceae bacterium. Lineage (GTDB taxonomy): Bacteria > Gemmatimonadota > Gemmatimonadetes > Gemmatimonadales > Gemmatimonadaceae > DASSNU01. The sequence goes on along the minus strand of CAVZBP010000002.1, from coordinate 444,157 downwards.
CGGTCGAGGTCGGGGATCTGGCGGCCACCGTTGACACGCTGCGCCGGGCGGGCGCGCGCTTCCGCAACGACATCGTGATCGGTGTGGGCGGCAAGCAGATCATCGTCGAGGATCCGTCGGGGAATCCGATCGAGCTCTTCGAACCGACCACCGACCGCGCGCGCCTGGACCGGTCGCGTGCCGGGATGCCCGGCGGCAGGTAGCCGGCGCGCCCTCGGCGCTCGAGCGACGCCGCATACGCCCGGACGGCGATCCCATCGTCCGGGCTGAGTGCGCCGCCGAGCCAGGTCGCCGGTCCCGCGTTCTACCCGCGCATCGTCTGCGCCAGCTCGTCCCGCATCCCGCGGTAGCACGAGCACGCCGCCCGCTCCAGCGCGCCACGGTTCAGGATGGTGATCCGGCCGCGACTGTACGCGATGGCACCCGCTTCCCTCAGCCGGCGCGCCGCCGTGGACACGGTGGGCCGCTCGACGCCCAGCATCTGCGCGAGAAACTCCTGCGTGAGCGCGAAGCGGTCGCGTCCCACCCGATCGTGCGCCATGAGGAGCCAGCGCGCACACCGTTCCGGCACCGAGTGGCGCTGGTGGCAAGCGGCGCCATGCGCCACCGCGTCCACAAACGCCACCGTGTAGCGCTGCATCAGCTTGGGGAGAACGCGTCCGCCCACCAGTGCCCGCCGGAACGCCGATACCGTGAGGCGATGGGCACCGTCGGGCACCTGCGAGATGGCGCGGGTGGCCGAGTGCCGGACACCCAGGTAGATGGGGAGCCCCACCATCCCTTCGTTCCCGATGATCGCGATCTCGACGCCCGGCTCGCCGGTGACGACCGTGAGCACGGACACCACGCACCGCTGCGGGAAGTACACGTGCGTGATGGGCCCGGGCGGCTGCATGAGGATGGCCCCGGACGCGAGCGTCACCGACTCCAGATCGGGGGCGAGCCGGGCGTACTCCGCGGTGGGAAGAGCGAGCAGCAGCCGGTTCCGCTCGTTGCCTCGTGTGAGCGGCCTCGCAAACGGCGCACGCTGCATCATGGGAGCGGTCACGTCACGTCACCGCGTCGGTCATGTTCATGTCCCCGGGCCGGCTGTCCACGCCGCCGCGGCCGGCGCCGGCGTGCATCACGTGCTTGCGTGATCGCGCCGGCACGGCGAGCGGAATGCTGGTCGTCGCCGCGGCGGCCTGCTTGGAGTAGGCGTTCTGGTCGTGCGTCACGCCTCCCTCCGGAAGCGCATCCCACAGGGGACCCACGTCCCGGCGAATGCGATCGACATAGAACCGGGGCACGCGGTCCGTCGCCCCATCGTGGAAGCGCGCGACGTCGGACGCGCTGTCGAGCAGACGCCGGACGCGCATGTGATGCGCCACCCGTCCGAAGCGCTCGGATGACAGGCCGCGGAGGACGTTGATCCATTTCGGCACGGCACCCCGGTTGTGAGCGAACCGGCGTGCAAGCTGCGGCCAGGAGTACGCGAACTGCTCGACGTCCAGCAGATGGTCGTAGAACGTCGTCCAGGCGTAGTGCAGCGGCCGGACGTTCATCGCCCGGCTCGCGTCCAGAAAGTGAAACGGGAACGGAAGCACGCGCCCGTCCCGCTGCAGCGTGAGATTGAGCGGTGCCGCCCGGCCAAAGGCGGACAGCAACGAGAAGGCGGGAAACGCGCCCGGCACGAGGCGTAAGAACTGCTTGGTGAGGTCGAACGGCGCCGGTCCCTGGTCCGTGTCCAGACCGAAGACGAAGTTCGTCTGCACGTACGGGATATAGCGCAGCAACATGTTCACGTGCGCGGCCACCTGTTGCATCTTCTCCTCGCCCACGTGCCGCCCGGTCTTTGCCTTGTTCCCGAGCGCGAACCACGATTCGATCCCCGGGAGCACCGCCTTGAAGCCATTGCGTTGCAGCCGCACGAGATGCGGCTCCGAGAGGAGCGACAGACTGCTCTCCGCCAGGAAGTCGATGCGCCCCGGTGGAACGGCTTCCTCGATGAGCCCCATGTAGTCGTCGAAGCGGACGCCAAAGTTCGGATCGTGCCACCCCACGCGCGGCCGCTCGAACTTTGTCAGCAGGAACCGGAGGTCATCACCGATCTGGTCGAAGTGCATGGGCTGGTACTCGACCGTCGAATCGATGCAGAAGCTGCAGGTGTAGGGACATCCGAGACTCCCCACCATGGGCACGATCTTCAGCATGGGGGTCTTGTCCAGCGTGGCGGCGATGAACTTCCAGCGCGCGCGCACGCCGGGCAGCTCCGTGGGCTGCCGCGCCGCGCTGAGCACCGACCCCACAGGACGGTGCGGGGCACGTTCCCGCAGCACCCGGTCGATGAGCGGGCGGTCGGTGAAACCGAGCACGTAGTCGAAGTAGCGCGCCGCGTCCTCCGGATAGCAGCGCGCATGCGGGCCGCCCAGCACGGTCACGGCGCCGCGGCGCCGGTGCAGGTTCGCGATGGCGTATGCGAGATGCGCGGCCTGTGTGAACGCCGACACGAAGAGCACGTCGGTGTCGGCCAGAACGTCGCGCTCGAGATCCTCGCATCCGGTGTAGCAGACGAACCGAACGCGGTGCCCGGCTTCCTCGCACCACACCGCCACCGCCTGCGGCATGATGCTGGCCAGGTTGGCGTTCATCATGCGGGCGTACAGCGCCCGGGTGGGATGTCCGGTGGTGAGATCGAGAACGGTAATACGAAGACGACGCACCCAGCCTCCTCGCCCGCGCGTCACGGGCAGTTCAGAGGTCGCAGTGCGTCGCGAGAATGGCGGCCGTCAGCGCCGGCGCACACATGGTCCTACGGCGGTTGAGCACATGAACGCATGCTGCGCTTGCATCCGCTGTGTCAGGTACGTTACACAGCAATCCTCGTGCTGGCAAGGCAAAGGCAACGAGCACGGTCCTGGAGCGACGATTGCCTTCCCGACGCGACCGATGCGGTCGTAGAGCAGCGAATGCCGTCGCAGAGCGACAGGCGCGCACCTCGGAAGAGGTCGTGCAGGGGCGTCGCTCGGGGCTCCTCACTGGCCTGAGGCCGCTTCCGGGTTCATGTTCTGCGTGGCCGCTCCGACTGCCGTCGTCGCCACTCTCGCCCCGCGCCTCCGCGTATGCCGCCCCTTCACACCGTCGAATCCCTTGCCGCTGCCCTCGGCGACCGCTACCGCATTGAGCGGGAGCTCGGAAGCGGCGGGATGGCGACGGTGTATCTCGCCGAGGACGTCAAGCACCGCCGCCGCGTGGCCATCAAGGTCCTGCACGCCGAGCTCTCGGCCGTGCTCGGCCCCGAGCGGTTCCTCAAGGAGATCGAGCTCACGGCGAATCTGCAGCACCCGCACATCCTCCCGCTCTTCGACAGCGGGAGCGCCGAGGGACGGCTCTACTACGTGATGCCGTTCGTCGACGGCGAGACGCTCCGCGCGCGGTTGCTGCGCGAGCAGCAGTTGCCCGTGGCCGACGCGGTGCGAATCGCGACGGAGACGGCCGACGCGCTCGCGTACGCGCACAAGCGTGGGGTCGTGCACCGGGACATCAAGCCGGAGAACATCCTGCTCCAGAACGGGCACGCGCTGGTGGCCGACTTCGGGATCGCGCTGGCGGTGGAGCAGGCGGGCGGAACGCGCATGACGCAGACGGGACTCAGTCTGGGCACGCCGCAGTACATGAGCCCCGAGCAGGCGATGGGGGAGCGCACGGTGGACGCGCGGACCGACATCTACGCGCTGGGCGCCGTGACGTACGAGATGCTCGCCGGCGAGCCGCCGTTCACCGGAGCGAACGCGCAGGCCATCGTCGCCAAGGTGCTCACCGCGGCGCCCGAGCCGCTGTCGTCCAAACGCCCCACGGTGCCGCCGCCGGTGGATGAGGCCGTCGCGATCGCGCTCCAGAAACTTCCCGCCGACCGGTTTGCATCGGCATCCGAGTTCGCGCGCGCGCTCGTCGTGCCGGCAACCAACATCGCGTCACGCGCAAGAGACGGAGTGGCTGCTGCATCGCGTCCTGGCGCGCGTGTGTGGTTGGCACTTGCCGTCCCGCTCGCGCTGCTCGTGGGAGTGGTGTTCGGCTACGGCTGGCGGCGCCTGCACACCGCTGCCGCGCCGGCGCGCGTGGTCATCTCCACCCTGCTCCCGTTGCCGGGGGAGACGTGGCCGAGCTACGAGCTGGGCACGCACGCCTACGCGCTGTCGCCGGACGGTGCTCGGCTGGCGGTGGTGACCGCGCCGGCGGGGGGCTCGCTCATGCTCAGCATCCGGCCGCTCGACCGACTGACCGCCACGACGCTCGCCGGCACGGAGGACGCGAGCGTACCCTTCTGGTCGCCCGACGGCACGTCGCTCGGCTTCTTTGCCGATCACCAGCTCAAGACCATCGACATCGCGTCAGGCACCGTGCGTGCGCTCTGTCCCGCGCCGCGTGGCAACTCGGGTAGCTGGAGCGTTCGTGGTGTGATTCTGTACGTGCCCCAGGATGCGGCCGAGCTGTACCGCGTCGCGGCGGCTGGCGGGCCGTGCAGCGCGTTGCGCCTTCGCGGCATCGCTCCGTCCACGGAAGGCAGCGTGAACTTCCTTCCCGACGGCGAGCACTTCGTGTTCAGCTCGGACGATCACACGTGGCTCGGCCGGCTGGGCAGCGATTCAGTGGCGCTCCTGCGGAACAACGCGCTCAACACGTCTGTGTTCGCGGCGCCCGATTATCTCTTGTTCCCCGGTGCCGACCGGTCGCTGACCGCGCAGCGCATCGATGTGCGCGCCGGCAGGCTCGTGGGCGCGCCGCGGCGGATGCTCGGCCACGTCACCAACCCGCATGGATTCACCAACGTCTCCGCCTCACGCGCGGGAACGCTCGTCGCCGGTCTCGCAAGCGACCAGGAGTGGACCATGGCCGTGGTCCCGCGCGGCGGAGGACGCGCGCACTCCGTCGCCATACAGCAGAACGCGTGGACGTTCGGGCTCGCGCATGACGGCCGCCGTCTCGCCATGGGCGGCTGGGCGCTGTGGGCGGTGGACGTGGATCGCGGCATCGCGACCGCGCTCTCCACGAGCGCCGACTCGGCGCGGCAGACGATGACGACTCCCGTGTGGGCGCCGGGCGACACGATGGTCGCGTTCACCAATACCTATCGCCACTACGGCGCCAGCGTGTTCGATCCGCGCACCGACCGCGTGCGTGCGCTGTTCGACTCGCCCAACCCGGCGCGCCAGGTGAGGCTCACCGACTGGTCTCCGGATGGTGCGCACCTCGCCTTCGAGCTCGGATCCGGCGGCAGTGGCAGTCGCAACGAGCCGTGGGTGTACGACGTCGCAGCGCGCGCGCTCCATCCGCTGTTCACCGAGGCCGGCGATGCGGCCGAGATGCGCTACTCTCCGGATGGCCGCTGGCTGGCCTATCAATCGAACGTGAGCGGCGAAAGCGAGATCTATCTGCGAGCCGTGCCCGGTCTCGGCACGCCGGTGCGCGTTTCCCCGGCGGGCGGACGGATGCCGCGATGGCGCGGCGACGGGCGGGAGCTGTACTACGTAGCTCCCGGCGGGGCCGTGCTCGCGGTGTCGATTGGCGCGGCCCGCGACGCGCTGGTTTCGGCGCCCAGTGTAGTGGTCCCTGCACCGCCGCTCGGCCGCACCACCTTCCGCGACGTCGAGGCCACGCCTGACGGGCGGCGGTTCGTGTTCGCGCTCTTCCAGAGCGAAAACCCGGGCCTCACGCTCGTGCAGAACTGGTGGACGCTGGTGGGCGGCATGCGGTGAGGACCGCACCGTCGCCGGCCGCGGTCGCGATTTGCCAAGGAGGGATGATGCAGCACACGCGCAGAGAACGTGCTGGCTGGCTGGCGCTCGTCGTGGTGGCGCTCGTTCCGTTGGCGTTTGCCGTGCGCATCCTCGTCACCGGGCTGCCGGGGAATCCGGCCGTCGTGCAGCGATTGACCGGCCTGTCGTGGGACCAGATCCAGGCGCAGCAACCGGGCGTGGGTCGCCTCATCACCCTGCTCTCGCGCCACGAGGCGGTGGCGCTCCTGGGATGGGGATGGATGCTCCTGTGGACCGCGCTCTCCGGCTACCGCACGGGCTCGCGCTGGCTCTGGATTGGCTGGTGGGCGGTGCCGGTGCTGATCGTCGCGCTCATGGTGACCGGCAGGGCGGGCGGGGGCACGCTGAGACCGGTGTTCCTGGGCATCGGCTTGCTCTCGGTCGTCGGCCTGGTGCTGTGCGCGCCCGCGCATCGAAGCCGATGACGCATCGGCGTTCCGCCTGTTTGCCGTAGACACGCCGAGGGACGCACATGCGACGGCGCGCGGTCCCGCTGCGTGCCGTCGCTCGACCAACGTCGCATCGCCGAGGCCGCCGTCTACGGCGCGAGCGGCTCGTCCGCCGACGGACCATACACGCTCGGCACCGGCACGTCGAGCAGGCGCAGGTACACGCCCAGTTGCGCCCGATGATGCACCAGGTGATGCATCATGAAGGTGCGCAGAAGGATGCGGCGGGGCGCGGTGAACATCGTGCGCTCGCCGGCGCGGAGTGTCCAGGGCACGTCGCGGTGCGCGGCGTCGCTGGCCGCCAGCGCCGCGCGGAACTTCGCCACTTCCGCATCGAACGCCGCCAGCAGCTCGGCGGCCGATTCCAGCGGCGGGGGCGGCTGCCGGCCGGCGACGTCCACGCCGTCCGTCTCCAACACGGTGGTGCCCAGGCGCGGCAGGGTGGCCACGTGTGTGGCCAGCGCGGAGAGCGTCATCGACTTCTCGTGCGGACGCCACGCACTCCTGGCGTCGGGATAGCGCTCCAGCACGCGCCGCGTGGTGGCGAACTCCTGGTCAAAATCCTCGTACGGTGCCACGGTGCCGTGGCGCGCGGTGGCGGGGGACGCGGTATCGGCGGCTGTGGTCATACGGGTCGTGCTCCAAGAAGAGGGACGGTGCGTGTCCCGGCGATGCTATGCTGTGCGCTTGAGAAAGTCAAGTAAACACTTGATAACAGCGTCTCCCCAACGCATGTTCACGGACATGCGCACGTATCGGCAGTACTGCGGACTCGCGAGGGCACTCGACGTGGTGGGCGACCGGTGGACGCTCCTCATCGTGCGGGAGCTGCTGCTCCTGGGCTCGGCCCGGTACACGGACCTGCAGCACGGGCTGCCCGGGATCGCCACGAACCTGCTGGCGGACCGGTTGCGCGAGCTGGAGGACGCCGGCGTGGTGGAGCGCGAGGAGGCGCCGCCGCCCGTGGCGACCACGCTCTACCGGCTGAGCGCGCGCGGCCGCCAGCTCAAGCCAGCCGTGCTCGCGCTCGGCACGTGGGGTGGTCCGCTGCTTGGAGCAATGCAGCCCGATGACGTGCTCCGTCCCCATTGGCTGGCGATCCCGCTCGAGATTCATCTCACCGACCGCGATCCCGACGCGCCGCCCGTCGCGATCGAAGCGCGTATGGACGACGTGACGATGTCCGTGCACGCCGAGGGCGGGCGCGTCACCACCACACGCGGCCCCACGCCCGGCGCGGATCTCGTGCTGGAAGGGGCGCCGGAGGTGGTGTTCGGACTGCTCACCGGTGCGCTCACCGCCACCCGGGCACGCGCCACGGGACTGAAGGTGCGTGGCACCCTCGGCGTGCTGCGGCGGTTCCGGGATGGAGGACATCCTGGGCGTCGGACGCACACTCGCTGACGAGGTTACCCGTTCCATGAGCCGCCTTCGCGTTGGCGTCGTACGCTATCCCTCTGTCGCGACCGCCGTCGAGAACGCCATCGGCGGGAGTCCTGCGCCCGAGTTCCGCATTGGGCAGTGGCGCACCACGCTCACCTTCCACGGTATTGGTGCATCGCGCTGGCCGGAGCACCGGCAGGTGGAGTTCGCGCTGCACGTGGCCGGGATCGCGCGCGATGCACTCGCTGCGCAATGGCGGCGGGCTGTGCGTAGTTACGCCGAGCGGGCCATCGAAGTGGTGTACGAGGATGCGGCGCTGGTGGAAGGATGTGCGGTGACATCCCGGTGGGAGTGTGTGGTGCCCGCTTCGCACGAACGGTGACGCGGCGTGGAGCGCCGCTGCGACGGGGTGCCGCACGCGCGTGCGGCCACGTCGCGCTGGTGTTCCTCATCGCCGTCGCAACAGCTACGCGAACGGTCGTCGCCACCGCCAACGGATCGGCCGATGCGCTGCCCCTCATGGCCCTCTCGTTCGGCCGCGGCACGTGGGATACGCTGCGCACCGGCTGCCGCGGCGACGCACAGGACCACGACGCGCTGTATCTCGTGAGCATCGATGGCGATGGACTCCGCCAGATCCCCGGCGAGCCCGGATACGGCGCTCGAACGCCGCGATGGAGCGCGTACCTCGCCACCGCGTTCGCGCGTGGGCGCGGGCGGCTGCGGCGTGCGCGGGTGATCCGTGTGATCCGGACGGATGGCTCGGGCGAGCGGGATGTCTTTCGCACGGAGACACCCGTTGCGTTTCGGCGCGCTCGGCGTGGCGCACCGCCGGGCACGCCCGCGGGACGCCTGGTGTGGTCGCCGGAACGGTCACGCGTGCGCGGGGCCCTGCATCGTCTCCCACCCAAGGGACGTCGCCAGAATGGCACGCGCCGGCGATGGGGCGGATCTCCACCGTCATCCCGTACGGCAGATTCGGGCACTCGCGCGCGAGCGCAGTGGCCTCGTCCAGCGTGACATCGGCCAGGAGAAAGTACCCGCCCACCAACTCCTTGGCTTCGGCAAATGGACCATCCACGATCCGCTCGCCTGTCTTGCCCGCCACCGTCGGGAGTCGTTTCGCGGACGAGGAGCAGGAAGTTGGATGCGGTGGTCGCCATGATGCGCGTCTACGGCCGACGCCTAGTCGCTGAACCCGGCGCCGCCGGCGGCGCCTTCTTGCCGAACAGCGGTAAATACTTTCCATACCCTTCCGCCGCCAGCGAGTCTACCGGAATGAAGCGCATGGCCGCCGAGTTCATGCAGTACCGCTGGCCGGTGGGTGGCGGACCGTCGTCGAACAGGTGGCCCAGGTGGGAGTCGGCGTGCGCCGAGCGCACTTCCGTTCGCACCATGCCGAGCGAACTGTCGGTGTCTGTCTGGACGTTGGACGGCTCGAGCGGTTTGGTGAAGCTCGGCCATCCGGTGCCCGACTCGAATTTGTCGAGCGAGCTGAAGAGCGGTTCGCCGGAGACGATGTCCACATAGATCCCAGGGCGGTGGTTGTTCCAGTACGCGTTGTGGAACGGCTGCTCGGTGGCGGCGTGCTGCGTCACCTGGTACTGGAGGCGCGTGAGCCGTTGGCGGAGCACGTCGTCGGTTGGCTTCCGATAATCGCTCGTGTCCGGCGCGCGGGCCTCGGTGGCGGCCGCACTCCGCGTGGGGGCGCCGTTGTGTCCTTGGGCGCAGAGCGGTCCGGTGGCGGCAAAGCAGAACGTCAGGGCGGCCATTCCGAGGGGCCCGGCGGGACGATTCGTGAGTGGGGTGCGTGTGCGCATAACTCGCTCGCGTGCGGGGAGGTCGTTGTCTCTTCAGGGTCTGCACATGATATACCGCCGGCGCGGACGCAAGGGTCCGCGGAGCGCATGGCCTACAGCAACATTTCCGACTCCGCCGCGCCCATTGTCGGAACCGGCAGCTCCTCGCCGCGATCCAGCCGGTAATCCTCGGGCGCGGTCTCGTCGGCACCGCGGGCCGCGCCCATCCATTCGAGTAGAAGCGTCCCCACCGCCGCCACGACAAAGTTCACGATCAGCGAATAGAACGCGGCGTAGCCGGGGAGCGTCAGCCCGCCCAGGTGCAGCGGGTAGATGGAGCTCTGGAACTGCTGCGCGGCGGCCATCGCCGTGCCGGTGATCATTCCCACGAGCCACCCCGCCACCAGCGCGCGCCCGTGGAACCAGCGCGTGAACAATCCGCCCACGAGCGCTGGCAGGGTCTGGATGATCCACACGCCGCCGAGGAGCTGCAGCTGGATCGCGTACTTGGTCGGAAGAAAGACGATGAACGCCAGCGCGCCGAGCTTGAGTACGAGCGAGATGTTCTTGGCGGCGCGCGCCTCCGCGGCGCCATCGAGCGACTTGTGAAACCAGTCGCGATAGATGTTGCGCGTGAACAGGCTCGCCGACGCGATGGACATGATCGCCGCCGGCACCAGCGCGCCAATGGCGATGGCGGCAAAGGCGACGCCCACGAACCAACTCGGGAACTGATCCAGGAAGAGCGCCGGCACGGCGAAGTTGGGGCCGTACCGCGCGAAGTACCCCGCGTACGCCGGATTCGTGTCGACGTGCGCCGCGAACGCCATGTAGCCGAGCACGGCAATGAGGGCCAGCGCCACCGAGTAGCTGGGAAGGAGCGACATGTTGCGCTTGATCACCCGCCGGCTGCTGGCGCTCAAGAGTCCCGTGACCGCGTGCGGATAGAGAAAGAGAGCGAGCGCGGAGCCGAGTGCGAGCGTGGTGTACGCGCTGTAGCTCCCCAGGTTGGCGCCGGTGGGCGGCGTGAGGAGGAGCTTGGACCGCGGGATCGCGTGGAAGATGGCGCCGTAGCCGCCCAGGTGCGCGGGGATCACGACGACGGCCGCGATCACCGTCACATAGATGAGGACGTCCTTTACCAGCGCGATGAGCGCCGGCGCGCGTAGCCCGGAGCTGTACGTGTACGCCGCCAAGATCGCGAATGCGATGACGAGCGGCAGGTCAGCCATGAGCCCCTGCGCGTGGAAGCCCAGGCCGGCGATCACCAGCTCGATCCCCACCAATTGCAGCGCGATGTACGGGAGCGTGGCGATCATCCCCGTGATGGCCACCGCCAGCGAGAGTCCGCGGCTCCCGAAACGACCGGCCACGAAATCCGCCGCGGTGATGTAGCCCCGCCGGTGCGACACCGACCAGAGCCGGGGGAATACGAGAAAGACGAACGGATACACCAGCAGCGTGTACGGCACGGCAAAGAAACCGATGGCGCCGGCGCCGAACACCAGCGCCGGAACGGCGATGAGCGTGTACGCCGTGTACAGGTCGCCGCCCAACAGGAACCACGTGACCACCGTCCCGAAGCGCCGTCCGGCGAGCCCCCACTCCTCCAGCCGGTTCAGGTCGCCCCGTCGCCAGCGCGCGGCCACGAAGCCGAGCACGGTGACCAACAGGAATAGCAGCGCGAAAACCGCGGTGGCGGTCCAGTTCATCGTCGTGCCCTAGACCTCGAGCCAATAGGCAACGGCTGTCGCGATGGCCATCACGACGATCCACGCGATCTGGAACCAGTAGAAGAACGGCACGCCGCCGATGGAGGGCGCCACGCGGTTGTAGAGCGGCACCCAGAGGGCCGTCAGAGAGGCCGCCAGGAACAGGGCATACACCAGCAGCCGCTGCCACCGCGCGGGGCGTGGGGGTGCAGGGGGCATTGGGCATTCTCCCGGAGGGTGAACCGCGCGATGCGGTGCTCCGCGGGCGCGGCATCGCGCGACGGCACTCGGCGTGGGGACGCATTCCGTGCGCCTATTAGGTGCATTGCCCAACGCCGTCGCGCAAGGGCGGTATCTCTTTCCGCGACGATCTGGAGGAGATCATCCAGCAACGGCTGCTGTCGGCATGCTCCGCCGCACGCCTTACTCGTTGCGCAGTGCCGTGACGGGGTCCACGCGCAGGGCCCGCAGTGACGGGACAACGCAAGCGAACAGCCCCGTCAGCACGAGCGTGGCCGTCACGGCCGCAAACACCAACGGATCACGCGGCTGCACGTCAAAGAGAACGTCGCTGACAAACCGCGAGATGCCGATTGCGATGAGAAGCCCGAGGACCAGCCCCACGCCGAGCTGCACGAGACCGCGCGAGACCATCAACCGCACGACCATGGCCCGGCGCGCACCGAGCGCCATGCGGATGCCCACCTCGCGCGTGCGGCGGCTCACCGAGAACGACATGACGGCGTACAATCCGACGGCACCCAGGAGAAGCGCGATGGCGCCGAAGATGGAGAACATCGCTCCGAAGACGCGCACGTACCACAGTTGCTTGTCGATGGCCTGGGCGAGGGTCATGGGCCAGTAGATGGGAATGTCGGGATCCAGCGATGCGACGACGCTCCGCAGCGTGCCGGTGACCGCCGCCGGAGGAGCCGCGGTGCGGGCGGCGATGTAGACGAAGTTCGTGTGCGCTTGTGCCAGCGGCCGGAAGACGACCGGGGGCGTGGGATCGTCTGGATCCCCGCCAAAAATGTCGCGCACCACGCCCACGATCGTGAGCCAGGGCTGCGTGCTGCGCGACGTGCCGAAGCGGATGCGCTGCCCGATGGGGGCCTTGCCCTTCAGATAGCGTTCGACGAATCGGTGTGTCACGACGGCGACGGGCAGCGCGCTCTCGCGGTCGGCATCGGCGAACAGTCGCCCTTGCTGGACCGGAATGTCCAGGGCGGCGAAGAAGCCGGGCGTGACGCTCGTGGCGCGTGTGGTGGGATAGTCCGTGTCCGCGGCGTAACTCGCCCCCTCGACGGCAAACCGGCCGGTGGCGAGCCCCTGTTGCGCACCGGGCAGTCCACCGCTGAGCGCGGCCGCGCGCACCCCGGGCACGGCGGACACGCGCTGCTCCAGCTGAGTGAAGAAGCGCTTCTGCTGCACCGTGTCCGTGTACACGGTGGGGAATCCCACGCGCGCGGTGAACACGTCCTTCGTGCTGAAGCCAAGCTGCATGGTGCGCATCTGGACCACGCTCTTGATCATGAGCCCCGCGGGAACGAGCAAGGCGCACGACAGGGCGATCTCGAACACCACCAGCGCGCGACTGACCTTGCCGATGTGCATGCTCGACGTGCCGCGCGAATCGTCCTTCAGCACCGCATTGACGTCCATCCGCGACGACTGGATGGCGGGCATCACCCCCGACGCGAAGGTGGCGATCACCCCAAGGCTCGCGGCGAAGAGGAGCACGGGAGGATAGAGCCCGAGCTGGATGAACGACGGCGCACCGGTGCCCTCGATGGCGCGGCCGAAGCCGATGATCCACACCTGTGCGACGCCGAGGCCGAGCGCGACGGATCCGGCCGAGAGCACCACTGCTTCGGCCATGAACTGGCGGACCACCGCGGCGCGCGTGGCGCCGAGCGCGGTGCGAACACCCACCTCGCGTGTGCGGTGGACGGCGCGGCTCAGCAGGAGGTTGGCGACGTTCGTGCAGGCAATGAGCAGGACGGCGAATACGGCGCCGAGCATGGTGTACAGCACCCGCCGGGGTTCCGGTCCCAGCGACCAGTCCACGAACGTCGCCACGCCCGCCGTGAACCCGCCGTTGGTCTCCGGGTAGCGCGCGGCCAACCGTTTGCCGATGACACCCGCATCCACCGCTGCCGCGTCCATCGTGACCCCCGGCTTCAACTGGCCGATGGCCGTCACGTATTCGCCTTCGCCGCGCTTGGAGCCCAGGGGATTCATCTGCAGGGGGAGCCAGAGCGCCTGGCCGTCCGGGAAGTCGAAGCCCGGCGGCATGACCCCGATGACGGTGTAGGGTTGACCGTTCACGCGGATCGTGCGGTCCAGTACGGACGCATCACCGCCGAACCGGTCGCGCCAGATGGCATTCCCGAGCACCACCACCCGCGCGCCGCCCTGCGCCGTCTCCTCGGCGCGAAACGTGCGCCCCAGTACGGGCTGGACACCCATGATACGGAACGCCGACGCGGTCATCCAGCCGCCGTCGTACCGGTCGGCGTGCTGGCTGCCGCTCACGCTCACGGTGCCGGTTGTATACGCGCCCATTGCCGTGAAGCTGTGCTGCTGCGCCGCGTAGTCCGCGACGTCCTGTACGGGGAGCGATTGGCGCTCGATGCCGCGCTGCACGTTGCTCCGATAGAGCACCGCCATGCGATCGGCCCCGGGATAGGGAAGCCCGCGCATGAGCGCGCCGTAGACGATGCTGAAGGCGCCCGTGGTGAGGCCGATGCCGAGCGTGAGCGCCAGCACGGCGACCACCGTGACACCCGGCGTCTTGCGCAGTGTGCGGAATGCGTAACGGAGATCGTGCAGGAAGGACAGCATCTCGGGAATTCCGGTGGCAGGGAAGGCCAAACGCGTGTGGGGATGTACGACACCTCCAGAGGACGGGTTTCAGGGTGGGGGCGGGCGGGTATCCGCTCGGTGGCAGGGGCGATCACAGCGGGCCGCCCCTAGCATGCACCCGTCCCATGCTCGTAGTGTTGGTAGGGAGTTCACTCTCGCGATCAGCAGGAACCGTTATGCACCAATGCCACCGTCACCGCGCGCGGCCGCGCATCCAAGCCCTCGCCGCGCTCGTCGTCGCCATCGGCTTCGCCGCGGCCGCCACCCCCCTCGCCGCCCAGGGGGCGAGCACACCCGCCCCGCACGACTACACTCCCGCCGACGCGGACTTCATGCAGGGGATGATCATTCACCACGCGCAGGCCGTGGTGATGTCGGACTGGGCGCCCACGCATGGCGCGAGCCCGGCGTTGCAGGTGCTCACCAGGCGCATCGCGCTGTCGCAGCGCGACGAGATCGCGCTCATGCAGCACTGGCTGCACGACCGCGGCCTCCCCGCGCCGGATCCGCTGCACATAGTGCGGGGCGACAGCGGCGCCGTGCACGACACGAGCCCCATGCACATGCCGGGGATGGACATGGGACCGCATCCCATGATGATGTCCGGCATGCTCTCCCCCGAGGAGATGCGCCAGCTCGATGCGGCACGCGGCGCGCGCTTCGACAGCCTGTACCTCGTCGGGATGATCAAGCATCATCAGGGCGCCCTGGACATGGTCGCCGATCTCTTCTCCAAGCCGGGTGCCGGACAGCAGCCGGAGATCTCCACCTTCGCCACCGACATCGATGCCGGCCAGCGCGCCGAGATCATGCGGATGGAGGCGATGTTGAACACCATCACCGCGGGTCACGCACAATGACAGATCATGCACCTTCCCGACGGCACATCACGCCCGGCGGCTCGTTGCTGTGGATCACCTCGTTCGCGTTCGTGCTCGCCCTCGCGCCGGCGCTTGCCGCGCCGGCCCGCGCGCAATCCAGCACCACGGACCCGCGCGCACACCTCAAGGCAGGACTCTACGACGCGGGCACGGCGGCGCACGGGCTCAAGCTCGTCGCGCACCGCAACAAACCCGACGTCTTCCACCCCAACGATCCGGGCGGGCTCATCTACGCCAACTCGGATCTGGCGTTCGGTGGACACTACGTGTATCAGGGAAACTTCAGCGGGCTGCAGATCTGGGACATCACGCATCCCACGAGTCCCACACTCACGGATGCCACCGTCTGCTTTACCGAGCAGGGTGACGTCTCCATCTATCACCACCTGCTCTTCGTCTCCGCCGAGAATACGGGGAGCCGACTGGACTGCGGCACGCAGGGGGTGCAGGACAGCGTGAGCACGGAGCGCATGCTCGGCATACGGATCTTCGACGTCTCCGATCCGCGGCATCCCAAGCCCGTGGCCAACGTGCAGACCTGCCGTGGCTCCCACACGCACACGATCGTCCCCGATCCCAACGATCCGAACACGGTCTACGTGTACGTGTCGGGGCTCGCGCGTGTGCGCTCGGAGACGGAGATGGCTGGCTGCGAGAGCGGAGAGATCACCGATCCCAACACGGCGCTGTTCCGCATCGAGGTCATCAAGGTTCCGTTGGACCATCCGGAGCAGGCGGCCATCGTCAGCTCGCCGCGCATCTTCAACGACCTCACCGCGCCGCCCACGCACGGCGTCGCCTACGCCGACACGGCCAACGGCGCGCTCGTGGCGCAGGCGCGGCGCTTCCTCCCGCGGCTGGGACTGCCGTCCACCGCCACCGCCGCCGACTCCGAGCACGTGGCGCAACTCGTCGCGCGGGTCATGGCCAATCGCGACGACAGCGCGACGGTGGCAGCCGTCCGCGACACGCTGGAGCAGATGGGGGTGCAACGCGTCCCGTTCGGCGGCGGCGGGAACCGCGCGCGCGGCGGGCCGTCGCAGTGCCATGACATCACGCTGTATCCGGCCCAAGGACTCGGCGCCGGCGCGTGCTCGGGCTACGGGCTGCTGCTCGACATCAAGGATCCGGTGCACCCCAACCGGCTGCAGGCGGTGGCCGACTCCAACTTCTCCTTCTGGCACTCGGCGACGTTCAGCAACAGCGCCGACGCGCTGCTGTACACCGATGAGTGGGGTGGTGGCACGCAGGCGAAGTGCCGCACGACGGATCCCATCGAGTGGGGGGCGGACGCCGTGTTCCGCATCGTGGGCGGCGACTCGCTGACACAGGCCGGCTACTTCAAGATGCCGGCGGCCCAGACGCCGGAGGAGAACTGCGTGGCGCACAACGGCGGGCTCATCCCCGTGCCGGGGCGCACGATCATGGTGCAGGGGTGGTATCAGGGCGGGATCTCCGTGTTCGATTGGACGGACCCGAGTCACCCCAAGGAGATCGCCTCCTTCGACCAGGGGCCCATCGACTCCACTAAGCTCGTACTCGGCGGCTACTGGGCCGGCTACTGGTACAACGGCTACATCTACGGGTCGGAGATCGCGCGGGGGCTGGACGTCTTCGAGCTCACGCCCACGGCCGACCTCACGCAGAACGAGATCGACGCGGCCAAGCTGGTGCACTTCGACGTCTACAACCCGCAGAGCCAGCCCAAGCTCGAGTGGCCGGCGGCATTCGTGGTCGCGCGGGCGTACGTGGACCAGCTGGTGCGGGACAACGGGCTCGCGCGCGCGCGGACGTCGGCCATCACGAGCGCGCTCAAGAGCGCCGAGGGGATGCGCGGCACCGCGCGCGCAAACGCGCTGGCCAAACTCGCGACGCAACTGGATCGCGACGCCACGGGTGCCAACGACGCCGATCGCGTGCGCGCGCTGGCGGACGTGGTGCGGCGGCTGTCGACCGCGCATTGGTGACGGTGGCGGTACTCTCGCGCTGGGAAGAAGCAACGCCGGGCACGCAGTGGAGCGTGCCCGGCGTTGTCTTGGCGCGGCTTTTCGCCTGGAGGTAGTCCCGGCGTGCTGCCGCCGCTCGACCGCAGCGCGGCGCGTGAGGGGAAGTCTCTATTCGCCGCCGCCGCGGCGCTGGGTTGGCACCACGATCTCGTAGTTGTCGGGCGGCTGGGCGCCGAGCAGGTAGCGCACGAAGTAATCCCACCGGCGTCGCATCATGTAGTTCGACGCCGCGCCGTAGCCGTGGTGGACGTTGGGGATGATGAGC
The DNA here is from genome assembly GCA_963773545.1 of uncultured Gemmatimonadaceae bacterium. Lineage (GTDB taxonomy): Bacteria > Gemmatimonadota > Gemmatimonadetes > Gemmatimonadales > Gemmatimonadaceae > DASSNU01. The sequence continues at coordinate 427,002 of CAVZBP010000002.1, read as the reverse complement.
TCGTCGAACGACTTGTTGGCCGCGATGAGCGCCTGCGCCACGAGGTGCGTGTTGTACGGCGGCACGTTGTCGTCCATCGAGCCGTGCACCAGCATCAGGTGCCCCTTGAGATTCTTGGCCATCGTCTGGTTGGCTTCCGCGGCGTAGTTGTCGGAGCTGTCGCCGCTCCGCACCAGCAACCCCTGGTACCGCTCTCCCCAGTCGTCCTCGTATTCCCGCTGGTCGTGGTTGCCCGACTCGGCGATGCCGACCTTGAAGAAGTCGGGATAGCGGAACATGCCATCGGCGGTGATGAAGCCGCCGCCCGAGTGGCCGTAGATCCCTGCGCGCTCGATGTCGATCCACGGATAGCGCGCCGCGAGCTCCCTCATGGCCGCCACCTGGTCGGGCAGGGTGTTGTCGCGTCCCATCGCGCCGTAGTAGGCATCGTGAAAGCTCTTCGATCGGTCGGGCGTCCCCATCCCGTCCACCGTGATCACGACGAAGCCGAGCTCGGCCAGCGCCTGGCGGTCGCCGCGGGCCGCCAGGAAGCTGCGCGTGCCCACGCTCCCCGATTGCGGTCCGGGATACGGGTTGTTGATGATCGGGTACTTCTGTGTGGAATCGAAGTTGGTGGGGCGGAACATGAGACCGTAGAGCTTGGTCTTGCCGTCGTGCGCCGTGACGACGAACGGAATGGGCGGCTTCCATCCGGACGCGACGAGCTTGGAGATGTCGGCGCGCTCGAGCGGCATGACCACGCGGCCGCGCGCGTCGCGCAGCACCACGACGGGTGGCGTGTCGGGTGTGGAGTAGCTGTCCACGAAGTAGCGTCCGTCGGGCGCCACCTGCACCGAGTGGTCGCCGCTCTCCGGCGTGAGGGGCGTCCAGCGCCGGCCATCGAGGCTGGTGCGGTAATAGTGGCGGAAGTAGGGATCTTCGTCGGCCTCGCGGCCGCGCGCCTCCACGATCAGCGTGTGCGTCGGCGCGTCCACGTACGCGATGCTCTCCACCGGTCCCGGTCCCGTGGTGATCTTCCGCAGCAGCTTGCCGGTGTTGAGGTCGTAGGCATAGAGCTGGGCCCAGTCGTCGCGCTCGGACGACCAGAGGATTTCGTTGTCGTCCCAGAGCACGCGCCAGCCGGCCACGGACTCGAGCTGCGTGGGCGAGGTCTCCTCGAACAGGGTGCGCACCGCGCCCGTGGCGGCGTTGGCGATCTTCACCGTGGCGCGCTTGTGGTCGCGCGACGTGCTCACGTACGCCAGCCGCGAGCCGTCGGGGCTCCAGATGAGATCGTCCATGTTGAGATTGTCGCCCAGCATGGCACGGTGGTAATCGGGCGGCGTAGCGAGGCGCACGATCGACTTGCCGTCGACGTCGATGATCACACGGTGGATCATCGCGACCACGCTGTCGCCCGGCAGCGGGTACTTCCACGAGAAGAGTTTGGGGTGGCCCACATGCGTCTCCACGAGATACATGTCGCCCACGTGCCGCTCGTCCTGCTGTTGTGTGGCGATCTTCTTGGAGTCGGGCGACCAGAGCAGCACCGGGCGGTCGCTGTGGATCCACCCGGCGTTGTCGGTGGCATAGCCAAAGTTCTCGGTGCCATCGGTGGTCAGCTGCGTCTCCTGGCCCGTGGCGAGATCGCGCACCCACAGGTTCCAGTCGCGGATGAACGCGGCGCGCTTGCCGTCTGGCGAGACGACCTCGGGCGGCCCGCCGCGATTGAACCGGCCCGGCGTGGGCCGCGCCCGCGTGGTGTCGGACTCGCACGAGCGGCCCGCCACGTCGCAGCGCCACCGGTGCCGCTCCAGATCGAGCACCACGTGCGAACCGTCGTCGGCCAGCTCGACGCGTTGGGCGGGGATGTCATGCGCGTCGACATGGCCGGCGCCGGCGCGCTCGAGCGCCTGCGCCACCGCGGCCGCGTCGAACAGGGGGCGGCGCGTTTTCGTGGCCGGATCCACCAGCATCCACGCCGACCCGTCCGCGGTGCTGCTTCTATAGTAGAAGCGGTCGTCCGGGAGCCAGGTGGCCGCCACCCGCCCGCCCACCACCAGCGGGTTCACGTTGAAGGACAACATCTTCACCGCGCGATCGTAGTCGGCGGTGGTGACCGCGCGCTGCGCGCGCGCGGGCGGGGCGACGAGCAGGAGCGCGCCCAGCAGGGCGGCGCGACCAGTGAGCTGTCTCGCGGGCATGCGGAAAGTTCCCTCGCGCGGCGTGGCGGTGAGAGCGGGTAGACATCGGCTGGAGCGGCGGTGTTCCGTCGTGCGCCAACGGGCGCGCGCGCGGTGGTGCTGCGGGCGCGGCGCTACTTCTGCGGAACGATGTTCGCATGGCGCGCCACTTCGCGCCAGTGTCCGTCCTGCCTGGCCTCCACGTGGGTGCAGGCGCCCGAGGGCCACCCGGGAAGGATGGCGCTACATTGGTCGGCCATGAGTTGTAGCGTTATGTTATGCCAGTGGACACCTTCCTCCCATCGGACCCTGTCGCGGAGCGTCTTGCGGCCGCGCTGGAACAAACGTTCCTGATCCGCCGCGAACTGGGCGGCGGAGGGATGAGTCGCGTGTTCGAAGCGCGCGATGTCGCCCTCGGACGCCCGGTGGTGGTCAAGCTCCTGTCGCCCGACATCGCCCCCGGCGCACAGGTGGAGCGGTTCCGCAAGGAAATCCAGATCGCCGCCAACCTCAGGCATCCGCACATCGTCCCGCTGTTGAGCGCGGGGACGGCCGACGGGATGCTCTACTACACCATGCCGTACATCAGCGGCGAATCGCTGGCGTCCCGTCTCAAGAACGCGCCCCGATTCTCCGTGGCCGACACGGTCGGCATCGCCGTGGAAGTGGCCGACGCGCTGGACTACGCGCACGGGCTGGGCGTGGTCCATCGCGACATCAAGCCGGGCAACGTGCTGCTCGAAGCCGGTCACGCGGTGGTGACCGACTTCGGGATCGCGCGCGCGGTGGAGCAGGTGGCCGGCGACGAGGCGCACGCCCTCACCCAGACGGGATTCGTGCTCGGCACGCCGCGCTACATGAGTCCCGAGCAGGGGAGCGGGGATCCCACGGACGGGCGCAGCGACCTCTACGCGCTGGCGTGCGTGGTGCACGAGATGCTCATGGGACAGCCGCCGTTCACCGGCCCCACCATCCAGTCCATCCTGGTGCAGCATCTGGTGCACCTGCCCCCTCCCATCACGCGGCCCGATGTACCGCCGGCGCTGCGAGACATCCTGAGCGTGGCGCTCGCCAAGTCGCCCGACGACCGGTTCGCGTCGGCCGCGCAGCTACGCGTCGCACTGCAGGCGATCGATCTGCGTTCGATGTCCAGCCAGTTGACCGCGGCCGACGCAACGCCCACGCCGACGGCGGCCCTGCGCGCCGCGAGCAACTCCGGGCCTATCGACTCGGTAGCGGTGCTCCCCTTCGAGGGCTCGCAACCGGATTCGGACGACGAGTATCTGGCCGACGGTCTCACCGAAACGATCTTGAATAAGCTCACTCGCGTGTCGGGATTGCGCGTGGTGCCACGATCCACCGTGTTCCGGTACAAGGGACGCGATGCGGACCCGCGCACGGTCGGGCGCGAGCTGCGCGTGCGCGCGCTCGTGACCGGGCGCGTGGTGCAGCGGGGGCAGCGGCTGTTCGTGAGCGCCGAGTTGACCGACGTCGCCACCGAGTCGCAGCTCTGGGGGGATCGCCTCACGCGGTCCACCACCGACATCTTTGCCGTGCAGGACGAGCTGGCGACCGAGATCGTGAAATCGCTGCGCGTGCGCCTGTCGGCCGAAGAGCACGAGCAGATGGTGCGCCGGCAGACGGAGGACTCCGAGGCGTATCACGCGTATCTGCGCGGGCGCCACCAATGGAACAAGCGCACGCGCGACGGTTTCATGAAGGCGATCGAGCATTTCACCGAAGCCATCGACCGCGACCCCGCGTACGCGTTGGCCTACAGCGGGCTCTCCGACACGTACAACGTGCTCGGCTACTACAACTATCTCCCGCCGCTGGAGGCGTATCCGCGGGCGAAGGCGGCGTCGACGCGCGCGCTCGAGCTCGACCCCCATCTGGCGGAGGCGCACGCGTCGCTAGGCTACACGCGGCTGTTCTTCGACTGGGAATGGGACGGCGCGGCCGCGTCGTACCAGCGCGCCATCAAGCTCGATCCCACGTATGCGAGCGCGCACCAGTGGTACGCATGGTACCTCCTGGTCGCCGGTCGCACCGAGGATATGATCGCGTCCATGCAGACGGCGCTGTCGCTCGATCCGTTGTCGCTGATCATCAACGCGCACATGGGATACGCCTTCTTCTGGGCGGGGCGGTACGACGAAGCGCAGGAACAGCTCCGGCGGACGCTCGCGCTCGATCCGAACTTCGCGTTGTCCTACTGGCCGCTGGGCTCGCTGGAGGTGTACCGGAACAACGGCGACGCAGCCATTGCCGCGTTCCGCTCGCTTGCCGCGCTCACCGACGGCGCCGTGGGGCTCGGCTACCTGGGGCTGACGGCCGGGCGCTTTGGGCGGCAGGGCATCGCGCGCGATGCGCTCGAACAGCTGGAGCAGGCCGCCGCCACGCGCTACGTGTCCCCGCTGGACCGCGCCCTCTGCCACGCCGGGCTCAACGAGATCGCAGCGGCGTTCGATTGGCTGGACCGTGCGTTCGAGGAGCGCGTGAGCGATCTGGTACGCGTGAAGGTGCTCCCATGGCCGGCGGACATGCGGAACGACACGCGCTTCGACGCGGCCGTGGCGAAACTCGACCTGCCGGGATAACCGGCCGTCCTCTTCAACGTTCCGGAGAAAGAGATGGAGACGTTCGACTACGTGGTCGTCGGCGCCGGATCTGCCGGGTGTGTGGTGGCATCGCGTCTGTCGGAAGACCGAAATGCTGGTGTGCTGCTGCTCGAGGCCGGCGGCACCAACGAACACGCGGACGTGGCCGACCCCACCAAGTGGCCCACGCTGCTGGCCGGGCCGTTGGAGTGGGGATACATGACGGCGCCCATGCGACACGCCAACGGTCGCATCGACCACTGCCCGCGCGCGAAGATGCTCGGCGGGTGCCACAGTCACAACGCAAGCGCGTGGGTGCGCGGGCATCCGGCCGACTACGATCACTGGGCGTACGAGGGGAACCCGGGCTGGGACTGGCGGAGCGTGCTTCCCATCTTCAAGCGCATCGAGAACTGGCAGGGACCGGCCAGCGATCTGCGCGGTGTGGGTGGGCCCATGTACGTCACGCCGCCGGAACGCGTGGGCCCGCTCGCCGCTGCGTGCCGCGAGGCCGGCGGCGAGGTGGGGCTCAAGGTCATCGAGGATCTGAACGGTGAGAGCATGGAGGGCATCGGCTACTTCAATCTCACCATCAAGGACGGTCGCCGGTTCAGCGTGGTGCACGCCTATCTCCAACCGGCGCGAGCGCGGCCGAATCTCACGGTGGCCACCGACGCCGAGGTACACCGGCTCACGTTCGACGGGCGAACGTGCACGGGGGTAGAGTACGCGGCGGGCGGCACGCGGCTCAGCGTGCGCGCGTCGCGCGAGGTGATCCTGTGTGCGGGCGCGATCGGTTCGCCGCGCGTGCTGCTCCTCTCGGGAGTGGGACCCGTGGATGCGCTGCGGGCGCTCGGGCTGAACGTGGTGGCCGATCTGCCGGGCGTCGGCCGTAATCTGCAGGACCATACGCTCGTGGGCGGTGTGGCGTACGAGATGGTGGGCGATCTGCCGCCGCTGGTGAACAACGGCGCGGAAACCACGTGGTGGTGGAAGTCGTCGGTGTCGCGGCTGGTGCCGGACACGCAGCCGGTGCTCATCGAGTTTCCATTCGCCACCCCCGAGCTGGCCGACCGCCTCACGCCCAACTCGTTCACGCTCGCGCCCAGCGTGGTGCGCACCGGCAGTCGCGGCAGCGTGACGCTCGCGTCCGCGGATCCGTCGGTGCCTCCCACGATCGACATCAACTACCTGGAATCGCGCGCCGACGTGGATGCGCTGGTCGCGGCGATCGGGCTCTGCCGCGAGATGGGCGCCTCGAAGCCGTTCGACGGGCTCCGCAAGCGCGAGCTCATGCCCGGCAACCTGGGACGCGCGGCCATGGAGGAGTTCGTCCGCAACGGCGCGACGACCTATTTTCATCCGGCAGGCAGTTGCAAGATGGGCCCCGACGCGATGGCCGTTGTGGATGCGCAGCTCCGCGTCCACGGCGTGGACGGACTGCGCGTGGCCGATGCGTCCATCATGCCCACCATCACCACGGGCAACACGAACGCGCCATCCATCATGATCGGAGAGCGGGCGGCGGACCTCATCCGCGCCGTCGCGTAGCCACTCATCAGGCCAGGAGCCACCATGCTGGTGTTCACCATCCCGTTGGGCGACGCGGACAGCGTGGCGGCGCTGTTTGCCTATCCCAATATCCCGGGAAGCACGGAGACGCTGCCGGACACCATCCTGCACTGGATCGACCAGACGCTGTCGCGCGACGGGATGTCGTCGCAGGGGGCTGCGGCCACGGTGCAGCTCGACGGCTCCGCGTACACGCTCACGCTCCGAGGGCCGCCCCTCATCTCCAATCAACTGCTGCAGTACACGAAGATCATCCCGCAGTTTCTCCAGAACTGCGCGCTGGCCGTCGCCGACATTGCACAGATCAAACAAGCGGCGCCGCAGTTGTGGGACCCCAAGCACGATGGCTGGCGGTTCATGCCGCCCCTCGGCCTGCCGATGCTGAACCAGCGTTCGGCGCAGCTGTTTCACTACCCGCCAATGAATCTGCTCGATCCGTCGCAGGATTATCTGGACGACGCGGTCCCTACGCGCTGGGCGGAGCTGATGCAGGCCAACGGTGTGACGACGGCGGACGACATTCCGTTGTATGAGCGGCTGATCGACTGCGCCCCCATCGCCGCCGGCGACGACCAGGGCGCCTACATCTCCCAGGTGCTCACGCCCACCGACTACTTCAAGGACTATCAGCTCACCCAGTTCGCGCTCATGCTCCTGCCCAGCGTCGCGAACGCCGGCTTCACCATTCCGCTCGTGGTGTGCGGCGGCCCCGCCCGCGCCGTGTTCAGCTCGCTCTTCCATGTCACGCTCGGCGTGAATCAGGCGGCGAGGGTGGAGATCGTTCCCGGTCTGCAGACCGCGGTGTTGGCGGCCAACCACCCATACTACTTCTACGCCGAGGCACAGGGCTTCGACACCGTGGGCGACGGGACGATGATCCCGGCCAATTGCCGGAGCGCGCAGAAGCTCATGATGCAGGACCTCGTTGCCGCGCGCTGGCAGCTCATGATGGCAGAGGACCCGTCGTTGGATCCGCAGAACGCGCTCGCCTCGTGCACCAGCTTCTGGAGCGACCCCGCGCAGGCCGCGACCATCTGCGCGATGGTGCAGCACGAGGGGACGCTGTTCTATCCCACCGGGACTCCCGCCGTGTTCACGTTCAAGACCTCGCTGGCACAGGGCGCGAGCTTTTGCCAGGCGAACGCCAACAACCCGTGCGCGACGTGAGCCGGACGATGCGGTGGCGGGGCGTGCACGCGTTTCCCGGCGACCTCTGTCTCCAGATCGCACACGACTCTGTTTGGACGAGACGATGACCTTGCACCGCAAGTCGATTCCGGCCTGGTTGGCGTGCTCTCTCTGCGCTGCCGCGGCCATCTGTGTGTCGCATGCCGCACGCGCGCAGGCGCAGACGGCGGCGCAGACGCGGCGACCGCTCCACGCGGCGGCCAGCGCGCCGTCCGCCTACGCGGACGCCGTGGCGTGGTGGATCGACCTGGATGCTCCCACCGGCCGCGAAGCGATGGGCACGGACGTCGTTCGGCGCGTGTCTCCCGACTGGAACGCCGATCGGTTGGGGAACCTCGTCATCCATCGCGGCAGCGGACGCCCGCACCGCGTCGTGGCGTGCTCCATCGATCGCGTGCCGTTCCTGGTGAGTGCGATCACGGATGACGGCTACCTGCGCCTGCAGACGGCGGCGCGCGTGCGGCAGCATCCGCTGTGGGATCAGTTCCACCAGGGGCAGCGCATCCGCGTTCTCGCCGCGCGCGGTCCTGTACCCGGCGTGGTGGGGATACCGAGCGTGCATCTCCGTCGCGGCAGCGGCGTGGCCGACGGTGGACCGGCTGACGTTGGCGACCTGTGGGTGGACGTTGGCGCTCGTTCGCGTGGGGAGGTGGATTCCCTGGGGATCGCGCTCCTCGATCCCGTGGAGCGCGAATGGACGGGATGGCGCTATGGCGGTGATGAGGTGGCCGGTCCGGCGGCTGCCGCGCGCGCCGGGTGCGCGGCCGTGGCCGCGGCGGCGCGGCGCACGCCCGCTCGGGGCGAAACGTGGTACGTGATCGCGGCGCAGAGCGCGTACGCGCATGGCGGGTTGGCGGCCGCGCTCGCGGCGATCGGCAGAGTGGATACGCTCACGGTGGCCGATCCGGTGCTGCTCGCGACCGGCGGACGACCGCGCGCGGGCGGCGTTGCGCGCCAGATGGGGCGACTCCGCATCCGGCTGCCCGCGAATGTGACGATCGGCACCGCGCAGGTGCTCGCCCCCGTCGCGCGATTTGCCGGCACACTGGTCGAGACGCTGGATGGCGATCAGATCCGCGCGCTCTACGACAGCGTCGCGCTGGCGGCGGGTGTGGCGCCGGGGGCCGCGCCCGAGGTGCCGAGCATCGCGCCGTCCGCATCGCCGCCCGCGTTCCCACGCCACGACGCGCTCTCCGAGGCGGGCGAGCTCCTCGGTGCGCTCACCAACACCTATGGCGTATCCGGACACGAGGACTCGGTGCGGGCGGCGGTGCGGCGCGCGCTACCGGCGTGGGCGCGACAGCGCGCGAGGGTCGACACGGCGGGGAATCTCGTGGTCGCGGTGGGCCCCGACCGCGACACGGTAGTGATCGTCGCGCACACCGACGAGGTGGGCTTCGACGTGGCGGGGATCGGCGCCGACGGCACGGTGCGGCTCCGCACGCGCGGCGGATTCTACCGCTCGCTGTGGGAAGGGCAGCCCGCGCTACTGCACGTCCCGAACGCTGCTCCGCTGCGCGGTGTGTTCGTTCCGCGCGACAGCGCCAGCACGGCGCAACCGGCCGAGGTCACCGCCTGGTTCGGGCGCGACTCGGCGGCGCTCGTGACTGCCGGCGCCGCGGTGGGCGACGCCGTCACCGGATACAAGCACGCGTCGCGACTGGGGGCCACGCGCTTCACCGCGCGCGCGATCGACGACCGCGCCGGCAGCACGGCGCTCATTCTGGCCGCGCGCGCGCTCGACCCGACGTCGCTCCGGCACAGGGTGATCTTCGTATGGTCGGTGCGTGAGGAGATCGGTCTCGAGGGTGCCGCCGCGATCGCAAATCAACTTGGCCGCGCGCCGGCGCGTGTCTACGCCATCGACACGTTCGTCTCGTCCGATTCGCCCATCGACGACCATCGCTTTGCCGATGCGCCGCTGGGGAGCGGGCCGGTGGTGCGCGCGGTGGACAACTCCAGCACCACGCCGCCGGCGGAGGTGGAGCGCGTGCTCCGCAGCGCGCGCGCGGCGGGCATCGCGACGCAGCTGGGCACCACCAACGGCGGGAACGACGGGTCGGAGTTCACCAGGTACGGTGTGGTGGACGTCCCCATCGGGTGGCCGCTCCGCTACAGCCACTCGCCGGCGGAAGTCATCGACCTGGCGGACATCGTGGCGCTCGGCCGACTTGTGGTGGCGGTGGCGAAAGAGTAGCGCGGCGTCGCGGAGGCGGCGGAGAGCGCCGTCGCGCGTGGGCGTTCCGCGTGGGCGTTCCGCGCCTAGAACAGCCCCACCTTGCCCTTCACCGAGTTGATGAGCTTGGCCGGGTCGTAGCCCACGCCTTGCTTGAAGACCATCTGCACCTTCCGGATGTCGGAGATGTCGTTGGCCGGGTTGCCATCGATCACCACCAGGTCGGCCTGCTTGCCCGCGGCGATCGAGCCGATGACATCTGCCTTTCCAAGATACGTGGCGCCGTTCATCGTGCAGATCTTGATGGCCTCGAGCGGGGTGAAGCCGCTCCCCACCAGCAACTCGATCTGCCGCTGATCGGAGTAGCCGGGGATCACTCCGCCGGCGCCGGTGGGGTCGGTGCCGGCGAGCAGGAGCCCGCCGTGATGCGCGAAGTACAGCTCCATCGCGCGTTCCTTGCCGAACAGCACGGCGAACGGCGACTGGGCGTTGCCGTTCACGGCGGCGTGGAACTGCTTGAACTGCTGCTCGAGGATGGGATCGAGCACGTCGAGTCCGGGCGGCATGGGCTGCCCCGGCGTGAACGTTTCGAACACCGTGAGCGTGGACGTGAGCGCCACGTGGTGCGCCACAAGGTACGCGACCAGCTCCTTGAACTTCGCGTTGCTGGTATCGATCTGCGCGAGGGCAGCAAGTCCCGCGTTCTGCCCGGGGCAGACGTCGGGCTGCTTGTTCGGCACGAAGTCGGTGGCGACGAAGAACGCGTGCTCCAGGTCGTCGATCCCCGCGTCGGCCGCTTCGTGGAAGGTGACGGAGCAGAGATGGCCGGTGAGCTTGAGGCCGCGCTTGTGCGCTGCCTCGACGGCCGCGCGGAGTTCGGCGCGCGTGATGTTCATGTACGCTTTGAACGACGTGGCGCCCGCGTCGGCCCAGAAGTTGACGAACCGGCGCGCATCGGCCGCGTCCTTGAGCTCGTACATCTGCCCGATCCCCAACCCGGGGCCTTGCAGATACGGCGCGGTGGCATCGATCCACGGGCCGGGCTTCGCGCCCTGGGCGATCGCGCGCGCGATGTTGAGCTCGCCGTACCCGTTCACGTTCCCGGCGGTGCGCATGGAGGTGACGCCGCCCGCCAGGTAGAGCCGCGTAAAGCTCTCCTCGAGGTTGGCGTACGTGCCGCCGCCGGTGGGATAGTAGAGATGCTCGTGCATCATGACGAGCCCGGGAATCACCGTCTTGCCGGCCAAGTCCATCACCTGCGCGCCGGCGGGCACCTGCACCGAAGCTTCGTCGCCGAGCGCGGCGATCGCGCCATCGCGGATGACGAGCGTCTGGTTCTCGCGCGCGGGGGCGCCGGTGCCGTCGATCACGCGCACGTGGGTGAAGGCGACCACGGGCGTGTCGACGGCGACGTACTGGCGGACGTTCGGCGAGAGCGTGGGACGTTGCGCCGCTGCGGGAGCGGCGCGGACGGCGAGGGTGGCGGCGAACGTGGCCGCCACGGCGAGGCGTGTTGAGCGCACGCCGCCGTACGAAAGGAAAGAGGGGAGAAGTCGCATGGTCGCAAGGATACGTTGCCGCGCGGCCGTCGTCCACTGGGCGGCATCGTGGCAAAGCGGAACAGGGCGGCCACGAGCGTTGCGTGAGTCGGTGCACGACGTTAGTGTGGGGCCTTCCACCACGCGCCAGCCTGTCAGAGTCGATTATGTTCAGACTGCGTGCGTCCTTCGTGTATGTCTCTCTCCTTCTCACCGGTCTGCTTGCGTGCAGCAGTGGCACCGGTCCCGGCGCTCCCACCGTTCCGCCTACTCACACGGCGCTCGGTGCGGTGGACACCTCGCTCAACGTGCCTGGGCGACCGCATGGTGTAGGCGTCGGAGGCGGTAGCGCGTTCTGCATCTCGCAGATCGACGGCAACTCGATCGCGTGTGGGAGCGTGACGGCCACCTCGGAACAGCTGGGCCCCGCGATTCCGGTGGGCCAGACACCGGCGCATGTGGTGGTCGATCGCACGGGGCGCACGGCCTATACCGCCAATCAGACCAGCGGTACGGTGAGCGTGGTGAATATCGCCATTGGCGTGCTGAACTCCATCCCATTGAGCGACGGGGGATTCAATTTCCTGTTGTCGCCCGACGGCCGTTTGCTCTACGTCACGACTGCCGCCGGCGTCCTGCACGTCATCAGCACGGCGTCCCGTGCCGTCCTCGACACGTTCAGCGTGGGCAGCCAGGCGAACGGTCTTGCCTTCGATTCGACCAACGACATCCTGTACGTGAGCGCGCTCGGCGCCGCGACGGTGACGGCCATCGATGCGAACACGGACGCGGTGATCCGCACGTACCCCGTGAGCGCGCAGCCGCAGCGTATTGCCGTATCGGCCGATGGAGCGACGGTCTACATCGCCTCCGAGTCGGTGGGGCTCGAGCTGCTCGAATGTGGCGACGGGCAATCGGACGTCGGTGGCCGGTGTTGCTCCGGGCGCCGTGGGCCTCGCGCTCAGCCCGGACGGCGCGCAGCTGTACGTCACGAATCCGCCGGCGGGCACCGTGGACATCGTGGACACCGGCACGCTGGACGTGGTGACGCTTTCAGACTTTGCCTCTCCCGCAACGTGGCGTTCGCCGCGCACGGAGCGACTGCCATCGTGACGGGCGAGGGCAACCAAGTGTACTTCATCCGCTAGGACGACATCCACAGGGTCTGGACGGTTCTCTTTACACCGGAGCGCCCGTGGGCGGGTGGGATAGCGTTCGCTCCAGCGGCGATGAGGCTCCAGCGCGCGCGGAACGGACGAGACGCCACGCCCGCGAGAGATCCTGCAACTCGAGATCCAGTGCACGGATGTGCGAGCATCGTGGTGCTTCGCCGTGGATTGAATGGCCGTCATCGTGCCTCGCTGTTCCGATTGCCGCATGGTCTCCACTCTCCCGGATTACATTGACGCTCTGGCAGCGTCTTTCGACTCGCTCGTTGCAGCCGTCTGGCTCCACGACTCCCAGCGGCTGCCAATCTCCTCTCCCCGTCGCCAGACGCCGCTCCCCACCAGCCCCGCCACGAGCAGCACCGCAACGAGCCCGTGCGTGAGGAAGATCGTCACGGCCAGGCGTGGAGTGAGATGCCCGTGCCCGCTGGCGTCGAGGAAGTGCAGCACCGTGGCGCCGGCGAAGAACACCGCCCACAGCACCGTCGGTCCCACCAGGTAGCGCCCGCGGTAGACAAGCGCGAGCAGCGAGATGACGGACATCGAGAGGAATGCGACGGCGCCCCACATCTGGAATGGATTCCCGGCGGGGAACTCCAACCAGTGGGCCACTGTGTCTGGTCGCGCGAGAGTGAACACGCTAAAGATCAGCGTCGCCACGCCGCAGTACCCCACCAGGGTCCACAACAGCACCACCTCCGCCGCTGCGCGTAGCGTGCGCTCCCGTACCCGGCGCCCCGACCGGCGCGTGCGACGCACCAAGCACCGCCTCAAGGCCGCCCTGCTCGATCTGATCGAGGAGCGCGGCAACGACCGCATTACCATCGAGCACATCGCAGCGCGGGCGGAGGTGGGCCGCTCCACTTTCTACTCGCACTTCACCTCCAAGGAAGACCTGCTGTTCGCTGGCTTCGACCGGTGGCTGCGAACGCTCACTGAACCGCCGCCGGGACGCACCGCCGAGCGGCGCTTTCACTTCTGTCGCCCGCTTCTGGAGCACGTGGCGACGCAGCGCCGCTTCTTCCACGCCACGTTCGTGCGTGGCACCGATGTGCGGATCCGTCGCCGCCTCACACGGATGCTGGCCGAGCTCGTGCGCGTCGAACTCGACCGGCTGGCGCCGCGCGCGCGCGGCGCGACGCGCACCGCCGAGAGCAAACGCCGCGACGGCGAAGCGCACGCGCTGGCGGGCGGGCTCCTGGGGCTCGTCACCTGGTGGCTGCGCGACGCGGACGGCATGAGCGCCGAAGCCGTGGACGCGATCTTTCAGCGCATGGCGGTGTGTGTCGTCGAAACCAGCGCACCCGGGCGGTGAGCACCGGCGGGCGTGGTGGATCCGGTCATCACGCTGCGGGAGTAGGGAGCGCCGAGGGGCGCTCCCTACTCCCCGCGCAGCACGCGCATCGGGTCCGTCCCACTTGCCCGGACGGCGGGAACGAGCACCGCGCCCACCGCCGCGAGCATCACCACGACCACGGTCACCGCCAGGGTCGACGCATCCGTGGGCGCCACGCCGTACAACATGCCACGCAGCGTCCGCGAGAGCAGCAGCGCACCGCCCAATCCCAGCAGCACGCCCAGCACGATGAGCCGCGCGCCGTCCATCCCCACGTCGCGCAGCACGCGCCGGCGCCGCGCGCCGAGCGCCAGGCGGATGCCGATCTCCTGCGCGCGCTGCTGCACCGTATAGGAGATGACGCCGTAAATGCCCACCATTCCCAGGACGAGCGCGACGACGGCAAAGCTGGCGACGAGCAACGCGTTGAACCGTGGGCGTACGCGTTCCGCCGAGGTCAGCTGGGCCACGGTGCGGACCGATGACGGCGTCACATTGGGGTTCACCGCGTGCAGCGCGGCTGCGGCGGGCTGCGCAAGCGAGGCGGGATCGGTGGCAGTGCGCAGGACGAAGTACGTCGCCCACCGGGGATGCTGTCGGTTGGACCAGTACAGCTCGGGATCGGTGGACTGCCCGGGGTAGAACGAGGGTATGTCGCGCACCACGCCGATGACCTGCACCGTGAAGTCCATGTCCGGAAGGGTGAGTCGCGCACCCACGGGGCTGGAGTTCGGCCAGTATCGGCGCGCCATCGTCTCATTGATGAGCGCGACGGTCTCGCTCCCCGCTCTATCCGTTTCGGCAATGGGACGACCGGCGATCACCGGCACGCCCAGCGTCGCGAAGTAGTCGGGACTCACGTCGTACCAGCTCACGCCCGGGGCATTGGCGCGTGTCCAATCGGAGCGTCCCGCAATGAGGAAAGGCGTCGTCCCGTCGCCGCCGCCAAACAGCGGACCGGAGGATGCCATGCCCACCGACACGACGCCGGGCAGCGCGCGCAGCCGATCCTCCGCCTCGCGGTAGAAACCAAGAAGTTGCTCGGGCGCCGGGTAGCGCCCCATGCCGGGAAAGACCTGAAAGGTGAGCACGTGGTCCGGATCGAAGCCCGGATTCCAGTCGAGCAGCCCCGAATAGCTGCGCAACAGGAGTGCGGCCCCTGCCACCAGCATGAGCGTGAGCGCGAGCTCTCCCACCACGAGCCCACGGCGCAGGCGGCCAGCGCGCCTCGATGCGCTGGTGCGCGCGTGGCGCAGAACGCGCATGAGGTCTCCGACGTTGGTGTGCACCGCGGGTGCGAGTCCTACCAGCAGCCCGCACGCGACCGTCACGCCGAGCACGAACAGAAAGACGCGGCCGTCCATCGCGATCTCGTTCACGCGGGGGATGCCCGTCGGCGCGAGTCGCACGAATGTGCGCGTCCCCACCAGGGCCACGAGCAGTCCCCCTATCCCGCCGAGCAGTGCGAGCACGCCGCTCTCGGTAAGGAGCTGCCGCGCAAGCACGCCGCGCCGGGCACCGAGCGCGGACCGCACCGCCAGCTCCCGCTCGCGCGTGGCCGCGCGCGCGAGGAGCAGGTTCGCCACGTTCACGCACACGAGGATGAGCACCACGCCCACGGCGCCAAGAAAGACGAGCAGCGTGCGGCGTGCACCACCGACCATCTGATCGCGCATCCGTATGGCGGTCACCGTCCAGCCGGCATCCTCCACCGGATGCTCGCGCGCCAGGGCGCGCTGAATGCGGTTCAGTTCGGCGCTCGCGCTCGCGACGGTGGCATTGGGCGCCAGGCGCCCCACCGCGATCAGTCCGCGCCAGGTACGATTCTCCTCGTCGCGTGGATCGAAGGGCACGGGTGTCCAGAAGCGCACCCACTCGAGCCTCGGCACCTGTGTCCCCTCCGGCAGGACGCCCACAACGCGGTACGGCTTTCCGTCGAGCACGATCTCCCGTCCCACCGCCGCCGGATCGCCACCCAAGTCGGATTGCCACATCCCGTAGTCCAGCACCACCACTTGCCCGTTGCCAGCGGGCGGCATGTCACTGTCTTGCAGCAGTCGGCCCAACACCGGTCGCACGCCGAGCGCCTGAAGGAAGGACGGCGTCGCTATTCCACCAGTGAGTGTGCGCGCCCCGGTCTCGCGCGACCACGCGAAGGTCTCGCTTCGCGCGATCCCAATGGAGTGCAGCGTACGACTCCGCGCCGCCCAGTCGGTGGCGTCGGGTGGCGAGACGCTGCAGAACCCGTGCGACGTCCGGCTCGCTTCGCACAGGGCGACCAGCCGCTCCGAGTCCGGCAGGTCGAGCGGCCGAAAGACGATATGATCGACCACAGTATAGATCGCCGTACTGGTGCCGATGCCGAGGGCGAGCACGAGCACGGTGACAATGGCGAAGCCGCGGTCGCGCAGGAGCATACGGACCGCGTACCGGAGATCGGCGGCGAGGCGGAACATGAGTGTCCTCCTGGCGAGGTCGGGACCCTACGTCGGACATGGACCTCGCAAGGGTGTATCGCGCGTGGACGCCGTCGCAATGGGGAAACGCCCGTGGTCGGCGTGGGGCATCGTCCCACATTGCACGCGACCGAGTGGGAGGGGTGACATGTGCGCCGCACGACTGGGTCCGGGCCCCTGGCCGCTCGTCCCAGCTGGAGGGCGGGTGCGGGGTGCGCGCGGGGCGCGATCGTGTCTTGTACCGGCTCCGTGCACGGGGTATAATCGCCCGGTGGTGCGGGTCGGCTCGGGCCGTCGGATGGCCACCGCGCGGTCCTGCACTCAACCCCAGCCGGTCCGGCAGTGGGCGGGCTGCACCCGCGTTCCGAGCAGCGCTGCTCCGACGTTCTCTCCCCACTCTCACTCGATGCAGCCCATGCGACTCCCCACGTGCCGCGCCGCGCGCGCGGTCCTCGTCTTGCTCGCCGCCGGCGCTGTGCTGGCATCCACGGGCACGCTGCACGCCCAGCGGCGCCAGCAGCCATCGCCGCCGCCACGCGGGGCGCGCGGCGACAGCGCGGGCGGCGATTCATCGCGCCGCGCGAGCCCGCTCGCCGGACTCAAGCTCCGCTCCATCGGGCCGGCGCTTATCTCCGGACGGATCGTGGACCTCGCGGTTCACCCGCGCGACAAGCGCACGTGGTACATCGCCACCGCATCGGGCGGGGTGTGGAAGACCACCAACGCCGGCACCACGTGGATGCCCATCTTCGATGGCGAAGGCTCGTACTCCACGGGCGCCATCGCGATCGATCCCACCAACCCGAACGTCGTGTGGGTGGGGACGGGCGAGAACAACGCACAACGCTCGGTGAGCTACGGCGACGGTGTGTACAAGTCGGAGGACGGCGGCACAAGCTGGAAGAACGTGGGCCTCAAGGCCTCGGAGCACATTGGCAAGATCCTCATCGATCCGCGCAACTCCGACGTGGTCTACGTGGCCGCACAGGGCCCGCTCTCGCGCGCGGGCGGCGATCGCGGGCTGTACAAGACCACCGACGGCGGCGCCACGTGGAACCGCGTGCTCGACAGCGGCACGTGGGCGGGCGCCAACGACGTGGTGCTCGATCCGCGTAATCCGGACATCCTCATCGCCACCATGTGGCAGCGATACCGGCGGGTATACGGCTACGTGGCCGGCGGTCCGGAATCAGGCGTCTATCGCTCCACCGACGCCGGAAAGACGTGGCACAAATCGCAACGCGGCCTGCCCAACAATGTCGACCTCGGTCGCATTGGACTGGCCGTCTCCCCCGCGAACCCCGATGTCGTCTACGCCATCATCGAAGCGGCCAACGACAAGGGCGGCTTTTATCGCTCGCGCGACGGCGGCGCGAGCTGGCAGCGGATGAGCGGGCACAACACCATCGGGCTGTATTACGACGAGATCTTCGCCGACCCGCACGACGTGGACCGCGTCTACTCGGTGGACACGCGCAACATGGTCACCGAAGACGGCGGCAAGACGTTCCATCCGGTGGGGGAGAAGGACAAGCACGTGGACAATCACGTCATCTGGATCGATCCGGACGACGCGGACCACCTACTCATCGGATGCGACGGCGGGCTGTACGAGTCGTTCGACCGCGGGCAGACGTACACCTGGTTTTCCAACCTGCCGCTGGGCCAGTTCTATCGCGTGGATCTCGACAACGCGAAGCCGTTCTACAACGTGTACGGCGGTACGCAGGACAACAACTCGCTCGGCGGACCGTCGGCGACGCGCGCGCCGTCGGGCATCACCAACGCCGACTGGTTCATCACGGCCGGCGGCGACGGATTCCAGTCGCGCGCCGATCCGGAGGATCCCACCACCGTTTACGCCGAGAGTCAGTACGGCGTGCTGCAGCGCTTCAATCTCAAGACGGGCGAGGTGGTGAGCATCCAACCGCAGGAGGCGCCGGGCGATTCGGCGCTGCGATGGTACTGGGACTCCCCGCTCATCGTCAGTCCCCACGCGCACACGCGGCTCTACTTCGCCGCGCAGCGGCTGTATCGCAGCGACGACCGGGGCGATACGTGGCGCGCGGTCAGCCCGGACCTCACGCGGCAGATCGATCGCAACACGCTCAAGATGATGGATCGCGTGTGGAGCGTGGACGCGGTGGCCAAGAATGCGTCGAGTTCCTTCTTTGGCGAGATCGTGGCGCTGGCCGAGTCGCCGCTGGTGCAAGGGCAGCTCTGGGTGGGCACCGACGACGGGCTGGTGCAGGTGAGCCCGGACGGCGGCACCACGTGGCGCAAGACGGAGCACTTTCCGGGCGTGCCGGACACGACCTTCGTTGCGCAGATCCGTCCGTCCAGCCACGACTCCAGTACGGCGTTCGTGGCGTTCGACGGCCACATGTCCGGCGACTTCGCGCCGTACCTGCTCAAGACCACCGACCTGGGAAAGACGTGGACGTCCATCGCGGACGATCTCCCCAAGCGCGGCACGGTCTACACGGTGATCGACGACCCCGTGGATCCCAACCTGCTGTTCGCCGGCACGGAGTTCGGTCTGTTCGTCACGCGCGACGGCGGAAAAAACTGGACGCGCATGCGCGGCGGGCTGCCCACGATCATGGTGCACGACCTGGCCATCCAGAAGCGCGACGACGACCTGGTGCTGGCGACGTTCGGCCGCAGTTTCTACGTGCTGGACGACATCGCTCCGCTCCGCGCGGCCACGCCGGAGCTGATGGCCAAGGATGCGGCGCTCTTCGCCGTGCCCACGGCCAGGATGTACATCCCGTCCAACACGCTCGCCGGCGGCTACACCACGTTCCTGGGCGGCGATCACTACTCGGCCGACAATCCGCCCTTCGGCGCGGTGTTCACGTACTACCTCAAGAGCGAGCTCCGCACGCACCGCGACAAACGGTTGTCAGAGGAGCGGAAGACGCGGCAGAAGGGCGGGGATGTGTTCTACCCGTCGTGGGACTCACTCAAGGTGGAAGATCGCGAGGAGCCGCCAGCGATCATCCTCTCCGTGCGCGATGCGGACGGCAACGTGATCCGGCGCATCACCGGGCCCACCGGGGCGGGGATCCATCGTGTGGCGTGGGACCTGCGCTTCGCGCCGCCCGTGGTGCCGCGCGGGCGCGGCGGAGAAGACGAAGGCGAGGCGGAGGGCTTCCGTCGCGGACCCACGGGACCGATGGTGCTCCCCGGCACATACGAGGTCTCGCTCGCCAAGCGCGTGGACGGCGTCGTTACGCCATTGGGCACGCCGCAGAAGTTCACGGTCGAGATGCTGGACACCGACCTCCCGGCACGTTCGGCGGATGTGGTGGCGTTTCAGCGGAAGGCGAGCGGGTTGCAGCGGGCGATGCTCGGCGCGGCGGGGCTCGTGGGCGAGCTGCGCGAGCGGACGCAGATGCTCGAGCGCGCCATCCGTGAGACGCCTGGGGCGGGAGACTCGCTGGCGGCGCGTGCGCACGCGCTCGTGGAGCGGGTGCGTGACGCACAGGAGGCGCTCACCGGTGATCCTACCATGGCGCGCCGGAACGAGCCCACGCCGCCATCCCTCATGGGACGGATGAGCACCATGGCCGGGTGGACGCGCACGATGGGCGCCCCCACCGCTACGCAGCAGGAGCAGTACGACATCCTGAACAAGGAGTTCACGACGCTGCTGGGCTCGCTCAAGACGCTGGCGGAGACGGAGCTGCCGCGGGTGGAGCAGGCGGCGGAGACGGCTGGCGTTCCGTGGACCACGGGCCGCGTGCCGTCGTGGAACGGGCAATGAGTCGGCGTGGGGGCGTCACACTGTCAGCGCTCGCTCTAGCGCTCACTGGCGCCTGCGGGCGGGGCGGTACCCCCGCCCCGCCTCAGGACTCCGCCGGTGATGCATCGGCCGCGATGGCTTCGGCGTCGACCGCGGAGACGTCCACCGACAGCGGAAGCATGAACACACTCACACCGGACGAGCGCGCTGCCGGCTGGCGGCTCCTGTTCGACGGGCGGACCACCACCGGCTGGCGCGGCTACCGATCCGACAGCGTGCCCGCCGCGTGGACAGCCACGGACGGAACGCTCACCAAGAGCGTGTCCACGGACGATCTCGTCACGCGCGATCAGTTTGGCGACTTCGAGCTGGCGTTCGATTGGATGCTCACCGACGGCGGCAACGCGGGACTGTTCTATCGCGCGACGGAGGAGTACGACCACATCTACTGGAGCGCGCCGGAGTACCAGTTGCTCGATGATGCGGGTCATCCGGATGGGAAGCTGCGGTTGACCGCGGCCGGCTCGAACTTCGGCCTGTATCCGGCGCCCGCGGGCATCGTGCACCCGGCCGGACAGTGGAACTCCTCGCGCATCGTGGTGCGCGGCGCGCACGTGGAGCACTGGATGAACGGGCAGAAGCTGCTCGAGTACGAGCTGCGGAGCCCGGACTGGAAGGCGAAGGTGGCGGCGAGCAAGTTCGGCGCGTGGCCGCACTACGGTCTGGCCCAGCGAGGCATGCTCGGTATCCAGGGCGACCATCCCGGTCGCCTCGCGCTCCGCAACATCAAGATCCGCGAGCTGCCGTGAACATCGAGCGCCGGCAGCATCGCGCGGCCGCGCGTGGGATGCGCCGCGGACGCAGGAGCTCCCGATGACGCGGTTCAAGCTTTCCGCGATGATGTTCCTGCAGTACTTCGTGTGGGGAGCGTGGTTCGTGACGATGGGGACGTATCTCACCCAGACGCTCCACTTCACCGGGTCGCAGGTGGGGCTTGCGTACGGCGCGACGGCCATCGCCGCCCTGGCGACGCCGTTCTTCGTGGGCATGGTGGCCGACCGCTTCTTCGCCAGCGAGAAGCTCATGGCGGCGCTGCATCTGGGCGGGGCGGTGCTGCTCTGGTTGGTATCGACGCGCACGAGCTTCGGGCCGTTCTACGCGCTGCTCATCGTGTACGCGCTGTTCTACATGCCCACGCTGTCGCTGTCCAATTCCATCTCCTTCCATCACGTGAAGGATCCGGCGCGCGACTTCCCGACGATCCGCGTGCTGGGGTCGTTCGGATGGATCGTGGCGGGGATGGTGATTGGCGGCGCGCTGCACGCGGACAAGCTCGCGCTCCCCATGCGCGTGGCGGCTGGGGCGGAGGTGGTGCTGGGACTGTACTCGCTCCTGCTCCCGCACACGCCGCCGCGCGCCTCGGGGACGGCCTTCAACGTGCGCGACGCGCTGGGCCTCGATGCGCTCGCCCTCCTGAAGGACCGGGCGTTCCTGATCTTCGTGATCGGCTCGTTCCTGCTGTGCATCCCGCTCCAGTTCTACTACACCTTCGCCAATCCGTACCTCAACGAGATCGGCGCGCCGGAGCCGGCGTTCATCCAGACGTTCGGGCAGTGGTCGGAGATCGGTTTCATGCTCCTGCTCCCGTTCGCGCTGCGGCGCTACGGAATCAAGGGGATCATGCTGGGCGGAATGCTGGCCTGGTCGCTGCGCTATCTGGCGTTCGCCAACGGCAACGCCGGCTCGGCCATGTGGCTCGTCTACGCCGGCATCCTGCTTCACGGCATGTGCTACGACTTCTTTTTCGTGGCCGGGCAGATCTACACCGATGAGCGCGCCGGTGTGCGCATCCGCGCCGCGGCGCAGGGCTTCATCAACTTCGTCACCAACGGTGTGGGGTACTTCATCGGCGCGCTCGTGTCGGGCGCGGTAGTGGAGCGGTGGGCGAGCGCGAATCCCGCGTGCACCTCCGATGCGGCGGCGGCCGGCGCGTGCCTCCAGACCGTGCACGACTGGCACGCCATCTGGCTCGTGCCGTCGGCCATGGCGCTCGTGGTGCTGGTGGGGTTCGCGTTGCTCTTTCGCCCGGGGCGAGCACCGACGATCCCGCTTCCCGGCGTGGAGCCCACGGGGGCGCCGTTGGGGACGGTGTAGCGGAGGAAGAGCACGGCGGTGCGCGCGGTGCGCGCGCGTGCCGTCGCGCCTGCATAGGGGGCGTGCTACGCCGGCTTCCAACGCCCCCTGCGCCACCGCGGGCACGAACTTCTCCAACCCGCGCGGCGGGAATCGGATCGTCTTCTCCTGCTCCGCGCTCATGTACGCCGCCATGAGCAGCTCCACGACGGCCACGCCATCGTCGAACGTGAGCAGCGGCCGCTCCTTGCCCAGGAACGCGCGCACGAAGTGGCGGTCCTCCCCCTCGTAGCCGTATGCGGCCGCTTCGTTCGCCACCACCGGCATGAGCCCGATCTCCGCGTTCTGCTTCTCCACCAGATCCTCGCCCGCCTTGCCCTGCACGGCGCGGCTGAAGAACAGGTTGAGCCCCGAGTCGAGCGTGTTCCACGACATCGAGTACTCGGGGCCCAGCAGTTCGGCGGACAGTCGCAGGCCGGCGCCCACGAACGACCAGCTCGTCGTCGCCTCGCCGATCGCGCGATGCCCATTGGGGGTGCGGAACTCCACGAGCACGCTCGCGAAATCTTCGGCCGGCGAGCGCTTGTAGTCCACGGACTTTCCCATCGTCCTGCTCAGCTGCCTGGCGTACGCCGGGCGTGTCCATTTGAGCGAGGCGATGTGCCCCGTCACCTTCTCCACGGCAAGCGAGGCGAGCGGCTGCCCCGGCTCGGTGAGCAGGAAACGCACGATGAGCGCGGAGTGACACATCATGTCGTTCAGCACGCCGCCGCCCTGCAACTTGCCCTGCCAGAACCACGGCATGTGCGGACCGCTGTGCTCCTCCGCCGCGCGCGCCAGATACGGCGGCCCCGCGAGCCGTGCGCCGCGCGCCCACAGCAACTCGCGCCCGCGCTGCACCTGCGGCGCGAACACCTGATTCTCCAGGTACCCGTGCGCCAGCCCGGCGTGCTTCACCAGCTGGGCAATGCGCCTCGCCTCGGCCACGTTGCGCGCGAGCGGCTTCTCGCAGGCGATCCCACGCAGCGCGCCGCGTCCGCGCTCCACGGCGTCCACGATCTCCTCCACGTTCTCCACGCGCGCGTGGTTGGGTCCGCACAGCCAGAGGGCGTCGATCTCCGGATCGGCCACCATCCGCGCGATCGAGCGGAACGCGCGGGCATCGCCCACGTCCAGCCGGCGCGCCAGCGCCGCCGCCGCGGCGGCGTTCTTCGCATTCGGGCTCCACACGCCGCGCACGTCGGCATCGCGCACCGCCGTGAACGCCTGCAAGTGGAAGCGCGCGTTGAAGCCGCTCCCGACGATGCCAATGCGCAGTCGCTCCGGCATCACGCGCTCGGCGTGTCGTCGTAGCGCACGCCGAGCTTGGCGAGCGCTTCGGGCGGACACCCGGTCCATTCGGTGAGCGTGGTGTTCCCCATGTATCGCAGATCCGCCACGCCCATCTTGCTCGACCAGAACGCCGTGGACACCAGGTCGCGGAACGCGCTGAAGAAGACGGCGCCGTGGCGCATCGGCGGCGGCGCTTTCCTTGGCCACGCAATGTCGTTGAGCACGGCGGTGCGCTGCTCGGGCGCGGCGGCTGCGAACGTGGTGCCGAAGCGCCGCTCGCATTCGTGGTCCAGCCAGGCGAGCCCGCCGCGGATGGCCACGCGCGTGCGCTCGCTTTCCACCTCGCGCAACGCGTAATCGATGTACGCCGGCGCGCCGGCGTCGCTCGCGCTCCCGGAGCGCTCGTCGCGCGGGATGATGAGATCGGCCAGCATCGTCACGGTGACGAACTCGTGCGGGGTGAAGAACTGCGGCGGTCCCTGCGCTACCGACGCATTGGCGTGCCGCGCGCCGGTGCCGGACGCGCCGGCGCGCGATCCCGCGCCCGCACTGTCAGCGGGCGTCTTCGCGTCCCGCGTGCCGAGCTGCCCGCAGGCGGCCAAGGCCGCGGTGGCGCCGAGGAGGGTGAGCATGTCGCGCCGGTTGATCTCGCTCATAACACCCCCCGCTTACGAAGGTCCACGATGTGATCGCTCGTGCGCCACGAGAGCGCCAGGATCGTCCACGTGGGGTTCTTGTCCGCCTGCGACACGAACGGGCCGCCGTCGGTCACGAATAGATTCGGAACGTCGTGTGCTCGGCTATACGCGTCGAGCGCCGATGTGCGCCGATCCTTCCCCATGCGCACCGTGCCGAGTTCGTGGATGATCTGCCCGCCGGCCGCGATCCCGTAGCCTTCCTCCCGGCTCGGCATGGGATGGAACACCTCGCCGCCCATCTCCGCGATGAGCGCGCGAAAGGTCTCCTGCATGTGCTTCACCTGCCGCAGCTCGTGATCGCTCCACTTCCAGTGGAAGCGCAGCACGGGAATACCCCACCGGTCGACGACGTTGGGATCGATCTCGCAGAAGCTGTCGGCGTTGGGGATCATCTCGCCGCGCCCGGAGAAGCCGATCGTCGCGCCATAGTAGCGGCGGTAGTCGGCCTTGAGCTGCTTTCCGTACCCGCCGCCGGGAGGGTACCGCTGGATGTTTCCCATGAAGCCGTAACTGGGGGCGCCCAGCCCGCCCCAGACCTCGATGTGGTATCCGCGCGGAAAGCCGAGCGTCCGATTGTCTCCCCACCACGGCATGTAGACGTGCATCCCGCCTACGCCGTCCTCGTTGTGCACCACGTGATCGACCATCTTGGGGATGAAGCCGGCGACGTCGCTGCCGGTGGTATCGGTGAGGTACTTGCCCACCACCCCGCTGGAGTTGGCCAGTCCGTTGGGGAAGCGCGACGACGTGGAGTTGAGCAGCAGCCGCGCCGACTCGCACGCGCTCGCCGCGACCACCACCACGCGCGCGCGCACGTGCTCGTCGGCGCCGGTGCCCTTGTCGATGTAGGAGACGCCGGTTGCGCGCCCGGCGCGGTCGACGGTCACCTCGCGCGCCATCGCACCGGTCACGAGCGTGAGGCGTCCCGTCTTCAGCGCCGGCGCGATGAGCACGCCTGGCGAGGAGAAGTTCGCGTTGGTGCCGCATCCGCGATTGCACTGCCCGCAGTAGTGGCAGGCGGGGCGACCGTTCAGCGGGCGCGTGAGGATCGACAACCGCGATGGGACGCACGGAATGGAGAGGCGGCGGCTGGCCTGCTGCACGAGCAGCTCGTAGCAGCGGGGCCGCGGTGGTGGAAGGAAGATCCCATCAGGGTGGTTGTGCATCCCTTCGTGGCTTCCGAACACGCCGATCAGTCGGTCCACCCGGTCGTAGTACGGTGCCACGTCGTCGTACGTGATGGGCCAGTCGTCGCCCAGACCGTCGCGACTCTTCCCGTTAAAGTCGTCGGGCCCGAAACGGAGCGAGATGCGTCCCCAGTGATTGGTGCGGCCGCCCAGCATGCGCGCGCGCCACCAGGCAAAGTGCGTCCCGTCGGCCTGGGTGTACGGCTCTCCCTCGATCTCCCATCCGCCCATGCAGCCGTCGAACTCCCCAAACGGCTTCTCCTTGCTGCCGGCGCCGCGGCGCGCCGTTTGATAGGGCATCGTGAGCATGTCGGAGTCGCGCGTGCTGTACCACTCGGGTCCGGCCTCGAGCAGCACCACGCGCGCGCCGGCACGGGTCAGTGCGTAGGCGGCCATTCCGCCGCCGGCGCCGCTGCCGACGATGCAGACGTCGTACGGCTCACGCTTGGGCGCCTGGAGGGGAGGTGCCATCATGGTGGGAACTGGCGCGGGGGAACGAGGGCCGCGCAGCCTCGGCGCGGGGTGTCATCCTACACTACGCCAGCGAGCCTCGCTGCGCTACATGCGCGCGACGGCTCCGCGCGCCGGTGTGCCGAACTGGCTCCGCGAGTATTCCGGCAGTCGCGAGTCGCACCACGCGAGTCGCGCCATGCGGTGGACGCCATGCGGTGGACGCCATGCGGTGGACGCCATGCGGTGGACGCCATGCGGTGGACGCCGTACGAGTCGGACCATGCGAGTCGGACCGTACGAGCAGGACCACGCCAGTCGCGCTCAGTACTCGAGACGGCGCAGATAGTCGTAGCTCCGGCGGATGGATGCGAACGGATCGTCCGGCTCGTCGTGCTCCACGAACCAGTGGTGGACGCCGGCTTGAGCGTTGCGGGCAAAGATGCGCGCGAAGTCGATGGTCCCGCGGCCCACATCCACCATGCGACGTTCCGGTGCGGCCGTAGCGTCCTTGACGTGCAGCATGGCGAACCGGCCGGGGAAGCGACGGAAGTAGTCCATGGGATCGCCCCCGCCCTTCACCACCCAGTAGAGGTCCATCTCGAAATCCACCAGCGCCGGATCCGTGGCGCCGAGCAGCACGTCCAGCCCCCGCGTGCCCTCCAGCGGCGCGAGTTCGAAGTCGTGATTGTGGTACGCCACGCAGAGCCCCTCGGCGCGGAGCGCGCGCGCGGCGGCGTTCAGCCGATCCGCCACGCGACGGTAGTCCTCCGCCGACGTCCGATCGCGTTCGTCCAACCACGGAACCACCAACCAGGAGTGGCCGACCGTAAGCGCCGCGTCGACCGTGCGCTGCCGCGCGTTGCCCTCGAGCTCCTCGAGCGCCACATGAGCTGCCGGCGCGCGGAGCTGCAGCCGGTCGAGCGTGCGGCGGAGGCTCTCGGGCGCGCGCCCAAAGTAGCCGGCGAACTCCACTTCGTCGTATCCCACCGCGGCCACGCGCGCGAGCGTGTCGTCCATGTCTCGCTTCATAGCGGTACGCACCGTGTAGAGCTGGAGACCGATGTGGGGCAGCCGGGCGCGCGCAATCCGCCGAGGCACCGAGAGCAGCCCCGAGGGGGCGAGCGCGGTCGCAGCGAGAAAGCGGAGAAATGAGCGGCGGTCGGGCATGCAGCACGCGAGTCGACATTGAGCGAAGTGGCCACCCCGCTCGTCAACCTGCTGCGGCGAGGCGCCTGGCGCAACCAGCGCGCGGTGCGGTCAGCCGGGGGTGGCGGACTCGCCGCGCGGCGCAGGCGCGCCGCGCTGCTCCGAGTGGTGCGCCCGCCACGGCACGAGCAGCAACGCGACGGTGACCAACGCCGCGAGCGGGAGAGCGAGATCCTCGCGCATGCCGAATTGCACCGCTGCCACTGTGCCCACTACCGCCCAGAGCAGTGGCACCGCGAGTACCGCCCACAGTCGCACCCGGCGCGTGTCCGGCGCGCTCCACAGGAGCATGCCAAACAGAAAGATGATCGTTGGGCACGGCGTGCCGAACGTGGGCACCGCCGGATAGGTGTGCCCGGATGCCATGGCCGCCAGCGGATAGCCGGCCAGCGCGTACGCCATGAACGCGGCACCAGCCGCTCCGCGCGCGCCCATGCGCGGGCGAAAGCTCAGCAGACGCTCCGGCCAGGCAGCGGCGGCTACCAGGAGCGCTCCCTCCACCACGAACAACGCTCCGAACGCCGTAGCGGCCGGGTTGATACGTGTGAAGAACGCCCAGTGATAGGCGCTCCCACTCCACAGGAGCAGGATCGCGAGCCCGGCGCAGACGATCCGGTCGCCGCCCCGCCCGTCGAGCGTGGCCGCCACGACCACCACCGCGGCGATGACCATGAGAATGATCGGCGCCGGCCAGAGCGCGCGGTTGTACGCCGCGAACACGCCCAGAAACTGATCGGGGGTGAAGGGAAGCTGCATGCGGTCCTCCGCTCGGCTTTCCTCCACGATGGGCGGCCGGCGTCCGGACTGCTGTCAGGACGCCGCGGTCGTCTCGTCAGCGAAATGCCCACGCCGCCTGGGCGTGGCGAGTTCTGTCACCGTCACCCGCCCAACTGCTTGAGCTTGTCGCGCGCGTTGGCGTTCTGTGGGTTGAGCTGCAGTGACCGTTGGTACGCCTTGATGGCGTCCGCCTTGCGCCCGGCGGCCGCATAGCCCTCCCCCAGACTGTCGTAGACGTTCCACGAGTCGGGGTGCACCCTGGCGTTCAACTCGAACAGCACCACGGCGTCCTTCGGCGTCTTGGGAAGAAACTCGTACGCAAATCGATTGAGACCGTTCTCCGGAAGGAGGAGGTGGTCGGGGGAGGCCTTGCGTACGCTGTCGAACAGCGCGAGCGCCGCCTGCACCTGGCCGTCGCGCGCCAATCGCAGGAATTTCTGCTGCTGTGCTACGTGCGCGTTCGTTTCCGGATGACTGATGGTCCACACGTATGACGCCACCGCCTTCAGCTGCTCGCGCGTGAGGGGCATCCCGCCGCTGGGATTCATCTCGAATCGACGCGGTGTCACCGCCTTGAATTCGCTCTTCTCCACGCCCCAGAAGATCGTGTGCAAGATGCCGTCGAAGTCCCCTTCGCTGTGCAGCCATTCCACGTCGGCCAGGCTGGGAGCGAACCGTCCGCTCCCCACGCCGCCAATGGCGTGGCAGGCCACGCAACTGCCGTTGTTGAAGATGGCGCTCCCTGCCACGACGCGTTCCGGCGTCACACTGTCCGGCACCGCATTGGCGGGTGCTCCGCCGCCCTGCGCCGCCACGACACGTGGCCCAGCCACACTGAGCGCCAGCAGTACGGCGCCGCCGAATCGATGGATGCTGCGCACGATCGCGTCTCCTGAAGGGGTACGGTCCAGTCTCTGGTGGAACGGTGGATGACGGGACGATGTCCGCCCTGGCAGCACGGGGTCAACGGACGAGGGGACGATCCGCGCCGAACACGGGGTGACGCGCGCTTTCGTGCGGACGGGCGCGGCCAACGGCGACGCGCGGATGCCCGCCGTTCACGTCGTGCAATCGCTGCGGCGCATCGCGACGGCGCAGGAGATCATTGCGAAGCGTCGTCGCGCAGACCGCGGAGACTGTCGTCCCCGATCACCAGCACGATCGTTACCAGCCGCGGCGCCACCGCCTGCGCGGTGTCCGCCGTGCGCCGCGCGTTGGCGTCGCCAAAGGCGGATAGCGCGCGGAGCCACGCCTCCCCGGGCATTGCGGCGTCCACCAACTGGCTCAGCGCGTGTTCGGCGGCGATGCCGAACGGAGCGGTCACCGCCGCCCGGGCGCGGCTCGCGAGTGCGGCCACGCGCGGGCGCGCGTGGATCGGGGCCCGCGCCGCCACCTGCGCAATCCGCCGCAGCGCGCTGCGGCGGGCGGGCGCGCTCACGACCTGCGTGACACCGGCCGTTTGACCGGCGCGATGCGCCGCGCCCCACGCGTGGAGTTCAGCCACCGCGCGCCGCAGCAGCTCGAAGCCCAGATCGTCGCTGCATTTGCTTTTCCAATCGACGGCCCCCTCCACGATCTCCACCGCGCGAAGGAGCGCGCGCGGGTGCGCGCCCACTCTCCCGTCTCCCGCCGATCCCACCAGCACGGCACGGCCGTCGTCGCACACGACAGCCAGCACCGCACTCGTCTCCGCGCGGCCGATCGCGACCGTCACCGCGACCGCGGCGTGTGGCGGGACGCGCACGCCCGATGCCGTGTTCGCGCACGGTGCGTCGCGCCAGCGTGCCACGGCGCGCAGCAGCATCTCTCTCGCGCGCGCCGGCGCTACGCGCCCCACCGGCTTCGTGGACGCGCCCGTCGAATGGGGAACGCGGGTGTCGATCGGCGCGTTGGGCGGCCACGCGGGCAGCACCCCAGCCACGCCGATCGCGCGATGCGCCACGCGCATCTTCTCCCGCAACACGCGCTGCGCGCCGAGCACCGCCTCGGCCGTGTCCGGGGGCCGGAGGGCGTAGACGTGGATGCGCGCGTGCGGCGACCCCATCCGCCGCAGGCGTCCCACCCGCTGCTCCAGCCGCGCGGGAGACCACGGCAGGTCGAGGTGTACCACCACCGACGCGTCCTGCAGGTTCACCCCCTCGCTCAGCAGATCGGTGGTGAGCAGGAGCTCGATCCGCTCGCGCGCGGGGGGAGGCGCCGTGCCGGTCCCCAACGGCGCAAAGCGCGCCAGCGCTTCCGCGCGCGTGAGCGTACCTCCCGCGGTCAGCGCTCCGCGCGCGGTGAGCGCTGCCACACCGGCCTCGCCACGCAGTCGGCGCCAGAGGGCGTGCACGGTTTCCGCGTATTCGCTGAAGGCCACGATCGGTTGTCGCGGATGCCTGGCACGGAGCGCCTGCAGCGCGCGGGCGCGTGCGCCGTCTGGGCCGTCGCCATGCCCGATGTGCGCGATGAGCGTGCGCACGGCCGCGGCGTGCGCGCGCACGGCGCCGAGCAGCACGGCGCCGTCGGCGCGCGTGGGGACCGTGCCCGCCGCGACGATCTCCGGAAAGGCGAGCTGCTGCGCCACGTCGTCGGACACCCAGGCGGCCAGTTCCGCGCGTGTGGGATAGCGGCCGCACTCCAGCGCAAATTCGAGCGCGCGTGTGCGCGCGAGACGCCGCCGCAGTGCGGCGCAGAGCGCCGCGTGACTCGATGCCCACTGGCGGACGAGCGCGAGCGTGAGCAGCGCATCCGCGGCGCCGCCGTCGGCGGGCGGCAGTGGTGGCGGAAGCGCCAGGAGCGCATCGAGGACGCCGGCATCGTCGCCGACGTCCAGCCAGCGCATTGCCGCGACGTCGGGAAGCGGCGCGTCGAACGCGATGTCGCCGCGCTCGCGCCGCACGAGAATGGCCGCCAGATCGTCGTCGGTGAGGACGTGAGCGCGCGCGCCCAGAAACAGCGCGAACAGGTTCTCCAGATCGCGCCGCGCGTTGTGCACCGGCGTTGCCGATACGAGCAGCACGCGCGCATGCCGCGCCATACTTGCGATGCGGCGGTAGCGCCGCGTGTGCGCATTGCGCGCGTGGTGCGCCTCATCCAGCACCACGATGTCGGGCGCGCGCGCTCCGTGAGTGCCTGCCCCACGGCTGAGCGCCTCGTAGGACCGGACCACGGCCCGCACGCCGGTTTCGGCCAACGCGGCGCGCCACATGGGAACGAGCGCGGCCGGCGCCAGCACGCACGGCGCGGCGTAGTCCGCCATCACGGCGATCGCCACGAAGGTCTTTCCCAGGCCGACGTCGTCGGCCAGCAGGGCCCCGCCGTGCGCGGCGATCACCTGACGCAGGCGGACGACGGCCGCGCGCTGATGTTCGCGGAGCACAACGGCGCCAAGAGCACGCTCGGCGCCGGCGGCGCTCTCTTGCGCGAGGGTCAGCGCGTTGGCCACGGCCGCCCGTCCCGCGGAGAGGGAGACGCGGTGCAGTACCGGACTGTCGTCCCAACAGGTGCTCACCGCATCCCCCACGCGAGCAGTGGCTCCACGTGGGCGAGCGATACGCCGTACGCGCGCGCGGCCGCGTCGCTGAGTTCCACACCGCTCACCGGCTCGCCGGCCGTCGCGCGCCGCGCCACCGGCGCGAGGAGCTCCCGCGCGCGCGGCCAGTCGCGCGGAATGGGGAGCAGGCCGACGCTCCACGCGAGGTATCGGCGATACCCGCCGCGCGCGGGCTCCGCCACCATCCGCAGCCACGCCGCAACGAGCGGCGCGTTGAGCAGCGCGGCCAGCGCCCGGGCATCGTCGTCGCCCGGCGCCGCTAGTGCGTAGCACGAGTTGAGCGGCACAGCCGGATCGCCCGCGGGCAGCACCATTGCGCGGGGCTCGCGTCCCAGGTCGGCCCACACCACGCGCGGGCGATGCGCGAGCGCGGCGGGGGTGCGAAAGAGCATCCACCAGCACGCGCTGCCGCGCGCATCCGCGCGCGCCGACAGCGCGCGTCGCCAGCGCGCGAGCCATCGCGCGGCGTGTGGCGGCAGCGCGGCGAGCGGTGCTCCGGTGTCGTCATGCGTCCAGATGATACGCTCCGCAGAGGCACGGGCGACCCATGGCCGCATCTGCTCGCCGCGCAGGACGGGGCGGAGCAGCGCGGGCTCCACCGCGCCCGACTTCCCTCCGCTCGACACACGCACGAGCGCACCGCGGCGCTCGTCGGTGCGCGCACACTCCGCGTCGCGCGGTTGAACGTCCGTCGTCACCAGAAAGGCATCGTTGCACCCGCACTTCACCCCCAATCGGGGGCGGCCCAGCCCGCTTTCGGCCAGCGGCACACCCGCGCGCCGGAGCGTTGCGAACGCGCGCAGCACGTCGGGCGGGGCCACGAGCCACGGCGCGGCAGGATCGCCGTCCAGCGCAAGGTCGCCGGCGGCGAGCGTCCACCGCAGCGTTGCGCCTCGATGGTGCACGCACGCGGCGATGGCCGGTGCCGCGCTGCCGTTTCGCGTGCCGTACACGGGGGGCACGGCGTCCGGCCGCCGGCGCGCCGCCACGAGGCTGGGGTACACGGCCGCGTCGAACGCGGCCGGGGATTCGGACCAGTCCTCCAACGCGAGCACGTGCGTGCGCTCGTGCAGAAGCCGGCGCACGCCTCCGGCCGAGAGCGACGACCAGAGCTTGACCGGCAGGAGCAGCGCCATGGCGGCGCCCGGGGCGAGAAGGTCCACGGACCGTTCCACGAACAGCGCCGCGAGGTCCACCTGCGCCGGAAACCCGCTGCCGCTCTTGCCCATCTCCGCGCCGCGCTCCCACGCGGGTGAGCGCGCTACGGCAAAGCGCTGCCGGATTTCGGCGCGCACGGCCGGCGGGATCCGCTGCCAGCGCACCCATGGCGGATTGCCGATCACGATGTCGAAGCCGCCACGATGCGCCGCGTGGGGAAAATGCGTGGCGAACGCGAACGGGAGCGCGCCGCCCTCGCGCACGCGCCGCCGCGCACGGCGGAGCTCGGCGGCGCGTGCGCGCTCGGCGGCCAGAAACGCCCGCTCGGCGGCCGTGGCAACGCGGCGCTCGCCGAACAGATCGCGCGAGCGAAGCACGGCCAGCATGTCGCGCCGCCTGTGCGCACAGCGTCGGAGCGCGTTTTCCAGGTGCGCGAGCGCCAGCGCGCGCTCCGCGCGCTCGAGCGCCCGCTCCACGCTGCGCTTGCGGGCGCCGCTCGCGCGGGCGTAGCGCTCGCGCAGTCGCACCACGGGCGCGGCTCCCGCGGCGAGGGGCCCCGTGCGTGGCCGGCCGTCGAACGCGTCGCCCAACAGCGCGTCCCCCACGCGCACGTTGCGATCCAGGTTGGGGAGCGGCTCCACGCGCCCCGGGTCCGTTTCCCCGCTCTCGATCACCACCGACAGCCACAGCCGCAGCTCGCACAGCCACACCGCGGTGGGATTCACATCCACGCCGTAGATGCCCTGCGTGAGCAGTGCGCGCCGGATCGCCGCCACCGGCCGTCTGTCTCCCAGCCGCGCGGCGAGCGCGGCAAGCTGCTCGAGCGCGTGCACGAGAAACGCACCCGACCCGCACGCCGGGTCCACCACGGTGAGCTGCGCGATACGCGCACGCAGCGCCGCGGCAGGAGCCGCGTCCACCGGCTCTCCCGCGAGAGCGCGCTCGACCACGCGGTCGGAGACACCGTCGCTCTGCAGCGCGTGGCCGAAGGCGGCGCCGGCGACGCTCGCCACGAGCGCGTGCGGCGTGTAGAACGCGCCGCTCTCCCGGCGGTGCTGCGACGACATGAGCGACTCGAACACGCGGCCGAGCATCTCGGGATCCACCGCCGCCTCGCTCCACCCCGCCGACTCCTCGCGCGCCGTGAAGCGGTAGCGTGAGAGCAGGTCGCCGAACAGCGCCCCCAGCGTCTCATCGGAGAAGCGAAGCCCGCCGTGACGTCGCTCCACGGGTGCGCGCGCGAACAGGCCGCCGTTCAAAAACGGCAGCCGCCCCAACGCGCGCGCGGCGGGCGCCCGCCGGCGCGGCGGGGTGTTGAGCGTGCCGAAGAAGAGCGGAAGAAGCACACGGCGGTGAAAGCCGCCGCCGGTGAGCATGCAGTCGGCGAACCGCGTCTCGAGAAACCGATGGTCGCTGTTCAGCCAGCCCTTGGTCTCCAGAAACGAGAGAAAGAGCAGACGCGACGCGTACAGGAGCGCCACCTCCGCGCGGTCCTCGACGGGAATGGCGGCACTTGCCTGCGCGGCCAACTCGTGCACCAGACGTTCGAGCGTGCGATAGAACCGCCGCGTGAGCGCGTCACGGCCCAGCACGTCGAGCCATCGCGCGTGGGTGAGAACGTCGCTGGACGTGACGCTCGCCGCCGCCAGCGCGGCCAGCGTCTCCGCGTCGCTCGGCACGATGTCGCGCCGGTTGGCGATGAGTGCCGCGGTGCGCGGAGACGCTCGCTCCCCCGACCAGGCGGCGAGCGCCACCACGTTGCGCGTGGGCTCCACGGCGACGGCCGTCCACAGCAGGTGCGGGACGCGGCGCGACACCGATGCTGCCAGGAGACGCAGCGCTTCGCGCGGGTCGCGCGCGGGATCGAGCGTCACCAGGAGCGCGCGCATGGTTCCCGGGCCGGCTGCGATGCGCGCATTGGCGCGCGCCAGCGACGCGAGGCCGAGTGCCTGGTGCGCGGCCCGGTCGAGGGGGAGCGGCTCGCTCAGCCGGAGCGCGTGCGCGAGGGGCGTGAGGGCGTCGATGTGGTGCGCGCCCTCGAGCAGGGCCGCGGCGGCGCGTAGGGTGAGCACGCGCCGACAGTAGTACGGCCGCGCCGGGGGAGCGTCATTGGTCGCGTGCGAACGGAACCGAAAGGGCGAGGCACTGTGTCCTCGCGCGAGGGCGTGACGCCGCGTGGCGTTGGCGGGTGTTCACCGGCAGTCACATGCCCACACGAGCTGGCGTGGAATATCCATGTCTCGGAGGCATACATGACACTTGCGCTCGTCGATCGCACGGGCACGCCGACTTCGCACCAACGCGTCTGGTGGTCGGTTCGCTCCGCCGGCCGGGCCGCGGCGGCCGCGGCCGTTGCCGTGCTCGCTGTGGCTGGGTGTTCGGACAGTACCAGCCCCCTGCCACCCGTGGCCGGCAGCTACGCCGCGTCGGCCTGGTTCACGGTGGATCCCGATGGCACGAGTGAGGACCTGCTGGCCGAGGGCGCGAACATTTCGATCCAGCTCGCCGGAGACGGCTCCCTCGACGGCGCCATCGATATGCCGAGCGACGGGGGAGAGATCGTGCACACCGTACTCTCCGGCACCTGGAGCCGGTCCGGCAGCAGCATTGGCATCATCACCGACCCGTCCAGCGTCCTCACCAGCGTGCCGTCGTTCACGTTCAACGCGTCGTCGGGGTCCCTTCTTGCCGAGACCCGACTGACGAATGGCACGCTGCTCGTGTTGGCGTTCCAAACGGCGTTCGGGGTAGGGTGAGGCCGCGCTCGCGCGTATCGCCGGCTCCGGCCCCCTGGTGAGGGCTGCGATGTGAGGCCTGACGGCTGCTGACGCGAATTGCGAAACGCGTCGCGACTCGACCCGCGAGAGCGCCGCTCCATCCCGCTGGGAGTACTGCTCGGCGCCCTCGGGCTGGCCGCTCACCCCCTCGCGCTTCAGATTGCGACTCACGTCCCACGCCGCCTCGCCCGGTCCCTGGCGCAGCCGGTGAGTGCGCGGCCGGTCGCCGCCCTGCCCGCATCGCCCCTTCGTCTCTTGCAGCCTCGCATGAGCAGCCTCGCATGAGCAGCCTCGCATGAGCAGCCTCGCGTACGTCGTCCTGCCCTGGCTCGTGTTCGGCGTGCTCAATCTCGCGTTGGATCGAGCGGCGGGAACGGCGGGGGGACGGTGGAGTTGGCAGGTTGGCTATCACGGGGCGTGGGTGGTCACGTGGACGGTCGTGACGCTCGCGCTTGGCCCGTGGCGGACGTGGCTTCGCGCGCACGCGCGCGCCGTGCCATCGCGCGTGGCGGGATACGTGGTGGCGCTTGTGACGGCCGCCGTAGCCGACGCCGTCGTCCGGCGCACGATCGCCGTCTTGGTCGCTGGCGGACGTACCGCACCGGCGCTCGGCTCGATGATGCTCTACGCAGCCGATGCCACCCTGGCCTCGTTTGCCGTGGCGCTGGTGCTCGATCGGCTGCGCGGCGCGCAGCACGCGCTCGTGGCCCACGAGCGCCAGGAGCTCGCGCTGCGGGGACAGCTCGCGCACGAACGGCTGGAGCAGCTCGAGCAGCAGATGCAGCCGCATTTCCTGTTCAATACCCTGGCTGCGGTGAGCGAGTTGCTGCACGAAGCGCCGAGCGCCGCGTCGCGCATGCTGCGTGGGCTGGCGGACCTCGTGTCGGCCACGGTCGAGGACGAACGACAGTTCGTCACGCTGCGTGAGGAGCTGTCGGAGGTGGAGGCGTACGTGGACATTCAGCGCATGCGTGTGGCCGACTGGCTGACGGTGGAGATGGATGCGGACGCCGACGCGATGCCGATTCCCGTGCTGCGCTTCGTGCTGCAACCGTTGGTGGAGAACGCCATCCGGCATGGTTTCGCGGGTCGCCGGTCCCACGGTCGGATCGAGATATCCGCGCGCCGCGAGCAGGATCGCCTGGTGCTCCGCGTGCGAGACGACGGCGCAGGACTTTCGCGCGGTGGGAGCTCGGCGGGATGGGGCATCGGACTCGCGACCGTCCGCCAGCGCCTGATGCTCGCCTACGGCACCGATCACCTGTTCGTGCTGGAAGACGATCCCGTCGGCGGCACGCGCGCGGAGGTGCGCGTTCCCCTGACCATTCCGATCGCGAGCAACGCGGCGGCCAGCGGCCGCGCGGCGATTGGCGATGGTGTCCCGCCGTCCAGCCGCGATGGGACCGACGCGGTGGACCAGATGCTTGGCCGGATCCGTCGCTCCGCCGCCAGTCATCCCGTGCTCACCGCGGTCGTGGCGTGGGGCATCTGGAGTGTGTTTCTGCTCCAGCAGAACGTGGCGTACTTCGCGCTGCGCGGCACCATGCCCGCGGGCCTCGTTCCGCGCATCCTGCTGCAGGACGGGATCGCAACCGCGCTCTGGATCCTTCTCACGCCCGCGATGCTCCGGCTGTCGCGCATCCCGTGGCGACGGTTTGGGCATCCACTGTTGGGCGTGCTCGCGCACGGCGTGCTGGCCGCCGCTCTGGCCGTCACGCACGCGGTGGCGTGGTCGCTCGTGGCCACGGGTGGTCTGGTCGGCTTCCCAGGCACGTACGTGTCGACCATGTTCGTGACGGTCGTCATCTACGGCCTGTTCGTGGGCGTCGCGCATCACGCGCGCCTGCTCGACTGGCTTCGTCAGCGCGCGTTGACCAACGACCAGCTCAAGAGCGAGCTCGAGGTGGTGCCGTTGGAGGCCGTGACCGCCAGGCTGCGCGACGTCGCGTTCGCCGACCGGCTCGAGCAGTTGGCCGCCCGGGCACGCCATGAACCGATGACGGTGGAGGGCGAGTTGGCTGTACTGGGGGACGAGCTTCGTGCCATGCTCAATCAGGGTGGCCCCGGTGCGGCGTACCCCGACGTGGGCCCGCACCCCTTCTCACGACGATGACCGATGCCGATGGGCGCGGCGCTCCAACGCGCGCCAGGGAGGAAAGGAACGTGACCATCCGTACGCTGATCGTGGACGACGAGCCCGTCGCCAGGCGCCGCCTCGTGCGCCTCCTCGGAAAGCACCCGGACATCGAACTCGTGGGGGAGTGCAGCGGCGGCGCGAACGCCATCGAGCGCATCCGCGCCGACCGGCCGGATCTCCTCTTTCTCGACGTACAGATGCCAGACATCGACGGCTTCGGCGTGCTCGACGCACTGTCGGACATCGACCTGCCCGCCGTGGTGTTCGTCACGGCGTACGACGAATATGCCCTGCGGGCGTTCGAGGCGCACGCGATCGACTATCTGCTCAAGCCATACGATGAGCCACGTTTTCTGCAGGCGCTCGCGCGTGCCAAGACGTGGGTCGCGGCGCGGGAGCAAGGGAGCACGGAGCAGCGGCTACGCCGGATGCTGCAAGACCTGATGGCCAAGTCGGCCACGGCGCGCGCGCCGCAGCGCCTCGCCCTGCGCGTGAACGGCGCCATTCGCGTCATCCCTGCTGCCGACATCGACTGGCTGGAAGCGGACGGGAACTACGTGCGCGTGCGCATCGGCCGCACGTCGCACCTGGTGCGCAACACGCTCACCGCGTTCGAGCAGCAGCTCGATCCGCGACGCTTTGTGCGCATCCACCGGCGCTTCATCGTCAACCTGGACCGCATTGCCGAGGTGCAGCCGGCGGTGGCCGGGGACGCCATCATCCTTCTGCGGGACGGCGCCAAGCTGCGTCTGTCGCGTTCCTATCGGGCGCGGTTCTACGAATCGTTCGTGGGCGACAGGAGTGTCTCGGACGCGCGTCCGTCCGAGGTCGCCGCACCGAAGGACGGCTGACGCGCCGCCGGTCGCGCCGGCCCAGCCCGGGAAAAGCAGAACCCCCGGCGGCCGCTTGCGCGGCGCCGGGGGCCCCCACTCGGAGTCGGAAGCCCATGTGCTCCCGTATCCCTTAGACTGATTTCCCCCCGAAAAGGTTTCACCCATCCTCCATCCCTGACCGTCCATTGTCGGCATTTTCGACGACTGTCAAATAATCGGTCGGTTGGCGAGAGGTTGAGGTGCTTCAGACGGGCACAATGACCGGCACGAGCGTTGCCTATGTCTCCGGCGGCAACAACCGCATCGGAGTTCTTCAACCTCGTACCCTCAGATTGCCATGCGCGCTCGTTTGCTCACCGGGATCACGCTCCTCGCCACCCTGGCCGCCTGCCAGGTGGGGCGCGACGCGATCACCTCCCCTGACGCGAGCAGTGCCCCGCTCGCCAGTGCCGGCGGCACGAACTCCTACGCCGGGCCGCGCTCGTTCGCCGCACAGGATGGAAGCACGGCGCTTCGGAACGGGACTGCCTCGATGTGGGCCGTGCAGGGGGAGACGCGCTCGATGGCGCTCGTCTATGGCGACGGAACGCCGTTCGTCACGTTCACCGTGCCCGCCGGCGCACTGGTGCGCGACGCGGCCGGACAAATGCTGGCCGACGGCGACTCCGTTCGCATCACCATGGCGCTGCCCAGCCCGAGCGCGTTCGCCGTCCAGATGGAACCGTCCGGGCTGCAGTTCAGCAACACGGTGCCGGCCACGTTGCGCTTCAACCTGAACCATGCGGGCAATGCCGCTCTCCACAGCTCCTCGCTCTCCATGTGGAAGCAGGAGACGGCGGACGCTCCGTGGATGCCGGTGGCCGCGACGTTCGATCTCCAGGCCCGCACGGCAACGGCGTCCGTTCCCGGCTTCACGATCTACGCGATCATCTACTAGCCCGTCCATCGCACACCCGTCAGTCACTCCCCGTCACTTGCTACCAGGTACCGTCCCCATGTCCATTCACACCGAGCGCATTCTCTCCATTGCGCCAGCGCTGCCCGAGGCCATCACGGCCGAGCTCCGCACATCGCTCACGACCCTGGCCACCGAGCGTCGCTGGCGCGAGATCAAGCAGCAACTGCTGGCCATGCCGATGGAGCAGCTGGAATCCAACCCGGATGTCCTGCTCCTCCTGGCGGAGGCGTACGGGCGCTTGGGCTTCACCGACAAGGCCATCGAGTTGTCGCGCGTCGCCGCCGAACGCTGCAAGGCCCAGGGCGACGAGGAGCTCTGGCTGCTGGCCGAGAACCGGCTGGGCGCCTGCGCGTTCGAGCGCGGCATGCTGGACGAGGCCGAGCGCGCGTTCCTCACGGTGTCCGCGTCGGCCGAGTCGCTGGCGCTCCCCGACCTGCTGGGCGGCGCGCTCAACAACCTGGGCGCGATCGCGAGCATCCGCGGCGACCGGGCCGGTGCGCTCCGTTACTACGAGCGTGCGCTCGCCGCGTTCATGGAGCACGAGAACGAGCACAAGCTCGCGCACACGTATCACAACCTGGCCCTCGTCTACCGTGACAGCGGGTTGTGGCGGGAGGCGGACGCGCTGTTCGTCGAGGTCGTGCAGCGCGCGCGCGCGGTGGGCGACGAGTGGCTGGCGCAGATCGCGAGCACGGCGCGCGCCGAGATGGCGCTGCGCGGCGACGTGCCGCCGCTGGGCGACGTGGACGCCACCGCGCGCCAGGCGCTCGTGCGCTTCGATGTCTTTGCCAGCACGCTCGGCCAGGCGGAAGCGCAGAAGCTGGCCGGCATGGTGGCCGCCTCGCGCGGCGACCACGCCACCGCGGCGCGCCGCTTTACCGAAGCGATGGCGCTCGCCGCACGGCACGGCAATCCCCTCATTTCCGCCGAAGCCAAGTACGAGCGTGCGCTCTCGCGTGTCACGATGGGCGACATGATCGGCGCGCGCGAGGACTTTGGCGAAGCGGCGGCGGTGTTCGGCGAGTTGGGGAACACCGAGGCTGCGGAGCGGGCCAAGGATCAGCTGGCCCACGCGGCGTAACGGGGGGGCGGAGAGGGGAGGGGCACAGGCTCATCGCGCGCGGCTGACCGCGCGCGCCGCCAAGCGAGAAAGCACCGGTGCGTCGCGAGCCACGACGCGAGGACGGGAACCGGTCGCTCAGAGGGGGTCGTGCGACGGGTGCACGCCCCCTCGCTCGCGTTCTGGGGGCTACCTCCCGCCCACCGTCGCCCCCTTTCCCGCCACCTTCTCCACGATCTCCACCATGATCGCCGTCCCCAGCCGGATGTTCTCGACCGAAATCCGCTCGTTGTTCCCGTGCACGCCCGATTCGTCATTGTGCGGAATGAGGAACGGGAAGATGCCGTAGCTGTCGA
Source organism: uncultured Gemmatimonadaceae bacterium (assembly GCA_963773545.1). Classification (GTDB taxonomy): domain Bacteria; phylum Gemmatimonadota; class Gemmatimonadetes; order Gemmatimonadales; family Gemmatimonadaceae; genus DASSNU01. The sequence continues at coordinate 386,460 of CAVZBP010000002.1, read as the reverse complement.
TCCCGAGATCGCGGAAGAAGTGGCTGTCGGTGAATCCGGTGCTCACCGACGGCGCCACGCCGGCGTCGGGAACGTGCGCGCGCAGCACCGATGCCACCGCCCTGTACAACGGCGTGTTGGTGGACGACACGGCGGGCGTGAATCCCATGAGCTGGTCGATCGTGATCGCGGGATCGGCGAGCACCACGGTGAGCTCGCGGATGAACGCCTGCGGGTCCTGATCCGGCAACAGACGGCAGTCGAGCTGCGCCTTGGCCTCCGGCGGAACGACGTTGATCTTGTTGCTCCCGGTGAGCACGGTGATCGAGCAGGTGTTGCGCGTGAGCGCGGCCAGCCCGGGGTCGTGGATCTGCAGCGCGAGCAGCTTGTCGGGATCCTGGATGGTGGACGCCATGTCCATGTACGCGTCCTTCCACTCGGCCGGCGCGTTGGGCGCGAGGGCCTTGAAGTACGTGTCCACCGCCGGCACGATGCGCGGCGCGAACTGATACGTGGCCAGCCGGTCGAGCGCGCGGATGAGCCGCGTCACGGACGTGGTGACGTGGGGCGTGGAGCCGTGGCTCGGATGGTCCACCGAGGTGAGCTCGAACCAGTACGGCACCTTCTGCGTCACCTCGATGGCGAACTGTTTGTGTCCGCCGTCGATCTCTCCGTCGCCGCCTTCGTTGAGCAGGAGCTTGGCCCCGCGGAACGCCTCCGGATGATTCTTCACCACCCATCCGGCACCGTACGCCGCACCGGCTTCCTCGTCCGCCGTCGCCATGAAGATGACGTCGCGATCGAGCGGCACCCTGTTCCGGTGCAGCGCGAGAAAGGCCTCGAGCTCCACGATCCCCAGCGTCTTCGTATCCAGCGCTCCGCGCGCGGTGATCACGCCGTCCTTCACCGTGGCGGCAAAGGGGTCGACATCCCAGAAGCGCTTGTCTGCGGGGACGACGTCCATGTGGTGCAGGAGGACGAGCGCCGGCTCGGAGCCACCCTTGAGCCGCGCCCAGATGTTTCCGCGCCCAGGCGCCGATGACGCCGTGTCGAACGGGATCCCCTCCTTCGTGAAGATCCGCGCGAAGAACTTCATCGTCTGGTCTTCGTTGCCGGGCGGATTGGTGGTGTTGATGCGCAGGTACTCCTGCGTGAGACGGACGGCCTCGTCCTGCAGCGACGCGAGGTCGCCGCGCGCGCCGGTGGACGCCTGTTGCGCGCGAAGCGACGGGGCGACGGCGGCGAGCAACAGGGCAACGGTCACAGCGAGCGTGAGCACGCCAGCGAATGGCCGAGTGGGGCGGTGGGGCATGGGACGCTTGAGAGAAGGGGACGGCGCGGGTGCGTCGCGGCTCGACGCCTGCCACGGGCGGAATCTGTCACGGGTCGGCTGGGCCGGCAACGTGCGTGCGGCCGATCGTCACGGCGCAGGTTCGGTCCGCCTCCCATGATGGCCGCGCGTGCCCCGTCGCGATATCGATACGGCTGGCCCCGGCGCATCGTCGGTTCGTCCCTCGCTCCGGCCTGTCCCCCTTGCGCATTCGATCACCAGAAGGCCACAATAACTCATGATCGCTCCTGAGCGCTCCCTCGCCTGCGTCGTCTATTACTACTACGCGACCCCTTCCCCGGGCCGCGGAGACGGACGATTGCGCACGTAGCGCGACACCGAGCACTCCGGTATGCGGCGGCCCGTGGGAATCCTCCCACGGGCCGCCTTTTTCGTTTCCGTCCCCTCCATCGAGGCCGCCATGATCATCATCACACGCGCCGGCATCACGGCCGAACAGGTCGACCACATCCGGGAGCGCGTGGAATCGTACGGGCTGCGCACGCACATCTCGCGTGGCGCGCATCGCACGATCATCGGCTGCATTGGCGAGGAGGCGGCGTTGCAGGAGGCGCCACTCCTCGCGCTGCCAGGGGTGGAGTCGGTCATGCCGGTGCTCAAGCCGTACAAGCTCGCGGCGCGCGAGTTTGCCGCCGCGCCCACGCTCGTGCGCGTCGGCGCGCAGGCGGTGGTGGGTGGACGGGAGCTGCTGGTGATCGCGGGACCGTGCTCGGTGGAAGGACGCGAGATGCTCCATCGCACCGCGGCGGCGGTGCGCGCGGCCGGCGCCCGCGCGCTGCGCGGGGGCGCGTTCAAGCCGCGCACCTCGCCGTACTCCTTCCAGGGCCTCGGCGACGAGGGACTCCGCCTGCTCGCCGAGGTGCGAGCCGCGCACGCGCTGCCGGTCGTGACGGAAGTGATGGATACCCGGCAGGTGGAGCGTGTGGCGGAACACGCGGATGTGCTGCAGATCGGCGCCCGCAACATGCAGAACTTCTCGTTGCTGCAGGAGGTGGGACGTGTCCGCCGCCCCGTGCTGCTCAAGCGCGGTCTCGCCGCGTCGGTCCACGAGCTGCTCATGGCGGCCGAGTACATCATGGAGCGTGGCAACACGGAGGTGATTCTGTGCGAGCGCGGGATTCGCACCTTCGAGACGGCCACGCGCAACACGCTGGACGTGGGCGCGATTCCCGTGCTCAAACGGGAGACGCACCTTCCCGTGCTCGTCGACCCGAGCCACGCCGCCGGACGCGCGGACTTGGTGGCCCCGCTGGCCTTTGCCGCGGTGGCCGCGGGTGCGGACGGATTGATCGTGGAGGTGCACCCCGATCCCGAGCATGCGCTCTCGGATGGCGACCAGTCGTTGGGGCTGGATGCGTTTGCCTCGCTCATGCGCGACCTGACCCTCTTTGCCACGGCGGCCGGCCGCCGCGTCGCGCCCATGCGGGGTGAGCGCGATCCGGAACACGTGCCAGCGGCAAGTGACGACGCGGGCCGCGCGAACGCGATGGCGTCGTCGGACACCACGCCCGCCGCGTCGCGTACGTGCGAGGACGCGCCCGCGGCCGCGAGTGTGAGGTGGGACTCGTGAGCGCCGGCACGCCGGAGATCGACGCGCTGCGGGATCGGATCGCCGCGGTGGATGCGCGACTGGTCGAGCTGGTGGCGGAGCGGGCGCGATTGGCACGGGAAATCGGGGACGCCAAGCGGAGAGCGGGGCTCCCCACGCTCGATCCCGCTCGGGAGGCTCAGGTGGTGCGCGCGGCGGCCGCGCGCGCGCGTGCGTACGGCCTGGACGACGAGGGCGTGCGCGACTTGTACTGGCGGCTCATCGGCCTGTGCCGCGACGAACAGGCACAGCAGGAGGCGCGATGAACACCGCCGAAGGCATCGATGCGGGACCGGTCGCGATCCTTGGGTTGGGACTCGTCGGCGGATCGCTCGCCCGCGATCTCGCGCGGCTGGACACTCCGGTGCTCGGCTGGGACCGCAACGGCGGCGCGGTCGGACAGGCGCTCCAGGAGCAGGTGCTGGTTGGGGCGCTGGGTCCCGCGCTGCAGGGCCTGGAGGAGGCATCCGTGGTGGTGCTCGCCCTTCCCGTCGATGTCGCCCCAACCCTGCTCCGTCAACTCGCCCCGATGCTCGAGCGCGCGCGGCTGGTGACGGATGTGGGGAGCACCAAGCGCTCGATCATGGAGGCCGCGGCTGCCGCGGGGCTGGGAGAGCGCTTCGTCGGCTCCCACCCGCTGGCGGGTGACCATCGGTCGGGGTGGAACGCGTCCCGAGAGGGACTCTTTGCGGGACATCGCATCTTCCTCACGACGAACGGCCCTGGTGCGCTCGAGACAGAGGCGCTCCAGCGGGCGAAAGCGCTCTGGCGGTCCGTTGGCGGCGAGCCGGAAGTCGTGGATGCCGGCGAGCACGACAACCGCATGGCGTGGGTGAGTCATCTCCCGCAGCTGGCCGCATCGGCCGTCGCGCTGGTGCTCGGCGGCAACGGGTTCAGCGCCGCGGACCTGGGGCCCGGCGGACGCGATGTCATCCGGCTGGCCGCGAGCTCGCCGGAGCTCTGGGCGGCGATCATCGCCGACAACCGCGACGAGATCGCTCTCGCAGTTCGGTCGCTCTCAACGGCGCTGCTGCATCTGGCATCTCTCGCGGAGGAGCACGACACGGCGCAGCTACGCGCCCTGCTCGCGGCTGCAGCGGCGGCCGTCAGCGCAGGGGCGTGATACCGCCTCCCTGCAGCAGCAGAAGGTGCTCACCTGGGCCCGATCCGAGCGCGATGACGCACGGTGTGGTGCGTTTCGCTGGGCGCCGTCAGGGTTGTCCCGACTCTCAGGCTGCCCGCCGGGGGTGATTGTACTGGTTTGCGGGCGAAACGACGGCGTCACGCCAGGCGATGGCGTCCCCTCTCCAAGGCGAAGCCCGGTGCCGCCTCCACGACGAGATCCCACGAGAAGCGACCATGCGCGTCCTGCTCATCTCGCCCCAGTTTCCGGAGACGTTTTGGAGCTTCACGCACGCGCTCCCGTTCATCCGGCGGCGCGCGGCGCATCCGCCACTGGGACTGTTGACCGTCGCCGCGCTCTTGCCCGGCGAGTGGGAACTGCGCCTGGTCGACACCAACGTCGCCGAGCTCACGGACGGCGACCTCGCGTGGGCGGACTGCGCGTTCGTGGGCGGCATGGTGGTCCAGCGCGCATCCGCTCGCGCGGTGATCGCGCGGTGCAGGGAGGCGGGGCTGGTGGTCGTGGCCGGCGGCCCGCTGTTCACGATGGAGCCGGAGGCGTTTCCGGAGGTCGATCATCTGGTGCTCGACGAGGCCGAGCTCACGCTCCCGCGCTTTCTGGCGGATCTGGCCGCCGGGCACGCGGAGCACCTCTATCGCGCGGATGGCTTTGCGGACATGCGGCAGTCGCCCGTTCCGATGTGGGAACTGCTCGACCTCGGCTGCTATGCCTCGATGAGCGTGCAGTTCTGCCGCGGGTGTCCGTATGACTGCGACTTCTGCAACGTGACGGCATTGCTGGGGCACCGGCCGCGCACCAAGTCGGTGGAGCAGATCGTTGGTGAGCTGGACCGACTGTACGCGCTGGGGTGGCGTGGGTCGGTGTTCTTCGTGGACGACAACCTCATCGGCAACAAGCGTCTGTGCAAGACGGAACTGTTACCGGCCCTCGTTGCATGGCAGAGCGACAAGGGGCACATCCCGTTCTCGGCGCAGGTCTCCATGAACCTGGCGGACGATCCCGCGCTCCTCACTCTGTTGGCGCGCGCCGGCTTCGATGCCGTGTTCATCGGCATCGAGACACCCGACGAGGGGGCGTTGGCGGCGTGCAACAAGAAGCAGAACCTCGCGCGCGATCTCCTGGGCGATGTCCGCGCGGTGCAGCGTGCGGGGATCGAGGTGAATGCGGGCTTCATCATCGGGTTCGATACCGACACGGCGGGCACGTGCGATCGGCTGATCGACTTCATTCAGCGGAGCGGAATCGTGACGGCCATGGTGGGCATGTTACAGGCGCCGCGCGGCACGCGGCTGTTCGCCCGGATGGAGCGCGAAGGGCGCCTGAGCGGCGACATGTCCGGGGACAACGTGGATGGCACGACGAACATCATCCCGGCCATGGGGATCGACGTGTTACGCGAGCGCTATCGTGCCCTGGTGCGCCACCTGTACGAGCCGCGACAGTACTACGCGCGCGTCCGCACGTTCCTGAAGGAATTTCATGTTCCCGCCGTGCGCGTGCCGCTCACCGGTGCGCGGGTGCTCGCCTTTGTACGGTCGTCCGCGCGACTGGGAGTGTTCGGACGCGAGCGATTCCAGTACTGGCGACTGCTCGCGTGGGCCACGCTGCGGCGGCCGCGGCTCGTCCCCCGGGCGGTGACCCTGGCCATCTACGGATACCATTTTCGCCGGACGTGCGAGCGCCGCGTACCGTGAGCTGACGGACGCCTCCGGATGCCGGCGCGGGAACACACGTGTCGGCGGGGCGTATAGAGGGCACGCCGGCTCCGCTGGCGCCGGGCGCCCACGGGGGTGCATCATCGCTCCGTGGGCGGCGCGCCACGCGTCTGGCACGCCGCCGCCGCGCCAGCCGACGGCTCCCGCTGCACGCCAACTCTCGACGCATGTCCTCAACCGCGCTCGCGGCCATCTCGTCGCGATGCACACGGACCCTCATGCACATGTTCACTCGTCCTCTCGCCACGCTCGCGACGCTGCTCGCGACGCTGCTCGCGGCCGCGTCGCTCGTCCCGTCCACTCCCGTCCTCGCCCAGCAGTCGGCACAGCCACGCCAGGTCGACCGCTACGGCGTGGGAGACACGTCCGTCTTTTCGCCGCTGCCGCTGCGCGCTCCCAACGAATACCGCGAAGGCTCCGGCGCGCCGGGTCACGCCTACTGGCAGAACCGCGTTGATTACCACATTGCGGCGTCGCTCGACACGGCGGCCAAGGAGCTGAAGGGCACGGAGACGATCCGCTATACGAACCACTCGCCGGATACGCTCAGGTTTCTGTGGCTGCAGGTGGAGCAGAACGCCTTCAAGTCGAACTCGCTCAACGCGTACATCTTTCCGCAGAACTCGCGCTTCGGCGCGCGGGGCTTCGAGGGCGGCGATGTCATCGAGCGCTTCCAGCAGGTGGTGGCTGCGCGCGGGAAAGCGGCCGCGCGCCACGTCGACCTCGACCGCCGCGTGGAAGGCACCGAGATGAAGGTCGATCTGGCCGAGCCGCTCCCGCCCGGCGGGACGGCCACGCTCGATGTGGCCTGGCACTTTCTCATTCCCGAGCACGGCGCCGACCGGATGGGCCGCGATGGCGCGCTGTACGAGCTGGCCCAGTGGTATCCCCGACTGAACGTGTACGACGATGTGCGCGGCTGGAACACCGAGCCGTACCTGGGGCAGGGCGAGTTCTATCTCGAGTACGGCGACTTCGCCTACGAGGTGACGGTTCCCGCCGGCTACATCGTGGCCGGCACGGGCACGCTGGAGAATCCGCGCGACGTCCTCACGCCGGACGAGATCGCGCGCCTCGCGCGCGCGGCCAAGTCCGACAGCACGGTGGCGATCGTGACGGCCGCCGAGCTCCAGAGCGGCGCCGCCCGCCCGCGCGCCACCGGCACGATGACATGGAAGTTCACAGCCAAGAACGTGCGCGATGTGGCGTGGGCCGGCGCGCCCAACTACCTGTGGGATGCCTCCTCGTGGAAGGGCATCCTGGCGCAGGCGTATTACCGCCCCAGCGCCGCTACCATCTGGAACGACGGTGCCGACCAGGCGCGGATGTCCATCGAGGAGTACTCCACGCGCTGGTTCCAGTATCCCTACCCGCAGATCTCCGCCGTCGAAGGGCCCATCAGCGGCATGGAGTATCCCATGCTGGCCATGGAGGCGCGCAGCCAGGACAAGCCCGACCTGTACAACGTCGTGACGCACGAGATCGGGCACAACTGGTTCCCCATGATCGTCGGCTCCAACGAACGGATGCACTTCTGGCAGGACGAAGGGTTCAACACGTTCATCAACACGTTCTCCGAGGCGCGGCGCTATCCGCGGAGCGGCGACCAGATGCAGCGCGCCCTGCGGGAGCGGCAACAGGTGGAGCAGCTCATGCAGGCGGGCTTCGACGTCCCCATCGATGTCCAGCCGGATCGCGTGGACCCTCGCCTGCTTGGCATCTCGCAGTACGTCAAGACGTCAGTGGGTCTGCAGCTCCTGCGGCAGGAGGTTCTGGGTCCCGAGGCGTTCGACGATGCGTTCCGAACCTACATCCGCCGGTGGGCGTTCAAGCATCCCACGCCCGCCGATTTCTATCGTACCATGGAGGACGTGAGCGGTCGCCGCCTCGATTGGTTCTGGCGCGAGTGGTTCATCACGAACGCCAAGTTCGATGAGGGCATCGACACCGTAGCCACCGCCACGCGGGGCGACACGTCGCTGGTCGCGGTGCAGTACGGCAACCACGCGCGCGGTGTGCTTCCGATCGCCGTCCGGCTCACCTTTGCCGACGGTACCACCCAGGACATTGAATATCCGGCCGAGGTGTGGAGCACCAACAGCTCGCGCTACGTCCGCCGGTACGCGTTCGTGGGGAAGCACGTGACCAAGATCGAGCTCGACCCCGACCATCGGCTGGTGGACATCGACCGGTCCAACAACGTCTGGACCGCGCCGGGGTTGGCCAGCCAATAGCGACGGGAGTGTGCCTTCCTGTCCTTCCGCCGCCGCGAGGCTTCCGTCTCGCGGCGGCGGTTCGTTTGCGCCGGGTGGCGACGGCGTGACAGGCGCAGAATGATGAACGGCCGATGCCGTGCCGTTGCTGCGCCGCGCGCGGGCCGATGGGGTGCTCGAACTCACCCCGCCCGGTACGCCCGCCCTTTCCATTCCACGTTCCGCCCCCGACGCAGCGCACCGACCACAATGAACAGGACCACCGCGCTCGCAAGCGGGAAGGCAAGCGCGTAGCGCACCGGGACGCGCGCCGCGGCATACACGGCCAGCCACCACAGGAGGAGCGCTGCGCTCGCCAGCGCGCCCCACGTCGCCAGTCCGCTCGCCGTCAGACCGGGAGCGAGCTGCGCGTGCCATCCCGCCGCTGTGCCCGCCAGCGCACCAGCCAGCAGGCCGATCACCGGAGCCAGCCCAAAGAGCGGAAAGAACAGGAGGAGCACCGGCAGGAGCGCGCGCCCCGCAGCGCCGCCCGGAACGGCGTCCAACGCGCCCGCGTAGATGTTCTTTCCCCAGCCGCGCACCACCGCGTCCAGCGACGCGTACATGCGCGTGGACAGATGACCGAGCGCCATGAGAAGCACGTACCGGTAGCCGAGGGCGAACGTACGCTGCGCGAGTGCCAGGTCTTCGGCCACCTTGTTCCGCACCGCGGCGTGGCCACCGACGGCGTCGTAGACTTCGCGGCGAAAGATCAGGAACTGTCCGTTGGCTACCTTGTCCGCGGGGCGGTTGGACCGGTTCACCCCTTGGGTGCCGCCAAAGCGCAGGAGCAGCATTGAGAGCACGTGCGGCTGCACCACGCGCTCCCAGAAGGTCCGCATCTCCTGATCGCCCGCCGCCGACAGCAGGTCCGCCGCGTGCTGCTGCATGGCGTTCACCGCGCGCGTGTGGAGCTCCGGTCCGTGCGTGGTGTCGGCATTGGTGAAGCACAGGAGCATGCCCCGCGCGACGCTCGCGCCCTGATGGCACGCCCACTGCTTGCCGAACCATCCGGTGGGCAGCGGGCGGGCGTCCACCACTCGCACGCGCGGATCGCGCGCGGCCAGCGCGCGGGCGATGCACCCGGTGGCGTCCGCGGACTGGTCGTTCACCACCACGAGTTCCAGCGACGGGTAGGTGGACGAGAGAATCGAGCGCATGCATGCGCCGATGGTGTGCTCCTCGTCACGCGCCGGCACGATGATCGACAGCAGCGGCGCGTCGGTGGGCGCCGCGGCGGATGCGGCGTCGAGCGATGGGGCCATCCGCACACGCAACGCCGCGATCACCGGCCAGAGCAGCCAGGGCATCGCGCCAAAGAGGGATGGCGCCACGACAGCTACGCCGGCCCCGGCGGCGACAGGGGGCCAGCGTTTGCCGCCGCGACGTTTTCGCTGTCGGGCGCCATCGCCGCCATGCTCGCACCGGCGCCGGGAACGGCGTCCCCCGCTCCGGCGTGGACGCGGACGCCGCGCGCGATGATCGTCGCGACGGCCATGTCGCCCGTCACGTTCACCGTCGTGCGAAACATGTCGGGGATGGTATCGAGCGCGAGCAGGATCCCCACGCCGGCCACCGGGATGTGCGCGGCCACGAGCACCGGAACCATGGCGATGATCGAGCCGTTGGGGATTCCCGGAATGCTGAAGCTCGTGAGCGCGATGGTCACGACGACGGCGCCAAGCTGCGCCGCGCCGAGCTGCACGCCATAGAGCCGCGCCACGAAGAGCACGCCCACCGTGAGGCCCACGCCGGCGCCGGCGCGGAACAACGACGCCGCCAGGGGCAGGAAGACGGTGGCGATCTCGGCGGGAAGACGGAGGCGTGCGGCGGCACCCTCCATCATGGCCGGCAGCGACGCCAGCGACGAACGCGTGCTGAACGCCACCGCTTGCGCGGACAGGCTTCCCGAAAAGAACGTGCGCGGCCGCACACGTCCCAGCAGGGTGGCCGCCGGATAGAGCACCACGGCGGCGAACAGAACGGAGAGCGCGGCCACGATGCCCACGTACGACAGCATCGCGCCGGCCGAGCCGAGGCCGAGCCGCGCGACGAGGGGCACGGTGAGCGCGAACACGCCCAGCGGCGCGAGCACAAGCACCCACTGCACGAGGACGAGCATGGCGGCGAGCAGGCCGTGAAAGACGTCGGTCACGCGCTCTCGCTGCGCCGGCGGCACCCGCAGCAGCGCGACGGCGAAGAGCAGCGTGAATACGATGAGCGGGAGCATCGCGCCGTCGGCCGCGGCGGCGAATGGATTGGCCGGCACCAGGTGCACCAGCCAGTCGGCGACGGTCGGCGGCGCCGCCAACGTGGCCGCGGCAGTGCTGGAGGGGGACACGCCCTGGAGCGCTGCGAGGTCCAGTGGAAGCCGCGCCAGCAGCGGTTGGGCGACGACCACCGCCAGCAGCGATCCGGCCACGGTGAACGCCACGAACGCTACCAGCGCGCGCCATCCGATGCGTCCCAAGGACCGCACGTCGGCCGCCGAGGCCACGCCGACCACGAGGCTCGCGATCACGAGCGGCACCACCGTCATCCGCAGCGCGGAGACGAAGAGCGTGCCGATGGTATCGAGCACCACGAGCGTCGTCGCGGCCGCCGGCGCCGTGGAGCCGGCAATGGCAAGCCCGAGCGCGAGGCCGGCGAGGAGGCCAACGAGGACACGCGACGCGAGAGACACGCCGCGAAGTTATCCCCGCGCGATCTGTGGCGCGACCGGTCCGTCCAGCATGTCCCGCACGGCCATGGCCAACGACTGCGCCGTGAACGGCTTCTGCAAGAACGCCATGCGGGGGTCCAGCAAGCCCCGCCGGATGATGTCGTCGTCGGTGTAGCCAGACACGAACAGCACGCGCACGTTGGGGCGGATCACCGACAGCCGTTCCGCCATTGTCCGCCCGTTCATCTCCGGCATCACGACGTCACTCACCACGCCGTGAATCTCGCCCTCGTAGGTGCTGGCCACGCGCAGCGCATTGGCGCCGTGGCGGGCTTCGAGAAGGGTGTATCCCTGGCGCTCCAGGATCCGGCGCGCGAGACGGCGCACGGGCTCCTCGTCCTCCACCAGCAGCAGCACCTCGGTGCCCACGGGCGCGGTGTGCAGCGCGGCCGCGGGCGACGACTCGTGGGACGGCGCGGCGCGCGGGAGATAGATGCGAAAGCTGGTCCCCCTGCCCGGCGCGCTGTCGCACAGCATATGCCCGCCGCTCTGCGTCACCGTCCCATAGACGGTCGACAATCCCAGCCCGGTACCCCGTCCCGGCTCCTTGGTGGTGAAGAACGGTTCGAAGATGTGCGATCGCACGTCGGCGCTCATGCCCCCGCCCGTATCCGTCACCGTGAGCAGCACGTAGCTGCCGGGGGGCATCGTGGCGATGGGAAGACTCGTGGGGCCGACCTCCACGTTGCTCGCCTCGATGCTCAGCGTGCCGCCGTGGGGCATGGCATCGCGCGCGTTCACCACGAGATTGACGATGGCCTGCTCGATCTGGCCGCGGTCGGCCAGCACCGCATACAGCTCGGCGCCGGGCATGCAGACCATCTGAATGTCCTCGCCAATGAGCGGCCGCAGCATTGGCTCGAGATCGCCCAGGACGGTGGTGAGATCCATCACGCGCGGCTGTAACAACTGCTTCCGACTGAACGCCAGCAACTGCCGCGTGAGCGCGCCGGCGCGCCGCGAGGCCTTCTGAATCTCCACCAGATCCTCGTGCGATGGATCGCTCAGCTCGGTGATCTCCAGCAACAGGTCGGTGTGGAAGTTGATGACCGTCAGCAGGTTGTTGAAATCGTGCGCCACGCCGCCCGCCAGTTGCCCCACCGCTTCGATCTTCTGCGACTGCCTGAGCTGGGCTTCGAGTGCTTTCTGTTCCGTTACGTCGCGTGAGCTGAGCACCACGCCGCACACGGCGGGCTCCTCCAACAGGCTGCGTCCGGTGGAGACGAGCGCCCGCCAGCCGTCGTCTTTGTGGCGATGCCGGACCTCGATGGTCATCACGTCGCCCGGATGCGCGATGAGCTGCTGCAGCGTGTCACGCGCCACCGGCACGTCATCGGGATGGAGAAAATCGGTCACCGGCCGACCCACCAGCTCCTCCGCGGTGAATCCCAGAAGGCGTTCGGCGGACGGACTCGCGTACACGATCGTGCCCGATGCATTGACGATGCGGATCACGTCGGAGCCGTGCTCGATGATCGAGCGAAACCGCTGTTCGCTGTGTCGCAGCAGCGCGAGCGCCTGTTCGCGCTCACTCACGTCGTGCGCGATGACCAGCTTGGCCTCGCTGCCGCGGATGACGAGCGGATGGCTCGTGATCTCGACGTGGATGATGCTCCCGTCCTTTCGGCAGTGGCGATGCAGCCCGGTGTAGCTCCTGTGCCGATGCTGCGCCACCGTATCGCGAAATTGGGCCGCTTCGTGCGCCGTGGGACGCAGCACGGTGGCTGGCATCTCCAGGAACTCCGCGCGCGAGTAGCCGTAGTGCGCCACGGCCGCGTCGTTCACCTCGAGGAACCGCAGCGTGTCCGCGTCGAACAGCCACATTGGCATGGGGTTCAACTCGAACAGGAGCCGATACTGCTCTGCGGCGCGTCGAAGGTCCGCCAGCTCCGGCTGCTGCAGCATGACGCTCACGCGAGCACCCTGCCCGGCCCCACACCGATGTGCATGCAGTTGTGCATGGCGGTGTGGATGGGGGTGTGCATGCGATCATGCGCTGGTGCGGAGCGTGGTCGCCGTGAAGTTGGGAGCGCCGCGACGCGCATCTGGGGGCCGGAGCGGGAGGTCGAGTCGCACACGAAGTCCATGAACGACGATCCGCCGCCGGAGCGCGGAACGCAGATGAGAAAGTTCTAACGATTGTCCGGGATCGCCATCCTCCCGGTCCCCAGGCCGGCGCGCGCCGCCGTCGGCATCCGGATCCCGCGCCACGCCAGCCCCGGTCACGCCGGGAAGCTCGGACGCGTTCCAGTCCAGCCTGCGTGCGGCGGCGTGCGATGTGTCGTCATGCCGGGCACGCGTCGCGCGCGCGCCTGGCTCGTCCACGTCCGTCTACTCCTGCGGCACGCTCGATGCCGGACGGCCTTCGTGGTTCGTGGGTGCCCTCTCGTCGTTGGTGTCGTGCGACCCGTTTGGCATGCTCTCCTCCTGCCGCGTGCGCGCCGTCGTCACCCCAACGGGGCAACGCCCATGCCACGTGCGGGGCAGGTTGACCATCCCGTTGCCGCTCTCTACGTTGGCGCCCACGGGACGGCCGCCCATCGTGGCCGAGCACACGCAGCGTGAGGGCGCAATGACCAGGTGGCGACCGGGAATCGATCCGCAGGGCTACGAGGAAGCGGTGCAGGACGCCCGGGGCCGCGTCCGCGAGGTGCAGCCGGCCGACGCGGTGGCCATGCGCGATCGCGACGACGTGGTCTTTCTCGATGTGCGTGAGCCGCAGGAGTGGAACCTCTTTCACCTGCCGGACGCGCTGCATCTTCCGCTCGGCCAGGTGGAGCAGCGCGTGCGTGAGGCCGTGCCGTCCGACCGTACGGTGGTGGTCTACTGCGCGCGCGGCAACCGCTCCGCCATTGCTGCCGACATGATGCAGGAGCTTGGCTTCACCGATGTCGTGTCGCTCGCCGAGGGCATCCGCGGCTGGGTGGATGCGGGGGGAGACGTGGAGCAGTGACAGAGGTCCGCCGGGAACCGTTCGAGGTGCGCGCGCGGTCGGGGCGCCCCATTCGTGGCGAGGTGATCCATCCGGTGCGCGCGGTGGGAAGCGTGGTCATCTGCCACGGCTTCAAGGGATTCTTCCGCTGGGGTTGCTTTCCGTATCTGGGCGAGCGGCTCGCGGCCGCGGGGCTGCGCGCCGTCCTGTTCAACTTCTCCGGCAGTGGCGTGGGCGCGGACCTCGAGTCGTTCACCGACGAGGACGCGTTCTTCCACGCCACCGTGGGCGGCGACCTGGGGGATATCGCGACCGTGGTGGAGCACGGGCGGGAGCAGGGATGGATCGCGCGGCGCTACGGCGTGATGGGTCATTCGCGCGGCGGGGGTGTGGCCATCCTGCACACGGGGCGTTCCACCGACGTCGCGGCGCTCGTCACCTGGAGTGCCATCGCAACCATCGCGCGGTGGTCGCGGCGGGAGATGGCGGCGTGGCGCGAACGGGGCTACGTGGACGTGCCGAACACGCGCACGGGTCAGATTCTGCGGCTCGGTCCGGGCCTCCTGCGTGAAATAGAGGAGGAAGCGTCCGGCGCGCTCAGCATCGAGCGGGCGGCAGGCACGATCCGCGTGCCGTGGCTCATCGTGCACGGCACGGCTGACGCGTCGGTGGATGTGGAGGACGCACGGCGCCTTGCGGCCGCCAGCGGATCGCCCGCCACGCGACTCGAGTTGGTGGAAGGGACGGGGCACACGTTCGACATCCAGCATCCCATGACCTCCCCATCGCCGGTGCTGGAGCGCGTCGTGTCGATGACGACGCTCTTTCTGGTCGACGCCTTGCGGTGACGCCGCTCGACCGCCTCCTCGCGCACGAGACGATCTCCCGGTTAGCGCGATCGCTGGCCGCGCGCCCGGGCCAGCGCATTGACCGAGATGCCGCGGCGCGCCAGGCGGCGGTGGCGCTCATTCTGCGCGCGGGAGCCGCCGAGGACGTTGAGCTGCTGTTCATCCGGCGCGCCGTGTACGAAGGCGACCCGTGGAGCGGGCACATCGCGCTCCCGGGCGGACGGCGCGAAGCACAGGACGGCTCGCTCGAGCACACTGCCGTGCGCGAGACGGCGGAGGAAACGGGCATCGACCTCTCCGTCGGCGCGCGGCTGCTGGGCACGCTGGACGATGTGCATCCGCGCACGACCGTGCTTCCCGCGCTGGTCATCACGCCGTTCGTGTACGTGCTCGCGGCGGACGTTCGGCTTGCGCTCTCGGGCGAGGTCGCCGACGCCTTCTGGGTCCCGCTCGCGGCGCTCCAAGATCCGGCTACCTCGCGCGAGGTGGAGCTCGAGCTCACCGGCGGGCGGCGGCGCGTGTCATCATTTCAGCACGGCGGTCACACGATCTGGGGACTCACCGAGCGCATCCTGCGCGAGCTGCTGGTGCGATTGGAGGAGGGGGCGGGCTAGCGCGCTGCGACACGACGGTGCTCCTATCACTGTACGCCCGTGCACGCCCGCATCGCGCTCTCGCAGCGCGCTCTCGCACCGCCGGTCCCGTGCCGGCGCGCACATTGTGGGCGGGCGGTGCGCGCGCGAGATTCTGTGGTCACCGCAAAGGAGGCTTCGTGTCGTGTTCGTGTCCGGGGTCCGCGCCGTCGCGTCCCCTGCGCGCCGCTCGCATCCACATTGCCCGGGCGCCGGTCCGGCTCGCCTCCGCGCTGGCGGCGGTCCTCGTCCTTGCGCTCTCGGCGCCGCTCGCGGGCCAGCGCGTCGCCGCTCCCGCGCGCCGTCGCGCCACCGCCACGCCCGCCTACGCCATCGCCTATCGCCTGGCGATGCCCGATCCGGCCTCGCACTACTACCACGTGGAGCTCACGGTGGACGGCGTGCGCGGTGACACGCTGCGCCTCCAGCTTCCGGTCTGGTCGCCGGGACGCTACGCCAAAATGGATTTCGCCAAGAACCTCACCGGCTTCACCGCGACCACCGCCGACGGCCGGCCGCTCAGCTGGGACAAGGAGCTCGGCTCGTTGTGGCGCGTCTACCCGGGCGGCGCACGCTCCATCCGCCTGCGCTACGACGTCTTTGCCAACACGCTCTCCGGTACCTTCAGCGTGCTCGACAGCGCGCACGCTAACTGGAACGGCGCGTCGCTGTTCATGTACGTGGTCGGACACAAGCCGGATCCCGTGCGCCTTTCGGTGGAGCCGCCCACCGGCTGGCACATCATCAACGGCGCCAGCACGCAGCCGGATCAGCGCGAATTCACGTTCCCCGACTACGACCACCTCATCGATACGCCCACGGAAGTCGCGCCGGCGTTCGACGTCGACAGTTTCCGCGTGGACGGCAGGCTCTACCGCGTCGTGGTGCATCACGACGGCCCCGAGCAGGGGCAGCGCGAGCGATTCGTGCGCGACGTGGAGCGCATCGTGCGCGCGGAGAACCGGGTCGTCGCGCCGCCTCCGCTCGAGATGTATACGTTCCTGTTCAACATCGGATTTCCCGGCGGCGATGGGATGGAGCACCTGTACTCCACGCAGATCATCAACCGGCAGCCGTGGAGCGACACGGCCCAGGTGCTTCCCGGCGTGAGCACGGCCGCGCACGAGTACTTTCACACCTGGAACGTCAAGCGCATCCGTCCCATGGCGCTCGGCCCGTTCGACTACACGCGCGAGCAGTATGAGCCCAGCCTGTGGGTGGCCGAGGGGTGGACGCAGTACTACGGGGAGATGACGCTGCACCGGGCGGGGATCGTCTCGCGGGACACGCTCTACGCCATCCTCGCGCGCCGGATCCAGTACAACAGCGAGCTGCCGGCGCGCAAGGAGATCTCCGCGCGCATGGCATCGTTCAACGCCCCGTTCTGGGACGGCGCGGCCCAGCCCATGGCCACCGACCGCGACCACGAATTCATCTCCTATTACTTCAAGGGCGAGGCGCTGGCGATGCTGCTCGACCTCACCATCCGTGGGCGCACGGCGAACGCGCGATCGTTGGACGACGTCCTGCGGACGCTCAAGCGGCGCGTGTGGGATGATGCGCCAAAGGCGTCGTACTACCTGCAGGGACGCGGCTACACCGAGCAGGATGTGGAGCGCGCCGCGAGCGAGGTGGCCGGCACCGATCTGCACCCGTGGTTCGAGCGGTACGTGGGTGGGGTGGAGGAGCTTCCGTGGGACGAGACGCTCGCCATGGCCGGTCTGCGCGCGCGCACGGTGGGGGAGGGGGACGCGCGCCGCTATGTGCTGGAGGAGATCCCGAACGCCACGGCGGCGCAACTCCGCGTACGGCAGGGATGGCTGACTGACACGGCGGGTGATTCTGCCGCGACCCGCTGACCGACGGCTCACGCGCCGCACCAGGCACCGGAACGGGTCTTGCCCCGATGAACACCATGCATCGAGGAGGCAAACCCGTGTCCACGCGCGTCATCCCAACAGATCCCGACGTCACGATCCCGGGCCTGATCGACCGTCTGCGAGACGACTCCAAGCGGCTGCTGCGGGACGAGGTCGAGCTGGGCAAGCTCGAGGTCAGCGATGCCATTCATCAGGCCGGCCGGGGGGCGCTCTGGCTTGGTGTGGCGCTGGGCGTGGGCGTGATCGCGCTGGTGGCGTTCACGGTGCTCCTGAGCACCGTACTGGGCCGGATCTTCGACAGTCTGTGGGGCGGGACGCTGCTCGCCGGCGCGCTGGAGCTGCTCATCGGTGGATGGATCGCGCTGCGCGGCGTGCGACGCCTCAAGGAGCCGCCCTACACGTTGGAGCAGTCGCGCGCCACGCTCAAGGAAACCGCGCACTGGATGACGGACCAGCGTCGCGAGATGTCCGAGCACCTGCGGGCCGACTGACGAACGATTCCGCGCGGCCAATCGCGCAACGGGCCGCCGGAGGCGGCGAGCGGCGCGGGAAACGGCGGACCGAACAGTGCGGCGCCCGCCGCGCGTGCGTGTTCCACGCCCTTGCGGCGCTCTTGCTTGTTGCCGGACCGGCCGACGCGCAACAGCCGCCGCCGGCGCAGGGGGCGCAGCCGCAGCAGGTGCCGCCGCAGGCCCGGCATCCGCGAACGATTGCCATCGACGAGCGGCTGGCCGCCGATGCCGGCCTACGCGTGGGCGACCGCGTGGTGCTCGCCGCGGACCCGGCCATGCAGCACGCCGAGACGGTCGCCGTGGGCGCGATCGTGCGCCGTCGCGCCGACCCGAGCGAGATCGCGCGCAACGAGTACCGCATTCGCATGCACCTGGACCAACTCCAGCGGCTGACGGCCGCTGGCGACCGGGTGGATCGCTTTGCCGTCGCCACGCGCGGCGCGGCGGCAACCGATACTGTGCTCCGCCGGGTGAACGACGTGGCGTTTGGATTTCGCGCACACCGGTCGCGCGACATCGCGGTGGAGACCTCCACCACGTTCCAGGTGGTGAGCCGGTTCCACCGCGCCATTGGGGTCATTACCATCGTCGCCAGCGCCATCTTTCTGCTGTGCATCCTGTTGCTCAAAGTCGAGGAGCGACGGCGCGACGTGGCCGCACTCCGCCTGGTGGGTATCTCGCGCCGCACCGTCCTCCGGGCCATCGTGCTCGAGGCGACCGCCGTCGCGGTGATCGGGAGTGCGCTTGGCGTCGCCATCGGCTATGTCGCCTCGGCCATCGTGAACGCGCACTACCAGGGGGTATACCGCACGCCGCTCCGCTTCTCGATCGTCACCGGCGACGTGGTGCTGCTGGCAGTGTCGCTCTCCATCGTACTGGGCGTGGTGGCCGGCACGCTGGCCGCCGTGCGCCTCGTCCGCGCGCAGCCACTCACGCTGCTCGGGCGCTAGCGTGGAGTCCGCGCGTCTTCGCGTGAGGCTCGCCGCCACCGCGCTGGGCCATCATGCCCACCGCACGCTGCTCGCTGCCGCGGGCGTGGCTGTGGCCGCCGCCCTCCTGCTGGACATGGTGATGCTCTCCTCGGGGATGCGCGAGTCGTTTCGACATCTGCTCAGCAGCCGCGGCTTCGAGTTGCGGCTCGCGCCGCGCGGCACCATGCCGTTCGACACCGAGGCGCGGATCTCGGGCGCCGACGCGCTGGTCGACGCTCTGCGCGCGGATGCCGCCATCGTCCGCGTGAGCCCGGTGCTGGGTGCGTCCGTACACGCCGACGTGCGCCCCACCGTGCCCGCGTCCGCACATGCGCATGAGGCCGCGCAGCCGGTGGCCGCTTTTGCGCTTGGCGTTGAGCCCCGTGTGCAGGGCGACTACCAGCTCGCCGCCGGCAGCGACATGGATGGGCCCGCCACCATCGTGGCCAACGCCCCCTTTCTCCAGGCTGCGCACGTGCAGGTGGGCGACACCATCGAGCTCGTCGCCGGCTACAACCCTCAGATCCGCGCTGCCGCCGGCGCGCGGCGCGTGGTCGTTCGCGGGCGCGCGCGGTTCACCTACCTCCCGCCCGATCAGCGCGCGATTGCCCTTCCGCTCGCCACGTTGCGGTCCATGCTCGGCGCGGACGGCACCGATCGCGTGTCGCTCGTCATGCTCCAGACGCGCCGGGGCGTGGATGCCACGGCACTCGGTCGCCGCATCGAGCAGCGCTTCGCGCGCGTGAGCGCCATCTCCACGGCGCAGGCGGTCCAGCGGCTCGACGACCGGCTCAGCTACTTCCGACAGCTCGCGCTCATCCTCGGCAGCGCGAGTCTCGTGGTTGGATTCCTGCTCGTGACCACGCTCATGACCGTGTCGGTGAACGAACGCGTGGGGGAGATCGCCGTCCTGCGCGCCGTGGGCGTCACCCGCGCGCACGTGGTGCAGCAGATCCTCCTGGAAGGAAGTGCCATCACGCTCGCCGGTGGCGTGCTGGGGCTCGGATTGGGGCTGCTCACGGCGCGGTGGCTGGGATCCATCCTGTCGGCCTTCCCCGGGCTGCCTTCGGGCGTGGACTTCTTTCTCTTTCAGCCGCGCGCCGCGTGGACCGCGCTCGCGCTCCTGGCCGCGAGCGGCATCGCCGCGGGGCTGTACCCGGCGTGGCGCGCCGCATCGCTTCCCATCGCGCACACGCTGCGCGAGGAGGCGGTGGCGTGACCGTCCCGCGGCCGGTGGCGACCCCCGTGCCGGCGGAGCCGCTGGTCGTCGCGCGCGACGTGCGACGTGACTATCCGCTGGAGGGCGCGCCGGTCCACGCCGTGCGCGGCGTCTCCCTCACGATCGCGCGGGGGGAGTTCACCGCCATCGTGGGCCCGTCGGGGAGTGGCAAGTCCACGCTCCTCAACCTGCTCGGCGCCATCGATACGCCCAGCGCGGGTCGCGTGATGATCGAAGGCCACGATGTGGCCGGGATGAACGACCGTCAGGCCACCCGATTCCGGTTGCACCACGTGGGACTGGTCTTTCAGCGCTTCTACCTCATGCCGACGCTCACCGCGCTGGAGAACGTGGAGCTTCCCATGGCCGAAGCGGGCATGCCCCGCGCGGAGCGGCGCGCGCGCGCCACCGAGCTGCTGGGATACGTGGGTCTCGCCGCACGGCTGCGCCACCGCCCGCCGCAGCTCTCCGGCGGCGAGCAGCAGCGGGTTGCCATCGCCCGCGCCATGGCCAACGCTCCTGCCCTGATTCTTGCAGACGAGCCCACCGGTGAACTCGACGCGCGGACGGGACGCGAGATGATCTCGCTGCTCGACCGCCTCAATCGCGATGGCACCACCCTGGTCATGGTGACGCACGACGAGGAGCTCGCCAGCGCGGCGCGGCGCACTATCCACATGCGCGACGGCTGCATCGTCGGAGACGAGGATCACGATGCCGAACGCTGACATGGAAGTGCAGGTCCGCGCTCGCGAGATGACGCCTGAAGTTCGGTGGCCGCTCGCGACCCTGGTCGCGTTTCTCCTGGACGGCCGCGAGCAGGACGAGGTGCGTACGGTGCTCGCGACCGGAAACGGCACCGCGCGCGGGCGTGCCCTGTCGTGGCGTCCCGTGCATCTCAGCGCGGACG
The DNA here is from genome assembly GCA_963773545.1 of uncultured Gemmatimonadaceae bacterium. Taxonomy (GTDB): domain Bacteria; phylum Gemmatimonadota; class Gemmatimonadetes; order Gemmatimonadales; family Gemmatimonadaceae; genus DASSNU01. Next base: position 365,805 of record CAVZBP010000002.1, on the reverse strand, counting down.
ACCTGTCGGCCGTGGAGGAGGAGCTTCCACCGTCCATGCCGGATCGCCCGTTCGATCTGGCGCAGGTGACCGCGGTCGAGCTCAACATTCCGGCGCTCCATCCCACGCTTACCGTCCCCCTCCGCACCAGCCAGCCGCTGGTGCGCGAGATCGCCGAACGCGCAGCCTACCTGCGCTTCGACTACGGTTGTTGGGCCGATGTGTACGTGGCCACCCTCACGCCGGACGAAGCCACCGCGCTCCTCTCGCACCCCAAGCGCCGCACCGCCGATGCCGGTCAGGCGGAGCTGGCCGCGCGCGTGGTGGGGGAGGACGATGCGAGTCTGCACTTCGTGGTGCCGCGTCCCGGCGCGTCCCCACCCTGGACCACGTGATCACCCGACTCGCCTTCGCCAGTCTGCGCCACCGGCCGTGGCGCTCCGTCTTTCTCCTGCTCGGCTACGCCATAGGCGTCGGGGTCATGATCGTGCTCCTGGCCATCGGCCAGGCGATGCTCGCGCAGGCGCGCGACGAGCGGCTGGTGGGAGGGGGACAGGTGACGGTGCTCCCGCAGGGCATCGACATCGAGCTGATGAAGACGGGTGGAGTGGGCGGCATGTTCTTCTCCATCGACAACGCGCGGTTCATCTACCGACAGGTCCTGGCCGCGCCCCGCCTGGCGCCGGCGATCGCGGCGGCCGCGCCGCAGATCGAAGGCACCCTCGTCTACCTTCGCGCGCGCGACTCCCTGATCGCGGTGCGGGCGACGGGGGAGATTCCCTCGTTGAGCCGTGTGGTGGGCGCGGTGCCGGCGGTGGCGGCGGGCGCGTGGACCGATGACTCCGCGGACGCGGCGTGGCGCGACCCCTCGCCGGCGCAGCTCTATGCCCAGATCGACCATTTCCACATGCCGCCCACCGATGCGCCGCATCCCGAGAGTTGGGCCGAGTGGCACTACTTCAACGTGCTCTCTGCCGATCACACGCGCTGGGCGTTCATCTCTCTCATCGTGGCCGGCGATGTGCGCGCCGGCCGGTGGGGCGGTCAGGTGCTCGTGAGCCTGCGTGAGGAGGGAAGGCGGACGCGTCGATTCAGCACCACCGTCCCCAGTGGCCGCGTGCGCTTCTCCACTACCGACGCCGATGTGCGGATCGGCACCTCATCGGTGACCGTCCTGCCTGACGGCCGGTATCGCGTTCAGGCGCGCGCGCGGGCGGAGCAGGGCAGCGGAACCGCCGAGGTGGATCTCACGATCACGCCGCGGGCGCGCGCGTACTTTCCCGGCGCCACGCTGGCCGGCGGCGAGCGCACCTCGGGCTACGCCGTGCCGGCGCTCGTGGCCGATGCCGACGGCAGTATCTGCGTGGACGGGCGCTGCGACAAGCTGCACGGCGTGCAGGCGTACCACGACCACAACTGGGGAACGTGGCAGGGCGTCACCTGGGAATGGGGCGCGGCGCGCGCCGGCCCGTTCGGCATTCTCTACGGGCGCGTGCGGCAACCGGATCCCGGCGTCGAGCCGCCTCCGCTGGTGGTCTACGTGGTGGACTCGCTGGGCTTCCGCGCGCTCTTTCGCCCGCGCGACGTGCAGTACACCGACGCCCGTACGATCACCATCGGCACCGTGCGCGTGCGCGTGCCGTCCACCGCGCTGCTCACCGACGCGCGCGGCGGCGACACGCTGCGCCTCGCCCTCACCATCGACGACGCGATCGGTACGGATATGCGGCGCTCGACCCTCGAGCGCGGCGATCCCGAGCGCCGCCGCCGGCTGCGCGCTCCCTTCTTCATCCAGATGAAAGGGCGCGCGCAGCTCTCGGGCACCCTGGACGGCCAGCGCGTCGACGCCAGCGGTTGGGGGTTCTTCGAGACCTACCGGTAGACCGCGTCAGTATCCGGTGGTCGTATCGGAACGGAGCCCGTCGCGTCCGCACGCCATCCGGTCCTGCGCCCGCTCGGGCGCCGCCTCCGCGCGCTCCACCGCGCTCTCACGATGCATCCGGCTCACGTACGCCTCCCGCGCGTGCCTGCGCGCGCGCTGCCACGGACCGTGGCGGCGTTCCACCTCCGGCGTCCACCCGCGCCGCAGATCTGGCTCGATCTCTTCGAACGGCCGCTCCTGGTAGGCCGGATTGCGACGCGCGATGTGCCCCAGTTGGTACGCCGGTCGCACGGTGTCGTAGGCCACGTCCGCTGGCCGGTGCTCGCTCCGGCCGTACAGGTCGCGGTAGTACGCATCGTCGTGCTCGGAGTAGTCGGCGGCGGCGTCGGCAGCGGCACGTCCCGCCCACCATCCTCCCACCGCCCCGGCCAGTCCACCGATGATCACACCCACCGGGCCGGCCAGCGCGCCGATGGCCGCGCCCCCGGCCAATCCCACCGCTCCACCCACCGCCTCGTCCACGTTGTCGTCCGGCGTCGCATCCATCGGCTCCTCGCGCGCGCGAACGTCGCGCGGCGGCATGGCGGGATCGCGATCGTCCAGCGGTGTCAGGTCATCACGTCGATCCACGGTTGCTCCTTGTTCGGTTGCCCGTTCGTGGCCGCAAGTTCGGGACCCCGGTCCACGTGCGGAGAGATGTCGACGGAGCGACGGCGCGGCTGTGCCGCGTCGGAGCACGCGTGACATCCTTGACACCGCTCACCCTCGGCTTCCGATTCCCACCATGCCGGCCAACGTCCGCATCGGCACACAGGGCTGGAACTACGACGCCTGGGTAGGCTCGTTCTATCCGACGGCCACGCGCGCGGCGGATTTCCTGTCCATCTACGCGCGCGCGTTCGACACGGTGGAGGTCGATTCGACCTTCTACGCGATCCCGCCCGCCAGAACGGTCCGCGGCTGGGCTGACCGCACCCCGCCGGAGTTCGTCTTCGCGCTCAAGCTCCCGCAGGAGATCACGCACGAGCGCCGGCTGCGCGATTGCGATGAGCTGCTCGCCCTGTTCACCGATCGCGCGCGCGAGCTGGGAGCGAAGCTGGGACCCATTCTCATCCAGCTCGGTCCCGACTTTTCCCCCGACGAGCTTCCCGCGCTCGCGGCGTTTCTTCCCCGCCTTCCCGAGGATCTGCGCTTTGCCGTGGAATTCCGGCAGCGCGGGTGGATCCACGATGGCATCCTGGCGCTGTTGGCGGAGTACCGGGTGGCCCTCACGCTCACCGACGGCCGGTGGATTCCCCGGCGCACCATGCTCACACTCGCCGAGCGCGAATTGGCCCCCTTTGCCTACATCCGGCTCATGGGCGCCAACCGCGACATCGTGGACTACTCGCGCGTCCAGCTCGATCGCTCGCGCGAACTGGAGAAGTGGAGCCAGGTGATCGCGCAGATTGCCGGCCGGCTCGAGACGGTGTACGGCTACGTGAACAACCACTTCGCGGGCCACAGTCCGGCCACGGCGCGCGACCTGCAACGATCGCTCGGTCAACGGCCTGTGGCCCCCGACGAGCTGGGCGAACGAATGTCCCTCTTCTGACCCGAGTCCCCACCGACGCATGACCGACACGATCGCCTTCGTTGGACTGGGCGCGATGGGACGTCCCATCGTCGAAAATCTCCTGCGCGCCGGCTACCGACTTCGAGTGTACAACCGCAGCCCCGCACGTGCGACCGGGCTCGCCGGCCCCGGCGCGACGGTCGTGCACTCCCCGCGCGAGGCTGCCGAAGGCGCCGCCTTCGCGGTAACGATGGTCTCGGATGACGACGCGGTCCGCGCCGTCACGCTGGGCGACGACGGCCTGCTGGCCGGTCTGCCGCCGGCCAGCGTGCACCTCGCGATGAGCACCGTGGCACCCGCGACGTCGCGCGCGCTCGACGCGGCGCACGATGCGCGGGGTGTGCACTATCTGGCCGCGCCCGTGTTCGGCCGTCCCGATGCGGCCGCCGCCGGTGCGCTGGTGGTGTGCCTGTCGGGCGCGGAGGAGGCGCGCGTGCGTGCCGAGCCCGTCCTGCGTACGGTGGCCCGGCGCGTGGAGTCGTACGGCGACGAGCCGGGCGCGGCCAACGTGGTGAAGCTCGCGGGCAATTTTCTCATTGCCGGCGCGATGGAGGCGATGGCCGAAGCGCTCGCGCTCGCCGAGAAGGCGGGGTTGGCGCGACGCGACGTCGTCGATCTGTTCGCGACGACGCTCTTCGATTGTCCCATTTACAAGAATTACGGCGCGGCGATCGCGGAGGAGCAGTTCGAGCCGGCCGGCTTCCGTCTCTCGCTCGGTCTCAAGGACATGCAGCTCGTCCTCGACGCCGCGCGCGCGGAGCTGGTCCCCATGCCGCTCGCCAGCCTGTTGCGCGACCGCCTGCTCGCGCAGATGGCGCACGGCCGCGAGACGCTCGACTGGTCGGCGCTCGCGCTCGGCGCATCGGAGGACGCGGGGCTCACCCGCGCGGGGTGAGTGGTGGGAGGCGCATGGCGGCGTGCCATGCGTCGCGCGCCAACGTGCATTCCACCGCGCATGGCCCGGCCGCGTGAGCGACTCAGGTCCCTACGTCCAGCGAAACACGCGCAGCGCGAGCACGAAGCTCACCGCGCCCCACACGGCCAGGATGGCCAGCTCGCCCGCCACCGCGTGCAGCGTGGCGCCCTGCAGCATCACGCCCCGCAGGCCGTCGACGCCGGCGGTGAGCGGCAGCGCCTGGATAAACGGCTGCATGAAGCGGGGGAAGTTGGCCGCCGAGAAGAACACGCCCGAAAAGACCCACATCGGCATCATGACCAGGTTCATGAGGCCCGATGCGCCCTCTATGGTGCGCGCACGTGAAGCCACCAGCAGCCCCAGCGCGCTGAAGGCGAGCGCGGTCACCACCGACACCACGGTCAGCGTCCACAGCGACCCGCGCACCGGCACGCCGAACACGAGCACGCCGAATCCCAGGAGGGTGCCCACCTCCGCGATGAGCAGCGTGAGCCGCGAGAGGATGAACGACGCCAGGTACTCGCCGCGCGACATGGGCGTCGCGATCAGCCGCTTGAGCAGCCGTTTGCGGCGCGCGTCGACGATGGCGAACCCCACCCCCCAGATGCCGCTCCCCATGATGTTCATCCCCAACAGGCCGGGGATGACGAAGTCGATGTAGCGCGATCCGCGTTCCCGCACTCGATCCTGGCGCACGGCGACGACGTCGCGCCGCCCGGCCGCACGCTGGAGCACATTGTTCACCAGGAGCGCCGCGGTGCGCGCATTGGCACGCGTGTCGTCGTAGCGCAGCGTGACTCCGCCGCGGGCGGCGACCACGAGCACGGCCACCTCGCCGGTGCGTAATGCGCGCGTGGCCGCGCTGTCGTCGAGCACGCGCGCGTCCAGCCGGGCGTCGGCGTCCAGCGCGCGGGCCAGCGAATCCGAGCCGCGCGCGCCGCGGAGCACCGCCACGTGCTGCACGTCCTGCGGTCGATTGCGAAAGGCGATCCCAAGGCCCGCCGCCAGCAGAATGGGAAAGACGAACACCCAGAACACCGCCTCCGGCTCGCGGAGGAACTCGCGATAGCGCACCAGCGTGAGCTGCGCGAGCGACGACCGCGACTCACGCATCGCGCAGATGCCTCCCGGTGAGCGAGACGAAGACATCCTCCAGCGTGGCGGATCGCGTACGCAGCTCGCTCAGCTCCACGCCGCGGTCGGCCAGCGCGGCGAGCAACGCCGGGACGGCGCGGTGCAGTTCGCTCACCGCCAGGTGGTACGTTCCATTCGCGGCACTAGCTTCGCGCACGCCGGAGATCGAGAGCAGGTCCGCCGTGGGAAGTGCGGCGGGCGATCCCGCCAGCGAGAACTCGATCACGTGATCCGCCCCCATCGACGCGATGAGCGCGCGCGGCGTGCCGAGCGCGATGACGCGTCCGTGGTCCATGATGCCCACGCGATCGCACAGGCGCTCCGCCTCGTCCATGTAATGTGTGGTGAGAACGATCGTACGCCCCGTCGCGCGAAAGCGCTCGATGAGCTCCCACAGCTGGCGTCGCGCCTGCGGGTCGAGTCCCGTTGTGGGCTCGTCCAGGAACAGCAGCTCCGGGTCGCCTACCAGCGCACACGCGACCGCCAGCCGTTGGCGCTGTCCCCCGGACAGCCCGTTCACGCGCGCGCCGCGCTTCTCCTCGAGCTGCACGACGGCAATGACCTCGTCCACGCTGCGCCCGGTGCGATAGAAGCTTCGAAAGAGGCGAAGCGTCTCCTCGACGGTGAGCTTGTCGCTGAGCTGCGTCTCCTGGAGCTGGATGCCGAGACGCTCCCGCAGCGCGTGCGCGTCGGTGCGCCAGCGCAAGCCGAGCACGTCCACCTCGCCCGCGTCGGGTCGGGTGAGCCCCTCGCAGATCTCGATGGTGGTGGTCTTGCCCGCGCCGTTTGGGCCAAGGAGGCCAAAGCACTCTCCGGCGCGCACGTCCAGGTCGACCCGGTCGACCGCGAGCACCTTGCCGTAGTTCTTACTGAGAGAACGGAGAACGAGAGCAGCTGTCACGGCCATGACGCTAGCGAGGAGATCGGTGCTGCGCCAGACCGGTCTACTCGGGGTGCGAACGTCCGACACGGGGCCGACCGCGAGCGCGAGCCGCTTCCCGGCCCCTCTCCATGTGCAAGACGACGCGTTTGAGTCGTCGATCACATGCGTGAGGCGGTGGGACGTGACGCGGTGCTCGGCTGGACCCGCCGCACGACGACTCGTATCATCTCACGGTGGGTGCGTGGCGCGCGGTTGTCCGAGTGCTGGCCCGGATGGGTCATCCAATGTGTGCTGTGAACGGGGGGCTGGCCACTCGCGCCGCCAGCGGGCACTTACTCGCAAGGGGGGTCAGAGCATGACATCTCGCTCGAGGGTCTCGTACCCGGCGGTTGTGCTCACGGTCGCGATGGCGCTCGTGGCCACACACCGGTTGTGCGCTCAGGAGCCCAACGCCACGGTGGCCATTCACGTGCGCGACGCTGCGACGGGTACGGCCATCGCGGGCGCGCAGGTGTGGCTGCACGTGCAGGACGTGCACGATGTCACGAACGATCGCGGGACGGTCGTCCTGTCCGACCTGTATTGGGGTCGGGATGAGGTCATCGTCCGGGCGTTCGGCTATGCGCCGCAAACGGTACAGGTCCGCATGCGCGCCTCGGCGACGACGTCGCTCGACGTGGCCATGCAGCCGCTGCCAGCCGGCCTGGACACGGTGCAGGTGACCGCGCCCTCGCATTCGATCGATCTCGTGCGCAGTGGATTCTACGAACGGACCCGGCGGCGCGCCGGCACCTTCTTGACGGCCGCCGACATCGAACGTCTGGCCGCGACACGCACGCGCGACATCCTTCGCGCCGTGCGCGGCTTTCGCGTCAGTGATTACGGTATCGAGGTCAGGAGGTCTCCGGGGTGCCGCGGCGGGGTGGTGACCTACATCGACGACGTGATGGTGACCATCCCGCACGAGGGAAAGATTCAACGCGCGCCGACACGGGTCGCGATCGAGGAAGTGCGGCTGGAGCAGATCGCCGGCGTGGAAGCATACGTCGGGATCAACATCCCCCCTCAGTACGGAGTCGGGGAGCCCTGCGGAGTGATACTGGTGTGGCTGAAGCACACAGTGGAGCGAGCAGGCGGATAGTGGCGAGGGTGACGAGGGGATGCGGTGGGGTGTGGCGCGCCCGCCAGATCGTTCAGGTAGCCGCGGGCGTCGGAGCGGTGGTTGCCGCCGCGTGCTCGAAGCCATCGCCAGCCGGGCGCGGCGCGGGACTCCCCCTGGCCACGCTCGATCCCGCGGTACAGGCGCAGGCGTACACCACCGCTGTGCGCTCGGAGTTCGATCTCGGTCCCGATCTCGTGCTCCTGCTCGATCCGACGTACCTGCCGTCGGCGCATGACAACGGGAGCCCCGCGCCCATTCCTCCCGTACTCGTCCGCGCGCTCCGTAACACCGGCGCCATCCAGGGGACGTGCGATCCGCAACGAGCCACACGGCGGCGAAGTGTCCCCGCTCCCATCTGTCGCTCCGATCGGCCCGGCTACGTCGTTCATGTCTCCGAGCCCTTCCAACTCGCTGCCGACTCCGTCCAGCTCTTCGTCCGGTTCGAGCGCTACCGGGCGACGGCCGACACGATGGCCAACCTGGGCCCGCTCGAGATAGAACACCGCTACGTGCTCGTGCCGCGGCCTGGCGGTTGGCGCGTAGCCCACAAGGCGCGGCGAATGCAGGGGTAGGCAGGACCGCTCGCGGCTCGGCCGGCACGGGCACCGTCGCTGGCCGTCGCCGCACGGGCGCTCGGTCAGTGCTGGTCTTCCTCCGGCCGGGCGCCCGGAGTCGCGCCCCCCCTCCTACCGGCGCGCTGCCCCGTCCTCGGCGTCGCCCGCGTTCTGTGGTTCGTCGTCGCCCCGCTCGGGTTCCTGTCCCAGCTCCGCGGTGCTGGGCGTGATCCGGGCCTTCCCGGCGCGCGCCAGCAGATCGTTCACGCGGCCGAGCTCCGTGGCAAGCGTGGAGTGCAGTTCCTCCAACTGGACGCGCAGGCGACTGGTGAGCTCGTTGAACACCAGCACCGATTGCGTCGTCGGTGCACCGTCCGCGCTCGATACCACCCCCGAGAGCGCGGCGATCTTGTTGTTGAGCCGGATCGGGAAATTCAGCGGATCCTGACCGCTCCGGTTCTTGGTCTGATAGATGGAATCTTCGACCGTGCTCAGATGCTGCGCCAGCGCCACGGCCGCGCGGGCCAGAGGCGTGCTGCTGTCGATCGCCGCCGAGCGCGCCGCCGCGCGCGGCGCCTTCCCCCGCGCGCGCCGCGCCAATGCGGCAGCCGAGTCAGGCTGCGCGGTGTCGTACGCGAGCGAGATGCCGCGCAGCCCGGTGCGTTCGGCGAGCTGATACTTCACGTTGCGGATCGTGCGCACGGCGTTGTTCGCCGCCGACACCGTATCGCGGATCTTGATCAGCAGCGCAAACTGCTGCTGCAGCCCCGCCGGCGTGGCGTGCGACCGCGGGTCCGGCTTCAACTGGAACGTCCGCGACCCCACCGCCTTCCCATCCACCAGCATCCGCACCGTGTACTTCCCGGGCATCGCCTCGGGCCCCTGCGTGCCCCCCGCCCAGAAGATCATCCCGCGGAATCGCGCGGCGTCCGGGTAGCGAAGGTTCCACGCGAACTGATTGAGCCCCTTCTTGTCGGGGACGCGCGGCTCCCTCCCGCCGCCGCGGAATCCCTGCTCCTCCTGCGGCGCAAGCGCACCGCGCTGCTCCAGCTTCGCGATGCTGTCCGCCGACAGCCCCGCGTGCACCAGGCTGTCGTGGCGTGCGGTGCGCCGATGCTCGCGCCGCAAACTGTCCGCCCGCTCGGCGGAATCCTGCTTGCTCGTGAACTTCCTGATCAGCTGTCCCTGGCCGTCGAGAAACTCGAGCACCACCTCGTGCGCGGGCGCGCGCAGCGAGTAGTACACCACTGCCCCGCTTGGCGGGTTGGCGCCCACGCCTCCCCGAGCGCCGCCAAAGCCACCCCCCCAGGTCACACGATACGGATCGCGCGGTGCGTACAGATGCGCCAGCGCCGAATCCCCTGCCGATGGGTGCTGGCGGAGCGGGGAGATGTCGTCCAGCACCCAGAACGAGCGGCCGTGCGTGGCGGCCACGAGATCTCCGTCCTTGATCGTCAGATCGTGTACCGGCACCGGCGGGAGGTTCAGCTGCAACGGCTGCCAATGCGCGCCGGCGTCGAACGAGACGAACACCCCGCGCTCCGTACCGGCGTACAGCAGCCCGGCGCGCTCCGGGTCCTCGCGCACCACGCGCGTGAACTCATCGCGCGGCAGCCCCGCGTCGATGCGCGTCCATGTGCGTCCCATGTCCGTGGTGCGGAACAGATACGGCTGCATGTCGTCCAACTGGTAGCGGTTGGCCGCCACCCACGCCGTGCCGCGGTCGTGTGCGGATGCGTCGATGGTAGACATGCGCGTCCAGGGCGGCAGGTTAGGCGGCGTGACGTTCTGCCAGTGCGCGCCGCCGTCGGTGGTGACGTGAATGAGCCCGTCGTCGGATCCCGTCCAGATGACCTGGGAATCCACGGGCGATGGCGCGATGGTGAAGATCGTCGCGTAATACTCCACCGACGTCTGGTCCTTGGTGATCGGACCGCCCGACGGCCCGAGCGTCTGCGCGTCGTGGCGCGTGAGATCGGGTGAGATCTGCGTCCAACTGTGCCCGCCGTTGGTCGTCTTGAACACCACGTTGGCGCCTGCCAGGACCACGTTGTGCTGCAACGGCGGAATCACGATCGGGAACGTCCACTGGAAGCGGTACTTCAGATCCTCCGCCGAGTGCCCCATTGGATTGTCCGGCCACGGAATCACGTCCTGCTCGATCCCGGTCTCGCGATTGAGCCGCGACAGGAGACTGTAGCTTCCGGCGTAGACAATCGACGTCGAGTCGGGATGCACGGCGATGTATCCGGATTCGCCCCCGCCCACCGCATCCCAATCCCGGATGCCGATCCCGCGCTCGGCGCGGCTCTTGATGCAGACGGTGGAGTTGTCCTGTTGCGCGCCGCAGATCTGGTACGGGAAGTCGTTGGTGGTGGTGACGTGATAGAACTGCCCGGTGGGAAAATCTTCCTCGGTCCACGTGCGCCCGCCGTCGATCGTCACGTTGGCGCCCCCATTGTTGCTCTCGATCATCCGCTTGGGATCGTCGGAGGCGATCCAGAGATCGTGGTTGTCCCCATGCGGCGGGCGGATCGTCCGGAACGTCTTCCCCCCGTCCGTCGACTTCCAGAAGCCGACGTTCAGCACATACACGGTGTTGGTGTCCTTGGGGTCGGCAAAGATGCGCGTGTAGTACCACGCGCGCTGGCGGAGATTGCGGTCCTGGTTGAGGCGCGTCCACGTGGCCCCGGCATCATCGGAGCGGAAGACGCCTCCCGAGTCGGACTCGATGATCGCCCACACGCGCTTGGAGTTCCCCGGCGACACGGCGATGCCGATGTTGCCGATGATCCCGCGCGGAAGCCCCGAGTTTCTCGTGAGCTCCGTCCAGGTGTCGCCTCCATCCGTGGACTTGAAGATCCCGCTCCCCGCGCCGCCCGAGACGAGCTTCCACGGAGTGCGTCCCGCCTGCCAGAACGCCGCGTACAGCGTGTGGGGGTCGTTGGGATCGAGCACCAGGTCGGTGACCCCGGTGGAGTCGTTGCGGAAGAGAATCTTCTTCCACGTCGCGCCGCCATTGGTGGACTTGAAGACGCCGCGCTCCGGGTTGGGCGCCCACACGTGCCCCAGGGCGCCCACGTACACGATGTCCGGATTGGTGGGATCGATCTTGACGCGCGAGATCTGGCGCGTGTTCTCCAGCCCCATGTGCGTCCACGTTTTTCCGGCGTCGGTGGACTTCCACACGCCGTTCCCATGCGACACGTTGCCGCGGATGGGGTACTCCCCCGTGCCTACATACACGATGTCCGGATTGCTCTCGCTCACCGCGATTGCGCCGATCGTCCCGCCAAAGTACTTGTCGGTGATCGGCGCCCAGTTCGTGCCGCCGTCGGTGCTCTTGAACACACCGCCGCCGGTGGTGCCCATGTAGTACCCGAGCGGACGCTTGGCCGAGCCGGTGACGGCCACCGAGCGGCCGCCGCGCGCGGGGCCGATCTCACGCCACTTCATGCCCGCAAAGAACGAGGTGTCGCGCCGCGCGGCCGCGCTGTCGCGCACGGACCGCTGGGCGCCGCGCTGGGCAGTGGCCGTCGGCGCGATCAGGAGAGACAAGCCCGCAGCCGCGGCGAGCACGATGGTGAGCGACGTGCCAGTGCGCGATGTGCGCGTACGCCTGGCTGATGCAGGCAGCATGTCCGATCCTCCGGGGGAATGAGGGAGCGCAGAGATGATGGAGCGCGGCTCCCACGGATGCAAATTACATTTCCCCATGACGTTTCCGGCGTTCCCGCTCCCGGTGGAGCACGCGCCCACCCGTTCGCAATCGATCCGAGTGTTGTTCGCATGACGCGCCGCGCCGTCCTCGCATCCGCATTCGCGCTCCTCATGGCGGCCATCTTCGCCCGTCTGGGCGTCTGGCAATTGCACCGCCTGCACGACCGGCGTGCATGGAACACGCTCGTCGCCTCGCGCCTGCGGTCCGCCCCTGTCGATCTGGCCGCGCTCCCGCCCGATACGGCACATAATCACTACCGGCTGGTGCACGTCACCGGCCGCTTCGACTTCGACCATGAGATCGCGCTCGCCAATCGTACGCGGGATGGCGCGCCGGGCGTGGATCTCCTCACCCCCATGCGACCGGATGACGGCGACAGCGCGGTGCTGGTCGATCGCGGATGGGTCTACTCGCCCGATGCGAGCTCGGTCGACTTCGCGCGATGGCGCGAGCCGGCGCACCAGGAGGTGATCGGATACGTGGAAGAGCTTCCGACCGCCACCGAGCCGCCGCGCGCCGACACGCTGCTCCGTCCGGGGCAGCGGAGTTGGCGCCACCTGGACGCGACACTGCTGCGCCGGATGCTGCCGTATCCGCTGGCGGGCGTGTACCTCATGGCGCTCCCGGACAGCGTGGCCCGCGCGAGCGTGGGCGCGCAGTTGAACGCGAGCTCGGCGCCCGATGCGGACGTCGCCGGGGACGTCCGCGCCGGCGCCGGTTCGGGCGTGGGTTCGGCCGTCAGTTCGGGCGCGGCGGCTCCAGCGCCGGCCACCGCGCTCCCCGCCCCCACGGATGTGGCGGTGGACTCGCGGTCGGGCGCAGCGGGCGACGTGGCGGCTGCCGCGCCGGCGGCCGGTTCGGTGCCGTCCCCCAACGCGCCACTGCTCGCGCCACCCTCCGCCGTGCAACGTCAATCAGCGCCGGTGCGCCATCCGCTCCCGGTGCTCGGCGAAGGCCCGCACCTGAGCTACGCCATTCAGTGGTTTTTCTTCGCCGCCGTCGCCCTCAGTGCCATTGTGGTGCTCGTGCGGCAGGAGCGTCGGCGCAACCGCGAGCTTCGCATCCAGCCTCCGGACCTCTGGTCCGAGCCGTAACCGCGGCGCGTCCGGCCATCCCCGACAGCCCTGTCGGAGCGATCGTCATTGAGCCGGGCCGCGCGTGTGGTGTAGCTTTCCAGAGGGCGGGTGTCCGCCCCGCAGGGCCCACGTATTGTGCACGCTGAGCTTCGCGTCCGCGTCCAGCGCCGTCCGGTGTTGGCGAGCGCGGCCGCGATCACTGCCGCCGCCCGGCACCTCTCGCAGCGCGGCGCGGCGGCGTTTCGCAACGAGATCATCATGGCCGACACACGCACGGCGCTCGCCAGCGAGCAGGAGGCACGGGATGTCGCCGAAGCCGCGCGCGAGAGCGAGTGGACAAGCCCGAGCTTCCTGCGGGAGCTCTTCCTCGGCCGGTTCCGCTTCGATCTGATTCACCCGTACCCGGAGTCCGATCCCGCCGAGGAGGAGCGCGCGCGCCCGTTCATGGAGAAGCTGCGCGCCCTGCTCGACACGGTGGATTCGGACGAGATCGACCGCACCGGACACATCCCCGAACCGCTCGTGCAGCAGCTTCGCGACATCGGCGCGTTCGGCATCAAGATCCCCACCCATTACGGCGGCTTGGGGCTGTCGCAGATGAGCTACGTCCGCGCGATGGAGCTCGTCACGTCCAAGGACGGTTCGCTCACCGCGCTCCTCTCCGCGCACCAGTCGATTGGGGTCCCGCAGCCGCTCAAGCTGTTCGGCACGGACGCGCAGAAGGAGAAATTCCTCCCGCGGCTGGCCAGGGGCGCGATCTCCGCGTTCGCGCTCACCGAGGTCGACGCGGGCTCCGATCCCGCCAACATGCAGACCACGGCCACGCCCACCGAGGATGGACAGTCGTTCATCCTCAATGGCGAAAAGCTGTGGTGCACCAACGGCACGCGCGCCGAGCTGCTGGTGGTGATGGCGCGGACGCCGGACCGCGTGGTGAACGGCACGTCACGCAAGCAGATCACGGCGTTCATCGTGGAGACCAGCTGGCCCGGCGTGGAGGTGGCGCATTGGTGCACGTTCATGGGCCTCAAGGCCATCGAGAACGGCGTCATCCGCTTCACCAACGTGAAGGTGCCGCGCGAGAATATCCTGTGGGGCGAAGGGCGCGGGCTCAAGCTCGCCCTCGTGACGCTCAACACGGGACGTCTCACCCTGCCGGCCAGCGTGGTGGGCGGATGCAAGGCGATGCTCGGCGTGTCGCGCGCGTGGGGGAACGAGCGGGTGCAGTGGGGGCAGCCGATCGGCAAGCACGAGGCGATCGCGCAGAAGATTGCGCGCATGGCCGCCGACACGTTCGCCATGGACGCCATCGCCGAGTTGGCGAGCGCCATGGCCGACCGCGGCGGGTACGACATCCGCCTCGAGGCGGCCATCGCCAAGATGTGGAATACGGAGACCGGCTGGCGCGTGGTGGACGACACGCTGCAGATCCGCGGCGGCCGCGGCTACGAGACGGCCGAGTCGCTGCAGCGCCGGGGGGAGAAGCCGATCCCGGTGGAGCGCGCGATGCGCGATTTCCGCATCAATCTCATCTTCGAGGGATCGTCGGAGATCATGCGCCTGTTCATCGCGCGCGAGGCGGTGGACTACCACTTCCGCACCGCGTTCGACGTAGTGAACCCCAAGGCGAGCGGCAAGGACCGGCTGGCCGCGCTCGCGCGCTCGGCGCGCTTCTACCCCGTGTGGTACACCTCGCGGCTGCTGGGCGCGGGGCGGTTCAAGACGTACGGCGATTTCGGCCGGTTGGCCGGCCACCTGCGCTACATGGAGCGCACCACGCGGCGGCTGGGACGGGCGATCTTCCACGCCATGGTGCGGCTGGGTCCCAAGCTGGAGCGGCGGCAGATGGTGCTGTTCCGCGCGGTCGACATCGGCGCCGAGCTGTTCGCGATGGCGGCGGCGATCTCACGCGCCGAGATGGTCCGCAAGCGGGGCGACGAGAACGCCGTCGATCTGGCCGACCTCTTCTGTCGCGAAGCGCGGCTCCGCATCGCCCGGCACTTCGACAATCTGTTCGGCAAGAACGACGGTGCCCTCTATCGCACCGCCATGGGTGTTCTGCGCGGGGAGTACACGTGGTTGGAGGAGGGGATCATTCACATGTATCCGGGCGACGGGGAGCGGACGCCGCAGGATCCGGAACGGGACACGGTCGCGGCGCAGGCGCTCGGCGCGTCGGTGTGAGGGGTGAAAGTCTCATCGGGAGGTAGGCGATGTCCATCGCCCAGCCCTCGTTCGCCTGCGTGATCGAGCGGCGGCGCATCCCTGGCAGCCGATACGGCAGGAGGCGGCGGAGTTCAGCCGTGTTGGCGCTTCTTCACTGGCCGCTTGCGCCGTCCGGCGGCGGCGATGGACTCGTAGCCCGAGTCGAGCAGCTCGCGCAACTCCGCATCTTTCAGCAGCCAGACGCGCGCCAGGACCGACGTGTAGTCGTGATAGTGGGGCGTCACGTAAAAGACCCTGGGGTTGTGCGCGACGCGATAATCGCGTTCGAGAAAGCTCATGCGTACGCCGAGTGACCCTTCCTCCACTTCTGTCTTCCTTGGAAACCAGGCGAACGCCCTTCCCGCGACCTTGAAGGCCGGGTAGCCGAAGGTCGTGCCCTCTTCGGCGTCAGGGAGCGAGAGGGCGATCTTCCGCACTCGGGAGAGATCGTCGGCGGGGGACATGGCGCGAAGCTACGCGCCGCGGCGCCACGTGCCTCCCCAAGTGATCGGGGTAGCCTGTGGATGCGTTCAGCCTCGATGTTGGCTCGCCTGGCGAATTGTGTCATCCGCCGCGTGGAGGCATCTTGCGACCTGGCTGGTGACGCAGGCGGCGTTCCCGAGCGACAGGTGCGACGCGATGACCACTATCCCTCAGCTGTCGGCGGCGTTAGGCGACCGCTACCGCGTCGAGCGGGACATTGGCGCAGGCGGGATGGCGACGGTGTTCCTCGCGCGCGACCTCAAGCACGACCGCGAGGTGGCGCTCAAGATCCTGCGCCCCGACCTGGCCGCGGTCCTCGGCACCGAGCGGTTCCTGCAGGAAATCCGCATCGCGGCCCGGCTCGATCACCCGCACATCCTCACGCTCATCGATTCGGGCGCGGCCGACGGACTGCTCTATTACGTGCTGCCGTACGTGCGCGGCGAGTCGCTGCGCGCTAAGCTCGCGCGGGAAAAGCAGCTTGGCATCGACGAGGCGGTGGCCATCACACGACAAGTGGGGAGCGCGCTCGACTACGCGCACCGCCAGGGCGTGGTGCACCGCGACATCAAGCCGGAGAACATCCTGCTCCAGGAAGGGGAGGCGATGCTCACCGACTTCGGCATCGCGCTCGCGGTACGCGAGGCGGGCGGCAACCGCCTCACGGAAACGGGCACGAGCCTGGGCACGCCCCAGTACATGAGCCCGGAACAGGCCGCTGGCGACCGCATGCTCGATGCACGCAGCGACGTCTACAGTCTGGGCGCGGTGCTCTACGAGATGCTCACCGGCGAGCCGCCGCACACCGGTGCCACCATGCGGGCGGTGATCGCCAAGCTGATCACCGAACGCCCAACGAGCGTGCGCGTGCTGCGCGATACGGTGCCGGACGCGCTCGATCGCGCGGTGACGAAAGCGCTGGCCAAGGTGCCCGCGGACCGGTACCAGAGCGCCGCGGAGTTCGTGGGGGCGCTGGGCGCGGCGCCGGCGGCGCGGACCGCGGGCACCTGGCGCGGGAGACGCACGGCAGCGTTAGGCTCGCTGCTGCTCGCGGCCATCGTCGTGCTGGTCTTGTTAGGTATCCGCTTTGGCCGGCGTGGCTTGACGAGGGCGTCGCCACGCGTCGCGGCCCCGGCGGTCTACGACCGCATCCAGGTCACCAGCACCGGCCACGCGAGCTGGCCGATCGTTTCGCCTAACGGCACCGAGCTCGTGTACGTCGAGCAGACGTGCACCGCGGACGGGAGCTGCCGCAACGGGCTCGAGATCCGAGATCTCGCGAGCAACGTCGAGCGCGAGCTGATGCCCGACATCGGGTGGGCCTACCCGTCCGCCTACAGCCGTGACGGCTCGTGGCTGCTGATCGACGCCGCGGCCGTGGCGCCCGGCCAGCCGGCGGGACTGTACGTGATGTCCCGGTTGGGCGGTCCGCTGACCTTCGTCAGCGCCGGACGTGGGGATCTGACGCCAGCGGGGGACAGCGTGTTCGTCGCCTCCGCCATTCGCGGGCGTACAGCGCTGCATTTCCGCACGATCGCGCTCCCGATCACACAGACCGTGGACAGCACGCCTCCAGTGTCCACCGGTCAGCTCGGCGAGATCCAGGACGCGCGCGTCGCACCCGACGGCCGGCGTGTCGCCGTGCTGTGGCAGCGCGCGGCCGGGTCGGTGGTACTCGCCGTGTACGACCGGAACGGGGCGCTCATCGATACGACCTCTGTTCCGCAGTCGGCGCCGTTCACGCTCAGTTGGACGTCGCGAGCGCGGACCCTGCTGATGTACGTGTTTTCGCGCCGCGGCGAGGGCGCGCTGCTCCGCGTGCCGGTCGATCCGTCGGGAAAGTTGGGCAGGCGCGACACCATCGTCGTGACGTCCGGCGAGCGCGGCGCCTCCGCATTCAGCGTGTCCGCCGATGGGCACGACCTCGCGTTCCGCATCGGCCACGCCGGTCAGAACCTGTTGTGGACGATGGAGCAGCAGGCGCCTAACGCCACGCCCAAACCGGCGCGGCTCATCCGGTCCGCGTCCACGGGCCTCGGGGCGACGCTCGTCAAGGACGGCCGGACGGTGGTGTTCGGTGCCGGCGTGCCCGGTCCGGGTGCGTCGCGAATCCAATTGTTCGCCGAGCCGTTCGCGGGCGCCGAGTCGCCGCGCGCCGTGACGCCCGCGCTGCCGGAGGTCGTGACGTGGAGCCCGACGCTCGACGGACGCCGGGTGATCGTCGAGACGATGCTGGGCGAAGGCCGGGTGCGGCTCACCGCCTACGACGTTGCCACCGGACGCGCCTCACTCTTCGCGGAGCTGTCGAGCGGCGGTCATCTGGCCGAGAGCGGCGCCGATGGCATCGCGCTCTTCGATGCCACGGCCCGGTCCATTCGGCTGTTCGACGGTGCAGGGCACGAGCGGGGGCGGATTGCCCTGCCCGATACGCTCGGCTACCCGTTCGCGGTCGCGGCGTCGCCTAACGCGGACGCGTACGCCTTTCTGGCCGTCCGGCCCGACAGCGTGTCGGGCGAATCCGCCGCGCGCCAGGCGTTCTACCGCGTGTCCGCCGCCACTGGCCGTGTGCAGTTGATCGGCTGGTTCGAGTTCGGCAGCGAGCTCATCGATCCATTCCAGTGGACCGCGGACGGATCGATCCAATTTGGCGCGCTCGCGCTCGGTGAAAGTCGACCAATGCTGCGGCGCATGCCGGTGGCCGGCGGCGTGGCGAAGGCCATGAGCCCGCTCCCGTTCGCCCCCGATCCGTGCACGTGCGCCATGTCGAGCGATGGGCGGCGGTGGGTGGGAAAGGTGGCGCATTCGGTGAGCGATATCTACGTGATTCGAGATTTCGATCCGGACTCGACGCCGTGAGGCGCCGGCGATCAGCGGGGGCGCGCTGGCGCTCCGCTCTCGCACTGGATGCATGTCGGACCTTGCACGCGCTGCCCCGGCGGCGCGTGGCGCGGCCATCGAGGCGACCGCGATGTGCACGCCCGTTGTGCCCTGATGCATGACCGGCCGGGCCACCACCTTGTGCAGCCGCAGTCCCTCGACGGACTGCGGCGGACAGATGCTGCTGAGATAGCGTCAACCCGCCCGACCGCACCGGTCATTCCTTCGCCGTGCGGGTGCGCGCAAGCGATTCCATGAGTCGGGAGGCGCTCCGCAGCGTTTCCAACTGCTGCGGCCGCAGGGACAACATCCGCGCGGCCAACGCCCGCAGCCGCCGTTCACGCCCTTGCTTCAGCAACTGCTCGCCCCGCGCGGTGGCGTGAAGGCGCACCACGCGCCGGTCATGCGCATCGTGCTCACGTCGCACCAGCCCGTCACGCTCCATGGCCGCGACCATCCGGCTCATCGTGGGCGGCCGCACCTGCTCGGCGGCGGCGAGCGCGCCGAGTGTCGTGGGTCCGGCGAACACCAGTACGGACAGCACGGACAGCCGGGGCGCCGTCACCCCGCTCGCGTCGTCCTCGCGCCGGAGCAGGCGCAGCAAATGGATGGCCGCCGAATGCAGCTCATCGGCCGCGTCCAGGACAGCGCGGCGCCCTGCGGCCCCGCCGGCCGTGCGACGGCGCTCCCGCATCCGGTGCCCGCTTGCGCGTTGCGGCATCGCGGAGCATTATAGTTAGCAACGCTAACTAATGCAAACGCCCGCCGTATGGCATGCCGTGTGGCATGGGGATCATGCGCGCGGGCGGGTGCCCGCCCGGAGGATGCACGATGACGGCGACGCCCGGGGTTTCGCTCTCCCGTATTGGTCAGATCGCCCTGCCGGTGCAGGACGTCGGCCGCGCGATGATGTTCTACCGTGAGGTGCTCGGGATGCGGTTCCTGTTCGAGGCGAGCGGGATGGCGTTCTTCGACTGCGACGGCACCCGGCTCATGCTCGCCCGTCCGGAGCGCGAGGAGTTCGAGCGGCCCGGATCGGTGCTCTACTTTCGCGTGGAGCGCATTGCCGACGTGCACGCCCAGTTGGTGGAGCGCGGAGTCGGGTTCGAGCGCCCGCCGCACCTGTTGGCGCGGCTGGCGGATCACGATCTCTGGATGGCGTTCTTCCGCGACAGCGAGGGCAATCTTCTGGCGCTCATGAGCGAGGAAGCCCGCGCGGGCGACTGACGCGGGGTGCTCACCGGGCGGTGCTCACCGCGGGGTGCTCACCGGGCGGTGCTCACCGCGGGGTGCTCACCGGGCGTGGCGGTACATTAACTCCACCAGCTCGTCGTACATCTCCTCGGCGCGCGCATCGTCGTCCGATCGGATGGCTTCGGTGGCGCAGTGGCGCAGGTGGTTGCGCATGAGCTCGCGTCCCACCGATCGCAGCGCCTCGTGCACCGAAGCAATCTGCATCATGACGTCGGCGCAGTAGCGGTCGTCCTCGATCATTCGTTGGAGTCCGCGCACCTGACCTTCGATACGGCGCAGCCGCCGGAGATTCCGCGCGCGGATCTGTGGATCCACCCCCACGGCCTTCCGATCCGCCCAGGTGTCCGTGTCGTCGCCGGCGCCGCACGCGCACGTTGCCGGTGCGGACGTCGCTGCTGACGCTCCGGTGGTCCGCTTCGCTCGCGTTCTCGTTGCCATTGTCACTCCTCAGGCCGGACGGAATCGCCGGAGCCGCAAACTGTTCGACACCACGCTCACCGAACTCATGGCCATCGCGGCACTCGCCAGGATGGGGCTCAACAGGATTCCGAACGCCGGGTACAGCACG
The DNA here is from genome assembly GCA_963773545.1 of uncultured Gemmatimonadaceae bacterium. Lineage (GTDB taxonomy): Bacteria > Gemmatimonadota > Gemmatimonadetes > Gemmatimonadales > Gemmatimonadaceae > DASSNU01. The sequence goes on along the minus strand of CAVZBP010000002.1, from coordinate 345,496 downwards.
CCCGCTGCCACCGGGATCCCGATCACGTTGTAGATCAGCGCCCAGAAGAGATTCTGTCGCGTGAGATGCATGGTGCGGCGCGAGAGCGCGATCGCGTGCACCACGCCGCGCAGATCGCCGCGCATGATCGTCACATCGCCCGCTTCCATCGCGATGTCGGTCCCGGTGCCGATGGCGATCCCGACATCTGCCTGCGCGAGCGCCGGCGCGTCGTTGATACCGTCGCCCACCATCGCCACCACGCCTCCGGCACGCTGCAGCCGCGCCACCTCGGCCACCTTGCCCTCCGGCAGCACGGCCGCCACGACGCGCGGGATTCCCGCCTCGTGCGCGATGGCGTTTGCCGTGCGCGGATTGTCGCCCGTCAGCATCACCACCGACAGTCCCATGCGCCGCAGCTGCGCCACGGCATCGCGCGACGACGGCTTGATGGCATCGGCCACCGCGATGAGCCCCAACACGCGCTCCGCGTCGCCCACGAACACCGGCGTTTTTCCCGCCGCCGCGAACCGTGCCGCTTCCGCTGCGAGCGGCGACGGATCGAGCCCGGCGTCGCGCAGCATGGCCTCGCTTCCCACCAGCACGCGCCTGCCGCCGACCTCCGCCACCGCCCCGCGCCCCGGGAACGCTTCGAAGCGCGAGGCGTCCTGCACCGCGAGCGAGCGATCGCGCGCCGAGCGCACGATCGCATCCGCTAGTGGATGCTCCGACGCCCGCTCCACCGCCGCCGCCAGCGCGAGCACCGCTTCCTCCTCGCGTTCCAGACTCCCGTCGGTTGCCGTGCGTGCGGCGGTTTCCGCGCGCCCGCCGCCGGTTCCGACGGGCGCGACGGCTCCCGCAAGCGGCGCCACCGCGATGTCCGTCACGGTCGGACGTCCTTCGGTAACGGTGCCTGTCTTGTCGAGCACCACCGTGTCCACGTCCCCCGCGCGCTGCAGCGCCTCGCCGCCCTTGATCAGCACGCCCAGCTCGGCGCCTTTGCCGGTGGCGACCATCACGGCAGTCGGCACGGCCAGTCCCATCGCGCACGGGCACGCGATGATGAGGACAGCCACGGCCGCCGAGATGGCGCCCAGGATCCCTGCCGGTCCGCCAGCCACGTACCACACGACGAACGTGACCACAGCGATGCTGATCACCACGGGGACGAAGATCGCGCTGATCCGATCGGCCAATCGCTGAATGGGCGCGCGGGATCCCTGTGCCTGCCGCATGAGACGGAGGATGCCGGCCAGCACGCTGTCGCCGCCGAGCGTGGTGGCTCGATAGCGGAAGGCGCCGTTGCCGTTCACCGTGGCGCCGATCACGGCGGCGCCTTTGGCCTTGGGCACGGGCATCGATTCCCCAGTGAGCATCGACTCGTCCACGGCGCTCGCGCCGGCTGTGACCACACCGTCCACCGGGAGCCTCTCTCCTGGCCGCACGAGGACGGTGTCACCGGTGCGCACCTCCTCGATGGGCACATCCACCTCGGTCCCGTCGCGCACCAGGCGCGCCGTGCGTGGCTGCAGCCGCGCGAGGCGACGGAGTGCCGCCGAGGTCTGCCCCTTGGCGCGCGCCTCGAGCGTGTTTCCCAGGAGGATGAGCGCGATGATGATGACGACGACTTCGTAGTACAGCTCGGCCGCCACGCCCTGCCGGGCGAACAGCTGCGGCGCGAATGTCGCGACCACAGAGTAGAGGAATGCCGCGCCGGTCCCGACCGCGACGAGCGTGTTCATGTCGGCCGTGCGGTGGCGGAAGGCGCTCCACGCGCGCGTGTAGAAGTGCCGTCCCGTCCACGTCACCGCCACGAGCGTGAGGGCGAACAGCAGATATCCCATGGCGCGATGCTGGATGGCGCCAAGCCAGGGAAGGGCGCGGGTGACGGCCGGGCCGACGGTGCGCGCCATCCACCGCATGAACGGATCGGCGGACGGGCGTGTCACGGCCGTCCGCGCCATGTCGGCCATCGAGAGGAGCATGACGACGGCGCCGATCGCGCCGGTGATGATCGCCTTGCGCCGCAGCGCGCGATACTCGCGCACGCGAGCGGCCTCGCGCGCCTCGTCGTCGTCTGCCTGGCTCTCCGCCGGGCGCGGAAGCTCGGCGCCGTAGCCGGTCGCGCGGATGGCGTCCACGAGGGCAGCCGGGGAAGTCGCGGCGGGATCGAAGGCGACGCTCGCGTCGCCCGTCATGAGGTTCACCGTGGCGGTGGCCACGCCGGGCGTGCGCGCGAGCGTCCGCTGGACGCGCGCCTGGCACGCGGCGCAGGTCATCCCCGTCACGGGAATGGAGATGCGTTCCGCGTGGCGCAGCGCGTCCGCGCTGGTGGCGTCCGTCGGTCCGGCGTCCGCGCTACCGCGCGCGGGAGCTGACGTGCCGGTGTGTGTCATGGTCCCTCCTCATCGGCGCCGCCGCGGCGCCAATGCCGCTCTCAGAGAAGACGCGCTCAGGCCGGCTCGGCGCGAAACGCGGTGTACCCCTCGTCGGCCACCGCGTCGATGATCTTGCTCTCGCTGGTGACATGCGGATCGAACTCCACCACCGCCGATCCCATCTGCACGCTGTCCACCTTCACGCCAGGCGCCCGAGCCAGTGCGCCGTTCACGGCGTTGAGACAGTGCCCGCACGTCATCCCCTCGATGGTCAACTTCACGCGCTCCATACCTCCTCCGTGGTGAACGATGCTGAACGAAACCTATACCCCCCACCCCTATAGCGCAAGCCGTCCCTCTCTCCTCCTCCCACTCATAACTGTCCTCTCGCCGTCCCTCACATACCCTCCCTCTACGTCTCCCTCTGTCTTCTCTCCATCTCACAATCGCGTAACTGGTCTCGTCCCGCGACGTCGCGATGCTGATCTGGTGTGCGAGAGCCCCTCCGGACCTCACGTCTGGAGGCTCGCCCCTCCCGTCTCAGCTCTGGCCGAAGGGCAGGCCGACGGTCGGCAGGAGAGATCTGAGACCTGAGATCTGAGTTCTCCAGATCTGAGACATGAGGGGCGAGCCTGGAGAGATGAGGTCCGGACAACTTCGATGCGCGCTGGCGCCGGCCATCGCGACGTCGCCAATCGAGACCAGTTGCGCGATTGCGAGATGGAGAGAAGACAGAAGGAGACGCGGCGGCAATGCTCGCCGGTCGCGGTCCCGTCTACAGGTGCAGTAGCCTCACCGCCACCTGGAAGTAGATCAGCAACCCGGCCACGTCCACGAAACTCGCCACGAAGGGCGACGACGCGATGGCGGGATCGAACCCCACCCGCTTGAGTCCGATCGGGAGCACCGCACCCACCAGCGTACCGGCCAGCACGACTCCGATCAGGGTGAGCCCAACCACCATGGCCAGGGCGCTGCCGTTCCCCCACATCAACGCGCGCACGTACCCGATGCCGCCGAGGAACAGGCCCAGGACCAACCCCTGTCCCAATTCGCGGCGGAAGACGCGCAGCGCGTCGCGCATCTCGACGTCGCCCACGGCGAGCGCGCGCGTGATGAGCGTGGCCGACTGCGAGCCGGAGTTGCCGCCTGAACTGATGACGAGTGGCACGAAGAACATCAGCGCCGTCACCGCCTGCAGCGTCGCCTGGTAATGACGGAGCGCCGTGCCGGTGAACATCTCCTCGATGAACAGCAGCACGAGCCAGCTGCCGCGTTTGCGCGCGATGCTCCAGAAGCCCGCCTGAAAGTACGGCTCCTCCAGCGGCTGGAGTCCGCCGAGCATCTGGAGGTCCTCCGTCTGCTCTTCCTGGATCGCGTCGATCACGTCGTCCACGGTGACCACGCCGATCACGCGTCCAAACCCGTCCACCACCGGGACCGCCACCAGATCGTACTTGGCCGCGAGCCGCGCCACTTCCTCGCGGTCGGCCGTGGCGGGTACGGAGATGACCTCGCTCCACGCGGTGTCCTCGATCCGCGTTCCCTCCGGCGCCGCCAGCAACTCGCGCAGCGACAGCACGCCGCGCACGCGGCCGTCGGTGTCGGTGGTGTAGATGGCGTACATCGCCTCCTTCTTGCCGGTGCGCGCGACCGCGCGCACGCTGCCGAGCGCGTCCTCTACCAGCTCGTCTTCCGGCACGGAGACGAACTCCGTGGTCATGATGCCGCCGGCCGAGTCGGGCGCGTAGGCCAGCAGCCGCTCCGTCTCGCCGCGCGCCTCGGTGGAGATCTCCGCCAGGATCTGCTCAGCGCTCGCATCCTTCATCTCGTCGAGCGTGTCCGCGCGGTCGTCCGGCGTCATCTCGACCACGATCGCCGCCGCCTGCTTAGGCGCCATCGCCTCGAGCGTACGCGTGCGCAACTCCTCGTCCATGTACTCCAGCACGTCGGCGGCGCGCGCGGGCGGGAGCGCGCGCAGGAGCGTCGGCACCAGCTCGTCCGGGAGCGCGGACGCGACATTGGCGAGGTCGGCGGGATGGATCTCGGCCGTCTCGTCGGCAACGCTTTCCGGAGACTCTTCGAGCAGCGCCAGGATGTCGGGCGCCAGCAGCGCTCCGACCGGCCGCTCCTCGTTGGGCTGCGGTGGCGTCATGGGAACCGTCCTTGTGAGTCGATGGGGCAGGACTGGAGAGCGCAACAAATTACGTCGGTTGCTCCCTACGGTACAGCCCGACGGCGCGGGTCAGAGCAGAGGAAGCCGCCGTTCCTCGCGACAGGCGATGACCCGGAATCCGGCGGACTGCACCGCGGCGCGGACCGCCTGGCACGTGGCGCGCCCGTCGTGCTCGATGAGCGTACGGCCAAGCGAGACCTCGGCGCTGAGAATCCCGTCCACCGCGTTCAGCGCCGTCCACACGGCGCGCGTGGCGTGCACGCTCGCCATGCCCTCGATCGCCACCGTCATTGTGACCATGGCCATCACGGTACCACGAACAGGAAGGCCAGCGCCAGGAGCACGTACACGGCAAGGAGCATCACGCCCTCGAACCACGTGCTCTCGCCGTCCGAAGCGATGGCGTTGACGGTGAGCGCCACCCCCGCCATCGCGATCAGCTCCAACGGGTTGGAGAACACCAGGTTCATGGGATGGCCGACAGCGTACGACAGCAGGACCAGAACGGGCGCGACGAGCAACGCCACCTGGATGGAGGAGCCGATGGTGATCCCCATGACCATGGTCATCCGGTCCTTCCGCGCGAAATACATCGCGGCCACGTACTCGGCGGCGTTCCCGATCACGGCCAGCACCACGACGCCCAGGAAGAACGTGGAGAGGCCGAGCGACGTCGCGGTGGCGCGCAACGCACCGGACACGATCTCCGCCTGCCAGGCCGTGAGCGCTGTGCCTGCGGCGAGCACGGCCAGCGCCTGCCATACCGGCCACCGCCCTCCTGCCTTGCCGCCGGGAGGCTTGCCCCCGCCGGGCGACTCGCGGGGGTCGTCGTCCTCGCGGGCGCAGCGAAAGACATCCCGGTGCGTGACGAGCGTATAGAACAGATTGGCCGCGTACACGAGAATGAGCACCACCGACACACCCAGACTGAGCTTCTCGTCCAGCGTGCCGGCCTGTGCACTGTGCACGATGTCGCGCTCGGTGTAATCGAACAGGGCGGGGAGGAGGAGCGCGATGACGGACAGCATGAGCAGACTCGTCAGGCGTCCCGCGCTGTCGCGGTTGAACGTCTGCTTCTCCCGCCCCCACGAGCCGACGATGATGGCCAGCCCCAGTCCCAGCAGCCCGTTCCCCACGATGGAGCCGGTGATCTGTCCCTTGACCGTGTCCGCTTCGCCGTGCATCAGCACGAACACGGCCAGGAGCAGCTCGGCCATGTTGCCGAACGTGACGTTGAGCAACCCGCCGATGGCCGGTCCCACAGCGTGCGCCATCTGCTCGGTGCCGCGGCGGATCCACTCGGCGAGCGGAACGATGGCGAGCACGGCCACGACGAACATCCACACGGGTGGCGCGTGGATGAAGTGCCTGAGCGCCAGGGAAATCGGCACCAGGAGCAGCATCCAGGTGAAGAACATGCTGGCACCGACCGGCAACGATGGTGCCGGCGGCGCCGGTTGACGCTCTCCCGTGTTCCGGCGAAGTTAGCGCACCATGACGGTAGCCTTTCTGGGACTCGGCGCCATCGGCGCTCCGATGGCGCGTCGCGTGGCCGCGCGCGAGCAGGACGTGGTGCTCTGGAACCGCACGCGCGCGCGCGCGGAGAGCGTGGCCGGCGCATGCGGCGCGCGAGTGGCCGCCACACCGGCCGACGCGGCGCGCGGTGCCGCGGTGGTGATCACCTGTCTCCCCACGTCGCGCGAGGTCCAGTCGGTGCTGGACGACGGTGTGGAGCAGGCGCTCGAGCGCGGCGCCGTGCTGGTGGACTGCACGTCGGGCGCGCCCGAAGCCACGCGCGCGATCGCCGCGCGGCTGGCGGAGCGCGGCGTGGAGTTCGTCGACGCGCCGGTGAGCGGCGGCGTCTCGGGCGCCGAGCAGGGGACGCTCACGGTGATGTGCGGCGGCCAGGCGGCCGCCGTCGAGCGTGTGCGTCCGGTGCTCGAGTCCTTCGGAAAGAAGATCGTGCACGTGGGGCCGGTGGGTGCCGGCATGGCCGTCAAGGCGGTGAACAACGCCCTGCTCGCCGCGCACATCTGGTCGTTGGGCGAAGGACTGGCGCTCCTCGCGCGGAGCGGCGTCCCGGCGTCCACCGCGCTGGACGTCATCAATGCGTCATCCGGTCGCTCCAACAGCTCGCAGAACCTCTTTCCCGAGCGCGTGGTGGGACGCGCCTTTCCGCGCACGTTCCGTCTGGCGCTTCTGGACAAAGACGCTGCCACCGCCGCCGCGGCGCTCCGCGACGCGCACGTGCCGTCGCCCCTGTTGCAGCTCACGGCCGAGCTCATGCGCGTGGCGCATGGCGTCTTGGGCGACGACGCGGACCACGTGGAGGCCGTGAAGGTGCTCGAAGAGTGGGCCGGAGTGGCGCTCGGGTGAGCGAGCCCCGCGTGCGCCACGACGCACCGCGATCCGTCCCCACCACACCACCCGCGGAGCCAGATGCCGTAGCGCTGCCCGGCGTCGACACCATCCGCGCGCACTTCCCCGCGCTCCGCCGCATGCACGGCACCGAGACGGTGGCGTACTTCGACGGACCCGGCGGGACCCAGGTGCCCACCGTGGTGACGGAGGCCGTGACCGACTACCTGCTGCACCATAACGCCAACACGCACTGGGAGTATCCCACCAGCGCGGAGACGGACGCCATCCTCGCGGACGCGCGTGCCACGGTGGGAGATTTCCTGGGCGCGCCGGCGTCGGAGATCGCGTTCGGGCTCAACATGACGACGCTCACCTTCCACGTGGCGCGCGCACTGGGGCGCGACATGCGCGAGGGAGACGAGATCATCGTCACGGAGCTGGACCATCACGCCAACGTGGCGCCGTGGGAAGCGCTCGCGCGCGACCGCGGCATTCTGCTGCGCATGGCGCGCATGCACCCCGACACGGGCACGCTCGACTGGGAGCACTTCGACACGCTGCTCTCGCCGCGCACGCGCGTGGTGGCCATCGGCGCGGCGTCCAACGCGCTGGGTACCATCACCCTCGTGCGGGCGGCGGCCGCGCGAGCGCGGCAGGTGGGCGCCGTCACGTTCGTGGACGCCGTCCACTACGCGCCGCACGTGCTGGTGGATGTCGACTCTCTCCAGTGCGATCTCCTGGCCTGTTCGGCGTACAAGTTCTACGGGCCGCACGTGGGGGCGCTGTGGGGACGCGCGGAGCTCCTCGCGCGGTTGGAGCTCCCCAAGCTGGCGCCGGCACCCAACGAAGGCCCGGAGCGCGTGGAGACGGGCACGCAGAATCACGAAGGCATCGCCGGCGCGGCTGCCGCCGTGGATTTCCTGGCATCGCTGGCCGGCGTGGCGGGCAGTCGCCGCGATCGGCTGGCGGCCGCGTTCGCCGCGTTGCACGAGCGCAACGCGCGGTTGACGCAGCGGATGTGGGACGGCCTGGCCGCCATCGACGGCGTGCAGCTCTTTGGTCCTCCACCATGGGCGCCTCGCACGCCCACCGTAGGCTTCGTCGTGCGCGGCGTTGCCTCCAGCGAGGTGGCGCGCCGACTGGCGGAACGCGGCGTATTCGTCTCCCACGGCGACTTCTACGCGGCCACCATCATCGACAGGCTGGAGCTGGGCCCCGAGGGGCTCGTCCGCGCAGGATGCGCCTGCTACACCACGGAACGTGAGGTCGACCGGCTGGTGCACGGGGTAGCGGCCATCGCCTCGCGTCGCTGAGACGGGGGGGGCGGCGCGCGGGAAGGCGCGCCCCTTGCGGCATGCGCGGCCAACCGAACGCCGGAACACTCACACGGGAGGAGCAAATGGCACTTGCCGAGAGCGGTGGACGCTCGTTGGTGGATCGCATGCGCGGCGCCGCCATGCTCGACGTCCCCACTTACGAAGATGTCGAGGCCGACACCAACGCCACCGGACAGGCGGCGGTCGTGGTTGGCCTCGTCGCCGTCGCGTCGGCCATCGGCGGACTGGGCGCGGGGGGGCGAGGGGTCATCAGTGCGATCATCAGCGCCTATGTCTTCTGGCTGGCGGCGGCGGGCGTGGTCTACGTCATTGGCACACGCGTCTTCGGCGGAACGGCCACGTGGGGGGAGCTCCTGCGCACCATGGGCTTCGCCGAGTCGCCGGGCGTGCTCCGTGTACTGGGCATTATCCCCATTCTCGGCGGATTCGTGCAGCTGATCGTCGCCATCTGGCTGCTTGTGACGATGGTCGTGGCCATCCGGCAAGCGCTGGATTTCGGGACGGGGAAGGCCATCGGCACGGCGGTGCTGGCCTGGCTGGCGGGGATCGTCCTGAGCGTCGTCATCGCCGCGCTATTCGGCATTCACCTGCTCTGACCGTGTGCTGATCGGCGCGCCGCGGGCTGAGGCCGGCGTCGGATCGCCGTGCCGCGGCGCTCCCCCTGGTGGACCGTCAGCCGCCGCTGTCGTGCGCCATGCCGGGCATGGTGCGCATGTCGCGCATATTGGCGCGATACCGTGCGGCGGCCGCGCGCTCCGCGCTGTCGGCGGGCGGGAGCACGGAGTCCACCACGGCCGAGTCCCGCGCGTCGGAGCCGGCGGGCGCGTCGGAGAGGTGCTCCTGCACGATCACCCATCGTCCCCCGCGTTTCTCGAACACGGCCGTCCACGCGCCGCGAATCACGTGCGGGGTCCCCATGGGAGTCCGGTGCGGAATGCTGTAGCGGCCCGTCACCACGGCGGCGTTGGGTGAAAGGACATCCACGTAGGTGGCGTCCCATCGCCATACGGGGTGCTGCATGTTCTGGCCGACGTACGTCCAGAAGTCGTGCAGCTCGGCTCGCAACGAGTCGCGGTCGGTCGTGATGTGGCCGCTGGCGGCGGACACCACGCGCCCGCTGTCCGGGTAGAGGCTCATGAGTTGCGCTACCGCGCTTCCTTCCACCTTGGTGAAGTCGTACGCGCCCGCCATGATGCCACGAAGCGTGTCCGCGATGGCGGCGCGCTCCGCGGGAGACACGGCCTCGCGCCGCTCACCGCGGCAGGCGGTAATCCAGCCCACGAAAACCATGCCGGCGATGAGCGCGGCACCGGAGCGCGCACGGAGCGGTGATCGCATGAGCCCTGTGTTCCGAGGTGGTCGGGTGCGGCCGTTGCGGTTGCGCTCGGCCGGTCCCTGTGTTTGCGTAAATGCACGGCTTACGCCGCACGGGCAAGGGGCACACCGGGCGGGAAAGCGGTCGGAGTGCTCGGCCATGTCCCTTCAAGCGGACATCGAGCGTCAGCCGGTGGGGACGCCACCGCTCCATGGAACGCGTTGTCCACGTCCATGAGGGCGCAACTTCTGGCGTGCGGCGTGCATTGAGTCGTCAAGAGTGCAGTCCTTCGAGGAGGTCACGGTGCGCACCATCACGAAGCTGACAGTGCTGCCGGTCGTGTTCGTCGCGGCCGCATGCGCGCGCGGCAAGAGCTCCAACGATGTGAGCGGAGACATGAAGCGGGATCTCGAGCTGGCCTCCGCGCCGTCCCTCGAGCTCGCGTCGTCGGCCACGCAGCACGAGCGGACCGATGTCGTCTCGGCCATCGAGATGCCGGAGACCGCCAAGCGGAAGCCCGTGGCGGTGCACCGTCCGTCGCCCAAGCGCGAGGTGGTGGCCACGCCCAGGCCGGCGCCCAACGTGGCCATCGCTCCAGCGCCCGATCCCGCCCCCGCTCCCGAGCACGTGGCCGTCGAGCCCGCCCAGCCGGTGGGACAGCCTACCGTGCTTCCCAAGCCGGAGCGCGCTCCGCTGCCGGGCCCCGGTCCCAACGTGGATGGCGTGAGCATCGGTGACGTGATCGGTGTCATCATCCGCGGCGGCATCGGCGACGACGATCATTGCGATCCGCGGCCTCGTCGCCGGCCCGGTGGTTTCGGTGGCCTTGGTGGAGGCTTCCCCGTGGTGCGGACGCCCGGCGGCACGCCCATTGGACGGGTGCCCATCGGACGCGGGACCTTCCCGCGCATCAGCATGCCGATTCGCCAGCCGGGTGCCGTGACTGCACCAACGAGCCTGCGCCCGCAGCGGTAAGGGCCCAGCGCCTCCACATCGATGGCGTCGCCAAGGCCGCCCGCCGGATGACCGGTTGGGCGGCCTGGTACATCTTCCTCCCATGTTCGGATTCAAGAAGCGCCGGCGCCGCCGGCTGCGCGCCCTCCCACCGCCGCCGGGATGGGCGCAGCTCATCGACGGCGTGGCGCTCCTGCGCAGACTGCCCGAGGCAGATCGGAGCGAGCTGGTCGGTCACGTGCATGTCTTTGTGCGGGAGAAGAAGTTCGAGGGATGCGGTGGACTGACGCTCACCGAGGAGATGCGGCTGGTGATCGCCGCGCAGGCGTGCGTCCTCCTGCTGCACCGCGACACGGACTACTATCCCGCGCTCCAGGCGGTCTTGGTCTACCCGTCATCGTACCGGGCTCCGGTGCGGGAGGAGCACGGGGGCGTGCTCACCGAAAGCGAGGAGGCGCGCCTGGGGGAATCGTGGGAGAGCGGGGTAGTGGTGTTGGCGTGGGACGAGATCAGCGAGGAGCTCGCGCGCGGCGAGACGGGGCACAACCTGGTGCTCCACGAGTTCGCGCATCAGCTGGACGACGAAGACGGCATCGCCGATGGGACGCCGGCGCTCGATCGCCGCGCGGCATACCGCGCCTGGGTGGCCGCGTTCGAGGACGCGTATCGAGCGCTGCGATCGCGTGCGACACGCGGCGGCGTGCTCGACGCCTACGGCGCCCGGAACCCCGCGGAATTCTTTGCCGTGGCAGTGGAGGCGTTCTTCACGCGAGGCCGGCACTTACGCGACGACCATCCCGATCTGTACGAGCAGCTGCGCGCCTTCTTCCAGCAGGACCCCGCGGCGTGGCGCTGACGCGCTCGGCGAGATGGCTCACGTCACACGCCCGAATGTGGCATCTTCCGGTAATCGATGAACGGGACAGCGCCCGATATGGCGCCGCGCCCCCGTTGCCCATACTCTCACGACTGATCCAGGACTCATGCCGTCTCGATCCACCCATTCCACCTCCACACGCTCCACGGGCCGCGCCAGCGCATCGCGCGAGCGCGATGGCTCGCCGTACTTCATCATCCGCCAGTCGAGCATCCAGGGGAGGGGCGCGTTCGCGCTCCGCCGCATCCGCAAGGGCACGCGCATCATCGAGTATACGGGAGAGCGCATCTCGTCTGCCGAGGCAGATCGTCGCTACGACGACGACAGCATGCGTCGCCATCACACCTTTCTCTTCACCGTCACCAGCCGCACCGTGGTCGATGCCGCCGTGCACGGCAACGACGCGCGCTTCATCAACCACTCCTGCGACCCCAACTGCGAGGCCGTGATCGAGGACGGCCGCATCTTCATCGAGGCGATCCGTACCATCCAGCCGGGCGAGGAACTCGGCTACGACTATCAGTACGAACGCGAGCAAGGGTACGGCGAGGAAGAGGAGCGCTTCTACGCGTGCCGATGCGGCGCGCCAAACTGCCGGGGGACGATCCTGGCGCCCAAGAAAAAGAAGAGGCGCCGCCGCACCTCGGCGTCTAAGAAGCGCGGCGTCTCGCCTTCTAAGAAACGCGTCGCCTCGCCTTCCAAGAAGCGCCGGGCGTCGGCGTCCAAGAAGCGGCGCTCGTCAACGTCGGGCAAGAAGAGCTCGTCGGCCGCAAAGAAACGGCGCTCCCCGGCTGGCCGGAAGGGCCGTTCGCGCGCTGCGTAGGGCGGGCGGTCAGGGGTGCGGGCTGCGCGCGCTGTCGCTCGCCGCGGCCGCGCGCGTCCCTGCCGTCTTTCGGCTGACGAGCGTTTTCTCCAGGGCGGACACGAACGGCTCGTACTTGCTGCCCGGATTCCAGAGCACCCAGCCGTCGTAGCCCGCCTGGTACACGGCCCGCTTTTCCTCGCGCAGTTGGTCCGGGCCGTACGCCGGCGGCCCTAGCGTGAACGCCTGCAGCCATGGACGCACGTGTTCCGCCGGGGCAAGGCCGAGCGCCACGTCGCGCGCGCGTGCGCGAGCGATGGCGGTCTGCACGATACGAAACGGCTCCGCGTTGGGCCGCGCGATGCCGAACGCGCCGTGCGGGTAGTGCGACGGATACACCATGGGCAGAAGAACGTCCACCACGGGCGACAGCGTCTCCCACTGCTGCCCCACCTCCAGCGCGCCGGGCACGGTGGTGACCAGGCCGAAGATGTCGGCCGTGCAGCGAGTGTCCAGAGCGTGCACGCGCGCGCACGCGGCCGCGAGAAAGCGGGACAACGCCTGCGGCTTGCTCACGCCATCCGCGTCGCGGAACACCTGCTTGGGCAGGCTGGCATACGGTTCGGGGAACCGGATGTAATCGAACTGCACCTCCGGAAAGCCGGCGCGCGCCATCGCCTCCGCCACGCGAATGTTGTACTCCCAGATGGCGTGGTCGTATGGATCGACCCACGTGAGGCCCTGCTTGTCTCGCCAGGGCGAGCCATCCGCGCGCCGGATCACGTGCTCCGGGTTCACGCGCGCGGCCACCGAGTCCTTGAACGCCACGATGCGTGCGATCGGAACGATCCCGTGCGCCTTGAGCGTGTCCACCAGCGCGCGCAGATGCGGGATGCGCCCGCTGTTACCGGCGTTCGCCGCGAGCGTGGGATCCTCCGGCGCGAAGTTGAGTCCGAACTCGTCCTTCACGTCGATCACGAACGCGTTGATTTCGGTGGCGTCGGCGAGCGCGATGAGCTGCCGCATGCGATGTGTGCTCTGCGCCGCCCACCGGTTCACGTACAATCCCCGCAACACGGCGTCGGCCCGGATATCGCGCTCGGTGGCCTTCCCAGCCGTCGTGGGCGGCGGGAGGGTGGAAGTGCCCGGGTGGTCGGCACTGCCGCGCGCCGGTCTCGGCGCGGGCGCCTGCTTCGCTCCGCTGTCCCTGCCCGCCGCACCCTCCGCCCCCGCGTTGGCGGCCGCGGGTGCCGCGGCGGAATCGCCCGTGCCGTTGGTGGATGCCGTGTCGAGCGCCCGAGTGGACACGCTGTCGGGGGAGCCCGCGGCGGAGCGCGCGGCGGACTGGTCGGCGGGCCGATCGGCGCCGGCGGCACAGGCAGCGAGGAGCGCACACAGAACGACGAAGGGGAAGATGGCGCGGCGATGCATTGGCGATGCGGCTGGGGGGGTGAAGCGATCCGAGACGGGCGTGCAATCTAACCGGGCCGTTCCCCGAAGCGTAGGCGACCCCCCATATTCGGCGCATGCGCGGCGTCCTCTTTCCGCCACTGGCGGCCGTTCTCTTGCTCACATCCGCTGCGTGCCGGCGCGCTCCCGCGCCCGCGGCCGCTCCCACGGCGGAGTTCCTGGTGGTCGCGGGCGATTCCACCGTGTGGGTGCGCAACGACGGCGACGGCTTTTACGGCCGCGCGGCGCCGATGCGCCTCGCGCGCCTCACGGGCCCGGATGACAGCGTCCCCAGCTATCTCGAGTTGTACACTGTGGACGACGACCGCTCGTTCTACGACGCCGTGATCGTGGGCCAGCAGTTGTACGCGCGCGCGCTGGACAGTGACGACTCGCTGGTGGTGTTCGAGGATACCGTGATGGCGGCCTTTGCCGACCGGTACGCGCGCACGCATCCGGACGAACGCATGCTGCGTCCCGACGAAGATGGCAGCCCGGAGCCACGCATCACCGCCACGAGCGATCTCAGTCTGCTGAGCCAGACCGGACCGTACCTGTCGTACGAGTATCACGGCAGCGGCGCGGCGGTGGGCGGCGAGGAGTGGGAGGTGGCCTGGCGCGGTGTGGTGGACCTGCGCACGGGTGAGCGCGTTGCCCTCCGCGATCTGCTGGGCGCGCGCGAGGCCGCACGCGTGCTCGCCGCCGGACAGCGGGCGCTCGAGCAGTTGGAAGACTCCGTGCTGGCCCACGAGGGGCGTCGTGGGTCCTGGCGCACGCTCATCGATGTGGCGTTCGACAGCCTGAGCTTCACGCTCGCCGCGGTCGACGGCGCTCCGATGATCATCTTTGCGGCCGAGGCGCGGGGTGACAGCGCCGGAGGTGCGCTGCTGTCGCTTCCGCCCGTGCCGATCCAGGCGCCCGCTTGGTGGAGTGCCGAGCGCGACGCGTTTCCCGTCGTGACGCCGGACTCCGCACAGGCACGATGGGCGTTTGGCGCGTACACCGTGCTCGCGGAGCGCGACTCGCTGGACGGCGGGGCGCGGCTGGTGGTGGTCGACAGTGCGGGGCGGCGCTGGACGGCGGCGCACCTCCCCACGATGGCCACCAGGGTGTATCGTCTCGACGCGCCACCGATCCACCAGGACACGCGGCGCGCGCTCGAGCGCGCCTTCGACGCCGCCGCCCTCTACCGCGAGGATGCCAGAACGGCCATGACTTCTCCGTCTCCCTCCGGCCAGCCCGTGCACGAATCCCAGCACGAGATGTCCGAGCTCATGATGCCCCAGCACGCGAACATTCTCGGCCACGTGTTCGGCGGCGTGATCCTCTCGATGATGGATCGCGCGGCCGCCGTGGCCGCCATCCGGCACGCGCGCCGCACGTGCGTGACGGTATCGGTGGACCGCGTCGATTTCCGCGAGCCCATCCAGTTGGGCGATCTGGTCGTGATGAAAGCGTCGGTCAACTTCGCCGGGCGGACATCGATGGAGGTGGGTGTGCGCGTGGAGGCGGAGAACCTGCTCACCGGCGTGCGCCGTCACACGAATTCGTGCTATCTCACCTTCGTGGCCATCGACGAGCACCACGTGCCGGTGGCCGTGCCGCCCGTCGTGCCGGCGACGCCGCTCGAGCGTCGTCGCTACGCCGCCGCGCAGGAGCGTCGCCGGCGGCGGCTCGAGGAGCGGCAGGCGGAGCGGCGAGACGACGACGCGTGAGCGCCGCTACCGCTGCTCCACCTCGCGCTCGCCGCGAATCTGGCGCTCCGCACGCCCCTCGCCGGGGTGATCCTTCGCTTCGTTGAACCGTTGGCCCTTGCGCCGCAGCTCCTCAATGAATCCCTCGAATTCGCTCGCGGTGAACTGATCGGCGATTCCCGGGATGAGGCCCTTCACCAGCGTGACGCGCTCGGCGAGCGTGAGTGTCTGGCTGCGGTTCACGATCTCTCGGATGACGGGATGATTCATCCAGTCGGTTTGCGGACTCGTGGTCATCGTCCCTCCTCGGTGGAGGAGGGATCCCTTCACGCTCCGTGCCGCGCCGACTCTGGCGTGCCCGTTCCGGGCGGCTGGGGCTGGGGCGCGACCGGCGCGATGAGGCGGCTCGAGATCCGGACGCCCGCGTCCAGCGTCCGGTGCACGGGGCATCGGTCCGCGATCTCCAGCAGCCGGGCGCGTTGCGCGTCGGTGAGCTGGCCCGCCACCGTGATTTCCCGCTCGATCTCGTCCAGCCGGGCCGCGCGGGACTCGCAGTGCTCCTCGTCCAACGCGTGCACCTTGTGGTGGGTGAGCGCCACCAGCACCTCGTCCAGCGGCCACTGGTGGCGATCGGCGTACATCCGGAGCGTCATGGCCGTGCACGCGCCCAGCGCGGCCGCGAGTAAGCTGTACGGTGTTGGCCCCTCGTCCGTCCCACCCACCGATTGCGGCTCATCCGCCACCAGGCTGTGGCCGTTCGCCACGATTTCCGCGCGATAGCCGCTCGCGCCGATGCGCGCCACCGTGCGACTGTCGTGCAGCCGCTCGCGTGGACGCGGCTCCGGCTGCGGCAGGTAGCGGCTGGCCCATGCGGCGATCACGCGTCCGGCATACCGCGCGTCCACCGCCGCGCTCAGCAAGTGGTCCGCCTGATCGAGCGACACGAAGCTCTTGGGATGCCGCGCGGCCGAGTAGATGCGTGCCGCGTGGTCGATCCCCACCAGTTCGTCACGCGGCGAGTGCATGACGAGCAGCGGACGGTCCAGCCGGCCGATGGCGTCGAGCATGTGCGGACCTTGCAGGTCCTCCACCAGCTCGCGCGTAACACGAAAGGTCCGGCCGGCCAGTGTGACGTTGGCTTCTCCCGCCTCGCGCAGCGTGTCCTCCACGTGGTGAAAGAGCTGCGCCGCGTACGCCGGATCGTACGGTGCGCCGATGGTGGCGACCAAGGGGGCGGGCGTGAGCCGCGGCGCCGCCTGGAGGGCAGCCGCTCCGCCCAGCGAGTGCCCGATGAGGAGCGCCGGTGCCGCGAGGTCGCGCTCCATGAAGCGCGCCACCGCCACGAGGTCTTCCACGTTGGAGGTAAAGCCCGTGGTGGCGAACTCCCCTTCGCTCTCGCCCAACCCGGTGAAGTCGAATCGCAGCACGCCCACGCGCGCGTATGTGAGCTCGCGCGCGATGCTCACGACGGCATTCAGATCCTTGGAGCAGGTGAAGCAGTGCGCGAACAGCGCGTAGGCCAGCGGCGCATTGTCGGCGGGGAGGTCGAGTCGCGCCGACAATTGCGCACCGTTCGCGCCTTCCACCGCAAGTCGTGTCGAGCGCATCAGGACTCCTGTCACGGGTTCACCGGGGTGCGCGGGACGCGCGTGGCGCTCACCGGCATGCGGGGCTGCATCCGCTCCTGCCCGCCCACCGCCAGGCACCGCCCGCTAATCTAACGGGGCCGCTGGTGCAAGCTTGGTGGCGGATGATGAACGCGCGCAGTAGGTTGGGCGCGACGGTACATGGATGCTTCCGTTGTGCGCCGCTGTCGGCGCGCTCCCGCCCCGCTCTCCTCCGCCGCTCCCCGTGCGCGATCCGCTCTTCATCCTGGCGGTCCTCTGCCTGAACGTGGTGGCCTCGGAGTGGCTGGTGCGGCACACGCCGCTCCGCCACCTGGGATCCGCGCTCCTGGTGATTCTGCTCACCGCCATCGTGGCGAACCTGCGGATCATCCCCGCCGGCTCGACGCCCGCGGCGCCGGTGCCGGTGTACGACGCGATCTTCGCCTACGTCGCCCCCATCTCGATCTTCTGGCTCCTGCTGCAGGTGAATCTGCGATCGGTACTCCGCGCGGGGCTGCCGATGATCCTCATGTTCCTCATCGGTGCCGCGGCCGTGATGGCCGGCGTGTGGATCGCGATTCCGCTCGTGTCGGCGCGCGACACCATGGGTCCGCTCGCCGGCGCGGTGGGCGGCATGTACACGGCCACCTACACGGGCGGGAGCGTCAACTTCAACGCCGTCGCGCTCTCCTACGACGTGGTGAAGCATGGGCTGCTCTACGGCGGTGCGATCGTGGTGGACAACGTGATCACCACCACCTGGATGATCGCCACCATCGCCATCCCGCGCTTCCTGGCGGGACGCTGGGCCGTCCGCTGGAGCGACGCTCGCACCGAGGCAAGCTCGGAACCCCTGCTGGGGATCGAGGAGGATACGGAAGCCATTCACCCCATGGATTTCGCGCTCGTCCTGGCGCTCGGCCTGCTCGCGCAACTGCTGTCGGTGTGGATCTCCGCGGTCCTGCAGCGGTGGGTCGGCCATGATGTGCCCTCCATTCTCGTCATCACCGTCCTCGCGTTGATCATCGCTCAGACACCGCTGGTCTCGCGGCTCAAGGGCGCGCGAATGCTGGGGATGTTTGCCGTGTACATTTTCCTCGCCGTGATCGGTGCCTTCTGCGACATCCCTGCCATGCTCGGGCTTGGCCGGCTCGGCCTTGCGTTACTCGGTGTTGCCGGGATCGCCGTACTGCTGCACGGCATCGTGACCTTCGTTGCCGCCTGGCTCTTCCGCGTGGACCCCGACGTGGCCGCTGTTGCCTCGCAGGCCAACGTCGGCGGAAGCACCTCGGCGCTCGCGCTCGCGCGGAGTCTCGGGCGCGATGATCTCATCCTGCCGGGGATCCTCGTAGGGTCATTGGGCACGGCGCTCGGCACGTTCCTCGGTTTCGGGATGGCGCACCTGCTGCACTAGAGTGGCGGCGCGGCGCGCGCCGCGGAATGTCCGCCACCCACCATCCCCAGGGCGGCACAGCGGGGCTGCGCAATGCACCTGGTGTTCTCGCTTCGATAGGACCTCCAATCGATCAAATGTTCCATCGTTCGCGCGACGTCGTTACCGCTCCGCAAGGCGTGCCGCCGTCGCGATGGCACGGGCAGTGCGATTGTACGGTGTGGGATTCCGTGCTGGCGGCAGACTCGCGGACGGCGGTCTCCGGGGTGGGGCGCGGAGTTGCACCGTGCGAACGCACGGGCGCCGCTGGTGTACTAGCAGGCACAACGGCCAATGGTCGTCCTCGCGCTCCGGCGGGGCGATCCTGCGACCCCAGCCTCAGGAGCGCACATGCCCCGTTTCATGTTCGCACTCGGCAACATCGAGGAGCTCCGGCAGGCAGGATACATCCAGAGCGACTCGTTTTCCGAAGCTCTCGACATCATTGGTGAACAGGTGCCCACCCGGCTGGGAGACCTGCTCGAGATTGGCGTGGACGGCTTCCCGCCCGCGCGGTATCGCCGCGTTTCCGGTGCGGGCGCGGACGAGCTGGACTGGCAGCCGCAGGGGCGCCTGGCGGCCTAGCCGAGGGGAGCTTCACACGCGAGCAGCGCGCCCCGTGCCGTCAATCGGCACGGGGCGCGCTGCATCGTACACGCTGAATTAGAAACGACTTAGAGGCTGGCACGGCGTGACAGCACGCGCCGCGGCGCGTCTATCCAGAGAGTAAGAAGTGTCGAGCGTTCGACCGGCGTATTCCCCGGTGAACGCCTCGACCTCACGCTGTCGTGAGATGACGCGCCGGAGGGAATCGATGCCGCGAGTGCAGCGCGCGCTCACCTCTGCCTCCATTGGGATGCGGGGGCCGCTCGATCGCGCCGCCCGTGTGGTGGCGAGCGCTGCCGCGCTCGTGCTCGCCGCATCGGCCGCGCTTGTCACTGGATGCGAGCCCGGCGGGCCCATCCGCATTGGCGTGGTGATGGACAGCTCGGCCATCATCGGCGCCGAACTGGCGCAGTCCCAGATCAACGCTTCGGGCGGCGTCGATGGCCACCCGCTCGAGCTGAAAACCGTCTCCGAGCCTTACACGCTGCAGGGCCTCCCCGCCATGGCGACCGCGGAGCGTCTGGCGGCCGATCCCAGCATCGTGGCCGTGGTCGGGCACTCCAACAGCGCGGCCAGTCTGGCCGCGGCGCAGGTCTACAACGCGCAGCACGTGGTGCAGATCGCGCCGAACAGCACCACCGAGCTCTATCGCGACGCCGGGCCCTATTCGTTCCGCCTGGTCTCCGGCGACGACCAACAGGCGGTGTTCCTGACCGCTGTCCTGCGACGCTTCGGACGTCCGCGTGTTGCGCTCCTGTACGTGAACGACGACTACGGTCGCCCGCTCTCCATGGCACTGCGGCGCGATCTCGTGAGCGCCAACGTGCCCCTGGTGTACGAGGCGCCGCACGTGCAGATCGACAGCAGCGACGACGCGCCGACTATGGCCGCGCTCCGGCGCACCCGCCCCGAGGTGATCGTGTGGGTGGGACGTCCCGACCGCCTGGCGCGCATGCGGCCGGCGCTGCGCGCCGCGCTCCCGGACGTCCGCATCATTGGCAGCGACGGCATGGAAGGGACCATCGTCCAGCTGGCACGTGTGGACGTGTTCACCGGGATCATGTACGTGTCCCTGCTGGATCAGACCGCGCGCGATACCGCGCTCGTGTCGCTGCGACAACGCTACCGCGCGGTTGCACCGGGCGACCTCACCGACGGTGCCGCGTTCACCTACGACGCCGTGATGCTGCTGGCGAACGGGATGCGCTCCGGCGCGCACTCCCGCGAAGGCATCCGCCGCTACCTGGAGTCACTGGGTGCGGCGCGCGCGCCGTACCGAGGCGCGACCGGCGCGATCGGGTTCGACGCCAATGGCGATGTGGCCAGCTCGTATCATCTGGTTCGTGTCACCGGGGACGGGCGGGTGCCCGTCGACACAGCCGTGCTGCGGCCATGATCCGCCGCCTTCCGCTCCGCCACACCATCCTCGGCATCGTGGCCGGACTGGTGATCATCACGCTGGGCGGATTCTTCGCGCTGCTCTCGTACACGGCACAGCTCCGTGACGAGCTGGAGCGCGATACGCAGTCCCTGTTCACCGAAACGGAGATCGCCGAGCAGATCGTCGTGCACGTGGACCGCCAGCTCCTCGAGGCCCAGCGATACCTGCGTGATGGCGACCCGGCCACGCTGGCGCGCTTCCGTTCGGAGGGCGATCAGGTCTACACCCAGATCGGCAAGTATCTCCTGCACGATCTGTCGGCGCAGGGCCGCATGCAGGTGGAGGAGATCAAGGAACTGCACGAGATGTTCGAGGTGGCGGCGCAGTCCGCGTTCGATCGGGCGTACCTCATGCAAGCGCCGCCCGATGCGACCACGCTGGCCGACCAGGTGGTGCAGCTCGAGAGCGCGGTGGACCGCTTCCGCGCGCTCCGCCGGAGCGCGCGTGAATCGCTGCGCCAGGCGCACCAGGAGCGTCTGCATGGCATCTACGTGGCCCTCCTGATCATGACCGCGCTGCTCGTCGGCGTGCTGCTCCTGTTGGCGCGCGTGCTGCAGCACCGGCTGCTTGCCCCCATCACGGAACTCGGACTCGCCGCCAGCCGGCTGGGACGAGGGGAACTGGGATCCCGCGTGGCGGTCCGCCGCAAGGATGAGATGGGCGCGGTCTCGGCGTCCTTCAACGACATGGCCGAGCGCATCCAGTCGGCCACCGAGGAAGCAGCCGCGCAGCACGAGGAGCTGATGGAGACGTTCGACCACCTGCAGCGGACCCAGCAGGAGCTCATCCAGCACGAGAAGCTGAGCGCCATGGGCGAGATGCTCGCCGGCCTCGCGCACGAGCTGAACAATCCGTTGGCCGGCGTGCTCGGTCTGGGCGAGTGCCTCATGCAGGAGCTCCAGGACGGGACGTTTGACGCCGCCGAGCTGAATGACGAGGTGGTCCGGCCGCTCGTGGCCGAGGCGCTGCGTGCGCGCGATCTCGTCCACAACCTGCTCAGCTTTTCACGCATGTCGAGCACGGCGCTGCAGCCGGTGGAGCTCATCCCGGCCGTGCGCATCGCGACGGGCATCCGTGGGTTTGCTTTCGCGCAGGCGCAGTTGCGCCTCGAGGTGGCCGTCCCCGACGATCTCTGGGTGGTGGCCGAGCCGCAGCAGCTCCAGCACGCGTTCGTGAACATCTTGAACAACGCGCGAGATGCGCTCGTGAGCGGCGGCGGAACCGGGGTGCGTGTGAGCGCCGCGGCGCTGGACGACGAATGGGTGGAGATCATCTTCGCGGACGACGGCCCGGGATTCCGCGATCCGGAGCGTGTGTTCGACCCGTTCTACACCACCAAGCCGGTGGGATCGGGCACCGGGCTCGGCCTCACGCTCGTACACCGCTTCGTGCGCCACTTTGGCGGAAGCGTGAGCGTGCGCAACGCGCGTCAACGCGGCGAACGGAGAGGTGCCATCGTGCGCCTCCAGCTCCCCCGGGCCGCGCCGGCGCCGGTCGCGAGCGCCGACGCGGTCGCGCCCGCCATCCACGCGCAGGCGGACGTCCAGCCAACCGAGGTGGTCCAGCCGCCGCCGCCGGTGAGACAGCCGTGCGTGCTGGTGGTGGACGACGAAGGGTCGCTCCGCTCCGTGCAGCGCCGCATGCTCGCGGCGCTCCCGGTGGAGGTGGTGCTCGCCGAGGACGCGACCACCGCGTTGGCCGTGCTGGCCGAGCGCGAGGTGACCGCCGTCATCACCGATATCCGCATGCCTGGCGCCATGGGCGGGGTGCAGCTCTACGAGATCGTGCGCCGCGAATGGCCCGCGCTTGCCGAGCGGGTGCTCTTCGTCACGGGAGACCTGCACGACGTGGCGCTCGGCGAGTTTCTGGAGGCGCACCCCGAGCGCGTGATCCGGAAGCCGTTCGGCAAGGACGAGTACCTCGAGCGCGTGCGCGAGCTGCTGGGCGAGGTCCTCGTGGGCGTCGGCTCCGGTGCGGAGATCGGTGCGGGGAAGGAGTGATGCCGCACGGGCGGCAACGCTAGCCCTCCTCCGGCGCCAGAGTGTAGCACCACGCCTCTCCCTCCAGCACCGTCTCTCCCGTCTGCCGCGTTACGACCACGCGTAGCTGAGTGACCGGCTTGGCGGGATGGACGCTCACGACTTCCGCGTCCGCGGTGATGGTGTCGCCAATGAATACCGGGGCGGTGAACTTCCAGTTCTGGCTCAGGAACACGCTCCCGGGCCCGGGAAGGTCCATCGCCACCAGTGCGTGCAGCAGGCCGGTGGTGAGGCCTCCCTGCACCACGAGCCCGCCAAATCGCGTGCGCCTGGCGAACTCCTCGTCGAAGTGGAGCGGGTTGTAGTCTCCGGTGAGCCGGGCGAAGGTCTCCACGTGCTCCCGCGTGAGCGCGAGCGAGCGGCGCGCGCGCGCGCCCGGCTGTACCGTGCTCACGGCGCCCCCGGCCCCGGTCCGGCTGCCGCGGCCGACATCCCGGTCCCTTTCAGGTAGCGCGCCAGATACGCGTCCGACACCTCGCGAATGAGACGGGCGCTGGCCCCGTTGTACGCGGCACCGTGCCGGCCGGGCGGATAGAGACGCAGATCGACGTCGCGCCCGGCGTTCGTGAATGCGGTGAGCAGTTGCATGGTGTTCTGCGGGTGGACGTTGTCGTCCATCATCGAGTGGATGAGCAACAGGTGCCCGCGCACGTTTGGCGCGTGCAGCACCGCCGAGCTGGAGTCGTACCCTGCCGCATTCTCGCCCAGCAGGCCCATGTAGCGCTCGGTGTAGATCGTGTCGTACAGACGCCAATCGGTGACCGGCGAGTTGGCGATCCCCACCGAGAAGACGTCCGGGTAGCGCTCCATCGCGGTCACCGTGCCGTAGCCGCCGTAGCTCGTCCCCATGATCGCCACGTGGCGGCCATCCACGTACGGCAGCGTGGCCAGGTAGCGCGCCGTCTCGGCAAAGTCGTGGCTCTCCCACTTGCCCAGATCGCCGTAGACCACTTTCATGAACGCGCTGCCGTAGTTGTTGGTGCCGCGGTTGTTCACGTGGACCACGATGTAGCCTTCCTGCGCCAGCCACTGCTCCCAGGTGTTGGCGGCGAAGTCGTCGTACACCTGCTGCGATCCCGGGCCGCCGTAGATGGAGAGGATCACCGGGTAGCGGCGGGTGGAGTCGAACGGCACCGACCGGATCATCGCCGCATCGATGCGCACCGAGTCCGGCGTGACGAACCGGAACGGCTCGGCCGGCGCGTACGCGTGCGTGGCAAGCCAGCGGACGGTGGCGGCGTTGTCCTCGAGCGTGCGGATCTGAGTGCCAGCCGTGGACCACAGTTCCACGCGCGCCGGCTGGTGCACCGACGACCAGCGGTCGATGTAGGTGCGCGTGTCTGGCGACATGTCGATCGCGTGGCGTCCTTCCGCCTTGGTGAGCCGGCGGAGATGCGAGCCGTCGAAGTCGATCGCGTACAGTTGCCGCTGGAGCGGTGAATCCTGCGTGGACGTGTAGTAGACGGTGCGCGACGCCGAATCGATGCCCTCGATGCGGGCGACGATCCACCGTCCCTTGGTGACCTGGTTGATCAGCTTGCCCGAATAGTCGAAGCGATAGATGTGCTGCCAGCCGTCGCGATCGGAGAGCCAGAAGAATTCGTGCGTCCCCGCGGGGAACGTCATCATGTCCTGAATGCCGGCGTAGAAATCGTAGACGTCGATCCAGGTGGAGGAGCTGTCCCGCATCACGGTACGCCGCCCGCCGGTGGTGACGTCGAAGAAATACAGCGTCATCAAGTTCTGGCGGCGGTTGAGCGTCATTACCGCGAGCGTGTCGGGGTGGCTGGTCCAGTAGATCCGCGGGATGTAGAACTCGCCGCGCTCGCCGGTGTCCAGCCAGGTGCGGTGTTTCGACTTCACGTCCACGACGCCGATGCGCACGGTGGGATTGCTGTCGCCCGGCTGCGGAATGCGGATCATGTCCCAGTCCGGGTGACGGCCGTCGTAGTTAGTGAGATGGACTTCCGGCTCGGCGCTGTCGTCCACCTGCCAAAAGGCGATGTGCCGGCTGTCGGGAGACCAGTTCCACGCCTGTGCCATGCCGAATTCTTCCTCGTATACCCAATCGAAGTGCCCGTTGAACACGTGCGGCGACGCGTCGTTCGTGAGGCGGGTTTCCTGGTGGCTGGCGAGATTGGTGACGTACATGTCGCCGTCGCGCTCGAAGCCGAGCATCGTGCCGTCGGGGGAGAGCTCCCCGGTGCGCGCGTTGCGCGTGGCGAGCTGCAGCGCGTGGTCGGCCAGCGAGTACACGTAGAAGTCGGCCACCCCGGAGCGGCGGTAGAGCGGCTTGAAGTGCGTCTGGAACACCAGATGCCGCGAATCGCGAGACCATTGGAAGGAGCGATAGCTGAACGGCTCGTTGGTGCCGGGGAAGGTCAGCCCCTGCGGCGAGAAGAGCAGCGTGTCGCGTCCCGTGCTCGGATCGAGCGCGCGGATGACCGTCTGCCCGCTCTGGGGATCGCGCACGTCGTACGAGAATCGCCTGCCGCCCTCGATCCAGTTCACGTTCCGCGGGCCGGAGCGGCCGGCGAGGATGGGGGAGGCGCGCAGCGCGTCGTCCAGCGAGGTGAAGCGGGTCTTGTCCTGCGCGTGGGCGGCCGTGGTGGTCGACACGAGCGCCAGGACGACCAGGGCGAGCGAGCGCCGGAAGACGCGAGGGATTGAGCGCATGAGCAGGTCTACCGTGGGAGTGGGGACGTGCCATCGCACGCCCGATGAACGGATCGAATGGGTGCGGGTCCGCGGAGCGCCGGCCGGGGGACGGGGTGCCGGACGGGCCACCGTGAAATATGCGCGGCGTCGCCGCCCTACCGCGAGTCTCCCTTGGGGAACATCACGCGCTGCGGCTCGCGGTTCAGCTCGGCAAGCATCCGCGCGACGAGCCGCGACCTGATGACCGCCGCGCGCTTGGGCGACACGAGATAGCGCACGAACGCTTCCACCCAAGTGTTCTCGCTCGCGCGAAAGAGCACCACCGGCCGCGACTGCACCGTCAGCTCGTCCACCGCCGTCTTGGCGAGCAGCGCACAGTAGGTCTCCACCCGTCGCTGCATCGTCTCCCCCAACTCCTCCTCGGCCACGCGCTGCATGGTGCCCGCCACGAACTGCAGATCGCTCCCGTAGGCCACCTGGAAGGCGATCTCGTTCCAGATGTACGGAAAGAGCGGCCAGGAGTAGTTGTACACGGCCTGGCTGAGCACGTTCGCGTTGGGAAACTTGATCAGACGTCCGCTGGGCTGATCGGTGGAGACGTAGGGTCCGCCGAATTCCCAGAGGGTGGTGTCCAGGTAGGAGACGTCGATCACATTGCCGGTGGAACTGCCGATCTGGATCCGGTCGCCCACGCGGTACGGTTGCTTGACCAGCACGTACAGCCAGCCGATGAAGCTGGAGAGGGGTGCCTGGAGCGCGAAGCCGAGGATGGCCGAGATGATGCCCAGCGAGACGGCGGCGGCGTACCAGTTGACGAAGATGACGGAGATAGCGATGAACGCGATCACCAGGCCTTCCGCCAGGTGGATGATGCGCCGGACGTTGTACCGGGAGACGTCGTCCTCGAGGACGGTGAGCAGGTACGCCTCGAGCAGGGAACCGGCCATGAGGACCAGCGCGATGAACATCGTGCCGCGCGCCAGCCGCTGCGCGAGCGCGAGGTATTCCTTGGGGACGGCGAACACATCGAGCCGGACGGCGTAGAACGCCGCCGTCGCGATGACAAACGCCAGTAAATAGCTGCCGATGCGCACCTTGTGGCGGCGCTCGATGGGGCGGTGTTTGGCGCGCTCGGTCGGGCTCACGTCGCGGAGCGCCTGCTCCACTTCCTCTGGCGACGACTCGGCGTCCTCGTCCTCGGCGGCGGCGCGGGCGGCGGCGCTCGGTGCCGGGCCGCGCTGG
Organism: uncultured Gemmatimonadaceae bacterium; assembly: GCA_963773545.1. GTDB lineage: Bacteria > Gemmatimonadota > Gemmatimonadetes > Gemmatimonadales > Gemmatimonadaceae > DASSNU01. Next base: position 319,149 of record CAVZBP010000002.1, on the reverse strand, counting down.
TCGTCGTCCGAGACGGTTCGAGAGGCCGCGTCTGGCGCCGGCGCGCGCGCGTCGTGGCGCGCGTCGTCCGACTCGCCCGCCTGTTCGTCGGTGTCAATCATGCGCGTGGCAACGGCCAGACCCGTGCCACGCGCGTTGCCGGCATGCTGCGTCCGCAAGCTGTCCGACGTTGCCGGGGTGCCCGCATGTCTTGACGCGCGCCGCCACATTGGTTCTCGTTGGCCGGGTACCGTCGTCGTCTCTCACCTTTCGCCCCGAACACCACGTATGCTCGCTCGCGCCCTCCACCGCCGCGCGCCACGCGCTCTCGTCGCCGCCGTGCCCGTCGCCATCGCCGTGCTGTGTGGTGGCTCCCCCGCCGCCCGCGGCCAGCACACGCAGGCTGCCGTGGCCGACAGCTCGCTCTTTCGCCCGCTCGATCTGCCGGCGCCCAACCAGTACCGCAGCGCGGACGGCCGTCCCGGCCCCGCCTACTGGCAGCAGCGCGTGGACTACCGCATCGACGCGACGCTCGACCCGGCCAGGAACACGGTGCGCGGACGGGAGACCATCCACTACGTCAACCGCTCCCCCGATGCGCTGCCGTATCTCTGGCTCTACCTGGAACAGAACATCTGCGCGCCGTCGAGCGTCACCAACCGGCTCAATCAGCCGCCGCTCGTTTTTCTGAACAGCGCGTTCGACTTCTCCTGTGAGGGGTTTGCCGGAGGGATCACGCTCGACAGCGCGCGCGTGGCCGGACGCGACGCGCAACGCACGATCTATGGCACCACCATGCGCGTCGATCTCGCGCGCCCGCTCGCGCCGCACGACTCCGTCGACCTCGACTTCGCCTGGCACTTCGGCGTGCCGCCGCAGGGCGCGGGGCGCATGGGACACGATGGTCCCCTGTACGAGATCGCGCAGTGGTATCCGCGCATGGCCGTCTACGACGACGTGCGCGGCTGGAACCACGAACCGTACATTGGCGCGGGGGAGTTCTACCTGGAGTACGGCCACTTCGATGTGCGGCTCACCGTGCCCGCGGTGGACGTGGTGGCCGCCACCGGTCAGCTCCGCAACGCGGAGCAGGTGCTCACCGCCGCACAGCGCCAGCGCCTGGCGCGCGCGCGGAGCTCCGACACCCCGGTCTCGATCATCTCGCGCGAGGAGGCCGGAAACGCCGCGCGCACGCGACCCACCGCCGCGGGCACGCTCACCTGGCACTTCACGGCCGACAGCGTGCGCGACTTCGCCTTTGCGGCGGGACCCGGCTTTCGCTGGGACGCGAGCGGCTACAACGGCATCCTCATCGAAACGCTCTACCGTCCATCGGCCGACAAGTGGGAGGAAGCCAACCGGATGGCCCGCGGTGCCATCCAGCATTTCAGCGAGCAGTGGTTCCGCTATCCCTACTCGCACGCTACCACGGTGGAAGGGCCCATCGAGGGAATGGAATACCCGATGCTCACCTTCGTTCCCAACAGCCCCACGCGGGAGGAGCAGCAGTGGGTGGTGGCGCACGAGTTCGGACACGAGTGGTTCCCCATGGTGGTGGGCTCCAACGAGCGGCTGTACCCGTGGATGGACGAGGGCTTCAACACCTTCATCGATCTCGGCAACGCGGCCAGCTACTTTGCCGGCACGCCGTATGGCGACACCGTGCAGCTGCAGCCGCTGCATCTGCACCCGCAGCACGCCGTGGCCGGTGAGGAACAACCGCTCATCAGCAAGCCCGTGGAGGTGCGTGATCTGTTCTGGGTGGGCTATCAGAAGCCCGCGCTCATGATGCGTACGCTGCGCCAGGAAGTGCTCGGTCCCGCCCGCTTCGACCATGCGTTCCGGGACTACATCCGAACGTGGGCGTTCCGGCATCCCACGCCGGCCGACTTCTTTCGCCTCATGCGCGACGACAGCGGCATGGAGCTCGACTGGTTCTGGCGCGGATGGGTGTTCACCACGGCGCGGCTCGACCAGGCGGTGGATTCCGTGACGCCGCGCCAGGGCGGCGGCAGCAACGTGGTGCTCGAGAACCGAGGCACGATGGTTATGCCGGCCGAGCTGTCGCTCACCTACGCCGACGGCACGAGCGAGGTCGTCCGCCTGCCGGTGGAGATGTGGAATCTCGGTTCGCGCTTTACCTTCCGGGTACCGGGAAGCAAGACGGTGCAGCGCGTGGAAGTGGATCCGCGGCACGTGCTCCCGGACGTGGATCGCGCGAACAACCTCTGGCCGCACGGTGGATGACCTCCCAGCCGGCGCGACACAGATGACCCGCGAGGGAGCACCATTATGAGCCGCGCGTGGACGCAGCTCCGGGCCGCCGGAAGGCGTGCCGGAATGGGACCGGGCTCGATGCCGGCACGAGCATCGGAACAGGTGCCGGCATGCGTGCCGGAACGGGTGTCGGTGCGCGCGGTTGCCGTCCCCGCGTATGGCTCGTCACCAGACTGGGCGTGGGGCGGACGCATGGGTGTGTCGCCGCGGCCGCAACTCGCCCCACCGGCGCACGCCGTCGCCCCAATCTGTCGCTTCACGTCGTCGCTTCTGTCGTAGTACCCGCAGCTCCCGTGTCGTGATCATGCCGCCAGTTCCCAAGGGGCGCTCCGCGCCCCCCTGCCCACACGAGCTCCGACCCGGCACCACCGTCTGCCTGCGCTGCCGCCGCGAACAGCAACAGGCGGTTCGCGCGCGGCTCGGCCGGAACCTCCTCCGTGCCGCGCTCGCCGTCGGAGCACTGGCCGCCGTCGTCGCACTCGCGCTCACCGCTCGCCGGCCGCACCGCCCAACGCTCCTTGGGAGTGCAGCGTCCACGCAGAACGGCGTCGTACAAGCCGTGTCGTCGTCTCCCGAAAGCGACGGACAGGGGACCGTCGGCCGCGGCGCGATCGACCGCACGCCAGAGCCCGGAAGCGCCCTCGGAACCGCGAGCAGCGGCGACGTGGCGGGGACCAGAAGCGCGGCCGCGCCCCAGACCGCCGCACCGGGCGCGTCGAGCGTGGAAGGCACGCCGGACGCCACGCGACCGTCGGCAGCGGGAGCGGTGCTCCCCGAAGGACGCACCGAGTTTGGCGACGGTCTCTTTGCCGTGCGCGACGGCCGAACGGTGACGGTGTACTTCGACACTCCCGCTACGCGCACCCGCCGCCGCGACAAATTCGAACGCGTCCTTCGCCAGACGCTCCCCCGCATCTACGGCGCCCTGGGCGACTCCACCGTGAGCGATGCCCCGATCACGGATCTCCTCGGCACCGATGACCTCGTGACCGAGATCGCCGCACGCGGGCTTCGCATCCCCACCCCGGACGGCCGCACCCTCGCCATCTGGCCCGGCACCCGCCCCGGGAGGGATGGGCCGTTGGTGGTGAGTTATCGGGTAGTGCTCAAGTAACACAGATCTGAGTTCTCGGGTTCTCAGCGCCGAGTTCTGAGTTGGTTGGGCGGGGATCTGTGCGCTCGAGGCGGGATCGGGTTGCTTTGGGGCGAGAATCAGTTGCGGGGTTACAGTCATCTGATAACAGTCATCAGCCCAGTGGTCAGTTGGCGGTAGGGCGGGGTCCAGCCCAGCAAGGTCGCGATCCGCTCTCGGCGTGGGCAGGACTCAGACATCTGATGCCCGATGGCCGATGCCTGTGCCCCCGCAACTGCTTCTCGCTCACCAGCGAGCGAGGGGTGAGGCGTGAGCGAGCGCCGATGCCGGTTGCAGTTTTCCAGCCAGCGAGTGCTGAGGCGTCAGCGGGCGAGGATGCCGATTGCCCTCCTCCGATCAGCGAGTGGTCTGCCTTGAGTGCCGGCCCGGTCCCTGCAGCGCAGTGGTGGGGATGAAGCTCTATACACCCGAATCCGCCAATCGCACGCTGCCGCTGGTGCGGCGGATCGTAGAGGACATGGTGGCAGCGTACCTGCGCTGGCGCGACGTGGCGCGCGAGTACGAGGTCCTCGCGGCCGGCTCGCGCCCCGACAAACTTCAAGCGCGCGGAGACGCGCTCCGGCGCGAGCTGGACGAGCACGCGCGCGAGATCGACAGCTACGAGCGCGAGCTGGACGAGCTGGGGATTCGCGTTCCGCCGGGCGCGCACGACCGCGGGCTGGTAGATTTCCCCTGTGAGATGGACGGACGACCGGTCTTTCTCTGCTGGAAGCTCGGCGAGCCCGCGGTGGCATTCTGGCACGAGCAGGAAGCGGGATTCGCCGGACGCCAGCCGATCGTCCCCAACGCCGCCGTGTGACTGCACGTGCGCCTCGGGGGACGCCGACCCACCGAATTCCATGGCCAAGAGACGCCTTCGTGAGTACGTCGCCGGCGACGGCACGCAGTGGGGAGTGGACGTCACCCTGCCCGGCGCGAGCAACGTGATGCTCGTCTTCCTGCATCCCGACGGGCGTAGCGCGCGGAGGGATCGCTACGCGTGGTACAACGTGAACTCGCCGGAAGCGCGGAACGTCACGGCGCGGCAAGATCCTGACGCCGTGCTGCACGGTCTTTCGGACGAACAGATCGCGCGCCTCTTCCGGCGTTCCATGCTCATCTCCGCCGCCGACTCTCCGCTCAACCGTCCCATCGCAACCGACGCCTAGCCACGCTCGCGTAGCGAGAGCACCGCTTTCTGACGCGTTCTTCCGGTGCGCGCCGTTGTGGGCCAACTGGCGCACAGGGTCAACCGGCGCCGCCCGCCCTCAATCGGTTTGGAACGGGACCTCGATTTCCAGCCCGTCGCGCGCGACGGTGGTATCGGGGAAGACCTCTCGTGCCTCGCGCAGCAGGTCGGACGCGTCGCGCGAGTAGCGTGCCGACACGTGCGTGAGCACCAGGCGCCGCACGCCCGCGCGGCGCGCCACGTCGGCCGCCTCGCGCGCAGTGGAGTGCCCCGTTTCGGCGGCACGTGCGGCGTCCTCGTCCGTGAACGTGGCCTCGTGCACCAGGAGGTCGGCCCGCGCCGCGATCTCCAGCGTCGCCGCGCATGGCCGCGTGTCGCCGGTGATGACCACCGTACGCCCGGGGCGTGTGGGACCCACCAGCTCGCTCGCTTCGACCGTCCTGCCGTCGGGCAGCGTCACACGCTCGCCGCGATGCAGCTTGCCCCACAGCGGCCCCTCGGGGATCCCCAGCGCGCGCGCGCGATCGGGATGGAACCGGCCGCGCCGCTCCTCCTCCACCAGCGCGTACCCCACCGCCGGACCGCCGTGATCCACGGGGTACGGGAGAATCGTGTAGCCGTTGCGCCGCACGGGCGTCCCCGGCTCCACTTCCGTGATCTCCACGCGAAAGCTCACGCGGTCCACGCCAAAATCGGTGGTGCGCCGGAGCACGCGCTCCGCGCCGCGCGGACCCCAGAGGCGCATGGGCTCCTCGCGCCCCTGCAGAGAGAGCGTGCGCAGCAACCCGATCGCGCCCAGCACGTGGTCGGTGTGGAAGTGGGTGAAGAAGATGTCGGACAGGGAGAAGCCCACGCCGTAGCGCATCATCTGTCGCTGCGTCCCTTCGCCGCAGTCGAACATGAGCGTCTCCCCCTCGCGCGCGACAACGAGTGAGGACACGCCGCGCTCCACGGTGGGGCGCGCGGCCGCCGTGCCCAGAAACGTGAGCGACATGCTCATGGTGTGGCCGCGCGCCCGCCGTTCGCGCCGGCCCCGCCCTCCGTGTCGCTCCCACGGCCGGCGTCCGCGCGTAACTGCGCCAGACGCTCCGGATCGATGTTGCGCCCGCTAAGAATGACGACCACGGGTCCCGTGCGCGGCAGGAACTCGCGCGCCGCGCCGGAGAGGAGCGCAGCCGCCGCCACGGCACCCGCGCCCTCCACCCGCGCGCCCTCCTCTCGCTCCAGCCAGAGGATGGTCCGCGCGATCTCGTCTTCGTCCACGGTCACGATCTCGTCCAGCGCATGCTGGCCGATGTCGAGGGCAAAGGCATCGATCCCCCCGGCCAGTCCGTCCGCCAGCGTGGGCACACTCGGGATGTCCACCACCCTGCCCGCGCGGACGGAGCGCGCCATGGCCGCCGTGTTCACGCTCTGCGCGCCGATGATCCGCACGTGCGGCGCCAGACGACGGAGCAGGCTTCCGGTGCCGGCCAGCAGTCCGCCGCCCCCCACCGGGAGCATCACTGTCGCCACGTCGGGACGCTCCTGTACGATCTCCAGCGCCACCGTCCCCTGGCCGGCGATCAGCGTATCGCCCAGGCACGGGTTGATGAACGTCGCACCGGTGGCCGTCGCTTCGCGCTTGGCGCGCGCCATGGCGGCGTCGTAGTCCGGCTCGGACGCGTCGACCGTGGCGCCCAGCCGTGCGATCCCCTCGCGCTTGACGGCGGGCGCGGAAGCCGGCACGTAGATGGTGGCCGGGATGCCGAACTGGCGCGCCGCGTACGCTACGCCAAGCCCGTGATTACCGGCCGACGAGGCCACCACGCCGCGTGCCCGCACGTCCTTGGGAAGCGCGGCGATGGCGTTGTAGGCGCCGCGGATCTTGAACGATCCGGTCACCTGCTCGGTCTCGAGCTTGAGGTGAATGTCGGCTTTGGTGTGCGCGCTCAGCGCGGCCGAGCGCCGGAGCGGCGTGCGGACGGCCACCCCCTCCAGGCGGCGCGCGGCGGCAAAGATGTCGATGGGACGCAGGGCGTCGAACATGCGCGCATGCTACCGGCACCGGCGCGCGGAGGGAAGAGGGGAATACAAGAGCAGTGTCGATCGCGTCCTGCTGAACAGCGTTCCCGCCGCACGCGAGCACGGCCAGCGACGGCGTCCCGCGTCCGCGCGGCCGCTACGCCGCCGGAGGAGGGCGCCGCCCGTTGGCGGCGAGACGGCGCCGCGCCGCGACCACGATCTGCAGTCCAATCCGGTCGCGCTGCTTGGGGTGGTCCTCGTAGTTGGACGCAAGCGTCACGAACTGGTGCCAGTCGGCCGACCCGTTGGCCGAGTCGCCGAGCTGACACACCTGCCACCACACATTGTAGGCGCCCTCGCCCGGGTCCACCTCGCGGCGGACGATCCGCTCCAGCGCGTCGTTGAGGATGAGCCAGTGCGCTTCGCGCTCCGTGGGGACGTCCTGTCCCGCGTCGCCCAGCGCGCTGGCGAGCAGATCGTGCGCCTCGGCCAGCGTGGGAGCGTGGGTCGTGGCCAGGGAGCGAACGGCGGGCGTGTCGATTCCGCGGTCCAGCAGGTGTGCGCCTACGTTGGGCAGCTCCTCACTCCGGAGCTGCCCAAGGCGGAAGCGAGCCGCCAGGAGAGACAGGTTCAGTTCGACGTCGGTATCGGCCATTGCGGGTAGTATGCGTTCTCGAGTTGCATGCGAGCGGCGCGCGTGATGCGCTCCTGATGCGCCCGTGGTGCGCCGCGGATGCGGAGGTGGCGGCGCACCGGCGTTTGCGATGCATCGCACGACCTCCACGGGAATGACGGGCATCTCCCGGCGGCTGCAACGCGTGTTGCGCCATGTGACAGTGCCTGCGCGTCGCGTGACAGCCGCCCCGCGCCGCGCGCGCGTGGAGGCGCCAGGAGCGCCTCGCGCAGGAACCGCCATGATGCCTCGCGAGCGCGCATTGAACGGCGTGCCCGGGTGTCGCCCGGTTGCGGCAGGGTGTTGCCTCGTTGCGTCCGTGACGCCCCCGCTACACGGGCGTCCTTGTTCGGGCTTGCGCTCGACCGCTGTGGAGGTTAAGCTACAGACGTACGTACGCGGCCCCGCGATACTCGCGGGGTCTTTGCGTAAGACCCGCTGCGGCAGCCAGTTGGCGCCGCCCGGGCTCGGGGCTGTAGCTCAGCTGGGAGAGCGCTGCAATCGCACTGCAGAGGTCAGGGGTTCGATCCCCCTCAGCTCCACCTTCAGCTCTGGATGGCATGCAACCTGCTCGTCAGGTTGCGCCCGAAGTTCCTGGGTTCGCACCCTCGCGCGGTAGGACGGAGAGTTCCAATGGCGAGGCGTCGCGACCCGCGACCTGCGTAGGGCAGTTGCCCGCCGCCGTTCGGTAGGACGGAGAGTTCCAATGACGGCGCGCGTGGCACGCCCACGCGGGAGCAACACCAGAGCGCCGGTGGTCGAGAGAGATGGCAGGAGGCCGGTGACCGAACACCGTCACCAAGCCCAACAGCAGATCGCTCACAGCAGGTCGAACCACGATCGCTGACCGAGCACCGGATACCGCGCCGCGAGTGTTCTCGCGGCGTTTCTCTTTTCTACGGGCCGTCCCCCGCCGTCCCGCTCACCGCCGTGCCGTCGAGCGCGCTCAACACGTCTGCCTGCAAGGCCTGCAGCACGCGCTGCGTGTAGCGGTCGGACTGCGACTCGGCGGCCTGGCGGAACTCGCTCACCGCCCCGCCTCCCAGTTTTCCCAGCCAGCGGACAATCGCGCTCTCCTCCACCGTGATGTCGTAGTCGCGGCGGACCACGGTGAGCGCATCGGCGCCGGCGCCGTCGCGCAGCACGTAACGCAGCGGCAGCCCGTCGCCGGCAAACGGACGCTGCAGCGGCGCGTTGAGCAGCGTTTCGGCCAGCGGCGGGAGCACCCAGTCGGGTTCCTTCGTGAAGCGCACCTCGAAGGCGAGCTGGTGCGGCGCCGCCGGACGGGTGACGTGTCCCACCAGATGGTGCACGCCCACCGTAAACAGTCCGAACTTGGTGGTGAGGTCGGCCGTCACCGTGAGGTCGCGCGGCATCTCGCGCGGCGCGCCATCGAGCGGCACCAGGTGGCCGTCCTTCACGCGGAGATGCGCGGTGAAGCGCATGTCGTCGCCGCGCATCTCCCACCACGTTGCGCCCGTTGCGTCCGACACCACCAGGTGGACCACGGCCGGCTTCACGTACTTTTCCAGGAACCTGGCGTAATCGGGCGCGCTCTCGGCCACCCCTCGCGGATGCATCCGCACGACCAGCGAGACATCGGTGGCGCCGCCGGAGGCTGGCTTCAGCGCGATGTCCTGGAGCGAGTACAGCTCGCCCAGCACGGCCGTGGTGCGCGGGAGCACGCGGCGGTAGCTCTCGCGGACGGTCGCCGCGGACGCGGCTCCGGCGCTCTGGTACAGCGCGCTGAGCGCGTGGTCCAGGTCGTCGGCGTCCACGGTGCCGACGGCCAGCTCATCGTGCACCTGCCACTCGTACACGTCCTCGCTCACGCGATGCAGGCGCGTGGTGCGGCGATACTCGGCCGCGCCATCCGGCGGCGGCGCGGCGGGATTGATGTAGAGGAAGTACGCGCCCGGCGCCGGGTGCCCTTCGATCACCAGCTCGCGCGCGTTCGCGCTGGACGACGTCCACACCGAGCGGTCGCCCCATAGCGGCGACGGGATGAGCGCATGCCCCGCGATCTTGTTTCGCACCGCGGCGTAGTGCTGCTCGAGCCGCGCCGGCCCAAAGCGCGCCGCGAGCGCGCCGAAGAAGCTCCCCGCGTTGGTGCGTGCCGCGGCGGGCGTGGCGCCCATCGCGCGCGCGGCATCGCCGCAGCCCCACTGCGCAGCCACGAGGAGCGCGAGGGCGAGGAGGGCGGGGAAGCGGAGGGTGGCGCGGGGGGTGGCGCGACGGTGCCGGCGTGCGGAGAGCCAAAGCCGCGCGGCGGCGGGCATCACCCCGCGCCCGGCGCTCTGTTCGTCCAACCGCCGCCCCGTTACCCTCTGGCGATTTTCTCGTATGGTGAGCACAGATCGCAATCTCGCCGTGTGTACGGAGCCTTCCAATGGCGAGAAGCGGGCCGGCGGGAACTCGGCGGCTTGATGGAACGGGGGTGGGGGCGGTAAATTTCAGATCTGCGCCGGCGCGAGCGGGGGCAGGACAATCGAGCGCACTGCCCCTTGGTGTAACTGGCAACACGCCTGACTCTGGATCAGGAGAGTCCTGGTTCGAGCCCAGGAGGGGCAACTAAGAGCCCGACTTCGCTTTGAGGCGATGTCGGGCTCTTTGGTGCTGATGCTATGGGTGGGAGCGAGATGGAAGATTAGTCGTACGGCCCGAGGAACCGCTCCCCGTTGAAATGAATCATGTGTGTGGGCGCGTCGGCGACCCAAACTTCCGTTTCCCACGCAATCTCGCCCATGTACCTGTTCAATGCTTGGCGGTCGTGAAACGCAGTGACGAAGACCAGCGGGGCCGACGAGGAACTGAAGAGCTTCTTCAGTTCGTTGTGCCGCTTCGCGTTAACTGGTCCGTGGCTCGTCACTGCTTCGATGAGAACGAGCCACCCTTTCTCGGTAAAATGGACCACAACGTCCGGCATCTTTCCGTGCTCACCAACCGTGACGCCTAGTGCGCTCAGCGCCGCTTCATTGAAGTAGCCCCATTTCGCCGCGGCGTCGCCGATGTACACTGCTTTCGCGCCGGGTGTGAAACGCGGGCAAAACTCCTGTACAATCTCTCGAATCAACTTGTTCTGGCCCCCGGGCGACAGGGAAATCTCCAAATCCTCGCGAATGCGCAGCGGAATGCGCCTCATCTCGCGCTCGCCCGCATACTGTGCAGCGAGCGTCGTCACGGATGCGAGATATTGGCGCAGGCGGCTGTCCCATTCAGGCGTCCCATATGAGCGCAGCACATGGAGCGCGGCGTCGGGCACCTGGTAACAGTATGCGGGACTGTTGACGGGGCGCTCCGGCTTGTCGGGGTTTGGAACGACCAGTCCTGCCTCCTGGAACTGGTGCAGCGTGAAGCGACGAACTGTCTCGCGCGTGTTCGGCTTCCACTGTTTCCCGTATTGTCTTGCCGCAAATTCCATGATCGGCGTTACGCCGCACAGCGGGCTACTCACGGCCTCCCAAGAGTCCTTAGGCTTGAGATCCAACAACGCTAGCAGCGTGAGTGCAGCACGTTCGTTGGTCTGCTCCCTGGGCAAGCCAAGAGCCTTGAGGACCGCAATTGCTTCGCCGATCCGGCGCTGCGCCGCCGTGTTCTTGCGTGGTTTCGCGGGCAAGTCGATGAGCTCCCCTTCTACGATCTCGTCCAAGTCGAATTGGTCCGCACCATCAAGGATCCGCCCGGATATCCTTTCGAGTTGCTCAGCGGTTGGATACGGCAGCTTTCGCAAGTCGGTGGCGTTGACCTGGGTATGGCCATTGAACTGGCGAAAGTATGAATCCAGCAGCGTTGAGTTGAGATACGCAGCGAGACCAATTGCGATTTTACGGCTGAGCCCGCGCCCCTGGCAGTGAAAGTAGTTGAGATGATTCTCAAATGCCACGAACTCGCCCCGCGCGGCGTCGGGCTCGAAAATCGAGGCGACGATACGGCGCCGTTCCTCCTTTGAAGTAAAGCGTCTTACGAGCACGTATGTCCCAGTCGGGTTCAACAGCGCTTCTGTTTCGGGTGCGCGAATGAGTGCGTTCGCCTTCTTCGTACCGTGCTTGGGCCAAGCAATACCGCCGCTCGCGAAATGTGTCGGATAGATCAGTGGAACGCTGTCCGCTTGCGGCTCGGCTCGCAGAAAGTCTTTCACTCGAAAATCCACCACGCGTCCCGTGGAAACACGCAGCCCAAGCTTCTCGAGGCTCCCACGAAGGGCCCGGACTAGGCTGGCGATGCGAGAATCCCACTCGTCCGGCGCGATATGGATGAAGGCGTCGGCATCGCCCGAACGCACGACCTGGGAGAATGGAACTTCCCGACGCTCCGTGTCTTGCAGTTCGCCCGATGCACTCCATTCGATTTGAACGCGACTGGTCTGAGTACGACTACGCTCGACCCGAAAGACGACATTCTCTTGCAACACGTCGTCCTCACCGAAGGCAGTGCTCCGCGAGTCGAATACATGGACGTGCGTGAGACTGCCTAATCGTAGGAGGTCATGACGGAACGGCGTGAAGTACGGTCCGTTGCAGAATGAGCGCGGCGTGATGGCGATGAGCTCCCCGCCATCAGTGAGGCTGCGTAGAGCCAGCGCAACGAAGGCCGTATACAGGTTGCTGGTTTCTACTCCGACCTCCCGCAGCAGTGCGCGCTCTGGCGAATCTGTTCGGAATTTCCTATACGGCGGATTGAGAATGACTGCGTCAAAGTACGGCCATGACGTCCCAAATAGCCCACCATTCAACGAGCCCACCGCAGCCCGAATGAAATCTTCCTGGCGAATGTCGAAAATCACTTCAACGCCACGCTCTAGGCAGTGCTCTCGGCAATGTTGGAGCACCGAACGGAGAGCTGGTACCAGCGCTTCGTCTAGTTCATACGCCGTGATTTCAATCCGCTCGGGCGGAGACGGGCTATTGCACGCGTTGTCGACCCAAGCGGCAGTCAGGGAGCCAACACCCGCGCCCGGGTCGAGCACTCGAACACAGCCGGGCCTCGGCCGACTGAGCGAGGCCATGAGTTGCGCGACGGGTGTCGGAGTAAAGAACTGCCCCAGCGCCGCCCTTCGGACGGATGGCAGATTGCGGGCGGCATGCAGCCGCACGAAGTCAACAAAATCGGGAAGGCTTTCGACGGCCGGTGGCGACAACACAGGGGTACTCATATATAAGTCAATCTACGTCCGCACTTGCGAACCGCAGTACCCTTTCGTTGCGGCGTTCACTCAAAGTGTTGGCACCCAGGATCGACCGACAGCATGACGTGCATAGTGCGCGCGGTCGGTCCCGATTTGCCTCTTGCGGCTCGTGGCCCACCGCCCACTTGGACGCCGGGAAAGCCTGCTTCACCGGCCCCGCGCTTCCACGGCCCTCAGAAAGGACGAAATCGAACCTTGATTATACAGGTCTTCGGCCTCTGGATCAGGAAAGCCGCCCGCCCGCCCCCCGCTCACCCTACCCGCGGCAACTCGAGCGTGAACGCCGATCCGGCGCAGGGCTCGCTCTCGGCGGTGAGCTCGCCGCCCATGCCGCGCGCGAGCTGACGGCTGATGGCGAGGCCGAGTCCCACCCCTTCGCCCCCGCGCGCACGACCGGGATCGCCCTGCACGAACGGCTCGAACACGGTGGCGAGCTTCTCCGCGGGGATGCCGATGCCCGTGTCGCGCACGTGGAGCGCTACGCCCCCGTCGCGCACCTCCGTGTCGAGCGTGATGTGGCCACCCCGCTCGGTGAACTTGATGGCGTTGGTGACGAGATTGAGCAACACCTGCAGCGCCTTCTCCCGATCGGCGCGGACCGCGACGTGGGGGTCGCACGCCACTACCTGATAGCCCAGCCCCTTGGCGCGGAGCTGCGGCGCCACGAGTGGCTCCACCCCGCTCCACAGCTCGTGCACCGCTATGTCCTGGAGCTCGTAGTCCACGCGTCCCGCTTCCACGCGCGCCAGGTTGAGCACGTTGTTCACGAGCGAGAGAAGGTGGCGTTGCGCCAGCACGATACGCGAGAGATAGCTCTTCCTGCGCCGGCGTGGCGGCGTCCGGGATCCCCATCTGCATGAGCTGCGCGTAGCCGGAAATGGCGTTGAGCGGCGTGCGCAGCTCGTGACTCACGACGCTCAACAGCTCGCTCTTGGCGCGGCTCGCCGCTTCCGCATCCGTGCGCGCCCGCTGCGCGTCCTCGTACAGCCGCGCCCGCTCCAGCGCCTGCGCGCACTGCTGCGCGAGCGCGGTGGCCATGGCGTGTTCATCCTCGGTGAGCAGGTGCGGGGAGCGGAAGCTCAGCGCGAGTGCACCCAGAGCGCGTCCGTCCAGCATGCAAGGAACAACGGTGAGCCCCTGGAATCCTTGGCTTTCGTGAAACACCGCGACATCAGGGTATCGCGCGCGCCAGTCGTCCAGTGACTCGAGCTCGACGGGCATTCCCGTTCGGAAGGGATCGGTGACCGGCATCGGGGCGGAGAGCGGGATCGGCCGCCCCACCCACTGGCGATTTGCTTCCTCGTCGTAGCCAAGGCCGCGCACGATGCGGCAGCTCTCTCCGCCCGGGTCGCGGACGAGCAGCGACCCGCCATCGGCGCCGAGCACGTCGAGCACGCGCGAGACGACGACGTCCGCGACTTCATCCTGCGTGATGGCAGAGCCGAGGGCCGCCGTGAGCTCTTGCAACAGTCGCAGCCGGCGCTGCGCGTAGCGCTGACCGGTGAGATCGAGCGCGAAGGCGATCCAGCGCAGTGGCTCCTGCTCGAGCCGCGCGGCGCCCACCAGGACGGGGACGCGCGTACCGTCGTGCCGCTCGAATTCCTTCTCGAACATGGTGCACGCGCCGCGCTCCATCACCTCGCGCATGGCCTCGACGTCTTTGGGCAGGTGCTCCGGCGGCGTGATGGTGCGCCAGTCGATGCCGTGCTCCTCGAATTCGGCGCGCGTGATGCCGGCCAGCCGGAGGAACTCATCGTTGGCTTCGTCCACGCCTGCTTCGCCCGCCACCGCGACGGCCAAAACGTTGGAATCGACGAGCGCGCGCAGTTGGAGCTGGCTCCGGCGGAGCGCCTCGGTGAGATGACGTTCACGGTCCAGCTCGTACCCGGTGCGCTGGAGCGAAACACGTTGTGTCAACTCCTGTCCCACCGTATACGACGTGTGGGCCACGGCGAGCAGCCGCTCGGCGCTGCCATCCTGCACCGTGGTGCTGACGTCGAGGGCGCCCAGCAGCTCGCCCTCGGCGCCGCGAATCGGCGCACCGGTGCACCAGACGCCGGCAAAGGTCTCTATGTAGTGTTCTTTCCCTCTCACCGACACCGGCTCGCCCACGGCCAGGGCGGTTCCGGCGCCGTTGGTGCCCATCATCGTCTCGGACCAGTCGTGGCCGGGGGTCAGGCCGAGCCACGACATGCCCTCGCGGTCGGTTCCGCTGGAGTACAGGATGATGCCGTCCCGATCCACCAGGTAGACCACGTGCCGCTGCGTGGCGAGCGCGGCGGACAGCCACTCGATGTGCGGCCGTGCGACTGCCAGGAGGTCCGCGTTGTGGGCGAGGCGGCGCGATAGATCATCGTCGTCCACGCGTCGCAGCACGACGCGGGCGGGCTTGGGATTCACGCCGGCCGCGCGACTCCTGCGCCACGACTCCAGAATCAGCGGCCGCAACGCACCTTCGGGGCCCAGATCCCCCGGATAGCGCCGCCACTCGACCAGTGTTTCCATTGTCCACACTCCGGTCACCAGACTCCCCGGCCCACTCGTGCACGAGCGCGGCACGCGCCGGAGAACTATAGCAAGCTCAACGTGCCACCGCAGCGGGGGACTGGGTGGGCGCTCGATGCTACTCCAAGAGCCGCTCCGTTGGTCCCGTGCGTGAGAGCCCCCCGAGGTCGTCCACCGCTAGCCTCCGGAGCCGGGGGGCCAGCGGCCGTGCAGGCCGAACCCGATCAGCGTGACGAGCCCCCACGTGGGCGTTCCGATGAGGGCGGCGAGCAGGCCGACGATGGCCATGAGCCCGAACACCATGGAGAACCACAAGAAGGCATGCGACCGGGTCATGGATCGGATGCTGGCCTGCATGGCCGAGTCGTTCTGCGCGGGCGGCTGCATCCGCTGCAGAATACCGGGGAGATGGTGTGGCGGCCGCGTGCCCGCTCTCGACGCGACGCTGTCGAACGCGCGCGTGAACGAGGCGCGCGGCGCTTTGACCACCAACGCCGCGGAG
This sequence comes from uncultured Gemmatimonadaceae bacterium, assembly GCA_963773545.1. Classification (GTDB taxonomy): domain Bacteria; phylum Gemmatimonadota; class Gemmatimonadetes; order Gemmatimonadales; family Gemmatimonadaceae; genus DASSNU01. The sequence goes on along the minus strand of CAVZBP010000002.1, from coordinate 303,703 downwards.
GCGATGAGCGCGACGACTGCAACGCCGGAGACGGCCCCGGTCCACCCCGCGAGCAACGTATAGCGTCGTCCGCGCCGTCGCTGGAGCAGTGCGGCGACACCCATGCCGGCCAGAGCGGCCAGCGCAGCTCCGTAGGACACAAGCGTGAGCACCACGAGCCCGAGACCGCCTCCCACGAGGAAGACCGCGCGCCTGGGCGTGGAGGCGCTCGGCGGGACCGCGGTTGCTGCCGTAGGAGCGTCGGCGGAGGAGGCCTGCGCGCCCGCGGCGATGGTCGATTCTGGCGCTCGACGGGGCGGCGGTGATTCGGCCATTCTGCCTCCTTGAGGCGGAAGGGGCAACCTTTGCGGGGGGACGCGGATCGCGCAAGGGGGCGCGTTGAGACGCGCCCCAGTGCAAGCACGAGGTTCAAGAAAAGATGGTGTTCAGCTGGTCGACCGCAGGCTGCGTCCTCCGCAGATCTCAGTCGGTGGTGAAGGTGAACACCATCCCGTATCCGCCGCTGCCGCCCTGCCAGCCGGGGCCCATCTCGCCGGGCATGCCGCCCATCATCCCGCCGGTGGCGGGCTGTCCTCCCATGCCGCGCATTCGGCTCATGTCGATCGCGTTGCCGTTGCCATCACGCATCCCCCCGCCTACGTGAAGCGCGTACGCGGTGTGATGGTCCAGCGGCACGGTGGGTGTGAGCACGCACTGCGTGCGATCGGGTGACCACGCGGCGCTCATCGGCACCGCGGGCCCGCTCACCATGCCCCGATGCAACGAGACGTAGGTCTCCATTCCGGGCATCATGGGTTGATTGAAGGTGAGCGTCACGTTCGTAGTAGTGGCGACCTGCACCGCGCCCCCCTGTGGCGCGATGGAGAGGAGCGCCGTGGTGGCAGGGCCTGGCGGAGCGGTGCTGTCGCCCGCGCACGCGGCGACCCCCACGACCAGTATAGCAAGGACCCAGATACTGGGCCCACGGACTCCGCGGAAACGCCGATGATGTGTCATGAGCACCTCCGGTGCTACCACTACGGTCGTCTGCCCGACGGGACACGACAACCGGACGCAGCCTCACACGCCGTGGAGGATTCTCCGACAGCGCGCCGCGTGGCGATCGGGCACGTTGGACATGCGGGTCGGCGCCCTCCGTGGGCCGCGCTCGGCTTCCGTCTCCCGGCATGGCGGGTTGACACAGAGAATATATAACTATATACTCATATACTACGTAGTCACCCTTCCGCTCTGGACGACGATGCGATCGATCATGCTGGCAGTCGGGATCTCCTTAGGCGCGGCGGGCGCGGTCCCCCGCGCCGCCGGCGCGCAACTGTCGCTCGGCGAGGCCCTGCGACAGGCCGATCGCACGGCGTATCCCAATCGGATCGCCGCCGGCTCGGCGCGCGCGAGCGCCGCGGAACCGCTGGGCGCGCTGGCGGGCATCCTCCCCACCGTGCGCTTCGAGGCGGGCTATATCCGGACAACCGACCCCATCGGCGTCTTCGGCACCACGCTCCGCCAGCGCACGATCACCGAGGCGAACTTCGATCCGCAGCGCCTCAATCACCCCGGGGCGGCGGGCAACTACACCGGCGGCATTGTGGTGGAGCAGCCGCTGTTCAACGCCGACGCGTGGACCGGACGCCGCGCGGCGCTGGACGCCGCCGCCGCCAGCCGCGCTGGGGAGGAATGGACGCGGATCACGACGCGGGTGGATGTCGTACGCGCCTACTATGGCGCCGTGCTCGCGGCGGCGCGCGCGCGCACGCTCCAGGCTGCCGCCCGCGCGGCGCACGCCCACGTGGCGCAGGCCGCCGCCATGGTGCGCCAGGGGCTCGCCACCCGTTCCGATGCACTGCTCGCCTCGGTCCGGGCGGGAGAGGTGGACGCGCAACTGGCCGAAGCGGAAGGAGGGAGCACGATGGCGTTGCGACAGCTGGCTGTGCTCCTCGGCGTGCGGGAGGGCGAGGGTGCGGCCGCGCTCCAACCGCCCGCCAACCTTCCGGCCGGCGACCGCATCCGCGCCGTGCTCTCGGCCGATACGGCGGCGCTCCTGGCGCGCCCGCGCGCCGACGTGCTCGCCGCCACGCGACAACTCGACGCGGCGCGCGCCGACGAGGCGCGCGCGCGGTCGGGCTACGTGCCCCGCATCAACTCGTTCGCGCGCTACGACTGGAATTCGGCGGCCGACATCTACGCCGGCGAGCGGAACTGGACGGTGGGGATCATGGCCTCGTGGAGTCCGTTTGCCGGGGCGCGCGAGTGGGCAGACGTCCAGGCGGCCGGTGGGCGTGCCAGCGCAGCGGCGGCTGGCGCGGAAGCCGCCAGGGCCACCGCGCAACTCGAGCTCGAGCAGACGCGCATCGCGCTCGTCGTCGCCCTGGTGCGGCTCGACTTGGCCGAGCAGGGCGCCACGCAGAGCGCGGAGGCGCACCGCATCGTGGGGCGCAAGTACGACGGAGGATTGGCCACCATCACCGAGCTGCTCGATGCGCAAGCGGTGGAGACGCGCAGCGCACTCGCACTCTCGCAGGCGCAATGGACGGCCGTCGTGGCCGGAGCGGAGCGCCTGCGGGCGTTGGGCCGTGATCCGGGTGCGCTCACCGCGTTGGACGGCCAGGGCGACGTGGCGCAACGCCTCGAATCCGCAAAGGGAGGACATCCATGAGCACGCGCATCCGGAGCACCGGTATGGGAGGAGGTGTCATCACACGTCGGCGCACCGGCGCGGCGGCTGCCGCCGCGATCTGGCTCGTTGTGGCGTCGTGCACGGCGTCCGCGCCCGAGACAACTCCGCACGCCGTCGAACGCGTTGCCGGTGTGGCCGTGCCGGTACTGGACACCGCGGTGCAGGGCACGTTCGACGCTGCGGGCACCGCGCAGCCGGTGCGCGCGGCGACACTCGGCACGAAGCTCATGGGCACCGTGCTCGACGTGCTCGTGCAGGAGGGCGACGCGGTGCGCGCGGGGCAGCCGTTGGTGCGCATCGACGCGCACGACATTGCGGCGAAGCAGGCGCAGGCGCAGGCGGGGATGGCGGAAGCGGCCGCCGTGCGTGATGAGGCACTCCTCCACGCGCGCCGCATGCGCGCGCTCTACGCCGACAGCGCCGCCCCGCGCGCGCAGCTCGATGCGGCCGAGACCGGCCTGGCGCGCGCGGAGGCGGGGGTGCGCGCTGCACGCGGGGCCATGGACGAGGCGCAGTCCGCCATGGGCTACGCCGTGGTACGCGCGCCGTTCGACGGTACGGTCACGCGCCGGTTCGTGGATCCGGGCGCTTTCGCCGCCCCCGGTGCCCCGCTGGTCACCGTGCAGGACGATCGCCGCCTCCGGATCTCGGCCACCACCACGCCGGAGTTCGCCGCCACTCTCAGGCGCGGACAGCGCATTGACGTGACGATCGAGGGGCGCGCTACGACGGCCACGGTGGAGGGGATCGTGCCTGCTGCGGCGGGAAATCTGTCGACGGTGAACGCGATCGTGAACAACGCCGCGGGCGCGGTGCTTCCCGGGAGCGCGGCCACGCTGCGCATCCCGCAGCCGGCGCGCCGGGCGCTGTTGGTGCCGGCGCGCGCCGTCCTGCAACAGGGCGATCTCACCGGCGTCACGCTGCGCACCGCGGACGGCGATGTCACCCGCTGGGTGCGGCTGGGCCAGACCGTGGGCGAGATGGTGGAAATCACGGGCGGACTGCGTGCCGCGGACACGGTGGTCGTACCGGGCGTGGCGCCTTCGCCGTCGCCTCCGGTGCGCTCGGGGGCATGACGATGGGTATCTCGGGTCGCATCGCGCGCGCGTTCCTTCAGTCGCGCCTCACACCGCTCGTGGCCGTGGCCGCGCTCGCGGTGGGTGTGCTGGGTGTGCTCGCCACGCCGCGCGAGGAGGAGCCGCAGATCTCCGTCCCGATGATCGACGTGATCGCGATGATGCCGGGCGCCTCCCCGCGCGAGGCGGAGAATCTGCTCGCCCGTCCCATTGAACAACGGATGCTCGAGCTGCCCGGGGTGGATCACGTGTACACCGTCTCCGGCCACGGCTACGCGATGGTGACGGTCCGCTTCCGTGTGGGCGAGGATCAGGAGCGCAGCGTCACGCGCGTTCACGCCACGCTGGCCGCCGCCGCGGATCGGCTGCCCGCGGGCGCGCTCCCACCGCTCGTGAAGCCACACTCCATCGACGACGTGCCGGTGCTCGCGCTCACCCTGCACGCGTCGCAGTACGATGCCAACACGCTCCGGCAGATGGCGGTGCATCTGGAGGACGAGATCCGGACCGTCGCCGACGTGGCGGAGACGTTCGTGGTCGGCGGTCAGCCCAGGCAGATCCGTGTGACGCTCGATCCCGCGCGGCTCTCGGCGAGCGGGATCACCCCGGGCGAGGTGGCGCTGGCGCTCGCGAGCGCCAATGCGCGTCTGCAGGCGGGCGAGCTGGTGAGCGGGGGCGAGGTATACGCGGTGGATGTGGGAGCGCCGCTCGCGACGGCACCGGAGGTGGGGAGCGTGGTGGTTGGGGTGCGCGGCGGCGTTCCCGTATACCTGCGCAACGTGGCGAACGTGGTGGAGGGCTACGGCGAGACCACCACGTACGTGTCGCACCAGGGTCGCACCGGCGCGTCGGAGAGTGCCGTCACCATCGCGATCGCCAAGCGCAAGGGGGCGAATGCAACCGCCGTGACGAAGGCGGTTCTCCAGCGCGTGGACGCGGCGCGGGGCCGGCTGCTGCCCGCCGACGTTCGATGGGACGTCACGCGGGACTACGGCGAAACGGCCGGCGAGAAGGCGCGCGAGCTCATTCTCCATCTCGCCATCGCGACGCTCTCGGTCACGGTGCTCATCGGACTCTTTCTCGGCTGGCGCGAGGCGGTGGTGGTGCTGGTGGCCGTCCCCGTCACGCTCTCCCTCACGCTCTTCGTGTACTACGCGATGGGCTATACGCTCAACCGCATCACCCTGTTCGCGCTCATTTTTTCGATCGGCATCCTGGTGGACGATGCCATCGTGGTGGTGGAGAACATTTACCGGCACCTGCAACGGCGCGACCGCACGCCGGAGATGGCGGCGGTGGAAGCCGTGGACGAAGTGGGGAATCCCACCATCCTGGCCACCTTCACGGTGATCGCGGCCATTCTCCCCATGGCGTTCGTGAGCGGGCTCATGGGACCGTACATGCGTCCGATTCCGGTGGGTGCGTCGGTGGCCATGCTGGCATCGCTCGCCGTGGCGTTCATCGTCACGCCCTATCTGGCGTATCGCCTGCTCCGGGGGCATGTGCGCGCGGCGCCGTCGGCGAGCGCCGCATCGCACCACGATCGGGCTGGCCACCGCAGGGAACGCCGCGATGTCTCGCGCCTCTACGCCGCCATCATGACGCCGCTCATGGACAGCCGCGCGCGCCGCTTTGGCTTCTACGGAGGCGTGGTGGCGCTGCTGGTCGCGTCCATGGCGCTTCTGCTGGTGAAGGCGGTCAAGGTCAAGATGCTCCCGTTCGACAACAAGAGTGAATTCCAGGTGGTGCTCGATCTCCCCGAAGGGACGACGCTCGAGACCACGAACGCGCTGGGAGAGGAAATCGCCGCGTACCTTCGCCATGTGCCGGAAGTCTGGAGCACCGAAGTGTATGCGGGGACGGCGGCGCCGTTCAACTTCAACGGGCTGGTGCGGCACTATTTCATGCGCAGCGGTCCCACCGTGGCCGACGTGCAGGTGAATCTCGTGCCCAAGCACGAGCGCTCACGCCAGAGCCACGCCATCGCGGTGGCCGTTCGCCCGGGCATCGACGTGATCGCGCGACGCTACCACGCGTCGGCCAAGGTCGCGGAGATTCCCCCGGGGCCGCCGGTGCTCTCCACGCTCGTAGCCGAAGTGTACGCGGCCGACGACTCCACGCGGCTGGCGGCCGCACGGGCGGTGCAGCACGTGTTCGAGACCACGCCGGGCGTGGTGGACGTGGATTGGACCGTGGAGGCGCCGCAGGCCAAGCTCACGTTCCAGGTGGACCGCGTGCGCGCCGCGGCGGCGGGGGCGAGCGTGGAGCAGATCACGCGCACGCTGTATCTCGCGCTCTCCGGCAGCGCGGCGGGCATCGCGAGCTCGGCGACCGCGCGCGAAGGGATGGCCATCGTCCCCCGCCTGCCGCTCGACGAGCGCTCGTCGGTGGGTGCCTTGCTCGCGGTGCCCGTCGCTACGGCGAGTGGTCCCCAACCGCTCGCGCGCTTCGTCCGCGTGCTCTCCGGCACGCGGGAATCATCCCGGGTGCGCAAAGATCTCCGGCCCGCCATCTACGTCACCGGAGATGTGGCGGGTGCCATCGAGTCGCCCGTGTACGCGATCATGGCCATGAACGCGCGGCTGGACTCCGTCCGCGTCGGCGGCGCCCGGATCGGCCGCTACAACGCCGTTCAGCCGGCACGACTCACCGAGACCGCCATCAAGTGGGATGGCGAATGGCAGGTGACGATCGAGGTCTTTCGCGACCTGGGGCTGGCGTTCGCCGTGGTGCTGCTGCTGATCTACGTGCTCGTGGTGGGATGGTTCCAGTCGTTCACCGTCCCGCTGGTGATCATGGCGCCTATCCCGCTCACGCTGATTGGCATTCTGCCCGGGCACGCCATCACGGGTGCGTTCTTCACGGCGACGTCGATGATCGGGATGATCGCACTGGCGGGGATCATCGTGCGCAACTCGATCCTGCTGGTGGACTTCATCCGCCTGGCCGAGGAGCGCGGGATGTCGCTGCGCGAGGCGGTCCTGGAGGCGGGATCGGTGCGGTTCCGCCCGATCGCGCTCACGGCGGCCGCGGTAGTAGTCGGCGGGCTCGTGATGGTGCTCGACCCGATCTTTCAGGGACTGGCCGTCGCGCTCATGAGCGGCGCCGTGGTGGCGACACTGCTCACAATGGTCGTGGTCCCCATCCTTTACTGGGAGCTGCGCCGCCGGCAACCGGCCGCGGGGCCAATCCTGGAGCCGTTCGATGAAGATGCTGATGGTGGTCTACAGCGGGAGCGAACCGCAGCGGATCTCGTCCCTGCTTGATCGGCACCACACGGCCGGCTACACCGAATTCCGGAACGCGCACGGCGTGGGGCGAACCGGGCGGCGCGATGGATCGCGGGCGTGGCCCGGAGACTCGACGCTCTTCGTGAGCATCGTGCCGTCGCCCACGTCGGACGAGTTGGTGCGGACGCTGCGCGACGCGTCGGAGCACCTGCCCCCTGGCGAGCGGCTGCACGTCGCGGTGCTTCCATCGGAGACGTTTTTCTAGACTGTGGCGAGGCGCGCGCCCGCTGCGCGCGCCGCGTCGACTACTGGAGGGATGAGAACCATGTGCAACGAAGCCATCATTCGTCGCTTTGCCGGCGTGTTCGTGCTGCTGTCCCTGGCGTTGGGGTACTGGGTGCACCCCGCCTGGCTGCTGTTCACGGCGTTCGTGGGACTGAACCTGCTGCAGTCCAGCGTGACCGGCTTCTGCCCGCTCGAGCGGCTGCTGGCGCAGGCAGGATTCCCCGGGTGCACGCGCCGCGATGCCGCACACGCACGCGCGGGGAGCTGACACACGCGACGGGGGCGGGACCATGGGCGCGCAGCGAGGCGCGCGTGCTACGAAACGAGCGCGCGGCGACGCGAGTCCAGCTCAGCGTCCAGCCGCTTGCACATGATGTCGCAGAGCTGAAAGACCTGGCGGTCAGCCAGGGCGTAGTAGACGTACAGCCCGTCCTTGCGCCGTGCCACGAAGCCCAGCGCGTGCAGCAGCTGGAGGTGCTTGGAGACGTTGGCCTGTCCCAGGCCGGTGGCGTCCACGATCTCCGACACGGTCCGTTCGCCCTCCCGGAGCCGGTTGAGGATCTCCAGTCGGGCGGGCTCCGCCAGCACCTTGAACCGCTGCGCGACCAGGGCGAGGATCTGCGGGGTGAGTGTACGCTGTGCCACGATGAAGGCTCCTCCTGGTGCGGGCCATGCACGAACGGCCGTGCGGCCGTATATAACGATGCAGTAATATAAGCCGTCGGCGCCGTGCCGGCAATCGAGATGCAGTCAACGCTCCGGAGGTCGATATGGTCGGACAACAACTACGCTACGGGATGCGCGTCACCGTGCCGCTCCCGTACGACGTGGCGGTGCAGCGCACGTGGGATGCACTGGCGGAAGAGGGGTTCGGGGTGCTGTCGGAGATCGACGTCGCCGCCACATTGAAGAAGAAACTCGACGTGTCGTTCCGGCCCTACGTCATTCTGGGAGCGTGCAACCCGCCGCTCGCGTACCAGGCGCTCACGGCGGAGCGGGACATTGGATTGCTCCTGCCGTGCAACGTCATCGTCTACGCGGACGACGAGCCCGGGCGAAGCGTGGTGGCGGCCATGGACCCGGTGCCCGCGCTCGAGCTCACCGGGAACGACGCGATCCGGCCGGTGGCGGAGGAGGTGCGCTCCCGGTTGGTGCGGGTGCTGGAATCACTCCAGCAGAGTGGAGCGTGATCGGCGGCAGCGGCTGAGGGTGTGGGCTGACGACGGGCCGCTGCGCCATGGCCGCCGACCGGTGCTGTGAGTACTTGATATACTCGAGCGCCAGCGGCGTGCCGAGCGGGATCAGCGTGTCGGCCTGTTGGCACGCCGGGCAGACGCGGTGTTCCAGTGGCCAGTCGGGGGCGACATGGCCTTCCGCCGCAAGCGCAGCCGAGGCAGCCGTGGAGAAGAACCACGGGAGCAGCCAGCACGCGATGGAGAGGAGCAAGTCCAGCACCAGGCGCACGATGCTCCGGCGTGCCGGGTCGGCTACGAACGAGTATTCCGCCTGCCCGATGAATCCGCACGCGGTGCAGACGCATGTTTCTGGGAGAGTCATGGTCGGGAGTCTCACGATCGGGCGTGGTGCACGCAGTGCCGGGACATGCGCATCGCCAGCCCATGGTACGGGGCGTCGAAGTCGAGACGGATGCGCCGTCTCCTGGCGTCATTCAATGGACGAGCGGACCGGCGCAGGAGGCACCCTGGCCGATCGTGTGCCGAAAGCGCATCATCCGTCCATGGACGTTTATCTCAACGGCGAGATGGTGGACGAGCGCCACGCCACCGTATCGGTGAACGACCGCGCGTTTCTGTTCGGCGATGGCGTATACGAAGTGCTGCGCGCGTCGGGCGGCGTGCTGTTCGAGCCCGAGCGGCACTGGAAGCGCCTGTGCGCCGGTTTGGACGAGCTGCGCATCGGCTCGGGCGTCGTGGGCGAGCACGACATCCCTTCGGTGGCGCAGCAGCTCGTTGAGCGCAACGGCCTCGCGGCGGGGGACGCGCTGGTCTACATCCAGGTGACGCGCGGCGTCGCTCCCCGCGCGCACCAGTTTCCCCCGGTCAGCACCCCGCGCACGGTGCTGGTATCCACGGACCGGTTCACACCCAAGCGCGAAGAGCAAGCGGCGGGCGTCGAGGTCATCACGCACCCCGATCTCCGCTGGGCGCGGTGCGACATCAAATCGGTGAACCTGCTGCCCAACGTGCTGGCCGCGCAGGCCGCGGCGGCGCGCGGCGCGTTCGAGGCAGTGTTGCTCCGCGATGGCACCGTGACCGAGGGTTCCCGCAGCAGCGTCTTTGCCGTCGTGCAGGGCGAGCTGCGCACGCACCCGGCCACGCAGCGCATCCTCCACAGCATCACGCGCGAGGTCGTGCTCGAGCTCGCGCGCGAAGCCGGGCTGGCGGTGCGCGAGGACGCGGTGTCGATGAGCGAGCTGGCGACGGCGAGCGAGATCTTTCTCGCTGGTACGACGGCCGACGTCATGCCGGTCACGAGCCTCGAGGGGCTCCCGGTGGGAACCGGTACGCCCGGCGCGATCACGCGACGTTTGGGCGCGGCGCTGAACGCGCGGATGACGTCGGCATTCCAGGCCGCGTCGGCGCGCGCGTAGGCGTTGAGATCCGACGTCCACGCCGCGGCGATCGGGGATGAGTCTTGCCCCGCGAACGCGTCCCCACGTGCGTCCCGCCACGCGACGGCACGCGTTGCTCTCCTGGTCCTCATCCTCACTCTCTTCGTGACGCACGCTGCCGCCGCGCAAGATGCACGACCCTCGCCCGCGCGCCCGCGCGCCCGCGACGTGGGGCTCGTGGTGGGAATCCTTCCCCCCGGCCCGCTCAACGCGATCACCGACGTGTCCGGCGTCCTGGTGGGGCAAACGACCGTGATCGAGGGCGATTCGGTGCACACCGGAGTGACCGCCATTCTCCCGCACGGCGGAAACCTCTTTCGCGATCGCGTGCCGGCGGCGGTGGTGGTGGGCAATGGGTTCGGCAAGTTGCTCGGCGTCACGCAGCTGCGTGAGCTAGGCGAACTGGAAACGCCGATCCTGCTCACCTGTACCCTCTGTGTATGGCGCGCCGCCGATGCGATGGTCGCCTGGCTCCTGGCGCGGCCGGGGATGGAAGATGTCCGCTCCATCAACCCGGTGGTGGGGGAGACGAACGACGGTTTCCTCAATGACATTCGTGCGCGCCCCATCCGTCCGGCGCACGTGGTGCACGCGCTCGAGAGCGCGCGCACGGGCGTGGTGGAAGAAGGAGCGGTAGGCGCGGGCGCGGGGACGGTCGCCTTCGGCTGGAAGGGCGGGATAGGGACCTCGTCGCGCGCGCTCCCCGCGAAGCTGGGCGGCTATACGGTAGGCGTGCTCGTGCAAACGAACTTTGGCGGGGTGCTTACCATGAACGGCGCGCCCGTCGGGCGCGAGCTCGGGCGGTATGCCTTCCAGCGCGAGTTGCGTTCGGGCGCCGACGCGCGGGATCGCGGCGACGGAAGCATCATGGTGATCGTCGCCACCGACGCCCCGCTCGACGCGCGAAATCTGGAGCGCCTGGCCTCGCGCGCGCTCGCGGGCGTGGCGCGGACGGGATCGAGCTTCACCAACGGCTCGGGCGATTACGTCATTGCCTTTTCCAGCGCCGAAAGCGCGCAGCGTCACGTGGGCGACAGCGTGCACGTGGTGCGCGAGGTGGCCAACGATTTCATGTCGCCCCTGTTCCAGGCTGCCGCCGAGGCCACCGAAGAGGCGATCTACAACTCGCTCCTCCGCGCCCGGTCGGTCACGTCACGCGGCCACACGGTCGACGCGCTTCCCATTGAGCAGACCGTGGCCATCCTGAAGAAATACGGCGTGCTGGGCTGGGACCGGAGCCTCCCGCCGCACCGCTGACGTTCCGCTGCGTGAGGGACCCCTCAGCGTGACGAAGGCAGGAACGGCAGGAGCGTGGTGACCTTGGCCCCGCTCACGAACCGCACCGTGACCCCCACGTAGGCGGTGCTGCGCGACACCTTCAGCACCGCAGTGAACGGCGCCGCGGAAACGTTCTCCTCGTGCACCCTGCGCTCGGCCGTGTCGGCCACGAAGAAGGTCGCGTCGTGCGCGTCCTCGCCTTGGGCGGGATAGGTGAGACGGACACTATCGGAGGAGATGGGGGTGACCTCCAGCGTGGCCCCTCCGCCAGCCACGGCGATCAACTTGGAGCGCATGGGCGCGGGAGACGTCGCCATGTCGTATGGCGCTTCATCCGACAGCAGGACGCCATTGTCCAGAAAGAACGGAAACCCCAGCAGCGCGAACCCCGGGATGAATCTCCGGTGGAAGCGATGGAACGCGCGCGCCACCGGCGGCTGGCCGGAGCGGCCGAGCGGCATTGGCGTCCGGAACGGCACGCCCAGCGGCGGGGTGGGTTGCACGGGCGGTGGCGCTGGCCGGGTCACGATACGAGGCAACCCGCCACCCCCCGTGGTGGCCTGTGCGGCTACCGTTCTCCCCGCGCCCAGGATGGAGACGGCGGCGCACGCGGTGGCGCCGGCGCGAAGCCCGGCGCGAAGCGTGGTGCGGAACGCGAAACCCGGAATGCGCATCACGGTGTACCGCTCGTGCCCGTGTGGTAGTTGGGGTACGCGGGGAGGTGCGGTTGTGGGGGTGGATTGCGGCGCAACTCGTCCAGGACCACTGCCACCGCCTTCTCGAGTTGCGGGTCGTGTCCCGCGCGCCATGCGCTGGGTTCCATTTCCACCTCGATGTCCGGGGCCACCCCGTGATTCTCGACGTCCCACTCTCCCTTGGGCGAGAAGAAGGCCACGCGCGGCGCCGTCACGGATCCGCCGTCGATGAGCGTGGGATAATCATAGATACCCACCAAGCCGCCCCATGTTCGCTTTCCCACCAGCGGCCCGATCTGCTGCTGGTGGAAATACCACGGGAGCGCGTCGCCGCCCGAACCGGCGTACTGATTGATGATCATTGCCTTGGGCCCACGGATTGCCGCCACCGGCGTGGCGAACACCTGCCCGTGGCGCGTGTCCCACCAGCTCAACAGCGGCCGGTGCATGACGTCGATCATGTAGTCGGCCGCGCTGCCACCGCCGTTGAATCGTTCGTCAAGCACCGCGCCGTCGCGGTCGAGCTGCGCGAAGTAATAGCGGTTGAAGTTGGTGTATCCCTGTCCACCGGTGTTGGGGAGATAGACGTAGGCCACCCGGCCTTTGGACAGGGAGTCGACGGCGCGACGGTTGCGCTCGATCCATGCCAGATTCCGCAGCCCGGCCTCGCTGCCCACGGGCACCACCACCACGTCGCGCGCACCGGTGCCGTCGGGGTTGGGGCCCACGCGAATCGTGACTTGCTTTCCGGCCGTGTTCTCGAAGAAGCCGTACAGGTTGGCCGGAGGACGCACGTCGCGGCCGTCGACGGCCAGCAGATACTCTCCCGCGCGTACGTTCACGCCCGGTTGAGTGAGGGGGGCGCGGAGCTCCGGATTCCAGTTTTCTCCGCCGTAGACGCGCGTGAACCGGTAGCGTCCGCTTTCCACGGCATAGTCGGCGCCCAGCAACCCACCGCCCACGCGCTCCGCGTCGCTTCCGTTGTCGCCGCCGCTCACGAACAGATGCCCCACCGTGAGCTCGCCGAGCATCTCGTCGAACAGGTAGGTGAGGTCGCCGCGGCTGGAGAGCGTGCCGAGGTACGGCTGATATCGCTGCTTGGCAGCGGTGAGATCGAGGCCGTGATAGTTGGGATCGTAGAAGAAATCCCGTTCGATGCGCCACACCTCGTCGTACATCTGCTTCCATTCCGCGCGCGGATCCACCCGCACTTCCATGCCGCTCACGTTCAGCGTGCCTTCACCGGGCTTGATCGGCTCGCGCGCGGACGCGATGGCCCACCGGCGTCCCTGGCGGTAGAGCATGTGCTGCCCGTCGAACGACATCTGGAACAGGCTCACGCCGTCGAGCAGTTTGTCCGTCTTGCGCTTGGAGAGATCGAACCGGTGCACCGTCCGCGACGGTGGCCCGCTTGCCGCATCCACGGGCACGAACGCGTCCTCCACGAGATAGAGCATGCCCGTCGTACCCGCCTGCAGGGAGCTGTAGTCACGCGCCGGGATGGGGAGTGCCAGGATGCGCTGATCGATGCCATTGAAGTCGATGCGGACGGCCGGCGCGCTGTCCGGCGCTGCGCCTCCGGCTGCCGCGCGGCCGCCTGTCTGCCCACCCTTCCGGGCGCCATTCCCGCCTGCCGCGCGCCGGGCCGAATCGGCCGCCCCCGGCTTTTCTTCGTCACTCTCCGGCGCCAGCGGAGACGGCAGATCCTTCCGCAGGACCACCACGTACGCGCTCCGCGTGGTGGGGCGGTCGTAGCTCGTCATGTCCAACCAGCCCGTGGACGGGCCCGCGTCGGTGCTCGCCGTGAAATAGAGGTACTTGCCGTTGCGGTCGAAGACGGGGTAGCGCGCGTCGCTCATGCCGTCGGTCACCTGATGCCGTTGGCCGTTGGTGGCGTCGAATACCATCACGGCGTGCAGATGGTTGGGCAGCAGTTTGGTGTACGCGAGCCACCGACTGTCGGGTGACCACACGGGATCGAACGTGTGCTGCGGCGTCTCGTACGTGTCGTGGTCCACGGCCACCGGCTTTCCAGCCACCGGCGTGTACCACAGCGTGAGCGCGTTGTCGAAGTAGGCGATCTTGCGGCTGTCCGGGCTCCACGTGGGCGAGTAATAGAACGTCGGATGCTCGGACAGGATGATCTTCCGGTCGTCCCCGGTGCCGTGCTGCTCGCTGAGGTACAGGGCGTACTCGCCGTCGCGGTCCGAGAAGTACGCAATCCATTGTCCGTCCGGCGACCACGCGGGATCGCGGTCGGCGGCGCCGGAGCTGTTGGTCAGGTTGCGAACGCTCCCCTTTTCGGCCGGCACCGTGAGCACGTCGCCGCGTGCGCCGAACACCGCGCGTTGCCCGGTGGGCGAGATGCCGGCGCTGGCGACGGCGTTCGCCACCGGCTCGAAGTGCGGGCGCACGCTCGGCAGGTCGTCGGCGATGCGCACGGTGAGCACGCGGTCGGAGCGATCGGCCAGGTCGTACACGTGCAGCGTGCCGAACTGATCGTACACGATGGCGCCCGCCCCGGCCGCGGCCGATTTGATGTCCAGCCCGTTGCCGCGCGTGAGCTGCGACACCTGGTGCGAGCGGGTGTCGTAGGCGTAGAGGCGGTTCGCTCCATCGCGATCGGACAGAAAATAGACCGTGTCGCCCACCCACATGGGGTTGAAGTCGTTGGAGTTGGCGCGCGGAATGCTGTCGACGCTCGCGTCCGCCAACCGCACGATCCAGATCGGTGTGGTGCGACCGCCGCGATAGCGCTTCCAGATCTCGTTCGCGCGCGCGATCGGGAGATACGCCAGCCGGTCGCCCGAGGGGGCATACGACGCGTCGTAGCCGCTGGGGAGGTCCAGCGGCTGCGGGAAGCCACCGTCCACACCTACACGAAAGAGGCGCGTGTAGCGGGGAGAATCGGCATCGCGACTGGAGCGGAAGAGCACCCACTTTCCGTCGGGCGACCACCCGACCGCCACATTGTTGCCCGGATGATAGGTGAGTCGGGTGGGCTCGCCGCCCGTGGCCGGGATCACGTACACATCCACGTTGCCGTCGTACGCTCCCGTAAAGGCGATAAGCGACCCATCGGGAGAAAAGGAGGCGTCGGTCTCCGTTCCCGCCGCCGACGTGAGACGCCGCGCGTCTCCTCCGGCGCGCGGCACCGTCCACAGGTCGCCCCCATACGTGAACGCCACCAGCGTGCGGCTCACGGCCGGCCGCTGGAGCAGCAACGGTTGCTGCGGCTCCGCCACCGCACCCTGTGCCGCGCCCGCGCAGGGCGCGACGACGACGAACGTGGCGACGATCCCGATAACGGCGACCAGGCGGGGCATGGCGGAACTCCTGTAGTGTGGGGAAGACGGGCACGCGCTGCTGGAACCTGCTGTCGGCGCCAGTCGGGTGCAAGCACACCGGCGGGGGACGCTTGACGACCGCCACCATGCCCGGTAGACTGCTCGCGCCGTTCCCGTGCCCCCTCCCACCGTTGGTGCAGCCCCTGCCCGATTGCCAGACATCTCGCCTGCAGTGCGCTGGATGCGGCGCCGCGTATGGCGAGCTCGAGTGCGTAACGGCGTGCCGCGAGTGCGGCGGCCTGCTCGCGCTGGAGCACGATCTGCGCGGGCTCGATGCCCACGGTCTGCGTACGGTGTTCGACACCCGGCTAGCGCACGGGGCTGCGCCCGGCTGGAAGCATGCGGGCGAGTCGGAAGACGCGGCCGCACGCTCGGGCGTCTGGCGCTATCGCGAGCTGGTGCTCCCCGCAGCTGCCGCCGAGCAGATCGTGTCGTACCCGGAAGGCAACACGCCGCTGCTGCGCCGCCATGCGATTGCGGCATGGAGCGGAGCGCGCGACCTGGTGCTCAAGCACGAGGGACTCAATCCCACCGGCTCGTTCAAGGATCGCGGGATGACGGTGGCGCTCACGCAGGCGCGGCGGTTGGGTGCCGCGGTGCGGGCGGTCGCGTGCGCCTCCACCGGGAACACGGCTGCGTCGCTGGCGGCCTACGCCGCGCAGGCAGGCATCCCCGCGCTCGTGTTGGTCCCCGAGGGGCGCGTGGCCGAGGGCAAGCTCGCGCAGACGTTGGCCTACGGGGCACGGACCGCGTTCGTGCGTGGAAGCTTCGATGACTGTCTGACGTTGGTCCGCGGCGTGGGCCCGGAGTTGGGGATCTATGTCGTGAACTCGGTCAACCCGTTTCGCATCGCGGGACAGAAGACGATCGTGTTCGAGATGCTGCATCAGCTCGGCTGGGAGGTACCCGACTGGATCGTCGTGCCGGCGGGGAACCTGGGCAACGCATCGGCGTTCGGTGCGGCGCTTCGCGACGCGCTGGCGGTGGGGCTCATCTCGCGCCTCCCGCGCATGGCGCTGGTACAGGCCGCGGGCGCGGCGCCGTTCGCGCGCAGCTTTGCCACCGGCTTTCGCGACCGGGTGCGCGTGGAACCCCACACCGTGGCGAGCGCCATCCGCATTGGCGATCCGGCATCGTACGATCGTGCCGTGCGCGCGGTACATGAGACGCACGGCGTGGTGCTGGCGGTGAGCGACGCCGAGATCATGCAAGCCAAGCAGGTGGTGGATGGAAGCGGGGTGGGGTGCGAGCCCGCGAGCGCGGCAAGCGTGGCCGGCGTTCGTGCCCTCGTGCGCACGGGGGTCATCGACGTCAACGCACGCGTGGTTGCCGTGCTCACGGGGCACGTGTTGAAGGACGCGGGCGCGCTGTTGCGCTGGCACGACGGCGCGGAGGGCAATCGGCCGGTAACCGTCGATCCGACGGCGCAGGTCATGGCGCGTTTGGTGCAGCCTCGCGGCGAGTAACGATATGAGCCACATCACCGTCGCACTCAACTCCCAAACGTTCGCGCAGTATCCGGCGGACTACCACCGCTTCCGCCCGACCTATCCCGCGGAGTTGTTTGCCTACCTGGCATCGCTGTGCCCGTTGCGAGAAGCGGCGCTGGACTGCGCCACCGGTACCGGCCAGGCTGCCGCGGGCGTTGGCGAGCACTTTGGGGAAGTGGTCGCAGTGGACGCCGCCGCATTGATGCTCGCGCTGTCCACCCCGCACCCGCGTGTGCGCTACGTGGCTGCACGCGCCGAGGCGCTCCCGCTTCCGTCACGCCGCTTCGATCTGGTGACCGTCGCGATGGGACTCCACTGGCTCGACCGGCCGCTCTTCTACCGGGAAGTGCGGCGCGTGGCGCGTCCCGGCGCCGTGGTGGCGGCGTGGGCGTATGGGCACGCACACGTGGGCGGACGAACGGGGGCGATGATCCGCGAGATGCTCGACGCCCGCGTGACCCCGTACTGGTCGTCAGCCAATCACCTGGCCATGTCGGGGTATCGCGCCATCGACTTCCCGTTCGATGAGTTGAAGGCCCCACCGTTTACGATCCGCGCTCATTGGACCGTGGACGAGTTGCTCGGCTATCTGCGCACGTGGTCGGCGGTGCGACGCTACCGCGCCGAGCGCGGCGAAGACCCCGTACAGGAGATCGAGCAGGCGCTCCGGGCGGAGTGGGACGGAGAGCAGCGCCGCACGGTGGCCATGGCGATCGGGATGCGCGTGGGACGCGTGCGATAGCGCTCGCGGCTGGGCCCGACGTCGTGCCACGGGCGCGGGCATGCCGGCACGGCGGGTGCGGTGGAAGGGCGTGCACGCCGCACCGGTATGGGGCCAATGGAATATCGCGAGCACTGGTACAAGAACGCCATCATCTACGGGGTGGACGTCTCCACCTTTCAGGATTCCAACGGGGACGGCATTGGAGACTTCCCCGGCCTCACGTCGCGATTGGAGTATCTGGCGGGGCTGGGTGTCAACTGCTTGTGGCTGCTCCCTTTCTATCCGAGCCCGGGCCGCGACAACGGGTACGACGTGATGGACTACTTTGGCGTGGACCCCAGGCTGGGCACGCCGGGGGACTTCGTGGAATGCCTGCGCGAAGCGCACGGGCGCGGCATCCGCGTCATCGTCGACCTCGTGGTCAACCACACGTCCGACCAGCATCCGTGGTTCCAGTCGGCGCGCCAGAGTGCCGATTCCCCCTATCGCGACTTCTATGTGTGGACGGACGATCCGGAGCCGCCGCCGCCGGGCAAGGGAAACATCTTTGCCGGACAGGAGCAAGGCGTATGGACGTACGACGATGCCGCGCAGCTGTACTACTACCACCGCTTCTATGATTTCGAGCCGGGGCTGCGTTTGGCGAATCCGGAGGTCCGCCAAGCGATCATGAAGATTATGGGCTTCTGGCTCCAGTTGGGCGTGGACGGGTTCCGGATCGATGCGGCCTCGCACATGGTGGAACAAAAAGGACTGGCCACCACGGAGCCCGACGACCCGCACGAGATATTTCGCGAGATGCGCACCTTCGCCGCGCTGCGCAAAGGAGACGTGGCACTGCTTGCCGAAGCGGACGTGAGCCCCGACAAAGTCGCCGACTTTTTTGGACGCGGCGATGAGATGAACCTGCTGTTCAACTTCCTGCTCGACAACCACTTCTTTCTTGCCCTCGCGCGCGAGAGCGCCGAGCCGCTGGAGTACGTGCTCACCCTCCTGCCGTCCATTCCGGAGGCGGGGCAGTGGGCGAACTTCATTCGCAACCTGGATGAGCTGGATCTGGAGCGGCTGAACGAGACGCAGCGCGAGGAGGTGTTCCGCGCCTTCGCGCCCAAAGAGGAGATGCGCATCTTTGGGCGTGGCGTGCGGCGGCGGTTCGCGCCCATGCTGCGTGGCGACCAGGCGCGTTTGCGTCTCGCTTACAGCCTGCTGTTCTCCATTCCGGGCTCTCCGGTCATCGTCTATGGCGACGAGATCGGGATGGGCGACGATCTCGACCGGCCGGGGCGCGCGGCCGTGCGCACGGCCATGCAGTGGTCGTCGGCGGCGAACGCCGGCTTCTCGACGGCCGAGTCGTCGCAGCTTGCCGCGCCCGTCATCGCGCGCGGCAAGTTCGGGTACCGCAAGGTGAACGTGGCGCAGCAGCAGCGAGACGAGGACACGCTGCTCGCCTGGATGCATCGCCTCATCCGCGTGCGGAAGGAGCACCCCGCCATCGGCTGGGGCACCTATACCGTGATCGACACCCCGGAGCCGTCGGTGTTCGCGCATCGCTGCGACGGGCGGGACGGCACCGTGCTCGCCGTGCACAACCTGTCGCGGTCGCGCGCGCAGGTGGAGATCGCCATCAGTAAAGACGAGGCGAAGCAGCTGGTGCCCATCTTCGGCGATCATGGCACGTCGCCGGGCGTTGCGAGCCCGCTGAAGTTCGAGCTGGACGGCTACGGGTACCGGTGGTACGCCATCAGCCAGGCGCGGCGCGACTAACGCGTGCGCGCCGTCAGCTCAACCGGGACCAGCGCCGTCTGATGCGCACGTGGCGGCGGCGTCGGTTCCGTGGGCCGCACGTTCGAGCCGAAGCACCACCCCTTCGTCCGGACAGAGGGTGATGGTGTCGCACGTCGTCTGCGCTTCGCGATCCAGGCGGGTCGAGATCAGGACCCGCGCGCGTGCGGCCGGGACGGCGAAGACCTCGCTCTCACGGCCAAGATTGAGCGCGACGGCCAGGCGGTCGCCGGCGTGCTCGCGGACGTACGCCACCACGTTGGCCGACGCCACCGGAAGTTGCGCCCAGCTCCCGACGGAGAGCGCTGGGGTGGCGCGGCGCAGCGCGATGAGCCGCTGGTAGAGCGCCAGCATGGAGTGCGGATCCCGCTGCTCGCGCTCCACGCATCGTTCCTGATAGTCGCCGGCGACCGGGAGCCACGCATTGACCGCGCTGAATCCGGCGTGGGGCGCACCGCTCCATTGCATGGGCGTGCGCTCCGGATCCCGGCCGAGTCCCAGGCCGGGGACGTTCCGCCCCCACGGGTCGCGCACGCGCTCCGGCGGGATCGGCACGTCGTGCATGCCCAGCTCGTCACCGTAATACATGGTGGGCGTCCCGCGCAGCGTGAGCAGCAGCATGGCGGCGACGCGCGCCTGCGCTGGGCCCACGCGGCTGGCGATGCGGTGCTTGTCGTGATTGCCGAGCACCCAGTTGGGCCACCCGTATGGGGGCAGGGACGTCTCGTAGCGCGCGATGGCGCAGCCGATGTCGCGCGCGTTCCACGGGAGCTCGATCAACTGAAAGTTGAACGGCAGATGCGCGCCGCCGCCGTCCGTGCCGTAGTACACCACCAACCGCTCCACGGGCAGATAGATCTCCCCCACCATCACACGGTCTGCGTACGCGTCGAGCACGGCACGCATGCCCGCCACGACCTCGTGCACCTCCGGCCGATCGGTGGTATACGTCGCCAGGTACTGGTTGTACGCCGGCTCGCCCTCACGGTAGTGCGGGTTGAGGGGATTGTCGCGAAAGTGCTCGTCCTTGATGAGGTGCCACATCACGTCCACACGGAAGCCGTCCACGCCGCGATCGAGCCAGAAGCGCATGGCGCCGAACATGGCCTCGCGCACTGCGGGGTTTCGCCAGTTGAGGTCGGGCTGCTCGCGCAGATAGGCGTGGTAGTAGTACTGTCCGGTGCGCACGTCGAACTCCCACGCGCTCCCGCCGAAGACGCTGCGCCAGTTGTTGGGGGGTCCGCCGTCCGGGGCGGGATCGCGCCACACGTACCAGTCGCGCTTCGGGTCGTCGCGCGCGCTGCGCGATGCGAGGAACCACGGATGCTCGTCCGACGTGTGATTCGGCACGAAGTCCAGGAGGACCTTCACGCCGCGCGCGTGCGCGGCGCTCAGCAGCGCATCGAAATCCGCGAGCGTGCCGTAGACCGGATCGATGGCGGTGTAGTCCGTGATGTCATAGCCAAAGTCCGCCATCGGCGACGGATAAATGGGCGAGATCCAGATGGCATCCACGCCCAGCCACACCAGGTAGTCCAGGCGCGACGTGATGCCCGGAAGATCGCCGATCCCGTCGTCGTTCGTGTCCTGGAAGGATCGCGGATAGATCTGGTAGATGATTCCGCGCTGCCACCACAGGTGCTCGGTCGTGGTGGGGGCCGCAGTGCGTTCGCGCTCCATCCGTCGTGTCGTAAAGGTTCGCGCGTGGCGCCGCTGGCCGCGGCGCTCCGTCCACCCTCGACACGCAAGCCCCGTGCGACCCGCACGCTACGGCTGTACCCACTCCGGCCGCCGATAGGTCGTGACGTCGAACAACGCGTCGGGCAGCGGCACATCGCCACGGATGTCGGCATACCGCTCCGTGGTGATCACCTTGCCGTTGTGCTTGAAGATCACCTCGGCGGAGATCCACCCGCGGCCGAGCGGCTGGTAGGCGTTGAACTGTGTCTCCCGGACCATGTCGCCTCGCGAGCGGATCATGCGCACGAACAGCAGCCGCTCCTGGTCGATCCAGAATTGATTGCTGCGTTCGTCTCCCCGTGCGGCGCCGACCACGAACACGGGGCGCCCCTGCCACGTGTCCTCGTGCAGCTGCGAGAGATCGAACCCCAGGCCGCGCAACTTGGCCAGCGTCCGTTCGACGGGTGCGGCGTACACGTCGAAGCCCAGCACCATGAGCGGGTGCACGAGTGGGATCGATCGCACCACCGCTCCGGCCTGCATTTCCGTGAGCGAGTCGTTGCGAAAGATGAGCGCGTGCGCACTGTCGAGCGGCGCGATGTCGATGCGCAGACGGCCGGGCACCGCCATGGCCTCGTACCACGTCTCCACCGAACCATCCTCCATGGTGGTCGACTGCACGAACGTCGCCGTATGGTACCACGCGCCGGCGTAGCGGTCGTGCATGAGGCGCACAAGCTCCTCACCGGTGGCGGGTGTGGGGGCGTACTCGATCAGGCACGACGCATCGCGCAACGTGTGACGGCCGATTTCGCCGTGCAGGGCACTTGGCGCCACGGCGGGTAAGGCCAGCAGCGCGACGAGCAGGGGGAGGATGACCATGGAGCCTCCGTGCGAGAAGAGATGCAGGGCGCGCGCGGCCGGTCAACACCGGCACGGGCTCCCATCGGGCACGATCCGCGGCCCCGGAATGATAACCGGCGGTGCCGGGCGCCGCCCTGCCGCTCCATCCGCTCCACGCGCCGGGTTGGCGCACGCAGTGCCGGCCGCCGCGCACGGCCCCGGCCGCGGCGTGAGCCCTCCAAGACCGAATTCCCGCTTGTTCACCCAGAGCCGCTCTGGCTCTCCCGTTCTCCGTTGGCTACAATAATGACCCGCTACGAGCCGCCGCTGCGTCCCGCCGATGCCGAACACGTTGTGCCGGGCGCATGGGGTGGTGCGCGGCGGCCTGTATCTCCTTACCGTCCGCCACAGGAGGGGCGATCATGCGCGATCATCTGGAGCAGAGCACGCACCGCCGGAGCTTTCTCAGCCGTCTCATTGGCGGGGGAGCCGCCCTGGCCCTGGGTGGGGTGGGGTTGAGGCCGGCCCGCGCGGCCGCCGCCGAACTGCCGCACCCCGCGTCCACGGACTGGGATGAGCACTGGCTGGAGCGCATCAACGGGAAGCACCGCCAGGTGTTCGACGCCATCACCGTGGGCGATGGGATCGTGCTGGGGTATGCCGTCACCTTCCTCAATACCAACAAGGAAGCGTACAAGCTGACGGACAAAGATCTCACCGCCGTCATCGTGGCCCGTCACATGGCCATCCCGATGGTCTTCAAGGATGCCATCTGGGAGAAGTACAAGCTGGGCGAGATGTTCAAGGTGACGGACCCCCGCACCAACGCGCCCGCCGTGCGCAACATCTTCATCAACCGTCACGCCGACGAGATGATGCTGCCCGGCATGGCGGTGGATCTCCTGCAGCAGCGCGGCGCGATCTTCACCTGCTGCAACGTGGCGCTCACGTTCATCAGCGGCATGGCCGCGGGCAAGGCCGGCGTTCCCAAGGAAGCGGCCAAGCAGGAGTGGATCGACGGCCTGCTGGACGGCGTCACGCTCGTCCCGTCGGGCGTGCTCGCCGTCAACCGCGCGCAGGAGAAGGGCTGCACGTACTGTTACGCGGGATAGTATCCACGCAGCGGAACTGTCGGCACGACGCGGGCACGGGCTGCCATCGTGCCCCCGTGAGCTCGTGACGCGCGTCGGGGCACGCGCGCGTCACGAGCTCACGGCGTTATGCGTCGGGATCGCCGGAGGCGGGCTGGGCGGGACGCTCGGACGCGGTGGCGGGCGCCGACGCGGCGGTGGGCCGGGCGCCGCCCTGCATACACGGCGCACGGTGGATCACGCGCTGCACGTGGACGCGCACGTCCGCATCCTCGAACCGCTCGATCACGTGGCCGCAGCGGTGGCAGGTGGGAAACAGCGCAAACACCTCGCGCGCGAGTGCTTCCAGGGCGGGATCGTTGTGGTAGGCTGAGATGGGCATGGCGGAGCCTCGAGGCGCGACGCGTCATCGCGGCGCGGCCATGCGGGCAACGCGCGGCGGATCGACACGGGAGTGACACCATAGGGCGGACTCCGCGTTCTGTCCAGTCGTCCCACCACGCGTGAGGCTCTCGGGGCGCCTGCCGTGGGCGCCTGCCCCCGTCCTCCGATTGCCTCACGGCTCCCGCAGGTGCGCGCACGACATCTGCATGCGCGCGCGCTAGCATGCGCCGTGCTGCACGTTATGGCCCGTTGCACCTCCGCACCCCCGCTCTCACCGCCGCACGGAGGCTTCATGAGTAACGACCGCGCCCCACGCATGAGCAACGAGGACTACTATCGCTGCCTCGAGCGCGCCACGGAGGCGCGACGCCCCGAGGATGTGCGCGCGCTCCGCTCGGAGGTTGCACGCCGCTGGCACGGAGATCCCCGCGCCGACGATCTCACCGAAGCACTGTACGCGCATCAGGAGCGTTTGGCCGACCGTACCGAGCTCGGCCAGGGCCAGCCGGGCGACGGCGTACCGTGATGGGCGGCAGCATGCGCGGCGCCGATGAAGACCGCTCACTTCCCTCCCGCCGCTTCGTGCCACCACGGAAAATGGTCAGGAAGCGCGTACCATGAGGACCGGCACGGAGGTGAGATGGCGGACCGTCGTCGCCACGCTGCCGTGGATAAGATCGCCAAAGAAGCGGTGCCCGTGTGTGGACATCGCGATGAGGTCGCACCGCTCGCGCACGGCCGCCGCGACGATCTCCGTCGGAGGGTCGCCGGCCGCCAACACGGCCTCGGCGCGAAAGCCCGCGTCCACGAACGATTGGCAGATCTTCTCGATGTAGTCCCGGTCGCGCTGCATCTCCTCCGACTCGCGGAGCGCCAGGCTGTGAATGTGCCGCGCCGCCCATCCGTCCGCCACGTGAATGAAAACGAGCGACGAGCGATGAATCCGGGCCAGCTCGCGCACGTGTGCGAGCACCGTCTGGTCGGCCGCGGAGTTCTCGAGCGGCACCAGCACGCGGCGGTACACTACGCCATCCACCCGCGGATGCTCTGCACGAGCAGCCACGCATTGAGGAGCGCGATGAACATCGCGACCGTGTACGCCAGCCCCTTGAGCCAGGGTGGGTTGACGAACGCGCCCATCTTCTCCCGCTCCGAGGTGAATCGGACGAGCGGAAAGACGGCGAACGAGAGCTGCAGACTGAGCAGCACCTGGCTGAGCACGAGCAGGGAGGCCGTGCCGCTCTCGCCATAGACGGTGGCGACGATGACCGCGGGCACGATCGCGATCCCGCGCGTGATGAGGCGCCGCAGCCAGGGGCGAAGCCGGAGGTTGAGGAATCCCTCCATGATGATTTGCCCCGACAGCGCGCCCGTCAGCGTGGAGTTCTGACCCGACGCCAGCAGCGCCAGCGCGAACGCCGTGCTTGCCCCCGCCCCCAACAGCGGCGTGAGGAGCTTGTACGCGTCCTGGATCTCCGCCACATCGGTGCGCCCCGTGGTGTGGAAGGCGGCCGCGGCCACGATCAGAATCGCGGCGTTGATGAAGAGCGCGATGCTGAGCGCGATGGTGGAATCGAGGAACGCGAACCGCACCGCCTCGCGCTTGCCCGCCGCGCTCTGCTCGTATCGGCGCGTCTGCACCACGGATGAGTGGAGATAGAGGTTGTGCGGCATGACAGTCGCGCCGAGAATGCCGAGCGCGATGTAGAGCATCTCCGGATCGTGGATGATGCGCGCGTCGGGCACGAACCCGCGCAGCACGCCGGGAACATCCGGGCGCGCGCGGAGAAGCTCCAGCAGAAACGCACCGCCAATCGTGGCGATCAGCACAACGACCAGAATCTCGAGCGTGCGGAAGCCGCGATGCTGCAGCAGCAGGACGATCAGCACATCGAGCGCCGTGATCAGCACGCCGGCGGCGAGCGGGATGTGAAAGAGCAGGTTCAGCGCGATCGCCGATCCGATGACCTCCGCCAGGTCGGTGGCCGCGATGGCCAGTTCGGCCAGCACCCACAGCGCCAGGCTGACCGGGCGGGAGTAGTGATCCCGACACGCCTGCGCGAGGTCGCGCCCGGTGACGATGCCCAGCTTGGACGCCATTCCCTGGAGCAGGACGGCGATGAGGTTCGAGAGAAGAACGACGAAAAGAAGCGTGTACCCAAAGCGCGAACCGCCGGCCAGGTCGGTGGCCCAGTTGCCCGGGTCCATGTAGCCCACGGCCACCAGATAGCCGGGGCCGGCGAACGCCAGCAGCTTGCGCCACCACGACCGCCCGGTAATGGGGATGGTGCGATACGCCTCCTGCAGGCTCGGCGTGACGCGTGCGCGCTTCCACCCACCCTCATCGGCGGCTGGCTCGCGCTCCGGCCGGGGAGCCGGATCGGGGACGATGCGGGCGGGGGTTTCGTCGGCCATGCGGCAATGTCGCCGGCCGCGTGCTACCACGCCAGCCCGCCTCCGCCGTCACCCCCTCAGGCCGCGAACCGCTGCAGTGCCCGGCGGTAGCTGTCGACGAGTGGCGGGAGATACCGGGCCATCGGCGTGTAGTCGAGCCCGAGCTCCGTCGAGGCACGCGACCCGTCGGCGCGGAACCCGGTGGTGACGAACCGGGCCTCGTCCACCGACACCGCCGGCCGGCGCTGCAGGGGCGCGGCGAACGCCGTGCTGGCGAACGCGCGAGCCAGCGCGATGGGGCGTGGAAGAAGCATCGGGGGTGACTGCCGCGCTATGCGCGCCACCGTGCCCAGGTACGTGCGGAGCGGGAGCGTTTCTCCGTTCAGGATGTAGCGCTGCCCTCCCTCCCCGCGCTCCGCCGCCATCTGCAGCGCCGCCGCCGCGTCTCCAACGTACGTCCAGCCCATCGGCGCGTCGGTCAGGAACCGCAGCCGTCCACTGACACACTGCGCGATGAGCCGCCCGGTCCACCCGGTGTCGTTGGGACCCACCACGAGCCCCGGATTCACGAGGACCACATCCAGCTGCCGGTCGCGAAAGGCGAGCGCCATCCGTTCGGCGGCGATCTGCGACCGCTCGTACGCCGTGCGCACGCGGCCGTCCTGCGGCCACGGAGATCCTTCGCCCCACGCAACATCGCCGTCCGCGGCCGTGATGGAGGAGGAACAGAGCACCACGCGCCCCACCCTGTTGGCCAGCGAGGCTGCCAGCACGTTGCGCGCGGCGTCCACGTTCACGCGGTAATAGAGCGCCTCGGTGTTCGCCCAGAAGTCGAAGAACTGCGCGAGGTGGTAGACGACATCACACCCTGAGAGAGCGTCGTGTAGCACCTGGAAGCGCATGAGATCGGTGGTCACCGGCTCCGCGCCCAACGCTCGCATGGCGGCCACACCGCTCGTTCGCCGCACCTGGCCGACCACCATATCACCGCGCCGAACCAGCGCTTGAACGAGC
Source organism: uncultured Gemmatimonadaceae bacterium (assembly GCA_963773545.1). Lineage (GTDB taxonomy): Bacteria > Gemmatimonadota > Gemmatimonadetes > Gemmatimonadales > Gemmatimonadaceae > DASSNU01. Next base: position 277,084 of record CAVZBP010000002.1, on the reverse strand, counting down.
ATCCGACCGAGCGGGCTCGCCGCCCCCGTCACGAACACGCGCATGCATCACCGCCTGGCTGGAGGTTGGTCCCACAAGCCTTCCCCACCGGGCGCGTTCCCTCGGTGATCCCGGTCACGGCGTGACGGTGGGCCGCGCCCCAGGCCGCACAGCGAGTTGTCCGTTTTTGGGGACAGCCGGGCTCGACCGCATCCTGAGCGCGCCGGACAAATCATTGCGATACAACATGTTACAGCACTCCGCCTGGCGTTCGCCGCCTGGCACCTGGCGTGCCTTTCTGCCCGGTGCACCGCCACCGTGGCGGCCAACAAGGAGACCCCATGAAACGTGCTTCGTTCGTTCTCGCGCTCGCCGTGGCGCCTGTGGCGCTGGTTCTCGCGGCAGCTGTGCCGGCACTCGGTCAAAATCCCACGTCCACAGGTGTGTTCCACGCCACGCCCTACGTGGGCTACATGGTGTTCGGCGACTACTTCAAGGGTCCGCTCGGCATCAGCCTCACCAACAAGAGCGCACCGGTCTACGGCGCGCAGCTCGGTGTGGATGTATCGCGCAACGTGTCCGTGATCGGTAACGTGGCCTACTCACGTCCCGAGTGGGCGGTGAGCGCGCCGATCGTGGGCTCGTTCGGCGTGGGGCAGGCGGGGCTGCTCATGGCCGACGGTGGCCTGGAGTTCCGCATTCCCACCGGCGCCACGCGCGGGGCGAGCGCCATCACCCCCGTGCTGCAGGCCGGAGCGGGCGTGATCCGGCATTCGATTCGCAACCTGCCGCTCGACATCGATGCGAGCTCGACCGACTTTGCCGCCAACGTGGGCGCCGGAGTGGATCTCGCCCTCGCGCCCCGCGCAGCCCTGCGCCTCATGGCCAAGGACTATATCGGGAAGCTGAGTGTGAAACCCCTGGAGGCCCTCGGACTCGACAGCAAGGTGGCGCACAGCGTGGCGTTCAGCGCCGGGCTCAAGCTGAACTTCTGAGCGGGGTCCCGGGAATCGCTCGCGATGCCGGTGCAGGCGCCGGCGAGTCGAGACTCTCCAGTACCGAAGCCGGGCGCGCCTGGAGGGCAGAGATGGCGAACGAGCCGCGGACACCGTGTCCGCGGCTCGTTGCGCTTCGCCGCCCGCGTGTGCTCGAGAGACGTCGGTTCGTCCGATGCTAGGTGCCGCCGTTGGCCGATGCGGATCGCGGTGCAGTGAGCACCGACATCCCCTGCTCGAACACGATATCCACCGGAATACCCGCGTCCGACAGCCGGTCGAGGTCCCGCTGCAGCTCCGGCGGAATGCGATCCAGCTCGGTGAAGAACGCCGTCACGCCGGCGTAGTCACCGTCGCCCTGCAGGCGGAGAATCTTCTCGGCCAGCGCATTGAGCGCGCTGTGCATCTTGTCCGCGTCCACGCGGTACGTATTGGTGGCCGAGTCGCGCGAGAACGCCCCCCGCTGCTGAAGGAAGTTGAACGTGGCCATGTTCGCCTTGCCGTGCGCGTCAGAGGCGCCAAAGCGGACGGAGCGCAGAATCCCGGCCAGGAAGGTGATGTAGTTGTCGCGCACGTTGGCGTCGGGCAGATCGCCGCGCGCGTGGAGCGTGTCGATCATGTACAGCCCCAGCACGTCCGCCTTCTCTTCTTCCAGCGCCGACGCCTGGTCCTTGAGCGCCGTGCGGACCGTTCCCGTGCCGTTGATCGTGTTCTTGATGCCCAGTCCGTGCGCCACCTCGTGGAACATGGTGTTGGCAAAGAAGGCGTCGAACTTGATGCTCTGCCGCTGGTCCTCGGCGATCAACTGCTGGGCGATGGGCACGAGGATCTTGTCGAACTTGGCGCGCATGGCGTTCTTGAGTTGCAGGCGTCGCGTGCCCTTTTCCAGCTGGACCGTCTCGTCATTGGGCAGGTTGATCGCGATCGTCTTCGCGCCCGCGTTGGCCTGGCCGGCGTAGTAAACGGCGTCGTACGCGTTCAGGTCGGATCCGGTGCCTGGCGTTTCCGTCTTGTACGCGGGCGGAACGGGAAGCCCGCGCTGCAGCGATGGAAGAAACGCGATGTACTTTGCCAGCCGCTGGCTCCATTCCTTGTCCTTCACCAGCACGTACGCCTCATTGGCCGCCTTGTAGCCGAACAGGGCGTCCTCGTACGTCTCGATGGGGCCGATCACGACATTGATGGTGTTGTTCTTCATGTCCATCCACGCCAGATCGCTTGGCCGGTAGTCGTCGGTAAGGAGTGCCTGCGCGCGGAGCTCGAGGTAGCGCTTGAGTCCGGGATCGTCGGCCAGGCGTGCGGCCGCACGCAGCTTGGCGGCCGCGCTGTCGTTCGCGGCTGCGTACGCCACGTGGTAGGGCACGGCGGTGAGCGCGCCCGCGCTGTCGCGCCGGACGAGCGTGTACAGACCCCGAAGCGCGGCACTGTCACCCTGTGCCGCGGCCGAGTCGAACTCCGCCTTCGTCATGTCGCGCGGATAGAAGTTGGCGCCCTCCGGTTTCTTCCCCACGCCCGCCACGAACGGCTCATCCCCGTGCAGCCGATCCCACGGACCGTAGTTGATCTCGACGTATCGCCGCGTGGCGGAGTCGGTGATGGCCGCCAGGAGCGAGTCCCGCTTGCCGTAGGTCTGGTCCCAGAAGACGGGATCCATGTCGCGGGCCGCTTCGATCAGCAGCGGCAGCATCTGTCGCTCGTGCGCGGTGAGCGAGGACAGGTCGGCGGTGAGCCGGACGGCGGTGTACTGGCTCAATCGATCATGCATGTCCTCTGACGAGCCCGCTCCCATCGCGTGCTCCTCGCCCAGACGTCTGCACGATGCCGCGATGGCAACCAGGGCGATCGCGGCCAGGATGGTGCGTGACGTGATGCCGAGCATGCGTTCTCCGGTGTGACGGTAGAGGTTGCCGGCCGGCGAAGCGTCGCGCCCCGCTCCCGGCGCCGGTGTCACTCCCGCGCGGCGCGCGGGGAGCGAAAGGCGTGCAGGGCGTCCCCGCTCGCGATTTCGTGACCCGTGGCCGGGTCGCCATTGAAGAAGTATACCCACGCCGCGCTCGTCGTCCCCGCGTGCTGTATGGGGTACGCGATGCGGACGAACAGCGACCGCACGGGATCCTCCGGATCGTACCCTTCGTAGTCGTCCAGCGCCAGAAGCGTACGGGATTCGTGGGCGGGATCGAGTTCGTACAGCTCGCCGTGCACGACGTCGCGCGATGCGGGTGCCGCAGAGGACGACGCGGCGGGCGACGAACCGGGCGACGAACCGGGCGACGCACCGGGTGCCGCGGAGGGTATCGCTCCCGGGTAGGAACCGAGATCCAGAAGGATGCCTGTGAGCGTGGCGGCGCCCAGCGGGCGCGCGCGGCTACGCAGCAACTCGGCCATGGGGTGGCCGCTTGCTGCGCGGAGCGTGCCGTAAACGAACAATCGGTGGGGTGTCGTCACGGAGCCTCTACACTGAGCGCGGTCCGTCGTTCGGGCAAGGCCCCCGGGCCGGACTGGCGAGTGGTGAACAGCCTACACGCCGCGGGCCAGGCGTGTAGGTGTCCGGCCGCCACGGATGCTCACGTGCTGCCAGTGCGTACCGTGCGGGAGCGCGGTCGCACGCTCGCGCGCGGGTACGATCTCGTGATCTTCGATGCCGACGACACGCTCCGGCGCACCACCGTCCAGCTGCAACCGTGCCCTCATGCTCCCGCCGAGTGGGAGCTCGTGCCGGGAATGCGCGATGCGCTGCTCTCCGTGCCCTGGGGCGAGGGCCGTGTGCACGTGGGCGTCGCCTCCAACCAGGATCACGTGGGTTACGGGCTGTTGAACGAGCGGCTCGCGCGGCGGCCGCGCATGCGGGCGTGCACTTCCGCTGGGCGCGCGACATGCTGGCCGACCCGCTGCATGCGCCCGGTGTTCCACCCACTGCCGCCGGCGCGATCGCTTCCTGAGCGGGGGACCCTGGTGGTAACTTGGCCCCATGTCCCCCAAACGTCCGCAGTCCGCCTCGCGATCGGACCGCCGTGGCGCCGTATCGAGCCGCCGCCACTCCGCTCGCTCCGCCACCGCGCCGGGGCATGCCCGCGCCACGCCCACGTTCGACGGCTTTCCAGCCGATGCGATGCGTTTCTTGCGCGAGCTCAAGCGGCACAACACGCGTGACTGGTTCGCGGCCCATTGAGAACGCTACGAAGAAGGCGTGCTGCGGCCCATGCGTCTCCTGGTGGAAGACGTGGACGACCGGCTGGCGCGCGTGGCGCCCGAGATCGTGGGCGATCCGCGGCGATCGCTCTTTCGCATCCACCGCGACGTGCGCTTCTCCGCGGACAAGTCGCCCTACAAGACGAACGCGGCGTGCTGGTTCTTCCACCGCGATGCCGGGCGCGGCGTGGGGCAGTCGGTCAAGTCCGGTGCGGCTGGGTTCTATTTCCACCTCGAGCCGGGCGGATGTTTTCTGGGTGGGGGCATCTGGATGCCTCCACGCCCGGCGCTGGTAGCGATCCGGGCAGGCATCGCGGATCGCCATGAGGAGTTCGACCGCCTGCTGCGCGCCCCCGCGTTCCGCCGGCGATACGGCGAGCTGGACAACGAGGGCACGCTGCAACGCGTGCCACGCGGATACGCGGCCGATCACCCCGCGGCGCCCTGGCTGCGCTTTGTGTCGTTCACCGCCACGCGAGAAATTGCGGAGACGAACCTGCGTTCCGCCGCGTTGCCGGAGTGGCTGGCGGCCGACTACGCCGTACTCCTCCCGCTCGTCCGTTGGCTCAACGACTGCCTCGGTTTTCCCGCTGCCGCGCGGCGGTGACGTTCGTCACACGCACGGTATCCCACATCCCGCTGCCCGCGCGCGTCACTGGCCGCCGCCGGGCTTGGCCGGAGCGCTCAGGAGCGTCTTGATCGCCTCCGGCGGTTCGAACGTGCTGGGGGGGACGTTGTCGAACTGCACCGAGTCGACGGTCACTCGAAACTCCTGCTGCATTGCACGCGCGATGATCGTGGTCGGGATCAGCCATCCGTCAAAGCTCTTGTAGTCGCTCACCACGTTGGTGGACTCGATCGCACCCATCGCCGTCTCTTCCGTGAGGATGGTGCCGGCGAGCAGGCCCGTCTTGACGTCGAAGAACTCGTAGTACTCGTCCCCGTTCGTCCGCACCAGCTTGAGCTTGTAGCAGGGGCGTCCCTCGAAGTCGGTGAGCTCCACCGTCTCGATCGACTTGAACTTGGCCGGGTTGTGCAACGGCTCCATGAAATCGGCGCCCTCTCTGGCGGACACGAGTTCCTTTCCCTCCACCAGCCGCGGTCCGCTGGACGGATCGATGCTCCAGCCGTGCGTCCCGTCAAAGCCGACCACCTGCTCGCCCAGGTCGGCGATCCGGATGTGCACGACGCGGCGATTGGGCGCGGCGGCGAACGATTCGATCTGCCCGGTCTGTCCGGAGGCGGGAGCGGACAACGTTTGGAACGTGTGCGACGACGTATGCCGCACGACCGCCTCGCGCCCTCCGATAGCCTGCACGTACCGGTCGATGATCTGCCGCGCCGGTGGAAGCTTGGCGGGCGGCGAGGCTGGTTGCTGGCCGAGCGCACCGGACGGAATCGCGAATGCAGCGAGAGCGACGACTGCCCGCGCACGAAACGCGAGGCGGAAGGAAGGTGCGAACATGGATGCTCCTGGGGCGGAACGGTGCGTTACTGGTGTGGCGCCGTTGCTGGCGCTGGAGTGGACGTGGGTGCCGGGTCGTGCTGCCTGGCGTGGTACTCGGAGATCCAACGAAGCGCGGCCTCGAGCGCGGCATCGCGGCCGGCGCGCAGGTCACGAAGGGTGAGCGGCGTGACGTCATCCGGGATGACACCGCGCCCCTCGAGCCGGATCCCGTTGGGCGTGATGAACTCGGCTATCGCGTGATAGAGCACGTCGCCGTTGGGAAGTCGCTGATTGAGCGCCGGCAACACGGCGCCGGCAGTGGTGTCGCCGATAATGTGCGCGCGCCCGATGGACTGCATCCCGCCGGCAAAGATCTCGGACGTGCTGGCCGTGAGTCCGTCCACCAGGATTGCCACGGGGCCGCCGTACGGAGCCACGCGCGCCCCGGTCGTGCTCACGAGCCGCGGGTTCGCGAAGAATCGCAGTTCGCCGGTCCGCATCTTCATGGAGCCCAGCGAGACGCGCTGGGCGAGAAAGTGGCCCGAGGTCCCCATCACCAGCGCGCCCAGCCCGCCCAGGTTCCCGCGGAGATCGATCACGATGCCATTGGCGTCTCGCATCGCATCCATCGCGCTGTCGAACTGGGGGAGAATGACCGGCATCCAGATGTTGAAGCGGATGATCCCCACGTCGGGCCCATTGGGGGTGGTGCGCCGTTCGTGCTCCAGGTGTACCGCCAGGGGCGGGAGGTTGCCGAACTTCACCACCGTGCCGGGCGTCCGCGAGCGCACGAGGGCGAGCGCGTGGTTCCTTCCGCGTGCGTCGGCAAAGCGAAGCCGCACCCGCGAGCCCGGCGCGCCGGTCAGTTCCTCCTGCGCCAGGAGCGTGGACCGCAACGCCGCTTCGCGCGCCGGGAGGGCGGACTTGGCCGCCGCGGTGCGGGACGCGATCGCGCGGCGGTCCACGGCGCGGAGCTCCCAACCAGGGCGCACGCCGGCGGCGGCAGCCGGAGTGCCCGGCGCCACCTTCCACACGCGCATCACCCCGTCTACCAGTCGGAGCTCCACGCCCACATCGCCGTCGTGCTCGTCCTGTTTGCCCCCTGCGGCGGTGGACGGCGTGGCACCGTGCTCCGTGGCGTCGCCGGGCGGTGCGGCGGAGCCGCTGCCGGTCGTGCGGGCAATCGAGCTGTCGCTCTTCCCATCGCTCGACGGCGCCATCTTGTCGGCCGCCTCGCGCGGGATGAGCGCAAAGTGCGACTCGTGCAGCCGCGCCAGCATGTCGCGGATCACCGCGCGCAGCTCGGCCGTGGTGTGGGCCGCAGCCGCGCGCGGACGCAGCTCGGCGCGCACTGCCTTCCAGTCGACGCCGTTGAAGGTGGTGTCGAAGTGGCGCTCGTAGATGAGCTGCCATGCCGCGTCGAAGGTCTCCAGCGCGAGCGGCGCGTGGCGCGAGGTGTCAGCGATGGCGTCGGCTTGCCGCGGAAGTGAGCCACTGGAGTCGGTGACGTTCGCCGGCGCGAGTTGCTGGTGCGACTGCCCGCGCGCTTGCGCGGCGACTGGCCCCAGGGGCGCAATCCCCGCGAGCGTTCCCGCCAGCGCGGCCAGAGCGCGCACGCCACGCTTCATCCGATGCCGCATCGGACGTATCGGAGTCAACATCGGTTTGTATCTCGGATGCGACATTGGGGGCGGGGACACGGAGACGGGCGGGGGAGGCCAGGCGAAACGCGACAGCGGTAGCGGGCAACGCGGCGCGCAAGACGCACGGGCGCCACTTCGAACATTGGCGTCGCGATGGAGCGGCCGGCTCCCGTGTGCCGGCCGGGTAATCTAACGACGCACAGCTCGGCCCGGCGTCATGCCGGTATCCGCACGGGAGGGGATGGGGGCGAACAGCGGCCGGCCCCGGTCGCGGCGGCCGGCCGCCAGAGATCAGCCCCCGCCGCCGTTCCCGCTCGCGGGGACCTGAATGTTGATGTCCGCCTTGGGTGTACTGCTCCGGTGAAATCCGCCCGCAAAGATGAACCACGCCAGAATGGCGAGGAGCACCACCACCACGATCGCCCACGCCCAGCTGCTGCTGCTCCCGCCCTGAATCTGTGTGTCCGCCATGACTCCTCCCCGAGTAGTGGACTGCGTCGCGCGTGGGCCGCTCCGGCTCCGCAGCGGCACTCGGAACAACCGCGCGCGTGGTGCCCATACTGCGCGCTCCGTGCCATCGTGCTGGCCCGCATCTTGGGGCGGGCGGTCGCCGCTACAGCGGAAGCCGTACGCGGGCCACGGCTCCGCGCCGCGTGCCGCGGTTGCCCAGCGAGAGCGTTCCCCCATGCGCCTCCGCGATCTGCCGGCTGAGCGCGAGGCCGATCCCCGACCCGTTGGGTTTGGTGGTGAAGAACGGCACGAACAGGCTCGTGGCGTCGGCCACCCCCGGCCCCTCGTCCTCCACCGCGATTTCGACCCAGCGGGCGTCCACCCGCGCGGTGAGCGACACGGTGCCGCCCGTCTCCAGCGTGGCGTCCACCGCGTTCTGCACCAGGTTGATCAGCAACTGCTCCATCTGGTCGGCGTCCACATACAGAGTGAGATCCGGGCCGGGGTTGACCACCACGGGTACGCGTCCGTCCAGCTGCGCCACGCGCTCGAGCAACGCACGCAGACGCAGCGGTCCGCGGCTCGGCTTGGGGAGCCGCGCCAGCCGCGCATACGAGGCCATGAACCGCCCCAGCGCGTCGGAGCGCGTTGCAATCGTCGTGAGCGCCTGCCGCACCTCGGCGCCCCGTGGGCTCTCCGGCATCTCGCGTTCCATGATCCGTCGCACGCTGTGCGCCATGGACTTGATGGGCGCCAGCGAGTTGTTGATCTCGTGCGAGAGCACGCGGACGATCCTCTGCCACGCCTGCTGCTCCTGCTGGCGCAGCGTGCGACTGATGTCGGCGAACACGAGCAGATAGTGCTGGCGCCCCTCGCGGCGAAAGATGGACCGCCTCAGCTCCCATCGCGCGGTGCCGCCGGCGAACCCGCGCTCCACCATCCGCGGCGTCTCGCCGCGCAGGTAATCGGCGAAGCCCAGCGCATCGGCGCTCCGGCCCAACACGCGCTCGGCGCGGTCTCCCATGAGCCGCTCACCGGCCGGATTCACCAGGCGCAGTCGCTCGTCGCGGTCGAATGCGTAGATCGCAACGTCGATCTCGTTCATCACGCTCGCCAGCAGCGCGTCGGACTCCACGGCCGACAAGCGCTGTCGCTGCAGCGTTTCTCCCAGCGTGTTCACCTCGTGCATCACGAGGCCGAGCGCGCTGCCACCCCCGGTATCCAACCCGCGAATGGCGTAGTCGCCTTCGCGCAGTGCGCCCAACAGGTTGGCGATCACTTGGAGCGGAGAGACGACGCGGTGATAGGCGACGGCAGCGGCCACGCTCCAGGTGACGACCACCACGGTGGCCAGCGTCCAGCGCACCTCCAGCGCGTAGGGCCAGCGCCAGAGCGCGTCGAGAGCGACGGCCACCGCCGGAAGCGCGGCCACGAGGACGAGCGCGAGAACTGCGCGCTCACCGCTCCATCGTCGGCGCGGGCGGTCGCGGTCAGAGACCATACTGCTGGATGCGTCGATAGAGCGCGCTGCGGCTCACGCCCAGCTGCTCGGCCGCGCGCTGCACGTTGCCCTGATGCTGCACCAGCGCCTTGGTGATGAACAGCCGCTCCGCGTCCTCCAGCGTCATGGCCTCCTCCGCAGCCGCGGCGCCGGGCTGCTGCAAACCCAGATCGCGCGCCGCGATGGAGGAGCCGCCGGCCATGAGGACGGCGCGCTCCACTGTGTGCGCGAGTTCGCGCACGTTGCCCGGCCACGCGTACGTCTCGAGCGCGTGGAGCGCGGTGGCGTCGAAGCCGGTGATCGGCTTGCGGTAGCGCGACGCATAGTGCGCCAAGAAGTATGCAGCCAGCGGGGGGATGTCGTCCCGCCGCTCGCGGAGCGGCGGGAGGTGGATCACGATCGTGTTGAGCCGAAAGAGCAGATCCTCACGAAAGGCACCCTTCGCGATCTCGTCGGCCAGATCGGCGTTCGTGGCCGACAGCACGCGCACGTCCACCTGCCGCGTGCGCGACGAGCCCACGCGCTGCACCTCGCCCGTCTGCAGAACACGTAGCAGCTTGGCCTGCAGGCGGACGCTCGTGTTGGCGATCTCGTCCAGAAAGAGCGTGCCCCCGTGGGCCAGCTCGAAGCAGCCAATCCGATCGGTCTTGGCATCGGTGAACGCGCCCTTCACATGCCCAAAGAACTCGCTCTCGGCCAACCCGTCCGACAGGCCGCCGACGTTGACGGCCACCAGCGGCTTGTCCTTCCGGTCGGATGCGGCGTGCAGCCACTGCGTCACGACTTCCTTGCCCGTGCCGTGTTCGCCCGTGATGAGGACGTTGGCGTCCGACGGGGCCACGCGCTCCATCATCTGGAGGATCGGCTGCATGACGGCCGATCGGGCGATGAGCGTGGGGAGTCCCTTGCGGTTGAGGCGTGCGTTCTCGGCTTCCAGCCGCTGGGTGCGGCGGAGCGCGCGGCCCAGCTCGATCTGCACGCGCAGCACCGAGAGCAGCCGGTCGTCGTCCCACGGTTTCTCGATGTAGTCCTTGGCGCCGCGGCGCATGGCCTCCACCGCGCCGGTGATGCTCCCCCAGGCGGTCATGGCGATCACCGGAAGGGTGACGTCGATGCCGCGTAGCCGCTCGATGAGCTCCAGCCCCTCGCGCCCGGAGGTGGTGTCGCGCGAGTAGTTGAGATCCACCAGCGCGGCGTCGAGCTCGCGCGCATCGGCGGCGGCCAGCGCGTCGGCAACGGTCTGTGCGCCAATCACCCGGTAGCCCTCTTCGCAGGCGAGCAGACGGATGGCCTCGATCACGTCCGCCTGGTCGTCGGCCACCAGGATGGTGGCGGCGGCCGATGTGTTGGCCGCGGGGGTGGGACTGGACTGCGCATCGCGCGTCACGGGAGAGCTCCAGGAAGGAGTGCCGTGGTGAAGGGACCACGAACCAAATCAGGGGGTACAGCCGCCATTGGACAAGAGGCGCCGAATCGCAACGGCAAGGCGGGGCGGTGCGTATTGTCTGGCACCCAGCACGACGTCATACACACTACATGGAAACGGAGACCGTATGCGCAACGCGTATCGAGGTTGGGCACTGTCGCTTCTGGCTGCCGCCACGGTCATGGTTGCTGCGCCCGCCGCCGCTCAGGGCGGCCCGCGCGATCCGCAGCAGATGCGGCAGATGATGCTTTCCCGGCTGCAGGATTCTCTGTCGCTCACCCCGGAGCAGGTGAAGAAGGTCACGAAGATCGTGGACGAGCAGATGAGTGCGACAAGCTCCATTCGCGAGGAGATGCGGCAGAGCCAGGATCCCGATGCGCGCCAGGCCGCGTTCGCCAAGATGCGCGAAGCGCGAGAGAAGGCGGACGCGCAGATCGAGAAGGTGCTGACGCCGGACCAACTGACCAAGTTTCACGCCATGCACGCAGCGGAAAACGCACGGCGCCGTCCGCGCGGAGGCCCGTCCGGCCGGTAAGCGCCGGGGCGTGGGCGGCCGCAATCCGTTTTGAGCCAGCGGATGTCCAACCCAGGTGGAGCGCCAGGCGTCGGTTTCACGGAACCTGTCCCTTGTGAGCGGTGGCCGCACGGTCCATGCTTCGATGGAAGTGTGGGCGGTTGGCGGCCGCCGCGCGGCGCTCCGCGGGTGGTGTTCTCGTTCGTGAAGGTAGCAATGGCGTCTTCCTCTGGTTCTGATCCGTCCGACACTCCGTCCGCACCGGTGGCCCCGTGGGCTGAAGGACAGGGGGGCGTGGCTGTGGGCGGCGACACTCCTGGCGCCGGCGCAGCCCCGCCCCCGCCCGGCAGTCAACGCGAGGCGTCCGAGCGCACCGCGCTGCAGCGCGCGCTCGGCGATCAGTATGTGGTATGGCGCCTGCTCGGGCGCGGCGGGATGAGCGCGGTGTACCTGGTGCGCGACCGGCAGCTTGGGAGACTGGTGGCCGTCAAGATGCTGCCGATGGAAGCGGGAACCATGTCCGACCATCGCCACCGCTTCCGGTCCGAGGCGCGCCTCACGGCGGGGATGGTCCATCCCAACATCGTGCCCGTCCACGCGATCGGTGAGTTGGAGCACCTGATGTGGTTCTCCATGGACTATGTCCGCGGCGAGTCGCTGGCCGATCGCATCAATCGCGGCGGACGCGTGCCGGTACGCGAGGCAACGCGCATTCTCATCGATCTGGCGAGCGCGCTCGAGTACGCCCATCGGCGCGGGATCATTCACCGCGATCTCAAGCCCGAGAACGTGCTGCTGGACGCCGAGAGCGTGCGCGCACTGGTGAGCGACTTCGGCGTGGCGACCATCAGTGGCGGCGACCCTGGTTGGAAGGGGGCGTGGGCGGTAGCGGGAACGCCGATGTTCATGTCGCCGGAGCAGATCACGGGCGATGCCTACGTGGATGCGCGCAGCGATCTCTACTCGCTGGGCATTGTGGCGTATCTCATGCTGAGCGGCAGCACGCCCTTTGAACCCACAGGGCCACAGCACCTCGCGACCCAGCACCTGCTGCACGAGCCGGAGGAGTTGTGCGACGTGGTGCCCGCCGTCCCCATCCGGCTGTCGCACATCGTGCATCGCTGTCTGGAGAAGGGGCGCAACGAACGCTGGCCAACCGCGACAGCATTGCGCGAGGCGCTGGAGGAGCGCATCTGGAATCCCGAGCTCCCGCCGCGCCGCGTGCGCTGGGCGCGGGCGATCGCGCGTCATCTCCCCCTGCTGCGCGGGCGCGATCCGGCGCCGCGCGACTAGCGCGGAGCGCTGAGACCAGCGCACGCGGCGCTTCGGGACCTCCGCATGCCGATCTTCAAGAAGTCCGACCCGTCCACCGAGTGCGAGGAGTGCGACGTGCGCTTCGACCTCATGCACGGCGGCGTGTGCCATGTGTGCCATCGCATCCTCTGCTACCGGCACCTGCACGGCTCGTGGGTGCGGCGGCTGCAGGTGGACGTGGGAGGCGCGGCGGTGTGCGTGAGCTGCCGGCGTGCGCGCGGGGTGGGCGGGGAAGACGGGCGCTCGTAGGCTCGGCCGGCGTACGCTGCTGGACGAGCACTGCACATTGCGTCGTCCGAGCGGGCCCACTTGGACCCGTTGCCGCCCATGCTGGGCAGCAATCGGCCCAGTGCGGACAGAATGCGCGGCATGAGGCGTCGAGCGCCAGAGTAGGCCCTTCCTGCCGCCTCTTGCTCCTCCTGTTCTGCGCGAGCAGACTGAGCTCGCCGTCTTTGTCTCGCCGCATTCGGTACCCCATTGTAGGCGGCTCTTGGCGTACCGCAGACGGGTTGGGAGCACGGTTGCATCCACGACCCATACGTCCACGCACGGGCGTGCGCACGGCTGAACGGCCGGAGGTGAGCCGATGGACCGTGTCGGTGCGGCGCCTGGCGGGGAGGGAGGCTCGGTGCGACGCGAACGAGGGCAGTCTCTCGACGCGCTGCGCGACATGCAGTGCGTTGCATATCCCGCTGACGTACCTATTGCCACCGACCCCATTGCCGATGGCCTGCAAACGAACGTTGTGGAGCTGATCTGTGCTCCTGGATAGAGCACGCACTCGTTCAATTGCCCTTAAGGAAACCTACGCGTTCGACAACCGACATCGCTGTGGTTGGGACTATCACCTCGGTGCCGCGGCAATCGATTCCAGTCCCGGCGCGGCTCGCAAAGCGGCGTGTTTGGGCCTGAAGAATCTGCGCGAGCTTTGGCAGAGCCGTATGACGGATAGCGAAGCGCGCCAAAGGTAACATTGCGGGTCGCTGTCGTTCATAAACAATAGGAGAGACTTCGCCTGGCGGTTGGCAGGCGGGAGATAAACGTCGCGCGCACGCAGTCGCTGCTGCACGGGGATGGACAATGACGCGCTGCTATTCGCACGGCGGGGTGAGTGCCTGCGGCGGTGGCCCGTCATCGCTTACTCACGTCGCTGAGATAGTCTCCCCGTCGTGGATGGCACTGCGCCGGGGTGGTGCGAACATGCTCGCACTCCCACGATCGGGTGAATGCGATGCGTCATCATGCCTCGTGTGGATTGGCCGCAGGCCGTCTGCGAGCGGGCGCTCATCTCTGAAGCAGCTCGACGACGACTTGCTCGACCGCTGGTGTGCCCGGCTCACGCCGCACGCACGCAGCTGCGGCCCGACCGTGTTCATGGAGGACCGCGACCGGCGTCTCGATAACGACATCGCCGCGCAGCGTGCACACGAGTACTGGAGAGTTGACGATGTATCGGCCTCACACAACGACGGTGCGAGCGATCGAGGCGGATCTACTGCGGTTTCGCGAGTCGATTGCGCCGCCAGCGATCGAGGTCTCGTTTCACGTGCGGCGTCTCTTTCGTGCTGTCCACCAAGAGCTCTTCAACCCGCGTCTGAACGTCAAGATGCTGAAGCGGGTGTGCAACCTTCGCGACAACAATATTTCGAGCCAGTTCATGTGTGAGACCGGCATGTACCTGAGCGACTATATCCTCGAGCTGCGCCTGAAAGCGGCGGTGCAGTTGCTCGCCAGGTATGACCTGAGCACCGCACGTGTAGCGTGGCTCGTCGGTTTCGGGAGCCTGCAAACGCTTCACCGCGCGTTCAAGCGTCGATTCGGCAGTACACCGGGCGCCGTCCGTTCTCAACTGGCGACCCCGCGGGCCGCTGCGCAGCGTGATCGACTGTTGTCAACCGCGTTCTCGCGACACTCCGCGGTCGCGTGCGAGGTCCCGCGGCAACCAGCAAGTGGGGAGGACGGCCGGTGAGACGGCGATATGTTCGCGCGGCTGGCATGGCGTGCGCGCTGGTCGCGGCGCCGCTGCCCGCGCAAGTGCCGGTGGCGGGCGTTCGCGACAGCGAGATCAGTCCCGGGTACTACTTAATTGCCTCCACGCAGGCAAACCTGGTGCTGTTCGTCGGTCAGCACGGATCGGTTCTCGCGGGGCGAAGTACACCGGACCTGGCACGCCGCGCGCGGTCTCTGCTCGCGCGCCTGCACGCGCCTCCCGTTCGCTATGCGCTCCTCATGGAACCCGACACTGGAGCGACTGCGCTCTGGGAATCGGTCGGCGCCGTCAGCGTAGTACAGGAGCATTTCTTTCGCCGGCTGCCCGGTGCCAGCGCGTCGCGCCATAGCGCGGCAAGCAATGCCGAGCACGCCACGATCGGCTTCTCGCGCGTCGTACAGTTTCACCTCGCTGACGAGGACGTGCACTTCGTGCATGACAATGATGGTGCCACCGATGCCGAAGCGATCGTGCACTTCGAGAACGCGGGACTTCTCGTGTTCGGCGGCATGTTTACCAGCGACGGTTATCCGGCGATCGACCAAGCGCGCGGCGGATCGCTCGACTCTACGATCAAATGGCTCGGCTTCTTCCTGGCGGCGTTTCGGGGGGCTGACGACGCGCTTGAGCCGATTGTTCCGGGACGCGGTCCCGTGGCGACCGTGGACCAGCTCCGGCAGTATCGCGACATGCTGATCGCGGTCCGCGATCGCGTAAAGCGGCTCGCGGACGGCGGCGCCACCCTCGGCCAGGTCCTCGCCGCCAAACCCTCAGCCGCGTTCGACGCGCGGTGGGGCCACGGTCCGGTCAGCCCCGACGACTTCGTGCGCGGCGTCTATGGGTCCGTCGGTCGGCGGCCGGCACGCCAATGAACGTGGAGAGGTGCGCGCCTGAGCTGTGGGCGCAGGGGCGCGGCATCGGACCTGCCCACCCGTGCCTGATTGTGGGCGAGGTGGCGCAGGCGCACGAGGGGAGCCTTGGTATGGCGCACGCCTTCATCGATGCGGTCGCGGATGCTGGCGCCGACGCAGTGAAGTTCCAGACACACATCGCTGCGGCCGAGAGCACGCCGGGCGAGCCGTTCCGCGTTCCGATGAGTGGGCAGGATGGCTCACGGTACGACTACTGGAAACGCATGGAGTTTCGCGCCGAGGAGTGGCGGGCCCTGCGTGAGCACGCTCTGCACCGGAATCTCCTGTTCATCAGCTCGCCCTTTTCGCAGGAGGCAGTGGAGCTGCTGCTCGGGTGCGGGATCGAGATCTGGAAGCTCGGATCAGGCGAACTGGGGCATGCGCCGCTCCTCGATGTGGTCGCGCGCACGGGCCTACCTATAATCCTCTCGACCGGCTTCGCGCGGTGGGCGGAGATCAGCGCCGTGGTGACGCGCTTACGGCGCCAGAGGGCACGCGTTGCCCTGCTCCAGTGTACGAGCCGATACCCCACCCTGCCCGAAGAGGTTGGCGTGCAGCTGGTGCCGCGTTACCGCGATGCGTTCGGCTGCCCGAGCGGCCTCTCGGATCACTCGGGAACGATCTATCCTGGCCTCATCGCTGCTGCCCTCGGCGCCAACATCGTCGAGGTGCACGTCACCTTCGACCGACGAATGTACGGTCCGGATGTTTCGGCTTCGATCACCATCGACGGACTGCGACAACTTGCGGAGGGGATCCGTTTCGTCGAGCGAATGATCTTGAGCGGGCCCCATAAGGATGCCCTCGCTGATGCGCTGCTCCCGGAGCGCGCTGTGTTTGCACGCAGCATTGTCGCCCGTCGCCGGGTCCCGGCCGGTCGTGTGCTATCCTCCGAGGATGTCGCGTTCAGGAAGCCCGGTACCGGTCTGCCGCCGGAGCGGTTACCCGCCATACTCGGACGTCGCGTTGTCCGCGACATCGACGAGGATGCGTTGCTACGACTCGAGGATCTCGCGCCGGCGATCCCAGCGGCCCATCGTATCGGAGATTGACGCGGTGAATCGACGAAAGGAGATCGCAATGCGGAGGAAGCGGGTCTGCGTGGTTGTCTTGACACGCGCCAACTACGCCCGAATCGGAAGCACGCTGCGCGCCATTCGCGACCATCCCGAGCTGCACCTTCAACTCGTGATCGGCGGCGCGGCCATGCTCTACAAGTTTGGCCGCGTAGTCGATGTCGCGGCGCGAGACGGGTTCGTCCCTGACGCGACGGTCTACAGCGTTATCGATGGCGACACGCCATCGACAATGGCCAAGTCAACGGGACTGTTGATCATCGAGCTCGCGACCATCTTCGGGCACTTGAAGCCCGACCTCGTCCTGACCGTCGCCGACAACTTCGCGACGATGGCCACGGCGGTCGCTGCCACATACATGAACATTCCCCTTGCCCATACGCAGGGTGGCGAGGTCACTGGCTCCATCGACGAAAGCGTCCGGCATGCCATCACAAAGCTGGCGCACGTCCATTTTCCCGCGACCGCGCGCGCCTTAGACTGGATTGTCGCGATGGGCGAGGACTGGCGGCAGGTGCATCTGGTGGGTTGCCCATCACTGGACCTCGCCGCCAGTCTGGAGCGCGCCCTGCCGTGGGACTTCTGGGAAACCATCGGTGGCACGGGGCCGCGGATGCACTTCGATGCGCCGTACCTCGTCGTCGCGCAGCACCCCGTGACGACGGAGTACGGAGCGGGCTTTGATCAGATTCAGCAGACGCTCTCGGCGGTCCACGCGCTTGCGGTTCCTGCCGTGTGGGTCTGGCCGAACGTGGATGCCGGTTCGGACGATGTCTCCAAGGGGCTGCGGATGTTTCGTGAGCGGCACCGTTCGGCGCCGATTCACTTCGTTCGCAATCTGCCGGTCGACGATTTTCTTCGATTGGTCTGGAATAGCGCCTGCCTCGTTGGCAATTCCAGTGTTGGGATTCGTGAGGCGTCATTTCTCGGCGTGCCTGCGGTCAACATCGGAACGCGCCAACAGAACCGCGAGCGCGCCCAGAACGTGGTGGATGTTGACCACGATGGGACAGCCATCCGGGGAGCCGTGGCGCGGCAACTTGCTCATGGTCCCTTCGAGCGCAGCTACCTCTACGGGGACGGGCAGGCGTCGGAGCGTATCGCAAGGATTCTCGCAACGAGCGAATGCACGATTCAGAAGACGTTGAGTTACGTTGCCCGAGCTGCGTCGAACCGACCATGGCCAGAGCGCGTCGCGTCCTTGCTCTGATTCCAGCACGCGGCGGCTCTGTTGGTCTGCCGCGCAAGAACGTGCGGCCACTGGCCGGCGTCCCACTCATCGCGCACGCAATCCGCATCGGCCACGCCTGTCAGGCAATCGCCCGCACCATCGTCTCGACCGACGACGAAGAGATCGCAGCCGTCGCGAAGTCCTACGGTGGGGATGTGCCGTTTCTCCGGCCCGCCGCCCTGGCCACCGACACTGCCTGTGTGTTCGATGCTATCCGCCATGCGGTATCCGCGCTCGAAGAGGCCGGCGACATCCCGTACGACGACATCGTGCTGCTGCAGCCGACCAGCCCACTCCGTCTGGTCGCTGACGTTGACGCATGTCTCGATGCGCTCTGGCGATCCGGCGCGGATTCCGCGATTACCATTTACCGCCATCCGCAGATTCATCCGCGCGTCATGTACGCCGTTGGCGCGGACGGCACGGCTATTCCGGTGTGGAGCCATCCTGACCGCATGCCGCGTCGACAGGAACTGGAGCCGGTCGCCATCCGGGCGGGTGTGGTGTACGCCTTTCGCGCGTCGCTGGTGCGCACGGGCACCGACATCTATGGCCGTCGCACGGTCGCTGTGGAGATTCCGCGCGAGCGCGGCGTCGGCATCGACGACGCGCGCGACTTCGCGCTGTGCGAGCAGTTGGCGCGGGAGCATCCGGAATGGCTCGCGACGCACGGCTGAGGCGGCGCGCGGGCGCCGACATCCCCTCGGCAGCCCGATTTGCGCGTGTCCGTGCGGCACTGCGGAATCTTCCGGCATTTCTGACGATGGTGTATCGCATCAATCCGACCGGTGTAGCAGCGATCGTGGCGTGCCGCGTCGCACGCGCGGTCGAGCCGTTCGGTCTGCTCTGGACCGGGAAGCTGATCATCGAAACGATCGAGGCGTCGTACGGATCATCGGCGCCCATGGAGTGGCGACGGCTGGCGGTCCTGCTTGGACTTGAATTTGTGATCGCGTGCACCGGTCAAGCACTCGCGCGAGCATCCGCGCTCGTCGAGCGGGCGCTGGGTGACCGTTTTGCCGACGACCTGTCCGTTCGTCTCATGCGACAGACGGCGCGCCTGGATCTCGTGCAGCTCGAAGATCCCACAACCCACGACCATCTCGAGCGCGCACGTCGCCAGCTCACGCGACGGACGGTGCTCCTCGCACAGATCTTCGACGCGGGCCAGAACGCCGTAACGATCGCCATTCTGGCGTCCGCCCTCGCCCTCTATGTCCCTTGGCTGCTGGCCCTCCTCGGCGTCTCGGTCTTGCCGGTGTTCGCCGGCGAGATGCATTTTGCGCGACTCAGTCATGCTCTGTTGACGCGGCAAGCGCCAAAACAGCGCATCTTGGACTATCTCAGACGGCTGGCCACGACGGATGACTCCGCGAAAGAGATCAAGCTGTTCCAGCTATCGGAGCATCTGGCAGAGCGCTTCAACGCCCTCGCGCGCGAGCTGTTCGACGCGGCGCATTCACTGGCGCGCCGTCGCACGGCATCGACCGTTGCTCTCTCCGCGGTTGCGGCGGCCGGCTACTACTCCGCATACGCCGTGGTCATCTATCTCACGGCGATTCGGTACCGCAGCCCAGCCGGCGTCTTTACCATCGGCGTTCTCAGCTTTCTCGCAGGGTCGTTCCGGCAGAGCCGGGATCTCTTACAGGCGCTCCTGCAGACCGTGGCGAGCATCTACGAAGAGAGTCTGCACGTTGACGATCTCTTACGATACCTACGGCTTACTCCCGCCATCCGCGGATGCGCCGCGCGGCTCGCGCCGCCACGGCCGATGCGCCGGGGAATCGCCTTCGAAGCGGTCAGCTTCCGGTACCCTGCGTCTGGAGCGTGGGCAGTCCGCGACCTGACGTTTACGATCGGAGCGGGTGAAGTCGTCGCACTGGTGGGTGAAAACGGGGCGGGGAAGACCACGGTCGTGAAGCTGCTCACCCGTCTCTACGATCCCGATGAAGGACGCATCCTCCTCGATGGTGTGGACCTGCGGGAGTACGAGATTGAGACACTGCGCCAGTCGATGGGCGTCATTTTCCAGGATTACTTGCGGTATGCGTTTCCGTTCGGCGACAACATCGCGGTCGGCCAGATCGACGCACGGCACGACCAGTCGCGCATCCGCGATGCCGCCCGGCGTAGCCTGGCGGACCAAATTGCCGATCGCTTGCCGCGCGGGTTCGACCAGCAACTCGGGCGACGGTTCGACGGCGTGGACCTCTCAGGCGGCGAGTGGCAGAAGGTCGCGCTCGCGCGCGCATACATGCGCACAGCGCAACTCTTGGTGCTCGACGAGCCGACTGCCGCGCTCGATGCCCGAGCGGAAGCTGACGTCTTTCAGCGGTTCGCGGAACTGGCCGCAGGGCGTTCGGCCGTACTCATCTCGCACCGCCTGTCGACGGTGCGAATGGCGCACCGGATCATCGTGCTACGTCAGGGTCGGCTCGTGGAGAACGGACCGCACGATGCCTTGATCCAGCGGAGCGGACTGTATGCCGAGTTGTACGGAATGCAGGCCGCGGCGTACCGATGATGCGGTGCCGCCCTGGAGTCCTTCACCCCATAGAGGTCCAGTGGACATGACTCTGATCCACGCTCACGGTGACACCGCCGCCCTACAACCAAGCGCCCGGGCGAGGCTCAACCGCGTCGGGCGCGCGGCCGGACAGGCGCTCCATCGTCTCGCGCGCGAGCCGCGATTCTGGGTGCCGGCCGTTGCCATGCTCGCCATTGGCGTCGCGACGATGACCACGGTCTTTACGATCGTGCACGGCGTGATTCTTCGACCACTGTCGTATGCCGATCCAGAGGGCCTCGTTGTGATCCGCCACGCGGCATCTCGTGTCGAGCTGCCGATGCACGGCGTCTCGGCCGGCCTCGTGCATTTCTACCGCGCAAACAACCGCGTGTTCTCGGACGTGGCGATGTATTCGGAAGACCAGGTGCCTCTGACCGATCTCGATCGACCGGAGCAGGTGCGCATTGCGTACGTCACGCCGGCCATCCTGGCCGTCCTGCGGCCGCAGGTGTTCGTCGGTCGCTGGCTGCCTGGCGGCGTGTTCGGACCCGCCCGATTCACGGGCGTGTTGATCAGCCATGAACTGTGGGTGCGGCGCTACGGCGCGGACCCGACCATTGTCGGCCGCGTCATTGAGCTGGAGCGTCGACATGCGTCCGTGGACGGCGTTCTGCCGCCAGGGTTCGGATTTCCGCACTCCGAGACCGACGTCTGGGACGCGGTCAACTGGCCGGATGTAGATGCCTCCGATGCTCGCCTGCGAGAACTCTCGTACGGAGCCGTCGCCCGCCTCAAGCGAGGCGTTTCGATCGCTGCCGCGACGGCGGACCTCAATCGACTCACGCGATCCTTCTCCGGCGTGTTTAACGACGTCAAGTCAGGTGAAGTGCAGGAGATGGGTCTTCGAGCGTCTGTCGTGCCGCTCAAGGATGCCATGATCGGCGATGTGCGCACGCCGTTGCTGCTCCTCCTCATCGCCGCAGGCTTTCTGGCTGTCATCACGGTGGCCAACGCGACAAACCTGGCGCTCGTGCGTTCGATGCGGTTGCGCCGCACCCTCGCCGTCGAGCGCGCGTTGGGAGCAAGCGCTTTTCAACTGGCCCTTCGATTTCTTCTCGAGGGTGTCATCCTGGGTGGGGTCGCCGCGGCCATTGGTCTTGGAGTGGCGGGCGCCGCCGTCAGGGCACACTTTGGGTTCCCGCCCGATGCGATTCCGCGCCTCGGCCAGGTGCATATCGACGGCGCCGTCGTGGCACTCGCCCTCGCCCTCGCGGTGATTACCGGCGCGGTGGTCGGAGGAATCGCGTGGGTGAACACTTCACGGACGGATGTCGCGCGCGCACTCTCCAGTTCTGGCCGCACCACATCGAATCGCCGCGAGCAGATGCTCGGCCGCGCGCTCGTGGGCGCGCAGGTGGCGCTCACGCTCGCACTCATGATCGGGTCCGCTTTGATGGCCGAGAGCTTCTGGCGACTGTCCCAGGTCCGACTCGGCTTTGCCGCCCGCAGCGCTGCGATATTCTCACTCCCCATTCCTCCCCTGTCCGTTGCACGGAACGACGCGAGCGAAGTGCCCTTCCTATATCACAGAGTCGCGAAGCGCGATCTGGAAGTCATGGAGCGCCTTCGGACGATCCCGGGAATTGAGGGGGTGGAGGCCGCGAGCGCTTCGGGTTTCCCGCTCACGCCGGTCGGCTCATCAGCCCGGTCGCGCATTGCGGTCGCCCACGCCGCCCTGGAACCGGGGGCGTCGTGGCCATTCGCGCAGCGGAGCTTCGCCACACCCGGCTACTTCCGGTTGATGGGCATTCCGATCATTCGCGGTCGCACGTTCGAATACGACGACACGGGGCGCAGCAATCACGGTGTGATCCTGAGCCAATCTCTGGCGCGCGAGTTGTTCGGAGAACGAGATCCAGTCGGCCGTTCTGTTCAGTGGGCCGCGCGCCCGGACAGCCCGCCACTGCATGTCGTTGGCGTTGCCGGTGACGTCCCGAGCGAGACGTTGCGGGACGGCCCGACCAAGGTGCTGTACCTCCCAAACGTCTATCCACCCAAGGCCGACACGATTACGGGTGTGTTGTACTGGTACATCCCGAACAACGAGACCTTTGTGGTGCGCTCGACTCTTCCACTGGCCGCCGTCGCGTCTCACATCCAGCGAGCGGTGCGAGAACTAGACCCCCGGCTGCTCGTGACCCGGATCGGAACCGTCGAACAGCTGATCGCCAACGACACGGCAAGAACCCGACTCACCTTGTTGCTCCTGCTCATCGCGTCCGCCGTGGCGCTTGCCTCCGGCCTCGTTGGCATCTATGGAGTGCTGGCCTATACCGTGAGCCATCGCGCGAAGGAGTTCGGCATCCGCATCGCGCTCGGCCAGGTGCCAGCACACGTAGTCTGGATGATCGTCGGACAAGGCGCGCGAATCGCAGGCATCGGTATCGGTGCGGGGTTGGTGACTGCGGCATTGCTCACCCGCTACCTGCGGAGCGTGCTGTACCAGGTGAGCCCGAGCGATCCGCGCGTGTTCGGTGCGATGGCGCTGCTCCTTGCGATCGTCGCTTGCGTCGCGAGCTTTCTCCCTGCGTGGCGTGCTGGGCGTGCCGATCCTGTGCAGGCCTTGAAGACTGAATGATGCTCCGGTGCGCTGCCGCTCCGTGGCGGCGTCGCTGGGCACGAACGCGGAGCACCGCAACGCCTTTTAGCGCGGCATGAGCTCCGTTGCGCCGCGGTGCCTGCCGGTCCACCTCGCGCCACGACCAGTGCCCAAGGCCGGCGCTCGCCATTCCTTGTTGGAGTCGGCAGCCGCCTGCGGTGGGAGGTGACGCCGCGCTTCTCAGGAGCGACCGGCTGTGGTTCCTCCTTTCGTCATCGGTTCCCCTCCGCTTCCCCGGTTGCGCGAGTGCGCGCTTGCCCGCGCTCTCGGAGCGAACGTGAATGCGCTCAGCACTCTCCGGCCGCACCCACCACAATGCCTGCGTCGATTCGCTCTGCCGGATAGACGAAGGGTGCACCGTCGAGAATGCCGTCGCAGACGACATCGAGACCGACGCTGCATCCGGGCAGCAACTCAGTGAGTCGCGACGCACGTACGACAATCGGCGACCCTGCGGTTGGGCGATCGAGAGAGTCAATTGGGATCATTCGACGAAAGAAGAAATGGTAGGCGTACCGGCGCGCCCGTTCGATCCACGCCGGGTCCGGGCGCTTGGCGAAAGGAAGCTGCTCCAAGACCTCGATGTACTCCGGCTCGGACTGCGGATCGATCGTGATGCCCTTGCCGCGCACCCACGCCTCGCCCGCTGTAACAACCGGCACGCCGAGGGCCGTCAGCTCGACGCCCGCCTTCGTGCCATAGATTAGCACCGCGTTGCAGCGCTCCATCACCACGTACGTACTGATCCGGCTTTCAGGAGGAATTAGCACGACGTTGGCCGGCAGCGTTGGAAACGCCCTTCGCAGCTGCTCGACCACGGGCTGCCTGGACGGCACCAGCCGGCCGAGCTCTGCCGGGTGCACGCGAATGACCAGCCGCAGATCGGGGCGCTCGGCGAAGTACTCGACTGTCCGCGCGATCCAAGCGAACATGTCTGGGAACGCCTTCCCCGGGTAGTGGACTTGGGCCTCCCACGCGACGTTCGTGAGCAGCCCGACGCATGGCGTCGTGAAGTCGAGACCGAGCTCACCAGCGACTTGACGGGGATCCACGTTCGGATTGTCGTGGACTCGTATCCAGTCTTGCGAGCCATGCCGGCGACTCTCCAAATACGCGAGGAGCCGATTCTCCATGGTCGATGTCCACGGCATCCGCTCCCACGATTCGGTCGGCTCGGCCATGAGCGTCCGATGGTAGGTGTCACCATGGCTGAAGATGAGACACCGCTGGCGGTACATCGTGCCCCAATTGACGACGGCTACCCGCGCGTCCCTACAGACGGCGCCGATGACGCCGTGTGGCACATACAACCCATGATGGAAGACCGCTGACCGAAAGCCGGTGGATGTCAGGAGCCGCTGGGTCGCGCGCATCGTGAGCACGCTCGCCTCGAAGTACCGTCGAAGGACTGCCTCACCCATCGGCGCGTCCTCAAGCGACGCACGACCGAAGAAGCGCAGTGTGCCAGCAAGCGCATGTTCGCCGACAGCGATCCCGTCCAGCTGAAACGCGCCGAGATCTTCGGGCGAGAGGGTTGTGGCGAGCAGCGTCGCTTCCTGCCGGTCCTCCTTCGTGAGGTACTCACTCAGACGATGTGCCGGGAGGCCCAGCGGGGCGAAGGTGCGCTGCCCCGGCATGTAGCATGTGCTGCAGAGATCGCTGCGCGGCCCGCGACGGGTGAACTGGCCCAAGAAGGGATACCAGGTGGCGTTTGCCTGGAAGCACGCCGGGAGCGTCGCGTCACATAGCAGCACGTGCGGCCTCGCCCCACGCAGGAGCAATGCGGCGGCGATGAGGCTTTCACAGGTCGTGCCAACCAGATGACCTCCGACACTGGTGGCGACCAGGACGTTTGGTCCACTGGCTTCCTGGCGCGCCCGCGCCCAAAGCGCGGGGTCGCGCGCGATGATCGACGCCCAGTCCGCATACCACGCCGTTGCAGTCAAGCGGCGGTGACGGCGTAGTCGCCGATGCTTGTCCAGAAGCTGCCCCAACTTCATAGCACTTGCTCTTGCTGAGTGGAGATCGGCGGCAACAGCCCACGATGAGCCTAGTGATCAGCTGCGATCCTCGCAATCAAAGCAGAAGAGATGCGAAGACAAGACGTCGCACCATGTGATCAGATGAAGCGGCCAGATGGCACGCGCTTGCCCGCGTGCCTCCGCACAGCGATGCTGCTCATGCCGTGCGAACGCACGGCGTGCGCTTTTCCGCGAGGCACGCGTCACCGTGACACCAATCGTTCCCAATCACATTCGCTCGGTCATCGACGCCAACGGCGCCGTTCTGCTGGATCTGAAACGCGGCGCCTACTTTAGCCTGAACGGCATCGCAGCGGAGATCTGGCAGGCCCTCGAGCGCGGACGCTCGATTGTGGAGATCGAGGAGGATCTCTCATCCGTGTACGACGTCCCGAGGGACAAACTCCGCCGGGACCTGCGACATCTCGTCGCAGCGCTCGCGGAGGCGAGCCTCCTCGTGTCTCGCCCGTGACGGTCATGCGACGCGTTCAGCGCCTGCGTGCGTGCGGGCGACATGCCACCACGGTGAAATGACGGCAATCGCCGGCGTCTGGAACCGCGACGGCGGGTCGGTGTCACACCGCGTGCTCGAGTACTTGAGTGCGCAACTGGCAGATATCGGCCCAGATGGCGACAGGATCCTTGTCGCCGGGTCCGTCGGAATGGTCCATCGCCGGTTCGACACCAACGCCACTGATCGGGCAGTCCCGCAGCCGGTTCAGGCGTCGGACGGCACGATGATCGTGCTCGCGGGCCGCCTCGACAATGCGGATGATCTGTCACGGCGGCTGTACATGGGTGTGTCCCCCCGCACCTCCGCGGAACTTGTGCTCGAGGCGTATCGTCGGTGGAATACGGCGATGCTACCGGACCTCGTCGGCGATTTTGCACTCGCATTGTGGAATGCGCATGCGCGCGAGCTGGTGCTTTGCGTGGACGGCATGGGCCGCGGTGTGCTCTACTACCATGTGGACGAGCGAGCGGTGTATTGGTGCAGCAGGAGCCGTCCACTCGTGCACGTAGCGCAGCTCAGCGGTGAGGTCGACGAGGAGTACGTTGCATCCTACATCGCGAATGAAGTACCCGACGGTAGCCCATTCCGCGGCGTCGACTATCTCCCCGCCGGTCATGTCCTCGTCGTGCGCGAGCGAGGTGCCGAGCGGCGGCGCTACTGGACGCTGAGCCCCGACCGGGAGATTCGCTATCGGTCGGATGGGGAATACGAGGAGCATTTCCGCGCTCTTTTCCGGACTGCCGTGGCGTGTCGTATTCGGACGGACGGCCCGGTGATGTGCGAGCTGAGCGGCGGGCTCGACTCGTCGTCCATTGCCGGCATGGCGCGCACGCTCGTCGCCTGTGAACCAGGAACGGCTCCCGCATTGCACACGGTATCCTACGTCTTCCCGAACGCCGCGTTTGCCGACGAGACCGGATTCATCCGAGCGATGGAGGCCCATCTCGGTCAGCCTGGGCTCCACGTGAACGACACGGACTGTCCGCTCCTCACCCCGCTCCCGACGACGCTCATAACCGACCATCCCACGCCGGCCGTATTGTTTCTGTCGCGATGGAACCGGGTGTCGCAAGAGATGGCCCACCTCGGCGCGCGCGTCCTGCTGTCGGGCATCGGCGGCGATCAGGTCTTCTGCAGTCCTGCTGCGGATCGGGTCGGGCTGGCCGATTATGCGGCCAGCGGACAGTGGCGTCGCCTGCTTCGTGAGTGTCGCGTGTGGTCTCTCGCCAGTAGACGGCCCTATCTCGCCGTGCTCTGGAGGGACGGCTGTCGCCCGCTGTTGCCTCCGCGTCTGCAGGCGTCCGTCCGGAGTACGTGGACTCGGCGCGAGCCCGCCGCGGAATGGTTCGAGCGGAGCTTTGTGCGGCGCACGCGGCTCCACGAACGGCTGTTGCCGCCGCGCGATGACGTGGGGTTCCGGCAACCGAGCAGCAAATTTCTCTACCGTCAGATTCGGCGAACTGTTCGTCCGTACCTTGGCGCGTGTCCGTCCACCGGACATTACGAGACGCGCTATCCGTATCTCGACCGGCGGATCGTGGAATTCGCGATGGCCATCCCATTCGAGCAGAAGGTGCGGCCGGGCGAGTCGCGCTCGATCGTGCGTCGCAGTCTCACGTCGTGCGTACCGCGGAACGTGCTCGCGCGGACGAGCAAATCGGGACCCGGCGAAGCGCTCCTGCGGGCGCTTGATCGAGAGTGGCCGCGGATCGCGGCTCTGTTCGAGCGCCCGCGGGTCGCGGCCCTAGGTATCGTGAATGCCGGGCGCTTTCGTACGCATCTCGGGCTCGCCCGTCATGGGAGAGTGGAGCTCGAATCACAGTTGTTTCGCGTGATCGCGCTCGAAATGTGGTTGGAGATGATCGAACGAACCCAGTCGGGGTTCGCCCGCCTGGCTTCGTGACCATTGGCCGGCGTTGAGCCGGACGAACGCGCCGTCCGTCCGACGGCACTGCTGCACTGGAGGGAGACATGCAACAGAAGAAGCAGTACACGGCGCCCGATGTCGTCCGCCTCGGCAAGGCGACGACGCTCACGCTGGGCGGCGGCGACTGCGGCATCGACGACTACCTCTGCCATCACAAGTCGACCGAACTGCAGTGATTCGCCACCGGGTGCTCCGGGTGACCGGAGCACCCACACTGCTATGGATCCGTGAGACTCCCTTCCCGAGCTGCTCGGCTTCGCGATCGAGACCGTCGCTTGCGCGACGGGGCGCACGTGGACTGGGCGCCTTTCGTCGCGCGTGACCCAACATGGCTCGCACATCGACGAGCTGTCGATCCGGAACCGCGGACTCTCATCGCGACCGGCATCGGCTCCAGTCTCGTCAGCGCCCGCGTGGAGAGCTTCCTAGGTGCCGCGCTCGCCGTCCGCGGCTCGGGCGTCAGCGTGCTCCTCTGTGACTCTGCGCTGCCTGCGTGTCTGGCCTGCACCTTCGACTGGTACTCGAAGCTCGAGCATTTCCTCGAACATGGCGCGCGGGGTGACCTGTGCAGGAACTGCTTCGGGCCCGCCGCCGCCATGTACCGATCGCTCGGCCTGCACGTGCTCACGTTCGGGGAATTCCTCGAGCCGACCGATTACGCGTGGGCCAAGCATTCTGGCGCGCAACGCCCCACTCGAAGACGTTGGGGCGATCCAGTACCGCGGTGCCCGGGTGGGAGAGCAGGCGCTGGCAGGTGCGCTGCGCTTCTTCGCCCGCGCTTCCCTCGCAGGGGAGCCGCACGCGGCAGCCGTGCTCCGCCGTTTCCTCGAGGCTGCCATTCTCACCGCGATCGCCACGGGCCGTCTTCTGGAACGGGAACGGTTCACCTGCGCCCTGTTCAACCATGGTGTGTACGTGCCGCAGGGCGTCATCGGGGAAGCGTGTCGTGGTGCCGGCGTGCGCGTCGTGAACTGGACGCAAGCCTATCGGCGGCACTGCTTCATCTTCAGTCACGGCGACACGTATCATTGCACGTTGCTGACTGAACCGGTGGAGACGTGGGAAGACATACCGTGGACCGAAGCCATGGAAGCCGAGTTGATGCGGTACCTTCGGAGCCGCTGGTTCGGGACCGAGGACTGGATCTACGTGCACGACAAGCCCCGCGTCGAGTTCGAGTGGATACGCGCGCACGTAGGCGCTGACTTCACACGACCGTGCGTGGGCCTGCTGACCAATGTGATGTGGGACGCCCGTGTGTTCTATCCGGATCGCATCTTCAAGAGCATGCGCGACTGGGTCATTGCAACGATCAGCTACTTCGCGGAGCGCTCCGATCTCCAACTCGTCATTCGCGTGCACCCAGGAGAGATCCATGGCGTGATGCCGTCGCGGCAGCCAGTCGAGGCGGAGATCCGACGTGCGTTTCCAGCTCTCCCGGCGAATGTCTTCATCGTCGGAGCGGACAGCTCCGTGAGCACGTATGCGCTGCTTGAGCACTGCAACGCGGCGCTCATCTATGCGACGAAGGCCGGCGTCGAACTCACGAGCATGGGCATCCCGACGATCGTCGCTGGCGAGGCGTGGATTCGGCATAAGGGCATTACACGCGACCCGCCGACCGCAGATGCGTATCTGCGGCTCTTGGGCCAGCTCCCATTCCCGAGACTTGATACCGCCACCGTGCAGCGCGCGCGCAAGTATGCCTATCATTTCTTCTTTCGGCGAATGATTCCGATCGATCTCATTGCGCCGAACGAAGATGCGGGTGCGGCCGTGCTCCGTATCCAGGAGTTCGCGGAGCTCCAGCCCGGTCGCCATCGCGGCCTCGATATCGTGTGTGAGGGCATCCTCACCGGCACGCCGTTCGTGTATCCGGCAGAGGACACGCACGTGCGTCCGCACACTGCTCCGCAGACTGGCTGTTAAGACGCGACGCGATTGTGCACACAGCGCAATGCCGCCAGATTCACCATCGGGAGACCGATACCGGCCGTGGGTTGTTCATTCTTGCATCCTGCAACGATGGCTACAACACTTCGACACGAGTCTGCATCCCCATCGTGCGCGACGGAGCGCCCAAATCGGTGCGACGTCTGTGCTGCATGGCTGCTCCTCGCCGTGGTCGACGTCGCATATCGACTGGGCGGATTCCGCATGATCAACGCTTTGCTCCGCCACCGGAGCCCGCGACCGGCGATCGCGGCGGAGCGGCGAGCCGCTTTCGTGGAGCGCACGTGTGCGGCCGTCGAGCGCGCCCGAACATGCTATTTCAAGGAGGCGCGCTGCCTGCAATCGGCGGTGGTGACATCGTGGCTCTTGCGATGGCGCGGCGTTGCTGCGACGTGCGTCATTGGTGTGCGGCGGGTGCCGTTCATCGCGCATGCATGGGTGGAGGTCGACGGGACCGTCATCCTCAACGACCAGGAGAATCTCAGCACCGTGTACAGCGTGATCGAGAAGATTTAGCGGCCTGCATGGATGTCCATCAGCGTGCCACCCGAACTGGACGCCGTGCCGTCTCAGGAGCGCGACCGACTCGCCGCCGCGATGGATCGCGTGCTCCCGGGACGTTGCGGCCCTGGTGCCGCGGACGCTGCCGCGATCGAGGCAGCCTCATTCCTGCTCGCGTTCCGCCACCGGAGCGGTTACGTCGGCAACCTGCGATTCGGTCTGGCATTGATCGATGATCTCGCGCATTGAATGTGGGGGAGTGACTTTGTCGCGTGTGACGGCGCACGGCAGGACGCGGTACTCCGGGTCGTGCAGGAGACGCCTCATCCATCCGTGCAGCGCTTCTTCGAGGTCCTGCTACGCGTGACGCTCTCGGGCTATCTGTGCGCGCCGGCCTGCGGGGGCAATCGCGGCGGCGTCGGCTGGCGGCATCTTGGCTTTGTACCGCATCCGTTCACACACACGGGGTGCGCGCGCCTAACCGGGAGCGGGTGGTACGGCGGCTCGGATGAGTGACGTGTTGGTCATCGGGAGCGGCGCCGGGGGTGCGCCGCTCGTGTGGCGCCTCTGTGAGGCGGGCTTCTCTGTTACCCTGCTCGAGAAGGGGCCCAATTACGCGCGCGAGGACTATGTCCACGATGAGGCGTTCATGTGTTCGAAGGGCGACTTCTTCGTGCCGTCGGTAGACACAGAGCCCCACGTCGTGATCGACCACGCGCGCGGCCCAGGCCAGCCGAAGCGGTCGACCATCGGATGGATCGCGTGCTGCGTTG
This sequence comes from uncultured Gemmatimonadaceae bacterium, assembly GCA_963773545.1. GTDB lineage: Bacteria > Gemmatimonadota > Gemmatimonadetes > Gemmatimonadales > Gemmatimonadaceae > DASSNU01. Next base: position 246,561 of record CAVZBP010000002.1, on the reverse strand, counting down.
GCGGAGGCACAGTGCACATGGGCGCCTCCCTGTATCGTTTCCATCCGGACGACTTCCGTATGCGCTCGCTGTACGGCCCGTTCGAGCACATGGCGGATTGGCCATACGGCTATGACGAACTCGAGCCGTACTATTCCGTCGCGGAGCACGTGGTGGGCGTCTCGGGCACGGGGGGACCGGCGCATTTCGGCGCACGGTCGCGCCCATATCCGATGCCGCCGCTGACGAGTCATCCGATGGTCGCGTGGTTCGACGCGGCGTGCCGCGAGCGTGGACTCGATCCCTTCGCGACCCCTCACGCGATCAATTCGGTCGCCATGCCGGAACGGCCGGCCTGCGCATACTGCGACGTCTGCAGTGGCTACGGTTGCCCGATTGGCGCAAAGGGCTCGACGCAAGAGACGTTTATCGCACGGGCTCTCCACACCGGACGGTGTGAATTGCGCGCCCACAGCACGGCAACGCACCTCCTGATGGACTCGCGTGGACGAGTATTGGGCTGTGTGTGCCGTGATGGCTCCGGAGCGGAGCACGCCGTGCGCGCCAACCTGGTCGTCGTCAGTTGCTCTGCCATCGAGACCGCGCGTCTGCTCTTGCTATCGCGTTCCCGAGCGTTCCCCGAAGGGGTGGCGAATTCAAGCGGGCTGGTTGGACAGAACCTGCAGTTCCACGCCGGATCCGCGGGGCGTGGTCGGTTCGCGCGCGATCGGCATCCTGGAAGAGCACTCGATAACCGCAATCCATTTCTCGTACGGTCCGTCGCTGACTACTACTTTCTTCCGCCCGGCGTTGCGCCGATTCCGAAGGGTGGGATACACCGGTTCGACTTCGAACAGCCGACACCGATCCAGTTCGCGGCGGAACTCGCGCTGCGCGGGGACCGACCGCTATGGGGCGACGAGCTCGTGAAGCGCTTACACGGCGCCTGGCTTGAGGCGCGCAACCTGGATTTCGAAGTCTTTCACGATTTTATCCCGAACGCACGTACGTACGTCGAGCTGGACCCGGAGGTGCGCGACGCCTGGGGCATTCCGGTCGCGCGGATTCACATCGACGATCCGCCCCATCACGGGCTGGCCGGCCGATGGCTCGTGGATCGGGGACTCGAGCTACTCTCGGACATGGGGGCGGATGAGGTGCGCCCACTTAGCGTTGGGTACCGCAATATCGTGATGATCGCCGGCACGTGCCGCGCCGGTCGGGATCCCAGGGCTTCGGTCTTGAACGGGTACTGCCAGGCGCACGATGTGCCGAACCTGTTCGTCGTCGACGGAAGCTTCATGCCCACCTCTGGCGGCGCGACATGCACCCTGTCGATCATGGCGAACAGCTTGCGGACGGCCGACTACATCCTGACGCGGGCACGGTCATTTGAGTTTTCTCGGCGGACCGCGGCGGTCGGCGTCCAATGAGCGTTCCGTCGCACGGACCTTGCGCGGCGCCGGTGTTGGACGCAGACCACCTCCCACCGTATCCAAACGGATGAGAACGCGCGGCGGATGGTGCGTCACGACGCACAACCGCGACCCACGCTATCGGCATCGCCATGTTGGTCGCGAGAATTGCGATGCGAGTGGTCGCCGCGCGAGCCTCGATCCCGGTAAACAACAGGCCGTAGAGCATGGCAATCCGACGAGAGTGAGGCAACTCGGGGCTGCGCGAGCCTTGTACAGAAGCGCGGATTTGTCGGCGCTCGACCCCGGTGCGGCGATCAACCTTCAGGAGGGCCTGAAGCTCAAGGTTGCGATCGACCTTCGGTCGAGAGAAGAGTGGCAGTGTGCCGGGCCGCCCATGGCCCTTGCCGTCGGCGGAGTGGACTGTGCGTGGTGTCCACTACCGGGGCTTGGCCGCGAGGAACGCAAGACAGAATGCGGGCTCGTATGTTCCTGGGCGGAACGCAGGCTGGAGTATATGCGGTGCCACGGTGGAGCCCTCAGGGCCGCCATTGCCTTGCTCGCTGAGCTCGGACCCGAGGCGACGATTATCGGTTGCCGCGCGGGGAGGGATCGTACGGGATTGCTGGCCGCGCTCATTCTCGGTCTGCTTGGTGAAGACTCTAGGGTGATCGCCGAGGACTATGCACGCACCGCTCTACCGGCCGACGCAGTCCTGTTGAGATACGCCGATTCGAGACGCGCGGAGTGCCTCACACGCGATGCCTGCGAGAGCGCGTTCCGGCCCAGTGCGCCAGCGATGGCCGCACTCTGTGCACGGATTGCTGCCGAATATGGTGACTGGGCGAACTACGCCAGTTCCATCGGCGTGACACCACAGGAGATGCGATCACTTCGGAGAGCGAGGGCGCCTGATAAAGATCGGTGCCGTGCAGATCGACGGCACTGGACAAGCCAACGAACAGATGGCGGTTGCGCTGCAACGGGCGCTTCGGGCTATGACCCAAGGCGGCAGTGTGCAAGAGGCCGCGGCGCGATCTGCCTCATTGCGGCGCCCCGCGCCTCATTCCTCCACGATCCACCCATCCCGCAGCTGGATGATCCGGTTCCCGTACGCCGCGTTCGTCTCGGAATGCGTCACCTGGATGATGGTCGTCCCTCGCCGTTGAGCTGCGTGAAGAGCTCCATGATCTCGCGCCCCTGAATCGGAGTGGAGATTCCCCGTGGGTTCGTCCGCCAGGATGAGCGACGGATTGGCGATCACCGCGTGCGCCAGCCCTACGAGCTACTGCTACCCGCCCGAGAGCTGCCGCGGAACGAGATCTTTCTTGGCCACGATCCCAAACCGATCCAGCGTGTCGGCCCGACGGTCCCATGACGGAGATGACCTCCCACGGCTTCACGTCGAACGTGATGTGCCGCAGCACGAACGTCTTCCCCGCCGGTGCCTCGCACGCTTTCTCGAGTCCACGCATCGCGATGAGCGACATCCCCGGGCTGCGCAGGTGGACGTGGGGGCGGCAATGTGCGTGGCGTGCCGGCAAGGGGAGGGGCGTGTGGAGAGCGACGGGCGGGGATAGGCTTGTGCCCGCTCGCAGCGCGTAGCAGCCGCACACGTGCGCTGGGATGTGGAGCGTAGGCACGTCTGCCGTGCCGGGCCGAAATAGCGGCCCATTCCGGCCAAAGCACGTCTTGCAATCCATGGACAAGAGGAATCGGCGCACTTTGTGCAGCTTCTACGCCCCGTCGGGTTCGTAACGAACTGCAAGCCCGCGGCGGCGGGTTACTATCGCTGGGCGGCTGCTGACGAGACAGTCTCCGGCGCGCTACCAGGCTGCACACGGTACATGTGCAGCCGTGCACCTTCTACGTGCGCGTGCAGATGCGGGTCTGCGTCATGTCGCCGGAGGGGAGCCGATGCAATTGCCGGACGGATTGGCTGGTGGCACTGACGGCTCCATGCACGGAGCGCGCGCTCGACAATCTCTTGGCCGTGCGTTTGGTAGCGGTAAGCGGCCGAGTGACGGAGCGGCGGACGCACGCGATCCCATTGCCGACCTGCTGCCGCGCATCTCCGCGTATCTGCGCAAGCCGCCGTTCACAGCCGAGGAACGTGAGGACATCGTGTGCGACGTGCGCGCGGAGATGCTCGCAGTCGCTTCGGCTACGGACGATACACCTGCCAGATGGGCGGCTGCCCTGCGCGTCCTGCGGCGCGAATGCGCGGCGCGAATGCGCCGTCGGCGACATGAATCTCCGCTGGGTGATTGCATTGCAAACGTGCCCGACGATCCGGAGATCGCTTGCGCGGACGAAGCTGCCCCACCTGACCTGCCGTCATGGCTTGCCCGCGCGCTGCAAGCGCTACCGTTCAAGCAACGGTATGCCGTGGACTACAGATACCGGTGGGGGTGGGACTATGACATCGTAGCCGCGGCCATCGAGTCCACACCCGGCGCCGCGCGCAAGGCGGCGTGCCTCGGGCTGAAGAAGATGCGAGAGTTCGCCCGGGACGATCCTCCGCCGGATCAGGAGTGCGAGAGGTAACATCTGGACCAGGCGATATACTACCTGGCTCGTAGACGCAGCACTCTCGATCTCGCTTGCGTGACCGATCCGAGTGAATGGGATGCCTTTGGTGTCCTTCGTAGCTGTTCCACACCAGCCACACGGAGGCGGATGATCAGTTCATTTCGACGGCTCGGACTGCAGGAAGTACAGCGCATCGGATCACCTGACCGAGTATTCCAGGAGGTGAGCGCTGGAGGGAGCTGGCTGGCGCGGATCAGTTGCCTGCTCCGGGTGAGCGCGAGTGCTCCGCATAGCTGTGATGTAGGTGGACAGCGCACTTGCTGTACTGGACATGGTCGCCATCGACTCGACCTCAGACGTGATTGCGGCTGTGAACACCGGGACAAACGGTGAGCTCTATCCAAAGGTGCCGCCCTGGACGGCCAATGTTCCGGCTGCGACGCAGGATACGCTCGTCATTCGCAGGTATGCGATTCGCCCGGAGTTGCAATGGTATCTGCCCGACGGACACGAGCAGCGGATCATGCGGGTGGCATCAGCCGCCGGCACCGATGACGGTCGGGATCGAGCGCTCTATAGCGACGATCTGCGCTGCTTCCTGGCGCAGGTGGGCAGTAATCGCATCGCGCGATCCATGCTTCCGGATCTGGACGACTGGCGCGATGTCTCGCGGAGCAATCCATTCTTCGATAAGATCCGCGTGGATGACGCTGGCGACGTGTGGGTGCTCAAGGATTCCCTGACGCTGGAGCCCTACGAGCACTTCTCGCCGGTCGAGGACGTACCGTCGGAGCGCCGGATGATTTTCAATCCCTCCGGACGCTGGCTGGGCGACCTCGAGATGCGCGACGGCTTCGCACTGCACACCATTGCGCGAGGCAAGGTCCACGGCGTGACCAAGGGCTCGCTCGACGTGGAGACCGTCCGCTTATACCGCATTGTGAAGTAAGCGTCAGAGGCGGCATATATGGAAAAGACGGGCGGCTTCCTGCGCCGCCCGTCCCACAACAGCCGCTTGCGCACACGCCCCCCTCACTCCTCCACGATCCATCCGTCCCGCAACTGGATGATCCGGTTCCCGTATTCCGCGTTCGTCTCGGAATGCGTCACCTGGATGATCGTCGTCCCCTCGCGGTTGAGCTGCTGAAACAGCTCCATGATCTCGCGACCCTGATCGGAGTGGAGATTGCCCGTGGGTTCGTCCGCCAGGATGAGCGACGGGTTGGCGATCACCGCGCGCGCCACCCCCACGAGCTGCTGCTGCCCGCCCGAGAGCTGCCGCGGGAAGAGATCCTTCTTGGCCACGATCCCGAACCGGTCCAGCGTGTCGGCCACCATCGACTGGCGCTCGCTCTTGGGCACGTTCCGGTATGACAGCGGGATGTCCAGGTTTTCCGCCACCGTCAGATCGTCGATCAGATGGTACTGCTGAAAGACGAACCCGATGTACTGCTTGTTGAGCGCGATCCGGTCGCGCGGCGCCATGCGGTGGACGGGGTGCCCGTGAAACTCGAATTCCCCCGTCCAGACGTTGTCGAGCATCCCCAACACGCTGAGCAACGTGGACTTGCCCGCGCCCGATGGCCCCATGACGGAGATAAACTCCCCGGGCTTCACGTCGAACGTGACGCGGCGGAGTACGAACGTCTTCCCGGCCGGCGTCTCGAACGCCTTCTCGAGCCCGTGCATCGCGATGAGCGACACGCCCGGGGGGAGGCCCGGGCGCGGCGCATCGCGCAGCGAGACCGTTGCGGCCGGGGCGCTTCGGCGGAACAGCGACATCAACGGACCTCGAATCCGGCCTGCCGCAGCTCGGCCTCGTCGTGCGCCTTCTGCTGCGAGGTCTCCTCCTGCACCACACGACCGTCGAACAGGTGGATGGAGCGCTCGGCGATACGCGCGTACCGCGGGTCGTGCGTCACCATGATGATCGTGGCCCCCTGCTGGTGCAGGCCGCGCAGCAATTCCATCACCGCTTCGCCGTTGGTGGAGTCCAGGTTTCCCGTCGGCTCGTCCGCCAGAAGGATGAGCGGGTCGCCGGCCACGGCGCGGGCCACGGCCACGCGCTGCTGCTGACCGCCGGAGAGTTGCGACGGGTAGTGCTTCATGCGGTGCGACATCCCCACTTTCTCCAGCGCCTCCTGCACGCGCCGGCGACGCTCGGTGGAATCCATGCCGCGATAGGTGAGCGGCAGCTCCACGTTCTCGTACACGTTCAGATCGCCGATCAGGTTGAACGCCTGAAAGATGAATCCGATCTGCCGGTTGCGCACGCGCGCGCGATCGGCGGCCGACAGATTGGCCACCGGCTCTCCGCCCAGCGTATACTCGCCGCTCGTGGGCGTGTCGAGCAGGCCGAGGATGGAGAGCAGCGTGGTCTTGCCGCACCCCGAGGGGCCCGCGATCGAGACGTACTCGCCCTGCTTCACATCCAGGTGAATCTCCGACAGCGCGTGCGTCTCGACTTCATCGGTGTAGAACACCTTACTGATGCCGTCGAGGAGGATGAGCGTCTCGCGTCCATCCGTGCCGCCGGGCTGGGCCGAAGCGTACGAGGTCGACGGGCTCTGGCTGGAGGACTGGGAGGCCATGTGCGGCACCTGTGGTTGTGGTGACTGAAGGAGTACGGGCGGGGAGCGGATTACTGCACTGAATTACTTGAGACGGACGCGGTCGTTGTCGTCCCACTGGGACATGTCGGAGAGGATCACCCGGTCGCCCACGTTGAGGCCCTGTTCCACCACGATGGTGGTGACGGAGCTGCGTCCCAACTTCACGTTCACACGCGTGGCGGTCTTGCCGTCCGGATCGAGACGGAACAGCCCCACCGTGCTCTCCGACTGGCCGTACGCCGGCCGTCCCACATAGAGCACGTCCTTCAGGCGCTCGATCTCGATCGTGCCGTCCACACTGAGGTCGGGCCGGGCCCCCTTGGGCAGGTCCCCCTCCAGTGAGACATCCACACCCACCGTACCGTTTACCGACGCCGGGTCGATTCGCATTACGTGTCCCTCGATGATCCCGTTTCGGGTATCGATCGAGGCCGGCTGTCCGATGGTGATGTCCTTGGCCTGCGTCTCGGGGATGCGAAGTACCGCCTTGAGCTTGCCGGGCTGCGCCACCTTGGCAAGCTGCTCACCAGGTGTCACCCACTCGCCGAGCTGCAGGTTCATCTCCTGGAGGACGCCGGAGTCGCCGGCCGTCACGTTCATCGACGCGATCCGGTCCTGGTGGAACTTGAGGATGGCGCGCAGCCGCTCCACGTTGGCCTTGGCCAGTTCGATCTGCTGGTCTACCGACCCGCTGAGGCTGGCCAACTGTTCCTTGAGCGACGCGGCCTTCTCTTCCGCGTTCTTGACATCGATCTCCGACATGAGCTTCCGCTCGCCCAGTTCGCGTTTCATGTCGGCATCGCGCTGCGCCTCGGCGTACTGCTGCTGCAGGCTGGCCCGCTGTTGCTGGAGGCTGGTCTTGAGCGTGACCAACTGCCCCTCGGCGGCGGCCAGGTCTCGCTGCGCGCTCAGCGCCGCCAGCTGCACGTCCGGGTTGCTGAGCGTCAGGATCTGCGTGCTGGGAGTGACGTGCGAGCCCACCAACGCAGGGTCCATCTCCTCCACCCGTCCCGCCGTGACGGCCGTGATGAGGCGAATGTGCTCTGGCACGAGCGTCCCCGGGCCCCGCACGCGAAGCACCATCTCACCGCGGCGCACCGTGTCGATGAGCAGGGTGGCGGTCTCCACGCTGGGCGGCGCCGGCTTGAGTCGCGTCAGCGCCATCGTGACGAAGACCACCACCACGATGGCGATTCCCCCGTAGATGTACTTCTGACGCTTTGGTTTGGGCGCTCGCACGATGTCCACGAATGGTCTCCTGAAGATTGCGGGCCGGACGCTGCGGGCCGTCAGTATACCATGGACAAGGCGAGGAGCATGCCAGCCGCGCTGGAGTGTAAACCCTTGGGTAGCAACGCATTACGACACAGTCGGGTGAGACTGCACTGCTGCGCGTGTCCGCTGGTGGGACGCTCTGTCGCGAAATCGGACAACGTTCGTCCAGTGGACGGTGTGCTGACGGCGAGTGGCCGGCGGCGCGCGCTATATTCTCAAGCTAGCGATGCTTCCACCGTCTCGTCCGTCGCGCGCTCCTGCCTCCGGCGCCCAAGTGCCCTACGGCCCCTCGAGCGTGAGAGATTCGCTCCGTCTCCATCCCGGTCCCATGCCAACCACAGCGTGCAGGCGGCGTCCTGTGCTCGGGCGCGGTGAGCGCTCGAGCCTCCGATTGGGAGTGGCGATTGCTGCCGTCATGGTGACGACCGCGTTCGCTCCCGCACACGTGATCGCCCAGGGTTTGTCCGGCGGCGGACGCTTCGCGAACAGCGTCACACGGCCAGTCCCGCCGATGGGTAGCGACAGCGCCTTGGCACAGCGTGGCATCCGGGCGCACGCCGTCCCGCGCGCCGTCCCGCGTGCCGCCGATTCGGCCAGCGTGCGCGTATGCGCGGGGGGAGATGTGTCGCTGGGCTCCAACCTTCCCCCGCCGCCCCCGCCGCCCGGAGTGCGTGCGCGACGTGGCGCAGCCCGCCGTCGCGCGGGGCAACGGACGCGAGCGTCACGCCCGCCGCCGCGCACGGCCGCCAACGATTCGCTACCCGATCCCGACTCGCTGCTGGCGCCGCTGGTCCCCCTGGTGGCCGATGCCGATCTCCTGCTCGTGAACGTGGAAGGCGCCATTGGCGAGGGGCCCGCCACGCATCAGAAGTGCAAGAGCGGATCGTCCAACTGCTTTGCCTTTCGCCAACCCGCCGGCACCGCCGCGGCGCTGCGCAGCTTGCTGCCAAATGGCGTGGTGGCCGGCAACGTGGCCAACAACCACGCGCACGACGCGGGGGACGACGGTTTCGCACACACGCTCGACTTGCTGCGGGATGCGGGCGTGGCCGTGACGGGGGTGGATACGTTGCCCACCCTCGTTCCGACGGCGTCGGGCCTCCCCGTGGCGCTGCTGGGATTCAGCACGTCGGCCGGGCCGGACCCGCACGACCTGGACGCCGTGCGCCGCGCCGTGGCGCGCGCCGCGGCCATCACCCCCTGGGTGATCGTGACGATGCACATGGGGGCCGAGGGGGTGGCGGCGCAGCGGACGCGCGACACGACCGAGATGTACCTCGGCCTCGATCGCGGCAACGTGGTGGAGTTCGCGCACGCGGCGGTGGACGCCGGCGCGCGGTTGGTGTTGGGGCACGGACCGCACGTGGTGCGCGCGTTCGAGTGGCGGAACGGCGCCCTCATTGCCTACTCGCTGGGCAATCTGGTGACGTACGGATCGTTCTCGATGGACGAGCCGCTGGACCGCGGCGTTCTGGCGTGTGCCACGGTGGACACATCCGGCACGGTGACCGACGCCGTGCTGCGATCGACCGTCCAGCGTACGGCGGGGATCCTCGAGCCGGATTGGAGCGGCCGCGCGGCCGCGCTGGCCGACTCACTCACCCGGTTGGACTTTCCCCAAACGGGGGCGCGCTTTCTGACGGAAACGCTGGTGTTACCGCCCGAGGGCGCGGCCGGCGGTGCGGCCGTGGACAGCGCGAGCCGGAGCCGCCGTCAGCCGGATTGATGCGCGGTGATGGTGCTGTCGGTCACCAGCCGGCGCACACCGCGCCAGGGCTTGATGCGCGGAGCGGGGGCGCGGTCGAGCTCGCTCTCGATCACCTTGCCGGCGGCGCTGCTGGCGTGAATGAACCGTCCGTCGCCGATGTAGATCCCCACGTGCGATACGCGCCCGCGTCCGAACGTGAGGATGTCGCCGGGGAGGAGCCGCGTGGTGTCACGCGCCACTCGCTTGCCGGCGCGGGCCTGCTGCGCGGCCGTGCGCGGGAGGTCCAGGTGCAGCGCCGCCGATATGTAGCGCACCAGACCGCTGCAGTCGAAGCCGTGCTCGGGCGAGGTGCCGCCATACACGTACCGCCGGCCGAGCTGAGCCTTGGCAAGCGCCACGAGCGAATCGCGGAGTACGCTGGCCGACCGGCTGAATGCGGCGAACGGCGCAGGGTGCGCGGCGGCGCTGTCGTGGACCATCGCCGGCAGGATGGGGACGAACACGCCCTGCGCGCGGGCGGTGAGGGGAGTGAACAGGAGGGCGCCTCCCAACAGGCACCCGATACCGAGAAAGCGAGCCAGGTGGCGCTCCGCGTCTGATCGGCTGTTGGTCATTCGGTGGGCTCGAAGGTCACCTACAGGACGAGCGCCGTTGGTATGGTGCAACGGCGCTCGCGCTTGGCCGGACGACGGAGCACAGGGGGCATCGCGCTCCCCACGCCACGTCCCGGCCACCGCCCACGCTAACCCTTCCAGGCTACGCGGTCAACCAGCTCCGGCGGCCACGAGCGCACCGGTGGCTGGCGATGAGCTCCAGCGCGGCCTCGAGCGCTGTTTCAGGGCGCGCCGGGGGCCTCGCGGTCACGCGCGTCGTCCGGGGCGTCGCGGTCGAGCACCCGGCGCCGCACCACGACCTCCTCCACCACACGCCCACTCTCGCTGCCGGGCTCGTCCCGCGCGGGATACCGCACTTCACGCCGCTCCGATGCGGCGGCCTCCGCGCGCTCGCGCTCGGCTTCCCGTTCACGCTGGCGATCGATGTCGCGTTCTTCCCGGTCGATCTGACGTTCGCGCTCGCGCTCGCGCCGATCCGCATCCGCCACGTCGTGAGGCTCCAGAACCACGTTGCCGCCGCGATCGCCGTACACATCGCTGTACCGGCGTGCGAACTGGCGCGCTTCGTCGTCATCCACCACGCCGCGGCGCAGCGACGGCAGCTCCGTGTCGGCGTCGAACCGTGCACCGTCCAGCACCACGCGCTTGGCGTCCCGGTCGACCCACGCCGCGCGGATGGGCGCCAGTGAATGCCGATCGGTGCCCTCCAGATCGATGTCCAGCATCACGACCTCGCCGCGCGAGGTGTCCACCAGCAGGTCGTTCACTTCCCCCACATCGCGTCCGCTCGACGTGAACACGTGCCAGCCCCGGATGTCCGGCTCGCCATCAGCGATGCGGAACCGGTCGAGCTCGTGCAACGGAGCCAGGTGCCGTGTTTCCTTGGGGTCGGGGCCCACTCCCGCCAGGTCGAGCCCGTCGCGCTCGTGCTTCTTTCGCGTCATGCTTCCTCCTTGTGCCCGCTGCCGGCCTCAGACCAGCGCGGCCAGCGTTGTGGGTACCGCCCCCGTCTGGAGCGTATCGCTCGCGGGGGTGGTGGGCGTGGTCGCGCCGCCGGCGAAGATGTACCACAGGACCAGCCCAACCACGATCAGCGCGACGATCACCCACAGCCATCCCAGCCCACCGCGCTTCTCCTCGATCCGAATCTGTGCCATGGCACCTCCCGAGTGGTGCATGCCTTGCGCCCGCACCGCGTTCGCGGACACGCCGCGCGCAGCCGGACCTGTTGTGGTCTGCGTTTGATGCAAGGGTGGCGCCAGGGCCACGCGGCGGCCCGCTTTCTGCCTGCACCCCGGGGTGTGACGGTTGACCGTATTTCCAAGTCGCGCGCGCTGGACGTGCTCGCCAAGCGCCTTGGCTTCTCCGCGTTCCGCGAGGGGCAGTGGGACGCCATCCGCTCGGTGCTCGACGGGCGCGATACGCTGGTGGTGATGCCCACCGGCAGCGGCAAGTCGCTGGCCTACCAGCTGCCGGCCCTCTTGCTGCCGGGGCTCACCGTGGTGGTGAGCCCGCTCATCGCGCTCATGAAGGACCAGCAGGACAAGCTCACGGCCCAGGGCGTGAACGCGGTGGCCGTGCACTCCCATCTCTCCGCCGCCGAGACGCGCTCGGCGCACGACGCGATCTCCGAGGGCGGGGGCGACATCCTGTACGTGGCGCCCGAACGGTTCAAGGATCGCGACTTCTTTGAGCATCTGCTCACGCGCGACGTGAGTCTGCTCGTGGTGGATGAGGCGCACTGCGTGAGCCAGTGGGGGCACGATTTCCGTCCCGACTACCTCACGCTGGGTTCGATCGTGCAGCGGCTGGGGCACCCCACCATCCTCGCACTCACGGCGACGGCCACGGCCGAAGTACGCGCCGACATCGTGCGACAGCTCAGCATGCGCGAGCCCAACGTGGTGATCACCGGCTTCGCCCGTCCCAATCTGTTCTTCGACGTGCAGCGGACGGTGAACGTCCGCAGCAAGGACGAGATCGTCCGCTCCACGCTGGCGTCCGACCAGGGGAGCGGGATCATCTACGTGGCCACCGTGCGGGAGGCGGAGCGGCTGCACGAACAGTTCCGCGCGGACTTTGCCGTGGGGCTGTATCACGGCAAGATGCCCGCGGCCGACCGAACCGCGACACAGGAGGCGTTCATGGCGGGGGAGCTCCCCGCCATCATCGCAACCAACGCGTTCGGCCTGGGGATCGACAAGGCCGATATCCGGTACGTCATCCACTATCACTTTCCGGGATCCATCGAGAGCTACTACCAGGAAGCCGGCCGCGCCGGCCGCGACGGACTGCCGGCCACGTGTACGGTGTTGTACCGCGTGGAGGACCGGCGCATCCAGTCGTATTTCCTGGGCGGCAAGTATCCCGAGGTGGAGGAGGCGGCGCGCGTGGCGTTGGCGCTCGAAGAGCATCCCATGCGCGTGCCGGTTCCGCTGGACGACGTAGCCAACGCGGCGGGGGTGCCGGCGCGCAAGGCGCGGATCACCTTCCTGCTGCTCAAGCGGCACGGGCTGGTGCGCGAGCATCGCGGTGGCAGTTGGGAGCGGCTGTCCAGCGGGCTCACGGCGGTCGATCTGAGTGCGGATCTCACGTCGTACGAGGAGCGCCGGGCGCGCGACCGCGAGAAGCTGCGCGCGATGATCGACTACTGCCAGTCGCTGCGATGCCGCACGCGCCAGGTGCTGGAGTATTTCGGCGCGGCGGTGGCGCACGAGTGGGCGTGTGGCCACTGCGACATCTGCTGCGCGCCGGCCGCGGAGCATACGCCGCCGCCGCGGCGGGAGCGCCGCTCCGCCTGACGGCCGGCCGCCCGCGCGCTTGCGCTGCCGGCTTGCAGCGTGTGGCGGCGCGCGCTATACACGGAGGGGCGCGCGGCCCCCGGCGCGCGCCAACCCACGTCCGGGCGCGCGGCCCGCGCAACCTCCAGCCCGCACCCACACCGCACCGCGAGGAGGCATGGACTTCACGGGGTTTCTGGACTGGACGTACTTCGGGAACAGCATCCGCGCGTGGCTCACGGCTGCGGCGGTGCTCGTCGTCACGACGGCGGTGCTCCTTCTCATCCGGCGACTCGTGGCCGATCGGCTGAGCAAGATCGCCGCGCGGACCACCACCCATATTGATAACCTGATCGTCGACCTCGTCCGGCGCACGCGGATGTTCTTTCTGCTGGCGCTCGGCGCGTCGGCCGCGCTCACCGCGCTGGCCGTCACGCCGCACACGGCGAGCGTGCTGTGGCGGCTGTTCGTGTTCGCGTTCGTCATCCAGGGCGCGCTGTGGGCCAACGGTGTGGTGGTGTTCTGGGTGGCACGCTACACCGCACAGCGCGATGTGACCGACGCCGGAAGCGTGATGATGCTGAGCGCCATGGGCGTCGTCGTCCGCATCGTGCTGTGGGCGGTGGCGATCCTTCTGGTCCTGGACAACTTCGGCGTCGACGTCACCGCGCTCATCGCTGGCTTGGGCGTGGGCGGCATTGCCGTTGCCCTCGCCGTGCAGAACGTGTTGGGCGACGCCCTCGGCGCGCTCTCCATCGTGCTGGACAAGCCGTTCGTGGTGGGGGACTTCATCGTCGTGGACGAGCTCGCCGGAACGGTGGAGTACGTGGGGCTCAAGACCACGCGCGTGCGCAGTCTGTCTGGGGAGCAGCTCGTCTTTGCCAACAGCGACCTGCTCAAGAGCCGGATCCGAAACTTCAAGCGGTTGTTCGAGCGGCGCATCCTGTTCAGCTTCGGCGTGGTCTACCAGACCACGAGGGCGCAGCTCGCCGACATCCCCGGCATCGTCCGCCAGGTGGTGGAAGCTCAGACGGACACGCGGTTCGACCGCGCGCACTTCAAGAAATACGGCGACTCATCGCTGGACTTCGAGGTGGTGTACTACGTGCTGGTGCCGGACTACAACCGCTACATGGACATCCAGCACGCCATCAACCTGGGGCTGTTCGATGCGTTCGCATCGCGCGGCATCGAGTTCGCCTATCCCACGCGTACGATCTTTCTCTCCCCGCCGGCGGAGGCGCAGCCCGCCGGAGCTGCGACGCCGGCGTGAGCTGCGGCGCCGGGGTGAGCTGTGGCGTCGGAAGTTCCCGCACGCATTGTGCGGGGAGCACCCTGTGACAACCCCGCGCCGATCGGTTAGCCTGGCGGCTGGCGCTCCGGCGCTGCAGTGAGCAGTCGTCCTCCACGTGGAGACCGCACATGAACTGGCCTTACATCCATCTCGCCACCAACCATCTGCCCATCATCCTCGGGGTGACCGGCGGACTCGCGGCGATCGTCGGGTTGATCTGGAATCGCCGCGCTGTGTGGCTGTACGCCGCCGTCACGCTCGCCCTGGCGGGGCTCACGGTGGGGCCCGTGTTTCTCCTGGGAGACCAGGCCGCCGACGTCGTGGAGCACCAGCCGGGCATCAACGATCAGGCGCTCGACGCTCACGAGGAGTCGGGCGAAGTGGTGGTGTGGGTGGTGTTGGCGATGGGGGTCGTGGGCGCGGTGGCGTGGTGGCGTCTGGCGCGCCGCGAGGAACCGCTCTCCGCCGGCCTCAAGGGAGCGCTGGTCGTGGCAGGCCTGGTGACGATGGGCGCGGTTGCCTACCAGGCGCGCACGGGCGGCGAGATCGTGCACGGCGAACAGTCCCTCACCGGCAGCGGGCGCGACATCGGCGCGCCGCAGGTGGTCACTCCGCCGGCAGGGGGTGGCGAGGCGCGGGAAGGGGAAGGGAGGTAGCCCGATCCGGCGGGGCGCATCGCGCTTGCCGGCGAGCGGGCGCGCTCCGCCCGCGTGCAACGGCCTGGCTCGTGCCCCGATACGGGAGGGCCTAGAAGACCTGGCGCTCGCGGAGCTCCGGTGCCTGCGCGTCTATCCGGTCCGCCAGTTCCCGCAGTCGCGGCGTCGGTACAGGGGGCAAGAGGTGATGCTCCAGGTGATAGAACATCTCGTATGAGATCAGGCGCCGCGGGGAGAATCAGCGCTCTGGTCCGCGCGGCCCGTGACTGCCCAGGGGCAAGGGCATCCAAGGCGTCCGTTCGGAGTCCAATCTGCTTGGCGAGGGCGGTGGACGTCGCGAAGAGGCCTTCCAAGGCGAGGAACTGCGTGTTTAGAACGCCGGGAAGCGAATCCGGAAACGTGTAGGAGAAGTGTCTACCAATCTGGAGCAAGTTCCCGCTCAAGGCCGAGGCGACCCGGCCGCCCAACGGGAATCTCGCGGCACATCAGCGCGCATTCGGCGCGTTTCGAGACGAGTACAACTACGAGCGGCCCCATGGCGCGCTTGCCGGCGATCCTCCAGCATCCCGCTACACGCCCTCGAGGCGCGAGTACCCCGAGCGCCTTCCGCCTCTGGAATATCCCGGACAGTTCCTGGTGAAGCGAGTGACCAACGCGGGGACAATCCGCTTGGAGCATCGGCTTCTCTTCCTCGCCAACGCGCTCAAGCAGCACGACGTCGGGCTCGAGGAGACGGACGACGGGATCTGGTCGCTTTAGCTCGGCGCTGTTCTCCTCGGCAAGATCGACGAACGCCGAATGACGGTGTACGAGTGAACACCACCAACCCAACGAGTGTTACCTATCCTGCCGGAATAAACTGTTACCCATCCTCCCGCTTGCTCATTGGGGGTGACGGTAAGCCGACCGCTGTGTTGGTGGCGAGGGCGTGCAGCGCGCGCAACGCGCTCGTCGCGTGGTCGCCCCAATGTTGCGCGAAGTTCAACTGCCAGTCCCACACGGCGTCGCCAGCAGCCCCGACGTGCGAGTAACCCAAGCCGCGACGCAAGTCCCGGTAGATGTCGAGGAGGTCGTCAGCCAGATTCCCGACGACCGGCTCGTCGTCCATCGCTTCATAGGGGTCGAAGAGTTCGCGGTAGCGGGCCTCAGGGCCGAGGTGCGCGCCGAGCCGCCGCCACCGCGCCATCCACTCATCCGTACTCATTTCATCCGGTGACGGGGCGTCGGGCAGCGCAAACCCTTCGTCGTCGGGCCGGCGGTCGGCATTCACATTCGGGAGTCGAAGTGCCGCTGCGTACAGGTCGGCTACTCGCCAGAGCGCCTCGCGGAATACGTCACTCGGAACGCGGCTCTCTGCCACGTCGATGAAGGCGACATATTCCATCGCTAGACCTGCGAATGCGGTGGGCGAACCACTCACGTCTACAGTATGGCTGTGATGGCTAACCAGCTTCAGCTGCGGGTGGGTAAGATAAGAGCCGAGCCAGGCACTCCGCAAACCGCCCGTCTGCCGCAAGCAACGTTACACCGCTGCATGTGAGGCTCTACATGTCGGTGACAGAAAGGTAGGCCTGACTCGTCTGCGAGGAGTGGCGCCGAACACGTCCGATCAGGTCCTTGAGCGTCACCGCCCCGGACAGAATCGCATACAGGTGCGAGTGCTCCAGGAGCAATAGCGGCGTACGGGGTACCGACGCTCCGTCGACTGCGACGGATGAGTAGCCGGAGACAGAAATGAAGATCCCCATGGTGTTGTCGGCCTTGTCAGTCACCTTCTTGAAGAAGGAGTCGATGTCCGGCGCAGACGCCTGTTCGCCTGTGAACTTCAGCTCGACGAGATATGTTGTGCCGTCGACCGTGAGGGAGCCGTCGATCTGGCGCCCATCGGTGACATAGGGCCTCCGGTGGACGATCTCGAAGTATTGGACGAGATCATAGAACCAGTCTTGGAAGTCGTAGCCAGCGATCGAAGTTCCAAGTTTCGCTGCGAGCTGATCAAGCCGGCTGCGTAGCTTGTCGAGGTCGGCCTGTTCGCGTGCTGCTTCGTCGCGTAGTTGTTGGGCCCGACGGCGAGCCTCGGCACGAGCTTTCTCGGCCTCGACCGCTTCCCCTTCTTTCGCGAGATACGCCTTCAGCGCACGGACCGCTTCAACCGCGCGCGCCTTCATGTCGGCTGACTCTTCCCATCCGTCAAGATCGGGGAAGCTAACCTGCTCGCCCAGCTCCTTGGCCATGCGGCGAATTGCGTCCTGTCCCTGGTCTGTCTTCTCAAGGACTGGAATCATCCGATAGATGAAGTCCCGCTTGCTTTCGTCGTCGTCAGTCCACGTTGCCAGGAAGCTCTCCTTGATGCCCATCCGCCGGAGGAATTGACGAAGGGCGCGCTTGCGCCAGAATGATTGGAGGAGCGCGTCAGCAACGAGGTCAAGGAAGTGAGCGGTAAGCTGGCCGGGCATACTCAAATGTACAAACGCAGCCTGTAGTGGTCTAACGACAGAGTTCCGCTGCAGAGCAGACAGCGTGATCCAGGCCGCCGCGACGAGCGTTGGCCCACGCCGTCAGCTGCAAGGATTCGTTAGACCGCGTGGATTCACATACTAAGTGCAACACCCGAGGCGATCCCGGAAGCGAGTGAGGTGACCTGGAATAGGCTAGGCTTCAATCCTCCGCCAAGAGAAAGGACGCCATGACCTATCGCCAGATCACCCTGCAGGAAAGGTACGCTCTCGCCGTGCTCTTTCGGCAAGGCCTGAGCGTTCGGGCGGTTGCCCGGACCCTGGGCCGCGCTCCGAGCACGATGAGCCGGGAGCTCCGCCGCAATGCCACTCCTACTCAAGCACGAGTGTCTTCCAATCAGGTTCGCCTTCCATGACAAATCGACAGATTCCATCCACCGCTGTCTGGATACCGATCGCGATCAAGTCTTCACTTGCTACTCCTTTGATCTCGGACGGAATCTCCCCTGAGTGCGCTGCACGAGAACGCAGATCGTAGAGCCGTGATAGCTGTTGACTTAACTCCATCCGATCGGGCACCGAGGATCGGAGATAGCGACTCGCCCGTACCCGGAGTAGGTATCCTATCGTTGAGTCCCCTGGCCTGCCTGCTGCGAAAAGCACCTCGAGCGCGATTCCCAAATCAAGCGCGGTGTCAACATCCCACTTTCGGCGCATCGCGAGATTCACACGTCTAAGTGCTGTTCTGATCCGCTTCTGCTGATTGACTTGAAGCTCGAGAAATGCTCGGTGCACGTCGCGAGCCTTTCTCAAATCCTCATCCTCCAAGACTTTGGTAGAACGGTACTCCGGCCGGAAGGGGGCTTGGCCTAAAGGGCCACCCCAATTGGGGATCCACTCCGCGGGACCGATTGAACTCGCGACCATCGCAGGCCCGGACGGCCCGGCCACGCTAAGGCAAAGCATGGCGTCTTCAATTGCCGAGAAATCCCAGACATCCGGAGGTACTGGCGCCAAGCGTTCCTGCTGGGAATCGCGATACACCTTCGGATAGTCGAACTTCCTAACGAGGGCAGCACTAATGGGAACGTCCGACGGGCGATCGTCGCCGGTGACCAGATAACGGTTGTCTCCCGGTTGCTCCGGCCGAAAAGGGCGGAGCAAGATTCCGCCTCCGAATTCCAACGTCGATTCCAGCCGAATGCCGGTCAACAAATACATTTGATAGGCCGGGAAGCTGTCCGCCTCCAGATACCGAATCAAATCCGCTACCGCCGCCTCGGCGCCAACGTCCCAAGCGTGCTCAAGTAGACTTGCAGCGAGCCCTCGGTAATCGACGCGCGCCCAACTACTTCCGAACGCTCTCATTGAGCCCGAAAACTCTTCCAGTCCCCTCACCCGCTCCAGTCTCGCTGCGAGTGCCGGGACGCTGTCCAGGAATGCCTCCCGGCGCGAAGGGTCCACGCGAAGCGGGAGAGCCTCTGCCGTACTTGCTCCTCCTTCGTGAGCATCGATGCTCTCGAGTGACCGCTCAAGCATCCCGGGCAAGAGCGCAGTCAGGTCCTGGTGCATAGGCTTAGGAATCGCCTTGCTTGCGTAATGCGGATGTGGCCCTCTAACCCCAATTCGACGCTTTGTACAATAACCGCCCCCGACCTGCAACCGCGACGCTATACGGCGCTCGTACAGTCGCATAATCCGGTGGAGAGCGACCAAGCGCTGTCGCCACTCCGCCAATGTAGTGCGGTGCCACGACCTCCGCGCTTGGCTCGCATTGCGCCGTTTGATTATGCGGCGCCACACGCCGCCTAATCCACACAGGGCCGAGCATCGGTGGAGATGGGTGGCCCGCCCAGCATGCGGCGTCCCACCTGCCCGCCGAAGGCAAGCCCGACCCCGCGCCCCATGCCGTCGCACCACGCCTGCCACTACATGTCCCCCCTCGCCCCCCGGTACGCAGATGCACGCCCCGCGTAACGTCGCTGTCCTCACGCCACATCCCCACCGCGTCTACGAACCACCCACCACAGCCGGCTGCTGCTGCGTGAGACAGTGCAGCGTGCCGAGCCCCCACACGAGATCGACCGCATGGATCCCCACTACGGTACGACGCGGAAAGAGGTCCGCGAGCGTGGCGAGCGCCACGCGGTCGTTCACGTCGTTGAAGGTGGGGACGATCACCACCTGGTTCGCGATGTAGAAATTGGCGTAGCTGGCCGGAAGCCGCTGGCCGTCCATCATCACGGGGCGGGGAAAGGGAAGGAGCTCGATCCGCAGCCCGCCCGGCGTCTCGCGCGCGGCCAACTGCAACCGCCGCCGGTTGTCCTCCGACGCGCGGTGATTCTCGTCCGCGGGATCCGCCTCGTAGGCCAGCACCACGGTATCCCGCGCCACGAAGCGTGCGACGTCGTCCACGTGTCCGTGCGTGTCGTCGCCCGCGCAGCCGTTGCCCAGCCAGATGGTACGACGGATGCCCAGATACTCGGCGAACGCCTGCTCGTAGCCGGCGCGCGTGAGCCCGGGGTTGCGCGCCTGCACGCTGGACAGGAGACACTCCTCGGTGGTGAGCAACGTCCCCGCGCCGTCGGTGTCGATGGCCCCTCCCTCCAGCACCAACGGGCCAGCTCCGTCGGGACGCTCCGCCTTCACGAGGTTTCGCGCGGTGAGCTGCGCCACGCTCGATGCGATCTCCCGGTCCAGAACGTAGTTGTCGTACTTGGCCCACGCATTGAAGTGCCAGCCGATCCACTCCAGCGCGGCGTGGGGCTCCCGGCGCAGCACGCCGGTGGGGCCGGAGTCGCGCAGCCACACGCGGTCCGACGGCACCAGGTGCAGACGACAACGTTCCAGGTCCACCGCGTGTGCGCGCAGCGCGTGCTCCGCTTCGCTGCGCGCGGCCTCATCGTGACACAGGATCTCCACGCGCTCCGACCCGTGCAGCACGCGCACGATCTCGGCGTACACCCACGGGATCGCCTGCAGCTTGCCAGGCCAGTCGGGCTCGTGCCGCGGCCATCCGATCCACGTGGCGTCGTGCGCCTCCCACTCGGCGGGAAAGCGGCGCGTGCTTCCGTGAGAACTCATGCCCGCGTCCCGATGTTCCTCACGCTCCCACACCGCGCGCACCACGCGCCCATGCGCGTCACGATGGGCCGAGGTACCGGTCGAGGACGCCGCCGTACGCGTCGATGCGCCGGTCGCGCAAGAACGGCCAGTTGCGCCGCGTGTACTCGATGATCGCGGGATCGCACTGTGCCACGAGAATATCGGGCTCCGTGCCCGTGCTTGCGATCACGCGGCCAAAGGGATCGCAGATGAACGAGTGGCCAAAGAACTCGATCCCGTCGGTGCCCGGCTCGGGCTCGAAGCCCACGCGGTTGGCGGCGGCCACGTAGACGCCGTTGGCAATCGCGTGCGCACGCTGCGCGGTGCGCCACGCGTCCGCCTGCGCTTCCCCCCACTCTGCCTTTTCCGCCGGATGCCACCCGATGGCGGTCGGGTAGAAGAGCACCTCCGCCCCCATGAGCGCCGTGATGCGCGCGGCCTCGGGGTACCACTGATCCCAGCAGATGAGCACTCCGATGGTGGCGAAGCGTGTGCGGAAGACACGGAAGCCGTTGGGCTGCCCAGCTTGGGCGCCGTGATGATAGAACTCACCCGGCGTGAAGTAGTACTTCTCGTGGTAGAGCGGATCGTCGGGGATGTGCATCTTGTGATACACGCCCAGCAGCGCGCCGTCCGCGTCCACCACGGCCGCCGAGTTGTGGTACACGCCGGGCGCCCGCCGCTCGAAGATGGGTACGATGAGCACGACGCCCAGCTCCGCGGCCAGTGCCTGCATCGCGCGCACGGTGGGACCCGGAATCGGCTCGGCCAGATCGAAGCGAGCCGCGTCCGTCACCTTGCAGAAGTATGGCGCGTTGAAGAGCTCCTGCAGGCAGATGATCTGCGCGCCGCGCGCGTGTGCCTGGCGGACGGCGTCCGACGCGGCGGCCACGGCTGCCAATGCATCACCGGTCACCGCCTGCTGCACGAGACCGATGGTAAAGGGTGCCCCTGACGGGGGAGCGGAGGCGGCGGGTGAGGCCGGCGTGGTCATGGACGGCGCATTGGCAAACAGACATTCACGCTTACGATTCCGCGACGTGGAGTGGAGATTCTACGTCGCACGGGGCCGAAGGCGCGAGTGCGGGACGCGCTGCCGTGCGCGCCGGGATCGTACAGTCCGATCATGACGTCCATCACGTTGGTGCCGGTGGGCCCGGTGCGGAGAAGCAGACCGGCGGCATCCAACGCGTCGTACGCTTGGTGATGCGCCAGGTCGTCGTCCGGATCGCGTTTAGCAGCGCGCATGCGCGCCCAGCTTGTACCGTCCACCACCGCGCCGGCGGCGTTGGTGGGACCGTCGCGTCCATCGGTGCCCGCGGCCAGAAACGCCACGCCATTCCCGCATCCCGCGAGCGCACCGGCCGCGGCGAGCGCCAGCTCCTGGCATCGGCCGCCGCGTGCGCGCACTGGCGCCGCGAACGTCCACCGTGGTCTCCCCTCCCCACAGCAGACACTGGATGCGCTCGCTGTCACGCCATCCGCGCCCGCCGCCGCGCGGCGTGCCAGTAGCGTGCCCGCCAGCGCCGCCCGGCCGCGGCGGCGCTTCCCACTACCGGCACCGGGTCGAGCTGCAACGTCCATCCCCAGCGACCGCGCGCAGGCGGCCGCGCCGTCGAGCGCGATGCGATTGTCAGCCACGATCATCGGATTCCACGCGCGTGAACGCGGCGTCGCCCGGCTTGAGCGTTTCCAGGCGCGCGTCACGTTCGGCGGCCATGAGCGCGTGTTGGAGCGACGTGGGGAGGTCGTCCCAAAGAGCGTTTGCGGAGAGCAGCGCGCGCACGTCGGCGGCGCTGGATGCGTCTGGAGCGCACGGCCCCGATGCGATGACCGATATGTCGTCTCCCACGACATCGGACACGATCATCACGCGCACGGCTCCCGCGTGCGCGAGCGCGCGCGCCAACCGTCCCGCGCCCCAGCGCGCGAACCGTTTCCGCACGACGTTCATCTCCGCGATGTCGAGCCCGCGCTCGTAGAGCAAGCGGCCGAGGGTGGTGATGTCGGCCGCTCGGGATCGCATCGTGCACCGGTGCGGCGAGCAGACTGGATCCGCCGCCGGAGAGCAGCACCCAGACGCCTCATCGCCCGGGCGCACGCGCGACGTGAGGATCTGGAGACGGTGCGCCGCGGCGCGCGACGCTTCTCGCGGCACGGGGTGGTCTCCCACGACCACCTCGATCGCGCGGTGTGGCGATGGAGTGAGCTCCGGCGCGACGACCAGACCGCCCACCGGCTCCACGCGTGCGCGTGCCAGCACGTCCACGCCCGTGCACGCCATCTGGTGCGCGGCCTTGCCCATAGCGAAGATCCACACGCGCGCGCGTCCGGCAACCGGGTGCGCGGCGAGTGCGCGCTCCACCGCCGGTGCGGGGGACGCTGCCTGGAGGCCGCGCGATAGAGTGCGACGAGCAGTGGTCGCAGCGGTCGCGGCGTCGAAGCCCGCCCTGGCGCCGGCGCGCGCCGCGGGCGCGCGCGGCGCCGGTGCGCCCGGCGCCGCGCGGACTGCTCCTCCGCATCGTGGCCGGTGCGCATGCGTCAACATAACCAAAGCGGTGAGCATGACACGATTCGAGAACCAGGCTGCGCGTGGCCGGAGATGCCGCCGACCGCACAGCCCACCGGTCTTTGTCACGCGCCGACTCCCGCCGCGGTGGAGGAGCGCCTGCAGGCGCACTACGACCTGCAGTTCGGCGACGACGACGTTGCCCTGGACGACACGCCGCCTGGCGGACGCGCTCGGCCATGCCGATGCGCTTGCTGTGCACGGTCACCGACCCCGTTCGCGCGGAACGCCATCCGTGCTCGGCCCGCGCGCACGCGCATCATCGCGAGCTTTGGGGTAGGCGCAGATCACATCGATCTCGCGGCCGCGCGCGCGGCCGGCATCGTGGTCACGAACACGCCCGACGTGCTCACGGAGGACACGGCCGACCTTGCGCTCACGCTCCTCCTCATGACGGCGCGACGCGCCGGCGAGGGGGAGCGTGAGCTCCGCTCCGGTGCGTGGCATGGCTGGCGTCCCACGCATCTCTTGGGCGTCACGCGTGCACGGCCGAACGCTGGGGATCGTTGGCATGGGGCGCATTGGCCTCGCGCTCGCGCAGCCGCGCGCACGGTGGCCTTGGAATGCGCGTGCTCTACCACAACCGCCGGAGGCTGGATACGCAACGTGGAGCGCACCGTGGGCGCGCGTTGGTGCGCCACGCTGGACGGCCTCCTCGCGGAGAGCGATTTCGTGTCGCTCCACTGCCCAGCCACCGCCGAGACGCACCATCTGATCGAACGCGCGGCGCCTCAGCCAGATGAAGAACGGCGCGTTCCTCATCAACACGGGACGCGGCGAGCTGGTGGACGAACGGGCGCTCGTGGCCGCGCTCGACGCGGGTCTGGCTGGCAGGCGCCGGATCTGGACGTCTACGAGGGCGAGCCGGCGGTGAGCGTCGCGCTGCGCGCGCGCGAGGACGTCGTGCTTCTCCCGCACCTCGGCAGCGCCACCACGGAAACGCGGACCGCGATGGGAATGCGGGCGGTGGACAACCTGGATGCTTTCTTCAACGGCGAGGAGCCGCCGGACCGGGTGGCGTGATGGCCGTCGACTCGCGGCCATCACGCCGCGCTAGTGTGCCGCGCGACGACGCTGCATCAGTTCACGCGATGCGTAGCTCAGGAACTGCCGCCCCCACTTCCCGGAGCGGCGGTGCCTCCCGCCTTGCCCGCTGCGGCGTCTACCGCGTTCGCCAGATCGGTGTAGGCCTGCTGCGAGAGCACGTTGAACGGTCGGGTGACGTACGTTACGCGGCCGTCGGGGCCAACGACGAACAGCGACCGATCGTCCACGCCAAAGCGCTCGGCGCGCGCACCGTAGAGCTTGCCCACGGCGCCCGTGTTGTCGCTCGCGAAGACGACGGGGAAATCTTCATCGTGCGCCCACGACGCCTGCATGGTGTCCGGATCGACGCTGATGGCGATGACGGCGACGTTCCGTCCGTTGTTGAACAGCTTGGCGTACTGATCACGGTACGCCTCCATTTGGATCGTTCAACCTTTGGTGCGTGACTTGAAGAAGAACGCCAGGACGACCGTCTTGCCGCGATAGTCGGACAGTCGCACCGGCTTTTCCAGCAGTCCGTATCGGGTGGCGCCAGGCAGGGAAAAATCGGGTGCCATCTCACCCACCGCCGGTCCCTTGGCGCTGTCCGTCTGTGCGCGGGCACTTGGCGCCGCCAGCGCGAGTGTTACGCCCGCCAGCGCGAGCACCACTGGTGCCGCGAGATGTCGCTTGCCAGCCATATGTCTCCAGGGTTGTTCCCGGGCGCGAAGATGGAGCCGGGAACGGCGGGGCGCAACCGCGCCGCGATTGCGCGCGCGGTTGCTTTGTGCGCGGGCCGAGCCGCGGGCCGAGTCGCGGGCCAATTCGCCGGCCGAGCCGCGGGCCGAGTCGCGGGCCAATTCGCCGGCCGATTCGCGGGCCGATTCGCGCGCCAATGGCCCGCCGTCACGAGCGTCCAGAAGAGGGGACACCGTCACGTCGGCCCGACGGGACGGTGCGGCCCGTTGACCTCGCGAGCGGGCGTGTAACGGCTGGCACTGCCTCTGCCCTTATGCACCGCGCATCCGCCGCCGGCCGGGGTTGGGGCGGCGGGGGCGGACATTCGAGGAGGGGACCATGAGACGGACGACGACCTTACTCACGATGCTTACAGCGACGGCGCTGCTGGCAGCCTGCAGCGGCCGCGAGCAGCCGCGTGTGGACGATGCGTTGAGCCGCGATCTTTCCCTGGCGGCCAGCGTTCAGCCGTACGCGCAGCCGTACGCTTCGCCGGCCGAGTTGGGCTACGCCCAAGGGTACGGGCCGCAGTATCCGGCCGCGCCGCAATACTCGCCGTACGGACAGGTGCAGCAGGTGCCCGCCGTGTACCGTGCGCCCGCGCCGCAGCAGGCGCCGCGCACCCGCACGATCTATCGAGCGCCGGCGCCCGCGCCCGCGGAGCCGGTGCGGCACACCAAGCGTGACGCGCTCATCGGGGCCACCGCCGGTGCGGTGGTAGGTGCCACGATCGGCAAGAACACCAAGGGCGCGCTCATCGGCGCCGCCGCTGGCGGACTGCTCGGCGCAGCGGTGGGGCACACGGTGGACGTGAGCCACTGACGGCACGCCGGCTCGCGTCTGCCGCTCCGGCCTGACATGCGGCTCCGCGAGGCCGGACCGTACACGATCGCCCCGCTCCCGCGAGCGGGGCGATCGTGCTATCGGGCGGTGATGATCCGCAGCGCGCCCGGCACGCAGCACACCTCCAGCTCGTTGCTCGACGCCACGCGGTACTCGCCATCGGTTTCGTACGCGGGCGGCGCGTCGAAGCGCAGGCGGAAGGCGCTCGCCTGCTCCAGCGTCACCTCCGGCATGGTCGTGTGCCGTCCAGCCCCCGCGGCGCGAAAGAGCTGCAACCGGCGCACGATCGGCGCGTCATGAATGGAGATGGCGTCGAGCATGCCGTCCGTGAGCGACGCCTGCGGCGCGATGTGAAAGCTTCCGCCAAACCGCTGCGCGTTGGCGATGATCAGCATGAGGTGACGCGCGCTGCGCGTGCCGCGCTCCGAGCGCACCGCAATGGGTACCCCCTTGAAGCGCGACAGCTGCCGCAGGGCGGAGTAGAAATACAGCGCCGGCCCACTCAGCCATCGGATCGTGGCAATGTCCTCCAGCACGGCGATGTCGAACCCGAACCCGGCCACGTTCAGAAAGAAGTGGTTCTCGATGCGTCCCACATCCGCGCGCAGATCGGGGCCATCCTCCACGGCCAGGCGCGCCGTCCGCGCTACATCCCGTGACGGTACACCTACCGACTTGGCAAAATCGTTCCCCGTTCCCGCGGCGAGCAGCGCCAGCCGGCACTCCGCGCCGCTCTCCAGGATGGCACCGGCCACGTTGCTCCACGTCCCATCGCCGCCGACGGCCACGAGCGTGGTGCATCCCTCCTCGATGGCGCGCCGGGCGAGTGTCCGTTCCTCCCCCGGGGCGGCCGACACGCGCACGTCGTGCACTCCCACCTGCTCGAACGCGCGCCGCACCTGGGGGAGGATGCGCGAACCCCGCCCCCTTCCGGAGGCGGGGTTCACCGCCACGCACACGCGCTGGTTCATCGTCCGGCGTAGGAGACCAGTTGCTCCAGCGGGTGGAAGGTCTGCACGCCGTCGCGCATCCACTGCTCGCGGAACGGCGTGAGCGTCACCGCGTCGCGGTCGATGGCCGCCGTCATGTCGTGCGGGTGGAGCACCAGACGGCCGCGCTCTTCCTCGTTCTCGCTGAACTCGCCCTCCATGATGATCGTGGAGGTGTAGAAGCCCTCCTCGTCCGCCATGAAGCACTGGTACGGGTGGCTGACCTTGCGCCAGTCGTACTCGGTGATGGAGAGCTCGAGGATGGGACCGGCGTCGTCGCCCGCCGTGACGGTGATGTCGCCCTGCCCGCGCGTCATCTGCATGTCGATGTCCCGCATGTAGTGCGGCAGATGCCACCGCTCGATGGCGTGCTCGCGCGATGCCTGCGTGGTGGTGCCGAGCAGGAACGGGTAGAACGCCGAACGCGGCATCTGCGTGCCCGGCGTGATGCGCGGCGAGACGAGTACGCCGAGGATGAGCTCGAGATACGCGCCCACCATGCTGTCGGTGAAGTCGAACGCCATGAGCGACAGCACCGACTGCCCGTGATGCGGCTCCACCGGCTGCAATTCGGCGGGA
This sequence comes from uncultured Gemmatimonadaceae bacterium, assembly GCA_963773545.1. Classification (GTDB taxonomy): domain Bacteria; phylum Gemmatimonadota; class Gemmatimonadetes; order Gemmatimonadales; family Gemmatimonadaceae; genus DASSNU01. The sequence continues at coordinate 219,391 of CAVZBP010000002.1, read as the reverse complement.
AGGATGGCGCGCGCGTTCTCCGTGGGCAGCTCGAAAAAGCCGGCCACGCAGTCGCGAAAGATGTACTGGACGAGCTCACTGCCGGCGCTGCTCATAGAATGCCCTCCTCGCGCAGAACGCGGACCAGGATGGAAACGGCCTCGTCGAGCTGCTCGGTGGTGTGCGAGGCGGAGATGGAGATACGGAAACGGGAGCGGTGCTTGGTGACGGCCGGGTAGAGAATGGGCTGCAGGTACAGTCCCGCGCCTTGCAGCTTGTGCGCGATCTCGAGAATGCGGCGGTCGTTGCGGATCATGACCGGGATGATCTGGGAGGTCGAGTCGCCCACGTCCACGCCGTGTTCGTCGAGCTGACGGCGGATGTATTCCACGTTGGACCAGAGCCGCTCGCGCAGTTGCGGTTCGGCCTGCGCCAGCTTGAGCGATTCCAGCACGCCGGCGGCGACCACGGGAGCCAACGCGCAGGAAAAGAAACGCGAGCGCGCGAATCCCTTGAGGTACTCGTACAGGCGCTTGGTGCCGGCCACGTAGCCGCCCTGTCCGCCCAGTGCCTTGGAGAAGGTCCCGACGTGCAGGTCCACTTCGTCTTCCAGGCCAAAGTGCTCGGCCACGCCACGGCCGTGCGCGCCGTAGATGAAGCAGGAGTGCGCTTCGTCGATGATGATGCGCGCGTCGTGGCGGCGCGCGACTTCCACGATGTCGGGAAGGCGGCAGACGTCGCCATCCATGGAGTACACACCTTCGACCACCACCACCTTGCGCCCCGTGGCTCCGCGCAGCTTCCGGTCGAGGTCTTCCGGCTTGTTGTGCTTGAAGAAGCGGACGTTGGCCTTGGACAGGATCGCGCCGTCGACGATGCTCGCGTGCGCGTTCTGGTCGGCGACCACGAGATCCCCCGGGCGCATGAGCCCCTGGATGAGCCCCACGTTGGTGCTGTAGCCGGTGGGAAACACCAGCGCGGCCTCCTTGCCCTTGAACCGGGCGATGGCCTGCTCGAGTTCCACGTGGATGTCCATCGTCCCGCTCAGGATGGGCGAGCCGGCGGCGCCCAGGCCGTACTGGTCGAGCGCGCGCTTGGCGGCGGCGATCACTTCCGGCCGGTACGAAAGGCCCAGATAGTTGTAGGACGACAGATTGAGGAGCGACAGATGCCGCCCCTCGAGCTGCTCCTCCAGCTCGATGCGCGTGGCCGGTGGCGTCGACATCGGCTGACTGAACAGATAGTAGCCGAGCGGACGTGCCCGACTCCACCAAGCGTCGTAGGGCTCGAGAACCGCAAAAACGTCATCGCCCGACGAGTAGTAAAAACTGCTATAGTCGTAGTCGATGACGCTCGTGCTATTTTGCGCTTCGACCCGCGTCGCCATGGGAGACCTCCACGTGAAAGACCCCAACTCCAGCATCCTCCGTACCGTACCGGTGCACGCGGAGCCTGCCTCGCGTGGCGGTACGGTGCGTGCGGCGCAGAGTATCCTGTTCCTGACGTGCTACGTCGTGTACCTGACCGTCGTGATGGGGCTGGGGCAACGCCTGCTGCTCTGGCCGCTCATCACGCTCCTGCCGTCGCGCCGCGAACGCCTGGTGCGCCGCTGGCTGCATATGCAGGCGCGGGCCACGCTGGGCCTCGCCCGCGCGCTCGCCGGCGTTCGCGTCCACACCACCGGCGCCATCCCCGCGGATGCGGGTGCGTGCACCGTCGTCATGAACCACCAGTCGCTGCTCGACATTCCCCTGGGCGTCTCGGTGCTCCCAGGGCCCTATCCCCTCATCCCCACCCGCGACCGCTATCGCCGCGGCATTCCCGGTATCTCCGTCCTCGCGCGCCTGGCGCGGTTCCCGTTCGTGTCCCAGCGCCGGGTGGCATCGCGGAGCGAACTCCTGGCGCTGGCCGAGGCCGCTCGCGCCGTGGAGCGCGGCGAGCACTCGCTGCTCATCTACCCGGAAGGGCACCGCACGCACACGGGGATGATCGAACCGTTCATGACATCGGGGCTCAAACTCGTCCTGTCGCGCGCGCGCCGCCCGGTCTACTGCATCGTAGCCGACGGGATGGTGCACGTCCGGTCGCTGGCCGACATGGCGCTCCGCTTCGCTGGCACGCGGGTGGGTGTTATCATTCTCGGGCCATTCCCCCCCCCGGACGATGGGGCCGATCTCGATGCCTTCGTGGAGGATCTGCGCACGCACATGATAGCGGCACTCGACCGGCTCCGCGCGCCGCGCGCGCGCTGAACGGACGTGCGTTCTCTGCGCAGTCTCCTTCGCGATCCCGCCGTCACGAGCGCGCTCACTGCCGGCCTCGACGAGGTGCCCGCCGATCATACGGCGGCGCTCGCCACGGCCCTCGCGCGCGCATTCGGTCCCACCACGTCTGCCATCATCCACTACGGCTCCCACGCCCAGCGATCCGATGCGCGCCCCGAGAGCGCGCACGATTTCTTTGTCATCGTCGATCAGTATCGCGCCGCGTTCCGGTCGCTGCGGGCGTCCGGCGCCACTGGCGTCTCCCCCACCCTCGCCACCGTGCTCGCGCACGTGCTGCCCCCGAACGTGGTGGCGATCACCTGCCACACGGACGGAGTGGAGCGTCACGCCAAGTGCGCCGTGCTCTCCCACCGGCATCTGCAACGCGACGCCGCCGGCCGCGCGCGCGATCACTTCACGCAGGGACGTCTCTTCCAACACGTGCAGCTGGCATGGACGCGCCGGCCTGCGGATCGGGGGGATGCCGTCGCGGCGCTCGCCGAGATTCGCGCCCGCACTTTTGCATGGGGACGTCCCTATCTCCCAAGTGAGTTCACGACGGAGGAGTACTGCCGGGTGCTGCTGGAGACATCATATGCCGCGGAGGTACGACCGGAAGGTGGAGAGCGCATCGGGCAGCTGCTCGCGGCACAGCGCCAAACGCTGGTAGACATCTACGATAGGCTCCTCCAAACGCTTACGGCAGAAAGGATACTCCTTCGTGACGGGAAAGTCTACAGGCACACCGCGCGCGTGACCCCCCTGGAACGAGCGTCCGTGGCGCTGTATTTCAAGCGCAGCAAACTCCGCGCGACGGCGCGCTGGTTCAAGTACATCGCCCTCTACGACAACTGGCTCGATTACATCGTGCTCAAGATCTCCCGACGCAGTGGGATCTCGGTCGAGCTGACCGAGCGCGAACGCCGATGGCCGCTCATTTTTCTCTGGCCCAAGGCGCTACGCTATCTCCGCTCCCGCCCTCAACGGCGGGCGTGACATGACGCGACTGGATGCGACGGCCCTCGTGGTGGCGGGGCTCCTCCTGGCGACCATGCCGCTGTTCGCCATCGTGGCGCGCAGCAGGCCCGTGGACCCTGAGGTGGCGCGGCGCCCGGCCACCGTTCTGCTGGGCCACTGGGTGCGCGACTGGCTCATGTGGGTCATCGCTCCCATCGAGCGCACGCTGGTGCGCTGGCGCGTTTCCCCCGACGTATTCAACTACCTGGGAGCTGCCTTCGGGCTGGCGGCCGGATGTGCCTATGCGGCGGGCGAGCTGTCGATCGCTGCGTGGCTGGTGCTCCTGGGCGGCGCATCGGACGTGTTCGACGGCCGCATTGCGCGTGCGCGCGGCATGGCCTCCCCGCACGGGGCGTTTCTCGACTCCACGCTGGATCGCTTTGCGGAAACGTTCGTCTTCGTGGGCCTCGCGGTCCTGTTCGCCGGACAGACGTGGCTCGTGCTCGCCGTTGCCGCCGCGTTGGGCGGTTCTCTGCTGGTGAGCTACACCCGCGCGCGCGGCGAGGCGCTGGGCGTGGCGTTCCGCGGTGGTGTCATGCAGCGCGCCGAACGCCTGGTGCTGCTGGCGGTCTTTTCCCTGCTCGACGCGGTGACGACGAGAACGTTTGGCTGGCCCCCCCACCATCTGGTGGCGCTCGCCGTCGCGATGATCGCCGTGGGCGCGATGGGAACGGCCGCCTACCGGACCGCGATGATCACGCGCGAGCTGCGAGGCGCCCCGCGCAGGTAGCCGAAGGTCCACGCCCGATGGGCGGGGTATAGCCAAGGCATAGCCGAGAAGGTGCTGCTGTCGTATCGTTTCGATGCACCGCGGCACGCGGTGATACGGTCCGGCGTACGACCAGCAAACAAATGTTCCATCGGCACAGACTTACGGGACAACGAGTTAGCGAATCAGTCGGAGATGCGGTCAGCGCGGCCCACGCCCTGCTCTATGGGGCGCCCGGAAAGCAGTCGTGTCACGGAGTACCTTGCACCCCATCTTCGAGTGAGGTTCCAATGAAGCGCCTACTTATTGTCCCGATCGGCATTCTTGCCGTGGCCGCGTGCAGCGATGCCACCGGTTCTGCCGGCAATGCCCCCATGGCCATGTCCTTCAGCACCAGCTCGCCGGCGGCCGCGCCGTCGGTGGGCAGCAACGGCTTGTCGTACTCGATTTCTGACGCCAGCGGAGCGCTCGTGATCAACGACGTCCAGCTGGTCCTCAATAAGATCGAGCTCAAGGCCGATGCGACCGCCTCGTGTCCCGAAGAGGACCGCGACGGCGCCCACGACGACGATTGTGCCGAGGTGAAGGCGGGTCCGGTGCTGGTGGACCTCCCGCTGGACCCGGGAGTAGCCGGGACCATCAACCTGAGCGTCCCGCAGGGCACGTACACCCGCACGGAGTTCAAGGTGGGTCCCGCTATCGAAGGCAAGGCGGGCGGCACGGCGTTCCTGCAGGCCAACCCGGGCTTTGCCGGCATCAGCGTGCGCGTGGAAGGCACGTTCAATGGCACCGCCTTCGTCTACACCAGCCCGCTCGAGGCCGAGATGGAGCTCGCGTTCGGGACGCCGGTCTCGGTCGATGCCACCGGACTGAACCTGACGATCAACGTGGATGTGCTCGGTTGGTTCACCACGGCTGGCGGCGCGATCATCGATCCGAACACCGCCATCAACGGTGGAGTGAACGAGGAGCTGGTTGCTCAAAACATCCGGGCGTCGTTCCATGCGTTCGAGGATGAGGACCGCGACGGTCACGACGACCATGGTGGCGACAGCTCCATTGGTAGCAACTAACCCTTAGACAGCGGCGGGGCGGCCTTACGGCCCCCCGCCGCACCCGCAGGTGCCGACACTCACTGTCCTTTCTCTCACCGAGTCCTTTGCCGCCATGTGGACCGCCCTGGCGTCCGATTGCGGAATGACGCTCGCCACCGTGTCCGATGTCGCCGAGATGGAGCGACTGAGGCCAGCGGTGGCGATCGTTGCGGCGGGCGGGGAGGAAGAATCCCTCCCCGCCACGCTGCGCAGCGCATCGCCCGTGGTAGGGGAACTGGCGGCGGTGGGCGCGCTGGCGGACCATCGCCTGAGCGTGGCGGCGCTGCACGCCGGTGCCGCCGAGTATTTCGCGCTCCCGCAGGATCTGGAGCTGCTGCGCGGATGGCTCACCGAGCGTGCCGAGCGCATCCGGTCGATCGGACAGCGGGAGGCGTTCGCGGCGCGCGAAGAGGCGAAATATCGCTTCGACGGCATCATCGGCAACAGCCAGGCGTTGCGGCAGGCGTTGGAGCGCGCGGCCCGCATCATCCCGCACGGGGCGGTGACGGTGCTCCTCACGGGTGAGACGGGCACGGGCAAGGAGCTCATGGCGCGGGCTATCCACTACAACGGCCCGCGACGTGAGGCACCGTTCGTGGACGTCAACTGCGCGGCCATCCCTGAGCAGCTCCTGGAGAGCGAGCTGTTCGGACATGAAAAGGGAGCGTTCACCGACGCGCGCGCGGCGAAACCCGGACTGTTCGAGGTCGCCAACGGCGGTACGCTCTTCCTGGACGAGATTGGGCATCTGCCCATGGGTCTGCAGGGCAAGCTCCTGCGTGTGTTGGAGGAGCGGGCCATCCGGCGGGTGGGGGGGACGCGGAATATCGCGGTGGATGTGCGGATCATCGCCGCCACGCACGTGGGGCTCCGTGACGCGGTGAAGCAGGGCGAGTTCCGGGAGGATCTCTACTTCCGGTTGAACGTGATTCCGTTGGAGATCCCGCCGCTGCGCGCACGCCGGGAAGACATACCCGTGCTGGTGCGGCATTTCCTGTCGCGCTTCGCCAAGGAGTACTCGCTGCGGGAACCGGAGCTCACCCCGGCGGCCGAACGCGCGCTGCGGGAGCGTCAGTGGCCGGGCAACGTACGAGAGCTGCGGAACACGATCGAGCGCGCCATGCTGCTGGCCGCGTCGCCGCGTCTGGATGTGGCCGACGTGACGTTGGACGGCGCGGCCGCTCCGGCGGTGGCCGAAAGTGCTGGGCCAATTCCTTTTCCCGCGACCATCGCCGAGATCACTCGAGCGGCGGCTGCGGCCATGATGGACCAGTGCGACGGCAACAAGAGTGAGGCGGCGCGCCGTCTCGGCGTATCACGACCGCGTCTACAACGGCTGCTCGACGCGGTTGCCATGGACGACAATGAGGACGACACCGATGAAGACTAGGATCATTCTCGCCGGACTGGCGGGCGTATTCGCGGCGGCCATGGGCTGCAGCGACAGCGGTACGGGGCCGGGCAGTGGTTCAGTCCGCCAGGAGGACAGCCTCACGTTCCTGGCGCCAGCGCCTGATCTTCCGGCGTTCACGACCACCACGGTGACCTTCCTCGCGGTGCGCGATCAGAACAGCGAGGTGCGTTTGTTCTATCCCAAACGGCCGGGGTCCACCGACTCCGCGGAGTTCGTACGGTTCGAGGTCCCTGGCGGCGCGCTGGTCAGCGGCCCCAACGGCGCTCCGCTGGTGGGAGATTCGCTGCTCATCACGCTGACCATCAGCAACGTGAACAAGTTGATCGTCAGCTTCGAGCCGGCGGGGCTCACCTTTGCCAAGCCGGCTCGGCTGCGCATCAAGTACGCCGAGGCCGACGATGACTTCAATCACGACGGAAACGTGGACTCGGAGGATACGGCGGACGTGAGCAAGTTCGCCATCTGGCGGCAGGAGCAGGTGGGGCAGCCGTGGGTGCGGTTGCCAAGTACCCGGATTGACGCGGAGGAGGAGGTGGACGCGGATATCTCGGGGTTTACACGCTTCGCGGTCGCCTTCTGATGCGCGCACGGATTCTATCCTGAACCGCGGAACATCGTGATCGCGGAATTCGACCAGGACCCCACCTCGCTGTCGTCTACAGCGCGAGCCCACGCGGAGCGATCCGAGTGGGGAGAACTCTACGCGCTTCTCGACGCGCGCCGCGATGAGTTGGGAAACTCAACGTGGGCTCTCATGCTGCGGGCCGAAGCGGCATGGTGGTTGGGGCGTCCGGCCGAGACGTTCCGCGTTCTTGAGGATGGGCGTTCGCTTCTGGTGCGCAGCGGGGGCGGGGCGCCGCTGCGCAAGGCGCTGAACATGCTTGGCGCCGCTGCGTTGGAACTGGGCGACCTGGACGCTGCGGAGCGCAGCTTCTCCGAGGCTCTCGATCTTGCGAGCGCGGACCAGGATGAACTCGTGATGGCCCGGGCGGTGAACAACCTGGCGATCGTTGCCACGCTGCGTGGTAAGCACGAGGATGCGTTGGGTTTGTACCAGCTCTCCGTTCCGGTGTATCAGCGCCTTGGCAGCGCAACCGGACTCGCGCAGAGCTTCCACAACCTGGGCACGACATTCCGGTTCATGCGCCAGTTGGACCGGGCCGACGAGTGCGAGCAGCGGGCGATCGAGCACGCACGGGACGCCAACGATCATCGCCTGCTCGCGATGGCGCGGACTGGACGCGCGGAGCTTTCTCTCCTTCGCGGCGATGCCGAACTGGCGGTTGCTGGCGCGCAGATCGCGGCACAGGAGTGCGCGGCCATTCCCGACCCGGCGGGCGAGGCAGACGCGCTCCGTCTGACCGGTGCTGCCAAGACCGCCCTTCAGCATTTTGACGAAGCGCTGGTGGCACTCGACCGCGCCCTCTTGTTGGCACGTGAGCACGGGAGCGCCCTCATCGAGGCGGAGGCGCGACGTTCGCGCGCGGAGTTGTGGCTAGCGATGCGACGCCTGGACCGGGCGCGCGACGACGCGCGCGCGGCGGAGTCGCTCTTTCAGAAGCTGGGTTCGGAGTCGGAGCTGGCCACGGTGCGGGCGATCCTGGCGGAGGTGGAGGGGAGGGAACCGGACGAGGGTTGAGGGGCGAAGGCTGCTGGTCCGCCAGCTCCGAGCTGCGGAACGCGCATCACCATTGGCGAGGCGACATGACCCTGACCGACGTGCAACACGCCGCACGCGCGCTCGCGCGCACTCCAAAGTTCCTCGCTGGCGCTGCCGGCACGCTGGCGCTCGGCATTGGGGCCGTCACGGCGATCTACATGCTGGCCGATGCCATCGTGGTGCGCCCGCTCCCGTTTCCCCACGCGGCGCGTGTCGTCGCGATCGAGAACACATACGACTTCCAGCCGGCTACGGCGCCCAAGCTGGCGCTCGACGCCGGCGACTGGCAAGCGATGCGCGGGACGTTCGCGGCCGTCGCCATATACGAACCGGGCGGGCTGAACCTGTCCACACGTACACGGTCCATTCGCATCGACGCCGCCGATGTCACGCCAGACTTCTTCCGCGTGCTCGGCGTGAGCCCGGCCGTGGGGCGCACCTTTGCCGAGGACGAGTCGGTGGCGCCGTATGGCGACGTGGCGTTGCTCAGCGCCGGCCTGTCGCGCCGACTGTTCGGGACGCAGGCGTCGGCCCTCGGCCGGACGGTCACGCTGCACGGGCGCGCGTTCACGGTGGTGGGCGTGATGCCGAGGTCGTTCACGTTCCCCGGGCGCACGGACGTGTGGATTCCGCGCGTGTACCCGGCCGACGCGCTCCAGTACGCCATGCGCCGCACGGTGAGCGAGGCGCCGGTGATCGCGCTGCTGCGTCCGGGCGTCAGGCGCGAACGCGCCGCGGGCGACGCGGCGAGAGCGGAGCGCGCGTTCGACCGCACGCACGAACCGTGGAGCGGCCGCGAGCCCGTGCATCTCGTGGCGCTGGCGTCCAGGCTCCGCGGCGACGCCGCGCAGCGACTCCGCGCGTTGAGCACCGTGGCCGCGCTCATACTCGCGCTGGCGTGCCTGAACGTGGCGGCGCTGCTGCTCGCGCGCGCCGAGCTACGCGAGCACGAGATGGCACTGCGCGCGGCGCTCGGCGCCAGTCGCAGGGGCCTGGTCATGGCGGCGGTCATGGAAGGAATGGGACTCGCCGTGCTGGGGTGTGCCGACGGCGTGCTGCTGGCCGCGCTGCTCCGGCCGCTGCTTACGCACCTCCTGCCGGCGGCGCTCGTGGGAGCGACGGCGCTCGCCATCAATGGGCGGGTCGTCGCGATCGCTGTCGCCGCGAGCGCGGTCAGTGCGCTCGCGTTCTCAGTGGCGCCTGCGGTGAGACTCCTGCGCACCGATCCACAGGCTGTGCTCGTGCAACGCGGCTCGCGCTACACCGCCGGCGCGGGACGAACCTTCCACGCCTTTCTCACCGTGCAGATCGGGCTCACCGTCGCCATCACCATCGCCGCCGGCCTGCTCTTCCGGAGCGTGTGGGAGCTGCGGCACGTGGAGCTGGGATTCGAGCCCAACCGCGTCGTGACCGCCAACGTGACGCTGCCGCCGACGCTGTATCACACGACAGGCGAGTACGGACACTACTACCGGGAGGGGGTGCAGCGATTGCGGTCGATCCCCGGCGTGACAGCGGCAGGCGTGGTGAACGTCCTCCCGCTCACCGAGGGGTCGGCCGCGTTCACCTTTGACCCGGAAGGAACCCACTACGAGCCGAGCGACCCCAATCGCCCCAGAGGGGAATATCTGGTTGTTTCACCCGGGTACTTCCGCGCCATGGGGATCACCCTTCTTCGCGGTCGGCTGTTCACCGACGCGGAAGCACAAGGTGGCGCACGCGTCGTGGTTGTCGACGAGCAGCTCGCGCGGCAACTCTGGCGCGGCGGGAGCGTTCTCGGCGAACGAATTCGGATGCCTCGCGACTCGATGTATACCATTGTGGGGGTGGTGCACCCCGTTCGGGACAGGGCGGTGGATGGTTCCGTGAGCTCGCCGGGACAACTCTACTTCCCCGCTGGTACGAAGGCGGCGGCGTTCTCGGTGACGTTCGTCGCGCGCACGTCGCGGGCTGATCCCGCGATCATGCAGGAGGTCCGGGCCGCACTCGCCAGCATCGATCCCGCCGTGCCCCCGTTCGAAATCCGCAGCATGGACGACGTCGTTGGTGCGTCCATTGTGAACTACACGGTGGTGGGCCGCCTCGTTCTCATCGCCGCTGTCATTGCCCTGCTACTCGCGATGGCCGGGATGGTCGGCGTGCTCATGCAGGCGGTCTCACGTCGCGAGCGCGAGATCGGAGTGCGTCTCGCGCTCGGGGCGAACGCCTGGCGCGTGCGGAGGATGGTCCTCGGTCAGGTGCTGCTGGTCTGCGGGCTCGGTACAGCCGCTGGTGTCACCATGGCCGGCGGAGTCGGTCAACTACTGTCGCATCTACTGTACGGCGTCGCGGCTACCGATCCGTTCGTCTGGCTCATCGCGGTGGTGAGCGTGAACGGCGCCGCGCTGCTTGCCTCGACGGTAGCGCTGCGCCGAGCCACGAGCGTGGATCCGGTAAGCAGTTTGCGGAGCGAGTGAAGGGGGCACGATCCCGTTGTTTGTCTCAGTGGGGTATCGATCCGCCAGTCGCGCACGGAGCGTTGCGGGCGGGGGAAGGGACGCGGCGACCCGATAACGCAGCATCACCGCGATGCACGCCGCACTGGAGCAGTGCGTCTTGACGCGCGAGGTGCTGTCGTGAGGCGAGGGATCGCGCGCCATCTCGCCCGGCCGCACGCGTACCGCGGGCGACGGAGCGAGAACATTGCGCGGTGCAGAGCGCGCCGCGCGACCATTGTGGTAGCGAGCGAGGTCACCGCCAGCGACGTCACCGCGCACCACGCAACGACATCCTCGAACCGGCGCAGGTCTTCCTCAAGCCTGACCACCCTGCGCACGCCAATCTTCGACAAGTCCGACGCGTCCACCGAGTGCGAGCAGTGCGACGTGCGCTTCGACCTCATGTACGGCGGTGTATGCGAGGTGTGCCGGCGCCTCCTCTGCGACCAGCACCTGCAGGCTCGCGGGCGCAGTGGGCGCACACGTCATTCGCCGCGCGGCAACGAGTTGGTGGGGCGCGATGCGAGCGGCGCAAGTGGATGGCCAGCCGTCCCCACAGGGGGTTCGAAGCGGCCCGTTTTGGACACCAGTCCCTGTCCCTTTGGGACACGTACCGGTCCACGATGGCCAGTGTACGTGGCACACTCGGATGGATGCGCGCACTGGCGCGATTCGTGCTTCGTCTCTGTTCCCCTTGTTCTGCGTGAGAACACCGAGCCCGCTACGGCCGGGCCGCGCATTTTTGATGTCTCCTGATAGGCGGCCCTCGGTGTCTTCTCGGATCGGGTGTGGAGCGCGGTTGCATCTATTCCCCGATGCAAACCGCACCAAGGCGCCTTGGTGCGACTGGGCCGCCGGAGGTGAGCCGATGGATCTGGAGCGTGGAGTGGACGCTGGCGATGCTCGATCGGTGCGAGGCGAGTGGGACCAACCTGTAGGTCGTTGGGTCGTGTATGCAACAGCGTGCATACGCCGCTGATACGCTTGCCGCTGACGCGCCAGTAGCAATTGATCCGATTGCCGCACTACTGCCGCGGATCATGGCCTACCTGCGGAAGACGCCATTCACGGCGGAAGAACGTTCGGACATTGTGAGCGATGTGCGGGCGGCCATGATCGCGGCGGGGGTAGCCTGTGTGGATCGACCGGTCGACTGGGGCGTTGCGCTGGTGGTGCTCCGGCGCATCTGCGCGGAGCGGAGTCGCCGGCGGCGAGTAGAGGTGCCTCTAAGCCCCAACCTGGCACGTGTCCATGGCCGGGGCGAACCGCTCGCGGTCGACGAGAATCGCCCGTGCGGTCCGTTCGGTGACGATCCGCTCGGCTGGATCGAGGAGGCGCTCCCGCTCTTGCCCTTCAAGGAGCGCTATGCGGTGGACTATCGCTGGGGCTGGGATTACGAGGTGATTGCTGCAGCGATCCAGTCGAGCCCGGGAGGGGCGCGTAAAGCTGCGCACTTGGGGCTGAAGAAGCTGCGGGGACTGTGGCGGCAGCATCTGGCGGAGGAGAACGCGCCGCGGAAGTAACATCTGGGGGGGCATTTCTTCACTTGTAGAGAGCAGCCCGTGCCTGCACACCGATGGTTCCGGCTTCAGTGGGAGTCGGCGTTGCAGCGCGTTGTCCAATTCACAATCCGGTTGCGTGCACTGGCACTTGGCCGCCGCGCGTGGCGACAGACACGGACGCTCTCAGTCGTGCTCGTGCAGGTTGGTGCCGGTAACTAGTCGGAGCCACGTGTCACAGGAGTGATCATGCGAAGGACGTTCCAATGGGTGCTAGCCGCGTTCACACTTATTGTTGGCGGATCGGCCTTAGGCGCGCCAGCGTTGCCCGCGTCGGCGCCGGCCGAGAGAATGTGCACTGCGATCTGTCGTTCGCGTACAGGCTGCATGCTCTGCGGCGGTGGCTGTACGGATCAGGGTAACACTGAGGTTGTCACCTGTACGTACTCATGCACGGGGACGTGCATAAACCCGTCGACGTAGACGGTGAATGCGAGGCGTGCCCTTCGCCCTATCATGTGATGTGGACTCCTTCGACTCCGTCTGACCCGGCAGTGCACAATGGGAGGGGACGTTACAAGCCAGGAGCGCGCGTGCACTGGCAGCGTGGCTCTCGCCGACGTCCCCTGTCATGGGCGCGGTTGGCAAGACCAACCGCGATGTAGAGCCCTGGCGTGCAGTACCGACTGCGCGTGGGAATCGCTCACCAACACAAAGGGAGGATCGCAGATGTCACGTGTTCGAGCTACCCTTTCGCTCGCCGCCGCCGTTATTGCGGCCGGAACATTCGCTCTCAGTTCGCCAGCAGCAGCGCTCCCACTGACTGAGCCCGGGATGTGCACGCTCAGATGTCCGTCGCAATCCGGATGTGTGCTCTGTGGCGGGTCATGTTCGGACCAGCCGAAGGGAGTGCTCATGTCGTGTGGCTACGCGTGCGACGGCGCGACCTGTCCATAAAAGTAGACCCCAGAGTTCACCGCCGGAGTCGAGAGGCCACCCAGCAAACGGGGGTGGCCTCTCCTCGGCTCGGGGGTCGCAGCCGTCGGCTATGGGCGCGGGCTGCATAGCCGCGTCACCGGCCAGTTCTGCGGCGTCCTGCCGAACGCGGTCGAGAGTTGGGTGGCCGTGACGGATGCGATCGAGCGCGACAGCTCGACCGTTTCTCGCCGCCGGTGAGCTATGTCGCGGGTGCCGGATGCCGAATCAGGGAGGATTCCACCGATGACAGGAAAGATTCTGCGCGACGTGGGTTTTGGCGTTTTGGTCGTGTGTGCGCTCGTTGTCACCGCATTACTTGTTCGCCGAGAGCTCTTCACGCCAGCGGCAGCGGGCGGGTCATCGGCGCAGCGATCGTCGGTGTCAGCTTGGCGGTCGTACATAGATCCGGCACGGGAGGAGGGCGAGAACGATGCGCCGGTCACTCTGGTGGAGTTCAGCGACTTTCAATGTCCTTTCTGTCGTGAGTTTGCGGGGACGGTCAAGGCCGCGCGGCAGCATTTCGGAGCGAAGGTGGCATTTGAATATCGCCATTACCCGCTCACAGCCGTGCATCCGTACGCCCGTGTGGCGGCCATTGCGGCCGAATGCGCCAGACGGCAGGATCGCTTTTCAGCCTTCCACGATGCGCTGTTTGCCGGACAAGATTCGATGGGGCACTGGCCTTGGGCGACATACGCTCACGATGCTGGCGTAGCAGATACTGCCCGATTCCTGCACTGTCTTGCTGACAGCACCACGGCCGACATTGTGGATGGGGATCTCCGTGCCGGAGCTGCACTGGGTGTACGAGGAACGCCCACCTTGCTCGTGAACGATCAGCTCATTAGTGGTACGTTGCCGCGAGATCAGCTCATCGCCGTCATCGACAGTGTCCTGGCAGGCCGGCTCTGAGAGCGCCGGAGTGGTACCTACAGCTTCAAAGTGCTCGATCCGTGTCCGGAGAGAACAGCGCGGTGACACCAACGCATGCATTGTCTCGACGAGGAGGTGTTATGCAACGCTCTACAGCTCCAATCGCACATCGCACGGTGCCGCGCCGCGGCGTGCACACCGCGAGTCTTGCACTGATAGCCCTTCTTTCGGCGGCGTGGGTTCCGGGCACGGGCGCGTCGCACCGCGAGTGTCGCACCGCCAGTTCAGGAGACACTGTGAAGCGCGCGGCCGTGACGCCGAAGGAGCAAGAGGCATGGCCGGATAGCACGCTGGCAGCCATTGCGCGCCATGAAGCCTGCACGGGGATGTCGCAGCAAATGGTGAGGGCAGCGTGGGGGCTGCCGGTGACGATTCAGACGTCGATCGGCAGCGGTTTCGAGGTGGATGAGTATCGGTATCGCGGCGCGACGCTGATTTTCCAGAATGACAGTCTTGCTGCGTTCCGCGCGGCTGCGGCCTCATAGACGATGACGAGTTCGCAGTGCACTGACCAGGACGGCCGCCGACCGTGATGAAGCGCCGCTCGCACCGCGGGGAGTTACGTTTCGACCTGAAGTGCGCCGTCCGGTATCAGATGCGCCACGCTGGCATCAGTGCGGCGATTGTAGTCACTCTCGCCTTGGCGCTGGCGGCGAGCGCAGTGAATTTTGGTGCCATCGACCAGCTCCTGCTACAGGTCCCGGATGGGGTGGGCGCACCGGGAGACATGGTACGGGTCTACTTCTCTCACATGGGAGGCGGAGCAGACCTCGCGACGGAAACCTCGTACCCGCAGTTCGCGCTCATGGGGCAGCACAGCCGGTCACTGCGACTGGCGGCCTACGTCGGCGGAGCGTTGAGCTTGGGCGTGGGTGAGCGGGCCAGGCCCGTATCGACCGCGTTCGTGTCAGGGGACTACTTCGGCACGCTCGAAGTACAACCGGTACGAGGTCGTGTGCTGAGCCGCGACGATGACACACCACCACTGGGCAGACCTGTCGCCGTGGTCAGCTACCGCTTTTGGCGGGCTCGGCTGCGCGGTGAAGCTCGCGCTGTCGGGACCCTGCTCAACCTGAACGGGCGCCCATATACGATCGTCGGCATTGCGCCGCCGGAGTTCCAAGGCATTGATGCGCAACCGGTTGACGTCTGGTTGCCACTGTCCGTGGGAGGCAGCCGCCTGCTCGGTCCGAACTGGGACTTCCGCCCGGATGCCACATGGCTTCACGTGATCGGCCGACTTCGCCCCTCCGCCACGCGAGCGCGAGCGGCCGAGGAGTTGACAGCCTATGTGCAACGGCTGGAGAAAGACCGGGGCGTGCAATGGACCACCGGGGTGCGACTGGGTCCGCTGACGCTGGCGGGTGGGCCGAGTCTCGGCCTTCAGGCACGGGTGCTGCTATGGGTCACACTCGTATCACTCGCTGTGCTCTTGATCGCGTGCGCCAACGTGGCGAATCTGTACGTCGCGCGCCTCGTCGAACGACGTCGAGAATTGGCGATTCGCGTGGCCATTGGCGCCAGCAGATGGCGTTTGCTCCGGCAACAGCTTCTTGAGGCGCTGCTACTGGCCGGCGCCGGAGGAGCGCTCGGGTACATCCTGGCGAGCGTCGTATCACGGCCTATACAGGAGCGGATATTCGGCGTCGGCGAGGTCGCGCTTCGTGGCGGGAACTGGCATCTCGCAGTTTTCACCGGAGGAGCCCTCCTCGCAGCGGCCATGCTGGCTGTCCTTCCGGCACTGCATCGCCTGGCGCGCGATCGCGCGCCCGTGCCGTGGACGGGCGCGGCCATGAGCAGCGGCGGGCGCTTGGGCGCAATCCGGAGCGCTCTCCTCGTCCTTCAGATTGCCCTGACCGTGGTGCTCCTGATCGGCGCATCCCTTTTTTCTTCGAGCTTTTTGAGGGCGAACCGAACGCCTCTAGGCTTTGATGCGCGCCATATCCTTGCGATCGATGCGCCGCTCGATGAATTGGGCTACTCCGCCCAGCAGGAGCAGCAGATCTACGAGCGCGTTGCGACGGAGCTCGCGCCCGTCCCGAGTGTAGTCGGTAGTAGCATCGCGACGTCGGTGCCCTTTGTGAGCGGGACGGGCATCCGCGTCCGAGCGGAGGACGGAGATCCGTACACAATGCAGAGCGGGGAGCTCCCTTACATCAGCGCCGTGACCCCCGGATACTTCGCGGCGCTCGGCATTCGACTGCAGTCCGGCCGCGTCTTCCGAGAAGCTGACAACCAGCCCAACGCTGAGCGCGTCGCCATTATCAATCGCACGATGGCGAGACGTCTCTGGCTCGGTGGAGAATCCGTGGGGCGTTGCCTGCACATCGGCCGCGATGATGCACCGTGTACGCGCGTCGTGGGGCTCGTTGATGACTCGTATCGCGACGCGATCGGCGAAACGCCAAGCATGCAGCTCTTCGTGCCCCTGGCGTTTGCTCCGGCATCCAGCGGACACCGCGTTCTCTTGGTTCGCACCATGGATCGAACGAATGACGTCGTGCCTATTGCTCGCCGCACCATACAGCGCATTGAACCACGAATCGCCTATCCCACGATTCAGCCTCTTGCGGAACTCCTCGACCGGATGCTGCGACCATGGCGAGTGGGAGCTTGGGTGCTCGCGGGACTTGGAGGCCTCGCACTTCTGATCGCCGGTGTCGGTGTGTTCAGCTTGTTCTCCCACAGTGTTGTTGAGCGCTTCGGAGAACTCGGCGTTCGCATGGCCCTCGGCGCCACGCCTGCGTCAATCATGCGCCTCGTAGTGTGGCGTGGTCTAGGACTTTGTGCAGTGGGCGCCATACTCGGCCTGACGATCTCGGCAGTCCTTGACCAGAGGGCCGCCGGACTACTGTATCAGACGTCACCGTGGAGCCCGATCGTGTATGGCACCGTTGCCGTCGGTGTGTTGGGCATCGCGGCGTGCGCTCTCGCAGTCCCCGCCCGCCGCGCAGCACGTACAGATCCCTCGAGGGTGCTCCAGGGGTAGTAACAGCGCGTCGGATCATAGCTTACGGCCGGATCTCCACCACCGTCCCCACCGGCACGCCGCGCCAGATCTCGTCCATGACGGCGTTGCTCACCGCAACGCAGCCGTCCGTCCAGTCGCGCTCCTGCCGCTCCGCGGTGGCGTCCTCGATGCCGTTCGGCAGACCGTGAATCATGATGTCGCCGCCCGGCGAGACGCCGCGCGCTCGCGCGCGCTCGGCGTGCGTGGCATTGGGGTAGGAGAGGTGCAGCGAGAGGTGGTAGCGGCTGTCCGGGTTCGCCCAGTCGATGCGGAACGTCCCCTCCGGTGTGCGTCCGTCTCCCCGCTGCTCCTTGTCGCCCACCGGTGCGAAGCCGAGCGAGACGCGATACGTGCGTACGGGCTCGCCGCCCACGTACAGCGTCATGAGCCGCTTACTCTTCTCGATCACCACGCGGTCTGCTGTGAACGTGCCGCCCCGGTCGTGCGTGACGGTCTTGGACGTAGCGGCAGAGCGCGATGCTGGCGCGGCACGGTGCTCCGGTGCGGCGTCGGTTCCCCGCGTGGCGTCGGGCGCCTGGAGGGGCTGCGGCGCCTGCGCGTGGAGCAGTGAGGGGGCGGTCGTGAGTGCGATGGCGAGCGCGAGCGCGACGATCGAGACGTGCGACGGCGCACGCTGGAACCGGGAGGGCATGATGCTTCGGAGCGGTTGTCGGGACAGGAAATCCGCCGGCGGGGACGAACGTGCCGGCGAACATCACGCACCCTAGTGGCGTACGCGCGTTCTGTCCAGGGCGCCGTCACCACGCCTTCAATGCTCCGTCACCCGGCCAGGAGGTGCGCCACCCGCGCAGCGGAGCACGCCCGCCCGCCATCTACCTGCCCGCGCTACCTCCCCGTCAGTTGCCGCAGCACGTAGTGCAGGATCCCGCCGTTGGCGTAGTAGCGCAGCTCCTCCGGCGTGTCGATCCGCGCGATCACGTCGAATTCTCTCACCGCGCCATCCTTTGCCGTGGCCTTGACGCGCAGCGTCGCGCCGGGCCGCAGCGTATCGTCGATCCCGTCCACGTCGTACCGCTCGAAGCCGGTGAGGCCCAGCGTCTCGCGCGTCTGGCTCCCCGCGAACTCCAGCGGGAGCACCCCCATCCCCACCAGGTTCGACCGGTGGATGCGCTCGAACGACTCGGCGATCACCGCGCGCACGCCCAACAGGAGCGTTCCCTTGGCCGCCCAGTCGCGCGACGAGCCGGTGCCATACTCCTTGCCGGCGATCACCAGCAGCGGCGTGCCCTGCTCCTGGTACGCCATCGCGGCGTCGTAGATGGTCACCGGCGTGCCGCCCGGCTCGGTGGCGGTCCATCCGCCCTCGGTACCGGGCGCGAGCTCGTTGCGCAGGCGGATGTTTGCGAACGTGCCGCGCATCATCACCTCGTGATTGCCACGACGCGCGCCGTACGAGTTGAACTCCGACGTCTTGACGCCGTGCTCGATGAGCCACTTGCCCGCAGGACTGTTGGCCGGGATCGATCCGGCCGGCGAGATGTGGTCGGTGGTGATGGAGTCGCCCAGCCGCGCGAGCACGCGCGCGCCGTGAATGCCGTGGATGGGCTCCGGCTTCTTCGTCATCCCCTGGAAGAACGGGGGGTGCTTGACGTACGTGGACTGTTCCGACCACGCGTAGTTGCTCCCGCTCGGCACCTCCAGCGCGCGCCAGTGATCGTCGCCCTCGAACACGTTGCCGTATTCGCGGCGGAACATGTCGCTGGTGACCGAGGAGAGAATCGTCTCCGCCACCTCTTTGGACGCGGGCCAGATGTCGCGCAAGAAGACCGGTCCGTCCGTCCCGACGCCGAGCGGCTCGCGCTCGAAGTCGATGTCCATCCGTCCGGCCAACGCATACGCCACCACCAGCGGGGGAGACGCCAGATAGTTGAAGCGCGTGAGCGGGTTGATGCGCCCCTCGAAGTTCCGGTTCCCCGACAGCACCGCGCAGGCCACGAGTCTGTTCTTCTCGACGGCCTGGGCGACGGGCGGCGGCAGCGGGCCCGAGTTGCCGATGCACGTGGTACAGCCGTAGCCCACGATGTTGAAGCCGAGCGTCTCCAGCGGGTCCATGAGCCCGGAGCGCTCGAAGTAGTCCTTCACCACCTTGGATCCGGGCGCGCAACTGGTCTTGACCCACGGCCGCGTGCGCAGTCCCCGCGCGACGGCGTTGCGGGCCAGGAGCCCGGCGCCGAGCATCACGCTGGGGTTCGACGTGTTGGTGCAGCTCGTGATCGCGGCGATCACCACCGAGCCGTGGCGAACCGAGAAGCGCTCGCCGTGCATCTCGACCCGCACGGCATCCTGGCTGGCGTCCTGCTCCTCGTGGGCAGCGGCCACCGCCGTACTCGCGCCCGCTGTTGCCGCGCCGCGCTGGCGCGACGACGGGCGTGGCGCGGAGGTGCCGCCCGCCGCCGTCGCCACACCACCGCCCATGCGCTCCAGCTCGGCTGACAGCGCGGTCTCGAACATGGACTTCGACGCGCTGAGCGGCACGCGGTCCTGTGGACGCTTGGGGCCGGCGATGCTGGGCTGTACGGTGGAGAGATCGAGCTCGATGATGTCGCTGAAGCTCGGATCCGGCGTCTGGTCCGTGCGGAAAAGGCCTTGCTCCTTACAATACGCCTCCACCAACTGTACCTGCTCCTCGGAGCGCCCGGTGAAACGAAGGTACGAGAGCGTCTCCTGGTCCACGGGAAAGAACCCCACCGTAGCGCCGTACTCGGGGGACATGTTGCCCAGCGTGGCGCGGTCGGCCACGGAGAGCGTGGACAGCCCCGCGCCGTAGTACTCCACGAACTTCCCCACCACCTTCTTCTGCCGCAGCATCTGCGTGACGGTGAGCACGAGATCCGTAGCCGTCGCACCCGCCGGCAGCTTGCCCACGAACTTGAAGCCGACCACCTCGGGGACGAGCATGGAGAGCGGCTGACCGAGCATGGCGGCCTCCGCCTCGATGCCGCCCACGCCCCAGCCAACCACGCCGAGCCCGTTCACCATGGGCGTGTGCGAGTCGGTGCCGACGAGCGTGTCCGGGTACGCGGCCCACGCGCCGTCCCGCTGCGCGGCAAAGATCACCTGCGCCAGATATTCGAGGTTCACCTGGTGACAGATGCCGGTGTCCGGGGGGACGACGCGAAAGTTGTCGAACGCCTGCTGTCCCCACCGCAGGAAGGCGTAGCGCTCCGTGTTGCGCTCGAACTCGCGCTCCGTGTTGATGAGCAGCGCTGCCTCCGACCCGTACTCGTCCACCTGCACCGAGTGGTCGATCACCAGATCCACCGGCTGTAGCGGGTTGATGCGCCGCGGGTCGCCGCCCAGGCGGCCAAGGGCGTCGCGCATGGCGGCCAGATCGACCACCGCCGGCACGCCGGTGAAATCCTGCAGCAGGACGCGCGCGGTGCGGAACGCGATCTCGCGGCTCGCGCCGGCGCGCGTGTCCCAGCGCGCGAGCGCCTCGATGTCCTCGCGTTGGACGAACGCGTCGTCCTCGTTGCGCAGCAGGTTCTCGAGAAGGACCTTGAGGGTGAACGGAAGCTGCTCGACCCGGCTGCCGGTGATGGTGTGGAGCGCGTCGAGGCGGTGGATGGTATACGCGCGGTCACCGACGGTGAGCGTCGAGCGGCTGTCAAACGAGTTGCGAGCAGTCATGACATCGTGTGGCGTGCGAGGACCACGCTGCGCCAGAGGAGCGCGGCGATATTGTAATCTAAGAAAACCGCCCGCGCCGCGTTAGGAGAACGGCACGCGCGTCGCGTCCGTGCGCCGCGTCTCCGCGTCGCGTCCGTGCGCCGCGTCTCCGCGTCGCGTCCGTGCGCCGCGTCTCCGCGTCGCGTCCGTGCGCCGCGTCTCCGCGTCGCGTCCGTGCGCCGCGTCCGGGTTGCGGCATGCGATGCGTGCCGACAAACCGTACAACGAGAGGTGCATGCCAATGGCCGATGAGCTGGCGTCCGAGGTCGTACGCATCGCGGTGGAGCTGATGGAGATCGACTCCACCAGCGGCCGCGAGCAGCAGGTGGTGCAGTGCATGGAGCGGATGCTCGTGCGCCGCGGCTGGCAGGTGCGCCGCATTCCGGTGCGCGACGGGCGGGACGATCTCCTGGCGACGGGCGCCGGCGCGGGCACGGACGCGCACGAGACGCTGGTGACGCTCTCCACGCACCTCGACACGGTGCCGCCGTACATCGCGCCGCGCGTGCACGGGGGACGGCTGTGGGGGCGGGGCGCGTGCGACGCGAAGGGGATCGCCGCGTCGATGATCCTCGCCGCCGAGCGGCTGCGGGCGGGTGGTGTGGCGGTGGCGCTTCTGTTCGTGGTGGGAGAGGAGCGCTGGCACGATGGAGCGCACGCGGCGAACGCGGTACCCACTACGAGCAAGGTGCTCATCAACGGGGAGCCCACCGAGCGGGTACTCGCCACCGGGACCAAGGGGGCCATCCGGTTCACGCTCCGCACGCGCGGCGAAGCGGCGCACTCGGCGTACCCCGAGCGCGGACGCTCGGCCATCGACGCCATGGTGGCGCTGCTGGCGGAGCTGCCGTCGCTCGCTCTGCCGGTGGACGACGTACTGGGCGCCACGACCATCAATGTGGGGACGATCGCCGGCGGCGTGGCGGATAACGTGGTGGCGCCGGCGGCGGAGGCGCAGCTCATGGCGCGACTGGCCACCTCGCCGCAAGAGGGCGAGGCGCTGCTCCGCGGCTGGGTGGCGGGGCGTGCGGAGCTGGAGGTGCGGGCCGTGCTTCCGCCGGTCCGCTGCGCAACCCTGGATGGCTTCCGCACCGGTGTGATGGCGTACGGCACGGACATCCCTCAGCTCACGGCGTGGGGGACCCCATACCTGTTCGGCCCGGGCTCCATCCACGTGGCGCACCGCGATGACGAACACGTGGAGATCGCGGAGCTGGAGCGCGCCGTGGACGATTACGAGACGCTCGCGCTCGGGGCACAAAGGGCGCGGCGGGTGGATGCGGCGAGAGAGGAGTGACCGCGCGCGCGGGATCGTGACCTCCCGAGCCGTGCTGCCTTGTTGCGCGCGGCCGTGCTTCGCCGCCGTGCTCAGGCGCGCTTCTTTCGTGCGCGGCGCTGGCCGGTGTCGCCGTCGTCGTGGCGATCCGGGTCCACGCTCCGGTCATCCGCGCCGTCCAAACTGCGTCCGGTGGCGGGCGGGCTGGGCGGCTGGCTTGCCGGCCTGGCGGGGGTGGCGCGGCGGGTGTCGCGCGCGCGCACACGGACGCGGGGGGCGGCGGGGGGTGCCGGGCGGGGGCGGAGGGTGGGCTCGCGCGTGGGGGCGGTGCTGCTGCGTCCGGACGCGTCCAGGTCGCGCGCCACGATGGCCTGGGTGGGGCACTGCTGTACGAACCCTCCGTCGGCCGGCGACCATTCCTGCACGGGCCTGAGGGGATACGCCTTGGCATCGTGGGTCATGGCCATGGACGTCGGCGCGAGCGCCACGCACGTGGTGCAGCCGATGCACGCGTCTCGGTCCACCGTGATCTCGACGCGGCGGCGTGGATAAATGAGATCGCGCTGCGGCCACACGTGCGCGAAGTCGTCCAGCGTTTGCCGTGCCGCCTCGTATCCGGCGGCGATGAACTGGGCAGCGGAGTCGAAGCTGAACCAGTGGCTGTCGGCCAGGCGCGGGCGGATGAGCAGGATCGGCGGGCCCGCCCAGCTTTCCAGTTGCTCGCTCTGCAGCGCGTGCATCATCACGGTGGCCGCGCGCATGTAGATCGACGCGAAGCCGCGCGACTGCACATCGGAGGCGAGTGCCAGGTCGGAGCTCCCGACGTCCACCGCGATCACGAGCTCCATGCCCTGCGCCGCGAGGGAGACGGGCAGGTTGTCGATCGTACCGCCGTCCACGCAGACGCGGCCGTCCACGCGCCCGGGGGGAAAGAACCCGGGCAGCGCGCACGAGGCGTACACCGCGTCGCGCACGAGCACGTCACGCAGCCCCGGCAGGCCCCATGTCACGAGCGTCCCGCGCTCCACATCCACCGTGTTGACCAGGAGTGGCGTGCGCAGTGCCTCGAACGTGCCATCCGGGACGTTCTCCTCGCACAGGGTGCGGAGCGGCTGCTCCAGGTAGAGCGAGGGGGAGTGCATGCGCTCGAGGACCATGCCTAGGTGATTGATCCGGAACAGATCGCGGCGGCGGAGTGCGAGCGCGCGCTGCTCCAGTTCGTCCACCGAGGTGCCACTCGCGTGCGCGGCGGCCACCAGCGACCCGATGCTCGTGCCGGCGTACAGCGCGGGCTGCACGCCCTCTTCTTCGAGGGCGCGCAGCACGCCGATGTGGGCGAATCCCTTGAGGCCGCCGCCACCGAGCACGACGGCCGTTCTGTGCGGAAAGCGCGTGGTCACATCACGGAATCAGGGGATCGGTGCGCGGAGGCGCGAACGCGTCGCGGTCCAGGGGGCGATCGAGATAGACATACAGGCCGTAGAGCGCGGTCAGGCCGCCGGCCACCATCAACACGGTCCCAACGTCATCGCCAACGATGGCGCCGGTGAGGAACACCGCGCCGCCGAAGATCATGATCTTGGACGCGCGGGAAAGCCCGCCCGTCGCAGGGGCGGCCGCCAGGCGCAACGTGGCGGGCGCAGCGTTCGAGGAGAGGGGCGACCCGGTGAGCGCCACGCGAGCCGCGGCAAAGGTGGGGCCCGCGTCTGACTGCGCGCGAGCGGTCACTGGGACGAACACCGCCAACAGGAACGCCAGGACAACAGCAGTACGTGTAGTCATACTCGGCTCTTCCGCGTTTGGGTCCATGGGTTCTGCGCGGCTTGGCACCGCGACCGCGCTCCGGCTCGCCTATATCTACGACGGACCGGCTGTTCTCGTTACCGGCAAGGTGCTGGCCAGTCTGCTGACGTATCGCACGAGGCTCAGAACGGACGACGGCCTTCCACGGCGGGATACCGCTCAGGCGCGCCGGAAGTAGCTTTCCTGCCCGCCCGAGCCTGTCCCACGCTGGTCGTCGCACAGTTCCCGTACCCATCCTCCGCCACCGGCCGAGCGCCCCCGTGCCTCGTCGTCTCGTTCCACAGCTCGTCACCGCGCTCCGGGGATATTCCCGCGCCGACTTCGTGGCCGATCTCACGGCCGGCGTGATCGTGGGGATCGTGGCGCTCCCGCTCGCCATTGCCTTCGGCATCGCCAGCGGGGTGACGCCGGAGCAGGGTGTGTTCACCGCCATTGTGGCCGGATTTCTGATCTCGGCGCTGGGCGGGAGCCGCGTCCAGATCGGCGGCCCCACGGGAGCGTTCATCGTCATCGTCTACGGCATTGTCCAGACGTACGGCTACTCCGGACTGGCCGTAGCCACGGTGATGGCCGGGGTGATGCTCATCGCGATGGGCGTGAGCGGGTTGGGGTCGGCCATCAAGTTCATTCCGTACCCGGTCACGACCGGCTTCACGGCGGGCATCGCACTCATCATCGCGAGCGGTCAGGTGAAAGACATCCTGGGGCTCCGAATGGGGACGGTGCCGGCCGACTTCGTGGCCAAATGGCGTGCGTACGGTGCCAGTCTTTCCACCGTGCACTGGCCGGCGGCGGCGCTGGCCGCGGCAGCGGTGCTCATCATCGTGTTCTGGCCGCGCGTCAACCGACGCATCCCCGGCCCGTTCGTGGCGCTGGTGGTGTGCACCGTGGGCGCGCGGCTGCTGCCTCTCCACGTGGAAACGATCGGGTCGCACTTTGGGCGCATTGATTTTAGCATCCCGATGCCGCACCTGCCGCGGATCGGGTTTGGCGAGATGCAGCGGCTGGTGAATCCGGCCATCACGATCGCGCTGCTGGGCGGGATCGAGTCGCTGTTGTCGGCGGTGGTGGCCGACGGGATGACGGGCACGCGGCATCGCTCCAACATGGAGCTCGTGGCGCAGGGCGTCGCGAACATCGTGTCGCCGCTCTTCGGAGGCATTCCGGCCACGGGGGCGATCGCGCGCACGGCTACCAACATCCGGAATGGCGGGCGAACGCCGGTGGCGGGCATCGCGCACGCCGTCACGCTGCTGCTGATTGCGGTCTTCTTCGGGCGGTGGGCGTCGCTCGTGCCGCTGGCGGTGCTCGGTGCCATCCTGCTCGTCGTGGCGTACAACATGAGCGAGTGGCGCAGCTTTCAGACGCTCCTCTCCGCGCCACGCAGCGACGTGGCGGTGCTCCTGCTCACGTTCGTGCTCACCGTGCTGGTGGACCTCACGGTGGCCATCGAGGTCGGGATGGTGCTGGCGGCCTTCCTGTTCATGCGGCGCATGTCGGAGGTGACGAACGTCACGGTGCTCGCCAACGAGCTGCAGGAGACGGGGGAGGAGCGCGACGGCAACGTGGTGGCGGCGCGGCACGTCCCACCGGGCGTCATCGTCTACGAGATCAACGGCCCGTTCTTCTTTGGCGCGGCGGAGACGTTCAAGGACACGCTGGGCCGCGCTCAGGCGCGGCGGCCGCGCGTGCTCATCTTCCGCATGCGCCACGTTCCGGCCATCGACGCCACGGGGATGCACGCGTTGCGCGATGTGCTCCGGAGCTGCCGTCGCGACGGCACGATGCTCCTGCTGAGCGACGTCCACGCGCAACCGATGGTGGCGATGGGCCGCTCAGGCTTGCTGGACGAAATCGGCGATGCGCACGTGTTTGGGAACGTGGACGACGCGCTCAACGCCGCACGGCGGACCATCGGTGTGCCGGAGGAGCCGCCCCCGCCCACCGCCCGGCCCACTGTGGCGAGGGAGCGCTGACGGCCAGGGCGCGGCGTCCTACGCCAGCGCCGCCGCGACCTGATCCGGCAGTTGCGCCACGGCCGCGAAAGCCAGCCCCGCCGCCACGATCCCACGCGTGAGCAGGCGCGTAACCTTTTCGACAGACTCCCGCAGGAAGAAGAGCCGCCCCCACGTTTCCAGGTGCACGAGCCGGAACAGTGTCGGGGTGCGGTCGCGCGCCGTACGCGCCAGCATGTCGACGATCTCCCACGGCATGCCGAGGTAGTGCTCCAGGAATCCGTTCTCGAACAGCGAACGCCGAAACTGCGGGGCAAAGTATTCGTCCGCCGGTACGTCGAGGGGGATCTTCTTCTGAAAGGAGACCTCGCGCGGCACGTAGCGCGTGGCGAGCTCCTTCAGGACCCACTTCGATTTTCCCTTCCGTAGCATCCATCGCGTGGGGACGTTGAAGGCCAACTCCTGGTAGCCGGCGTCTACCGCCGCGTCGCAGTACTCGACCGACGCCGCCATGCACACGCGGTCGCCCTGGTGGAAGAATCGCCTGAGGAACAGCGCGTTGTCCGTCATGCGCATGACGTGCATCCGGCGCTCATCGCGATCGTCGAGGAACCCGTATGCGCGATCGTGACGGTGGATCATGGCTGTCCGTGCCCCTCCGTCCACAAGCTGCACGCCGACGCCGAGGTTGAGGGCGAAGAACGGATTGACCACCGGCAGACCCGACGCGGCATAAATGGCCTTCCGCGCCACGCGGAAGGCGGAGCCAGGGACGCGATCCAGAACCGCCGGCGGGAAGATCCAGCGGTAGCGATCGCCGGCCGCGCCCAAGAGGGGACCCACGCTCACGCCGGAGAGGAGCAGCCCCGTACCATCCTGCGCGGCGCGCTTGGCCAGCATCCGCAGCGGCACCGCCTGCATGTGCCACAACGGCATTTCATAGTGGTACGTGGTCTCGGCCAGTTCGCGGCGATACGTCTCGCCCGTGACGGCCACACTTTCGAGATCCAACCCGAGCTGCTCGGCCACCACATGCGCCATCGGACGTTCGTCGAGCAGCGCGTTGTTGGCGATGGAGAAATTGTACGCGCGCACCGGCGCGTGCCGTGCCGCCAGAGCGGCGATGACGGTGGAGTCCACGCCGCCGCTCAGCATGATGGCCACGTCGGAGCGTCCGTCCATGTGCGATCGAATGGCATTCTCCGCCGTCGATTCCACCAGATCCATCATTTCGGTGTCGGAGCGGCTGCCGTGCGCTGTGTACAGGTGGCGGTCCACCACGTCCGCGGGATCGTAGTAGAGCCGGGGTGCGCCCACGCGGCCATCGGCGGCGATCTCGAGCTGGTGTCCCGACGGCAGCGCGTGCACGCCCCGAAACAGGGTCCGTGGGGCCAGCACGTCTCCGTACAGCGACCACTCCATCAGCGCCAGCTCATCCGGCGCTGGGGGTGTGGGCAATACCGCCAGAATGGGTTTGACTTCGGTCGCGAAGTACAACCGGTCGCCCACGACGGCATAGTAGATGGGCACGTGGCCAAACCGGTCGCGCACCAGCAGGGACCGGCCGCTCTTCGCGTCGTGCAGCGCGAACACGAAGCGCCCGTCCAGATGGTGTGCCGCCTCCATGCCCCAACGCTGCCAGGCGCGAAGCACGCATTCGCGATCGTCTCTGCGGTCCAGTCGTTCCCCCTCGCGCTCCAGCTCGGCGCGCACGGCGTTTCGGTTGCCCAGCATGCCGCAGAAGGCGAGGCAGAGCGCGTCGTCGCCGTTGGCGCGCGTCGCGTTCGTCGCGTCGGCCGCTCCCGGGGCTGTATCCTGGCGGCGGTTCGCCGTGATGGAGACGAGGCGAGGGTGACGCGTTGTGCACCAGCCTCGCGGAGCCCGGTGCGCTTGCGCTCGCCCCATGGCCTCGAGGTGGGAAGTGACGACGTCGCCATCCAGCGCGCCGGTGAGTGAGAGGACTCCGGCCAGTCCGGGCATTCCGTCTCCGCGTGAGCAGGTGGGTGGGAAAAGTCGATGGAGTGAGCGGTGCGCCGTGGTGCGGCCCGCGCGCGTGCGACTACGGGCGTCCGAGAGGCATCCGTGAGCCCATCTGTCAATCCGAGCTTACCTCTCGCGCGGAATGATGCTCAGACTCGGCGCGAACGCAACAGGCGGCGGTCCGGGCACCGCTAGTCCGCGCACGAGGCCTGGCTCGAGGACGGCGCTAGCAATGTGCAGAAATCGGTCCACCAGCGCGTGCGCGTCGAACTGTGGTTGCGCGGCGTTCTCACGCGCCTGGCGCGACAGACGGTGGTAGTGCCGCGGATCGGCCAGCGCCTGCTCGACGGCCGCCGCCCAGTGCGCCGGGCTGCCGTCGGGTGGGAGGAGCACGCCGCCCGCCGCGAGCGCCTCGGGGACGCCTCCCACCCGGCTGGCCACCACCGGGATCCCGTTCACCTGCGCCTCCAGAACCACGCGGCCAAACGCCTCGTCCCACTGCGAGGGCATCATCAAGAGAGCGGTCTGCCGGTAGATGCGACGCATGTCCATCACGCGCTTGCGGAGCCGCACGTTGGGAAGCCGCCGCAGTCGGCGGCGCAATTCTCGGCGGCGCGACGACGGGATGGGCCAACTCTCCACCAGCAGGAACTCGCGATGCGGGAGCTGCTCCGCGACCTGCAGCGCGAGCTCGATTCCCTTCACCCTGGTCGGGTTCACCAGGGTGACGTAGCGGCTCTCGCGCCGGCCCACGCGATAGCGCTCCGGCTGGACGATGGGGTAGAGATGGGGCGCGTCAACTCCCAACCGTTCCGCCACGCGATCGGCGACGAATCGCGACGAGGCAACCAGCTGAAGCTGCGCGCATGCAGCGAGCGTTCCCGTGTGCCACCGGAACTCCGCGTCTCGCACGAACAGTATCGTTGGGATCGACGCCGCAAGAGCCGTGGCCGCGATCGTCTCGCTCGAATCGAGTTGGGTGAGCACGAGATCGGGGCGGATGGCGGAGATCCGCTCCCGCACGAGCTGCGGCACCAGCGGCTCCCATGCGCGGAACGTGCGATAGCCGTTGCGGCCGTCGGGCCAGCCGGGGACGCGGCGCCCGGTGAGGAAGCGGCGCACGCGATACGCGGCCGCGCCCAGCGGCGCATCCGCCCCTACTCCCACCACGGCCTCGCAGTGGTGTCCGCGTGCCTGCAGCATTTGCAGCAACGCGTGGACCGAGAGGATGGCGCCGTCTATCCGATGGGGCAGATAGCTGCGACCGGAGGCAAAGAGAATCCGCATCCGTTCGGCGACGACGGGCTTCAGCGCGGTGCGACGCGCGAGTGCAGCGACGACACTCCCATGCGACGCGCGAGGGCCCGCGCCACGCGCGCGCCACCGCGGACGAGTCGCGCAGCCATGGCCGCGCGCGAGCCGCGTACCGCGGCCGCCGGCACGCCTCCGGTCGCGTGAAACTCGAAGACCAGATACCGTGCTGGCTCGCTTCCCACATTCCGCATGTCGTGCGGCTCGCCCGCGGCGAAGTAGAGCACGCTTTGCGGCCCGACGCGCGCGCCCACCGACTCCACTGTGCCGGAGAGCACGACGATGGCGACATCGTAGGCATCCACGTGCGCCGCGTATCCGGCGTCCGGCTGCAGCTCGGTGACGTGCGCATGCAGCGCGCCGAGCCACCCCGTGGACCCGTCCAGCAGCCGGTGCATCGTGCGCGGGCGAGGTGCCTCGGCCACAGGGGAGGACTCGAGACGCTGCACCACCGTGCCGAGCGTGGCGGAACGGGCAACGCCGGATCCGCGCCATTTGAGCATGAGATACGCCGCCGGACCGGGGCCAGCATTCCGAATCGTATGGTGCTGCCACGCCGGGTAGTACACGAACGAGCCTGGACGCAGCGTCTCGCGACGGGGCATCGGGTCGCTGGGCCCGGACGCGATGATCAGCTCCACCTCTCCGTGCAGCGACACCAGAAGCTCCTCTTCGATGTGCGCGTGGGGCGGGTGTGGCGAGTGGCCGGGAGCGAGAACCGAGGCGTGGCAGGACATGTCCGCCACGCTCGTGGTCGGACCGCGGAACGCGGGGAACGGCTGCCAGGGTTTGGCGGGCGCGTCCACCGGCAGAGCGAAGCTGTGCACGACGGTGCCGACCATCGGATCACCTGTCGAAAGGGGTGGCGGCGGAGACACGAGGCGGTTGCGAGCGGTGGCATCGGTGCCGGCGACGAGAATGGCCGGCGGGCGTGGCGCCGAGCGGAACCGGAACGGCCAATTGAGCTGGCTCAGGTCGGGGATGCGGATCGGATCGTCCGCCGCGGCGAATTGCAGCAGCAACGCGAGTCGAGCGCCCCGTCGGCGCGTGTTGTGCGATCCGTGCCAGAGCCGACCGTCAAACAGCAGGGCGTCGCCATCCGCCATGTCAGGCTGCACGAGCATTGCCTCGGGCTGGTCCGCGCGCGCGATCTCCAGCAGTAGATCCGGCGTGACTTCGCCTCGTCGGAGTCCTGCGGTTTGCTGCGCTTCCTGCACCGTCCTGCCCAGCCGGTGCGACCGGGAGATCACGGCGAGCGCCGAGTCGCGGGTCGTGTGATCTATCCCGATCCAGGCCGTGACGCAACGACCGCCGGGATGGGACGATTCGATGTCGCTGTGCCACGGATGCACCGCGCCCGGGGTGCGCCGGACGGCGCTCGCGCCCCACAGCACGACGTCGGGGCCCAGCAGGGTCGTGACGAGATGGATGAGCCCCGGATCAGTGGCAACCTCGTAGAGGAAGCGCTCGTGAACGGCGCGACCCTTTGCCCAGTCCGCCGGCGCGGGGTACTCCGTCCCGTGGAGGTAGGTCGCGACGCGCTTGCACGCGCGGCGCGTGAAAAGGGGGACGGGTGGGAGGAACCCGTCGCGCGCGAACGCCGCGCACAACGGGTCCTCCGCCGTGATCCGCTCGTCCTCCCTGGCCATCGCGCCAGGTATTGCCGTGGTTGACATGCGAGGCTCCAGTTCGCGGCAGCTCGCGCGTCCCTCCGCCCAGTCGGGGCAGCGGCCGCGGGCACGGGCTTGCGGCGGATCGCGCGCGGCCCGGGCAGCGGCCGCGCGGCCTCCGCGCTAGAAGATGGTGTAGATGAACGGTGCGAGCGCCGATCCCTGGGCGAACACGATGAGCGCGCCGATGAGCGCAAGCATGACGATGATCGGCAGCAGCCACCATTTCTTCCGTACCCGAAGGAACGCCCAGATCTCTCCGGCAATCGAATGTCTGGCCATCGTCTGCATCTCCTGTGTCCTAGAATTGCCGCGTGAGGTCGGACGTGCGTTTCCCTTCGGGACGCGGCTGCCAGTAGCTGCCCTCCAACGGCCGATGCCGCAGTGGAGCGTGTCCCACCAACCGCGCCACGAACGCCGCGGGCGTGATCACCACAAAGTAGACGAGTGACATGAAGACTGGCGTGGTGACCTTGGAGATCCCCTCCGCCAGAGCCATCCACGCGCGCTGGACGGGGCCGAGCCGGCTGGGGAGGACGATGCCCGCCAGCACGAGCACGGCGCCGAGCGTGCCCAGGACGGCCACCGGAACCCGGTGCCCACGCCAGAAGGAGATGGCGGCGAGCACCAGGAAGGCGGCTCCCACGGTGAGGCCGAATTTCCGCCCTTCGGCTGCCGTCAATCGAGTGGAATCGCGGTGCGCCAATCCTCCCCCTCCTCGTGCCACTCCGGCTGGTCCGTCTTGGCGAGCACGTACGGCCAGAGCACGAGATAATCGATGTGCGTACGCATGAAGCACCGGTAGGCGTCCATTGGGGTGCAGACGATGGGCTCTCCGCGTACGTTGAACGAGGTGTTCACGAGCACCGCGCACCCGGTGCGACGCTCGAACGCGCTGATGAGGTCGTAGTACTCGGGATTGTCGTCGCGCGCCACGGTCTGAATGCGTGCCGAGTAGTCCACGTGCGTCACGGCCGGGATGTCCGAGCGCGGCTGGTTGAGCCGTTCGATGCCCCACAGGGCGCCGTCCCCCTCTGCTGGTGGACACCGGCGCTCCGGGCGCACCGGAGCCACCAGCAGCATGTAGGGAGAGTCTTCGTCCAGCTCGAAGTAGTCTGCCACGCGCTCCCGAAGGACACTCGGCGCAAAGGGCCGGAAGCTCTCGCGGAACTTGATCTTGAGATTCATGGTGCGTTGCATGACGGGGTTACGCGGGTCCCCCAGGATGCTGCGCCCGCCGAGCGCGCGTGGGCCGAACTCCATACGTCCGGCGAACCAGCCAACCACGTTGCCGTCCGCCAGAAGCTGCGCCACCTCGTCCACGAGTGCTTGGTGCTCGAGCCGGCGCGCGGGGGCCCCGCGCGAAGCGAGGAACGCCCCGATCTCGTCCGGCGAGAAGGACGGCCCCAGATACGCCCCCCGCATCGCGTCGCGCCTGGCGTCGCGCGTGCCATCGCGCCGCGACGCTCCTCCCGCTCTGTGAGCGGAGGCACCGGCGAATTCGCCCAGACCGCCGCCGGTGCCGCCGGACGATGCGCCGGTGCCGGCGAAGCTCCCCCGGTCGCTCTCTTCGTGTGCCGCCGCGGCGCCTACCGGAGTGAGCACGCGCGCGCGCTCCAGCGGTGCCGCTGACACGCCATCAGGCGCCGCATGAGCTGTTTCGCGCGCCGCCACAACGCGCCCGACTCGTGGACCGCCGAAGTGCCGATGCCAGGCGAGCAGCGCCACGCCCAGTGCACCGCCCGCGTCGCCTGCCGCCGGCTGGATCCAGATACGCTCGAACGGGCCCTCCCGGAGCAGGCGCCCATTCCCCACGCAGTTCAGGGCAACGCCGCCGGCCAGACAGAGGTTGCGCATCCCCGTCTCCCGATGCGCCGTGCGCACCATCCGCAGCATGACCTCCTCGCACACGTCCTGTACCGACCGGGCAAGATCCATTTCGCGCTGCGTGAGCTGCGATTCGGGGCTCCGGGGCGGCCCGCCAAACAGACGGTCGAACTTCTTGCTCGTCATCGTCAGGCCGCCCAGGTAGTCGAAGTAGTCCTGGTTCAGCCGGAACGAGCCGTCTTCGCGCAGATCCATCACGTCGGAGAGGATCCGGTCGACATACTTGGGTTCTCCGTAGGGTGCCAGCCCCATCACCTTGTACTCTCCGGAGTTCACCTTGAAACCGGTGTAGTAGGTGAAGGCGGAGTAGAGAAGCCCCAGCGAGTCCGGCCACAGCAGCTCGCTCAGCATCTCGATCTCGCTGCCGCGACCCGCGCCGATGGATGCGGTGGCCCACTCCCCCACGCCGTCCATCGTGAGAATGGCCGCCTCTTCGAACGGCGACGGAAAGAACGCGCTCGCCGCGTGCGACTCGTGGTGCTCGGCGTAGGCGATGTCCCCCTCCCAATCGAGCCGGTCGCGCAGCTCGCGGTCGATGAAGACCTTTTCCTTGATCCAGAGTGGACCGGCCTTGAGAAACGAACGGAAGCCACGCGGCGCGATACCGAGGTACGTCTCGAGGATGCGCTCGAACTTGAGCAGCGGCTTGTCGTAGAAACCAACGAGTCGGAGGTCGTTGGTCTGGATGCCGGCCTCGCCAAGGCAGTACTCGACTGCCCGGGTGGGGAAGCGTGCGTCGCCCTTCACCCGGGTGAATCGCTCCTCCTGCGCGGCGGCCACGATCTCGCCATCACGCACCAGACACGCCGCACTGTCGTGGTAGAACGCCGAGAGGCCCAGGATGTAGGTGGGACCCGCACCGGGCGTGGCGTGCGGGGCCGACGAATCGGGAGTGGGCGCGGCAGTCCGTATCTGCATGCCGTCTCCGGTCATCGAGCGAGGTCCATGATGGGCGGGCGCCGTGTGGAAGCGTGCGTCGTGTGAAAGTACCGCGAATGGCCGGGGGCCCGGTTCGCGATGCGACGAGGATGCGGGCACAGGCTAGAGCAAAATGAGTACCCCGCGCGCTCTGCTGCTGCAGGAGCGCATCCCCTTGGCTCTCGGCGGTTTGCTCGGTTGACCACATGAGGTTGCGACCCGCCTTCGAGGGGTGGGCGTTGCACGGCCGCCACAGGATCGTAAGCGCGCGGCCGACATGCCGTGCGGCAACATCTCTTGGCATTCTGGCGCGCGGCCCGCGCTCGGCCGCTGTGGGGACGCATACAGGCCTTCGGACACGTGGCTGCACCGAAATCCGAGGCCGTCGCGGTGGCAAACCGGTGGCGTGGGGCCGGCGAAGGCGGGCACGCGCCGTGCTCATGGGGTTGCGCCACGCCTATCTTGGAGGCGTCTGCACGCACGGGTGCATGGCGGCAGGAGCGCGCGGCGCGCCGCGGCGCCCATCCTCTTCTCGTGGAGCCGATGACGTCACGTTTCAGGTCGCTGGTCGCCAATCTGCTGCTCGTGACGGTGAGCATCGCCGTGGTGGCCGTGGGGGCGGAGGTGTTCCTGCGGGTCTTCCCGCGATTTCTCCCGCCGACGGCGGCGCTCCGCATCCACTGGGCCAAGCAGCCGACGCCGCTGTCGCATGCCGACGGATACACCGGATACCTCTATCCCGCGCATGCAACAGAGCACTTTCACGCGGGAGCGTTCCGCTTTGACTACGCTACCGACGAGCACGGGTTCCGGAATCCGTCGCCCTGGCCCGACAGCGCTGACGTGGTGCTCGTCGGCGACTCGGAGACGTTCGGCTTTGGGGTGGGCGACGACTCGACCTGGTCGCGGATGGTAGCGCGTGCGCTGCCGGGGATGCGGGTCATCAATTTGGGGCTGCCCGGCATGGCACCCAAGCAGTACCTCCGGGTGTACGAGCGCTTCGGTGTGCCCTTGCACCCCAAGGTGCTCATGTTCGGGCTCTTTCCAGGGAATGACCTGCAGGACGAGGGCGAATTCAATGCCTGGATCGAGGCCGGTTCGCCGGGCAACTTCGAAACGTGGAAATTCTCGCACGGGACATTGCCGGGCCTCCTGCAGCGCGCCCTACAGCACAGCTATCTCTACTGGACGCTTCGCGAGTCGGCGCGCGCATTCCGTGCCCGCCGGGCGGGTTCGGCTGCGGCATCGCACTCGGCAAACACGATGGTGTTCCCAGACGGGAGCCACATGCAGTTTGCGCCCAGCTTTCTGGCGAGCCAGGTGCCAATGGCGCATCCGGGCGCGCCATTGTTCGAGGACGTGATGCGGAGCATCGAGCAGGCACGTACCACGGCACGCGCACAAGGCACCGCGTTCGTCGTCCTGATCTTCGCCACCAAGGAGGACGTGTATTTTCCGCTGCAGGGGGACAGCCTGCCCCCCGTTCGGCCGCCGTTCGTGCGGGCGTTACAGGAGCGTGGCATCCCGTACCTGGACCTGGCCATGCCGATGCAGGAGGAAGCGCGCAAGCACCGGCAGCTTTTCTTCGAGGTCGATGGGCATCCGAACGGCGCGGGCTACCGGGTGATCGCTGACACGGTGGCCGGGTATCTCCGCGCGCATGCGCGCGAGTTCCATCTTCCCGTCGGGCAGTAGCGGCATGAGGCCCGGGCAGCAAGCGAGCGGCCGTTGGCGCGCGCCAGAGGCGCGATTGGGGGCGTCGGCGGTGGACGCCAACGGCGCGTTTCCCGACGGGTTTCTCTGGGGCGCGGCCACGGCCAGCCACCAGGTGGAAGGAGACAACCGATGGAACGACTGGTGGGCGGCGGAGTGTGCCGGCCAGGTTCCCCACGCCTCGGGCGCCGCGTGTCGCCATTACGAGTTGTTCGAGCGGGACTTCGACCTGGCCGCGAGTGCCGGCCAGAACGCCCATCGTCTGTCCATCGAATGGAGCCGCGTGGAGCCCTCGCCCGGGGCGTGGAACGCGGAGGCGATCGCGCATTACCGTGCCGTCCTCACCGCGCTCCGCGCGCGCGGCCTCGAGCCCGTGGTGACACTGCACCACTTCACGCTGCCAGCATGGGTGGCGGCCCGGGGCGGCTGGACGAACCGCCGGTGCGTGTCGTGGTTCGCCCGCTATGCGGACCACGTGGCGCGCGCGCTCGGCGATGCGGTACGCTACTGGGTCACGATCAACGAGCCCACCGTCTACGTGAAGCATGCGTACGTAGTGGGTGACTGGCCGCCCTGCCGCACGGGCGCCTGGCGGAGCGCGGCACGTGCGGCGGTGCACATGGCGCGCGGCCATCGGATGGCGCGCTCACGCCTGCGCTCGCGACACCCACATGCCCAGGTGGGATTTGCGCACAGTGCGCCGGTGATTCAGCCGTGCGACCCCAAGCGCCTGCGCGATCGCATGGCGGCGTGGATCCGCGATCTGGTACTCAACCGCGCTTTCTTCGCGCTCGTCCGCGGCACGCCGCGGCGCGGGGCGCCTCCGTTCGATTTTGTGGGGATCAACTATTATACGCGCTCGGTGGTGCGGGCGGACACGGGCGGTCTGCTCCCATTCGTGGGGGTGGGGTGTGATGCCGCGCACCACACGGACCAGGGGCCGCGGAGCGACATGGGGTGGGAGGTCTATCCCTTGGGACTTGGCACCACGCTGCGCCGGTTCGCCGCCTGGGGCGTCCCGCTGTTGGTGACCGAGAACGGGATTGCCACCAAGGATGAGGAACTGCGGGCGAACTTCCTCACGGATCATCTGGCGGAGGTGGCGGGCGCGCTGCGCGACGGCGTGGACGTGCGCGGATACTTCTACTGGAGTCTCATCGACAACTACGAGTGGACGTTGGGGACGACTGCGCGCTTTGGGCTGTTCGGCGTGGACTTCGGCACGCAGGAGCGGCAGACGCGGCCGGTGGTGGAGCGCTATCGCGCCATCTGTCGCGCCAACCGCGTTCCGGCGGCGGACCCCGCGCCGGACGCCGCGCCGGGCGCCGAGTCTCCGCGTGTGCGAAACCACGCC
The DNA here is from genome assembly GCA_963773545.1 of uncultured Gemmatimonadaceae bacterium. GTDB lineage: Bacteria > Gemmatimonadota > Gemmatimonadetes > Gemmatimonadales > Gemmatimonadaceae > DASSNU01. The sequence goes on along the minus strand of CAVZBP010000002.1, from coordinate 182,800 downwards.
ACGTCAGCGTGACTGGTATGACCGCCGGAGCCGCATGAGCGTCGTCGACGCGAGAGAGGTCGACGCGGGGAGCGAGCTCGCGGCCGACGTGTGCATCGTGGGAGCCGGCGCGGCGGGGCTCACGCTTGCAGGTGCCCTCGACGGCTCGGCGCTCCAAGTCTGCGTGGTCGAGAGCGGCGGCGCTGCGCCCGATCCGCACACGCAGGCGCTCTACGATCTGGAGATCCGCGGCTATCCCGTACGCGAGAACTTCATGTCACGGGCACGCTACTACGGCGGCAGTTGCAATCTGTGGGCGGGACGGAGCATGCGCTTCGGTGCGCGCGACGTCGTCTCGCGGCCGTGGGTTGCGCACAGCGGTTGGCCGCTCGACTTCCCCGTCCTGGACGCGTATTACCCTGCCGCCGAGCGTGTTCTCGGGCTCCCCGACGACGGCCTGTTCGACCCGGCGCGTCACGCGTCGGACCTGTCGCCGGACGAGCGGGCGCTCTATGCGGGCCGGGGGATCGAACCCACCGTGTCCCTCTGGGCGCCGCGCCCCAAGCGGTTTGGAGCCGCTTACCGTCCTGCCCTCCGGCGCTCGCGCAACATCCAACTCGTGCTGCACGGGAACGTGACGAACATCGCGCTCGACGAGGCGGGGAACCGGGTGGAGCGCGTGACGGTGGCGACGCTCAGCGGAAAGCGCTTTCATGTGCGCGCGCGCGTTGTGGTCCTCGCGTGCGGGGGGCTGGAGAACGCGCGCCTGCTGCTCGTCTCGCGCGAGCAGCACGCGCAGGGCATCGGCAACGCACGCGACCTGGTGGGGCGCTACTTCATGGATCACCCGCGTGGCGTGTTCGGGAGGGTCCACCTGCGCGAGGGCGCGCGTCTGTCGCTGCTGGACGGTGTGCCGCGCCGCGACGGCAAGGTCCAGTTCGGCATGCGCATCTCGCGCGAGGTGCAGGAGCGCGAAGGGCTGCTCGACCACTACGCCACGGTGGAAGTGGAGCATTCGGACTATACCGCCAAGCAGTACCAGTCGTTCATCCGCACCATGAAGGTGCTGTTGCGGCGCGGGTACGCGGGCAGTCGGTGGGACGTGGGACGGGCCAAGATGGGGGACATCACGGGGCTGGTATACCTGCTCACGCCCAAGGAACTGCTCCCGCACGCGCTGTATCGCGCGTCGTGGCGCCTACGCCGGGCGCTCACGGGGCGTCGGGGCGCTGGCGGGCGGCGCGTGGTGGTCTACTTCTGCGAACAGCCTCCCGACCCGGCCAGCCGGGTGACGTTGAGCACGGAGCGCGACGCGTTGGGCGTGCCGCGACTCGCGCTCGACTGGCGCGTGAGCCCGGAGGTGCACCGGTCCGTGTACCGGCTCCAATCGCTCCTCAAGGAGCGCATCGCAGGGAGCGGGCTCGGTACGCTGGAGGAAGGGCAGGGCGAGGTGCGGTTCACCGACGCGTCGCATCACATGGGGACCACGCGCATGAGCAGCACGCCCTGCACGGGGGTCGTTGACACGAACGGGATGGTGCACGGCGTCCAGGGCCTCTACCTGGCCGGGAGCTCCGTCTTCCCGTCCGCCAGCAACAAGAATCCAACGTTGACCATCGTGGCGCTCGCGCTGCGCATGGCCGACCATCTCAAGCGCGCAGGGACGCGGTGACCGACGCAACGTTCGACTCCGCGAAGGGAGTGGCCGCGGAGGGAGTGACCGCGCAGACGGTGGCCGCGGAGACGGTGGCCGCGGAGACGGTGGCAGCGCACCGGGCGGATGCCCAGGCGATCCAGCGACGCGGCACCCGACAGCTGCTCATCGCGCGCGCCGTGTTCATGGTGTTCGGGTACATCGCGTCCGTCGTCCTGGCGCGCGAGCTCGGGCCGGCAGACTTCGGCATCTACGGGGTGCTGCTCGCCACGCTCGTCTGGCTCGAGATCGTGAGCTATGCCGGTGTTCCGTCTGCCACCGGTCGGCTCATTCCGGAGCATCAGGGCGAGGCCGCGCAGGTGGAGCGCTCTGCCCGCTTCGTGCTGCTCGTGAGCTCGCTCGCGTTGTTCACGATCGCGTGGTTCGCGGCGCCGCTCGTGGGGCGGCTCTTTCATCTCCCGGATGGTACATGGCTGTTCCGACTCGCCATCCTGGACATCCCGGTTGCTGCGGCCTACCAGGGCTACGCCGGCACGCTCATGGGCCTGCGAAAGTTCGGCCCGTTGAGCATGAGCCAAGCGATTCTGGGGGCGGCCAAGCTGACGGGCGTGCTGGCGCTCCTGGTGATCGGGATTTCGGTGTCGCATGCGCTCGTGGTGAACGTGCTGGCCACCACCACGGCGTTGCTCTATCTGGTGGTGCGTTATCCGCCGCGTGGCTTCCGTCCCGCGCGGCGTTTCGTACGGCGCATTGTGTCGCTCGGCGTCCCCATGGGCGCGTTCGTGATCTCGCTGCAGGTGCTGGTCAGCCTCGACGTCTGGTTTCTCGGAAGCCTGTGGCACGGCGCGGAGGCGGCGGTGGGACAGTATCTGGCGGCGCTCAAGATCGCGCAGACGCTCATCGTGATCCCGATCGTTCAATCGGGCGTGCTCCTCGCGTCCGTGGCCTGGGCGCTGGCAGCCAAGGACCAGTTGGGCGCGCGCCGCCACGTACTGGAGGCCAGTCGGTTCTCCCTCATCCTGAGCGCGGCTGCATGCGTTGTGGTCGGCGGGAACGCCTCCCCGCTCATGGATCTCCTGTACTCGAGCGCGTACGCCGGCGGCGGCCGCTTTCTCGTGGTGCAGCTCCTGGCGTTCAGCTTCTTTGCGCTGATGGATGCCTACGCACATGCGCTCATGGCTGCCGGTCGGCAGCGGGCTACGGCGTTGGTGTTGGTGGCGTTCATTCCCATCGTCGCCGTATCGAATCTGCTGCTCATCCCGCGCCTCGGTCCCATGGGTGCCGCCGTCTCGCTGTTCGTCGGGATGGCCGGAGTCGCCATTGCCATCGGCGCTCTGGTCTGGCGTCAATTCGGCGTGCCCATTGCCCCACGGACCCTCGGCCGCGTGGCCATTGCGGCGGCCGTCACCCTCGTTCCGGCGCTGGGGATCCGGGCCTCCGGCGCGCTCGTCCTCGTGAAGATGGCCGCGCTCGGGGCGCTGTACCTCGGTATACTATGGGTGCTGAGGGAGATCAGCGCCGCGGATTTCGTGCTCCCCAGCGCACGGTCCGGCGCTTCCGGCGGCGCGGCGGCCGCGCCGGCGAGCGCGGCCGCCGAATCCTCCGCCTCGCCCCGATCGTCCTGACTGCAGACGGATCATCGACAGCACACCACCACGCCATACGACGACCCAACCGGAAGGATTGAACGTGCGCATTGGAATCATGCTGCGATGCCTGCACTATCGCGGCGGCATCGCCACCTACACGCAGCAGCTCGTGCGGCACATGGTCGAGACGGACCGGAGCAACGAATACGTGTTGCTCTATCCGTGGTTCGAGCGCGCACGACGCGGTGTGGGGCAATTCGCCAACCTCGATCACGTGACCGAGGTGCTCAGCAAGTCGCCCGTCCCCCTGGTGCACTACTGGGATCAGGTCGCCGTGCCGCGGCTCGCCCACAAGTACGGCATCGATGTGGTGTTCAACCCGTTCGTGACCGTCCCCGTGTTTGGCCGCTTTCGCAAAGTGTTCGTGATGCACAACTGCGAATGGTACAACATGCCGCAGGTGTTCCCGTTCATCGAACGGCAATGGGGACGACAGCGCGTGGACGCGTGTATGCGCGCCGCGGACCGGGTGATCTCCGTGTCGCAGCGGGTCGCCGATGAGCTCATCGCGGCCACCGGGCTCCCCGCGGAGAAATTCCGCGTCATCCACAACGCGCCAAGTAGCGCGTTCACGCCGGTGCGCGATGAAGCCCGGTTGCGGCAGGCGCGCGAGCGGTTTGATCTGCCGCGCGACTTCCTTTTGTTCGTGGGCGGGATCTACCCGCAAAAGAACTTCAGCGCGCTCGTGCGCGCGTTCCACGCACTGCGAAACGAGATCCCCCACACTCTCGTGGTAGCGGGGATGATGCGCTGGAAGACGGGGGCGGAGCAGAAGCTGCTCGACGAGCTCGATCTGGGAGAGCGCATCCGCTTTCTGGGGTGGACGCAGCCCGACGATCTTGTCGCGTTGTACAGCCTGGCAACCTGTTTCGTGATTCCGTCATACTTCGAGTCGTGCAGCGTGGCGTTGCTCGAGGCACTGGCCACCGGCTGTCCCGTGATCGCATTGGATGCCGGCGGGAATCCGGAGGTGGTGGGGGACGCGGCGCTGCTCCACCATCCGGACGACCTGGAAGGGCTGAAGAACGCCATCCGTCGGGTGACGTCCGACGCGGCGCTGCGCTCTGAGCTGTCGGAGAAATCGCTCGCGCGGTCGCGGATGTTCTCGTGGAACAAAGCCACGCAAGAGACGCTGGCGGTTCTGGAGGAGCTTGCGCCCGCGCGCCGTTCCTCCGCGCATCCGGCGCCATCGGGCGCGGTCCGGGATATCGCCTGAGGGCAACGCGCGGCGGCGACGCCCGGCGCGCCGCGCCGGGATCAACCGCGCTGGACCGTCGCGGCCAACGCGGCCGATGGCGTCAACGCGCGTAGAGCTTGGGCTCGGCCCGCCGGAGGTGCGTCCCGCCGCACGCCAAAGTGCGCCTCCACTTCCTCCAGGGTCTCTCCGCGCACGAACATCCGCCCCCACATCTCCAGCGTGAGGAGCCCGAAGAACGCGTACGGATCACGCTCCCACCGCGCCACGTAGTGCCGGAGCCCGCTCCACCGAAGTCCCAGCACCGTCTCGCAGAAACCCTCGCGAAAAAAACGCTCGTCGGCGAAGGGCGCTACGTAGGTACCGAGCGGGATCGGAAAGCCCATCTTCTTCCGCCAGATGTCGCGTCGCGGGAGGTAGCGCCGGGCGACCTGCTTGAGCAGCCACTTGTCCGCGCGGGCCCCCAGGCGGTAGGTAAGCGGGAGGTTGATGGCCTCGTGCACGAGACGGTGATCCAGGAACGGCACGCGCGACTCCACGGATGCGGCCATGGTCATCCGATCCAGCCTCCGCAGCAGCGGCGCCAGAAAATCGCTGAGGTCGCTGAGCATCCGGCCCAACACCGCACGGTTGCGTGCGTCGGGGACGAATCCGTACGCCGCCTCGCACTGCTCCTGCCAATCCATCCGAACGAACCGGTCGATCGTGGCCACGGCCGTGGGGAGCACCTCGCGAAACCGATGCGCGGTGGCCGGGAGTCCCGCGGCCGCGTACACCACCAGCGTGAGCTGTCGCTGCGCGCGCTCCGGAAGGAGATGGAGCAGCGCCTCCAGGCGAAGTAGGGTGCGAAGCCGCCGGTACGCCCAGCTGTAGCCACCGAACAGCTCATCCGCGCCTTCGCCCGAGAGGAGCACCACCACGCCGTGCTCGCGCGCCACGCGGCTGATCTGCAGATACGCCACCGAATTGGGGTGCGTGAGCGGGGTGTCCGAGAAGTACGTGGCCTCGGGCAGGCTCGCGCGGAACGACTCCGGTGTGAGCGTGTGACAGACGAGCTCGATGCCCAATTTCCGCGTGAGTCGCTCGGCGAAGCGCCGTTCGTCGAGATCCGGGGCGTCGTGCAGCGACACGTTGAACGCGGTGATGTCGGTGGTCTGCTCGCCCGCCAGCGCCGTCACGAGGCTCGAGTCCAGACCTCCGCTGCACAACGTGCCCACGGGCACATCGCTCACCAGGCGGCACCGCACCGCCTCGCGGAGGAGGGAGTCGACGCGCTCGACCACCGCGTGGGGCTCGTCCGCCAGGTACGCCGCGTGCCGCTCGGGCACCACGTGCGCCAGGCGCGTGTAGTAATTGCGCATGGTCACGGTGCCGTGTCGCACGGTTGCCACTTGTCCCGGCAGCACGGACAGGATGTCCTCCACCAGCGTCTCGGGGGTGAGGGCATCCGCGTTGCGGTACAGGAACCACTCGCCCAGTCGCTGACGGTCCACGCGCGCGCGGTGGCGGATCAGCCGGAGCGCCTTCAGCTCGGACGCAAACAGGAAGTGACCGTCGACGGTGGTGTGGTGCAGTGGCTTGATGCCGTATCGGTCGCGTGCCAGGGTGAGCGTCTGCGTTTGCCGGTCCCACACAGCCGCGGCAAACATCCCCACGAACCGGTCGTACGCCTCGTCTCCCCACTCCATCACCGCGTGGAGGATCACCTCCGTATCGGTTCCGGAGGTAAAGCGATGCCCGCGCTCCTCCAGCTCGCTCTTCAGCGCGCGGTAGTTGTAAACTTCGCCGTTGTAGACGATCCACCACTGCCCGGTGGGCTCCGTCATCGGCATGTGGCCGGCCGGTGACACATCCAGAATGCTCAGCCGGCGCGAGCCCAGACAGGCGCTGTCCAGCATCTCGACGCCCTGATCGTCCGGACCGCGATGGGTCTGCACATCGCACATGGTGGTCACCATGCCGCGATGATCGGACTGACAGTTGGCGTCCAGACAGACGAGACCGGCTACTCCACACATCGATGCGTCTCCTGGTGTTCAGCGGCCGGGCGGCGTTGCCGGCGTTGCCGGTGCGGCCGGGTGCGGCGCGCGCCCGGTAAGCTCCTGAATGGGTACGCCCTCGTAGTGCGGCGGCGCGTCCACGCCCATGAGCGCCAGCACCGTGGGCGCGACATCCAGGATGTGCGCCTCCGCCAGCTCGGTGCCCGCGCTGATCCCGGGGCCACGCGCCACGAGAAAGGCGTTGGGGCGGTGGTTGCCGGTGTAGTACGGCGCGGTACGGTAGCCTGCGGGGCCTTCCACCACTCCCCAGCGCGGAGACTCGATCCGGCCGAGCACCGCCGCGTCCTCACGCCAGGTGGCGATCACATCCGGAAGACGACCGCGCTCCGCGCCGGCCACACCGCGCATCGCCACCACCGCGCCGGCAGCGCCGCGTCCCGTATCCGGATTTCTCAACGCGCGCAACCCCTCATGCAGCTCGTCGATCATCTCGCTTGCCTCGCTGCCTGGGTCGACGATCCCCATTGGCTCGCGGCCGCGCAGATTGAGCCTCACGTAGGCCTCGTTGGCGTTCGGGATGCAGAAGGCGCGCGTCCGCTCCCAGTCGATCGCGGCATTCACCCAGCGCATGCTCATGCGGTAGTGGACGCTTCGCGGGAGGCAGCGCGTCACGGCCTGCCGTGCGCCGAGCGGAATTGCCTGCCGGATGCGCGACAGCATGCCTTGGCTGGGCTGCCGCCCGGGCGCTGTTCCTCCGGGCGCGGTGCCATCCACCAGCCACCCCGCGCGCCGGAGCAACTCCGGCACGTGGTGGCACGCCGAGTAGTTGGGACCCATCCCGTCGCCCGAGAACACGGCCACCGTGGTATCGTCGTCCACCGCTTCGAGAATGGTGCCGAGCGCACGGTCCACGGCGACGTACACATCGTGCAGCGCATCCGGTGCGCCGGAGATGTCGTAGTCGCGCGCGGCGGGATGCGACGGATCACCCGTGTGCCAGAGGAAGTGTCCGGCCCCATGCGGCTCGCCGAAGGTGACGAACATCATGTCCCATGCGTTCTCGCGCATGAGCCAGCGCACCGCGTCTCCCTTCACGCGCGCGCCGGCAATGAGTTGATCGCGAAAGACACGCGGGTCGGGCACTTCGAGCACGTGCAGGTGTTCCGGCGCGGGATACGGTCCCACCGCATTCAAGAGCGCGCGGCGCATCCGCCGTGGGGTGGCGGCGGGTTGGCCAAACCAGGTCCAGGTGCCGTACTCGAGCAACTGGATGCCGCGGAAGCTCGGGAGCGGATACGTCATGAACGCGTCGAACACGATGCAGCGGCGTCCGGCGTCGTCCAGATACTTCCAGAACGGGGGCAGCGCGCATTCATCGGGACGGGTGCGATGTACGCCCTGCTCGTGCGGGCGCACCTGATACGCGTGATACATCCCGTGGTGTCCCGGCGTGGCGCCGGTGTAGAGCGTGGGCCACGCGGAAACGTGCATCACGTCGGCCGTGGTGCCCAGACGTCCCCACGCTCCCTGCGCGCGAAGGGCGGACAGATGCGGGAGGTCGCCGGCCTCGCCCCAGCGCGCGATGAGCTCGGCGTCCGCGGAGTCGAGCGCGATGAGCAGCAGGCGGGAATGGGGCATGCGGCTCACGCGCGCGCTCCGGCGGCGCCGGCCGCGCGCGCGACCGTGCTCCCAGGCCACACTTCTTCCATCATGACGGCGCGCTGCTCCCGATCGGAGCGCTTGGCGGCCTCGATCATGGCGACGTTCCAGATGTTGTCGCCGGCGTGCGTCTCCGCCGTGGCGCCCGACGTGACGGCGTCGCGCAACGCGTTGAGGAGCGACGTCGTTCCCCCCTTGGGGTACGGCGCCTCGTCGCCGCGCGGCACCGACAGACGCCGGACGGGACGGAAGAATCGGCTGCCGCCAGGTCGCCACGCCACGTACTTGCGGTTGGTCCAGAGCACGCCCTCCTCGCCCTCCACCCAGAGCGAGAAGCCAAACCGGTGCGACGTCAGTGTGCCCACGTACTGCACCTCCACGCCGGCCAGGTCGATGAACGCCTGTGTGGAGGCGCCGTGGCGATAGTCGCTCCACGGCGGATTCCACACCCGCGCCGTGATGCTCGACGGCGCGCGGTCGAGGAGCGCGCGCAGACTGTCAAAGTGGTGGACGGCGATCTCCTGCAGTTGCGGATACTCGATGGAGGCCAACCACGGGCCCTCGGTATGGCTCGGCATGTGCCGCCGGTCGATGAGCGTGGCCGAATCCACCCTCCCGATGCGCCCCGACTGGATGAGAGCGCGCACGGTGCGCTCCGCGGGCCAGTAGCGATAGTTCTCGGCCACCACCACCGGGCGTCCGGCCGCGGCCGATGCGTCGAGCACACGATCGGCCTCGGCCACCGAGGTGGCGAGCGGCTTCTCCACCATCACGGCCAGCCCGGCTTGCAGCGCACGACAGGTGTGCTCCGCGTGCAGCGCCGACGGGGTGGCGATGAGCACCGCGTCGGCCGTGGTGGCCGCGAGCGCGGCGTCCAGGTCGGAAAAGAATCCGCGTCCGTCGCTCGCCACGTGCGCGCGCACACGGGTGAGCGCATCCGGGTCGCGATCGACGTACCCCACGCATTGCATGTCGGGGTGCGCGTCGATGATCTCCACCCAATGGCCGCCCCGGATGCCTACCCCGACTTGCAGGATGCGAATACTCACAGCGGTTCTCCTATGTGGTTCGAGACTCGAGCGGCTGTACCAGCACCGCTCCGTCCATATCGTCGGAACGCTCCACACCGTAGAGCGCGAGGATCGTCGGCGCGACATCGCGCACGTGGGCGCCATGGGCCGTGAACGCCTGCGGAATGCCCGGACCGTGCGCGATGAGGAATCCCGGCGCGGCGTGCGTTCCCGTCCGCCCGTCGGGAGACGGCGCGGCCACCGTGCCGATCCGGGGCGACGAGAGCTGCGTGATGGGCGACGCGTCAGACCACAGCACCACCAGGTCTGGCAGATAGTCGCGGCGCGGGCCGGGGAAGCGCTCGTCCACGCGCACCACCTCGCGCACCGCGGGCGCGCCCGTGTGCGGGTTCACCAACTCGAGCAGCGCGGCCGTCAGTTCGTCGCACACCGCGTCGTACTCCGCTCCCGGTTGTACGATGCCGTGCGGCTCGCGCCCGGCGAGGTTCACGCGGATGCATCCCTCCAGATCGGTGGGGAGCAGGTACGCGCGCGTACGCGACCAGTCGATGGCCGCCGTGTCGACGCGCCGCGCCAACCGGTCGCGCAGCGCCGTGGGGAGTTGGCGTGCCAGCGATTTGCGGAAGTCCTTGGGAAGGAGATCGCGCAGCGCGCGCACGGGATCCCAACCGGCGCCCGCGCGCCCCGTTCCCTGCGCGCCTTGTTGATCGGGATGGTGGGGTTGGCCGGTGGGATGCCCGTTGCCGGCCGCCGGCTCGGCCAGCATGCCCAGCCGGCGTAGGACGTCGGGCAGGAGATGCCAGCCGGAGTGGTTGGGCGCGATGCGGTCTCCGCTGACGACGAACACGGTGGCGCCGTCGGGGAGTTCGCGCACCACCCGACCGATGCCGGAATCGATTTCGCGGTACAGCTCTCGAAGGAGCGAGAGATCGGGCTCGTGCCCGTCACCGCGGGAGGGCCACCAGCAGTAGTGCGCGCCCGGGTGCGTTTCGCCGTAGGCGGTGACAAAGCACTCCCACGGTTGCTCGCGCATGAGCCACAGCACGGCGTCCGTCTTGGCGCGCACACTCCGGAGAAGCCGCGGCTGCATCTCGGCGGCGTCGCGGCCGACGAGCCCCAGGTCGTGTGCCTCGAGCCCCAGCGGGTACGCACCGCAGGCGCGGTTGAGTTGGCGCAGCACGCTCGGCGGGGTCGATGCGGGCTTGAAGTAGTGCGCCCAGGTTCCCCAGTCGAACAGTTGCACCACGTTGTCTCCCGGCTCCGGATGCGTGTACGGCGCGTCGAACACCACGCACCGTACGCCCGCGTCGCCGAGCACGCGCCACAAGGTGGGTGCACCGTACTGGTCGGGAGTGAAGCGGCGGTATCCCTGCAGTCCGGGCGCCGCTTGAAACGTGTAGTAGACGCCGTGGCGCCCCACCGGCGCGCCCGTATACAACGTGGGCCACGCGGAGACGTGGAGCGTATCCGCCGTGGTGTCCAGCTCGGCCACGGCTCCGTGCTGCATGAGAGCGCGCAGATGCGGCAGGTCGCCGTCCTCCGCCCAGCGGCGTATCAGGTCGCCGTCGCCCAGATCGAGGCCGATCACGACCACGGCCGGACGTTCCGCGCGCGCTGGCATCACAGCGCTCCCTTGGCGATGGTGACCGAGGCCCAGAGGACGACGAGCGCCGCCGCCATGTTGAGGTAGATCGCGCGGGGGGCGCGCCGGTGTCCGATCACGGCCTGATACCCCACCATGAACAGCACCACGAGCAGCTTGAGCGCCAGCGGGCGCGAGCTGGCGCTGCTCCAGAATTCGGGTTGCACGAGCGTGCTCACGCCCACGCCACGCACCGCGAGGAGGTAGGCGCCGCTCGCGACGAGCACGGCCAGCGCCGGCCAGCCCAGCCCACCCATGCGCATGCTCAGCTCGCGCAGTCGCTCCGCCGTGGCGGGCGGTTGGATCTTCTTGAGGACCGGGCCGGCAACGAGCGGCCAGAAGAACATGTGCCCCAGCCAGGTGAACGCGGCCAATAGATGCACGGCGATGGCGATTCGGAAGAGCGTCATCGCTGTCCCCTTGACGGGCGGTTCTGGCCGACGGAGCAGGGTGCGGACATGAGGATCAGACCAGGAGCGCGGAAGCGCAGACGATGGCCACGACGAGCAGTGCGGCGGTGAGCGCGGCGCGCGGCGTGGGCCGAAGCGCCACCCTGGTGTGCGCGCCCGCGAACAGGACGAGCAGGCCGATCTTGGCGGCGATCACCGCGCCGGGGCGGTGCGTCCAGAACACCGCCGACGCGAGCTGCGGCGCACCGATGCCGCGCAGGCGCAGCAGCACGAGCCCGCTCGCCGCCATGAATGCCACGAGCAGCCAGCCCAGTCCGAGGATGGGGATGCGGAGGCCGCGAGGAAGCGCTCCCACCGGCGGCCATCGCGAGCTTCCGATGAGCGCCAGCGTGCGATGCGGGTCCAGGCCGCTGTCGTCGCTGCGGAGCGTGAACGCCATCACGACCCAGAACAGCGCATAGCCGGAGAGCACCACGGCCGCGACGACGTGCGCATAGATGCCAATCAGGTACGGTGTCACGACGGCATCCCGGGTGCGTTGCACGGGACACCGGTCGGCGTCTGGAGCGATCCCGCCGTGCCGGGCGCGCCGCCCAGGCAGGATGTGCACAGCCGCTCGAAGGCGCGCGAGACGTCGTCCCAACTGTCGAGCGGCGTCTCCGCGGCGGCGGCCCCCATGGCGGCCAGGTGCTCGCGCGTGGGCAGCGCGCGCAGCAGGTCGTGCCACGCGTCCGCTCGATTCTCGAGTAGAAATCCCGTGGCATCCTGGCGCACGAGTGTGCGCAGCGCGCCGCTCGGCATGGTGGCAACGGCGCGTCCCGCGCTCAGATACTCGCGTACTTTGAGGGTGGAATACCCCACCTCTCCCTGCGGAAAGCACGTGCGGTCGTAGGGCGCGACGCACAGGTCGGCGGCGGCGATGTAGCGGCTCACCTCCTCGTGCGGCACGCGCCCGTGGAAGATCGCTGGCGCGCGTGCGGCGCGCGCCAGCGCTTCCAGTTCTCCGCGGCGGGGGCCGTCTCCAATCACGTGTAGCTCCAAGCGCTCGGGCGCGAACCCGCCCGACGCGCGGAGCAGCGGCTCGAGGTCGTGTGTGCGGTCGAGCACGCCCGCGTACAGGAGCACGGTGGGACGGGCGCCGATCTCCAGGTGCGCGCGGGCTTGGCCCTGGTCGGCCGGCCGAAAGCGATCGCGGTCGACGCCCAGTCCGATCACGGCGATGCGGGCCGGATCGATGCGCCAGCGCGCGGCGATCGCCGCGCGGAGCGTCTCGGTTTCCGCCACCACGCACGCGGCACCGCGCAGCAGGTGACCCTCCAGCTCCGCGGCCAGGGCGTGGCGCGCGGCCGCGATCGGCGCGTGCACGGCGGTGGACCCAGTCGTCGCGATCCAGTTCTTGACCGGAATGCCGGGCACGCCCGCGCGTCGCGCGCACCGGGAAACGTATCCGGTGAGCATCCAGTCTTTCTCCAGCACCAGATCGGTCGTGGGCAGTGTGCGTGCCAGAAAGGCGCGGAGCGTGCGTAGATATCGCGCGAACTCGAGATAGCTCATGCCGCGCGTGGCCGCGTCGTCCACGCCGGACGACGGCGCGCCCGTGCCGGGCGCGATCTCCACGACCGCCGGATCGCCCGCCGACGGCGGCTGCACGACCCGCCGAACCGCGAGCGTGACGTCCGCCCAGCGGCGCATTGCACGGACCTGATTGATCACGTTGCGCGTGGGACCGGCCGACGGCAAGAAGTCGTGTCCCGGGACGGCGTAGAGAACTGTGGGGCGCGCGCTCCGCATCACCGGCCTCCGGCGTGGCCGCGGGGGGACCTCACGGCGTCACCGTCGCCCGCGTGCCACGCGGGCGCTCCCGGTAGCGCTTCCGGCACACGCGCCGCTCCGCGCATGCGGCGCAGCACGTCGCGATACACGTGTTCCGTTTGACGGGCCACGGCCTCCCACGAATGCTCGCGCTCCACGTGGCGTCGCGCTCGGGCGCCGATCGCGCGCGCGGCGGTCCCGTCGGCGAGCAACGTGAGCACGCCCTGCGCGAACGCCGCGACATCCCCCCGGGGGACCAGCCAGCCGGTGGACCCGTGCTCCACGCCCGGTGCCGATCCGGCGAACGACACGACCGGTTTGGACGCCGCCATGTAGTTGAGAAGCTTGAGCGGAATCCCGTCGCAATCGGCACGCGGGTTCACCGCGACATTGGCCGCGAAGAGCTCCGCCGGAACCGCTTCGAATCCCTTCGCCACCACGTCCACGGCGTGCCGCACGCCAAGCGCGCGTGCCTGCGCCTCGTACGGAGCAAACGAGGACTCCGTCACGATGCGGAGTCGCACGTTGGGGCGTGCGACCAGTATTTGCTGCAACGCCTCGAGGAGCAGATCGATGCCCTGATACGGCGCCAGGTTGCCGCTGAAGACCACGATCGGCGCGCGCGCTGGCGCGTGGTCCGCGTCGGGATCGGGAGCAGGGAACAGATCGCACTCCACACCGTTCGAGACGCAGGTGACCTGATCGGGCTGCAGCGTGGTGTGGGACAACAGGTGCTTCTGGATGGTGCCCGACACGCTGATCACGTGATCCGCCCGCGCGGGGAGCCAGCGATCGAGCCGCGCGCCCAGAGCCTGCTTGGCCGCGTGCGGGAGGCGTGGCGCGTACGATGGCAGTTCGGAGCCGAGGAGCGTATGCGCGTCGTAGATGAGCGGAACGCTCGCGCCGCGGTGCGCCGCCATGCCCACGAGGAGTCCCTCGTAGTGGTGCGCATGGACGACGTCGATCCGGTGCTCCTCCACCACACGCCGGAGGAGCTGTACGAGCATGGGATCGAGCACCAGGAGCTTGCTCCACGACGGCCCTGGCGCGGTGCGGTAGCGCGTGAGGCCGCGCGGCACGCGGTGCACGGTCACCGGTGCATCGAAGTCACCGCTTCCATACGGATACGTGACCACGTGCACATCGTGGCCCAGCCGCTGGAGCCCCTCGGCCATGCGTTGAATTCGCACCGGTGTGCCGCGCCGCTCGGGAAGCGGGCAGGCGGCGACGATCGCTACGCGGAGCGGCGCCTGAGATTCGCCTGCGTTGGCCCCGGGCGCCGCCCCGGGCGCCGCCCCGTACGCCGCCCCAGGCGCCGCCAGGGGCGCCGTCGATGCCGCCATTGGCGCCGCGTCGCGCTCCACCGGGATGCTCGCGCTCACAGCGCGCCCTCCACCATGCGCCAGTACCACCGCGTCGCGGCGTCGAGCCCCCGTCGCGCGGCGCGCTCCATGCCCGTGCGCGTGGCCTCGTCGCGCAGCGGCACTGGTCCGCCCCGCAGCAGGGCGCGGTCCGGCACGCGCCGACGATGCTGGATCGTGCGCCGCGTGCGCCACAGCGGGCGCAGATGCGTGCCCATCCACCACACGCTCCGGCCCCACTCGCCGAGCCAGCCCTTCTTCACGGCGGCCGCGAACTGCACGGCTTCGTACAGCGCCAGCATCGGCGAGAGAAGGGCCAGAGACGTCACCTGATAGTTCTTGAGGAGAAAGATCCAGCGGTTCCGGATGTGACAGTATACCCGCAGACGTGAGTAGGCGCCGAGCGCACGTATGGACACCCCCTCCGTCCCCGCTCCGTGGTGACAGTACGCGCCGGGGACCGCCAGCACATCCAGCCCCAGCATACGCATACGGTGACCGAAGTCGTGGTCCTCGAAGTAGATGAAGAAGTCTTCGTCGAACGTCGTCAACTCCGCGCAGCGTGCCGCGCTCGAGAGCCGCCGCCGGTGCACCATTGCGCACGCGCTCACCAGCGATCCGATGGGCCGCGTGGCCTTGGGAACCGACGCGTACGGCTGCTCTTGATGCTGCAGCGTCTGCTGCCCCAGGAAATGCGTTTCCGCTCCGTCGTACTGCACCGTGTCACCCGTGGGCGCGGGGCCGTGGAGGATGGCGGGCACGGCGAGCACAGCATCCGGGCGCTCGGCGAGCGCCTCGCGCAGCGCGTCCACCACTCCGGGGCCGAGCGTGACGTCGTTGTCGATGAGCAGGACGAGATCCGTGTGCGCCTCCGCCAGGGCCACGTTGCGCGCGGCGGCCGCGCCGGCGTTGGTCGGCATCGCGACCAACCGTACCTTGGGGAACCGCCGCTCCACGAGCGCGCGACTGCCATCCGTGGAGCCGTTGTCCACCACCACGATCTCCGCCAGCGCGTCCGCTTGGGCGGAGAGCGCCGCGAGCGACTGCTCCAGGTACGCCGCCCCGTTGAAGTTGATCACGCACGCGGTGGTGCTTTCGTCCACGGCATGGCCGTCGCTCCCGGCCGCCCACCTGTGCGGCCGGTCGCGCCCGGCAAGCGCGGGCGCTGACCCGGCGGGAACCGTGTTCTCCAACGCGCGCTCAGGCGCCATGGTTGGCACGTCCCGGCGCGCGCGCCGCCGCGGCGCCGGGCGCCCGTCCACCGGCCACGGCGCCGCGCGTCGCTGTGGGCACCGGCACGTGGTCGAGCACCCAGCGGCTGAGGGCATTGGCCACCAACTGGTTCCCGTACGCGGTGAAATGGATGTCGCGCGCGTAGAACGGCGCGCGCCACTGTCCGCGTTCCCGAAACAGAGGGTAGAGGTCCAGCACGGGGAGCCCGGCCGCGTCCATAGCGGTGCGCACGTCGCGGACCGTGTGCAGCACGGCCGGATACGACGCGGCGCCGTAGATCTCCTCCTTGCTCGGCAGCAGCGCAACCAGGAATTCACCGCCATCGCTCTCCACGGCCTCACGCAGCCGCACCAGCGGCGCCACGAAATCGGTGTCCAGGTCGAAGCCCGGACGCGCGGCCCCCGCGGCGAGGCGGTGCTGCGCCCGCACGGAGAGATAGATCTGCTGGCCGTCCGAGAAAGCGACCGTCTCGCGCACGTCGTGATCCCGGCCAAGTCTTCGTATCCCGTAGTACACGGCCCGCAGCAGATAGGACGAACTGAGCTGATCTCGCACCGCGTTCAGCGGCGCGAAGCCGGCGTGTGTGGACCCGAACGTGAGCCGGTACGTGGTGAAGTGCGGCGGCGATCCGTCTCGCAGCCACTGAGTGAATTCAACGGCGTTGTCCACATCGCTGGCCACCCATACTGCCACGATGACGACGCGGGGCCGCGCGCGCTGGAGGAACTTGGTGTACATCCCAAGCTCCTGCGCGGGAGAGCCTCCCGGCAGCGCGAGATTGACTACGCTCGTTTCGCCCAGCGCGCGTGCCAGCAGCGTCGAGAACTGGCCCCGAATGCCCACGCCAGGTCCGGCGGCGAGCGAATTCCCCAGGACGGCCACGTCGGGATCGTCGGGCCACGGCTCGCGATTGGGGAAGCCAAGCGAGTCCAACGTGAGCACGTAGCGGTAGTCCAGAGTCCGTACGGTGTCGCGCAGCAGCGGCTGTGGACGCGCACCCAGGTCGGGGTCGTCCACGTACGGGTGCCCTCCGGCTGTCTCGGCCAACTTGAGCTGTTCCTGCACGGGGCACAGCGTGGGGAACATCCGCAGCACCGTCTCGCCTCCGAGCGCCAGGAGGACGAGCACGGCGAGCGGGAGTCCCAGTCGCCTCGCGAGCGACCGCGCGCGGGTCAGAGTTGGAGTCGTGGGTTCTATCACAGCACGGGGTACTAGCAAGATTCGCACGCTGCGTCGAGGACGAGGCATGCGAGCCCAAGATCATGTAAGCCATTGCCTTATAGCGCCTTTCTGGCGCGTTCCGCCGTGTTACCCCTCTCCCCCTTTCGCTGGGTGTCGTGCCAGCACCACAGCAGCGCGGCACCATCGCACCGGCAGCCGACACGTCACGGCCGTACGGCGGCCGGTGCCAGCCCCACCGTGGCGACACACCCACGCCGCCCGGGATCGCGCCCCGGGATCGCGCCCCGGGATCGCGCCCCGGGATCGCGCCGGGATCGCGCCCCGAGATGCCAGGAGGCGCCTTCGGTCACCCTGGCGATAGCCGTCCCACGGCCGCATCATGCGGCTGAGCCGCTCATCACCGACACCGCCGGAGACATCGTGGCAGAGGATCGCCTGCTGCAGTATCGCGCCGAGTTCCCGATCCTCGAGCAGACCACCTACCTGGTGTCCAACTCGCTCGGCGCCATGCCGCGGGCCGTGCCCGCACGGCTGGCGGAATACGCGGACGCCTGGGCAATGCAGGGCGTGCGGGCGTGGGCGCAGGGCTGGTGGGAAATGCCGCTGCGCGTAGGCGACGAGATCGCTCCGCTCATCGGGGCGGACGCCGGCGAGGTGGCCATGTTTCCGAACGTCACCATCGCGCAGGCGGCGGTGATCTCGGCGCTCGATTACGCGCCTCCGCGCGACACCATTGTGATGACCGCAATGGACTTCCCGTCGGTGCGGTACATGGTGGACGGGCTGGCGCGCCGGATGGGGGCGCGCGTCGTAGTGGTGCCGAGCGAGGACGGGGTGTGCGTGGACGAGGAGCAGCTCCTGGCGGCCATCGACGAGCGCACGCGCCTGGTATGCATCTCACACGTGCTGTTCCGTTCGGCGTTCATCCTGAATGCGGGCGCCATCTGCCGCCGCGCTCATCAGAATGGGCGCCATGGTGTCGCTCGATGCCTTCCACTCGGTGGGCATCATGCCGGTGGACGTCCGGCGGAGCGGCGTCGATTTTCTCACCGGGGGCGTGTTGAAGTGGCTGTGTGGTGGCCCGGGCGGGTGCTTTCTGTACGTCTCCGCCAGCGTGCCGGAGCGCGTGATGCCGGCGCTCACCGGATGGCAGGCGCACGCGCACCCGTTTGCGTTCGGCGCGGAGATGGAGCCGGCGCACGGCATCGAGCGCTGGCTGAATGGCACTCCCGCCATCCCGGCGCTGTACGCGGCCGTCGAAGGCCCGCGGATGGTCCGCCGTGCTGGCGTGGAGCAGATCCGCGCCAAGAGCATGCGGCAAACGCAACGCCTCATCGCGCTCGCCGACGCGCGCGGCTTCCGCGTGCACGCCCCGCGCGATGCATCGCGCCGTGGCGGAACCGTGGCCTTCGACGTGCCGCACGGCTGTGAGGTAGCGCGGGCGCTGCTCGCGCGTGACATTCTGGTAGACTACCGGCCGGAGGCCGGCATTCGCGTGGCACCCCACTTCTACACGTCGGACGGCGAGTTGGAGGCTGCCGTCGATGCCATCGACGAGATCCTTCGCACGGGAAGTTGGCGCGCGCACGAGGGCCGTGCCTCGGTGGTCACGTGACACCAAAGCGTCGCACTGCCCGTCACTTGTTCCCGTCTTGCTCGGCCGGTAGTTTCATCCGCTCACAACCTCTTTCGAGACAGACGCATGCCGAAGCCGCCGAAGAAGCTGCGAAAGCAGTTCGTCAACCACGACCACCCCATGATCGTGCTCCGGTTCGAGGATGGACACGAGATCAAGGTAGGGAAGGGCTCCGGTAAGGAGTTCGACGCGTGGTCTGGGGAGACCGTAAAGGTGTTGGCGGTGTACGACAAGACGTCGGGCGAGAGAGAACTGGTGGAGAGCCGAAAAGCGGACGCGTTCCCCGACGCCTGACCCGGCGGCACGCGTCCTGCCCCACAGGGGAGGTAGCGTGCCGATGGGAGGCCCCTTGAGGAATTCGTTAGTTGCCGTGGTCGCGTATGTGCTCCTCATGCCCGCACTAGCTGGAGCGCAGGTCACTACTGTGGTGCGTCCGCCACGGCAGGCCATCGACACTTCCGCAGCGTCCATTGCCGCAACGGCGGACACCGGCCGCGTGCGCGACAGCGTGATCGCCATGCGATTGGCTGACATGCAGGCGTGGGTGGATTCGGCCGCCGTAGCCATGTCGGACAGCGCACCGCCGGATACCACGCAGTTGGCAGGGGAGATCGCCCCGTCGGAGGCGCCGCCGCTGCCGTCCCCCGCTCGCCGGCCGCGCGGGGCGCGCGGCGTGCCGGCGCCGGAGACCGCGTCGATCCTGCCGTTCCTCCTGGCGGCCAGCATACTCATGCTCGGCGCCGGGTGGTGGCTGCGCCGAATGGCAGCGCGCGCGCAGCCGGTGCTCGCGCGGAACGAGGCAGCCGCCACTCCCCCACGTCGCGAAAGCACGTAATGCCTCGCGCGCCGCTCCTTCGCACGCCGCGACACGCCCACACGCCGCCCGTCCCGTCAGCGCGGGCGCGCGCGCGCCCATGGCGCGTGGCGGGCTGGCTCGTGAGCGCCGCCGGTGTCGTGCTCCTGACGTTCACGGGATGGGTGTACGTCAGCGGCCATCTGGCGCACGAGCGCGCGCGGGCGGCGTGGGACGCCATGCAGGCACGTGGCAGCGTGGAGGCGGTGCACAGCATTGTTGCGATGGCGCCGGCACGAGGGAGCCGCGCGTTGGGCAGCGTAGTCGGCCGCCTCTGGATTCCCACCATCCACCTCGACGAGATCATCGTGGAGGGCGTCGACGCGCCCCAGCTCAACGTGGCGCCCGGGCATCTGCCCGGGAGTGCCCTGCCGGGCGAAACCGGGAACGCGGTGGTTTCGGCGCATCGCGACCGTCACTTTCATCGCCTGGACAAGGTAGCGGTGGGTGACACGGTCATCACCGAGATCCCTGGCCGTCGCACCACGTGGGTCGTTGTCGCGCGGCACATCGTGGGCGCCCACGACCCGGCCATCTACGGCGCGTCGACGCCCACGCTCACGCTCACGACCTGCTGGCCGGTCCGCTACTTTGGCCCCGCGCCTGACCGGCTGATCCTCGTCGCCCGCCCCGTCGTCTCCGGACCAAGCGCGTAGCGCGCGTGGCATCCGGCGCGGCCGCGCAGTGCGCGGTGCCGCAGGTCCCTCGTCGCCGCGTGCGCCGCGACGGTGCACGCGGGCGTGCGACCGGGTGGCCGATTACCTTACACCAAGTCCGCCTGGCGCGACGCTTCCGCACCTCACACCCTTCGCAGCGTCCCATGCTTTCACGACCCTATGCGCTGGCCGCCGCGCTTCTGGTGGCCGGATTCCCGTGCCTGCGCGCGCAGCGTGCCGCGCCGCGTGCGGCCGCTCCCCCGATCACCGAACGCGAGATCGCTGCGCACATCCGCTTTCTCTCGTCGGACCTCCTCCAGGGTCGTGCGCCGGCCACCACCAGCGGCAAGCTCACCACCGAGTACATCGCCACCGAGCTGGAGGGCGCCGGCGTGCAGCCGGCCATCGACGGATCGTACTTCCAGCAGGTGCCGATCGACGTCGTCACCACCGGCCAGAGCTCCGTTCGCGTGTCGGTATCCGGGAAGGCGAACGGGACGCTCGACGCCACCGATGATGTGGTCGTGTTTCCCGGTTCGGCGGCCGACCACAGCGGCGCGGATGCCGAGATGGTGTTCGTGGGCTACGGCGCCACGGCTCCGGAGTACACCTGGGACGACTTCAAGAACGCCGACGTGAAGGGAAAGATCTTGCTCGTGCTCGTGAACGATCCGCCCGCCTCGCCCTCCGAGCCTCACCTCTTCGGCGGGAAGGCGATGACCTACTACGGGCGATGGACGTACAAGTTCGAGGAGGCGGAGCGGCGTGGCGCGGTGGGGATGTTCATCATCCACACCACGGAGCAGGCGGGGTATCCGTGGCACACGGTGGTGGGCTCGTGGACCACGCCGCAGCGGATGCTCCCGCGCGACCCGTCGCTGCCGGCACCGCTAGGATTCAGAGCCTGGATCACCGACAGTGCCGCGACCGCCCTGCTGCAGCAGGCGGGGCTGGATCTCGGCGCGCTTCGCCGCCAGGCCGCGTCGCGCGATTTCCACCCGGTGCCCACCGGGATCGTCGCGCATGTGCAATTCTCCAGTCGCGTGCAGCATCTCAACTCGCGCAACGTCGTGGGGGTGGTGCGGGGCACCAGCCCGCGGCTGCGCGACGAGTACGTGGCGCTCAGCGCGCACTGGGATCATCTGGGCGTGGGGCAGCCGGTAAACGGTGATTCGATTTACAACGGCGCGTACGACAACGCGTCCGGGGTGGCGACGCTGCTCGCGATCGCGCGTCAGGTGGCCGCGGCCCCGCCCAAGGGGCGCTCCATGTACTTCGTCTTCGTCACGGCCGAGGAAGCGGGCCTGTTGGGCTCCGCCTGGTTCGCCGAGCATCCGCCGGTGCCCGCGCGACGGATCGTCGCCGATCTCAACATGGACGAGGTCACTCCGTGGGGGCGCGTGCGCGATCTTCGCGTCCTTGGCGAGGACAAGAGCTCGCTGGGCGCCGTCCTCCAGCGGACGATCGCGCCCCGGCAGATGCGCATCACCCCCGACGATCATCCCGAGCGCGGCTATTTCTATCGCTCTGACCACTTCTCGTTCGCCAAGGCGGGCATTCCGGCTGTCTCGGTGAGCGCGGGTACGGACGTGGTGGGGAAGCCGCCCGGATGGGGGACGCAGAAGGAGGAGGACTTCACGGCGCACGACTATCATCAGCCGTCGGACGAGATGAAACCGGACTGGGATCTCAGCGGCGCCGTGCAGATTGCCGGGATCGTACTCGACGCCGCGCGGCGCGTGGCGTCGGCTCCATCCGTTCCCACCTGGAACGCGGGAACGGAGTTCAAGGCGGTGCGGGACCGATCGCGCGCGGGGCAGTGAGCCCGCCACGTTGCGCCGCAACGCACGCTTCGTCGCTCTCGAAAGACGGCGCGCGAGAGGGTGCTCCGCTGCTCGCGCCGCCACCGCCGCCACGGTGGCGGGTTGAACTGAACAGTTCCAGCATGGTACTATAGGCGTATCTACCTGACGTTGGAGGTCGGGACTTCCATGCCTAGCCCGTTCCTGAGCTCGGAAGAGTACGATGAACGCGCGCACCAACTGTACAGTGAGGGACACTACGACGAAGCACTCGATGTGCTGCGCGAGGGACTCGCGCTCTATCCCAACTCCGTAGAACTCCACGTCGGGGTTGGCTACGCCCGCCTGGCGCGCGAGGAGTACGCGTGGGCGCGGCGGAGCTTTGACAAGGCCTTGGTGCTCGACCCCGAGCACGAGGACGCGATTGCCGGATTGGCCGAGACCCAGCTCAAGATGGGCCAGGACGCCCAGGGGCTAACCAACTTCCGCCGGCTGCTGTCGCTCGGCTACAACGACGACGTCGATCTCATGCTGCAGGTGGGACGCGCGCTGTTCCAGAAGGGCATGATGGACGAGGCGCGCGAGTTCTTCGAGGTCGCCGCGCACGAAGCCCCGGAATCGGCCGAGCCGAGCGCGTGTCTGGGCTACACGGCCTATCAGCTCGGCAATGACGAGACGGCCATCGCGCACCTGGAGCGCGCGCTGCAGGTGGACGAGGAACACACCGAGGCGCGGATCTTCCTGGCCAAGGTGCTCTACGCACGCGGCGACCAGGAGGGGGCGCTCCTGCATCTCGAGCAGACCGCTCCGGCCGACCACTGGGACGAGAACGACGTGTGGAGCGTAATCGAACTCAAGAAATCGCAGTATGGGCTGGCGGACGACGATCCGGAGCTGCGCCCGTGGGAGGAACGGCTAACGGAGCTTGGCGGAGAGCCGGACGACATTGACGAGATGCTCGCGGAAATCGAGCAGCGGTTCATGCAGGCGGAGGCGCCCGAGAGCTCGGAGCACCAGCAGTTCGAGCTCTTGGGCACGCTGCTGGGCAGTCTGGCCGAGCGGCGCCAGGGGATTCCGGGCAACGGGCCGCGCGGCGGCGATCCGGAACAGCACTGCATCACGCTCGATGACGGACGACAGCTGATCGGGAGCTGGGAGGAGATCGTGCAGCGCATGCGCGACGCCAACCAGGCGTTCGCCGGACGGTCGCTGCAGGAATTCATGGCCACCGAGGCACGACGGGTGTTCTACGAGAAGCGACTGCGCATCCCGGCCGGAGATGCGGAGAGCTTCATCCGCGGAAGCGCGAGCGCGGGGCTGCTGCGGATCGTCAGGTGAACGCCCCGAACCGGCGCGCGGCCCTTGCGGCGCTGGCTCCCGCCCGCCCACTGGTGGCCGCGCTCGACGCGTCGCGCGATCCCGAGGAGCTGGCGGCCGATGTGATCGAGTTGTGGAGCGTGATGGAAGCCGCGCTCCGCTCGCTCGCCGGCGGTTCCGCACTGGCCGGCCGGCCGCTGGTGCGCGACCTGCGTCAGCGCGAGCTCATCTCGCTCGATCAGACACACGCGCTGCTGGAGCTGCTCGACGCCCGCGAACGGCTGGACCGCACCGACTACCGCCCCAGCCCGCAGGACCTCGACGCCGCGCGCGCTGCGTATCATTCGCTCGATGCGGGGCTCAGCGCGGCGCCGGCCGCCGCCACCGCGCCAGCGCCTCCGCCGCTGTCCGAGCCGGCGGCGGGCGTCGAGCCCGCGCAACCGGCCGAGCCCGAGCCGGTGCGCCGGCCGCCCGGCGCGCGCCGCTTTCTGCCGTGGATCATCGCTGCTGTAGCCGCGGTCGCGCTCGTGGTCGTCGCGCTTGTGGTGGTGCTCAGGCGTGGCGAGCCGGCAGACGTGCGGCAGGGGATCGCCGCGTATCGCGCCGGGGATTTTGTGGGCGCCCAAGCCGCGTTCACGGAGGCCGCGCGCGCACACCCGGACAACGTGACGGCGCATGTCTACCTGGCGCGGCTCGCCCGCGAGCGACATGACTGGGCCGCGGCAGCGCAGGAACTCCAGGTAGCCGCCCGTGCGGACACGGCCAGCGCGCTCGTGCACCGCGAGCTCGGAGCGTTCTTCCTGGCGCGCGGACAGGACCTGCTTGCCACCGGCCGCCCCGACCTCGCGCAACAGCAGTTCGACGCATCGCGCCGGTACTACGTCGACGCCGTTCGCCTCGATCCCACCGACGCGAGCGCGCAGGGCTATCTGGGGTGCGCGCTCATTAAGGTCGGCCGCCCCGCCGAGGGCATGCAGTGGATTCAGCGCGCGGGCCCCGGTGGATGGTCCGCGTGCGTCCCACCACCCGCCCCGCCACCCGGTCCGTGATCGCGCGGCTCATGCGCGCGGCCGCGTGGGAACGCGATGTGGTACCGCCGCCCCCGCCCAACCGCTGTCGCTCGTGACCGACATCGCGCAGGTGTTCGAGACGCAGACGCCGCTGCCGCTCCTGCCCGAAGAATCGGTGCAGCGGGTGATGCTCCCCAACGGACTCACGGTGCTCGTGCGCCGCGATCCGTCCGCACCCGTGGTGGCAATCGTCACCTACGTCAACGCCGGCTATTTCGACGAGACGGACGACGTGGTGGGCATCGCGCACGTCCTCGAGCACATGTACTTCAAGGGGACGGACGAGTTGGGCGTGGGCGAGATCGCGCGCGCCACCAAGGCGGCGGGAGGATACCTCAACGCCGGGACGATCTACGATCACACCAGCTACTACACCGTGCTCCCCTCGTCCGGGTTCGAGCGCGGGCTCGCCATCCAGGCGGACGCGTACGCGCATTCGGCCATCGACGCCGGTGAGCTCGCGCGCGAGCTGCAGGTCATCATCCAGGAGGCCAAGCGCAAGGCCGACAACCCGGCCGCCGTGGCGGGCGAGTCGCTGTACGCCCTCCTCTTCGACCGGCACCGCATTCGACGCTGGCGCATCGGTCGCGAAGAGGAACTGCGGCGGTTGACACGCGAGGCCGTGCTCGGTTTCTACCGCCACTACTACCAACCCGCGAACACGGTGCTCGCCATCGTGGGCGACGTGGACGTGGATCGCGCGCTGCAGCTCGCCGAGCGGCAGTACGGCGCGCTCCCGAACGCGCCCATCGCGCGCGACCGCGGCCCCGCGGAGCCGGACCACCACGCCTTTCGCGCGCACGAGCTGAGCGGCGACGTCACGCAGACGCAGCTCGTATTCGGGTGGCATACGCCGGGGATTCTCGATCCCGCCTCTCCCGTGCTCGACGTGGGCGCCGCGATGCTGGGCGCGGGGCGCGCGTCGCGGCTGTACCGCGCCGTGCGCGACCGCTCGCTGGCCGCGTCGGTGGAAGCGTACGACTACACTCCCGGCGACGTGGGCGTGTTCACCGTCCACGCTGAGGGAGCGCCCGAGCGCGCGCGGGAGGCGGCGGTGGCGATCTGGCGAGAGGTGCGCTCGTTGCGGGAACGCGGCGTGACAGACGCCGAACTCTGGCGCGCGCGACGGATCATCGAGTCGCGGCGCGTACGGCGTCTGGAGTCGATGGAAGGACAGGCGAACTATCTGGCCGAGTGGCAGGCGCTGGGAGACTGGCGGCTGGGCGAGCGGTATCTGGAGCAGATGCTTTCGGCGTCCACGGACGATGTGGAAGCGGCCGTGCGCCGGTACGTGGATCCGGAGCGGGGGGGCGTGGTCGTCTACCGGCCTACGGGGACGCCGCACGTGCTAGGCGATGCGGAGCGTGCACTCGATCTGCTGACGTCGAGCGGCGTCGCGCCGCGTCCGGAGCGCGAGCCGGAGCGCGCGCACGCGCCGGCCGTCATCCATCCCGTGACGCTGGATCGCGAAGAGGCCCGCGTACGCGTGTACCGCACCCGGCACGGCGTGCCCATCCTGGTTCGGCGCAAGGAGGGCTCGCCGCTCGTCCATTGCGCGGTGCAGGCGTTGGGCGGGGCCAGCAACGAAACGCTCGCCACAGCCGGCATCACGACCCTGCTCACCCGCACTGCGATCAAGGGCACCCGCCGTCGCACCGCCGCACAGATTGCCGAGGACGTGGAGCTCCTGGGCGGCAGCATCGGCGCGGTCACCGGCTCAGAGAGCTTCGGCTGGACGCTCTCGGCGCCCAGCCGGCACGCGCACGCCGCGCTGGAGCTGCTGGCGGACGTGGCGCAGTACGCCACCATTCCCGACGACGCGCTCGCCACCGAGCGCGCGGTGGCGCTGTCGCATCTGGCGTTGCTGCGCGACGACATGTATCGCTTTCCGCTCCGCCTCGTGCTGCAGGCCGCCTTTGGGGAGCATCCGTACGGGATCCCCGCCAACGGGCTGGAGGAGTCGCTCGTGCGCATCGACGCGCACGAGGTACGTGCCTGGCACCAGGCGCGCGTGGTCGCCGCGCCCGTGACCGTGGCCATCGTGGGCGACGGCGACCCGGGCGACCTCGCCTCGGCGGCGAGCACCTTTTTTGACGCGCTCCGCGCCGCCGAGCCGGAGCCGCTGGCCGCACCGGCGTGGCCGGCCACGCCAGTGGCGCGCGTCGAGCAGCGCGACAAGGCGCAGACGGCACTGGCACTCGCCTTCCCCGGGCCCTGGCGCAACGACGACGACCGCTACGCCATGCATCTCCTCGCCGGTGTGGCGAGCGGACTTGGCGGGCGGTTCTTCGACGAGCTGCGCGATCGCCGGTCGCTGGCCTACACGGTGCAGGCGTACGCCGCCGAGCGGCGGAAGGCGGGGATGTTCGTGACCTACATCGCCACCTCGCCGCAGCTGGAGGACACCGCGCGCGACGGGCTGCTGGAAGAAGTCTCCAAGCTGTGCGAGGCGCCGGTGACCGACGAGGAAGCCGCACGCGCGCGCGAATACGCCATCGGTACGCACGCCATCCGCCAGCAGAGTGGCGCCGCCGTGCTCGCCGACGTGCTGGACGCGTGGATGTTCGGCGGATCGCTGTCGGAGTTGGACGCGTACGAGTCCCGCATTCGCGCCGTCACCGCGGAGCACATGCTGCAGGTGGCGCGGCGCTATCTCGACGTCGGCCGCGTGGTGGAAGGCGTGGTGCGAGGCACCGGCCACGAGATCTGAGGAGCACCGCATGGGCAAACGAGATCCACGCGTCGACGCGTACATCGCCCGGTCGGCGGAGTTCGCGCGCCCCATTCTGCGTCACATCCGGGCCGTGGTCCACGAGGCGTGTCCGGAGGTGGAGGAGACGCTCAAGTGGAGCATGCCCGCCTTTACCTACCACGGCCTGCTGTGCACCATGGCGGCATTCAAGCGGCACTGCAGCTTTGGCTTCTGGAAGGGGGCGCTCATCGTCGATCGCATCGGAAACCAGCGTGTCGGAATGGGGGACTTCGACAAGATCACCGCGCTGTCGGATCTTCCGTCCGCCGCGCAGCTCGAGCGCTACGTGAAGCAAGCGATGGTGCTCAACGAGCAGGGGGTGAAGGTCCCGCGAAGGAAATCGGCGGCGCGGAAACCGGTGGTGGTGCCGGATGATCTCGCGGCCGCGCTCGCCAGGAGCCCCAGGGCGCGGGCGACGTTCGAGAAGTTCAGCCCGAGCCATCGCCGCGAGTACGTCGAGTGGATCACCGATGCCAAGCGCGACGACACGCGCGCCCGGCGTGTGGCGCAGGCGGTGGAGTGGCTGGCCGCTGGAAAGTCGCGCAACTGGAAGTACGAGCGCGGCTGAGGCTGGGGCGCCGGCCCAACCGGCCGGAGCACGCGATTCGGCGGTACGTGGCCTGATCGAAGGCGCCGCCAGCTCGGACGCTGATGTGCTACGGTTCGGGCACGGGGGCCGCTGGCGCGCTCTCGCCCAGCGCATCGATGGCGCGCGCCACGCGGGCGGCGGCCGGCCGGATGCGCCCACTGGCCGCGCGCAGCCCCAGTGGCGCGCCGTAGTCGTCCGATTCGTAGATCACCACGCCCCGCACCTGCGGCCGGCTCGTCGCCCAGGCCAGCGTGCCCCACAGCGCCAGTAGCTGACTCCGCTCTCCGTGCACCAGCGGAAATCCGCCGGCGCCGAGCACCCAGTGCTCGCGCGTGGAGTGGGACGCGCTCATCCAGCGCGAGACGGTCGCGATACGCGCGTCGAGCGCGGCCGCGCCGCCGTACCAAGGGAAGAGCGTGAGTGCCACGCCATCCACCGGTGCGTCGGACGCCGCGGCCCACGCGTAGCGCGCGCTGTCGCGCGGCCCGAAGCCGCTCACGTGCGCGAGCACACGGGTCTGCGGTGCGACACGGTGTACGGCCCGTGTGGCCGCGACCAGGTAGGCGCGCCAGGCGGCATCGGGGATGCGGGAGCTCTCTCCGGCGATCGCGCGGCGCATGTCGAGCGCCGGCACCAGGTAGTCCGGATGCAGGCGCTGGGCAATTCGTACCGCGTCATCCTGGCGTCGGGCCAGATACGCCGCCCACGCTGCGGCATCGTCGCGCAGCGCACGCGGACCCTCGGCGACGTCCAGCACGGCCACCAGTCGACGCGCGCCGCGTTCGGTGTCCAGTGCGCGCGACAGGGAATCGAGTACGCGCGCGGTGACCCCCCGTGGCGCAAGTGCCACGCTCATCACGCCCGCGTCCAACGAGTCCACCATGGCCAGGTCACGCGCGAGCGCGGATTGCGTGGGCCAACCGGTGAGGGCGGGCAGGATGCGAACGCCCACCGCGAAATCGCCGGCCGGCCGCTCCTGCAGCCGCACGCCGGCGTAGCGGGCGTAGCTCCGAACGCTGCGGCGTGCTCCGGGAAACGCAGCCAGGATGAGGACCATCCAGAGGAGCGCCAGCGCCGCGACCGCCGCGCGGAGCGGCGAGCCCGCGTTGCGCCGCAGCGGCGAGAGCGGGGCCAGGATGGGGACGTGCAGGTAATAGGGGAGGAGCAGCGCTAACGGGTGCGCCGCCGCGGCCAACGCGCGAACATCGGCCGCCGCCACGGCCTGCCACATCGCCGCCGGCTCCCCTCCGCGCGCGGCCATCATGGTCACCATGGCGACCACCGCCAGCAGGGTGTCGTAGGCCATGATGGGCAGTGCCACCGCCGGTGCCGTGACACCGGTTATCAGGGCATAGCCGGCCTGCGCGGCGGCGAGCAGCACGGCGGCGGGCCACAGCCACACGATGTCCGCGAGCGCGCGCCCCGCCACGGTGGACGTGGTGGCCACGATGACGAACAGCGCGGGGGTCACCAGCAGCGCGGCGAGGGCGCTCAGCGCGCCCAACGGCGCCGGGAGGGAGCGTAAGCGCGTGATGCGTCCCGCCACGACGAGGTTCCACACCACCAGGAGCGCCGCCACCACCAGGTGCGGCGCGGCCGCATGGAAGAGCGGCTGAGGGAAGCTCATCGTGCGCCGGACGTCATGCGTGCCGGTTCGTCCGCCGGGCCATCGTTCCCCTACCCGCGCTCGCGCGTTTCGGTGTGGACGTCGCGCGGCGCGAGCCGGCGCACGAACACGTCCACCGCCGTGCGCGCGTTGTGCGTGGCGGGCACCAGGACATCCAGCAGCATCAGATCGCGGCGCGGAGCGGTGTGCACCGTGATATGGCAACCGTCCAGCACGAGCACGGCCGCCAGGCCGCCGCTGGGGAGTTGGCGCACCACCGGTGCGCCGATGGTGGCGAACCCCGCGGCCCCGGCAGCAGCGATGAGCAGACCACTCACCAACGATGCGTCGCGCAGCGAGGCGGCCGCCACGCCCCGCAGGTCCGCCGTTGCGTGCGTGAACGCGCCTCGCGCCCGGCCGCCGTCTGGCTCGCGGTTACGCTCCGCCATGGCGCTCCGGCGCGGCCCCGGCCAGGGAGGTGAGGGAGTCGTGTGGACCAGGGGTGAAACGCTGCATGTGCCTGCCGGGGTGAGGGCGTAGGAGGACCAGTGACAATACCGGCGCCTGCACGTCTCCACAAGCAAAGAGTGCTCTTCCCACCCTGTTGACGCGCCACGTAGTATTTGAACTGCCATGCGCCGCCCCGCCGTGCTGTCCACGCCCAATTTGCTGTCGCTCGCGCGCCTGCCGCTCGCGGCGGCATTCGTGATGGCCGACAGCGTGCAACTGCGCTTGGCGTTCATCGGAGCGGCCTCCGTAACCGACTGGTTGGACGGGTGGGTTGCGCGGCGCCGCGGCACGGCCACGCGCTTGGGCGCACTGCTCGATCCGGTGGCGGACAAGACGTTCGTCTTCGCGGCCGCCGTGGTCTTCCTGATCGGCGGTGCCATCTCCACGGGCGACTACTTCGTTCTCATCTCCCGCGACATCGCCACCGCCGTGGGCTTCCTGGTGGCGTGGCGTCTGCCGGGTCTCAATCCGGGGAACTTCCGCGCGCGCTGGCCGGGGAAGGTGGTCACCGTGCTGCAGTTGCTGGCGCTCCTGGTGCTGCTCGTCGACGCTCCCCTGTGGAGATGGCTCCTGCCGGCTGTGGCGCTGGCCTCCGCCGTGGCCATCGCCGACTACACGCTCGTCCTGTACCGCGCGCGCGCCCGCTCGTGAACGGCCGCGTTTGCCGCCACGCGCGAGCCCGCGCGTGCGTGTGGACATGCGCCGCAATGGCCATGCTCGTGTGCGCCCCCTGCGCCCCCTGCGCCGCGGCGCAGGGGGGCAAGCAGGGCAAGGCGCCGCCCACCCTCCAGCCGTCGGTTGCGACACGCGCGAGCATGCTTCGCCCTGGCATCCGCGTCGATGTGCTCCGCTCCGACCGCACGCTCGCGCAGGCGGGGGGAGAATTGGGCGTCGACGCGGGGCGATCGTTGCGCCTGGCACTGGTGGGTGCGGCGGGCGTGGCCCGTCGCGCAGGATCGGATCGCGCGAGCGGCCGCGTCGAGATCACCACGCGTTTCCTGCTCGACCCGGACGCGCGCCACCGCTGGGGCGCATACGCGGTCGCGGGCGGGGGCGCGCTGTACGACGGTGCGCGCTGGCGCGGCATTCTGTCCCTGAGCGTGGGGATGGAGCACCGCGTGGCGTCGGGAGGTGGCGGCCCGCGTCCATTCGTGGAGCTCGGCTTGGGCGGCGGTGTGCGGTTGGGTGGGGGGCTGCGGTGGCGACTGGGACGGGGAAAGCGCTGAAGGCACCGGCCCGTTGCGCCGCGCGCCCCGCTGGTGCGCGCGGCGGGTACGCGCAGAGCCGCCACACGATGCGTGGTGCTGCACGCGGCTCTTGCTGCACGCGGCTCTTGCTGCACGCGGCTCTTGCTGCACGCGGCTCTTGCTGCACGCGGCTCTTGCTGCACGCGGCTCTTGCTGCAGGAACGACGAAGCCCCCCGCAAAGGCGGGGGGCGGCGGCGATACGGGGCCGAAAACCTGACTTCAGGCAGCGGAGACGGCGCTCGTCTCCTCGATGTTCGATTTGGGCGGCTCGCAGAACCGCTGACCCAACGTGCGAACCTCGGACAACTGCTCCTCGCT
The DNA here is from genome assembly GCA_963773545.1 of uncultured Gemmatimonadaceae bacterium. Taxonomy (GTDB): domain Bacteria; phylum Gemmatimonadota; class Gemmatimonadetes; order Gemmatimonadales; family Gemmatimonadaceae; genus DASSNU01. The sequence goes on along the minus strand of CAVZBP010000002.1, from coordinate 151,636 downwards.
CAGCTCGGGGTAACGTTCGGCGAGATACCGCATGGTGTCGTCGAACCACTCTCCCTGATGTTCCGGCGTCGCGTCCAACACTCCACAGCGAATGATCTGCTGCATCAGCTCATCTCTGGCCAGCTCGAACGGCGTTGGCGCCGCGACGTCCCTCCGACGATGTCTGTGTTTGCCCATTACTCCCCTAAATTGGTTGAAGACTTAGAAATATAGCATCCTGAGCTGCCCCTGTTAAGGACGAGCGACGCGCGATTTCCAGCACAACCATCATCGCGCAACGAGATCCAGCAACAATCGCGTGAGCGTCTCCGGTGCCTCTTCCGGAACCAACCGCCCCACGTCGTTGAGCCGCGTAAGCGTGCTCGATGGGATCGCCGCCTGCACGCGCTCGGGAAGTCCGCTATCCATCCATCGCTCGGCGTCCCCCCAGATAATCGCCGTCGGCGCGCGGATCGTTCCCAGGTCCAGCTCCCGCACGTCCTCCACGCGCAAGGCACGCGCCAGCGCCAGCAGGTGCGTCATGCCGTCGGCTCCGGCGTATGGCGCCAGATAGCGCGCGACCAACCGCGGCGGCATGTGCTCCACGTGCGCCACGTTGCTCTCCAACAGCTCGCGCACGAGGGGAGCCGCCCCCAGGATGCCGCGCGCGATCCGCAGCGCGTGCCGCGCCGTGCCGCGCTGCAGGCGCCGCACGTCACGTCCGGGACAGTGCTCGAACGCCACGCCGTTCACGAGCGCCAACGCGGCTACGCGCTCCCCGTCGAGCGCCCCCAAGCGCATGGCCACGCCGGCACCGATGTCGATGCCCGCCACGATGGCGCGCTCCACACGCATCGCCACCATGGCCCGCGCCACGAACTCCGCCTGCGCCGCCAGCGAATAGTCGCCCATGTACGGGCGGTCGGATTCCCCGTATCCCATGAGATCCACCGCGTACGCCGTGTGGCCGGCGCGCGCGAGTGCCGGGCCCACGTGTCGCCACAGGAAACACGAGGTCCCGAATCCGTGTAGGAGAATGAACGGCGCGCCCCCCTGTCCGTAGCGCTCCACGTGCAGCGCGCCGGTGCCGGCGGGAATGCGAAGGAGATCAGCGTCTGGCACGTGCGCGACGGACGAGGTCAAGAGCCATCTCGCCGCTCCGGAACGGTTCCGTGCAGCGGCGCGCGAGGCGGCGAGCCAGCGTACCGCCCGCCGCACTCCGCGCACGCGGATGATCGCGACGCATTGCTTGCGGAACAAGGACCGGCTGACGAGGTTTCACAGCGAACCGTACCCACCTGCGCGGCTCCGGGTTGCCCGGAGCCGCGCAGGCACAGCGGGAGCAGGCTCATGGCGGAATCGGAACAGGTCTACGGGCAGGCAAGAGCGCGGGAGCTGGAGCAGCTGCTCCGCGCGCTGGCGGCCCGCATCCTCGAGCTGGATGCGCAGAACGCCCTCCTTGCTCACGCCGGCGAGCTGATGAAGCTCACCGGCGATCTGCGGAGCGAGTTGTTTCACTACGAGGTTCGGGCCACCTACGACACGCCCGAGATTGCGGAGAGCCGCCGCGTGGTGGACAGGGCCAAGCGGCAGGCCGACCCAAACTGGGAGAACGAAGAATGGAATGCCGACGCGGACGACGAGGACCCCGTCTGGTGAGCCACACCACACGTGCATCGCGCCGGCTCGGGGCACGCCGCGGCGCGGTGGGAGCGTTCTACCTGGCCGTCGGCGTGATCGCCGTGGTGGGGATCGGCCTACTCGTGTGGCTCTCCAATCGGCCGCCGAAGCCAATCCGCTCCCTCGCCGTCCGTGCCACCCCCACGCAGGCCCAGGGCTACCGGGTGGGGAGTCCCGACGCGCCGGTACAGGTACTGGAATTCGCCGACTTCGAGTGCCCCGCGTGCGCCCAGTTCTCCACCCTCACCGAGCCCGACATTCGCTCGCGTCTGGTGAAGCAGGGGATCGTCAGCGTGCGCTACTTCGACTTCCCGCTCGAGCAACATCGGAACACGCTCCGCGCCTCGATCGCCGCCGCGTGCGCCGACGACCAGGGCAAGTTCTGGCCGATGCACGATCTGCTCTTCCAGCAGCAGCCGTTGTGGGCCGACGAGGAGAATCCGCGCAAGGCATTCCTCAAGCTTGCCGGACAGATCGGTCTGGATGAGAACGAGTGGAAGCAGTGCTACGACGAGCAGCGGCACCTCGAGCGCATCATGGACAACCAGGCCGAGGGTACGCGCCGCGGCGTCACGTCCACCCCCACCTTCTTCATCGGGAACCGAGATGGTCCCCGGCGCCGTCTCGTACGACCAATTCCGCGAACTCGTGGACAGCGCCGCGGCCCATGCCTCAGCGGGCGTCGGCGCGCCCGCCGCGACGAAGAGTGACAGCGCCAACCGCGCCGCCGCGCCCGCGACGCCCACTGCGCCGGCACCGTAGCGTCGATGACCCGGCGCATGTGGATTGGGCTGCTCTCCGTTCTGGGGCTGCTCATCGCGGCCTACCTCACGCTGTACAAGGTGGGAGTCATCGGCGAACTGAGCTGTTCGGTGGGATCGTGCGAGACGGTGAACACCAGCCGGTGGTCGTTGTGGGCGGGACAGCCGGTGGCGGCGTGGGGAGCGGGGATGTACGCCCTGCTCCTGCTGCTCTCCATGCTCGGAGTGCAGGACAGCCGCCGCGACTCGGCCCTCATCTCTTGGGCGCTGGTGCTCCTGTCGGGGTGGGGCGTGCTCTTCTCCGGCTATCTCACCTACCAGGAGCTGTTCCGGATCCACGCGGTCTGCATGTGGTGCATGGCATCGGCCTCGATCGTCGCGCTCGTCTTCCTGGTGAGCGTCACGGACCTGGCCGCCGTCCGGCGCCGGGGCGGCCGATCCAGCGGCGACCCGCACCCTGCCACCCAGCGCGGGTAGCCCTTGCTCGTGCGCCCCTGCCGCAACTGTGGCGCGGGCGCGCAGCACGTGGGCGGCCGTAACGCAGGGACGGTCAACCTGTCCGGCATTCTGTCACCCTGACCGCCGTTTGGCCGCGTGAATCCCCGCGCGCCTTCCTCTCGTCATATAGGGAGGCAAGCTCCAGTGGTACGGAGTGTGCCTCTACAACCTGTGCACGCGGCCGGTGTACGATGCAGTACGAGGAGGTACCGGTCCTCGTGAGCAGACCTTTACCTGGAGCAATTATGCTGGGACGCTTGTTCCCCGCGACGATCTTTTCCGCCCGACTGAAGCCGTCGGCGCAGAAGCGTTTACGGCTTGCGCAGGCACGAGCCGAAGAGTCGGTGATCCGCGCGCACGTGGACAACGCGCTGATGTTCGTGGACACGTTGGCAGAGGACATGCCCTTCGACCGCGCCATCGAGACGTACGTGCGCGCGATGGGGATTCCGGAACCGCTGGCGAGCACCGTGGTCACGCGCGCGCTGGTGAGCCTGGGCGAGGACCTGGTGCCGTACCGTCGCCGGGCCATCGAGGTGCCGCGCGCGGAGGAGGCTACTCGTCCGCCGCTGCGGTTGGACGAAGCGTCGGACGCCAGGGTCAAGACGGTGCGGAGGGCGTAACCGGGGTGTAGGCTGGTTTGGGCGGTGGAAGGTGGGCGCTCCGCCGGTCCGGAACAGGCGGATGAAGCTGGTGTGGAGACGCAATAGCGGCGGGAGAGCACGAGCTCTCCCGCCGCTATTGCGTTGACCGCGTGCCGCCCGCTACGACTCCCGCTCCTCGTACTCGTCCTTGAGGCGCGCGACCACCGCGGGATCGGCGAGCGTGGTGGTGTCTCCCAGCGCGCGCCCCTCGGCGATGTCGCGCAGGAGGCGGCGCATGATCTTGCCCGAGCGCGTCTTGGGAAGATCGGCGGAGAACAGAATGTCGTCGGGCTTGGCCAGGGCGCCGATCTTGTCACCCACGTGCTCGCGCAGCTCGTCGCGAAGCGCGGGGGACGGATGATGTCCCTCGCGGAGCGTGACGAACGCCGCGATCGCCTGCCCCTTGAGCTCGTGCGTCTTCCCCACCACCGCCGCCTCGGCCACGGTGGGATGATCCACCAGCGCCGATTCCACCTCCATGGTGCCGATGCGGTGGCCGGCCACGTTCAGCACGTCGTCCACGCGTCCCAGGATCCAGAAGTAGCCGTCGTCGTCGCGCTTGGCGCCGTCGCCGGGAAAGTAGAGATCCTTCCGGCCGGGCCACTTGGAGAAGTACGTCTGCACGTAGCGTTCGTCGTCCCCCCAGATGGTGCGGAGCATGGACGGCCACGGCTTGGTGATGGCGAGCAGCCCACCGCCGACGTCGATGCGCTTGCCCGTGGAGTCCAACAGGTCGGCCGTAATGCCGGGGAAGGGGACGGTGGCGCTCCCCGGTTTGGTGGGCGTCACGCCGGGGAGCGGGGTGATCATGATCGCCCCCGTCTCCGTCTGCCACCACGTGTCGACGATGGGACAGCGCTCGTGCCCGATGTGCTCGTGATACCACATCCACGCTTCGGGGTTGATCGGCTCGCCTACGGTGCCGAGCAGGCGCAGTGAGGAGAGATCGTGGCGGTCGGGGTGTTGCGCGCCCCACTTCATGAACGCGCGGATGGCGGTGGGCGCCGTGTAGAAGATCGTGACGCCGTGGCGCTCGCACATCTGCCAGAAGCGATCCTTGTCCGGCCAATCGGGCGCGCCCTCGTACATCACGCACGTCGCGCCGTGCGCGAGCGGACCGTACACAATGTAGGAGTGTCCCGTCACCCACCCCACGTCGGCGCTGCACCAGTAGACGTCGTCTTCCTTGAGGTCGAAGACGAGCCGCGTGGTGGTGAGGACGCCGGTCATGTAGCCGCCGGTGGTGTGCACGATGCCCTTCGGCTTGCCCGTGGTGCCGGACGTGTAGAGGATGTAGAGCACGTCTTCGGCGTCCATCTCTTCCGGCTCGCGCGTGCCGGTGGTGTCTTCCATGAGACGGTGCCACCAGTGGTCGCGCCCTTCCTTCATGTGCGCGAACGCCTCGTCGCCGCTGCCGCCAGGGCGGCGCATGACGACCACCACGTGACGGATGCTCGGCGTGTCCTCCAGCGCCTTGTCCGCGTTCCGCTTGAGCGGGACGATCTGTCCGCGCCGGTATCCGCCGTCGGCCGTGATGAGCACCTTGGCCTCGGCGTCGTTGATCCGGTCGCGCAGCGACTCGGCGGAGAAGCCGCCGAACACCACCGAGTGGATGGCGCCCACGCGCGCGCAGGCGAGCATGGCGACCACCACCTCGGGGATCATCGGCAGGTAGATCGCCACGCGGTCGCCGCGCTTCACGCCCAAGCGGTCGAGCACGAGCGCGAACCTGTTCACCTCGCGATAGAGATCCCAGTAGGTGAGCGTGCGGCGATCGCCCGGCTCGCCCTCCCAGATGATCGCCGCCTTGTTGCGCTGCGGTCCGCGCACGTGCCGGTCGAGGCAGTTGACCGACGCGTTGAGCTTTCCGCCGGTGAACCACTTGGCGTGCGGCGGCTTCCACTCGAGCGTGTGCTTCCACGGCTTCATCCATTCGAGCTCGCCGGCCATCTCGGCCCAGAACGCCTCCGGATCGCGCGCGGCGCGGTCGTAGATGTCGGCGCTCGCGGCGAGCGCGTGGCGGCGGAACTCGTCGCCCGGCTCGAACCTGCGGTGTTCCTGGAGGAGGACGTCGATGTCGGTCATGAGGGGAGTGGCGTTCGTGTGGACCTCGTAACGCGCCGTGAGCCCGGCTGATTCCCGGTGCCGCGTGAAGCGCCGGCATACTGCGCGTGTCGAAGCGTAGCGGTGCTCAAGCTACGCTACCCCGCAGGCGGGACGGCGTCCAGAGTGCCCGAAGACGGTGCAATGTGGGGGCCAAGGCCACGTCTCGCTCCGGAGCGGCTCAACACGGCACGGGGTCTTGCGAGCGCTCGCTACTGAGGAGCAGGATGATGCCACTCGGCCGGCGATTGCTGCTTCTGATACGGACAGCCAGACGTCTCGATCCAGGGTGATTCGATGTCGAAAAAGTCGGGCGCAGATGACCCCGCCCTAGTCACATTCATCGGCGGCCTGCGTCACGATCGGTGCCTTCCGCCCGCTCACGCGCTGACCGTGGGGTTGGATGCTCCTCGGCGCGTTGTGCGCGCCGGAGATGGTGGTGCTGCTGCTACTACTCGACGGCGGAGGGGGAAGCATCGCCGGCGAAGAGTGGCTGCCCGCGGTTGGCGTGGCCGCAGCGTCCGGAGCGCTGCTCGGAGTCATGTTGTGGTACAACGTGGGCGCCAAGGATTGACGCGAGGGTCGTGCCCGCTGGGACAGACACCTCTGACGACACTTCGCGCGCAGGGTGCCGCCGGGCGCGCTGTCCGCGGGCGAACGTTTCCGGGTCGAAAGCTGGTACGGAGCTCATGAACCCGCCGGCATAGTCGCAGTCTCCCCCGCGCACTACCGGGTCGCAGTCCGCCCCGCCTGACTGGAAGGCGTGTTCAACGCACCGCCGCCAGCGCACCCGAGCCACCCTCACCGCACCGCCCACCGTGCCACCCGCTCCACGGTCGCCGCCATGCGCCCGAGGAGCGCGTCTTCTCCCTCCACGCCATGCCGCGCCGCAAGCCACCGGGGTTCGTCGTATGCCAGGTGCGCGCCGTCGCCATCCTCCCACACCAGGAACTTGAGCGGGAGATCGATCGCCATCGTGGGCGAGCGCTGCATGAGCGGCGTGCCGGCGCGCGGGTTGCCAGCGATGACGACGACGGTGGGGCGCAACGAAAGCCCCACGCGCCGTGCGGCGGCGGCGTGGTCTACCTGGGCCACGACCGTCAGCCCGGCGGAATCGAGCGCGGCGCGCAGCCTGGTGAGTGTAGTATCCACTCCGCGCGGCGCAGAGAGCACGGTGAGGCCGTCCGCCGCCGATCGTGGGGCGCGTGCCCACGGCCGCGCGCCTGCAACGAATACCGCCAGCGAGAGCGCAGCGCCGACGCTCGCCATCACCGCCCGGTGCCGTGTGCCGATTCCCGTACGCATCCAGGTACCTCCTCTGTGTGTATCATTCGCAGACGGTCGTGCTTGACAGCCCTGCTCGTCTCACGGGCACCGGCGTCCGCACCCGCGCCCAACGTCACGCCCACCGCTGTCGCCTCGCACGTTTGCGCGCTACTGTTCCTCCGACTCCGCTGCGCGACGGGCGCTTCGCTGATTTCGCGGTGCGTCGGCGTCGCGCACAGCCGCGCGGAGCAGTTCGGAGCAGCGTCCTCCCGCGCCGCGTACCGTGCGCTTCGCCACCGCTCCTCACACCCGAATCTCTTGACCGACCTCGTCACTCCGCAACACCCCGAAGTTCACCCCGAGCCCAACTTCGATCCGGTCCACCGCTTTTCGGCGTGGCTGGAGCGGATGGGGAAGGCGGGCGCGACGGTGGAGGCGTATCACGCGGACGTGGCGGACCTGGTGCGGGCGTTCGCGCCGCGCTCGGCGGAAGAGCTCCTCGCAACCGACATCGCGGCGTACCTCGGCGCGCGCGCGGAGCACGAGGGATGGGCGACGTCCACCGTCCGCCGGCATCTGCAGGCGATCAAGGCGTTTTACCGGTATCTGGTGGGCGAGGAAGGTCTCCGCGCGCCCGGGCCGGCCGAGGCGCTCGACGAGCCCGTGCTCGAGACGGCGGAGCCGTTCGTGATCGCCGCAGAGGATGCCGAGCGGCTGTTCTCGTACCTCGAGACGCGTGCGCGGCGCGACGAGGGCGCGGCCGAGCGGATGGATCTGGCGCTGTATGGCCTCTGCTACTACGCCGCGCTGCTGGTGTCCGAGGCGGTGGGACTCACCACCGATGCGTTGCACGGCGGCCCGGAGGTGATGCGGCTGCAGGTGGTGGGGCGCCGCGGCGAGGAGAGCATCGTGCGCGTGGGACCGCCGGTGTCGCGCTGGTTGGCGCGGTGGATGGCGGAGCGTCCGGCGCCGCGGCACAAGCGGCATCGTCCGTTCGTGTTCATCCACCCGCGCACCCGCGTGCACACGTCGCGGCAGCGCGTGTGGGACCGGCTCAAACGGCTCGCGGCCGCGGCGGGGATGGACGACCAGGTGGCCGCGCGCATCACGCCGCACACGCTCCGGCACTCGCGCGCGGCGCGGATGGTGGAGCGCGCGCAGGGGGTGGTCGAGGTGCGCGACGCGCTCCGGCAGCGCTCACCCCGCCACGCGGCCAAGTATCTGACCAGTCGGTCACATGGGGAAGGCGCCTCGTGAGCGCCTCGTGAGCGCCTCGTGAGCGCCGCGTTGCCGAACGCACCGGTGGACGACGCACCGGCGGACGACACGCTGGTGGACGTGCGCGCGCTGCGCCGCACTTTTGCCGGACGGCGCGCGGTGGACGACGTGTCGTTCTCGCTGCGCGGCGGCGAGTGCCTGGCGATCTTCGGCCCCAACGGGGCGGGGAAGACGACGTTGCTCCGCGTGCTCGCCGGGCTGCTCAAGCCCACCGCGGGCTCGGCGCGCGTGGCCGGGGTGGAGCTTCCTGGCGGCGCGGCGGCGCGCGCGGTGGTGGGACTCATCTCGCACCAGACGATGCTCTACGCCGCGCTCACGGCTGCGGAGAACGTGGAACTTGCCGCCCGGCTGCACGGGCTGGCCGCGCCGCGCGCGGCCGCCGTGGACGCCCTGGAGCGGATGCGTATCGCGCACCGGGCCGACACGCCGGTGCGCGTGTTGAGCCGTGGGATGCAGCAGCGCGTTTCGATCGCGCGCGCGATGGTGCACGCGCCGCGCGTGGTCCTGCTCGACGAACCGTACACGGGGCTCGATGCGGGCGGGGCGGCGGCACTCACGGGAATGCTGCAGCGGCTCAAAGACGCCGGCGCCACGCTGCTGTTGGTGACGCACGCGCTGGAGGAGGGGCTCGCGCTCGCCACCCACGCGGCCGTCATGCGCGGCGGCCGGCTCGTTCGCCTGGATGCGCGGGCGCGCATCGACATGGCGACGTACGCGGACACGTATCGGGAGCTCACGGCCGGTGAACAGTAGCGTGCCGGCGGCGCCTGGCGTGTTCCGGGCCGCGCTCATCATCGCGCGGAAGGACCTGGCGATCGAATTTCGCACGCGCACGGCGTTCTTCTCGGCGCTCGTGTTCGCGCTGCTGGGGTTGGTGATCTTCTTCTTCGCGTGGGACCCCACATCGGTGGCGCCCGTGGATCTTGCGCCGGGAGTGCTGTGGGTGATTTTCACCTTCTCGGGCCTGCTCGCGCTCCAGCGGTCGTTCTCGATGGAGCTCGCGGACCGTGCGCTCGACGCCGTGCTCTCCTCGCCCGCGCCGCGCGAGGCGGTCTATCTGGGAAAGGTGATGGCCAACCTAGTCTTCGTCGCCGCCGTGCAGGTGGTGGCGATCCCGGCCGTGGGGCTCTTCTACAACGTGCCGTTGGGCGCCGCCGCGGGCGCGCTGGCGTTGGTCGCCTTTCTGGCGGCGGTGGGGCTGGTGGCGGTGGGCACGCTGTTCAGCGCGATGACGGTGAACACGCGTCTGGCCGAGCTGCTGCTGCCGGTGTTGTCGCTCCCGTTCTTCGTGCCCATCGTGATCCCGGCGGCGCAGACCACGGCGCGCGTCCTCGCGCACCGGCCGCTCGTGGAGAGCATGGCGTGGTTGAAACTGCTCGTCGCGTTCGACATTGTGTTCGTCGTGGCGTGCGCGCTGGCGTTCCCCTACACCCTGGAGGAATGAGTGGCTCGTGCAGCGGGTGACGCGAGCGCGGAGCTCGAGAGCGGCCTGGACTGGCTGATGTTGCTGGCCGTCATCGCGGTGATGGCGACGGTTATCCGGGCGGTGGATTTCACGCCCATCGAGGCCAATCAGGGGCTGGCGCAGAAGATCTTCTACATCCACGCGCCGGCGGCATGGGTGGCCTTCATGGCCTTCGGACTGGTCGGCATCTCCGGCGCGCTCTACCTCTGGCTCGGCGACATCCGGCTCGACCGCTTTGCCGAGAGCTCGGCGGAGGTGGGGGTGGTGTTCACGACCGTGGTGCTCATCACCGGGCCGCTGTGGGGCAAGCCGGTGTGGGGCACCTGGTGGACATGGGATGCGCGGCTCACGCTCACGCTGTTCCTCTGGTTCGTCTACGTGGGCTATCTCGTGCTGCGAGGGGCGGTGGAGGATCGTTCCGCCCGCGCGCGGTACGCGGCCGTGCTCGGCATCCTGGGCGCGATTCTCGTTCCGTTCATTCATCTGAGCGTGTACCTGTTCCGCACGCTCCATCCGCAGCCGATCGTGCTCAAGCCGTCGCGTCCATCGCTGCCCGGCGCCATGCTGTGGACGCTGCTGCTCGCGTTCGTGTCGTTCACGCTGCTGTACGCCGCGTTCGTGCGGCAGCGCTACCGGTTGGCCGCGCTGCGCGAGACGGCCGACATGCTGGAGGGGGAGTGATGCAGACGGTTCCGCAGAACGCCGGGTACTTCCACGCCGCGTACCTGGCAGCGCTCGGGATCTACGCGGCGTACGCGCTCACGCTGCGCATCCGCGGCCGCCGCGCGGTGGAGCGCCTCCGTGCCGCCGTCTCGCGAATGCAGGGATCCTGACCGGTGGGTACCAAAGATGTCAATGCGCCGGGTACGTAGATCCTGATCGATGGGGTACGAGACGTTGATCTTGATGAACCAGCTCGATCTCCATCGCACCGTTGCCGTCACGCTCGCGCTCGAGAACATCGTGATCTTCTTTGCGGCGGCCGGTCAGCACGGGCACCGGCGCACCAAGGAAAACACGAGCAAGCGTTCTTCGACGACATGCAGTGGTTCATCGTGGCGCGCGGGATGGTGCCCGCGCGCTTTCCACGCTACGGACCGGAGGCGGAGCGCGTGTCGGGTGTGAGCAGTGCGGCCGCGCGCGACACGAGATCCGCTTCGTGCAGCAGCGCGTCGCTGATCCGCGCCATCTGCTGCTCCGCCTCCTTCCACTGCTTCTGCTCGATCGCTTCGCGCGCGCCAGGCAGGGTCTTCACCCCATAGCCGGTGTAGTAGCCCGGCGCGTAGAGCAGGTGGCGGAACCATGGGCGGCGCGGCAGGCCGGCGCTGTCGGTGAGCAGCCGCTCGGAGCGGATGAGCAGCGCGTTCAGACGGTCGAGCGGCCGCGAGGTGAGCGACGCCGCTCCGCTGTCGGGCAGCGCATCGAGCGCGTGCTCGTACCGCTGCGCGCTGCGCGTGAGCGAATCGGTGGCGTCCAGCAGGCCCGCGAAGTCCAGCCGCGGCGGCAACGGTTCCTTATCGGGCACCACCATCGGCTCCCGCGGGTCCATCGTGGCCTTGAACACGCCATCATCGATCTCGCGGTTTCGCTCCGCCGTCTCCTTCGACTGGTTCTCGGCGAGCGTTTGAATGTCGTCCGCGTAGCCGTGCACCGTTTCCGCCAGGTCGGTGAAGTCGTACGGGAGCAGCGGCGCGTCGGCCAGACGCATGACCGCCGTCCCCACGGTCTGCGCCAGCGCGCGCCCATAGACGAACGACGTATCGGCGAAGTGCGTGTACCAGTAGAAATCGTCGTAGATGGAGTGGTAGATCCCGCCGCCATCTTCGCCGCCGAAGCCCAGGTTGAGCGACGGGACGCCCAGGTGCTGCACGAACGGTGTGTAATCGGAGCCGGAGCCCAGCGCGTTGATGCGCAGGTCGGTGCGCGACCGTGCCTCCCTGCGCGCGTCGCCCCCGCGCTCGATCCGGCGCAGTTGGGCGCGCTTCCACACCGTGAGCCCCGTTTCGGGATCCTCGATGTCACGCGCCACGTTGTTGATGAACTTTTCGAGGACGTGCGATCCGCTGGCGTTGAAGAAGCCGCGCCCGTTTCCGTCGGTGTTGATGTACGCCACGGCGTGCGCGGCGAGCTCCGCGGCGTGCGCCTCGGCCCATTCCGTGGAGCCGATGAGCCCCGGCTCCTCGCCATCCCACGCGGCGTAGATGATGGTGCGGCGCGGCTGCCATCCCTGCTTGTGCAGCTCGCCCATCGCGCGTGCCTCCTCCAGCAGCGCCACCTGGCCGGAGATGGGATCCTCGGCGCCATTCACCCAGGCGTCGTAGTGGTTGCCCCGCACCACCCACTGGTCGGCCGCTTCCTTTCCCGGAAGGCGCGCGATGACATCGTGGATGGTGCGCATGTTCCAGTCGGATTTCACGCGCAGGTGCACGCGCGCCGGTCCGGGGCCGATGTGATAGGTGATCGGCAGCGCGCCACGCCAGCTCTCCGGCACGGTGGGGCCGCCGAGCGCGTCGAGCAGCGGCTGCGCGTCCCCGTAGGAGATGGGAAGGACGGGGATCTTGGTGAGGGTCGGCGCGTCCTTCACCGCGAGCCGGTGCGCATCCTTGGTGGCGCCCACTCCCGGCGTGAGCGGATCGCCCGGATAGGTGGGCATGTCCATCACGCTCCCGCGCTGCACGCCCTCCCTGGGCCGGTACGGCCCGTTGGGGAACACCTCGCCCGGCGCGTAGCCGTCGTCGCGCGGATCGGAGTAGATGAGCGTACCCACCGCGCCGTGCTCCGCGGCCAGCTTGGGCTTGATCCCGCGCCACGATCCGCCATAGCGCGCGATCACGATCGCGCCCTTGACCGAGATGCCGCGCCGGGCGAGCTCTTCATAGTCGTCGGGCACGCCGTAGTTCACGTAGACCAGCGGTGCGGTGACGTCGCCATCGGCCGAGTACGCGTTGTAGGTGGGGAGCTGTTCGTTCTGCTGCGACGACGTGGGATCGACGCGCACCACGGGCTCGCGCAGCTGCGCCACGAACCGGGTGGGCGCCACCAGCTCAACCACCCGCTCGCGCGGCGTGGGGAAGAGCACGTCGAAGCTCTCGATGTGCGCGTCCCATCCGTACGACTGGAATTGTGCGAGCAGCCACTGCGCATTCTGCTGCTGGTAGGGCGAGCCCACGTGGTGCGGGCGCGCCGAGAGGAGGCGCATGTTCTCGCGGAGCCGATCCGGGCTAGGGATCGCGCGGAGTTTGCTTTCCCAGTCCCGCTCGGCGCGTGACGTTGCGGCCGTGTAGCCGCGGAGGGTGGGCGGTGTGCCGGCGGCGGCGGGGAAGACGACGATGCCGGAGACGGCGGCGAGCATCCAGGCGGTGGACGGACGCATGCAGGACCTCGGTGTGCGGAGGGGATCGACAGCGGGCCCGGTACGACGCGCGGGCGCCCTGCCATCATACGCCGCGAGCGCGCGGGGCGGTAGGTGGGGCGCGGGCCGCCGCGCGGGGCGTCAGGAGCCCGCGGGGAGGTGCGCTCGCGCAGATGCTCGGCGTGGAGCGCCTCGACGCCAGCGCGCTCGATGCGCCGGTGCATCTCGCTCGGCTACGAGCTCTCCGCTCGGGCACGGCTCCGCGCGGCAGCGCGCTGCAGCCGCGCCAGATAGAGCGCCGCGGCCGCGCGGCGCGCCACGCCGATGATCCGCGATTCCACGCATTGCGCGCCGTAGACGATCACCCCGCGGCGTGCGCCCAGCGACAGCGGGCAGGGCAACGTCCGTTTCGCCTTGTACACCGCCCCGCTCTCCGGCGGCAGGCCGTCGCTGAGTCGGCGTGCGAGATACACGCCCTGATGGATGGCGTCGCGCGTGTACTGCGCGTCGTTGCGCGACCGGCCTTCGGGCGGCACCACGCGGGCCACGGCCCCTGCGGCGTACACCTGGCCGGCGCCAGCCACGGCAAGTCGCGGCGTGACCGCCAGGTGACCGTCGGGCGTGCACGGGAACCCCAGCGTGCGGATGAGCGGTGGCGGACGCACGCCGGCCGTCCACACGGCCACATCGAAGGGAATGGCGATTCCCTCGTCCAGCACCAGGCGGTCGCCGTCGAGCGTGCGCACCGCTCGCCCCGCGAGGACCTCCACCCGCAGCTCGCCCAGCACGCCGCGCACGCGTCGCGCCGCAAGGTAGTGCACGTCGGGGAGAATGCGTTGCGCGCGCTCGATGAGCGTGACCGTCACTCGCGCGCCGTCGATCCGGGTGCTGGCGAGCGCCGCACTCCATTCCACGCCCGACGGACCCGCGCCCACGACCACCACCCGGACCATCCCGGAGCGGGTGGCGTGCAGCACGCGCAAGCGCTGTCGAATCGCCAGCGCATCCTCCACCTCTCGCGCGGGCATCACGCGTCCGTCACTCCGGATGTCCTCAGGCACGTCACGTTCGCCGCCCACCGCGATCACCAGGCGGTCGTACTCCACCTCCGTGCCCCCTTCGAGATGCACCACCCGCCGGGCAGCATCCACGCGCGTTGCCACGCACGCGTGCCAGCGCGCTCCGAGCGACGCGAGATGCGGCTCGAGCGGAAGCCGGAGTGCGTAGAGTGATTGATCGTCGCCTACCGCCTCGTGCGCGAGCGGCAGGTAGCTGTGATGCGTGCGCGGCTCGACGACCGTCATCTCGCCGGCGCGAAACACCCCGCGCGCGCGGACGAGTTGTCCGAGCAGGGCGAGCCCGGAGAACGAGCACCCGAGGAGCACCGTACGCGGCGCCGCTGCGGCTGCTGTGGAGTGAGTATGGGTGGAACCGGATTCGGCGCGCGCGGGTGGTTCCTCCATGAACTGACGAGTGATCGGCCGGCGAGCCCGTGGACGGCGTGCCGTTGAGTTTGCCTTCGCGGACGGGCATCTTGCGTGGATGTCCGCTTCAGCCACACCCTCGCCCCGCGCGGGAGGCATTGTGTACCTCGTGGGTGCGGGGCCCGGCGATCCGGGACTGCTCACGCTCCGCGCGCGCGAGTTGCTGGCGGACTGCGACGCGGTGGTCTGCGACGCGCTGGTCAACGCGGACATCCTGTGCCCCGTGGCGCCCGACTGCAAGATAGCACCGGCGGTGTACTACGTGGGGAAGCGCGGCGGCGCCCCTTCGACACCGCAGGAGGACATCACTGACCTGCTCCTCCGACTCGCGCGTGAGGGGAAACGCGTGGTCCGCCTCAAAGGCGGTGATCCGTTCGTGTTCGGCCGCGGCAGCGAGGAGGCGCAGGCGCTGGCGGCGGCGCGGATTCCGTTCGAGGTCGTTCCCGGCGTGACGGCGGGCATCGCGGCGCCCGCGTACGCCGGCATTCCCGTCACCCACCGCGGCGTGGCGACGTCGGTCACCTTCGTCACCGGCCACGAGGATCCCACCAAGCCGGAGAGCAACACCGACTGGGGTGCGCTCGCGCGCGCGGGGGGGACGCTGGTGCTGTACATGAGCGTCGGCCGGCTGGGCCCCATCGTGGACGCTCTGCTCCGTGGCGGCCGGCCCGCGGACACGGCGGCCGCCGTGGTGGAGTGGGGCACGTATCCACGCCAGCGTACGGTCGCGGGCACCCTGGAGACGATCGTCGATCGTGCGGCGGCGGCCGGTATCGCCGCTCCCGCCATCACCGTCGTGGGCAACGTGGCCGCGTTGCGAAACGAGATCGCCTGGTGGGAGCAGCGCCCGCTCTCCGGCCGATGCGTGATCGTCACGCGCGCCCGCGCGCAGGCGTCGGAGCTGAGCGCGCGCCTGCGCGCGCTGGGCGCCGAGGTGCTGGAGGCGCCGAGCATCCGCGTGGAACCCGTGCGCGGCGCGGAGGTGGATCGCGCCGTCGCGGAGCTCCCCTCGTACGATTGGGTGGTCTTCACCAGCCAGAATGCGGTGACGCATTTGTGGGATGTGGTGCGCGCGGCGGGGCGCGATGCGCGCGCGTTCGCGCCCGTGCAGGTTGCCGCCGTGGGACCGGCCAGCGCCGACGCGCTCCTCGCGCGCGGGCTGGCCGCCGACATCGTGCCCGCCAAGTTCGAGGCGGCGGAGCTGGCCCGGGCGATGGCGGAGCGGTGCGTGCTCGGCGGCGCGCGTGTGTTGTTCGTCCGCGGAGAGAGCGCGCGTGAAACGCTCCCCGCCAAGCTCCGCGAGGTGGGCGCGTTGGTGGAAGACGTGTGCGTGTATCGCACCGTGTCCGACGCGACCGCGCTGGGCGAGGTGACGGCGGCGATCGATGCGGGGACGGTGGATCTGGTGACCTTCACGTCCAGCTCCACGGTGCGGTTCTTCGTGGAGGGCGTGGGGGCAGCGCGCGCGGCGCGCGTGGGCGCCGTCTCGATCGGCCCCGTCACCAGCGAGACGGCGCGCGAAATGGGCATCGCGCTTCGCGGTGAGGCGAGAGAGGCCACCATCGACGCACTGGTGGAGGCGGTGGTCGACGCCGTGGGGCACAGCGCATGACGGCCCGCCCGCGCGGAGCGCAGACCGCCAGGGGCGCCGGTAGCGCCGGTGCCCCGCGCGCGCGCGATGGCTCGGGCGACAGCGAGCGCAGCGGCGACATCGTACGCATTGCCACGCGCGGCTCCGAGCTCGCGCTCCGACAGGCGCGGATGGTCCAGCGCCGACTCCAGGTGCAGGGCACGGCGACGGAGCTCGTGACCTTTCGCACCACGGGAGACCGGAAGCTCGACCAGCCGCTGAGCGCCATCGGCGGCAAGGGACTGTTCACCGCCCAGCTGGAGCGTGCGCTATCGGCCGGCAAGGTGGACTGCTGCGTCCATTCGCTCAAGGATCTGCCCACGGATCTGCCGGCCGAGCTTCCGGTGGTCGCCATCCTGGAACGTGAGGATCCGCGCGACGTGCTGGTGGTGAACGACACGATCGTGGCCGAAGCGATCGCCGATCTTCCGCGTGGCTCGCGCGTGGGAACGTCCAGCCTGCGCCGCCGCGCGCAACTGCTGCACCTGCGCACGGACCTCGAGGTGGTGGAGCTGCGCGGCAACGTCCCGACACGGCTCCGCAAGGTGGACGACGGGCGCGTGCACGCCGCCATCCTGGCGGGCGCCGGGCTCAAGCGTCTGGATGTGCAGCAGCGGATCGACGCGTGGTTGGATGCGCCCGCGTGGCTCCCGGCGGCGGGGCAGGGAGCGGTGGCCGTGCAGGCGCGCGCGGGCGACGCGCGCATGGCCACGCTGCTCGCGCCGCTCGACCACGCGCCCACGCGCTCCGCCGTGACCGCCGAGCGCGCGCTCCTGGCCGCGCTGCAGGGAGGGTGTCAGGTGCCCATTGGGGCGCTGGTGCTTCCCTCGCGGACGGGGAGCGTGTTGCACGCGCTCATCGCCGATGTGCGTGGCACGCGGCTCGTGCGCGGCGAGCAGCCGGTGGACGGCGCGGCCCCCGCGCGGAGCGGTGCGGTGCTGGCGGAGGAGCTGCTCCGGCGCGGGGGCGCTGAGATCCTGGCAGATCTCCGGGGGATGGAGCGGGTGCCGGCGCCGCAGCCGGAGTGATCCTCGCGACGCGCCGCGACACCACGTATCCTTCCCCCCATGCCCCGCTTCCCCCACTACCGTCCACGCCGGCTTCGTCGCACGCCGGCGCTCCGCGCTCTGGTGCGCGAAACGCGACTGGATGCGTCGCAGCTCATCCTCCCGCTGTTCGTGCGCTCCGGCTCCGGCGTCCGACGGCCGGTGGAGGCCA
This sequence comes from uncultured Gemmatimonadaceae bacterium, assembly GCA_963773545.1. GTDB lineage: Bacteria > Gemmatimonadota > Gemmatimonadetes > Gemmatimonadales > Gemmatimonadaceae > DASSNU01. The sequence continues at coordinate 134,278 of CAVZBP010000002.1, read as the reverse complement.
TGCCCGGCGTCGCGCAGACGTCGGTGGACGAGATGATGCGCGACGCGCGCGCGGCGGCGGAGGCGGGCCTGGGCGGGGTGCTCCTGTTCGGGATCCCCCACCGCAAGGACGCCACCGGCACCTCGGCGCGCGATCCCGACGGTCCGGTGCCCCGTGCGGTGCGCGCCCTCCGCAAGGAGCTGCCCGATCTCGTGGTCATCACCGACGTCTGCCTGTGCGAGTACACGGATCACGGCCACTGCGGGATCCTGCGCGACGGCGAAGTGGACAACGACGAGACACTCGGCCTGCTGGCCGAGGAAGCGGTGGTGCACGCGCAGGCGGGGGCGACCCTGGTGGCCCCGAGCGACATGATGGACGGGCGCGTGGGCGCCATCCGCGGCGCGCTCGACCGCGCGGGGTGCGCCGATGTGGGGATTCTCGCGTACTCGGCCAAGTACGTGTCGGCGTTCTACGGACCCTTTCGCGAGGCGGCGGAGTCGACGCCGCGCTCAGGCGATCGCCGCGGCTATCAGATGGATCCGGCCAACGCGCGCGAGGCGCTGCGGGAAGTGCGGCTGGACATTCAGGAGGGGGCCGACGCGATCATGGTGAAGCCGGCTGGCCCGTATCTGGACATTGTCGCGCGAATCAAGGAGGCCACGGGCTACCCACTCGCCGCCTATCAGGTGAGTGGCGAGTTCGCTATGATAGAAGCGGCGGCCGCGCGGGGATGGATCGACCGCGAGCGCGCGATGCTCGAGTCGCTGTTGGGCATCCGGCGCGCCGGCGCCGACATGATCATCACGTACTTCGCCCTCGATGCCGCGCGCGTGCTCCGCGCCGCACGGCCGGACGTGTAGGAGAGCCCACATGCACTATCGCACCTTTCCCGGAACCGACCTGGCGGTGAGCGAGGTCGGTTTTGGCTGCTGGACCATCTCCACCGGATGGTGGGGGGACAAGACGGATGAGGAAGCGGTGGCCATGCTGCGCGCCGCCCACGACGAGCACGGCGTCACGTTCTTCGACGCTGCCGACACGTACGGCAACGGGCGCAGCGAACGCCAGCTGGCATTGGCGTTCCAAGGCCGTCGGCACGAGGTGGTGTACGCCACGAAGATCGGCTACGACATCTACGACGACCGCGCGCGCGAGGAGCGCCGCGGCCAACGGGAGCTGCCACAGCGCTTCGACGCGGAGTACATGCGCCACGCCGTGGAGCAATCGCTGCAGCGCCTGGAGACCGACTACATCGACGTCCTCCAGCTCCACAACGTCAAGATGGAACACGTGCGCGACGCGGAGATCTGGGAGACGCTGCGCGCGCTGCGCGCGGAGGGGAAGATCCGCGTGTGGGGGGCGGCCTTCGGGCCGGCCATCGGATGGTTGTACGAGGCCGTGGAGCTGACGGAGCGCGAGCCGGACATCCAGACGATCCAAATGATCTGGAACATCCTCGAGCAGCATCCGGGGACGGCGATGATCGAGGCCGCGCGCGAGCACGCACCCAACTGCTGTTTCAACATCCGCGTCACCCACGCGTCGGGCATGCTGGAGGGAAAGTACACCGAAGACACCGTGTTTGCGGAGAACGATCACCGCCGTCACCGTCCGCGGTCGTGGCTCGTGAACGGGGTGCAGAAGGTGCGGACGCTCGACTTCCTGACCGCGCGCATGACGCTGGGGCAGGCGGCGCTGCAGTGGCTGCTGGCGGAGCCGCGTGTCGTCACCACGCTCCCGAACATCTACGGCATGGATCAGCTGGCCGAGTTCGCGGCGGCGAGCGACCTCCCGCGGCTCGACGACGAGGCCATGCGCCGGATCGCGCAACTCGCGTCGCTCAATTTTGGCGTGACGGAGGAGCCGATGGCGTACAAGGGCACCATGTCGCGCGACGAGGCGTCGGACACGGTTGGGAGCGCGCACGGAGCCGCATGATCCACCCTTGGCGCGATGTCCCTCCCGGGCGGCACCCGCCGGATGAGGTGACGGCCATCGTCGAGATTCCGCGAGGGAGCCGCAACAAGTACGAGCTGGACAAGGAGTCCGGGCAGATGCGCCTGGACCGCGTGCTCTACTCGGCCGTGCACTATCCCGGCGACTATGGTTTCATCCCGCGCACGCTCGCCGAAGACAACGATCCGTGCGACATCCTGGTGCTGATCAACGAGCCCACGTTTCCGCTCTGCCACATTGACGTGCGGCCCATTGGCGTGCTGCGCATGCTCGACCGCGGCGAGCCGGACGACAAGATCCTGGCGGTGCCCGTCAACGATCCCTACTGGGCGGAGTTCTTCGACATCGCCGACATCGCCCAGCATTACCTGAAGGAGGTCGAGCACTTCTTCGCCATCTACAAGGATCTCGAGGGGCGGCGCGTGGAGATCATCGGGTGGGAAAAAAGCGAGCGCGCGATGGCCATCGTGAGTGAGGCCATCGCGCGCTACGAGGCGACGTATCTGGCGGTCGGTCCGTAGCTACACCGGCTCGAGCGGACCGTGATCCACCGGCTCCACCCCACGCCGTAAGAAGAGCCCATCGTAGAGGAGCGCCGCCGCTCCTCCACCCAGCAGCGGACCGAGCCAGTAGATGAGATTGCCCGCGAAGTTCCCCGACGCAACGGCCGGCCCGAACGAACGCGCGGGATTGACCGACGCACCGGTGAGCGGACCGATGGCGAGGATGACCGCCGTGAGCGTGAGGCCGATCGCGAATCCGCCCACACGCGGCGCGTCCTCGTCCACGGCGGTGCCGAACACCACGAACACCAGGAAGAAGGTGCCGATCGCTTCCAGGAAATACGCCTGCGTGGAGGTGACCGTGCTCGCCACCGTCTGGATGCCGCCCAGTGCGTCCTGGTAGAGCTGCGCCGGAATGAGCAGCTTGTGCAGGTACGCGGCGGCGATGGCGCCCAGGAGTTGCGCCATCAGGTACACGCCGGCCATCATGGGCTCGATGCGGCGCGTGACCATGAAGCCGAACGTCACGGCCGGATTCAGGTGGCCCGATATGCGCATGGTCGCCGTAATCATGACGCCCAAGATGAGGCCGTGCGCGAGGGCCACGGTCACGAGGCCGATGTTGGCGCCGGGAATCAGGGTGAGAAAGATCGCGCCGCCACCGACGAAGACCAGCGCGAAGGTGCCCACGAATTCGGCGGCGAAGTGCCGGATCGGATCTCGCATGGGGTTCCGTGGTTTGGGGAGGTGTCGGTGAAGCGGAAGGCCGCGGCCAAGGTAGAGAGTGCAGGCAAGCGGGGCAAGAGAGCGCCGTCCGGTGCACGCCGCGCGACGCGGAACACCGACGGCCGGCCGGCGCCGCCCGCGTCCGCCGCGCTGTCGCCCGTCCTGCTCGTCACCGACCAGCCCGAGCGCTACCGCGTGCTCGCGCGCACCGCCTTGCGGGGACGTTCGCTGTACCTGTGGACGGGCGACGCCGCGCAGCCGCCACGATGGTCCCAGCCGGTGCGGGGCGATCCGACGGCCACGGACACGTACCTGCCGCTGCGCGGAACGGGCGCGATCGCGGTGGTGGACTTGACGAGCGAGACGCGGGCGGCGTCGCTTGCGCGCGTCGTGTGTCGCGCACTCCCCCAGGCCGCGGTCCTGGTGATCGACCACGGCCGCGCCCGCCGCCGGCCGCGTACGCGTGAGGCCATCACGTGGCTGGACGAGGGCGTGCTGCTGGGCGAGGCCATCGAACACGTGCTCGAGCGCGCCGCGAACCGCCGGCGCGTGCGCCAGCTCCGACGCGCGCTGCACGGCGCGCGCCACTGCGCCTTCTTGGTCCAGCACGACCCCGATCCGGACGCGCTCGCGTCCGCCGTGGCGCTTCGCCAGGCGCTCGCGCTCGGCGCCGACCGCGCGCCGATTGTCACGTGCGGGCAGGTGACGCGGCCGGAGAACCGGCGGCTCATCGCCGAGCTCGGCATCGTGGTGCGCCACGTGCGGACGGCGGAGCTCCGTCGTCTCCAGCCGCTCGTGCTCGTGGATGTGCAGCCGCCGTACTTTGGCGACGCGCTGCCCGAGGTGGCGGCCGTGATCGACCATCATCCCACCACGGCGCCGTACCGGGCGACGTACCGCGACGTGCGCACCAGCTACGGTGCGAGCGCGACGATGGCCGCCGAGTATCTGCTGTCGGCCGGCGAGGACGCGCTCACGCGCCCCGTGGCCACCGCGCTCCTGTACGGCATCATCACCGACACCAAGTCGCTCTCGCGGTCGGCCAGCGAGAAGGATCTCCAGATGTTCGCGCTGCTGTTCACGCGCGCGGACCACGCCGCGCTGCGGCGCATCCAGCATCCGTCGTACTCGTACCGCTCGCTGGCGCGCTTTGGGCGGGCGCTGGAGCGCGTGCGCGTGCAGCGCGGGTTGGCGTACGTTCATCTGGGGAGGCTCCCCGCTTCGGAGGAGCACATTGTGGCGCAACTGGCCGAATTCTGCCTGGGCATCGACGACGCTTCCGTGTCCGCGGTCTCGGGCGTGTTTGGTCGCAACGTCGTCATGAGCACGCGTGCGCTTCGCCCGGAAACAGCGCTGGGGGAGCGGCTGCACGACGCGTTCGGGCGCTACGGCAGCGCGGGAGGGCACGCCGTGATGGCCAAGGCCGTGATCCGTCTCGCCGCGTGGCGGAAGGCGCATCCCGTGGCGGATGACCGGGCGCTGGCGCGCTCCATCCACACCGCGCTCACCCGGGCCCTTACCGGCGGTCCGTGAGCTAGCGCTCGCGCCCCATCACCAGCGCGGCGTTGATCCCGCCAAAGCCGAACGAGTTGGAGAGCAGCACGTCCACGTTCGCCTGGCGGCCGGTGTCGCGAATGAAGTCCAGATCGCACGCACTGTCGGGGGTATGGAGGTTCACCGTGGGTGGAATCCACCCGCGCTCGAGGCTCAATGCGCAGATGGCGCCCTCGATCGCACCGGAGGCGCCCAGGGCGTGGCCGTAGTAGCCCTTGGTGCCGCTCACCGGAATGCGGTACGCTTGTTCGCCGAACAGCGCCTTGATGGCCACCGTCTCCGTCTTGTCATTGAGCGGAGTGGAGCTGCCGTGCGCGTTGACGTACTGCACTTCGTGCGGCTGCACGCCCGCATCGGCCAGCGCGTGACGCATGGACCGCGTGGCCTGCGACCCGTCGGGGCGCGGTGCGGTCATGTGATAGGCGTCGTTGGACATCCCGTATCCCAGGATCTCCGCGTAGATGCGGGCGCCGCGCGCCACCGCGCGCTCCCGTTCTTCCAGGATGAGCACCGCGGCTCCCTCGCCCATCACGAAGCCGTCGCGCGCCGCGTCGAACGGCCGTGACGCACTGGCCGGATCGTCGTTGCGGGTGGACATGGCGCGGATGAGCGCGAACGCACCGTAGCACAGCGGCCACAGCGGCGCTTCCGCGCCGCCGCAGATCATCACGTCGGCGTAGCCGTCGCGGATCTGCCGGAATCCTTCGCCAATCGCGATGGTCCCCGAAGCGCAGCTCATCGCGTTGGTGCTGTTGGGTCCGTACGCGCCGAACTCGATGGCGATGTTGCAACTGGCCGCGCCGGCGAAGACCATGAGGGCGATGGCGGGATCGACATCCTGCAGCCGGCCCGTGTAGAAGCGGCTGCACTGCTCCTCGGCGTAGCCCACGCCGCCGAGCGCGCTTCCCATCATGGAGCCTACGCGCTCGCGGTCCTCGTGGGCGATGTCGAGTGCGGCGTCCTGGAGCGCCAGGCGGGCGGCCGAGACGGCGAACTGTCCAAACCGGTCGAGGCGCTTGGCGCGCTTCCGCTCCAGAAAATCGAGCGGGTCGAAGTCCGGCACCTCCGCGGCCACGTGGCTGCGGAAGGGAGACGGGTCGAAGCGCGTGATCGTGCGCACGGCCGACCGCTCCGCGCGGAGCCCCGTCCAGAAATGTTCCTGCGTGGTTCCGATTGGCGTGATGACGCCGACGCCGGTCACTGCCACCCGTCTTCTGTCGTACACGAAGCCTCCTCACCCTGTGATAGACCCGCGTCGTCGCGCGTCCGCGGTGCTGCTGCTGTCGGCTACCCTCGTTCGGCCATCGCCGCGAGCCCGGCGAGTGTCCGTGACGCGATAGCGTGGATGAACTGCGGCCCGATGACCCGGATGGCCGCGATCCCTCCGATCAATGGCCAGGATGGGCCATTCCACACATGCACGATTCGTACGCGGGTCCCCCCGCCGCCGGGAAGGGCGTCGAAGCGCCATTCCACGTCCATCCCCCGCGTGATGCCGCGCACGTGCCGATAGCGCACCGCGGGGCGCGCGTGGTCCACCTCCATGTCCGACATCCACCAGGTGGGCCAGCGCACGGGGCCAAAGTCGCGCCACGCCGCCATCTCCACCACTCCGCCGCCGTCTGCCGCATGCGTGTGCATCCGCACCAGGCGGTAATGGGGCAGCCATTCGGGCCACCGCTCCACCGAACGCGCCAGTTCGAAGATGGCGTTCGGCGTCGCGCGGACCAAACGCTCGTCCACCGTTTGCATGCGCCGGTCCGTAGGCATGGGTCCAAGCGCCACGGGCGCGGCATCGGGCGCGGCGCTGTCCGTGGCCGCGGCACGGGCGCGCTCCGGGGCACCGCCTGAGCCGTTGGCTGGCGCCGAGAGGGCGGTGACGCGGAACCCTAGCCGCTCTCGCGCGGAGACGCGGGTGCCGCCGGCGAGGGCGAGCAGCGACGCGATCTCGCCGCGCGTGAATCCACGGCGCACCGAGGCGACGGCATCGTGGCGTGTGATGGTGTGGAAGCGCAGCGGGAAGGACGCCAGCCAGATGCCGGCCACCGCAGCGCGGCTGCGCCGCAGGTCGCAGACGATCACCCGGTGCCGCGCCACGCGATGCATCTCGCGGAGAGCGGCGACCGCGCCGGCGTGGTCGAAGTGGTGGAGCAGCTGCGAACACAGGACGGCGTCCACGCTGTGGTCGCGGATGGGGAGCGCCATCGCCGAGCCGCACGCGGTGGGAAGCTCGTCGCTCCGGGCGCCGTGCGCCAGCACCTCGCTCCAGTCGAGCCCGAACGTGTGCAGCGTCACGCCCCGCCGCGCGGCGCGCGCGCGCAGGCAATAGGGAATGTCGCCCGCCCCGGTGCCCACATCGAGCAGCGTGAGCGTGGACGCGCGGGTCTCGGCGATCACACGGTCGAGCTCGAGAAGGGCGGCGCGCGTGCCGCCAAAGAGCACGTTCGCGCACACGATGTCGCGCACCGAGCGGCGGCGGAGGGCAGGGGAGAGCGCGGGATCGTCCAGATGCTCGAACCCCTCGCGCCGCGCGGGAGCAAAGCGGTGAGCGCGCGCTCCCCATGCCGCGGGCCGTGCCGCGGGCGGTGTCACGCGTGCGGCGGTGGGCGAGGGGGTAGCCACCACCGCGGGCGCGCCGGCGTCACCGCTCGAGTTGCGCATAGCCTCCCCGGTAGTAGAGCAGGGGCCGCCCCTGCAGCGCGCGCGCCGCGGCCACCCGGCCCACAAAGATCGTGTGATCGCCGCCCGCGTGTCGGTCCTGCATGGTACACTCCAGAAGCGCCAGCGCGTCGTCGAGCAGGGGCGCGCCGGTGAGCCCGCGCGTGAAGCCGATGCCGTCAAAGCGGTCCGTCTCGCGCTCCGAAAAGGCGCGCGAGATGTGCTCCTGATCGGCGCTCAGGATGTTGACCGCAAACGACGACACGGCCTGGAGCACCGGATACATGGTGGCGTCGTGTTCCACGCACACGAGGACGAGGGGCGGATCGAGGCTCACCGACGAGAAAGCGCTCACCGTCATCCCGTGATCCATGCCGTCGGCATCGCGCGCGGTTACCACGGTGACGCCGGAAGCGAAGCGGCCGAGCACGCTGCGAAAGGTGGCGGCATCCACGGAGTCCATGGTCACGGGCGGTGCGGGAGAGCCGCGTGGAGATCCGGGTGGTGCCAGGTGGCGGGCAGAAGCAGCGCGGCGAGAAAGCGCGGGCTCAGCACCACGCGCGCGGGGACGAAATCCCCCGCCACGCCGACGAACAGGTCGGCCATGTCCTTGTGTTTCTGGAGCGACCCCACGACGCGATTCATGAGAGCGGGCCATGCGACGGCGAGCCCTACCAGCCGCTCCACCTTCCACTTGCCGCCAAACACGCGGCGTCGCTCCTGGTCGTACGCGCGGAGCACCGCGTGCTCGGCCCGCGCCGTGCGCTCCTCCAGCAGGGCGAGCGTGCTCGTGGCGAGCATCTGGCCGCCGCGCAGGGCGGCGTAGATGCCCTCCCCCGTGAACGGGTCGAAGAAATCGGCGGCGTCGCCCACCAGGGCCACCCCGGGCGCCCACGCGCGGCGCGCCTGCGAGGCGAACGGACCCGTAGCGCGCACGGCCGCCACGCGCTCGGCGGCGGCGAAGCAGGGCGCCACGCGCGGATGCGACTGCAACCAGCCGGTCATGAACGCGTCGGGGGACACGCGCGCATCGCGTACGCGCCCCGCCGGCACCACGAGCGACACGTTGTAGCACTCGCTCGCCACACGCGCGATCCCCACGTAGCCGTCGCGCTCTACGTGCATCTCCCCGTGCTCACCGATGCCGCGGACACCGCGGTAGTGCGCCACCATCGCGATCCGGCGCGGGCGCGGTGCCACGTGCGACAGGTTGGCGCGCCGTGCGACCACCGAGCGCAGTCCGTCGGCGCCCACCACCAGCCGTGCCCGACGCTCGCGCACGGCCCCGATGGCGCTCCGCTCGCGCACCCCACACACCGCGCCGCGCGCGTCGCGCAGCAAGTCCATCACCTGCGTACGCTCCTCCACCGTGGCGCCCGCGCGCCGCGCAAGATCCACCAGGATGGCGTCGAACACGCGCCGGGGTAGGGCCAGCCCTCGATCGCGAAAGGCGGGGAACGGATGCGCGCCGTGAAAGTCTCCCACCATGCGGGCGCCGGCGGGCGAGCGCACCATCATCCCGGCCAGATGCTCCGGCCCCGCGGCTTCCACCTCGTCGAGCGCGCCCAGCGATGCCAGTACGCGCGACGCCTCCGGGCTCAGATACTCCGCGCACGGCTTGTCGCGCGGGAAAGCCGCGCGGTCGAGCAGCGTGGCGCGCACGCCGTGCGCGGCCAGAGCGAGTGCGGTGGCGCACCCGGCCGGGCCGGCGCCCACAATCACGACATCGCTGTCGATCACCGCGCTGCCCTGCCGCGCGCTGGTGCCCGCGCTGCCTGGCGCGCCGTCACGCGCGCTGGAACACGGTGCCACCCAGCGTGAGGATCCCCCCGCCAGCGGAGAGCTGGAAGCCAAAGCTCACCGAGCCGAAGTCCGGCGGCAGGAAGGTGATCGTCACCACCCCACCGCTCGTCTGCCACGTTCCCACGCTGGTGATCACGTCGCCAACACCTGAGGTGAGGTCGAGTATCGTCACCGTCCGGATAGCGCCGCCGTCCGCACGAAATTCCCACACCGTCTCCGACGACTGTACGGAGTTCATGGTGTTGAAGATCACGGTGTGCGTCCACCGTCCGATGAGCTCCGGCGCCCGGTCCGGTGAGCCGGAGCCGCCTCCCGTGCCCGGCGTGCCCGTGCGAAGGCCCAGCACGACGTCTCCCCCACACGCTGTGGAGGCGGCGAGGGCCAGCGTAACGAACGCGCGCGCGAGGACACGTGAAGCGCCCGGTCGCGATCGGTGCAGCGGCATGCGGCGGCTCCTGGGCAAGGACGTGCAGTTCGACACCACCATCGGATGAAAGTTGCATGCCGCGAGCCGTCCAAACGACGGCCTCCACGCCCGCGCGGGTCTGCCCGCTTTCGCCGCGCCCCGCCGCCGCGCGCACAACGGGTGCCGACCGCGGAGCCCGCGCCTTTACCCCTGCCCGCGTGCGGCTTCTTCCTCGAGCAACGCGTCCATGATCCGGCGTCGCAGCTCCGGCGAAGCCCGTTCGATGACACACCGCTGCTCGAGAAAGCGCAGGAACACCCGCTCGTATTCAAAGGCCGGATGGCACCGGGCGCACACCTGCAGGTGACGACGGATCTGCTCGTCGACTTCCGGCGTCAGCTCGCCGTCCAAGAACTCGTACACGCGCTCCACCGCCTCCGCGCAGGTGCACGGAAGCGACGCGCCCGTGTCGCTCGTGTTGTCGTTCATGCCGGAGCGTTCTGTGCCCATTGTCACCGTGCCAAGCGCAATCCAAAGCTGTGCCGCGCCTTGCGGCGGCCGCAACCCCGCAACGGGAGCGGCATCCGCGATCCACCCTCTGAACCTCTCGTGCCGCGAGGATGTTCCCATGGGACGCTCCCACGGGACGTTCCCGCAGAGCTGCTCCCATGGGGCGTCCCCGCAGGGACGGGCCCGCTGGACGTTCCGCGCACGCTCCCGATGGCCGTTCCCATTGGCTGCTCCCGTTGGGTGCTCCCGCTCGTCGCGCATCGGCTTGATGCGCCGGGGGGGCGCGGTTAGGTTGGGCTCTGCCCCACTCCCTCCTCTCAGCAGATGCCGCCCACGCCGGTCCACGCGCTCGTTCCGCTCACCCTCCTCGACGCCGTTCGCCGTGTGGACTCCCCGCAAGATGAGCTGGACGCCGAGTTCGTGCCCGAGTTGCGCAACAAGCGGTTGGGGCTGAGCGAGACGGTTTACGCGCAGATCCGCCGTTTCAGCGCCGCCGCGCGCAAGGGACAGCGCGCCGACTACGGCGAGGTGTCCGGCATCGCCAAGCTCATTGGGCGACGCAGCGATGCCGAGTCGGTGTTTCGAGCGGCCGGCCGGGAGCTGGCGCGCCAGGTCTACGAAGACACCGCGCCGCTCACGCGCCAGTTGGTGGAGACGCTGCCGGCGCTGCTCGCGCGCCCGCTCGCGCTGCGCCGGATCCGCACCATCGCCGCGCAGTATCTCAACGGCACCGTCCGGCGCGTGGGACCATACGTCCTGCTCGACGTCGCCGATCCGGTCACGCTCTACAGCCCATCGGCGGCGATGCCGGCCACAGCCTCCCCCGATGCGCATGGCGCGCCCGAGGGGTCCGTCTTCCCTCGCGCGCCGCGCAGCGTGGGGTGCGTGTACTACGAGTCGTGTCTGCACGAGCTGCTCCGCCTGTACGCGGTGAGCGGCGGTACGGTGGACCACGTGCACTGCGCCGCGCGCGAGGAAGGGGTATGCGAGTGGCGCGCCGAGTGGCGTCCGATTCCCCGCGGAGGCGCGGCGGAAGCCGAAGCTCCCGCTGTTTCCTCGAGCTCATTCTCGTGATCACTCCCGACACGCTCCCCGCGCTGCAGCGCATGCTGGCCGATGGCGATCTGGACGGCTGGCTGCTCTACGATTTTCATGGGGCCAATGCCATCGCGGCCGCCGTACTCGGCCTGCGCGGCATGGTCACGCGCCGCGTCTTCGCGCTCGTTCCGCGCGACGGGGTGCCGGTGGCGGTGACGCACGCCATCGAGCAGGGCCCGTGGCGCGATTGGCCGGAGGCGTGGGGGCGGGAGGTCTACAGCAGCTGGCGGACGCTTGAGGACACCGTCAAACGGTTGGTGAACGGAAAGCGGGTGGCGATGGAGTACTCGCCGGGCGACGCGGTGCCGTATCTGGACCGTGTGCCGGGAGGCGTGTTGGAGATGGTGCGGAACGCCGGCGCGGAGGTGGTGTCGTCGGCCGATCTCGTCACACGCTTCTACGCGGTGTGGTCCGACGCCGAGCTCGCGTCGCACGAGCGCGCGGCCGAAATCGTGGCGCGCACCGCGCGCGAGGCGATCGCCCACGCCGGCAAGACCATCCGTGCCGGCGCCCCGCTGGCCGAGCACGAGCTGCAGCAGTGGATCCTGGACCGGTTCGAGGCCGAGGGTCTGGAGACCGACCATGGCCCCATCGTGGCCGTGGGCGCCAACGCGGCCAATCCGCATTACGCGCCTTCCGCATCGCGCCCGCACCAGATTGCCAGCGGCGACCTGCTGCTGATCGATCTCTGGGCGCGCGAGCCGGGCGGGATCTACGCCGACCAGACGTGGATGGGCGTGCTCGGCGAGCCATTGCCGCGCCAGCTGGCGGTGTGGGAGACGGTGCGCGACGCCCGCGATGCGGCCATCGCGCTGCTCGTGCGCCGCGCTGCCGATCGCACGCCCACGCGCGGCGCCGAGGGCGATGATGCGGCGCGGAGCGTCATCGTCGAGCGCGGTTTTGGCCAGTACTTCACGCATCGCACCGGCCACTCCATCGACGCGCACGAGCTGCACGGGTCCGGGCCGCACCTGGACAATCTGGAATCGCGCGAGGAGCGCGTGCTCGTGCCGGGGGTGGGTTTCTCGATCGAGCCCGGCGTCTACATCCCGGGGGAGATCGGTGTCCGAAGCGAGGTGAACGCCTACCTGGGCGACGGGAAGCTGGTCGTGACGCCGGCCGACTACCAGCGAGAGCTCATCCGCGCGTGACGGGCGCCGTCCGCGCGGCCCACCCACGACTTGGTCGGGCGGTCGAGCTCACGCGGTGGTGAGGCTCCCTGCCCGGGCTGCGGGCGTACAGGTCGCGCGTGCGTTCGCATGGTGGCCGGCGTGGCTGGCCGTGGCCGCACTGCTGGGCATGGTGGCGTGTGGGTCGGGCAACGGCACCGTCGCGGAGGGCGACGGTGGGAGCCACGTCGCCGTTGCGGAGCCGCCCCCCTACGTGGTGCGCCCGCTCGAGCACTGGGGACGGGTGACCGGGCTGGTGACCGCCGACCGCTCGTTGGACCGCGATTCCACCGTCATTCCGATCGGCGCGGAAGGCGATTGTGGCGCACGGCTCCGCGTCCCCGCGGTGGTGGTGCATGGGGGGCGACTGGTGGGCGCGGTGGTGTCGCTGGACGCGCGCGAGGGAAAGCCGCTCCCTGTCTCGCGCCGATTCGAGCTGTCGCACCAGGATTGCACGCTGGAGCCGCACCTGCAGGCGGTGGTCGTGGGCGGCACGCTCAACGTGAAGAGCGGGGATGCCGCAGTGGTGCGGCTGCGCTTTGGGCGCGCTCCGGGAGACAGCACGCTCGCGATGGTTCGGCAGACCGATGCCGGCCAGGTGGTGCCGGTGACCGGGCTTTTCCAGCGGGCGGAGACGATCGAGGTGAGCAGCGATACGCAGCCGTGGATGCGCGCCTGGATCCGCGTCTTCGATCAACCGTATTTCGACGTGACGGCGCGGAGCGGCACCTTCCGGCTGGACTCCGTTCCGGCGGGCACGTACCGACTCACCGTCTGGCACGACCGGCTGGGCACGCGCACGCGGACGGTGCGCGTGCGCGCCGGCGAGGAGACGCGCGTGACGGTGGACTACTGACGCGCCACCGCTACGGCGTGGGGACGAGGCTCTGGTACAGCTTGGCGACGTCGAACCGCACCGGGTCGATCTCGTAGTAGCGGTTGTCCAGGAAACGCCCCGTCGTGGGGAAGTACGGTGGCGGCGTGGAGAGGACGCAGCGGTCGTAGCTGTATCGCTTGATGAAGCCCTGACCGCTCAACAGGCCCACGGGGCCGCGCGCTTCCTGAATGAGTCCGCCGGTGAGGTACAGACAGCCGCGTCCCCACGTGGTGGTGCCGCACTTGGCACCGGCGCTGGGGCCGCCGCCGTAGTGCTCGACACGGAAGGAGGTGTTGAGCGCCATGATGACGGCATGGATGAACATGTCGCCGTTGTCGTCCAGGCTTCGCCAGGTGCCGGCGAACTGCGGCGTGTTGATCCCGTTGTCAGCCACCACGGCATTGTTGCCGGCGATGATGCCGAGCATGTCGCTGCAGCGCCCGGATGCGGGGTCGGTAGCGTAGCGGAGGTCGTCGATGAACACCACGTCGCCGGTGGCGTAGAGCGTGATCCGTCCGCGGAGCACGCCGCTCACGGCCGTTGTCCCGTTGACGTAGATCACGCCCTTCACGCCCTTGTTGAGCCCGCGGTAGAGCGGAAAGAGATACGCCGCGTCGCTGCGCACGGCCACGCGCGCATTGATCGGCCCCGTCCAGCGGATCCACGTGCCGCGTGCACCGTCGGCGGTGAAGGTGGTGTCCTCGCCACCCTTCTCCCAATCCGCGGTCCCGTATCCGGGCGCGCCGGCGCGGTCGATCGCCACCAGATGCGGATCGCCGCCCGGAAAACACCGCGCGTTGGGCGACTGCATCACCTGGGCAAAGCTCTTCTTCGCCTCCTTGTTGGCGGCGGAGCTGGTCATCCCGCCGTCCGTCAGATCCTGCAGGAACCAGGCGTTGCCCGTGCGGTGGACCGACGCGGGATAGAACTTGAGCGGCCCGGTGGGCGAGTCGCGGTGCCAGTCGCCGCAGTTGTCGTCGTTCATGTCCCCACGCAGCCAGGCGAATTGCCCAGCCCTGGCCACGTACACACGCACGAACCCTTCGTCCACGTCGGTGGAGTCATTGGCGCCGTCGAGGTCGGTGGCCACGAAGTCGAGGCGCATGAGCACCGTACTCTCGTCGCCCATGGTTGGCGCGTCGAAGGCCAGTTGTCCGGCCCCAGCGTAGCCGGCCAGATGGGCCAGCGTGGTGTTGGTGGGCAGCGTGATGGGCTTCACGTTCTCCTGAAACCCCTTGGCGAACGTTCCGAACGATTTTCCGACGATTACGCCCGCGGTGCCCACATCATCAAAGAACTTGGCGCCGCTCGCGGCGATGTGAATGTCGTCGTTGGACCAGACCGGGCCGAACAGCGCGTCGCCACCGCCAAAAAAGATGGTGGCGCCCATGTTGGACTCGTGATTCGTCCAGTACGCGAACTTCGCAAAGCTCTCCTGCGCCAGCTCCAGGCGGCGCACGAAGCGCGATCCGCTGGCGTCGCGCGCGTCGGCCACGACGCTGGCAAAGCGGCCGAACTGCCCGCTCGTGGAGCCGGTGGGCCCCGCATAGAGATCCACTTTCACCCCAGGGATCGGATTGCCATCCGCGCCGATGATCGCACCGCCCGCCATGAGCTGGACGTACCCCGTGTCGGGGAGCGCGTCGGGATCGTTCGCCAGACGGCTCTTCGCCATCGCGAGCGCTGCCTCGGCCGCGTACTTGAAGTCGCGCTCACGCTGGAAGTACTTGGAGATGAGCGTCGTATGGGCGGTGAGCACGATGGCCGACATGGCGAGCGCGCTCACGGCCAGCGTGAGGATGAGCACGAGAAAGAGCGCGGACCCGCGTCGCGCGCCGGTGGCGCCGGCTGGACGCGGTGCAACACGTGGGTGGCATGACATGGAAGAACTCCGGCTGGGGATCGGCCTGCCGTGGTGGGTCATGGAATGAGCACCGGGCCGGCTGCGACGAGCGACGAATTGGCGGGCGTGCAGTCCTGAGCGACGAGCCCGTACTCCCACTGCTCGCCGGATGTGACGGCATTGTCGACGTAGCTGTAGGTGGTCAGTCCAGCGGCCACGCTGGCGAATGGCTCGCCCCAATCGGTGGCGCCGAAGAGACGGCGATAGAGCGCGTAGCGCTCGACGTCCTTCTCGCCTGCCGCCTCGTCCACTGCGGCATCCCAGGTGAGCTCCACCCGGGGGCCCGCCTCCGGCGTGGCGGTGAGCGTGCCGCTGCCCACCGGCGGCTCGCCGCACGCGCTGTGCTTCACGAGCCCGGCATTGAGCAGGCGGATCCCGATGTCCACGGTGCGCGTCACGCGCCCGCGGTCGGGATCGTCGTAGGTGCCCGCGACGTGCATCCGCACCAGGCGGACGCTGTCGGTGAGCGCGGAGCGCGCGCTGTCGGAGGGATCACCGTGCATCGCCGCGGTGTGGATGAGCGGCAGTGCGGAGGTGGGGATCTCCACGGCACGCCCGAGCGAATCGGTCTTGAAGTAGCGGAACACCGGTTCGCCCGGCGTGATGAGCAGTCCGGTGGCCACGATGTTGGGCGGCCGGTCGTTGACGCGGCGCAACAGCGCGTACTCGCCGGTGTGTCCTGGCGTGGAATCGGGCGCGATCCAGAACGAAATCGTTTCCGCCTTGCTCGGCACGCCCGCGGCGGCGAAGTACGTGGAGTCGGGGTAGATGGCCGTGCTGAGCGGGAGGACGATCTTGCGCGTGCGCGGCAGCACGATGGTGGACAGTGAATCGATGCTGTCGTCGAAGTAGACCGCCTGCGGATCCTTGGGATCGCGCGTGACGAGATCGGCGTTGAAGGTGATGGCGTCAGCCGCCGCCTGGACGAGCAACGGCTGCGTGTTCACGATCCCGGCGCCCGCGATGCGCAGCTCGCGCTCGATCTCGTCGGCCGCGGCGCGCGCGTTGAGCATGGCGTCGGAGCGGCCCGCGTGCGCGGTCACGCTCCGGGACTGGAGGCGGAAGAACGGGATGGCGAGCCCGGCGATGAGCACCGTGAGCGACATCGCCACCAGCATCTCGAGCAGTGTGAATGCGCGCGGCGTGGTGCCGCGCGCGCGCGTTCCGAACGTGCGAGCCGTCATAGCGCTCACCTCAGAAGCTGCTGATGATGGTGGTCTCGGAGACACGCGTCGTGAGCCCGGGGCCGCTGACCTCGACGGTCACCACCTTGTAGTCGTCGAAGTCTGCCGGCCGGCCACCCACGCGGCGCACCATGGTGATGCGCGTGTACTTGGGCTCGCCCGGCACCGATGCTTCTGTTCCCGCGAAGCCGTCGATGGCGCTGTACTGTGACGCGCCCTTCACGTCCTCCAGCCGCGCGGTGGCCAGGTCGCTGGCCGTCGAACGGATGTGGCTCTCGGTGACCGCCTGCGCGTAGCGAATGGAGAACACGCCCATCGCGGTGAGTACGGTGACGAGCAGCGCCATCGCCACGATGACCTCCACGAGGGTGAAGGCTGGGCGCCGGCTTGCAATGGCGCGTCGGCGCTGCGCTGGACGGCGCACTCGAATGGACCGAAGCCTTCGCATCACGCGCCTCCCTTGCGCCACGCGCCGCCGATGTATCGGAACCACTCGGTACGCCCCGTCGCCTGCACCACGGCCACGCCGCGCACGTCGTTGGCATCGCCGCGCGTGGAGGTGAGATAGACATCCACGTCGGTGGTGGCGGCGCCGCTGCGGCGGAACACCACGCTCTGCATGCCGTCAATGAGCCGCAGGCGCGATCCGCTTACGGCGTTCGTTGCACCGGCCGTGAGTGGCGCGGGCGGACGTGCGAAGCGCGCACCGTCTTCCAGCGGACGCCAGACGATGTGTTCGCCGGGATCGGCCAGTCCGTTGTTGTTGCCGTCCTCCAGTACGCGCAGACGGCCGCGGGTCTGATCGAACCCCACGACGACGTCATACTGCCGCGTGATGGCCAGTCGTTGCGCGATCTGCAGGGTGGAGGCGGTGAGCCGAGCCGCGGCGTCCATCCGGTACTTGGTGATGTTCACATGGGGCATGGCCATCCCGACCACGATGCCGATCAGCGTGAGAACCACGAGGAGCTCGATCAGCGTGACGCCAACTGTCCTGACGGCGCCTGGGGTGACATTGCCAGGAGCGGCCGGTCCGCGTGCGCCGCCACTCTGCGTCACTCCGTGGTGCGCCGCGCGACGCGTGTCGTGCCCGCGGGGGTGCCACAGGCGGTCCCTCGCGCAGTCCGCCCCACTTCGGTTGGGAGCCATGGGTCTCCTTGTGGATCGCGGTTTCTCGTCGAGCGGTTGACGGCGACGCCTGGGGCTCGTCACCATCCCTGTCACGCTGGTGGCCGTCCGCTGTAAGGTTGTGATGTTCTTCTCGCCCGGAAGTGATGATTTTTCGGTCACTTTCACCTGGCCGCCCACGTCTGAATTGCCGAGGTTAGGGGCGGTTCTCATGGCTCTCATCGCGACCCTCCTCCCCAAACCGGCGGCCATGGCCCGCCTGCGCGCGGCGCTGCGCGACCGCTACTCTCTTGCCCGCTGCGCGGACTGGGGCGACCTCGTGCGCCGGTGCGCGGGATCTCCCGTGTCGCTGGTGGTGCTGGAGGCGCGCGGCGACGTGCCAGAAGAGATGGAGCAGCTGCGCCAGCTTAGGCTGCGCAATCCGTCGCTGCCGGTGATCGCCTATCTGTCGGCCCGCACCACGGTGGAGCAGGCCTTCGAGGTGGGACGTGCCGGCGCCGACGCCGTGCTGGCCGAGGGGGAAGACGAGGTGGCCGCCGCGGTGCTGTCGCTCGTGGATCGTACGTTGGCGGACGGGGTGGGAGAGTTCGTGCGGCGCGCTGCGGCCGATCTCAAGCCCACCGCGCGCGACGCCATCCAGCTGGTGGTGGCGCGTGCGCACGAACGCCTGTCGCCGGCGCAGTTGGCATCGCTGTTGGGGGTGCGTCGCAAGACGCTGGCCCGGCGGCTGGCGGCGGCGGGGTGCCCCAACCCGCAGCGGCTCATCACCTGGGGCCGGCTCATCATGGCCGGACGACTGCTGGAGAACGAGCGACGCAGCGCCGACGCGGTGGCGGCGGCGTTGGGCTTTCCCTCCGGCAGCGCGTTCCGGAACACGTGTCAGCGATATCTCAACGCGTCACCCCGGCAGATTCGTGCCCGGGGGGGAGCACGGTTCGTCGTGGGCGCGTTGCTGCGACAAATTCACACGGTGCGGCGCGACGGTGGAGGGGCGGTTGCCTCGCCGCACGCGCACGGACTGGCGGTCTGAGATCACCACGACAGCTTCTATCGTACGAGGATCTTCCATATGCAGATGTCCATCAAGAGAGCGATCACGGTCCTGGCATGCGCGGTGGCGTGGGTCGCCTGCCGCGGCGAGCCCACCGGCACCGTCCCCCCGGTGTGGTCCAGCTCGGCGGGCGCCGCGGCGTCGCGCGGACATTCGGGCTTGGCCGCGGACTGGGACGACGACCACCACGAAGGCCACGCGCATGCGGAAGCCCACGGTCCGCAGGACACCGAGCACGCGCACAGTCAGCTCGTGCTCTGTCAGCGGCGGGAGTTTGCGTCGGCGAGTGCCATCATCGGTCCCCAGGGCGGCACCCTGCAGGTGGGGAGCGATCAACTCGTGATCCCGCCGGGTGCGCTCGCGCACGACGTGTTCATCAGCGCGGTCGTCCCGGCCGACACCATCGCCTCCATCCACTTTGAGCCCGAAGGGCTGCACTTCCAGCGGCCGGCGGGGCTGATCCTGGGCGGCGAGGGGTGTGCCATCCCGGAATCCGCGACGCCCGACGTGGTGTACCTGGACGGCGAAGGACACGTGCTGGAGAACATCGAAGCGGCGTATCAGCCCGCGCTCAAACGTGTGGCGGCGCCAATCCAGCACTTCTCGCGCTACGCGATCGCGCTCTGACCGGCGGTGCCGCCCGTGTGCTTCTTCCGACGACGGTGACCACCGCAATGGTGACCAGCATCCTGCTCGCGCAGGGCGGGGACGCCGAGCTGCGTGGAGATCTGGTGGACGCGCTCGCCGCGTACGCCACGGCCGTCAGCGATCCGGACCCGCAGGTGGTGGCCGAGGCCACCTTCCGGCTGGGGCGCGTGGCCTGGCGCCAGGCGCGCTACGACGACGCGTTGCACTACTACGCGCGCGCGGCCGCTCTTGCCGCGCAGATCGGCGACGCGGACGTGCGCGCGAGCGCCGCCAACGGAATGGGCGCGGTCTACTGCGAGCGCGGTGACTACACCGTGGCCCGGGCGACCTATCGCGGCGCGCTCGAGCTGGCCCCCAGCGATGCGCTCCGTGCCAAAGTGCTGCTCAATCTGGGCGTCATCGCCAACATCCAGGGAGAGTGGGAAGAAGCGCTGGAGCTCTACCGGCAAGCCGCCCAGATGTTCGAGCGCGCGGAGGACGAACCGGGGCTGGCGCTCGCGTTGCACAACACCGGCATGCTGCAGGCCGACCGGCAGGAGTGGGACGCTGCCGACGAGAGCTTCACGCGCTGTCTCGAGACGTGCCAGCGCACGGGCGACCGCCAGACGACGGCCAACGTCCTGCTCAATCGCGCCGAGCTGTTGTGCGGGCGGAGCGATGCGACGGGCGCATTGGAGAGCTGCGAGCGCGCGATGGAGCTCTTCCTCGAGCTGGGCGATGCGGTGGGGCGGGCGGAGGCGCTTCGATGGATGGGACGCGCCCTTGTGGAGCTGGGGCAACCGGCCGCGGCGGTGCAACGATTGCGCGAGGCGGTCCGCAGCGCGAGTCGGTTGCAGCGCCCGCTGCTGGAAGCGGAGGCGTGCCGCGACCTGGGCGCGACGGCGCTGGCGGAGAGCGACCGCGCCGAAGCGCGGCGCTGGCTCACGCGCGCGCTCGACCGGTTCACCGCGATGGGGGTGGCCCCGGAGGGCGCCGAGGTGCGGGAGATGCTGCGGCGCCTGGACGGGCCGAGCGGAGCGGCGTGAGCCGCGCTAGCGCATGACCACGCGATCGAACGCCATCGCGACGAACAGCAACGCCAGGTAGAGCAGCGAGTACTTGTAGACGCTCCACGCGGCGGCGGTCCACGACGCCGCGCGCATCATCCTGCGCATCATGCGGAGGACGCCAGCGGCGAGAAGCCCGCCGAGCACGAGCGCGCACACCAGATACACCACGCCGAAGCCGCCGAACGCCACCGGCAGCACGCTCACCGCCACGAGGATGACGGTGTACCAGAGCATCTGCCACGCCGTGGTGCGCTCTCCCCATACGAGCGGCGCCATCGGGACGCCGGCGCGGTGGTAGTCATGCTGCTTGAGGAGCGCGAGCGCCCAGAAGTGGGGCGGCGTCCAGTAGAACACCACGAGGAACAGGTAGATCGCCGTGAGATCGATACGGCCGGTGGCCGCGGCCCATCCCACGAGCGGCGGGAACGCCCCGGCCGCCCCGCCGATGACGATGTTCTGCGGCGTCCGGCGCTTGAGCCAGCGCGTGTAGATGAACACGTAGAAGTAGAACCCCGCGAGCGCGAGCGCCGCGCTCAGGATGTTCACCGCCAGCGCGAACAGTGCGGTGGCCATGCTGGCCAGCAGGATCCCGAATGCCAGAACGACGCGGGCTTCCATCCGTCCGCTGGGGATCGGGCGCAGCCGGGTGCGCGCCATGCGGTCGTCGATGTCGCGGTCGAGGTACATGTTCACCGCGTTCGCGCCGCCCGCCATGAGATAGCCGCCCAGCGCGACCGTCAGCACCAGCACCACGCCAGGGCTGCCGGCGATGAACATCGGCAGCACGGTGGTCACCAGCAGGAGCGAGATGATGCGGGGTTTGGTGAGCGCCACCAGATCGCGGACCACCGTCCCCGTGCGTGCCGCTGTTGCGATCCCCGTCATCCGCGCGCCTCCATTGCCCGCTCGCTCCTCGCCACGTACCCCGCATCCGCGCCCACCGGCGCGCGTTCCGATGCGCCGTACCGTGCGAGCATGGCCGCCGCGAACGTCGTCACCCATACGAGCGTTCCCACCGCCTGGTGCAGTGACTGCAGCGCCGGCGGCAGTCGATGCGTTACGAGCGCCGCGGCCACCACGATCTGGACCACGACGACGCCGAGCGCCACGTCCACCGCGCGGCGCACCATCGTGGCGCCGCCGCGCCTCCGCACCGAGATGGCGAGTCCCACCATGTGAAAGAAGAAGAGGAACGCCAGGATGCGGTGCGTGAGCTGGATGTGCTGCTCCCCTCCCGCGCCGGCGGCAGCGCCGCCGCAGAGCGGGAAGCCCAGACACGACGCGGCCGCCCCGGGCACGTTGGCGGTGAGTCCACCCAGCGTGACCACCACGAGCGCCAAGGCAGCGCCCGCCACCGCCATACGCTTGATGTTGCCCAACACACTCGCCGGCGGCACCCGCGCCGCACCCAGCCCGCCCGCGCGCAGGACGGCCGTGACGAGAAACGCCAGCAGCAGCATCGCCAACAGCCCGTGCACCACCACACTTGCCGGTGGGAGCTCCAGCCACACCGTCACCGCCCCCATGAGGGCCAGCGCCACGTAGAGACCCAGTGCTCCGAGCGCCGTACGAAGCACGCCCTGCGTGCCGCCCACATCGCGCCGGCGAAGCGCCGCCGCGATGAGCGCGAGCAGGGAGACGAACAGCAGCAGCGCGGTCAGGCGGTGGGCCCATTCGATGACGACGGTCGGCTGGCTCAGATCCGGCAGCCAGTGCCCGCCGCACGTGGGCCACTCGTCACCGCACCCCAGGCCGGAACCGGTGATCCGCACCACGGCGCCGAGCACCACCTGCGCGTATCCGACGCCGAGTGCGACGTACGCCAGAGGTCTCAGGGTTCTCACGACGTGCCTCGACGCGTATTCAGTGGACTGCCCGCCAGGTAAAGAGAAGGACGAGCGCGAGCGCGGCTGCCGGGATGAGCGTCCACGCTACCTCGACGGCGCGGTGCGTGGGAGGCGCGCTGCTCGTCCGCTGCGCGGCCCCCGCATCGCGCGGGGTCCGCGCGGCGGCGCGCACGATCGCCACCTGGGCGACCGCACACATGATGGCCGCCGCCCAGAAAAGTGCGACAGAAAGCATGGACGCGAGGATGGGTTCCGTATCAATGAGGGCGCGCCACCCCGTGGCGGGTGTTTGACGGCGCACCAGCGACCCCAAGGAGACAACAGGGTGAAACCTCTCACCCGTCCGGGGGCGGGTCAACCCTACCTGCCAGTTGCTCCACGGCGCCGCGCGCGATAGCATCGGCGATGCTCACTCCTGGTCGCGGCGCGGGTGACGCGCCCGGCAGCGCCTCGCGGGGCAGTGCATCGCCCACCGCTCCCCAAGCACCCACGGACGCGCGTGCCGGGGCACGTACGGACGCCCCGGCGGACGGCACGCGCCGCGCTCTCCCGCGGCAGCTGGGGCTGTTCTCCGCCATGGCGGTGCTCATCGGGTCGGTCATCGGCTCGGGGATCTTCCGCTCCCCGGCCGCGATCGCCGATCGCGTCCCCGGCCCGCTTCCCATGCTGGCCGTGTGGGGCGGTGCCGGGCTGCTCGTGCTGTGCGGCACGCTCACGTTGGCGGAAATCGGGAGCGCGCTCCCACGCACGGGCGGGATCTACGTGTACATCCGCGAAGGGTGGGGCGACCTGAGTGCGTTTCTGTTCGGCTGGTCCGAGTTGACGCTCATCCGCGCCGCGTCGCTGGGCGCGGTGGCCACCACGTTCGCCGAGTACCTGGTGCGCGTGCTGGGCTTCGATCCCGGCATGGAGCCGTACGCCACGCGGGTGCACTACATCGCCGCCGCGGCCATCCTCACCACGGCGGTGTTCAACGTGGTGGGACTCCGGTGGGGTGCACTGGTGCAGAATCTCACCACGCTCGGCAAGTACGGGGCGTTGCTCTTCATCGTGCTCGTGGCGCTCGCCCTGGGCCTGCCCGCCAATGGGTTTTCGCATTTCACGCCGGCGGTGCCCGCGGGGAGCTTTTCGTTGGCGCCGTTTGGGCTGGCGCTGGTGGCCGTGCTCTGGGCGTATGATGGATGGGCCGATCTGAGCTTCGTGGGGGGTGAGGTGAAGGACCCGCGGCGCACGTTGCCGCGCGCGCTCATCCTCGGTCTCGTGGCCGTGATCGCGATCTACGCGTTCGCTAACGTGGCCTACCTGGCCGTGCTGCCGGTCTCGGAGATGCGCCACTCGCAGCTGGTGGCGGCCGATGTCGCGAGCCGGCTCATCGGGCCGGTGGGAGTCGTATTCGTGTCCGTCACCGTCATGCTCTCCACCTTCGGCACGCTCAACGGATCGCTCCTCACCTCGCCGCGCATCTTCTACGCGATGGCCGACGACGGCCTGTTCTTCAAGCGCGTCGCGGCCGTGCATCCGCGCTTCGAGACGCCGTATGTGGCCATCCTGATCGCCGCTGCGCTGGGCGTGGCGTTCACGCTCGCGCGGACGTTCGAGCAGTTGGCCGACCTGTTCGTGACGGCGATCATCCCGTTCTACGCGCTTGGCGTCGCGGCGATCTTCACGCTGCGCCGCCGTGCGGCGTACGATCCCGCCTTCCGGGTGCCGGGCTATCCCGTGGTGCCCATCCTGTTCGTCCTCGCCACGCTGTTCATTCTGGGGAACTCGCTCGTGGATCCCAGCTCGCGCTGGGCCACGCTCGCCACGCTGGGCGGCATCCTGGTTGGGGTGCCGGTCTACTACGCCACCGTGGGCCGGCGGCGCGCGCGTTGAGCGCTGGGCTGAACTCCGCCACGTCCCGGCGCCCCGCGGCACGCGAGGGCGCCCACGCCGCGGCGTAACGGCTTACGGCGTGGCCGTCTCCCGCATCAGGATCGGCGTTCCCTCGAAGTGGGGCGGCACCGGCGCGCCCAGCCAGTCGAACGCGGTGGGGACGAGATCCAGGATGTCGTGCGGCGCATCGAGCGCGCCAAGGGCGGGGATGCCCGATCCGGCGGCCACGAACCAGCCGCGCGGGGTGTGGTTGCCGCTCCGTCCGGACGGGAAGGGCGCGCCGCGCTCCCAGCGCACGTCGCCGTAGCGTGAACGGACGCCGCTGGAGTCGTGCGCGGAGACGTCGGTCCATCGCACGATGAGGTCCGGCAGGAGCTCGCGGCGCTCCGCGTCCGTGCCCACGGTTTCGTCCACCAGATCGACGCCGGCCACGATCGGTGCTCCCGTCTCGATGTCGCGCACGTCGAGCAACTCGTCGCGCAGCTCGGCGCACAGCGCCTGGTATTCCGCGCCCGGCTCCACGATCCCCAACGGTTCTCGGCCGCGCAGGTTGATGCGCAGGTATCCGTTGAGATCCATTGGCAGCGCGAAGAACCGCGTCCGGCTCCAGTCGTGCATGCGCGACGACCAGAGGGGGACGAGCGCGTGGTTGACCGATGACGGGAGCCGGCGCGTGACCTGGCGGACGAGCGTCCAGGGGAGCGCGCGCTTGACCCGGTACACCAGCCCCGCGCTGGTGTGCTGCGGCGCCCCACGATGGTGCAGCATGGCGGCGATGTCGTGGAAGTGCTCGCCCCACCCGGCGTTGGGCCCCATGCCGTGCAAAGAGAAAGCGAGCACGCGCATCTGCGGCGGGGCGGCATCGAGGATCTCGCCCAGCGCCCGGTCCCACGCGCGGTAGATGTCGGCGTGCGCTTCGCGCAGCGTGCGCAGGTCCGCGGCACGCACACCGTTGGTGTCGATCTGTGAGAGGTCCCACAGGTAGTGACCGCCGCGATGCGCTCCGCCAAAAACCGCGACGAACAGGTCCCAGCGCTCGCGGCGCAACAGGCTCGCACACAACCGCCCCATCTGCTCCGTACACCGCAGCATCTCCTCCCGCAGGGCGAGGAGCGTGCGCGCGCTCTGCGGACCGAACACCTCCGGACTCATTACCGCGCGGCCGTGCTCCGCCGCGATGCGGCGCCAGAGATCGCGCGGCCGGCACTGCCGGCCAAAATCGTCATGGTTCTGCCAGCCGTTGACATAGATCCCGTTCTGCCGGCGCGGCGGCGATGCGGCGAACGGCACGTCCAGCAGAGCCACGCGATAGCGCTCGTCCAGATGCTCCCAGAACGGGTTCTGCGGCAACCACGACGGCAGCGTGAACTCCACGCGCATCCGCTCGCGGCGCCACATCTTGTTGAAGTACCACCCGTGCTGTCCCACGGTGGTGCCGGTAAAGAACGTGGGCCACACCATGCTCAGGAACCCGGGCGGCCGTCCCGAGAGTCCGCCAAAGCATCCGCGCGCGCGCAGCGCGCCGAGCGCGGGAAGCTCGCCCGCATCACACATGGCGTCGACGACGCGCTGCTCGGTGGCGTCGAAGCCGAGCATCAGGACGGGTGGGGTGCTGCTCACGTGGGGCTCCTTGCGGGTGACTGCACGGCGGACGGCCGGGGCAGGCGCAACGTCACGCCGCGCGCGGCTCGCACCACGCTCCCGCGTGCTCCAGGCTGGCCCGACAGGCATCGGCCACGGCAACGGAGTGCACGCCCTCGTTGGCGCTGGCCGGGGGGTCGCGACCGTCCAGCGGGGTGGAGGCCACTAGCGCGGTGAACGCGGCGAGTTGCGCAGCGAAGCTCTCGGCCGTGACCCCGGGGGCGTGCAGCGCACGCCGGCGCACGAGCTCCGCGCCCTCCATCCACCGCAGCTTCTGGCGCGCCCACGTCAGCCCCCGCCGCGAGCGCGCCATCGCGTTGGGACCGGCCACCAGCGCGCTGCCGTCGCGGAGGATGACCTCCACGACGTCCGTGTAGTGCGCAGCGCGTCCCGACCGGAGGTGCACCTCGATGTCGGCGTCCACGCGCATCGCGATCTCGATCCACCGCCCGAGCTCCGGAGCGGGCTCGGCGCGCCGCGCGCGCGCGGCACGCATCGGCACGTCCAGCAGCCAGCTCACGAGATCGATCTGATGACAGCTCACGTCGTCGAGCACCAGCACGTCGTTGCCCCACGGGGACCCGCCCGCGGCGGCCACGCGCCACTGCCGCGCGTTCACCACGAGCTCGGAGCGCACCGACGCAATGGCGCCGGAAGGCAGCGCGCGCAATGCGCGGCGGAGTGCCAGATACGGAACGCGGAACCGGCGCGTGAATCCCACCGCCAGCCGGGCACCGTGCTCGCACGCCGCGGCGCGCATGGCCGTCGCATCGGCGCCAGCGGTGGCCATGGGCTTCTCCACCAGCACGTGACAACCGGCGCCGAGCGCGGCCAGACTTTCCTCCGCGTGCGTAGGCGGCGGGGTGAGGACGAGTACCGCGTCCAAGGCGCGACCGGCATCGCGGCACGCCCCCATCATCGCGCGGCCGTCGCCGTAGCACGGCAGATCCGGGAGCGTGCGCTTCACCCAGGCGCGCCGCTCGGGATCGGTGTCGCACGTGGCCGCGAGCCGGCACCCGGCCGCACGGCGCAGCGCCGGCAGATGAAACCGTTCGAACACGCGCCCGCACCCCACGACGCCCAGATGCAGCATGCGATCAGAACACCTTGATGGGCGGGATGTACTTGCGCGGATTCTGCTTCAGGTCGGCGGTCAGCGAATCGAGTCGCGCCACCAGGTTGCGGATGTCGTTGTAGAGCCCCGGGTCGTTGAGCAGCCGCGCCGCCGTCCCGCCCCCGCTGTCCACCTTGGCCAGCATGGCGGTGAGGTGGTTGGTGGCGTCCAGCATCCCTGTGGACAGCGTCTGCAAATTCCGCGATGCCAGCTGCAGGTTGGTCACCAGGGAGTCGACCTGGGCGGAGTCCACCGCGTTCACGGTGCGCCGCAGCCCCTGGAGGGTGGCCGAGATGGTGCGCGATTCCTCCTGGGCCACCTGATTGAGTTGCGTCACGAGCGCGCGGGTCTGGCGGATGGTCGCCTGCAGGTCGCTCAGTCCGCCCTGCTGCACCAGCTGGATCTGCACGGCCTGCGCAACGTCGGCCAGGTTGCGCTCCACCGTGTCCACGCGGATGAGCAGTTGATCCACCGACGGCGGCGCTTCGCCGGCCGGGATCGTGTCCCCCGGTTGGAGTGACGGATTCTTCTCGGGACCCGGCAGGATCGCTACCGCCTTGTCGCCGAAGAACGACACGTTCTGCACCACCGCCTTGGACCCTTCGGGGATCTTTGCCAGTTTGTCGCGCTGCACGCGGAGGCGGACGTTCAGATAACCACGTCCAATGTCCACCTGCTCCACCGATCCCACCTCCACACCGGCGAACAGCACCTGCTGTCCCTGCTTGAGGTTGGATCCCCAGTCGAACTGGGTGTAGATGGGCGCGGTGGATCCGCCAAAGCCATGACGGGCCAGCCACAACGTGCCAACGACCCCGATCACCAGCGAGACGGCGATGAACACGCCGACCAGGACTTCGTCGCGTCGCTTCATGATTGCAATTGGGGAGCGAGGTAGAGCGCGGTGAGCGCATCGAGCAGCAGGATCATCACCGACGCGATGACCACCGCCTTGGCGGTGGAGCGTCCCACCCCTTCGGAGCCTGTCCCGGCCATATAGCCCTCATAGGTGCACACCAGCGAAATCGCGCCACCGAACAGCACGGCCTTGATGATCCCGTACGTCACCTGAAACGTGCTGAACGTGAGCCGGAGCCCTTCCACGAAGTCGGTGCGCGTCACCTTGGTGGCGAGCACCGCCGTGAGAAAGCCGGATCCGAGCCCCACCGCATCCGCCACCAGAGTGAGCAGCGGGAACATGATGAGCGCCGCGAGCAGGCGCGGCACCACCAGGTAGGCGATGGGATCGTAGGCCAGCGTTTCCAGTGCATCCACCTGCTCGGTGACGCGCATCGTCCCGATCTCCGCCGTCATGCGCGCGCCCACGCGCCCGGTGAGCACGAGCGCCGTCAGCAGCGGCGCGAGCTCCAACAGCACGCTCTGGCGGACGATCCACGACACGGCTGACATCTGAACGCCGGGAAAGATCTGATACACCGTCTGGTAGGCCGTCACCGCGCCGATGAACGCCGCCACGATCGCGGTGAGGGGTACGGAGTCCACGCCGATGTTGCGCATCTGATTCACCACCAGCGGTCCCCACGTGCGTACGTCGGCGGTGGCGCGGCCCACGTCCAGCGTGTAGAACACGCGCGCGCCCAGGTCGCGGAAGAGCGCGAGCGTGCTGCGTGTGATCTGCCGGAACACCCGCACGGCCGTGCGTTGCGGGATGGGGAAGGTGTCCGTGGGCGTCTCGTGCGGGACGCGCGTGCTCACGTAAGCGTGCTCACGTGCGCGTCCGCGACAGGAGGAGCGCGCCCACCCCGCCGAAGAGCAGATTCGGAATCCACGCCGCCACCCGCGGCGGGAGCAGCCCGCCACCGCCGACGGCCTTGGTGATCTGGATGAGCATGAGGAAGATGACGGTGGTCGCCAGGCTGATGCCGACGCCGAAGGCGGTGCCACCGCGCCGGGTGCTGGTGGCCAACGGGGCGCCGAAAACGGCAATGATGATGCACGTGACCGGGATCGCGATCTTGAGCGACTGCTCCACCTTGAGCTCGCGCACATCGCTGCCGGAGCGTTCCAGCGCCCGAATGAAACGTCCCAACTCGGCGTATCGCATCTCGTCCGGGCTGCGCGGGGTGAGCATGAGGTCGGCAGGCCGCTCCCGCAGCCGGTGATCCACCATCCGGTCGAACGACATCGCCAGATCGGTGAGCGAATCGGGAAGAATATGCAGTGTTCCCTGGTGGAGAATCCAGCCCGTATCCGGCGCCCACGTGGCCCGCGCGGCCATCAGGAGATACGTCGGGTACGCCGGGCCGGTGCCATGGCGCTCGATCTCGAGCGATCGAATCTCCCCCGCCGCCACGTTCAGCAGCCCCACCTTGTACACGCGCCCCCCGCCGGCGGCGTAGGCAAAATTGAACCGGGACGTTTCCTTGGCGACCGCGGACTTCTCGCGCAACAGCGCGTTGCGGCGCCCGTTGGTGACGGGCACGAGTTCCCCCAACAGCATCGTGAACACCGTCACGATGGCCGCACCCAGGAAGATCGGGGTGGCCATGCGGTGAAAGCTGACGCCGCTGGCCTTGGCCGCCGTCAATTCGCTGTTGCGCGTGAGCGCTCCCACCGTGAAGACGGTGGCGAACAACACCGCGGCCGGCAGCACCATGAACATCGAGTCCGGAATCCAGTACACGTAGCTCAGGGCGATCTGTGCCGGCGGCAGGTTCCGCGACAGATACTTGTCCAGGTTGTCGGTGAGATCGATGACGACGATGAGGAGCGGGAATCCGAGCGCGGTGGTGATGAGGATGCGCCAGAACTCCTGCAGGACGTAGCGGTCGAGCGTGCGGAGCGGGCGCGTCACGTGGTGGCGTCCCGGCGGCGGCGCACGAGCCCTACGCGTGCGCCCTGCCGCCGCGCCCACGCGCGCGCGGCGTCCAGCATCTCCGACGCGTCCCCGCCGCGCGACGAGGTCTCCACGCGGCGCATGCGGGCCAGGAAGTACAGGCCTACCGCCGTAAAGACCAGATTGGCCAGCCACATGGACCAGAAGGGGCTCACGATGAGACTGTTGGCCAGCGTCTCGCCGCCGATGAGCCCCACGTAGTACAACGCGAACACCCCCAGGCTGACGCCGATCACCAGTCCCACCCCGCCGCGCGGGAACCGCAGCGCGATCGGCGCCCCCAGCAGAGCGAACACGATGCACGCCGCCGAGAGCGCAAACTTCTTGTTGATCTCCACCTCGTAGGCGGCCACGGTCTCGCGAGCTTGCTTGAGGCGCGCGCGGTAGACGTCGATGTCGCCCTCCGCCGCCACCACCGCCACGAGCGCGGACACCGGCGTGGGGCGCGGCGCTCGCGGCTCCGCGGCCGGACGCAGCGCGCCCGGCGTGCCCGTGCCCGGCGCGCCCCCGCCCGGTGGGATGATCGCCACCTGCGCACTGTCGCCGTGCGACGTGATGTCGCGCGCCGCGGTGTCGCGGACGCGAACGTCGGTCCGCGGCGTGGTGTCTCCACCGGCGCGCGCCTTCTCCGCCAGCGCTCGCGCCCGGGCGCGTGCGTCATCCGTGTGCGGACCGGTAAGGGGCACCACGGACGGCTGCGTGTCGGCGCTCGCCAGGCGCAGCAAACGCGGGATGGTCTCGCAGTAGAGCGAGCCGAGCGTGTGCCGTCGGACCACGGCATCCTCCTCCCCCACGACCTTCGCCGGCTCATCCTCGCCGGTGGCGGCACGGTGCACCACCGCCGCGAGCCGTTCCCCCAGATTCTGGCGCGCCATTGCCTCGGTCGCCGCGCCGCTGTGCGCCTGCGCCTGCATCTCGCACACCGTCATCTCACGGTCCGACTTGTACGTGTCCTCCGTCCGCTCGAGCCGGTTCGCCACCCCCTTCACGCGAAAGACATCCGACCTGAAGTACAGCCGCTGCACCTCGCCCGGCTTGTCGGCCGATGTCTGTTGCGAATACCCGTCGTAGAGCGTGAGGAGCAGATCGCTCTGATCGGGAGAGAGCCGCATCTCTCCGCTGTCGGCGTGCATCGTGATGCGTTGCGACGGGCTACTCAGGTCGAAGATGGTGACCTCGCGCATCCGCCCGGTTCCCTGCACGATCTTGCCCGCGCGCAGATACAGCTCGCCGCGCGACACCTCGTTGATGACCTGCTCCCGCAGCGCGAACGTGGGCTTCTTGCGGAAGATGTCCGTCTGGAGCTGCTGCAGCTTGTGGTTGGTGCGCGGCAGGATCTGATCGTGGAACAGCAGCATGAACGCGGCGAGCGCGGTGGCGCCGCCCAGTACCGGTCGGACGAGGCGTCCGATCGAGACGCCGCTCGCGCGCAGCGCCGTGATCTCGTTCTCGGCCGCCATCCGGCTGAAGGCGTACAGCACGGCCACCAGCACCGCCATTGGGACGCTGAGTGCCGCGATGAACGGCACCGAGAGGGCGAACACCTCGGCGATGACTGCCCACGGAAGTCCTTTCCCCACCAGGCTGCCGAACTGCTTGGCCAGCTGGTTGAGGAGCAGGACGGCCGTCAGCGCGGCGAGCGCGAAGACAAGCGGCCCGGCGTGTTCGCGAAGGACGTAGCGCGAGAGGATCTTCACCGTGTGCGGGCGGTCTGGGGCCACGCGGCCAGAGGCCGGAAATAGTGACGTGGCAAAGGGTTGTAGGGATGGGGACGGACAGTATATTCCAGGACGAGTCCCATCTCGTAAAGTAAGGGCGCGGCCGCCGCTGAGCGACCCTGCCCCGGCCTGGTCGCCGGGCGCGCCTAGTCGGTGCGCGCCACTCTCCCGGGGTTCTCTACCCTCGTCCAGGGATTTGGTGCGTCTCGCTGCACTGACCGCACTCCTCCTCCTGCCGCTCGCGGCGGCGCGCGCCGATGCGCAGGCAACTGCTCAGGCACCGCCGCGCGACACCGCGCACGCGCCCGTGTCCACCGCCCGCCTTCGGGCGCTCGGGCGCGGCAGCCTCCCGCTGCGCATCCCGCCGCTGCTGCAGGGCGGGAACGCGCCCGCGCTGGAGGAGGCGCTCTGGCCCGCCGCGGAGTGGGGCGTCCTCCTGCTCGACGCCGCCCTCCCGCGCAGGGGCTTCGGTGCGGAGCGGCTTGCCACGTTGTGGCGCAACGCCACGCGGCAGCGCCTATCCGCCGACAGCACGGGCACCGGCGAAAAGACGGCCGCCGCGACGCTGCTGTCCCAGGTGCAGGACCTCAGCCTTAACTTCCAGTCGCGCATCGAACTCAAGGCGGAGCGCAATCGCGACGAGCGGTGTGTGGCGTCCGGCACCGTGTTCGACCCGGTGAGCAGCTGCCGCAGCGCGTTTCAGCCGCAGTTCGATTTCCAGTTCGGCCTGCGGAGCACGGGCACGGTGGCCGACCGCGTGCACGTGGACGTGGACTACGACTCGCAACGCGAGTTCGACACCTCCAACGACATCTCGATCTCCTACCAGGGCAACCCGGCCGATCGGCTGCAGCGCCTCGATCTGGGGAACGTGAGCTTCGCGCTGCCGCCGTCGCGCTTCATCACCGGCAGCGTACCCAGCGGCAACTACGGCGTCCAAGCCATCGGACACAGCGGGCCGATGACCTTCCGCGCCATCTATGCGCAGCAGAAGGGTAACGTGGTCCGCGACCGCGTCTACACGATCGGCGGCGAGCGGAGCCTTCAGACGGTGGATCGCGAAATCGAAGACTATCAGG
Source organism: uncultured Gemmatimonadaceae bacterium (assembly GCA_963773545.1). Classification (GTDB taxonomy): domain Bacteria; phylum Gemmatimonadota; class Gemmatimonadetes; order Gemmatimonadales; family Gemmatimonadaceae; genus DASSNU01. Next base: position 101,942 of record CAVZBP010000002.1, on the reverse strand, counting down.
TGGAGCGGCGGCGGTTCTTCTGGGTGGTGGACCCTCGCGTGGCATTCCGGTCGCGGTTTCCCAACGTGGACATCCTGGACCCGCAGCTCGCCGCGATGTCCGAGCTCCCGGCCAGCGAGCGCCCGCGGCGGGTGATCGTCTATCGCTACCGTCCGCCCACGGTGGGCGGGAGCGTGACGCGCGACATCAACGGCCCGTTCGCGCACACGCGCGGCGCGCGCAACACCAACGAGATCGGCCCGTACGAGGTGCTGCAGCAGGGCGTCGACTACTACCTCGATCCGTCCAATCTGTGGATCGCGCTCGTCACGCCCGTCAACCGGGGCGAGCGGCTTGCCGTCTCGTACACGGTCACGGGACCGGACGGGCAGGAAGCGGTGGTGCCGCCGGTGGGCGGCACGTTCCCCACGCAACGCGATCGCGCGCGCAGCGACACGGTGCTCCTGCTCTGGGACAGCGAGGTCCTGCCCGGCGATTCGGTGTTCGACCGCGAGATCCGCTCCGTCTACCGGCTGGGCGGGAGCGAGCTGGATCCGCGCAGCATCGCGCTCAAGGTGGTGATCGGGAGCGGCACGGACCAGGAGCAGCCGCTCGGCGGTGCGGCCCCGTCGCTGCTCGCCATGTTCGGCCTCGCGCAGCGCGGCAACACATCGTCGTTCGACGCCGAGAACCGTCTCTGGCCGCGGCTCGGCGACCCCAATCAGGCAGTGAACGCCGGGGGCGCGGTGGCCAAGCTCATCCGGGACTTCTTTGTGGTGTTTCCGTCGCTGCACCCGTTCGGCTCGGACGGACTGGTGGTTCCACCCAACCCGGCCAACGACTCTCTGTACCGCACCGCCGACGAGGATCTGGTCTCACAGCGGCGTCCGCCCACGCAATACCGGCTCCGCGCGCGCTTCAACTCCCTGGGGAGCGAGGATCCCGCCTCCCTCGCGCTGGGCTCGGTGCAGATCCGTGCCGGCTCGGAGCGGATCCTGGTGGACGGCACTCCGCTCACGCGCGACGTGGACTATCGTGTGGACTACCAGTTGGGGCGCGTGACCTTCACGCACCCGGATACCCTGTTCACCCGCTCGCGTCAGGTGTCGATCCAGTACGAGGAGCTCCCGTTCTTCGCCGCCACCCCCACCAACATCCTGGGGCTCACCACCCGCTTCGCGCTGCCGCATGGGGAGGTCAACCTCACGGCCATCTCCCAGCAGCAGCAGAGTCCGTTCACGCGCCCGCAACTGGGCTTCGAGCCCGTGTCGGGGTTGGTGGCCGGGATCACCACCAACCTCAATTTCCCCGCGCCAGGGCTCACCCGTCTGCTCAATCGCCTGCCGTCGGTCTCCACCACCGCGCCATCCAGCATCGAGGTGCAAGGGGAGTTCGCCGCCAGCCAGCCGCGCAGCGCCTCGGGTGGCGTGGCGTACCTGGAGTCGTTCGAGGGCGAGGGAGGGATCCGCATCAACTTGGACGAGACGGCGTGGCGCGTGGGCAGCCGGCCCGAAGTCGCCGGGAGCGGCGTCGCATTGCGCGGTGGGAGCTACGACTTCCCGCTCGACAGCGCGAGCACGATCGCGTGGCAGAACATTGGCGCGGTGACCGACACCGTTGCCCACCTCACGCGCATTGTGCGATTCTTTGCCGAGCAGATCGACTCGCAGTTCGTCTTCGCCGGCAACCAGGCGTTCCGCACACCGGAGACCGTGCTGTGGACCGCCCTCTTGCCGCGCTCCATCGGCGGGATTCAGCGCGGACCGGGGAAGTACCTGTGGCGCTTGCCGGACGCGCCTCCGGCGCGCCGGTGGCGCTCCATCTCCCAGAACCTGAGCCCCGACGGCGTGGACCTCACGCGGGTGGAGCAGCTCGAGTTCTGGGCGCTGGTGGACACGTCCTCCTTCCGCCGCGGGGCGAACCCCAGCGTGGTGATCGACTTCGGCGACGTCTCCGAGAATTCCATCGCGTTCGCGCCCGATACGCTCACCACGCGCGTGCGCGTCGTTTCGGATGGCGCCGGCGGCACGCGGCAAGTGCTCGACAGCACGTTCACCGGCCGGCGGCTGGTGGGGTTCGACCGGCTGGACAGCGAGCGCGACACGATCACCCGTTCCTTCGACGCCGCGCGGAACGACACCGGCATTCCCGGCGATGTGGCCGACACGCTCGTGCGTGTCTCCGCGAGCGGTGAGCCCGACACCCTGCTCAACGCGCCGCTGTGCACCCGCGGCCGCGAGTCGGTGCTCGATCTGGGCGATCCGCGCGTCGACTGTACGGTGGGCAACCGCCGCCTCAACGAGGAAGATCTCGACCTCGACGGATTCCTCAACCTGAGCAGCACGTCGGCCACCGGAGAGCGCCTGTTACGCTACGTGGTCGATCTGAGCGACCCCACGACGTATGCGCACGTGGGCCAGTGCTATCGCAGCGTGGTGGACACCACGGGCACTCTGCGCCCCACGCGCGGCAGTGCGTGCTGGGTGCAGGTGCGCGTTCCGTTCAACAGCCCCACGGCGCGCATCAACGATCCGCTCGTGCGCCGCATCAAGTCGGTGCGCATCACCGTCGTGTCGGGGGACAACACGGCCTCGGACCGGTTGCTCTTTCTCCCGCTGGCGCGCATGCGTCTTACCGGGTCGCCGTGGGTGAAGCGGAGCGATCAAGCGATTGCCGGCGCGGGCGGGTCGACGCCGTCGGGGACCGGCTTCGTGGTGGCATCGGTGATCGGCACCCAGGACCGCAACACGAGTGGCGTGTCCTACCAACCGCCGCCCGGCGTGGGCGACGAGCCGGACAACAAGCAGACGCAGTTCGATCCGGCCCAGATCCAGGTGAATGAGCGCTCGCTGCGCCTCCAGTCTGGCCATTTGCCGCTCTACCATCGCGCCGAGGCGCTGTTCCGGTTTCCCGAAGGGGAGAAGAACTTCATGGGCTACCGCGAGCTGCGCGTGTGGGCGCGGGGCCGGAACAAGGGGTGGGGCCAGATTGGCGAACTGCAGTTCTTCATCAAGATCGGGCGCGATCAGGACAATTTCTACATGGTGCGATCGCCGGTGAACGCTGGCCTGACGCGCGACGGATGGCTGCCCGAGATTCACGTGGACTTCCGCAAGCTGTTCGCGCTCCGCGCACAAGTGGAGAACAATTTTCTCCGCGGCGGCGACACGCTCGCGTGTCACGGGCTCGATTCCGCCCTGGTGGTGAACTCTCCGCCCCCCACCGCGCCCGGCGCGCGGCGCTACGCGGCGTGCAGCGACGGCTACATCGCGTACTCGGGGAGTCCCGGCGTCACGCCGCCCAACCTGGCCGCCGTTCAGGAGCTGGCCGTCGGGATGGTCCGCGTGAACGAGAACGGACAGGGAAGCGGCGGCGCCATCGCCCCGTCGGACACGCTCGAGCTCTGGGTGGACGACATCCGATTGGGGAGCGTGGTGGATGAGGCGGGCTTTGCCGGCCAGGTGGGGATGCGCATCGCCGCCGCGGACGTGGGCACCATTCAGCTCAACGCGAGCAAGCGCGACCACGCCTTCCGCGAGTTCAACCAGCAGCCGTCGTTTGTGGGCGACGATCAGATCAACCTGCTCTCCTCACTCCGCATCGACAAACTGCTCCCCGCCTCGCTAGGGCTCGTGCTGCCGTTCTCGGTGAGCTATGCGCGCACGGGCACGGATCCGTTCTTTCTCTCCCGCTCCGACATTGCCGCCGGGAGCGTGGATGGACTGCGCACGCCGGGCACGAGCGCCACCGCGTTCACCCTGGCCGTGCGGCGCGCCACGCCGCTCGCCAATCCGGTGATGGGCGCGCTGATGAACCACCTGTCGCTCACCACCACGTACGCCACCGCCAAGTCGCGCAGCGAGTTCGAGTCCGGCCGGTCGTCCAGCCTCACCGGCGGGCTGGACTACGACCTCGAGGCGCCGGAGCGGCGCGTCGCGCTGCCCGGGTTCATCCGCAAGCTGGTGGAACACCTGCCGGGATGGCTGCGGAAGAGCGACGGCATGCGCGCGCTGCACGGCGCCTCGGTGCGATGGAGCCCCGTGCAGGTGCGCCTCACCTCCGCCTACGCGCGCACCTCCGATCGGCGCGCCACGTTTTCTCTCCCCATCGCCATGGAGACGGACAGCGGGCGCGGCGTGAACGGGAGCTCGATGGTGCTGCGGAACGGGGGGACGGTGGAGCTCCGTCCCTTTCAGTCGCTCTCCGCCCGCGTGGCTGTCACCTCCACGCGCGACCTCCGCGACTACGGCGACAGCACCACCGTGGGGCTCGTGGCCGACGGGGAGCGCCAGCGCGTGCTCGGCATGAACCTCGGCCTCGAGCGGGAGCGGCAGTTGAGCACCACCGTGAGCGCGGCGCCGCCGGTGACGAGCTGGCTCAAGCCGCGGTTCGAGTACACAACCGCGTTCTTCATGCTGCGCGATCCGCAGACGCATACGCTCGTGCAGGCCACCGGATCGCCGGGCGAGTTCCGGCTCCCCCGCCGGTTGCTCAACTCGCAGGGGATGGGCGCCGCCGCCACGGTGGACCTGGCGCGCGCGACGTCCGTGGCGTTCGGCGACTCGTCGTTCCTGGCGCGTCTGGTGCGCGGCATCCGCCCGGTGGACATCGCCTGGCGGCGCGACCTGCGGTCCACCTTCAATGGGGTGGCGTTCGATCCGTCGCTCGACTATCAGCTGGCCCTCGGCGGAGTGGACGGCTTTCGCGACCGGGACGGCGTACTCGCCACGAGCGCGGGCGCCTCGCACTCGCTCACCGTCACCCATACGGTGGACTTCCCGCTTGGCTTCTCGGTGGTGAACCGGTACAGCCGCGCGCGCTCCACCACGTGGTCGCGCATCATCGACCGGCAGGCGCTGCTCTTCACCGAGCAGCGAACGTATCCCGACGTGAGCGCGCGGTGGAATCTCACCCCACCAGCCGTGTTGCGCGGGCTGCTGAGTTCCGTGGGCGCGCAGGCCGGCGTGCGCATCACGCGCGCCAACTCGTTCCAACCCACCGTGTTCGACCCCGCCGACAGCGCCGCCGGCATCCGTTTCGAGCAGACCGTCCGACAGACGCCCATCAACGCGTCCATCACCTGGGCGGCGCTGGGCGGATTCTCCACGGCGGTGGGGTGGAACCATCTCACGCGAGAGGAGTTACGTAGTGGCGGCGTGACGCGCGGGAGCCAGGACGAGCTCACCGCGGAGCTCGGCAAGGTGTTCCGGCTTCCACAGGATGTGCAGTGGAAAGGAAACACCGTCCGCACGCGATTGGGCTTCCAGCAGTCGCACACGCAGAGCTTCTTTGTGTTCGGCGACACGCGCCGGCGCGTGACCGACAACGGCCGGTGGTCGGTGGACGGCAGCGCCGACAGCGACGTGACCGAGACCACGGCCTTCGGGCTCACCCTGTCGCACGTGGTGAATTTCGACGAGAATCTGGACCGCCGCTTCACGCAGACGGTCGTGTCCGCCGTGTTGCGGGTGAACTTCTTTTCCGGGGATTTCAGGTGAACAGATCACGCGCCGCGCTCGCGCTCCTTGTGCTCCTCGTGCTTGGCGGGTGCGACCGCTTTCGCGGTGCGCGAACGGCTTTCAGCGGCGAGAACGCGCTGGGCTATGCGCGCGACCAGTTGGCCTTTGGCGCGCGCGTGCCGGGCACGCCGGCGCACACGCGCGCGGGAGACTGGATCGTGGCCCGCATGCGCGAGCGCGCCGATACGGTGATCGAGCAACGGTGGACGCACGTCACCGCGAGCGGTGACTCGCTCCCCCTGCGCAACATCCTGGCGCGATTCCGGCCAGGCGCGCCCGACCGCGTGCTGTACCTCACCCACTGGGACACGCGCCCCGTGGCCGATGAGGAGCGCGACCCGGCCAAACGCCAGATGCCCATCCCGGGCGCCAACGACGGCGCGTCCGGCGTGGCGCTGTTCGTGGCGCTGGCCAATGTGCTCAAGAAGACGCCCCCCACCGTGGGCGTCGACCTCCTGTTCGTGGACGGCGAGGACTACGGGGAGTTCGATCCGTCCGGCAAGAACTACGGCACCGATGTGTTGCTCGGCTCCATCTACTTCGCGCAGCATCTGCCGTCGGACCACTACCGGCCGCTCTACGGGGTGCTGTTCGACATGATCGGGGACGCCGACCTCGGCATCTACCAGGAGTGGAACTCGCTGCAACGCGCCCCCGAAGTGGTGGCCAAGGTGTGGGACCAGGCGCGTGCACTGGGCTACACCCCATCTCCGTTCATCCCGCAGACGGGGCAGGTGGTGACCGATGATCACGTTCCTCTCCTCAACGCCGGTCTTCACGTGATCGATGTGATCGACATCAACTACCCGTACCACCACACGCTGGAAGACACCATCGACAAGATCTCCGCCAAGAGCTTGCAGCAGGTGGGCGACGTGGCCACCGCGCTCGTGACGGAGCGCTGACGTGAGAGCCATGCCGCGGCTCGCCCGAATGGTCGCCTGTGCGGCGGTGCTCGCTGCTGCCGCCGCCGCGGTGCTCGCCGCGGCTCCCGGGAGCGCGGCCGCGCAGTCGCGGGCCGACAGTGCGCGCGGCCCCACCATTTCGCTCATCACCATCGGGCCCGGCCAGGAGGTGTGGGAACGCTTTGGGCACAATGCCATCCGCGTGCACGATCCGGTGCGCGGCGTCGATGTGTCGTTCAACTGGGGGCTGTTCGACTTCCGGCAGCCGCACTTCATCCAGCGCTTCATCCTGGGGCGCCCGCTCTACGCCATGGGGCCGTTCGACACCAGGGAGATGCTCGCCTCCTACCGCGCGAGCGACCGGAGCATCTGGGAGCAGGAGCTGGCGCTCTCCCCCGCGGAGGTGGACCGTGTGATCGCCTACCTGCGCTGGAACTCGCGTCCGGAAAACGTGCAGTACCTGTACGACTACTACCGCGACAACTGCTCCACCCGCGCGCGCGACGCATTGAACGAGGCGCTGGGCAACCAGATCCGCCGCGCCACGCAGACCGCCGTCACGGATCGGACGTACCGCTCGGAGACGCGCCGCCTCATGGAGGGCGATGTCCCCATGTACACCGCCATCATGATCGCTCTGGGCCCCGACACCGACCGGCCGCTCACCGCGTGGCAATCGATGTTCATCCCCATGCGCATGCGTGCGGTGATGAACACACTGCAGATTCGCGGCAGCGATGGCGCGCTGTACCCGCTCGTGCGCGCGGAGCGCGTGGTGTATCGGTCGCACCGTGCACCGGAGCCGTCCGTCGCGACCGTTCCCGTCCGTCGCAACCTCCTGATCGGCGCTCTCGTGGCCGTTGCGATCGTGCTCCTCACGTCTCTTGCCACGCGCGGCGCGCGGTGGGCGCGCGCCGGCGTGGCCACGGTGGCGGTCGGTTGGAGCGTGCTCTGCGGCTTTCTCGGAATCCTGCTCCTCTTCGCTTGGATCTTCACCAGCCACGTGGTGATGCGCGGGAATCAGAACGTGCTCCTCTTCACGCCGCTCTCCCTTGCGCTGGCCGTCGTGCTCCCGTTCGCCTTTGGGCGCGCCCGTGCCGCACGCGCGGCACGGCGCCTGGCCGGCACGATTGCCGTCCTGGCGTGGCTGGCGCTTGCCCTGCACCTCTTCCCCACACGCGCGCAGAGCAACCTCGACATCATCATGCTCGCGCTCCCCATCCATCTGGCGGTGGCGTGGGCCCTCACGGTGCTCCCCCTCCGCGCCCGCGGCAATGTCGTGACACGCCCCGCGTGCGGACGATGACGGTCCGGCGCGCGGACGGATGTACCGTGCGCCCATGGCTACTCCCGCTGAACGCAAGGCGCTGCTCTTTCTCTCCGGCGTGATCGTGCTGGGCGCGGGCGTCCGCGTCACGCGCACGGTGGACGGCGCCCAGGCCGATGCTGCGTCGGTGCGGGCGCTGGATGCGCAGATCGCCGCCGTCGAGTCGGTCCGTGCCCGCGCGGACACCGATCACGTGCGCCGCGGCGCTGGTCGCCCGCGTGCGCCCCGCTCCAAACGCGGCGCCAACAGTGCGCCCAAGAGCAGCTCCGCGACCCGGACCGCGCGCGGCGCTACGAGCGGTGCCACGAGCGGTGCCACGAGCGGTGCCGGCCGGGGCGGAACACGGGCGCCGGGGCAGGGATCGAGCGCTCCGGGCGCCGGTCGCGCGTCCTCGCCGCCGCCGCCACCGCCCAGCAGCGGCGTCCGCGTGGTCCCCGATGACGACGACAGCAGCCTGCTCGCCCGCGCCATGCGCTCCTCGCTGGGCGGCGACTCGGCTCCCGTGGGCGGCACGCGCTCCAGGCGCCGGACGTCGCGCAGCAGCTCGGCGACTTCGCGCTCGGGGCGGGCGGCTCCCGCCGGCGCGGGGCAGGGCAGTGCCGGCACCACTTCGGCCGGCGCTCCCGTGGACGTCGATCTTGCCTCCGCCGCGGAGCTCGAGCGGCTGCCGCGCGTGGGCCCGGTGCTGGCGCAGCGCATCGTCGCCGCGCGCCAATCGGGCGGGCCGTTCGGATCCCTTGCCGAGCTCCAGCGACGCGTGCGCGGCGTGGGGCCGGTCATGGCGCGTAACCTTCAGGGGCGCGTGGTTTTCTCCGGCCGCGGGCCGTGACGTTTGCTCCTGCCCGGCGTCCATTCGGTGTGGGTGGAATGGCGTTCGGCCGGAACGCTCCGGCCCCATCGCCCGCCGCCCTCGTCGCGCGTCGCCCGCTCCCTGCTTCGCCCCTCGGAGCAGCTCGGCCGTACCCGTGCGGCGCAAGCGTCCCGACCTCAGCCCCATACCCGTCGTGTCCCGTACCGCCGCCGCGCACGCATGGCCGCACCGCTAGCCGTCTCGGGAGAGCGGATCGGTGAGCTGCTCATTCGCGAGGGGTTGATCACCCGCGACGCGCTCGATCGCGCGCTGCAGGAGCAGAAAATCACCGGGATGCGCGTGGGGTACAACCTCATCAAGCTCGGGTTCGTGGACGAAATCGAGCTGACGAGGATGCTCGCGCGCCAGTTCCGCATGCCCGCCGTGGATCTCAGCCAATTCGAGGTCGACGCCCGCATCGCCCGGCTCGTCCCCGCCGAGCTCGCCGTCCGGCACCTCGTCCTCCCGCTCAAGCGCGAGGGGCGCACGCTCACCGTCGCGATGGCCGACCCATCCGACCTGGGCGTGATCGACGACCTCAAGTTCATCACCCGCTACGACATCTTCCCCGTCATTGCCGGGGAATACACCCTCCGCAACGCGGTCGAGAAGTACTACGAGTCGTCGGACGACGCACTGCAGAGCCTCCTCAAGGACATCGAGACCGACGACAACGAGGACGTCGAGCTCGTCGAGGAGAGGGACGAAGAAGTCAGCGCCGCCGTTCTCGCCCAGGCCATCGACGAAGCGCCCGTCGTCAAGCTCATCAACGGGATCCTCACCGACGCCGTGAGGCGCGGCGCGTCGGACATCCACTTCGAGTGCTACGAAGCGGACATGCGCGTGCGCTACCGCATCGACGGGGCGCTGCAGGAGATCATGAAGCCGCCCATGAAGCTCAAGGCGGCGCTCATCTCGCGCTTCAAGATCATGTCCAACCTGAACATCGCCGAACGGCGCGTGCCGCAGGACGGGCGCATCAAGCTCAAGATGGGCAAGAAGGTGATCGACTTCCGCGTCTCCACGCTCCCCACGCTGTTCGGCGAAAAGGTCGTGCTGCGGATCCTCGACAAGGGGAACCTCACGCTCGACCTGGAAAAGTTCGGCATCGAGCCGCGCGCGGAGCAGGACCTCATGGAGGCGGTCTCGAACCCGTACGGGATGGTGCTCGTCACCGGCCCCACCGGCTCCGGAAAGACCACCACGCTTTACTCGGCGCTCTCCAAGGTCAACAACGTCGACGTCAACATCATGACGGCCGAAGATCCCGTGGAGTACAACCTCTTTGGGATCAATCAGGTGCTCGTCCGCACCGACATCGGGCTGACGTTCGCCGCCGCGCTCAAGGCGTTCCTGCGGCAGGACCCGAACATCATCATGATCGGCGAGATCCGCGATCTGGAGACGGGCGGCATCGCCATCAAGGCCGCCCTCACCGGCCACCTCGTCATGTCCACGCTGCACACCAACTCCGCGCCGGAAACCGTGACGCGCCTGATGGACATGGGGCTCGAGCCGTTCAACGTGGCGTCGGCGCTCAACCTGGTGCTGGCCCAGCGTCTGGTCCGCCGCATCTGCAACACCTGCCGCACGCGGCAGGAGCTGGACCTGGTGGAGCTGCGCGCGGCCAAGATCGATCCCGAAGCCACGCTGCGCGACCTCCGCTTCACCGACGAAGCCATCGACAATGCCAAACGCACGGCCACCAAGGACGCCGCGGACACGTTCGGACGTGCCACGCTCGATACCAAGGTCAAGGAACTGAGCTTCTTCCGCGGCCGCGGGTGCGACGCATGCGGCGGCACGGGACTCAAAGGCCGTCAGGGACTGTACGAGGTCATGGCCATGACACCGCGGCTGCGCAAGCTGGTCATGCAGAACGTGGGCGCCCAGGAGATCAAGGACGGCGCCATCGCGGAAGGCATGCTCACCCTCCGCATGGACGGGCTGCTCAAGGCGTGGAAGGGGATCACCACGCTGGAGCAGGTCGTCCGCGAGACGTCCACGTGACCTTCTCCCGTGCTAGCGCGTTGCATGCGAGTACGCCCGCACGTGGTCCGTCGGGCCGCGCGTCCATTCTTTAATCCCATTCTGGCATGTCCACGCCCACTACTCTCAACCTGCGCTCGCTCCTGGAGGAGATGATCGAGCGAGACGCATCCGACCTGCACGTCACGGCCGGGGAGCGTCCCAAGCTGCGCGTGGACGGCGACATCCAGGACTCCAACGTGGAGCACGTGCTGTCGCCCAAAGACACGCTGCAGCTGGCCTACTCGATCCTCACCGAGAGCCAGAAGAAGCGGTTCGAGACGGAGGACGAGCTCGACTTCTCCTTCGGCATCCAGAACCTGGCGCGCTTCCGCGGCAACTGCTTCAAGCAGCGCGGATGCGTGTCGATGGCGGTGCGACAGATCCCGTTCACCATCCGCACCTTCGAGGAGCTGGGACTGCCGCATTCGGTGGCCAAGATGGCCGAGCGTCCGCGCGGACTGGTGCTGGTCACCGGTCCCACGGGATCGGGAAAGAGCACCACCCTGGCCGCGATGATCGACAAGATCAACCGCGAACGGCGCGGGCACATCATCACGGTGGAAGACCCCATCGAGTTCATCCACCGCCATCAGGCGTGCATCGTGAACCAGCGCGAGGTGGGCACCGACACCAAGAGCTTTGCCAGCGCGCTCAAGTACGCATTGCGCGAGGATCCCGACGTGATTCTCATCGGCGAGATGCGTGACCTGGAGACCATCCAGGCCGCGCTCACCATCGCCGAGACTGGCCACCTGGCGCTCGCCACGCTGCATACCAACTCGGCGGCCGAGGCCATCAACCGGATGATCGACGTCTTCCCGTCGCACCAGCAGGGGCAGGTGCGGACACAGCTCGGCTTCGTGTTGGAGGGGATCGTGACGCAGGCGCTGTTGCCGCGGGCCAAAGGGCGCGGGCGGGTGATGGCCACGGAGATTCTGGTGGTCACGCCGGCCATCCGGGCGCTCATCCGCGACAACAAGGTGCACCAGATCTACGGACTCATGCAGTCCGGAAAGAAGTACGGCATGCAGACGTTGAACGACGCGCTCTATCAGATCTACACGGGGCGCGAGTGCACCCTGGAGGAGTGCCTGCGCGTGTCGCCCGACCCTGCGGAACTGCTGCGGATGACGGGAGAGTCGATGCCGGGGATGGGGGACGACGGCGCGCCGGCGGGCGGAGCGCGCCCGGCCCGTCCCGGGGCCGGAGCGGGCCGGCGGTAGGCGCCTGCCGGGCGTCGTGCGCGCCAGGACGACAGCAATGTGACGAATCGGGCGCCCGGTGTAACCCCGGAGCGCCCGTGGCAGTCATTGGAGGCGGAATCGCAGCCTGCACCAGACGACCACGAGGAACGACGGATGCCCACATTCACGTACACGGCGCGAGCGCTCACCGGAGAGCTCAAGACGGCCAGCATGGATGCCGCCACCAAGGACGAGGTGGTCACCCAGCTCCGGCGGCAGAAGCTCATCGTCGTGAAGGTGGACGAGGAACAGAAGAAAAAGCGCGGCGGCCGCATCAAGATGAGGGACATCGTCATCTTCACGCGGCAGTTCTCGACGATGATCAATTCGGGGCTCCCGCTGGTCCAGGCGCTGGACATCCTGGCCAAGCAGAGCGAGAACCCGGCGCTCAAGGAAGTCACCAAGCAGGTGGTGTACGACGTCGAGTCCGGTCACACCGTGGCCGACGCGTTGAGCAAGCACCCCAAGGCGTTCACCGAACTGTACGTGAACATGGTGTCGGCGGGTGAGGCAGGTGGTATTCTGGACACCATCCTCATGCGTCTGGCCACCTTCCTGGAAAAGAACGACGCGCTGGTGGGGAAGGTGAAGAGCGCCATGATCTACCCCACGGTGATCATGAGCGTGGCCGCGATCGCCATCGTGACGCTGCTCATCTTCGTCATCCCGACGTTCGAGAAGATGTTCGCCAGCGTGAACCTCGCGCTCCCGCTCCCCACCCGGATCGTGATCGAGCTGTCGGCCATCCTGCAGGGATACTGGTGGCTCATCGGCGGGATCATTGTCGGCGCCGTCTTCGCGCTCAAGAGCTACTACAAGACATCGTCCGGCCAGTTGGCCATCGACAGCTTCCTGCTGAAGATGCCGGTGCTGGGCGACATGCTGCGCAAGTCGGCCGTGTCGCGTTTCACGCGTACGCTCGGCACGCTGATCTCGTCGGGCGTGAGCATTCTGGAAGGGCTCGAGATCACAGCCAAGACGGCGGGCAACCGGGTAATCCACGACGCGATCATGGAGTCGCGCGCCTCGATTGCCGGCGGTGACACCATCGCCGCGCCGCTGCAGAAGTCGAACGTCTTCCCGCCCATGGTGATCTCCATGATCTCGGTGGGCGAGCAGACCGGTGGCCTGGACGCCATGCTCACCAAGATCGCCGATTTCTACGACACCGAAGTGGACACGGCGGTGGGCGGACTGCTGAGCCTCATGGAGCCGATCATGATCGTGTTCCTGGGCGTCGTGGTCGGTGGTATGGTGGTGGCCATGTACCTGCCGATCTTCGACATGATCAACACGGTGCAGTAGGGCGGGGCGGGGACAGAGGCGCGGTATGGACGGGCCCCGGTCGCGAGAGCGACCGGGGCCCGTTGTTCGTTGTCCGATGTGCCGTCCATGTCGTCTGGCCAAAGCTGGCACGACCTCTCGTGGCGACACGGGCATGGGTCTGGCAGGGGCGTAGCGCGCAAGCGCGACAGGCGAGCCCGCGACCACCGACCACCCAACCGATGTGCTTCTGTCATGAACTCGAGTAGCCGCTCCACCACCCTCCGGCTCGGCCGCCATACCGTGCGCCGGATCGGTCTCGGCACCAACCGGCTGCGCGACACGCGGCAGTCCGTCGAGCTCATCCGCGCCGCGATCGATGTCGGCGTGCAGATGATCGACACGGCGCACCTCTACACGAGCGGCGAGAGCGAGCGCGCCATCGGGCGCGCGCTCTCGCCAGGCTCGTCGGCGCAGACGAGCGTGGTCATCGCCACCAAGGGTGGCTACGGCGGCGCGGGACACGGCAGGCCCGAAGTGCTGCGCAACGAGATCGAGCAGAGCCTCCAGCGGCTCGGCGTCGAGCGCATCGCGCTCTACTATCTGCACCGCGTCGATCCGGAGACGCCGGTCGAGGAGAGCCTGGTCGTGATCGCGGAATACATCGACGCCGGCCGGATCGAACATGTGGGTCTCTCCGCGGTGGACATCCCGACCATCGAGCGCGCGCGGAAGGTGGTGCCGATCGCGGCGGTGCAGAACGAGTACAACGTCGCGAAGCGCACGTCCGACGACGTCGTGGACTACTGCACGCGCGAAGGCATCGTGTTCGTGCCGTACTATCCGCTGCACGCCAAGCCGAGCCCCGCGCTCCACGCAACGGCCAAACGGCACGGTGCGACCACGTCGCAGGTGATGCTCGCCTGGCTGCTCGAACGGTCGCCGATGATGCTGCCGATACCCGGGACGCTCTCGCTGGACCACGTGCAGGAAAACCTCGGCGCGCTCGCGGTCGAGCTGTCGGATGCGGAGCTCGCGGCGCTCGGGTGACCGGTCTCCGACGCCCGCCGATGCGATTCGGCGATTGCGCCCGGCTAGCTGTGAGCTTCCTGCGCCGCGAATTGCTTGAAGAATGCCTCCGCCCGGCGATCCATCTCCGCGCGCGACAGATCTTCTTTGCGCGTGGCGATCGTCCACTGGTAGCCGAACGGATCGGAGATCATGCCCGTCCGATCGCCCCAGAACTGGTCGGAGAGCTGTCCCATCGGTCCGGGCAGTACCTGAGCGCCGGCCGAGACCGCGCGGTTGAACAGCGCGTCGCAATCGGGAACGTAGACCCACAGGGATATGGGCGATCCCCCGAGTGACTTCGGGCTCTTTGCTCCGCCCATCTCGTCGTTCAGCATGATGCGCGAAGTCCCGATCTGCAACTCGGCGTGAATGACCTTGCCATCCGGACCGTTGGCCCGGGACACTTCCTCAGCGCCGAGCGCCTTCTGGTACCAGTCAATCGCTCGTGCGGCGTCGTCGAGGACGAGGTGGGGCGTGACGGTATGAAACCCCTCGGGAACCGGACTGCGTGCCTTCGCCATGGTGCCCTCCGTATCGTGGGGAGACCTCGCGGGTCTCGCCAAGCCTGCAAGTCCTGTGCGATGCGGCGGCCCGCCGCTGGTGGCGTGGAGATCGGCGCAATGATGGTCGTGCCGGCCCGTGGCTACTGGCCGCCGCGCCACGGTTTGCCGGGCCACACATCGCGCGGCAACCGGCACGAGCATGCTCGTCACCGCCACCGCCCTACCGCGGCCATCCCCCCTGTGGCAGGCCCCTGGTCAGCTTGAGCGCGTTCTCGAAGTACACTTTCCGGAGCACGGCATTCGGAAGATCGATCCCGTACAGCTTCCAGAAGGCGTGATACGGGCGGTAGTAGTCGAAGTAGTCGTCCTTCGTCTCAAACACACGCCAGTAGTACGGATACTCCTCGGGCTGGAACGAGTCCTTTCCGAACAGGATGCGGTCCTGGTACTTGATGAAGAAATCGTGTGCGCCGCGCGGCTGGCGACCGATGTCGTACAGCACGGCGCCAACCTCGGTGTAGACGTTCGGGAACGCGTCGAGCAGCGCGGAGAGCTTCGCGAGATCGTTGGCGTACCAGCTCATGTGCGCCACGACGAAGGTCGTCTTGGGGTGCTTGCGGATCATGTTGTCGCGTTCCGTCATCAGCTCCTCGAAGCTGGGATAGCGATCCTGCGGGTATCGCCGACCCGGAAAGAGCGCCAACTCGAGCCAGCGCTCGTTGCTGTAGTCCACCGGCTGGAAGAACTCGGCGGGATCAGCCGTGTGAATGAACACGGGAATGCCGAGCCGTGCGCACTCGTCCCACACGGGAGCGAGCGCCGGGTCATCGATGCGCAGCCGCGTACCGTCTGCCTTGCGAATGGAGAGACCCAGGCTCTTCGAGATCTCGCCCACCCCCACCGCGCCCGCCGCCACATCCGCGTCGAGCTGCGCGAGGGCGCGCTTTGCCCATCCCGGACCGACGTCGCGAAAATCGATGCCGGCGAGCACGCGCACGCGATCGCGCATCTTGTCGGACGCGCGGATGGCGGCCAACGCGCCCCGCAGACGATCGCCGGAGAGATTGTCGGCCGAAACCATCATCCGCACGTTCAGGCTGTCGAGCGCGTTCCCCAGATAGGTGAGCCCCGAATCGGAGAAGATGAGACGGCCCGGATGCCCGTGAAAGTCGATGGCCGGATACCTGGCTGTGCGCACCATGTGCGCCGGCGTCACGAGCGTCGAGCGCGGCCGGTAGTCCAGGATCGACGGCACCGGAAGCTCCGGCGCCGCGCACCGCTGCGGGCGAATCTCCGTCATCCCCGGCGGACACTGTTCGCCAGGTTGGATGGTGGTGCCGCCGCGCCCGAAGCCGCCGCGGCGCGGTTGCTGCGCGGAGAGCGAGGCCGCACATGTCGCGGCGAGCAGGACGCCGCCGGCGACCGACACTCCCCGCATGCTGGCTCCAAGGAGCGAACAGATTGACGCGCGGCCCGGCCGCGCGATCCACTCGTGCTTCGTCATCTTTGACTTCTCTCTGGTGGACGGGATGCGCGGCAATACTGTTGCACCTGCATCTCTGCTGCAACCGCACCCGTCGGGATTCCGCCTGCGGCGCATGGCGAACGGCGCCTCGATCTGGTGAGCGAGCCTCCCACGAGCGAGCGCTCCGCCGTCGCGCCAGGCAGGGCGCGGAGCGGCGACGCCAGACGGAACCGATCACGCGCTCGGCGGGGATTGGCGAACACGACCCCGTCTTGCCATCATCCAACCCCACACCATTCCTCGCAACGAGCCCCGCCCGCCCATGCCTACCGGAACCGTCCGTCTCCACCGCGTATTGCGCACCAGCCCCGAGCGCGTCTACCGCGCCTTTCTGGATCCCGGCGCGATGGCCAAGTGGCTACCGCCCTACGGCTTCACCTGCACCGTGCACCACATGGATGCGCGCGTGGGGGGCACGTACCGGATGTCGTTCACCAACTTCGGCACGGGGAACGGCCATGCGTTCGGCGGCGAGTACCTGGAGCTCGTCCCCTCCGAGCGGATTCGCTACACCGACCGGTTCGAGGATCCCAACATGCCCGGCGCGATGGACACGGTGGTGACCCTCACGCCGGTGTCGTGCGGAACGGAGTTGACGGTCGTGCAGCAAGGGATCCCCGAGATGATCCCGGTGGAGGCGTGCTACCTGGGCTGGCAGGAGTCGTTGGCGCAGTTGGCACAGCTCGTGGAGCCGGAGATACCGGAGTGAGGGGGGTCGCATCTCGACCAGTCTCAGCTCGCGCGCAGCACCTCGACGCGAAGCTCCGGCACCGTGCGGAAGTGATGTTCGTCCGTAGGTCCAACGAGCACGCCGAATCCCAGGTGCAGCGCGGTCGCCGCCACGGCCATGTCGTTGGACGGCACGCGTTGCCCCTTCCGCACGAGATCTGAAAACAGCCCCGCCCAGCGCTCGGCGACGGCGGGGCCGAAATCCACGATCTCGACGGCGCTCGCAAGGGCATCGAGACCAGCGCGCCGCTGCCGTGCTCGTCGCGGCGAGTCCGCCATGGCGACGCCGACCAACAACTCGGCGTACACGCTGGCCGGCAACGCAACCGGTTCGTCGCCACACGACTCGACGAGCTGCTGCCAGCCGCCGCCGGCTCGCTCCACGGCCACGGCGGCGCTGGTGTCGATCACGAGCCCCACGGATTGCCCGATGGCTGGTCGGCGGCGCCAATGCTTTCCAGGTCATCGGCGAGCTTGGGATCGCGTCCGATCGCGACCTTCCACGCCTGGAAGGCCTCGCGAACGGTGGCCGAGTGCGCGGGGCGGATGGGGGTGATGCGCGCCACGGGATGGCCGTTCTTCACCACAGTGAAGGATTCCCCCTTGTAGCGGATGCGGCCAAGAACGTCGCCGAGGGAGCGCGCCAGCTCGGTCGCCGAGATCCGATGTTCCATACTTGCAATATATGCGTAATTCCGCATTTTACGCAATATAAAGCCAAGGGAGGTCCACGTGGGCGTATCTGGCCGAGGGGGCACCGTTGTGCCTCGCGTGCTACGAGCGCCACCCTGAGGATTGCCACCGCGGTGTGCTGGCGGAGTGGTGGCGGGGGGGAGAGCGGGGAGAGGAGGGTGGAGCATTTGGGGGGGGCGAGGAACGGCAATCCACGGCGCGTGCATTCTTCAGCACCGTCGTTGTTTCTTCGGAATCGAATCAACCGGAGGCGTTGGGCCGGGGAACCAGGTACTCACGCGCCAGGTCTCTGAGCGCTTGGGAGCGGAGAAGTTCAAAGCCGATCTGCCGCAACGCCATGCGATGGAGATTCAGCGCTACCCAGAAACCAAAATCGAGTTTCGCGACGAGATGCCCCTCGGTCTGAGATCGTCGATCTCTTCCGAGATTTTGCTTGGCTCGTTGCACCTTCTCGTATTCATGATCGAGAAGCATGGTGGGCTCCGCATCCAGCCAGGATGGGATTGTGTTGGTGTGGTATGCTCGCGTGGCGGTCAGCTTGGCGGCAGCTCTGCTGATCTCATTTCGGAAAGTCACTTCGAGAGCGTGCAGCGCAGGTTGGAGCGCCGCAGTGAGCGCCAGGTTCCAGATGTAGCGCGCGACACCGTCCAGTTCGTCGCGATCTCCCGGTTGCCGGTAGCCCGCCAGTCGCTGCGGAGACAGCGCCCGGCCAAGAGCGCCGAGACTGATGAGTGCCGCCTGAGGCCACGAAGCTGGATCAAGTCCGGCCGAATCCGCCCTATGCGTGCCGGTCCTCGTGTCCGCCGCGCCGCAGAGGGCCACGGGCGTGGCGTGCCGCGATCCGCCCCGACTTGGGCTTCGGCACGAATTCCCAGCCCGAATCCCCGATCCCGGGCCCGGCCGTGAAACCCGGTCGCTCCCCTAACCGTACTAGGGTGCCATGAGCGACCGCGACATCGACCTCATCCAGGGGACCCTCACCGTTCTCATTCTGCGCACCCTTTCGTGGGGACCCATGAACGGGTACGCCATTGGGCGATGGGTGCGCGAGACCACCGACGGCGCCATCGACGTCGAAGAGGGCGCGCTCTATCCGGCGCTCCACCGGCTGGAACACCGCAGGTGGATCGACGCCGAGTGGGGCGTGACCGAGAACAACCGCCGCGCGCGGTTCTATTCGCTCACGCCTCTCGGCCGCCGCCAGCTGCGCGCCCGCATGGAAGGGTGGGAGCGGCTGGTCGCCGCCATGACCAAGGCGCTCCACCCGTCCACCACACCCGCGTAGGAGAGGGGAGACAGCCGTGTCCGACCAGCAACGACAGCGCCCGCTCCGGCGCATCTTCGGGCAGCGTCCGGCGGACGTGGACGCCGAACTCGCGTATCACATTGAGATGCGCACGCAGGAACTCATCCGCGAGGGACGCACGCCCGAAGACGCGCGCGCCGAAGCGCTCCGCACGTTCGGCAACGTGGACCGCGTGCGCGACGAGGTGTGGAGGCTGGACGCGTCGCACAACGCGCGCGTGCGGCGCGCGCGGGGCATCGCCTCGTTCTGGCAGGACGTGCGCTACGGCGCGCGCACGCTCCGCCGCGCGCCCGGGTTCGTGGCCGTCGCCACGCTCTCGATCGCGCTCGGCATCGCGGCCAACACCACGGTGTTCTCAATGGTGAACGCGGTGCTGCTGCGTACGCCGGGTGGAATCCGCGCACACGGACTGGTGCGCGTCTATCACAATCATCACAGCCCGCTCTCCTACCGCGACCTCAAGTGGTTTCGCGAGCAGGCAGGCGGGTTCGCGCATCTGGTGGCCGAGGAACCACTGCCGCTCGGCATTCGCGTCGGCACGGAGCCAGAGCGCGCGCAGGGCGCCGTGGTCACCGAAGGATTCTTCCAGACGCTCGGCGTACGGATGGCGTTGGGCCAGCCGCTGGCGGGAGAGGAGACGCGCGCGCCAGGCACCAACAGTGCCATCGTGCTGAGCCACCGCTACTGGATGCGACGGCTGGCTGGGGACTCGAGCGTGGTGGGGCGCACGGTGCGGCTCAACGGGCATCCGTTCACCATCGCCGGCGTGGCGGGCGACGCGTTTGCCAGCTCGGTAACCGGATGGCGGCCCGACTTCTGGATCCCCATTGGCGAGCTGTTCACCGTTCGTGGCGAGCGGTTGGACGACATCAACTGGAGCCTGTATGTCACCGCGCGCCTGGCGCCGGGCGTGGATCGCCGCCAGGCACAGGCGCGCATGAGCTCGCTCATGCAGCGACTCGCGCGCGAGGAGCCGGAGGGGCACGAACGGATGCGCATCACGCTCGACCACATGCGCGGGTTGAACGCCGAGGTGCGCCTGCCGCTCGAGATCGCCTCGGGGCTGCTCATGGCGGTGGTGCTGGTGGTGCTGCTCATCGCGTGTGCCAACGTGGCCAACCTGTTGTTGGGACGCGGAGCATCGCGGCGCGGCGAGATCGGCGTGCGGATGGCCATCGGCGCGGGACGCGCGCGCGTGGTGCGTCAGCTTCTGACCGAGAGCGTGCTGCTCGCGCTGCTCGGAGGCGCGCTGGGGTTCGTCCTCGCGTACGCCGCCGTGGGCGCCATCGCGCGGGCGCTCCCGGCGCAGATCGATGGGGCGCTGCACGTCGGCCCGGATGCGCACGTGCTGCTGTTCACGGCGGCGCTCGCGCTGGTGACGGCAGTGGCATTCGGGCTGGCGCCTGCACTCCGTGCGTCGCGTCTCTCGCTCTCCGATGCCATGCGCGTGGACGGCGGGCGCGCGGGCACCGGTCGCACGCGGCTGGGCCGAACGTTGGTCGCGGTGCAGGTGGCGGGGGCCATGCTGTTGCTCAGCACGGCGGTGCTGTTCATGCGCGGACTGCGCGCGGCCTCGGGGCTCGACCCCGGCTTCGATGCGCGCGGCGTGGTCGATCTCCCCGTCGATCTCTCGCTGCGGCCTCGTGACACCGACGGTCAACTCGCGTTCTACCGCCAGCTCGCCGAGCGCGCGCAGGGCATCCCCGGCGTACGCGATGTGGCGCTCGCGGCCATCGTTCCGCTGGCGGGGTCGAACATGGAGTCGCCGGTTGAGCTCCCTGGCGAGACGCGCGGCCCCGACCAGAGCGGGCGACAGGCGTACCTGAACGTGGTGGGCTCGGGCTACTTCTCCATGATGCACATTCCCATCGTACGCGGGCGAGAGTTCGACGCCAGCGACGCGCGCGGCGCGCCGCTCGCGGCCGTGGTCAACCAGCACACCGCCGCCACGCTCTGGCCGGATGCCGATCCCATTGGCAAGCGCTTTCATTTTGTGGGGGACACCACCGGCGACTACCGCGTGGTGGGCGTCGCGCGCGACGTCAAGTACAACACGCCGGGCGAGAGCACGCCCGTGTTCATCTATCTGGCGTTCGCCCAGAATCCGCGCGACAGGATGGTGCTCCACGTGCGCACGGCGGGTGGCACGGCGGGCGTGGCGCGGGCGCTGCGCGCGATGCCGGCCGAGATCGACCCCGCGCTCCCGCCCGGCGAGGTAACGACGATGGAGCAGGACATGAGTCTCGTGCTGCTCCCGGCCAAAGGAGGGGCAACGCTGCTCGGCATCTTCGGCGCCGTGGCGCTGCTGCTTGCCGCGACGGGGATCTTTGGCGTCACCTCGTACGCGGTGGCGCAGCGCACGCGCGAGATGGGGATTCGCGGCGCGCTCGGCGCGACGTCGCGCGAGCTGCAGCGGCTGGTGGTGGGCGACGCAATGCGCGTGGTCGTGATCGGACTGGGCGTGGGCGTGGCGCTCGCCGTGCCGGCGGGGCTCGCGTTGCGCGGATTGCTGTACGGCGTGAGCCCGCTCCATCCGCTCACGCTCGTGGTCATGCCGGTTGCGCTCGCGGCGGTGGCGCTCCTCGCGAGTTGGCTTCCGGCACGCCGTGCGGCGCGCGTGAGTCCGTTGGTGGCGATGCGCGCGGAGTGAGCCACGCCGCGTGCGTAGATCCGCCGCTCGGGGATGCGCGCTGCCGCCCTACCCCCGCCCGTCGCACACCGGGATCCCCAGCACCTCCGCCGCATAGCCCACGAGCGCCTCGTCGCACGTGAGGAGCGACATCGCGCCGAGCTGTGCGTGCGCGATGAGCATGCGGTCGGCGGGATCGCCGTGCATAGCGCCCGGAAGGCGCGTGCTCTGGATCAGCACCTCGCGCGCGAGTGGGAGCGCGCGAATACCCGGTGCCCGCGCGGCGCGCTCGAGCCAGAGGGTGGGATCGATCACCAGCGTCAGCTTCCCCTTCGAAGCCTTGAGCGACACCTCCCAGAAGGAAATGTCGCTCACGTAAAGGCGGCCGGCGGCCGCGGCTGACTGCACGAGCGCGACCGCCTGCGCGGCCAGTCGCTCCGTGGTGTCGGCGAGCGTCCACAGCCACACGTGCGTGTCCAGGAGCAGGGCGTCTTCGCGCTCCGGTTCCTCCACCGCGCGCCAGAGCACCGAACCCGCCACGCGCTTTGGTGCGCGCGCGCGCCGCGGCCGGCGCTGGGGCCGCTCGCGCACCGCGCGCACGGTCGCCACTACTTCCGATCCGTGTGGAGCGGGTCCGCCACCGCCTCGCTCCATGCGTCGTGGTCGGGGCTCACCAAGTCTCCCTCATCCACGACGGTCCCGCGCAGAAACCCCAACGGAGAAGGGACGCTCGGCTCCACCGGTCCCACCTTCACCACGGGGCGGCCGTGCTTGGTGACGACGACCTCGAATCCGCTCGCTTCGATTTCGTCCATCAATTCGAGACACGTCGCCTTGAACGTGCTGGCCTGCACGGTGTGCGGCGCCCCGGTTGGCGCGAAGGGCGCCACGGCTGCTTCCGAGATCTTCTTCTTCTTCGCCATAATAAAGCTCTCGAATGGTGTCCATGGTCATATTACCATGGTGATTACCGCAGTGCAAGATCGCGCTGCGGCGGGCAGCCGCGCGCGCGCCCTGGCGATCGAGCCGAACCGCCGCCATCGGATTCCCGGTCGAATGATCCTTGCCTCCTCACGCGGTACCGTGCGCGGCCGTCAGGATCCCGGTGACGATCTCGCCGTACCGGTCACAGCATTTGACGCGACGCGGCCCGGGGCGAGCGAAGCAAGGAGGAACGCCCTGTTCCGACCGAGGTCGTTCGGCCCATATTGACAATGCTGCCGGCACGGACCGGTTCGCGAACCTCAGCTGCCTGCTGGGCGGGTTCGATGTGCGCCCGGACGGCAAGGGCTTCGTCGTCGTGCGCAACGCGGCCCAGCGCGACCTCGGCATCGTGGTCGCGCGCAACTGCTGCGAGGAGCTGCGCCGCAAACTCGAAATGGGAAGTCGCTAGCGTGACGGAAGAGCTGGACGCGGATCCCGCCGATCCCTGCGCGGTCGAGCGCGCACGCGCGCCGCACGCCATCATCGACGTGCTGCAAAGGAGACGCTAGCCGATGCTTGGCAACCGCAAAGCTATTCTGCTCGCCGGATGTCTGGCCCTCGCGCCGCATGGCCATACGCGACCGCCGCAGCCGGGCCGCGCAGCGTCGGGCGCACCGGCCACCCGCTGGAAGCGCGTGAAGAGTTGGCCACGCCTGGCCCCCGGCCTGCGCCTCGGTGAAGTCTCGGGCGTGGCATTGGACTCGCACGGTCATGTCCTGCTTTTCCACCGGGCGGGGCGAAGCTTCGACCCGACGGCCACGCAGCCGATCACCGCGCAGACGGTGCTCGAGCTCGACGCGGTTACCGGAGCGCTGTTGCACTCCTGGGGCGCCGGGATGTTCCTCGTCCCGCATTCGCTGACCGTCGACGCCCACGACAATGTTTGGCTGACCGACGTCGGCCGCCAACAGGTGCTCGAGTTCTCGCACGACGGCGCACCCATTCGCACGATCGGCCACCGGCGCGCGCCGGGGTGGGACGCGACGCACTTCGATCAGCCGACGGACGTGTTCGTCTGCGCCGACGGCTCGTTCTACGTGAGCGACGGTTACATCAACGCGCGAGTGGCACGCTTCGACCGGACGGGCGCCTTCGTGCGCGAGTGGGGCCACGAGGGGGCAGACCCAGGTGAGTTCCACGTCCCCCACGGCATCGCGGTGGGCGGACTCGACCGCGTCTACGTGGCCGACCGGGAGAACGCGCGTCTGCAGGTGTTCGACACCACGGGCACGTATCTGGGGGAGTGGCCGCGCGAGGGGCGGCCGGGCCGGAGCGCCGGGCGCGTCTTCGACGTGGCCGTGAGCGAGAGCGGGCGCCTGTACCTCGCGGTGAAAGGTGGGGCGGACCTCGTGGTGATGCTCGACCGCGATCTCCGCGAGGTGGACCACATTCCGGCCACGGCCGCCAACGTCGTGACGGCGCACGCACTCGCGGTGCAGGGCGACAGCGTCGTTTACCTGGCCGACACCGGAGGGCGCCAGCTCCTGAAGTTCGTCAGCCGATAGCCGCCGTGCTCCTTCAACCTTCAGCCGCCCCGGGGTGGCGCTCCTGGCGAGCTGGATCCCCGCTCGCCTAGAATCTCCCAGTAGCGCGCCCACGCCTCGAGCCCTTCGTGCAGCCGGTGCACGCGGAAGAACTCGTTGGGAGCGTGGAAGTCCTCGTCGGCCGTGCTGAAGGAAAAGAACACGGTGTCCAACCCGAGATGCCGCTGAAAGAGCTCGGCGATGGGCACCGTGCCGCCCGAGCGCACTACGAGCGGGTGCACGCCGTAGACGGCGTGGAGCGCCGCGTCGGCGGCCTGCAGTGCAAAATGATCGGGCGCGATGGAGGCCGCGCGCGCGCCGTAGCTGTCGCCGGCCAGGGTGAGCCGCGTGCCTGGCGGGACGTGCGCCTCCAGATGCCCCGCGACGAGTGACACGATGCGCGCCGGATCCTGATCGGGCACCAGGCGGCACGTGATCTTGGCGTGTGCCTCGGCGGGGATCACGGTCTTGTGCCCGGGCCCTTGATAGCCGCCCCACATTCCGTTCACCTCGAGCGTGGGACGCGTCCACTGTCGCTCGAGCGTGCTGTAGCCGGGCGCGCCGAACGGCGCCGGCGCGCCGATCTGTGCCAGATACGCGCGCTCGTCGAACGGAAGGTCGCTGATGACGGCTCGCTCGTCGCGCGACAGGTCGCGAACGTGGTCGTAGAAGCCGGCCACGGCCACGCGGCCGTTCGGCTCGTGCAGCGAGGCCACGAGCTGCGCCATACCGTGCAGCGGATTGGCCACGCCGCCGCCGTGCCGGCCGGAGTGCAGGTCCTTGGACGCGCCCGTGAGCGTGAGCTCCAGCCCTACCAGGCCGCGGCTGGAGACGGTAAGCGATGGCTCGTCCACGCGCCACATTGCTCCGTCCGCCGAGATCGCCACGTCGGCGGCGAGCATCGCCGCATTGTCGCGTATGAACGCGTTCAGGCTGGGGCTGCCGATCTCCTCCTCTCCCTCGAACATGCACTTCACGTTGAGCGGCAGCGCGTCGGCGGTGGCGAAGTACGCCTGCGCCACTTTGATGGGGATGAGCATGGGCCCCTTGTCGTCGGACACGCCGCGCGCGTAGATCCGCCCCTCGCGGATGCTGGGCTCGAAGGGCGGCGTGTGCCACTTGTCCAGCGGATCGGGCGGCTGCACGTCGTAGTGCCCGTAGACGAGCGCTGTGGGAGCGCCCGGCGCGCCCAGCCACTCGCCGTAGACGACCGGATTGCCGGGCGTCTCGACGGTGCGGACGGAAAGCGGGCCGGCGGACGAGAGCTGCTCCGCCACCCACTCTGCCGCCGTGCGGATGTCGGCTGTGTGCGCGGGATCGGTGCTCACGCTGGGGATCGCCGCAAACTCCAGCAGCTCGCGGAGTGTGCGGTCGTGGTTGACTTCCAGGTACCGGACGACGTCGGTGATCATCATCAAGGTCACAATCAAGGCCACAATCAAGGTCACAGGACAGACGGGTTCATCACGTTCGGCGGAATAGAATGGTGTCCGGTGGCTCTTTTCGCTTGGCCGAGCGGCCGGATACGGACGAGGCGCGGGGACGGCGCGCGCCGCGCACCGTGGCGGTGGACGCGACTGTGCTCCCCGTAGCGAGCATCTCAAATAGTGGTATCACCGGTGATACCACTCTTTGAGATGCTCGGGAGAGAGACCGGGCCACGCGATGGGGAGGTGGCCACGCGGGGTCGCGGCGGCCACGCGGCGTCGACCCGGCCACGCGGGGTCGCGGCGGCCACGCGGCGTCGACCCGGCCACGCGGCGTCGAGGCGGCCACGCGGCGTCGAGGCGGGCGCGCGATGTCGAGGCGGGCGCGCAGGCCTCGACGGCGCGCAGCCTCGCCGAGCCGGGGCCATCGGTCGGGCTGGCCTCACTTGCCCCCGTCGATCGAGAGCACCTGTCCCGTGATCCAGTTGGCGGGATCCGAGGCGAAGAAGAGCACGCCGTAGGCGATGTCCTCCGGCGTCCCCAATCGCCGGAGCGCGATCCGTTCCACGAGCGCCCGCTGTCCCTCGGCGCCGTACGACTCCCACTGACGCTCGGTGGCGAGGTTGGAGCGGACAAAGCCCGGCGCGATGCAGTTCACCGTGATCCCCCACGGCCCCAGTTCGTGCGCGAGCTGGCGCGTGAGCCCGATCTGCGCTGCCTTGGCCGCGGCGTAAGCCTGGATGCCGGTGAGACTCACGCCGAGGCCGGCGCCGCTGGAGATGTTGACGATGCGGCCGGCGCGTGCGGACTTCATGCCTGGCGCCACCGCCTGCGCAAAGGCAAACGCGGCGCCCACGTTCACGTCGAAGATGCTCTGCCACGCCTCGGCCGTCACTTCCTCCAGTGGCTTGCCCGTCTGACCGAGCACGCCGCCGGCGTTGTTCACCAGGACGTCCACGTGCCCGCGCGCGGCCGAGAGCTCTGTCACGAACGCATGCACCGCGGTCCGGTCACGCACGTCCAGCGTCCGCACGTCGCACGTGCCGCCCCCCGGCGCGCTCGCCGCCGCGCACAGCCGCTCGGTCTCGCGCAGCTCGTCGGCAAGGAGGTCGCACGCCCATACGTGCGCGCCATGCCGCGCGAAGGCAACTGCGATCGCGCGACCAAAGCCGTGCGCGGCTCCGGTGACGATCACCGTCTTGCCGGCAAAGTCGGAAGCGAAAGGCGGCGCCGAGCTGCGGCTGGTCATGCGAGAGGAACCGCGCCGACGCTCGCGGCCAGTGCGTCGAGCGTGGCGAGCGACTGCGCGCGCTCGCCGCGCTCGATGTCGTGGACGAGTTGCACCAGGCGCGCGGTGAGCGGCGTGGGGACGCCGGCTTCGGCGGCGAGCGTCACCACGACGCCGAGCTGCGCGTCCACTTCCGTGGTGCGCTTGCGGACGGCGAGGTCGCGCCAGATGCCGCTGTGCGTCTTGGCGGAACGACGGTTGAACGTCACGAGGGTGTCGAGCGATCGCGCGGCGGCGCCGGGTGGCGCGGTGGGGAGATACGCGGCCGGATCGAAGCCGTCGAACGGCTCGGCGCGCACGCCGCGCGCGGCGGCGACGGCCAGAATCTCGCGCGCGAGCGCGATGTAGAGCGCGCGATAGCCGGGCATGGCGAGCGCATCGGCGATGGACGCGTTGGAGAGCGCCGTCGCGAACAGCATCGCGCCGTAGGCTTCCTTGCCCCAGAGGTAGCCCCAGATGTTCGGCGTGACGATGGCGCGATCATCGAAGTCGAGCCACGCGGCGCGGAGCGCGTTCACGCGCGGGGTCACCTGGCCGTCGATCTCGCCGACCACCACGGCGCCGCGCCCGCCGTAGTGGATGACGCCGGGCTCCAGGTAGTCGGCGCCAAAGTTGACGAACGCGCCCACCGTGCGGCGCGGCCCCACCGTGGCGGCGATCTGGATCTCGTTGAGTCCGTTCTGCGCCGAGACCACGCATCCGTGCGGCGCGATGTGCGGCCGCAGCTGGTCGAGCGCGTGCGCGGTGTGGTGCGCCTTGGTGGCCAGCACGACGGTCTCCCAATCGCCCGTGATGTCACGCGGCGCGAACGCGGGCATGCGCACGGTGAAGTCGGCCAGGGGACCGGTGACGCGCAGCCCGGAGGCGTTCATCGCGCGCACGTGATCGGCGTCCGCGTCGACCACCGCCACGTCGTGCCCCGCGCGCGCGAGGTGCGCGCCGATGGTGCCGCCGATCGCGCCCGCGCCCCAGACGAGAAAACGCACCGCGTGCGCCTCGCTCCCGGCGCCAACCGCTAGGCGCTGCCCCAGGAGCCGGTGAGCAGCTCCCGGGTCTCGTCCACCGCCACCTGCCAGAGCGCCAGCATCTCCTCGTCGGAACGCTGATACACGCCGCCGTAGTTGCCGTCCCCCAGATAGCGGCGCAACGACGCCGGGTCGAGCGCCCGCACGCTGGCGAGACTCACCATGGGGCGCTGCTCGGCGGGGAGCTCCACGCCGGGGAGCCGCGTCCACGGGAAGTTCTCCATCCAGGAGGCGTGCGATGCCACGGGATCGATGGCCTGCACCTTGGCCCACGTGCGCGGCGCGTTCCACCAATTGTGAAAGAGCACGCGGCTGTCGGGATGGTCGGCGGTCCACTGCTGCACCAACGGCTGCACCGCGCTGTTGCCGCCGTGCCCGTTCACGATGAGAACGCGACGAAAGCCGCTCCGCGTCAGGTGGTCGAGGATGTCGCGCACCACGGCGAGGTGCGTCTCGACGCGCAGCGAGATCGAGCCGGGATACGCACGGAAGTACGGGCACACGCCGTACGACACCACAGGGAATACAGGCACGCCCAGTGGCTCGGCCGCCTCCGTGGCCACGCGGTCGGAGAGAATGCTGTCGACGGTGAGCCGGAGGTAGCCGTGCTGCTCGGTGCTGCCGATGGGGAGCACGGCGCGATCGTCGTGCTGCAGGTAGGCTTCGACCTGCATCCAGTTGAGGTCGTGGATGCGCATGCGGGAAGGTATCGCGGGAGATGGGAGGGGGGAACGGCTCAGATCAGAAGTGAGAGGTTGGGCGGGGGTCGGCTGTGGGGCGTCGTGGTGCCGAGGGGCGGGATGCGAGAAGTGAGGGGCGAGCCTGGAGGCGTGAGGTCCGGAGGGGCTGCGTTGCGCCGAATCGGCATCGCGACGTGGCTGGACGAGACCAGCTTCGCGAGGGGAGAGGAGAGAGGCGAGATGGAGGGCGTGGCGGTTGGGGGCGGGGGCGCGGGGCGGGGAGTGAGGGGTGAGAGGTGAGAGGTGAGAGGTGAGAGTGTGAGATGTGGGCAGTAATGGTGGGGCAACGCTTTGGGGTGGGGGGCGGTGGAATGGTGGGGCAGGGTGAGGAGGTGAGACGTGTACTCTGCGCCATGCAGGGATTCCAGCACATCCGGGCATACCAGCGGGCGCATGCGTTGGGCATCGCGATCCATGGCATGGCGCGGCACTTCAGTCGGAGCGGGCACGCGCACTTGCGATCGCAGCTGACGCGTGCGGCCGACAGCATCGCGAACAACATCGTCGAAGGATGCGGCGCCGCCACGCCCAAAGAGTTTGCCCGCTTTCTGGACATCGCGATCAAGTCCGCCAACGAAACGGAGCATCATCTGCTCTGCGCGCGCGACCTCAGGCTCCTCTCGCCCACCGATTGGCAGCAGCACAGTGCCGAGACGGTGGAGATACGGAAGATGATTTTCGGCTACCGCAAACGCCTCCTGCGCACTGCCGCCGACCAGCCCGCCCTCGCCCCATCGACGCCCGTCCAGACCACTCAACGCTGACGATCACCCTCTCACTCCTCACGCCTCCCGTCCCACTCCTCACCCTCTCACCCTCTCACTCTCTCACCCCCTTTCCCCACGCTTGTCCGCCGCGCCCTCATATCTCTTCTCTCTCCCCTCTCATCGCGAAACTGGTCTCGTCCAGCGACGTCGCGATCCCGATCCGGTGCGTCCGCGCCCGTCCGGACCTCACGTCTCAAGGCTCGCCCCTCACCTCTCGATCTTCGACCTCACTTCTCAGACCTGAGCCCCCCTATCGCCAGTCGTCGATCAGGTACACCCCGCTCCGGTTGTACCCGCTCTCGTTCGGCCGCTGCATCGCGACCCCGTATATGTCGGCCCGATACCCGCGCGCGCGCATGGCGCGGAAGGCTTCATGCCGCGACGCGTTCACTCCGGCCACCATCCGCCGCAGCGCGCGCGCGGCCGCCATCGCCTCGCACGCGTCGAGCAGCAGAGCGAAGTCGCGCTGCGTCCGCGGGCCCGGTCGCGCCGCACCGAACTTGATGTAGCACGTCCCGCTCCCCCCCTCGCTACCCGGACCGTGGTGGCAGACCGCGAACGCGCTCACTCCGCCGTCGTCCCGCAGCAGCACGGTGTCTCCCAGCTTCTGCTGCGCCACCGCCTGGATCTCGCCGGTGAGGTCAAGGCCGCCGTAAATGGCGTCCGTCATCTCGCGGCAGGCGGCGAGCGTCGTCTCGCGTTCGCCGTTTGGCAGAGTGGAGAACGTGGTCCACGACGACGAACCGGCATCGCCGTTCGTGGTGGACGTCGCCACGCCGCGTGACATGAGCGCAGTGAGAAAGCGCGGCCAGAAGCCAAAGCGCTGGTAGAGGCCGATGTGCTTCTGACTGTGCGGGAACGTGAACAGGCCGGCGAGCGTCGTGTCCCATCGGTCGAAGCAGTCCATCACCGGCTCCATGAGCTGCGTACCGACGCCGCGGTCCCACAGGTCGGGGCGCACGGTGAGCGGCCCGAAGAAACCCACGCTCCCCCAGTTGGTGGCGAAGTTGGAGCCGGCCAGGCCGCCGTCGGCCACGGCGGCAAAGGCGGCGTCGGGGTCGGTACGCCAGCGCGTCGCCACGAAGCCCGCGTCGCCCATGAAGGCGGCCGGCTCCGGCAGACCAAGGAACGTCCCGAAGGCCACGCGAAAGATGCGATCGGCGGCGGGGAGATCGCTTTCGCTAAGGGGGCGAACGGTGATGTTCGGCGTGGCCACTGCGCTTGCTTTCGCCTGTGTGCTGGTCATGATGCTCCTCTCCCGGAAGACACGGCGTCTCGCTTGGAACCCCTGGCGCGGGAGCGCCGCAGGCGGTGTGGCGCTGGCGCGAACGGCGTCGCGACGGCATCGTCATGCGAACGGCGTCGCCACGGCATCGTCATGCGGTTCGCCGCCGCCGGAGCTCGTGCGACGCTCGCGCGCCTCACTCCACCATCGCCATTCCACGCCGCCATGCGCAACCGTCCGCTCGCTGCCCTCCGCCTCCTCGTTCCCGTGGCCGTCCTCGTGGCCGCCGCCGCCATCGCGTGCCGAGCGCCGTCCCGGTCGCCGGCGTTGGCCGGCGACTGGGACGCCTACTTCGCGCGCGGCTCGGAGGCGCACCCCGGCTTCGAGGGATGGCGCCGGATGGGGTTCGCGCACTTTGCGGCCAACGATTCCGGGCTGGCCGGCGCGATCGAGCGGCGAACCGGCGAGCCGATGCTCCGCGTGGCGCGGGTCGACCGACGGGGCGATTCGCTGATTCTGGCGGGGAGCGACACCCAGTCCGTGCGTGCCGCATGGCACGGCGACACGCTGGTGGGCGTGATGATGAACGGTGCGGCACCGGCCGGCCGGCGCGTGCGGCTCGTCCGGCGGAGCTCGCCGTTTGCCGTGGAGCAACCGTACGCGCTGTGGCCCGGCGCCGTCTCCGACTCGCAGTACGCCGTGTCCGAGGACACGCTGGTGTTCATGAGGACGCGCGATGGCGCGCGGCTGGCCAGCTACATCGCGCGCCCGCAGGGGAAGGGTCCCTTTGGCGTGGTGCTCCAGCGCACGCCGTACACGCGCATCCTGCATGCGGCGGGGCGCTTCTGGGCGTCGCGGGGCTACATCTTTGTCGCGCAGCACGTGCGCGGGCGCGACGTGTCGGACGGCACCGACTTTGGCGACTACGACACCGACGTGCGCGACGGGTACGATGCCGTTGAGTGGGCGGCGCGGCTGCCGGGCGCCAACGGGCGCGTGGGACTCATCGGGCATTCGGACGAAGGGCGCCTTGCCTGGTACGCGGCCGTGAGCGCGCCCCCGCACCTGGCCGCCATCGCACCGTCGGCGGCCACCGGCGATCCGTGGCGCATCGTGCCGTACGAGGATATGGTCTTTTCGCCCATCAACGTGGCGTGGGCGTGTCTCATGCGCGCGCGCACGCTCCAGGACATCTCCGATCTGGACATCGGCACCGCGCTCATGCACCTGCCGCTCGCGGATCTCCCGCAGCAGCTCGGCTGCGGCGACGTGAAGCTCTGGGACCGGTGGATCGCGCACCCCACGCTCGACGCGTACTGGCGCGCCCACGCCGTGACCACCAACATCGCGCACGTGCGCGCGCCGGTGCTGCAGATCTCCGGGTGGTACGATGATTCGCGCGGCCCCATCGACTACACGAACGCGCTGAACAAGGTGCCGGGACACCCGTTCATCCGGCTCGTCATGGGCCCGGGCGCGCACAAGGGTGTGGACTACGTGGCGGGTGAGTTCGGGCCACAGTCGCGCGTCGACACGCGCATGCTCCAGCTCCGCTGGTTCGATCACTACCTCCTGGGGCGGGACAACGGCGTCGACCGCGAACCGCCGGTGGACATCTTCGTGTTCGGCGACAATGCGTGGCGGAAGGAGCACGCGTGGCCGCTCGCGCGCGCCGTCCCCACCAACTGGTATCTGTCGTCCGGCGGAAGCGCGAACACGAGCGCGGGCGACGGGCTTCTCGACACGCTTCCGCCGCACGGAGCCGCGGCCGACACCTTTACCTACGACCCGGCCCATCCCACGCCGTTCCTCATCGATTCGCGCGAGCTCGAGACGTCGCTGAACGAGGACTACACGCGCATCGACGCCACGCGGGCCGACGAACTGGTGTTCACCTCCGCGCCGCTCACGAAGCCGCTCGAGGTGACGGGGCAGATGGCCGCGACCCTGTGGGCGGCGAGCGACGCCAAGGACACCGACTGGTACGTCATGCTCCTGGACGTTTTCCCGGACGGGCACGCCCAACGCGTGCAGGATGGCGTGGCGCGCGCGCGGTTCCGCCACGGGTTCGACAAGCAAGTGATGCTCACGCCGGGGAATGTGGAGCGCTACGACATCGATCTCTGGTTCACCTCGCGCGTGTTCGAGCCCGGGCATCGCATCCGCGTCGCGGTGTCGTCGGCGCTCTTCCCCAAGTACGACCGCAACCTCAATACGGGCGGGGACAACGAGACCGACAGCACGTTTGTCGTCGCGCACCAACGGCTCGTCCACGACGCCGCGCATCCGTCCCACCTCGTGCTGCCGGTGATCCCGAGGTAAACCGCAGGTGCGGGGCGCGCGGGGGGGGGTGAGCTTACCGCGCGTACCGCGCCTCGCGCGTTGGCTGCGTGAGGGCCGCCTGGCGGGCCGGCGCCAGTTGTTTGCGCTCACCGATCCACCCCCTATGTTTCACTCGCCCACCCCATCCGTCCTCTGTACGGGTCTGGCCGGCGCCGCCCGCGTTCCACCGGTTCCCGCCCGCACGCCTGTTTCCCACCCCTTGCCCTCTCATCATGGCAGCCAAAGAGCTCCCGCGGCCTTCCCTTGCGGCGTACATGACGCCCGCCGCGATCACCGCCACCGTGGCGCCG
The DNA here is from genome assembly GCA_963773545.1 of uncultured Gemmatimonadaceae bacterium. Classification (GTDB taxonomy): domain Bacteria; phylum Gemmatimonadota; class Gemmatimonadetes; order Gemmatimonadales; family Gemmatimonadaceae; genus DASSNU01. Next base: position 68,756 of record CAVZBP010000002.1, on the reverse strand, counting down.
GTGCACGCGCGCGCCCTCTCGCGAAGCAATGCACGCGCCACCTTCCACTGGTCGGCCATGGCCCGCGTTGCCCTGGCCGTCGCTGCCATCGTCGCGGCCGTCCTGCTCGATCCGTGGGCCTTCCATCACCTCGTGATGCCGCGCGTGTACGAGGAGGACTGGGGGCGCGCGCTCCGGATCGCGGGCTTCTTGCCGACGTGGATGATCGTCTCCACGGCGCTCGTGCTCTGCGCGGGCTTCTCGGTGGGAGAGCATGTCACCGGATCGGCACACACCGTCCGGGGCGACCCACGCCGCGCACCGGGGCGCCCGCCCTGGCTGTACTGCGCGATGCCCGTCCTGGCCGCCATCGCGGCGGGGATCGTGGGCGAGCTGCTCAAGCTCGTCATCCGGCGGGAGCGCCCCATGGCGCACGCGGGCGCGTACGTGTTCCGCAGCTGGAGCGTCCACACGTTCTCTACGGGTGGGCTGTCGACGCCGAGCAGCCACGCGGTGGTGGCATTCGGCGCCGCGGCCATGCTCGCGCGACTGTATCCGCGCGCTGCGTGGCTGTGGTACGCGCTCGCCGCCGGCTGCGCTCTCACACGCGTCCTCGCGCGTGCGCACTTTCTGAGCGACGTCACCCTCTCGGCGATCGTGGCCTGGGTGGTCGTGGCCGTTATGTGGAAGTGGTACGCCGGGCGCGAGGACGTTGTAGCAACGCGAGTCGCCTAGCGCAAGCGTCGGTGGCGGGCGAGACGCCGGACACGCACTCGTCGGCGCGCGCCAGACGCGGGCACGCTCGTCCATTGCCCTGGTGCCCTCACCCGGCCGCCGCCACCTCCACCACGTGCCCCGCGTCCGCGTCCCACCGCCAGTGCGCCCCCGCACCGCGCACGCGCACGCCGCCGATGCGCCGGTCAAAGGGGAGCAGTCGCAGCCAGTCGTCCTCGCCCGCGAGCACGCGCAGTCCGGCGTGCGAGATGCGCGCCTCCCCTTCGGGAAGCGATTGTGGGGACGCACGCAAATCGAGCGCGACGAGTGGGTCTGGGCCCTCGGCCAGCCGCTGCACCCGCCACCAGAAGGACGTGTCGCCCAAATACGGCCGTTCCTCCAGACCTTGTGAGGCGATGAACAGCTTGGTGGGCGTATACGTGCGGCGCGCCAGCAACTCGAGCACCTGGCGCTCCGTGCGCGGGAGCCCGGTACGTGTGGAGGGGAACTCTTCCAGATGGCGCCGCAGCGCGCCGGCAAGGAAGGGCAACGCGCTCGTGTCCTGCGCAAGCAACTGCTCGATCGCCGCCGGAGTCGTATCGCAGTAGGCAGCCCAGGCGTCGCGGCCCAGCTGGATCTGTGCGTCGGTCACGCGTTGGCGTGTGCCGTAGAGCGAGGCTAGCTGCGTGGCGGTGAGTTGCCCTAGCCCGATGAAGCGCTCCACACCGGGATACGAGCCCACGCAGACGAGGCTGAGCTTCCGCCGGTGCTCCGGGAGGTCGGAGAAATAATGTAGATGGTGGATGAGCAACGCCTGATCGAACAGGTCGTGCTCGAACCAAAGGATCACTTCGTCGTGTGTCGATGCGCTCGCCAGCCCGCGATCCCATGCCTCGTACATCGCCAGTGCCTGGTCGTACGGAAGGTAGCCGCGGGATGATGCGTAGCGGGCGCGCGCGCGGCGCCATTGTTCGGCGCTCGCATTGCGCGGGAGCGGGCCTTCGTGCAGCACGTCCGCCCACACGGCCAGCTCCCCCCCGACGCCGGCCTGCCGGAGCGTGCCGGTAAGGGAGTCGCCGTTCAACACATGAAGCGCGCGCGCCGTGCGCGGGGCTTCATCCTCAAAGAGCTGAGCCAACTCGGGCGCATGCGCGAGCGTGTGCCGCGCGCGCGCCATCAGCTCTCTCACGTTCTCCATCGGTACGCCCAGCACGGCCGCAACGCGCGCGTGCGACATCCCATCCACATGATAGAGCGCGATGGGCGCACGCGAGCGCGCGGGAAGTCGAGCGAGCGCCACTCGCACGCGATCCGCGAGCGCGAGCTCCTCCACCCGCTCCGCCGCTTGGGCGGCGCGCAAAGCGCCGTCGTCTTCCACCGCCTCGTCCTCGCCCGCGGCGCGATACAGATCCGGGCGGGACGCGCGCATCCAGTCGATGGCCACGCCTATCGCGAGGCGCTGCACCCAGGACGCGAACCGGCGAGGATCGGCGAGCATGTCGAGGTTCCGGTACGAGCGCACGAACGCTTCCTGCGCCAGATCCGCGGCATCCACGGCGTCCCGTGCCAGCGCGCAGGTCACCGCGAACACGGTCCGCTCGTGCCGCTCCACCAGCGTGTCGAATGCGCGCACGTCGCCTTCCCTTACGGCGTGCACCAGCTCGGCATCCGATCGCGTGATCACGTGAGGGCGGTTCCCATGTTCCAGTTCGGGCGGCTTGCCGGGCCTGCGGCGGCTTGCCCCCGCGGCGCATCGGCGGCGTCTCCTTTGTCACAGTACCGCGCGTGGACGGCGAGCGCACCCCCCGTACACGACCACGCGCGCCGCCAGTCGGCAAGGGGCACGCGCCGACCGTCTCCGAGGGTCCGCCGCGTTCCCCTTGACAATCTACAAGTGCGTGCGTCGTCATGTGCGGTACAACACCTGTCGAACGTCTAGGAGAAGGCTCGCCGTGCCGCCAACCAGTGCCGACGTCCTGCAGGTGAACCAGGGGTCGCTCTATCCCGCGCTGTACCGGCTGGAGCACCGCGGATGGATTGCGGCGTCGTGGGGAACGAGCGAGAACAACCGCCGCGCCAAGTTCTATCGTCTCACCGTCACCGGGCGCCGCCAGATCGCCGCCGAGCTGGCCAGCTGGCGCCGGTTCGCGGGCGCGGTGGAGCTGGTGCTCGCCACCGGCTGAGCGCGGCGTCCATCGGCTCACGCGCACTCGGGAGGACGGATGGATCGCCTGCGTGGAATCTGGACGCGTCTGCGCGCGCTCTGGCATCGCCGGTGGCCCGACCTGCCGGCGATCAACGGCTTTCGCGCGCGGTTCCTGACGGCAGTGCGACGGCTTCCCGGGGTGGGCGCCGCCGCGATTGCCAGCGCGTCACCTCTGGACGCGGGCGGCGCGTGAGCGCCGGACCGTCATCCACCACGCGCACGCTCGCTCACGCGTCGTTCCCGGCTCCCAGCACGGCGAGGAGATCCTCCATCACGACCGGCTTGGTGAAAGTGGCGGCCACGAACCCCTCGGGGGCGGCGGCCACTGCCGACTCCAACTCCACGCGATGCCCGCCGTAGAGGATGAGCGGCACGGACGGATGCAGCTCCTTGATGGTGACGATCGATGTCCGCGCGTCCACGCCATCCCGCCTGAGATGGAGGAGCACCGCGCTGGGCGCGTCCCGTTCGAGTGACGTGAGCGCCTGGTCAATCGTGCGCGCTTGGGTGGTGGCCACGCCGCGAGCGCGCAGCACGTCGGCGAGCGAGGCAAGGGAGGCGGCGTCGTCGTCGACCACGAGCACCGAGCGCATACCGGCCGCTGCATCTCGTAGCAGCGCGAGCAACCGCGCGAGCTCCAGCGGCTTCCGCAGCACCACCAGGGCGCCGTCGCGCTGCGCTTGGGCGAGCATCTCGTGGCGGGCGTAGGCGGTCATCAGCACGACCCGCGTGGACGGACGATGCCGCTTGATGGCCCGGAGTGCGTCCACACCGTTCATGTGCGGCATCCGGACGTCCATCAGGACAACCCCGACATCGGTTTCCGTCGCGATCCGCACCGCCGCCTCACCGTCGTAGGCGCGCAGCGTCTCCCACCCGTGCAGTTCCAGGATGTCGCACAGCGTCGCGACCATGCCACCATCGTCGTCCACCACCAGGATGCGCCGCGCCGTCATCGGCCGTTGTGCACTGGCATCGCGAGCGTGAATGTCGCCCCGTGCCCCGGCACGCTCGTGGCCGTGATCTCACCGTCGTTCGCGCGCGCAAGCGTGCGCGATACGGAGAGCCCCAGCCCAATGCCTCGGGCCTTGGTGGTGAACAACGGCTCGAAGATCTTCCGCATGTGCGCCGGCGCAATCCCGTCGCCCGAGTCCGAGACCTCCAGCCGTACCGCGCCGTTGCTCGCGCGGCCGCGGAGCGTGAGGACGCCGTTGCCGTCCATGGCCTGCAACGCGTTGGTCAGCAGGTTGAGCACCACCTGCCCGATCTGCACCGGATCCACCAGCGCGAGCGGAAGGTCTTCCGGGATGTCGCGCTCCACCGTGACTCCCGCCGGCACCGCGGTGCGCTCGAGCTGCAGGTTCACCAGATCGGTAAGATGTACCGAAAGGCGCTGCGGGGCCTTCACACGCGTGAAGTCCAGCAGATCGGACACGATGCGCTCGGACAGCGTGATTTGCGTCCGCAGGATGTCCAGGTACTCGCGCACCTTGGGTGGCGTGTTTGCGAGGGTCGCGTGCAGGTAGTACACCGCGTTGGACATCACGCCGAGCGGGTTGCGCAGCTCGTGTCCCACGCCGCTGGAGAGCTGTCCCAGGATCGCGAGCCGTTCCTTGCGCACCAGCTCATCCTGTGCATCGTGCAACTGCACCAGTGCCTGCTCCAGCCGGGCGGTACGGTCGGCGATCTGGCCCTCCAGATTGTCGCGCGCATCGCGCACGCTCGAGGCCATGTGGGTAAAGGAGCGAGCGAGGCGCCCGATCTCGTCCGACCGCGCGATGTCGACTGGCTCCCGCGACAGATCGCCTGCGGCGATGGCCTCGGCGGCCTGCGTCAACGCGCCAAGCGGCGCGGTGATCCGCCGGCTCAACCACCAGCCGGCGAGCGTGCCCACCAACAGGATAAAACCGCCCGCGAGCGCAAAACGGCCGAGCAGGCTGCGCACCGGCGCGAGAATCCCGTCGCGGGGCATCTCGAGGGCCCCGGCCCAGGGAGCGTTGGCCATCCGCGCCGAGGCGGCCACCCAACTCGTCCCGTCGTCCAGATGCTCCATGCCGGCCGTCGGGAGCGAATCGCGATGGACGATGCGCTCCAGATCCGTCCAGAGCGACCCATCCGCATTCCCGAGCAGCAGCACGGCACCTCCGCCCACCAGCGGACTCACGTTCTGGACGTTGGAGTTGAGGTTGCGTAGCTGCACGACGTACCCGATGACGCGTCCCTTGTCGTGCACCGGGGCCACAATCTCGTAGTAGATGCTATCGTGATGGACGAAGAGGGGCGACAGCGCCGGCTCTCTGCCGAGTTTCTCGGGGCCGCGGAAGGCGGCGGGGGCAGTGAGCGAGAGCAACGTCTGGCCTTCCGCGTCGCGCAGCTCGACGGCTGTGGTGAGCGTGACATTCGCGCCAAGTGGCCGGAGGGCGTCACGCGCGAGCGCGAGCAGGGCCGGCGCGCGCGTGTTCAGCGCCGCGCGCACCGCGGGCGACTCGGCTACCCGGCTCGCGTCGCGCAGCCTGTTGCGCACGGACGCGTCGAGCAGCGCCACGAATTGCTGCGCCGCCGCGGACACGCGTGCGGAGGCCCCGGCCATCGTGGCGGCGCGCACGCTCTGATACGCCAGCGCGCCAAAGACGGCGAGGGTGGCCAGAAGCAGCCCGGCAATGAGTGCGGGCAGCTTCCAGCGGAGAGAATTGGCGGCGATGGTCGGCACCCTCATAAATCTCCCTGGGCAAACGCCGCCGACAAACGCCAGCGGGCGCACTCCACGAACGCGCGGGGCTGCCGGGGGCGCGCACGGGCCGACCGGATGCTCTGCTGGCGAAGTGCCTCACAGGTGCGGACGCGCCGACGCCGTGCGCGTCACGGACGCTGAGCGCGCGTGGTACCCCGACACGCTGGCGTCACACAGACCTGACGCGTTGGCACCAGACCGTCAAGGGTCATTATTAGAGAGTTCTCATGTGCCCTGTCCTCTTCCCGTGGTGCGCCGCGCGCTCCTACATTCGCCGGGCGCGCGTGCCGCAACTGCCGCCCCCTCCTTCCACCCTGTCCAGCGGAGCCCTCCCCGTGCGTGGATCTCTTGCGTCCTTCCTCATGCTGGTCTGCCTCGCGCCCGCCGCCGCGCCCGCGGCGCGCGCGCAGTCCGTGGACGTCTCCGCCGCCATGCGGTGGCGCTCCATCGGGCCCACGCGTGCCGGCCGTGCGCGGGCGTTGTCGGGCGTGGCGGGCGAACCGAACGTCTTCTACGCGGGCTTCGACAACGGCGGGGTGTGGCGCACCACCGATTTCGGCTCCACGTGGGAACCGCTGTTCGATGCGGAGAGCACGGGATCCATCGGCGCCATTGCGGTGGCGCCGTCGAACCCGAGCGTCATCTACGTGGGCAGCGGGGCGGGGATCATCCGTCCCGATCTCAGCCTGGGCAACGGGATGTACAAGTCCACCGACGCGGGAGCGACGTGGACGCATCTGGGGCTGCGCGAGAGCCAGATGATCGCTCAGGTGGACGTCGACCCCACCAACGCCAATCGCCTGTTCGTGGCCGTGCTCGGTCATCCCTACGGGCCCAACGAGGAGCGCGGTGTGTTCCGCTCCACCGATGGCGGGCAGAGCTTCGAGAAGGTGCTGTACACCGATCCGTACACGAGCGCCAACGACGTGCGCATCGATCCGCGCGATCCGAACGTGGTGTACGCGGCCATGTGGCAGCAGCAGGAGGGCTACCGGGAGAGTCTGGCTTTTGGCGGAGCGGGAGGTGGGATCTACAAGTCCACCGACGGTGGCAGTACGTGGACCAAGCTCCGCGACGGGCTTCCCCAGGTGATCGAGGCCAACCTGGCGGTGGCGCCGGGCAATCCGCGCGTGGTCTACGCCATGGTGGCCGCCGTGTCGGGGGACGACGCGGAGGGGCGCACGCGCGGGGCGGTGGCGCTCTACCGGTCCAACGATGCCGGTGCACACTGGATGGAAGTGGACGGACCGGGCGCGGCGGCGGGCGCGGAGGACGACCGCCCGCTCGGCCGCATTGGCGGCGGCGACCTGCCCACGATCACCGTGGATCCCACCAATCCCAACGTGATCTACAGCGCGTCGGTGGTGATGTGGCGGAGCGGGGACGGCGGCATCACGTGGACGGCTGTCCGTGGCGCGCCGGGCGGCGACGACTACCAGAAAATCTGGATCAACCCCACCAACTCCAACATTCTGTTCGCCGTCACCGACCAGGGGGCGGTGGTGTCCGCCAATCGCGGGGCATCGTGGAGCAACTGGTACACGCAGCCCACCGCGGCCATGTATCACGTCACCACGGACAACGCGTTCATCTACCGCGTCTGCGGCGGCCAGCAGGACTCGGGCTCGGCGTGTGTGGACAGCCGGTCGATGGACGGGGAGATCACCTTCCACGATTGGCACCCGGTAAACATCCAGGAGTACGGCATCGCGGCGCCCGATCCGCGCAACCCCAACCTGGTGTACGGGAGCGCCCGCACGAACGTGTCGCTCTACGATCGCCGCACCGCGCAGAGCAGCGACGTGGGGCCCAGCCAGGCGCAGCGCGGCAGCGACTACGGGCGGAACGTGCGCACCATGCCGCTCGCCTGGTCGCCCGTGGATCCCGGCGTGCTGTTCTACACGTCCAACGTGGTGTGGAAGAGCAGCGATCACGCGCACAGCTGGACGCGCGTGAGCCCCGATCTCACGCGGTCCACCTGGGCCGTGCCGGCCACCGCACAGCACTACGCCGGCGAGGTGACGCCGTCGCCGCAGGGCGCCATCACCGCGCTCGCCCTCTCGCCGCGCAATGTGAACGTGCTCTGGGCGGGCACGGACGACGGCACCATCCAGGTGACCACCGACGGCGGCGCGCAGTGGACGAACGTCACGCCCCCCGGCATGCGAGCGTGGACGCGCATCTTCAACATGGATGCCGGGCACTTCGATGCGCGCACCGCCTACGCGGCCGCGAACACGATGCGCCTCGACGACATGAACCCGCACTTCTGGCGCACGCACGATGGCGGCAAGACGTGGACGGAGATCGACACTGGCATCGATGCCGGCGCCGTGGCCAACGCCATTCGCGAGGACCCGCGCGTGCGCGGGCTCCTGTACGCCGCCACGGATGCGCAGGTGTGGGTATCGTACGACGACGGCGACCACTGGCATTCGCTCCGCCTCAACATGCCGGCCGTCTCGGTGCGCGATATCCAGGTGAAGGACGACAGTACGTGTTTGTGTTCCGATCTCGTGGCCGGCACGCACGGGCGCGGATTCTGGATCCTGGATGACGTCACACCGCTCCGGCAGGCGGCCGCGGCCAACGCGGCGCGCGACGCGTATCTGTTCCGTCCCGCCACCGCGGTGCGTGTGCGCTTCGGCACCAACGATCCCACGCCATGGCCGCCGGAAGTGCCGGCCGGTGAGAATCCTCCCCCGGGCGGCATCATCGACTACTACCTGGCGGGCAACGCATCCGGCCCGGTGACGCTCGAGATCCTCGACGGGCAGGGCACCGTGGTGCGCTCGTACTCCAGCGCGGACTCGGTGCTTGAGCCGCACCCGGCGCTGGACCGCGAGGCGTACGAGCGTGCGTGCGAGGAGACGCCGGCGGCGCCCTTCTGCCGGCTGCCGCTCTACTGGCCCGCACCGCCCACCGTGATCGCCACCACAGCGGGGGTGCACCGCGTGAGCTGGGATCTCCGCTACGATCCCGTTGGCGTGCACGACGAACTGCAGGGGACGACCGAGCCCGCCACCGGCGCGGTACCGCATCGCACGTATCCCTCGGTGGACGCGCCGTGGGCGGCGCCGGGACGCTACACGGTGCGGCTCACGGTGAACGGAAAGCGTTATACGCAGCCGCTCGCGCTCCGGCTCGATCCGCGCGTCGCGACACCGCCGGCAGCGCTCGCGCGGTTGGCCGCGCTGTCGCGCGAGATGTGGGACGGTGCCATGGCCGCGCACCGCGCGTACGAGCGGGCGCGCGCGCTCGCCTCGGTGCTCGACACGGCCACCGGGGCGGAGGCGGCTCCGTTCCGCGCGCGAGTGGACTCGCTCGCGCCCGCGCCCACCCGCGACCAGCCGGCGCGGGGCGGATTCCGCCGCCGCGGACCACCGGCGCCCGCGCGCACGCTCGACGCGCTCGCCACCGAGATGATGAACGCGGCCATGCCGATGCAGAGCGCCGACGTCGCGCCCACCGCGGCCGACGTCGCCGCGTGCGACCGCGCCCGCGCGGATGCGGTGGCGGTCATGGCGCGCTGGCGCGCGCTCTCCACCACGGGGCTCGCGGCGTTCAACGCCAAACGCCGCGCCGCGGGGCGCAGCCCCATCGCCATCCCGCCCGGCGGGCCGTGACGTAAGACATCTTGCCAGCCGGCCGTGAGCGAGGGCAGCCCGGCCATCACGGTGCGGTCCAGTCCCGAACAGATACGCGAGGTGCGCGTCGTCGGCGACTCCAGCGCCGATGCTAGTCCGTCCTGAGTGCTACGCTCGGCTGCACCCGCGCGGCGCGCCGCGCGGGAATCCAGCTGGCCAGCACAGCGACCGCGAGCAAGACCACGATGACGGCACCAAACACCAGCGGGTCGCGCGGCGACTCGTGAAAGAGTAGCGGCGCGAGCCAGCGGCCGCCCACGAGCGCGATCGCCCCGCCCAGCGCGAGTCCCAACACGGACACGCGAAGCCCCTCCGCCAGGATGAGCCGGATCACGTCCCCCGCATCGGCGCCGAGCGCCGTCCGAACGCCCATCTCGTGCGTCCGCTGCGTCACGCTGTACGCCGTCACGCTGTACAGTCCCATGCCCGCCACCAGAAGTGCCAACCCGCCGAAGACGGCGAACAGCACCGCGCCCAACTGCCAGGAGCGACGCTGGTCGCCGATGAGCTGCGACATGGCGACCACCTTCACGTACGCCGCGCCAGGCATCTCGGGTTGCAGGCCGCCACGGATGCGCTCGCTCGCCAGAACGGCCGGCCCGCGCGTGCGCACGAACACGCCGCCGTCTGTTGACGAGAACTGACGGGCCGACAAGTAGTACTGGAGCCCGTGTCCCTGGTCCAGGCGCCGGTCTTTGATGTCCTCCGCGACGCCCACCACGTAGCTGCATGGCGCCGTGTCCGCATGCACGTGCACGCACTTGCCCAGGGCACTCTCGTTCGGCCAGAGCGTGTGCGCCATCGACGCGCTCACCACCATCGCCCTGGGCGCGTTGGCACGGTCCTGGTCGGTGATGGGGCGCCCGGCGAGGATGCGCGTTCCCGTGGTGTGAAAGTACCCGGGAGACACCACCTGGAGCGCGAACTGTCCCAGCCGGCTTACCGAGTCGATGCCCGGCACGTACAGGTCATCCTCCCAGTCACTCCAGAAGGGGACGGTAAGACCCCGTGCCGCGTCAGCCACGTCGGGCAGTGTGCGCGCTCTCTCCATCAGTTGCTGCTGCAATCGGTCGGCGGCGGCGCTGTCGAGTGACACGCCGCGCATCTCGGGCTCCACCCACAGCAGGCGGTCGGCATCGTAGCCAAGGTGCACGTCCGTGACGTTTCCCAGACTGCGCACGAACAGTCCGGCCCCCACGAGCAGCACCACCGAGAGCGACGCCTGCGCCACGAGCAGCCCCGTCCGGAGCCGCGAGCGCCGGAGCGTGCCCTCGCGCTGTCCCGACTTGAGCGCGCCCGCCACGTCGGTGCGCGCCGCGTGGAGCGCCGGTGCGAGTCCCGCCAGGATGCCGGCGGTGAGCGCGATCACGGCGGAGAAGAGGAGCACGCGCCGGTCGGTGATGAGCTGCGTCCACTCGATGTCCGGGATGGCCGCGCGTAACACGCCCCCACCCCACTGCGCGATCAGCAACCCGGCGATACCGCCCGCGAGCGCCAGCAGTACGCTCTCGGTCAGCAGTTGACGAAGCAGCCGTGCGCGCCCCACGCCGAGCGCCACCCGCACCGCGATCTCGCGCCGCCGCTGGAGCGCGCGCGCGAGCAGCAGATTGGCCACGTTGGCGCAGGCGATGAGGAGTACCACCCCGGCCACGCCGAGCAGCCAGAGGGCCACCCTGGGCTCCCGTTGCGCATCGGGGCCACGCGCTTGCTGCACCGGAGCGAGCAATCCGCGCGGCTTTGCCACCTCCACGGGCGTGCTGTGCGTCCCTTGCTGGACGTCTGCCCGGTAGCTGAGGCGCATGGCGTTGGTGAGGTCCGCTGTGGCGGCACGCTCGGAGATCCCGCGTTTCTCGCGCGCGTAGACGCGAAGAAAGTTCAAGCTGTACGACTCGTACCACGGCTTGTCGTTGCGGAGCATGCTCCCGAGCATGTCGGAAGCCCCCGCCGTCACCGGCAGGAACGCCACCGGCGTCTGCATCGACATCCCCGCGAACCCCCGAGGCGCCACGCCGATCACCGTGTACGCGCTCGGCCCAATCCACATGGTGGAGCCGAGCACGTTGCGCCGTGCACCGTAGCGCGCGCGCCAGTACGCCTCGGAGAGCACGGCCACCTTGGTGCCCGACGGCGGCTGATCGTCCTGCGCCGTGAAGAACCGGCCGATGACGGGACGCACGTCGAACAGCTTCCACAGTCCCGCGCTGGACTGCGCCACGCGCAGTTCCTGCGTGGTCTCGCCTCGACCGACCGCGGCATCCCGCTCCGAGTATGCCACGATCGCGTCGAAGGCGTTGGACCATTGCTGCAGGTCGCGGAACCGCTGGTATTGCAGGACGCCCCGGTAGTCATCCTTGCCGTCGGAACGCTGCACGAAGTACACCCGGTGCACGCGATCCGGCGCCTGCAAATAGGCGGGCGGACGCAGCAGCAGCCGGTCCACGATGCCGAACATCGTGGCGTTGGCGCCGATGCCGATGCCGAGCGTGAGGACCACCGCGGCCGCGAACCACGGCGCGTTGCGCAGACCGCGAAGCGTGTAGCGCAGGTCCTGCCCCAGCGCGCTCCACCACTCGCCGCGCCGCACGCGCTCCACGCGCTCGCGATCGATGCGGTTCATCCCCGCCCGTGCGCGCCGCACATCCCCAAAGCGGCGCTCCGCTTCCTGCCGCGCCTCATCGGGCGTGAGGCCCTGCGACATGAGCTCCTCCAAGGTCATATCGAAGTGGAACTGCAGCTCGTCGTCCACGGCGCGCGCGATCGCGGATGCGGTGCGCTCCAGGCGGAAGAGCGGATGTGAGCGTTCCTGTGGCACGCGAGTGTCTCCGTGAACCAGAGGGTCAGCCGGTCTGCCATACTCAGCCGGTCTGCAATACCTTGAATACCGCGCGCGCGTAGCGCGTCCACACGTCCGTCCGCGCGCGCAACTGCTTGCGACCCTGAGTGGTGAGCCGGTAGTACTTGGCCTTCCGCTTGTTGTCCGACACGCCCCACTCCGACGCGATCAGCCCGCGCCTTTCCATGCGATGGAGGGCCGTATAGAGCGCGCCGTCTTCCACGCGGAGGTCATCCTCGGTGGTCTCGCGGATCCACCGCGCCACGGCGTACCCATGGCGCGGTCCCCACGCCAGCGTCTTGAGGATCAGCAAGTCCAGCGTGCCTTGCAGCAGGTCGAGCTCTGAGGCCGCCACGGTATCCCCTGAAGTGTTGAGGGGTGAAGTGTCGCCGGTGGAACGAGCACTGTCAAGCGGGCGCGGCTTGACCGCGCGGGAACCACGTCTATACTTATCGGAAGCCCATGACCTCCGTTCACCTGCGCCGCACCATGCCCTGCTGCTGTATGTGTCCCCGCACCCGTTGGGAGCGGAGGCAGTTGCGGAGCAGTGTCGTCGCACACGGACGACCGTCGGGTAGATCGTAGTTCGACGCGCACCGCACACGGGCCCGCTCCCCATTCGGAGAGCGGGCCCGTTTGCGTTGCGGGCCACTCCACGCCTGAAGAACGGCGCCGCGCGTGACCCACGCCCTCAGTCCCACGCTCCAACCACGAGACGGCACGCATGACCACAGCACAACGCCCACGACCTGAGCTGGCCTCGGTGCCACCAGCCATTGCGGCGGAGATCGCCGAATACGAAGCACAGATTCGCCAGTATCGGTTGGGGCAAATCGGCGACGTCAAGATGCAGAAGCTCCGGCTGCAGTTCGGCACCTACGCCCAGCGGCAGGACGGGGTGCAGATGATCCGGATCAAGCTGCCCGGCGGCCTGCTCACCGCCCGCCAGCTGCTCTGCCTGGCCGACTGTGCCGACCGCTTTGGTTCGGGCTTCGCGCATTTCACCACGCGGCAGGACGTGCAGCTCTATTACGTGGACCTGAATCAGGTCCCCGAGCTGCTCCGCACCCTCGCCGCGGCGGGGATCACCACGCGCGAAGCGTGCGGCAACACGGTGCGCAACATCACCGCCTGTTATCGCGCGGGCACGTCTCCCAGCGAGCCGTTCGACGTGACGCCATACGCGCACGCGCTCTTCCGCTACCTCGTGCGCAACCCGTACAACCAGGTGATGGGGCGCAAGTTCAAGATCACCTTCGAGGGCTGCGCCGAGGACCACTCCGGCCTTCGCATCCACGACATTGGTTTCGCGGCGCGCACGCGCGTGGACGCGTCCTCCGGCGCGGTGCATCGCGGGTTCCAGGTTCACCTGGGCGGCGGGCTGGGCGGGGCGCCCATGTTGGGCCGGCTGTACACGGAGTTCCTCCCGGAAGAGGAGCTGTTGAGTTTCGCCGCCGCCATTCTGCGCCTGTTCGACCGGTACGGAGAGCGGAAGTCGCGCATGAAGGCGCGGATGAAATTCCTGGTGCAGTCCATGGGATGGGACGCGTTCCGCGATGCGCTCGACCAGGAACGCGTGGCGGTGGGAACGGTGCCGTTCGGCGAACATGACCTTGCCCCGGCGCACCGATTTGCCGCTGGCGCACCATTCGCCGCTGGCGCACCAAGTGCCGGCAACGCACCAGCCGCCGCTGGCGCACCATGGCGCGAACGGCGCCGGGCGCGCGCTGCCGGTGGCCGATGAGCGGCCGGACTTCGTGCGTTGGCGCGCCGACGCGGTGGTGCAGCATTGCCAGCCCGATCTGGCGGGAGTGCATGTACGGCTGCGACTCGGCGATGTGACGGCGGACGGACTCCGCGCGCTGGCGGAGATCGTGCGTCGCTACTCGGCCGGCGAGGCCCGCGTGTCGCTCTGGCAGAACCTCTTTCTCCCCTGGGTACCGCGAAACGCCCTGTCCGCACTGTACGACGAGCTGCACGCCGCGGGGCTCGGCGACGCCGGCGCCGAGACGGTGGCGGACGTCACCACCTGCCCAGCCGCCGACACATGCCGGCTGGGCATCGCCTCCGCCAAGGGCCTCGGCTCCGCGCTCTCCACCGCACTCGAACGGGGCGAGCTGGCCTCGTTCGCCCCCGAGATGCGCGACGTGACGGTCAAGATCTCCGGCTGCCCCAACGGATGCGCGCAACACACGGTGGCCGACGTCGGCTTCCACAGCGCGGCGCAGACCCAGGGCGGGCGCACGGTGCCGTCGTATCTGGTCTTCCTGGGCGGCAGCATGGGCGTGGAGCGCGCGCGCGTGGGACGCGTGGTCGGCCGCTTTCCCGCGCGGCGCGGCGTGGACGTGCTGGGCACCCTGCTCGCGCTGTTCCGCGCGGAGCGCGCGCCCGGAGAGTCGTTTGGTGACTGCCTGACGCGACTGGGGGACGCGCGCGTGAAAGCCGAGCTCGAGCCGCTCCGCGCCGTACCATCGTTCGACGAGGACCCGTCGTTCTACAAGGATTGGGGGCACGAGAACGAGCGATTCGCGGTGCGGCAGGGCGTGAAGGGCGAGTGCGCCGGCACCACGGTGTCGGAAAAGACGCCGGCCTTGGCCGACGCCGTGGAGCATCTCGCGCAGGCGCAGGCGTACCTCGCGCACGCGGAGCACGGCGCGGCGATGGTGGCGGCCTACGAGGCAGCGGCCGCGGCTGCCCGCGTGCCGCTGTATGGGCGGCTGGTCGATCCGTTCACGGCCGAGCAGGCGCTGTGGGAGTTCGAGAACATCTTCGTACGGGCCGGACACACGGGCGGCGCGTGGACGGATGTGAGCGCCGAGTTTGCGGCCATGCTCCGCGGCAGCAACGACGCGAGCGATGAGGATAGCGGTCCGCGGGCGCGCGCCGCCGTGGACCGTGCGCGAGCGTTCGTTGCGTTCTGCGGAGAGATGAGCGCGGATCGCGACGTCGCCGAGCCGGCCGGAGTGGGAGAGGGCTAGCCGCGGGGCAGGGCGGGCTCCGGCGAATTCACCCGTCGCCGGGACCCGCCGCTGTGGGTGAATTCCCGACCGCGCGTCAGGTACGGGGCGATACCGGCGTGCGCTCCGGAGATGCATGTTGCGGCACGATCCGGCTCACCGCCCGGCGCGTCATGCGCGCCGTGGCTCTCGAGCGAGTCGCGCAGGGAACGAGCGGGCGCGGGCCTGTGGTGGCACCGCGCCGCATCGTCACTCGAGCCTCGAGGTGGCCGACATGCTGAAACTCCGGGACATCATGACTCGCGACGTCGTCTCGGTCACGCCGGACATGTCCCTCCGCGAGGCGATGGCGCTGTTCACCGCGCGCAACATCAGCGGCGCTCCCGTGGTGGAGGGCGGCCGTTTGCTGGGTGTGCTCGCGACGTCGGACCTGCTCGCGCTCGCGAGCGCCGCACCCAGTGTGCCCGCCGCCGATGCGCCGGAATCCTGGCGCGCGGACCGCAACGACTCGGTGCGGGAACCCGGCGTGTCGGTGGGAACGGACTGGTCGGTGCTGGACGTTCACACGGTGGCGGAGGCCATGACGGCGGACGTGATGAGTCTGCCGTCCAGCGCTGGTGTGGACGAGGCCGGTGCGCTCATGCGCCGCGCGCACGTGCACCGCGTGCTGGTGGTGGACGACGGAGAGCTGCAGGGCATCGTGAGCACGCTGGACATCGTACGCGCCGTCGCGCACCACGGGTGCACATCGCGAACCTACGTCTTCGGCCGCACCGGCCACCCGCTGAACCCACGCTGAAGGTGCACCCATGCTGAAGGTGCGAGACATCATGACCCGCGATCTGCTGACGGTCTGTCCCGACACGACCGTGCGCGACGCGATCCAGTTGCTCGCGAAGCATCGCGTGAGCGGGGCGCCGGTGATGGACGGACCGCGCGTGGTCGGCGTGATCTCCACGTCGGACCTCCTCGATCTCGCCGCGTCGTTGCCGCCGGTGCCCACGGAGCGGGACGACGCGTCGGAGTTCGACGAATGGCCAGGCCTGGCGGCGTGGGAGGAGGGCGGCGATTCACCATCCGCGTACTTCACCGACATGTGGGCCGACGCGGGCGCCGAAGTGGACGAGCGCTTTGCCGAGGAGCACAGTCCCGAGTGGGATCCGCTGGTGGAGCACACGGTGTCGGAGGCCATGACGCACGGCGTCTGTGCGCTGCCGCCGCGGGCGTCGGTGTGGGCCGCAGCGGACTACATGCAACGCGCCGGGGTGCACCGCATCTTGGTGGTGGAAGCTGGACGCCTCGTGGGTCTGGTGTCCGCCAGCGACATCGCGGCGGCGCTCGGCGCGGGCGCCCTCGTCGAGCGGCGGCCCGCGTTCGACCGCGACGCGAGCTTCGACGAGCGCGGGTGGACGTAGCCGGCGCGCGGTTAGATGGGCGGGGGTGCGGAGTCGCGCGGGACACGGTTCGGGTGGAGAATGGCGTCCACGCTATAGGCGCCGGCGCCGGTGGCGGCGAGGAAGGCGAACACCGATGCGTACAGGAGCGCGAGCTCCCCCCCGTTTTCGATCGGCCACCCGCCCCGCGGGAAGTGCACCTGGAAGAACGCCCACAGCATCTCGATCGTCACGAGCAGCGCCACCGGCCGCACGAGGAACCCGATCACGAGCAGAAGGCCGCCCCCGAACTCCAGTACGCCGGCCAGCCCGAATTGCGACACGAGTTTGACCGTGCCCCCCGGCCCGACGCCGCCAAAGGCGCCGAACAGCTTTTGCAACCCGTGCTCCATGAAGAGGAGACCGACGGCGACGCGAAGCAGCACGTGCGCCGCGGGCGCAAGCGCAAGGGAGCCGCTGGGACGCGGCAGGTCGGTGCGGGCTACACCAGATGCGGTGTGGTGAACCATGAAGTCTCCACGGTAGGCGTGGTGAGGGGGCGCGGCGGGAGCCGCGTCATGTTGCGAGCGCGCGCAACTGCTTGGGGGTGAGCAGCCACAGCAACTCACCGGCGGCGCGGCGCGGAGCGCCGCCAAAGTCGAGCAGACACGCGCCGCCTTTCTTGAGTTCCAGCGCGGCGTCGTCATCGCCGGTCAGGAGCCAGGTGGCGAGCGCGCTCAGGTGCGGCTCGTGTCCCACCACGGCGAGCACGCCGGAGCGGGGACGGTCCGCCGCCCACGTCTCGAACGCGTTGGGCTGCGCCTCGGGGCGGAGCACGTCCGTCGTGTCGAACGCGTCGATCCCGTAAGCGTGGGCGACGATGTCCGCCGTCTCTTGCGCTCGGGTGAGCGGACTGGCGGCGAGCGCATTGATGTCCGGTTGGATGCGGCGCAGCCCGCGGGCCGCCCGCTCCATCTTGTCTTTCCCTTTGGGCGTGACGGGGCGCAGCGTATCGGGCTTGCCCGTGCGGGCGAACTCCTCGCGCGATCCGGCGATGGCGTGGCGGATGATGAGTAATTGCATGGTGGCGTCTCTCCGGCTCACGGGACCGGGATGCAGCGTTCACGTTTTGGGCCACGCCGACGACGACGCCGCAAGACGACAGCGGCGCACGACCCGCACGGCCGTCAACCGGGCCGGTGCCGCCGTGCCACGTCGTGCAGCCAGTCCAGCTCGACCTCGTTCTGACGGATGGCGAGCCGCACCACCATGGCGGCGTCGGATGTGGGTGACGTCTCGACGACGATCTCCGCCAACGCGGCGCGCTGAAATGCCAGCAGTCCCTCCAGAAACGCGCGGCGACGCTCCACCTGCCGCGCGAAGTCGCGGGGGCGAGCCTGCCAGGAGAGCACCATCCACGTGCTGAACGGCGACGGCACCTGGTGCGTGGCCCACTCCGCGCGCGCCAGCGCATCGGCCAGCGCGCGGCGCCCCGCGCTCGTGGGGCGGAACACCTGCCGGTCGGGGCCGAGCGATCCGTCGCCGTCGGCTGCCTCCACGATCTGCCCGCCCGCGCGCAGCTTGCGGAGCGAGTAGTAGACTTGCGGGCGCGAGATGGACGCCCAGTGCTTCACCTCCCGCCGCTCCAATTCGCTCCACAGCTCGTAGCCATGCATGGGACGCTCGGCGAGCATGCTGAGCACGACCAGATCGGCGAGCGTGGTGGAGGGAGAGCGGGGCATGGGCGCGTGAGCGGTGGTCGGGAGCAGCGGCAGGAACGGCACCGCCTCTTGACGACGGCAACTAGTATAGTTTATACTAGCTCTCCACACAACCCGGGAGGATCTCATGTCGGCTGCCGTACCGCAGGGGCATTACCGCTCCCTCGCGCCTGTGCTGATCGTGGAGGCCGTGGAACCCTGCCTCGCGTTCTGGACCGGCCAACTGGGCTTCGCGAAGGAAAACGCGGTACCGGGCGATGACGGGCGCCTGGTGTTCGCCAGTGTGAAGAAGGATGCGATCGAGATCATGTACCAGACGCGGTCCAGCGTGGCGGCCGACAGTCCCGCCCAGGCCGCCGAGCTGGATGGGCACAGTGTCGCGCTGTTCATCACGGTGGACTCGCCCGCCGACCTCGACGCGGTGGAGTCGGCGCTTTCGGGCGCGCCCATGGTGAAAGCGCGGCACAAGACGTTCTACGGCTCCGAGGAATTCTACGTCCGGGAGCCGGGGGGAACGTGGTCGGGTTCGCGGCGTTCTGACTTGGCCGCTGATTCAGGCGCTCATCGCGCGCTTGAGTCCGGCGCGAAGCTCGTCCAGGTTCATGCACGGCGTGACATCCACACGCGCGCCCATGCGGAAGAACGGCTCGGAGACCACCGGCAGCATGGACGCGTCCGGCAAGTCGATCACGAACAGCGCTCGACGCTGCCCGTCGGACGGCGAGAAGTACGCCGCCTCCGGCTTGAACTTCGCGATAAACTCCTCGAGCGTCCGGGGGAGCGAGCCGTCCGTCACGGCGCGATTGCCCGCATCGGCGGGGATGGTGATGGTCAGGAGGGTGCGCATATCTCAGGTCTCAGTGCTCAGTGCTCGGTGGTGAGTTGGTTGGGCGGGGATCTGTGCGATGGGGTCGGGATTGGGATTCATTGGGGCGAGAATCAGTTTCGTGGTTACAGTCATCTGAGGACAGTCATCAGCCCAGTGGTCAGTCGGCGGTAGGGCGGGGCCTCAAGCCCAGCGAGGTCGCGATCCGCTCTCGGGGTGGGCAGGACCCAGACATTCTGATGACTGATGCCTGTGCCCACGAAACTGATTCTCGCTCACCAGCGAGCGAGGGGTGAGGCGTTAGCGAGTTTAGATGCAGGTGGCAGTTCTCAGCCAGCGAGGGGTGAGGCGTCAGCGAGCGCGGATGCAGGTGGCAGGTATCCCGCCAGCGAGTGGCGAGACGTGAGCGGGCGGCCTTGAGGAACGGCCGCCCGCTCACGCGCCACCAGCTTAGTGGCATCCCCTGTTGTTACAGCGCACCGTCGTACTGGCCGAGCTCGTGGCGCTGCCGTCGGAGATGGTGATCGACACGTTGAACGTGCCGCGACCGCCGTAGGTGTGATCGGCAATCGCCGTGTTCGCGGTGGCGCCGTCACCGAAGTCCCACAGATAGCTCGTGGCGCCCGCCGACGCGCTGGCGTCGAAGTGGCAGGTGAATCCCGAGCAGGAATAGTTCGCGCTGAGGGAGAGCGTTCCGCCCGTGCCACCGCCGCCACCACCGCCGCCGCCGGCGCCACAGTCCGGATCGGCCGCCTGCGCGGTGCGCGTGAACAGCAGCTTGTTCGCCGTGGCCGAGGGCACGCCGGTGATCTTGCCGCACGAGGCGGCCGCGTCGAGCGCGCTGGCCACCGCGGCCGGGGAGGCGGTGGTGTGTCCCGCCAGGTAAAGCGCGGCCGCGCCGGTGACGTGCGGCGTGGCCATGGAAGTGCCGCTGATCGTGTTCGTGGCGGTGGTGCTCGTCTTCCAGTCGGACGTGATGCTCACGCCCGGCGCCAGGATGTCCACGCAGGTGCCGAAGTTGGAGAACGAGGCGAAGCGGTCGTTGATGTCGCTGGCGCCCACGGTGATCGCGCTCGGCGCGCTGGACGGCGACTCGGTGCACGCATCGGTGCTCTCGTTGCCGGCCGCCACGGCGAACACCACGCCCGCCGCCACCGAGGCAGCGACAGCGTCGTTGAGCGACTGCGAGAAGCCGCCGCCAAGGCTCATGTTCGCCACCGCGGGCCGGCCAGCGCGGCTGCCGCCCGGCTGATGGTCGGCGGTGACAAAGTCGATCCCCGCGATCACACCGGACGTGCTCCCGCTGCCGCGACAGTTGAGCACGCGCACGGCCACCAGCGTCACGCCCTTGGCGATTCCGTACGTGCTTCCACCTACCGTGCCGGACACGTGTGTCCCGTGCCCATTGCAGTCGGAGGCATCGCCGCCATTGGTCACCTCATCGATGCCGGTCACCGCGCGTCCGCCAAAATCCACGTGATCCAGCCGGATGCCCGTGTCGATGATGTACGCCACCACGTTTGTCGCGTCGGTGTCGAACGTGTACGAGTCGTCGAGTCCCGAGCGCTGGTCCACCCGGTCCAGCCCCCACGAGGGCGTGGGCGACTCCGTGCCGTTCACGTGCACAAGCTGGTCGGCCTCCACGTACGCCACGTGCGGATTCTGCTGCAGCGCCGCGACCGCCCGGTCGTTGAGCGTGGCCGCGAATCCCTTGATGGTGTGACTGTACGTATAGTGGAGATCGCCCCCATGCGCGGCCACCAGTCGGCGCGCGAGCCCTGGTGCGTCCGTCACATCCTGGGTGAACCGAACGATGTACTGCCCGGCGATGCGTTGCGCGGCCGCCGGGGCAGCGGCTGGATTGATGCGACCTTCCGGGGCGATGGGCGCATTGCCATCGCGGCACCCGACCAACGCGGCCGCGGCAAGGACCGCCAGGAACAGCTTGGACACGGGAGCACCTCCGACAGAGGGAACTGATACAGGGACGCAACATGGGCGTGCCGTGTCTCGCTCGCAAGACGGGGCAGGAGGAGCGAATACCGGGGCGGACGGGGTCGCCCAGTACCGAATGCTGGAGAGACGGGCGCGAGCGGCCCCAGCCGGTCAGGCCAGCGGTGCGTGCGAGGCTTAGGTGCCGCCAGAGCCTCGCGACTGCTCGTCGATGCGGACTGTTCGCTCCCATGCCTCGCGCCAGTCCACCTGGGGCGCCACCTCGGCGTCGGCCAGCTCGAGCGCCGCCCGGGCGCGTTCCACCACCGCCGCGCCGTCGGGCACGGCCAGGCCGAACTCCAGCTCCGCGCGCCGGCACAGCCGTTCCTCGCGTGGCCGCTCCGACAGCGGCACGCCGCCCGTGGCGCCGAAGACGCGTGCGTGCATCCCCTCGTGCACGATCGACGCCGCGCGCTGCGCGTCGCTGAACGATGGATTGGCCAGAAAGGTCAACTCGGAGACGCAGCTCCGCGTCTCCGGATCGAACGCGCCGCGGCAGGGGAAGCGCACTACGGTGATGCGCGCCACGTCGCGCCGCAGGTGGGCGAGCCGCCAGGGCTGATGCCGCTCGATGAGCGCGAGCGCGGCGTCGAGCCGCTGGACCACGAGCGCCGTCTCGATGTCGGCGCGGCTGTTCTCCACCAGCACGGGCACGCCGCGCAGGCGGGTTTTCAGACGCGCGGTGCGCCGGCGGCCAAAGAGGGAGCGGAGCATCACCGCGGTGCCGTTCGCGGGTCCGGGCGATCGAGCACCGGTGCGATGTTCACCAACGTGGCGTTCGGCCACATGGACGGCACGCCGCGGATGAACGTCACCAGTCCGTCTATCGGTGCGTGCAGCTCTCCCGTCTTGCGGCCCAGGTAGTCGGTGGTGTAGCCAAGGAGCTGCCCTTTGCTCACGCGGGCATCGCGCGAGACGAGTGCGACGAACACCCCCGCGCTGTCCGCCGCTACGCGCGCGGCGTGCGTTCCATCCAGCCACGTCACGGCCGGTGCAGGGTGCGCCGGCCGCTCGATCATGCCGAGCGCGCCGAGCACGTTGAGCGAGCCGTCGATGAGCGCGTTCACGTCGGCGTCCGTGGTGGTCCCCGTGCGTCCCGCCTCGGCCACCACCACCGTCTTGCCACGCGCCATCGCCTGGCCGGACAGCGTGCGCCCGGCGCCGGGCGCGGTGAGGTCGACGTCCTCCACGATGATGTGATCCAGCCCGAACGCTCGCGCGAGGCTGAGCCCGGCCGAGTCCTGCGCGGCGTGTCCCCCGCGGAACCAGTAGCTGTACGGGCGGAGGTCCTCGTCCAGATCGCCGCCGTGCAGATCGACGATCACATCGGCGGGCTCCACGAGGGCGTGCGTGATCGCAGCGAGCGCGCGATCCGTCTGCGTTCCGTTCGCGTCGCCCGGATAGTTGCCGTTCATGCTCTTGCCGTCCACCGGGTTCAGGTGCGGCGTCATCCGCTGGAACGACGCCACGTTCACCAGCGGCGCGACGACCACCGTGCCGCGGAGCGTCGCGGGGTCGATGCGCGCGATCAGCCGTTGCAGCGCGACGACCGATGCGTACTCCGTGCCGTGGCTCCCCGCCACGAACGCGACCGTCGGCCCCGCGCGCGCTCCGCGGATGACGGCGACCGGGATGTCGTACGCGGAGTCCACACCGGCCGGCACGCCAAGGACGCCGTACGCGGTCTGGCCGGCGGCGGGTGCGGCCGTGCCGACGACCAGGCGCTGTGCACGCGCCGGCGCGGCCATGGGCGCGGCCGTGGACGCGGCGGTGAGCGTCGCAGCGATGAGGACAGTGAGACGGCGCATGGTGGCACCCCGGTGATGAGCGGTCATCATGACATGGCGCTCGCCCACCATGCCGTCAAGGAGCCCAAGCGCAAGGAGCCCACGCGCGCTTGACGCGTGCGCGGCGGCACGGTTTAGTTGCGGGCGGCGCGACATCCCGCCGCGTCCACGCTCCGCCCAGGTGTTTCCCGTGTCCGTGCCTCCATCCTCCCATTCGCGCCGGAGCGCCGTCGTGCTCGTGAGCGGCGGACTGGATTCCGCCACCGCGCTCGCGATCGCTCGCAGCGAGGGGCTGGCCGTCTACGCGCTCACGGTGCGCTACGGGCAGCGGCATGCCGCCGAGTTGGATGCGGCGCGCGCGGTGGTCGGCCAACTCGGGGCGGAGCGCCACCTGGTGATCGATGCCGACCTGCGCGGCATCGGCGGCTCGGCGCTCACCGCCGGGATCGATGTGCCCAAGGGTCGCACGCTCGAGGACATGGCGGGGGAGATCCCCGTCACCTACGTGCCGGCGCGCAACACCATCCTGCTGAGCTTCGCGCTCGCGTGGGCGGAAGTGCTGGAGGCCGGCGACATCTTCATTGGCGTGAACGCGCTCGACTACAGCGGCTATCCCGACTGTCGCCCCGCGTTCATCGAGGCGTTCCAGCGGCTGGCGAACGTCGCGACGCGCGCCGGCGTGGAAGGAGCACAGACAATCCGCATCCGAGCGCCGCTCCTGCATCTGCACAAGGCGGAGATCATCCGCCGCGCCGTGGAGCTGGGCGTCGACCTCGCGCGCACGCGCAGCTGCTACGATCCGGATGCCGGCGGCGTCGCCTGTGGCGAGTGCGATGCCTGTCAGCTTCGTCTCCGCGCGTTCGCCGAGCTGGGGATGACCGACCCGGCACCGTACGCCAGCGGCGCGGCGCGCGGGTCGAGCGGTATCGCGGGATGAACGGTGCGCGCTGACGGTCCGGGCGGAGCAACGTCGTCGCGCGTGAGGCGAGTGTGACCTACACCGTGCATGAGATCTATCCCACCATTCAGGGGGAAGGGGCGAACGTGGGACGGACGGCCGTCTTTCTCCGATTCGCCGGCTGCAACCTGTGGACGGGGCGCGAGGCCGATCGTGCGCGGGCCGTCTGCCGGTTCTGCGACACGGAGTTCGTGGGTACCGGCGGCCCCGGGGGCGGACGATTTGCCACGGCCAACGCGTTGGCCGATGCGGTGGAGACGTGCTGGGTGCGGGGCACATGCGCCTCGGGTGCGATGTGCGCGTCAAGCTCGGCGGACGCGGGTGCGCGGCACGATGGAGTTCGCGCGCGCTTTGTGGTCTGCACCGGCGGCGAGCCGCTGTTGCAGCTCGACGCGCCGCTGGTCGACGCGCTGCACGCGCGCGGTTTTCGTGTGGCGGTCGAGACCAACGGGACACAGCCAGCGCCGCCGGGCATCGACTGGACGTGCGTGAGCCCCAAGGCGGGCACGGAGCTCGTGCTCACCGCGGGCGACGAGCTCAAGCTGGTCTACCCGCAGGAGGGAATGGACCCGGCGGCACTCGAACCGCTGGAGTTCACGCACTATTTTCTGCAGCCCATGGACGGACCCGATGTCGCGCGCAACACCGAGCTGGCGATCCACTACTGCATGACGCACCCGCGCTGGAGGCTCAGCGTGCAGACGCACAAGCTGCTCGGCATTTCGTGATGCTCGCCGAGATCTTCAAGGAGTTCACCATCGAGGCGGCGCATCATCTGCCGCACGTGCCGGAGGGGCACAAGTGCCGGCGGCTGCACGGACACTCGTTCCGCATCGAGGTGCACGTGCGCGGCGCGGTGGATGCGGCCACCGGGTGGGTGATCGACTTTGCCGACATCGCGCGCGCGTTCGCGCCGGTGCACGCGGCGCTGGATCACCAGTACCTGAACGAGATCGCGGGGCTGGAGAATCCCACGAGCGAGATGCTGGCGGCGTGGGTGTGGGAGCGCGTGGCGCCGCATCTTCCCGGCCTGTCGCGCGTGGTGGTGCGGGAGACGTGTACCACAGGGTGCACCTACCAGGGGCGGGACGACGCATGAGCGCAGCAGGACGAGGCGCGATACAGGTCCTGGCGACGCGCGTTCTCACGGCGGTCGCACTCGCCGTCGTGGTGGCGCCGCTCATCGCAACCGGGGCGCGCGCGCAGCGGCGCTCGGTGCAGGAAGGCTACGTGGTGACGCCGGATTCGATCCGCCTCTTCTATCGTGTGGTGGGGCACGGCGCCGACACGCTCATCGCCATCCATGGCGGACCGGGTGTCGATCTGGAGAGCATCGCGGCGGACTTCGCACCGCTCGCCGCGCATCACACGGTCATCTTCTACGACCAGCGCGGCACGGGGCGCTCCACCCTGGCGGCGGACACCACGCAACTGGGCGCCGCGCAGCAGATCGCGGATCTCGACGCGGTGCGACGGTACTTTGGACTCGATCGCGTGGCGCTCGTCGCGCACTCGTATGGGCCGTTGTTGGCGGCCACCTACGCGCTGGCGCACCCGGAGCACGTCTCCCGCATGGTGTTCTTTGGCCCCGTGCCGCCGCGCCGCGCCGACCTGTGGCAGCGCTTCGGCCGGGCGCTCGACGCGCGGCTCGACAGCGCGCAGCGCGCCAAGCTGGCCGACGCCAACCGCCGGCTGGGCGACAGCACGGCGGATGTCCGCCAGGCGTGCCGCGACTACTGGGCCATCGCCATGCGGCCGCGTCTGGCCGAGCCCGAGCGCACGCTCTCGCTCATTCGCTCCGATCTGTGCGCGTCCAACCCGGACGGCATCCGCTACGGACTCACCATCACCAACCGGGTGGTGATGCGCTCGTACGGCGATTGGGATTTGCGCGACGCCCTGCGCACGTTGCAGGTGCCGCTGCTCGTGGTGTACGGGGAGCAAGAGGCCATCCCGGAAGACCTGGTGCGCGAGTGGATCAGCGCCATGCCCCACGCGTCTTTCCTTCCGGTCCCGCGGGCGGCGCACTTTGCCTACGCGGAGCGGCCGGATTTCGTGTGGCCGCGCGTGGAGCGGTTCCTGAGCGGAGCGACACCGTAGCGGCTGGCGCTCCGACGTCGTGCTCTCGCGAGTGCGGGCTCGCGTCCGCTCCCTCTCGCCCGCCGCACTCGGCCGCGTTACCATTCCTGCTCCAACCTGGCACCCTTACCCGCCTGCCCATGCCACCCGTCGTCTGCTTCCGCTCTGCCGCGGCACGCAGCTCCACACTCGCGCTCGCCGGCGTTGCGTTCCTCGCCGCGCTCGCGCTCGGCGCGCCCACTGCCGCGCACGCACAGGACTCCACGCCGGCGCGCACCGCCGGCCGCGGCGGGTCCGGACTTCCCCTCACGCCCACGCGCGACGTCCGATTCAGCACGGATGAAGGGACGTGGATGTCACTCGATCTCTCGCCGGACGGCAAGACGGTGGTCTTCGAGCTCCTGGGCGATCTCTACACGCTCCCGATCGCGGGCGGCAACGCGACGCGCGTCACGAGCGGGCCGGAGTTCGACTCGCAGCCGCGCTGGTCGCCCGACGGACAGACGATCGTGTTCGTGAGCGATCGCAGCGGGACGGACAACCTGTGGACGGTGGACGCGGCCGGCAAACACCCGCACGCCATCACGCACGGCATGCGCGACCAGTTCATCAGCCCCGAGTGGACGCCCGACGGCAAGTACATCGTGGCGTCGCGCAACCAGACGGGCACGCTCGGCTCTACCTATCAGCTCTGGATGTATCATCGCGATGGCGGCAGCGGAATCCGGCTGGCGGGCGAGACGCCCAACCCGGCCGCGGCGGCGGGTCGCCGCGGTGGGGGAGGCGGGTTCGACAACTATCTGGGCGCGGCGTTCGGCAAGGATCCGCGCTACATCTTTGCCGCCGCCAAGCGGGGCGGCTTTGGGTACAACCTCCAGTTCCCCACGTGGCAGATCGTGGTCGTCGACCGCGAGACGGGAAAGACGTTCACGCGCACGAACGAGACGGGGAGCGCCATGCGGCCCATCCTGAGCCCCGATGGGCGGTGGATGGTGTACGCCACGCGTCACGACACGGCCACCGCGCTCAAGGTGCGCGACCTGCAGACGGGCGACGATCGCTGGCTCGCGATGGATGTCACGCGCGACGATCAGGAATCGCGCTTCACGCGCGACCTCATGCCGGGTGCCTCGTTCACGCCCGACTCCAAGGCCATCGTCGCGATCATCGGCGGCAAGTTCTGGCGCGTGGAGGTGCCGAGCGGCCAGCGCACGCTCATTCCGTTCACGGCGGAGTTCGACGAGAAAATCGGTCCCGTGGTGCGCACGGACCACCGGATCAACGACAGCACGATCACGGTGCGGCAGATCCGCGACGCGGTGCCGTCGCCGGATGGCAAGCGGCTGGCCTTCACGGCGCTCGACCGGCTGTGGGCCATGGACCTGCCCAGCGGCAAGGCGCGGCGTCTCACGAATCAGAACGTGGGAGAGTTCTCCCCCGCGTGGTCGCCGGATGGCAAGTGGGTGGCGTTCGTGACGTGGAGCGATGACGGCGGCGACATCGAGCGCGTGTCGGCCGACGGCAAGGGGGCGCCGCAGAAGCTCACGCGTATGTCGGCGTTCTACGACAAGCTCACCTACACGCCCGACGGCGCGCGGCTGGTCTTCACTCGGGGGCCAAAGCAGCCGCGGATCGACGAGCGCGGTGCGGGCGACGTCGATCCGGACGCGGATGTGCTGAACGCCGAGCCGGAGACGCCCGTGAGTCTGGTCTACGGACGCGAGCTCGCGTGGATTCCGGCCACGGGCGGCGCGGTGACGCCCATTGGCCCGGTGCAGGGGAACGGCCAGGCGCACTTCACACGCGACTCCACGCGGATCTTCATCTACTCCGGGGGCGAGGGGCTCATCTCAATGCGGTGGGACGGCACCGACCAGCGCCAGGTGCTGCACGTCACCGGATACGTGAATCCCTCGGGCGGTGCTGGTCCGCCGCGCCCCAACCAGGCGCGCGACGTGCGCATCTCGCCCGACGGCGCGCGCGCCATCGCATTGGTGGATGACAACGTGTATCTGGTGGAGGTGCCGATGGCCGGCGAGCCCGGCCCCACCGTGTCGGCCACCAACGCGGCGCAGGCGCCGGTGCCGGTGCGTCGCATCACGCAGATCGGCGGCGACTTCATTGGCTGGCAGCCCAACGGCCGCTCGTTCTTCTACTCGTTGGGTCACTCGTACTTTGCGTACGACGTGGCCGCGGGCGACTCGCTGGTGCACGACTCGGTGACACGCGCGGATTCGGCGCGCCCGCGCGGGCGCGGCGCGCGCGGAGCCAACGGTGGCGCCGATCCCGACAGCGCGGCGGCGAACGAGGGCAGGGAGGAGGTTGCGGCGACGCCGCACGGCGGCCGTGCGTCGCACCCGGTGTACGAGCCGGCGCGCACGGACGTCATGATCACCGTGGCCAAGGATCGCCCGTCGGGAACGGTGGCGCTCCGCGGTGCGCGGATCATCACGATGAAGGGCGATGAGGTAATAAACGACGGAACGATCGTCGTGCGCGACAACCGCATCGTGGCGGTGGGGCCGCGCGCGCAGGTGGCCATTCCCGCCGGCGCCACGGTGCTCGACGTCTCCGGAAAGACCATCCTCCCCGGCTACGTGGATGTGCACGCGCACCTGCGGCCGAGCTTCGGCATCCACAAGGCGCAGGTGTGGGAGTACATGTCCAATCTGGCCTACGGCGTCACCACCACGCGCGACCCGCAAACGGGCACCACCGACGTGTTGTCGTACAGCGACCTGGTGGAGACGGGCGATATTCTGGGCCCGCGCATCTTCTCCACCGGCCCGGGCGTGTTCTCGTCCACCAACATCCGCAGCCTGGACGACGCGCGCAACGTGCTCAAGCGCTACGCCGAGTTCTACGACACGTACTACATCAAGGAGTACGAGACGGGCGAGCGGAACGTGCGGCAGTGGGTGATCATGGCGGCCAAGGAGCTGGGCCTCATGCCCACCACCGAAGGCGGGCTGGACATGCGGATGAACCTCACCGAGATGCTCGACGGCTATCCCGGGCACGAGCACACGCTCCCGCTGCACCCGCTGTTCAAGGACGTGGTGGAGCTGGAGCGGCAGAGCGGCATCACGTACACGCCCACGCTCATCGTGCAGTACGGCGGGCCGTGGGCGGAGAACTACTTCTACGAGCACGACGACATCCACTCCAACGACAAGCTGCGCCACTTCACGCCGCACGATGAGGTGGATGCGCGCGGACTCCGTCGCGGGCAGTGGTTCCGCGACGACCAGTACGAGTTCCCCAAGATGGCGCAGGACCTGGCCACGATCGTCGCGGCCGGCGGCAAGGTGGGATTGGGCGGGCACGGGCAGCTCCAGGGCCTGGGCTCGCACTGGGAGCTGTGGGCGATCGGCAGCGGGGGCATGCCCCCGCACGACGTGCTCAAGGTGGGCACGCTCTACGGCGCGCAGGCCATCGGACTGGATGGCGACCTCGGCTCGCTCGAGCCGGGCAAGCTGGCCGACCTGCAGGTGCTGGACAAGAATCCACTGGATGACATCCGGAACACCAACACCATCCACTGGGTGATGAAGAACGGCCGGCTGTACGACGGCAACACGCTGGCCGAGCTGTGGCCGCGCAAGCGGGACGTGCCGCCCACGTGGTGGCAGAAGGAAGCGGTGGCGGAAGAGACGGCGGAGGCGGCCACCCCGTAAGGAGGGAGGGCCGGCGCACGCGCGAGCGCGTGTGTAGAGAAGGGGCCGGGAGACGTCTTGATCCCGGCCCCTTTGGCGATGTCGCTCCGCGCCGGGAGGGGGTGATGAACGTACGGAGCGAAGGTGAGGAGTGGATGATGACGCAGCGCAGCTGCATGCCCGGAGGATGGCTGGTTCTGATTCTCGCGAGCGTGTGCTGCGTGCGCACAGCGCGGCCCGTTATCGGCGGTCCGGAGGGCACCATGGTGCGGGCATCCGTTCACGCAACGCTCGCGGGGTGCTACCGCTATCGTGTGCTCAGGCAGATCGGCGGGAAATGGAAGGACGTGACGTACGGCACCGATACGCTGCGCCTCACTGAAGCGATGGGCACGACCGGTTCGAGTGCGGCGAGCGCGTGGTACGCACGGTGCATGGGCGACGCGTTCTGGATGGGTACGGCATGACGTGGGATTCGCTCGCGCCCGACTCTCTCAGCATCACGCAGTGGAGCGGCATGGACGGCATCAGCATGCTGCCCGCTGGCTCGGGGGACACTCTCCGCGGAATGGCACTCGCGATGGGTGGCGAAGGCTTCATGACGCGCGCACCGGACACGATGCGCGTCGAGCTGTGGCGCGTGCCGTGTCCTCCGCTCCCGCGAGTGCCCGGCCCGCCGCATCTCGCGCGCGGCCTGTCATCCGTCGCCATCCGCACGCACCTGGATTCGCTCGTGGTGGGCGACAGTGTCGCATCCGAGTCGTCGCG
The DNA here is from genome assembly GCA_963773545.1 of uncultured Gemmatimonadaceae bacterium. Classification (GTDB taxonomy): domain Bacteria; phylum Gemmatimonadota; class Gemmatimonadetes; order Gemmatimonadales; family Gemmatimonadaceae; genus DASSNU01. Next base: position 38,529 of record CAVZBP010000002.1, on the reverse strand, counting down.
TTGGCGCGCGACGGCCATACGCATGCCGCGCGTGTCCAGTGGTTGTCGTCGGACACTACCGTCTTGGTCGCACTGGATTCCGGCGCGGTCGTTGCGCGCTCGGTCGGCGAGGCAACGCTCTTGGCACGAACGGCGGAGAGCACGGACAGTGTTCGCCTCCGCGTCGTGCCGCGCCGGTTTACTGCCGTGAGCGCCGGTGGCGGGGCCAGTTGCGGATTGGCGACGGATGGCGTCGTGTGGTGCTGGGGCGGCGATTCCGCTGAAGTGACCGACCCGGTGCGGCGCATGAGACCGGTGCTGAGCGACGAACGCTTCGCGACCGTGACGGCGGGGATGTCCCACGCGTGCGGGATCATGGTGGACGGCGCGGTGGCGTGCTGGTGGACGGCGCCGCCGACGTTCAGGTGGTCTCACACGACAGACCGTCTGACGCCGCTGCTACAAGCACGACGCGTCCCCACATCCTTGCGTTTTCAGACGGTGTCCACCGGTGACGGGATGACGTGCGGGATCGCGCCGGATCGTCGTGCGTACTGCTGGGCCGGTTACGATCCGGATGACGTCGCCGGGGAAACGGCTGGGGGCTCGTGCTCGCGCGCACCGTCCTTCGCCGAGGGGGCATCCCGGCCCTGCTCGTCCGACCCGGTGGCGGTCGAGGGTCCCTATCGCTTTCGCACGGTCAGCGTTGGGGAATCAAGTGCATGCGGCATCACGGAAGTGTGGACACTCGTGTGCTGGGGCACCCTCGGACACCGAGGAGCCACGCACGAGGTGCCGGTGCTGGTTGACCGACAGCATTCCTTCCGGTTTGTCAGCGCGACGGACGAGCCGTGTGGACTCACTGTAGATGGGTTGGCATACTGCTCGTCTTCAAGCCCTGCGCCTCAGTCGATGGTAACAGGAGACTCGGTTGTGGGGCTTGTGCGCGAGCTCCTGCTTGATCCGCATCTCCGGTTCCGGGCGCTCACCGGCGGTGCCAACGATGGTTGTGGGGTCGACGAGTCGGGGCATTCTGTTCTGCTGGGGACAGCCGCACCAAGGGCTGCTGGGCCCAACGTCGGATGCCGCGGAGACATGCGCCGAGTCGCTGTACGGACCGGTGCTCTGCGTGCCGCACCCGTCGCGCGTACAAACGTCGCATCGTTTTGTAACGCTGTCTTCGTTCGACGAGACGGCGTGTGCGCTTACCGCCGACGGTCTGGCCTACTGCTGGGGCGAGGACGGGGGTGCGATCGGGAACGTGGCCGCATGCTGGGAGGTGAGTCCTCCACTCCCCGTCGGCGGACGCGGGCCGTGGCGCAAGCCGCACGCGTGATCTCCCCCCGCCCCCACCTCGCGCGTCGCCTCGGCCTGTTCGATGCGACGATGATCGTGATGGGCGGCATCGTGGGCGCGGGGATCTTCATCAACCCGTACGTCGTCGCGCGCGCCGAGCACACGACGGTCACGATTCTGCTCCCGTGGGTGGCCGGCGGCGTGATCGCGCTGGCCGGCGCGTTCGTGTACGCCGAGCTCGCCGTGTGGCGGCCGGCAGCGGGCGGGCAGTACGTGTACCTGCGCGACGCGTTTCACCCGGTGGTGGCGTTCCTGTACGGGTGGACGCTGCTCCTCGTCTCGCAGACGGGCGGGATGGCCGCGGTAGCGGTGACGTTCGCGCGCTACTACCGCGAGCTCACCGGCGTCGCGATGCCGGCGCCGTGGATCGCCGTGATCACACTCGCCGTTCTCGTCGTGGTGAACGCGCTCGGCGTGCGCACGGGCAGCGCGGTGCAGAGCACGCTCATGGTGATGAAGATCGCCGCGCTCGCGATGCTGGTCACCATCGGCTGGATGGGGCTGCACCACGCGGCGGTCGCGAGCGAAGCCGAGCCGTGGGTGCGCGTCGACCGTGCGCCGATCGTTGCGTTCGCCGCCGCGATGGTGCCGGTGTTGTTCGCCTACGGCGGGTGGCAGACGGCGAGCTTCGTGAGCGGCGAGATGCGCTCTCCCACGCGCGACCTTCCGCGCGCGCTGCTCATCGGCGTGCTCGCGGTGGTCGTGCTCTACGTCGCGGCGAACGCCGTATACGTGGGGGTGCTGGGTCCCGACGGGCTCGCCGCCAGCATCACACCCGCGTCGGCGGTCATGCGGAGCGCGCTCGGCGCCACCGGCGCGCGTCTCATCGCCGGGGGCATCGCGATCTCCACGGCGGGATTCCTGAGCCAGGGGATGCTCACCGCGCCGCGCGTGTACTACGCCATGGCGCGGGACGGGCTGTTCTTCAAGCGCGTGGGCAGGCTCAATGCGCGCACGCAGGCGCCAGTGGCGGCGATCGTGCTGCAGGGCGTGCTCGCGGCGGTCATCGCGGTGTCGGGAAAATTCGAGCAGATCCTGAGCTACGTCGTCGCCATCGACGCCCTGTTCTTTGGTCTCACGGGCGCGGCGCTGCTGGTGTTCCGCAGGCGCGAGGCGCGCGGCGAGACGCGCCCCGAAGGCTCGGGCTCCGCGTGCCCGGCCATCCGATTACGACGATCGTGTTCGTGGCCGCCTTCTGGGCGCTGGCCGTGAGCACGGTGGTGCAGTACCCACGCTCGGCGGGGGCGGGGATGGTGATCCTGCTGGCGGGGCTGCCGGCGTACGCATGGTGGAGGCGAAGGGGCGGGTGAGGATTGTCATCTCGGCCTGGCCGTGACCAAGACGGAGCGACCAAGAAAATCCGGCTTGTGATGCGGGATATTCATGGTCGTCATGACGCAAGCGGCAGGTCCGCTCACCCAAGGTTTACATCCGCGACAGTGGTCTGCTGCACCAACTGCTTGGGATCAACTCGGCCAGGGCGATCGAGAGTCATCCGAAGCTCGGTGCGTCGTGGGAAGGCTTTGCCATCGAGCAGATTCTCATCCACGAACAACACGACGAGGCGGCATTCTGGGCCACGCATCAGGGAGCGGAAATCGACCTGATGCTGCGTCGCGGTGACCAGCTGTTCGGCGTGGAGTGCAAGCGTGAAGATGCGCCGCGACTGACGCCGTCCATACGGATCGCCTTGCACGACCTCCACTTGGAACGTGTTGCCGTAGTCTATCCAGGAGAGAAGCGCTTCCCGATAGCGGATCGCGTAGAGGCCGTACCGCTCGACGAACTGGTCACTCAGGGAGGTCTCTTCGGCGATCACGGCTCGTGAAGACGGACGATCTGACGACGAGCGCGCCCTGTTGCGCGTAGCTGCCCTACGGTCCTCCTGCGCCGTCGCCCCGCTGCGCTCGCCGCCAGCGCCTGAGCGCGACCACACACCACACCGCCTCCACCACGCCGAACGGCCACGCGCCCTGCAAGAAACCATATGCGGACGCGAGCAGGCACGCGCCGGCAAAGCAGAGCACGTACCAGTGGGAGCGGTGCTCGAGCGCGTACGTGATGAGCATTGCCGTGACGGCGAAGACGCCAAAAGCGGTGAGCCAGCTCATGTCATTCGCTCATGCGGTGCAACGACGATGCAGGCGCGCGGAGCGCGGGGATGCCGGCTCTCGATATCACGCCGCATTCCGCCGCATCGCACTAGCGCAGACTTCGCAGCACCACCTCGGCCGCCGTCTGGATCATCGGGTCGGGATCCGCGGCTGCGAGTTGCATGAGGACTGGCTCGAGTCGATCCCGCAGCGGCGCAAGCAGTGTGTCATGGCCCACGGCAGTATAGGGGGGAACCACGTGGCCATAGTGCCGTGATAGGATGTCATCTCTCGGGCCGATGATGTCTTCGAAGCCGGGCGCCAAGGACGAATCTGCGTACGTCACAAGGACAAGAAGCGCGGCAGCTCGCTGGTTCGTCTCCAGGTTCGTCCGTTCCAGTGTGCTCAGGAGCGCATCCACCAACTGCGGTATTACAAGGGAGCGTGTAGAGTTGACGAGAACGCTCAATTCCGCCCGTTCTGTCGGCGGCTCGGACCAGACGGTGAGAAGGGCGGGAACAGCATCCTGACCACAGAGCGGGATCAGACTCAGGGCGTCCGTCCGATGCGGCGATGGTTGCCCGCTCTCGAGCACCTGACGGGCGAGCCGGCAGTCGTTGCGGAGCTTCACGCTGTCTGGATCAGCCTGTGCCGCGAGCTGTGGTGTAGTGGCACCGAGGAGAGTAAGAGCGGCGGCAATTTGTGGAACGGCCCGCCGGAAGATGCTCGAGAGAAGTCTCATTGGCTGTCCGCTGGAGGTGGGAACAACTTGAGATTGCACCCCAGGTCTATTTTGAAGTCCTTGTCCGGCCTGTCCGATTCGCATCAACGGCCAGTGCGGAAACCGCGCTTTGAAGTCCACGTCTACATTGAAGGCGCGCACGATCCGAGCACAATGCAAGGTGGCATCGCGGCGGCGGCGACGTTGCTGGGGGCGTTGGCGAACTGACGGCGCAACGCGGGAGACAGCCCTCGGCGGCGCGCACGGCGGGCGCCGCGGGGTGCGCGGTCGCAGCTGCAGTTGCAGGGCTATGGCGCTGGATCATGGCCGGCTCGAAACGGTGCCGCAATGTCAGCCGCGCCAGCAACCCCGGCGTCACGCGCTATTGGAATGGAGAGTTCGCGAGAGCCACTTGCGCCGCGATCTGTATTTGTGGGTTCGGATCTCTCACTGCGAGCTGCTCCAAGATCGGCCGCAGCTGCAGCCTCACCGGGACCGGCAATTGATCGCGGCCGACCGCGGTGTATGGGTGATCGACGCCGCCGTAGTGCTGCCGTAGCAGCACATCAGGAGGACCGATGAAGAACCGGAATGGCGGCACCACAGTCGAGTCCGCATAGGTGATGAGCACGATGAGAGCGGCCACCCGCTGCTCCGTAGAGAGATCCGTCCGCTGAACGGCGCCGAGCAGCGTCTGGACGAGTTCCGGTGTCGCAATCGCGCGAGTGCTAGTGACGAGCAGTTGCAGATCACCGCGTCCCACCGGTGGATTGTTCCACACGACCGCGAGCGTAGGCGCGGCCTCCAAGCCACATCGCGCAATGGTGAGCATGGCCTCACGGCGCTGCGGAGCAGGATGTCCGGTCTCCAGCACCTGCCGGGCAAGGCGGCAATCATTGCGCAGATGAATGGTGTCGGTATCGGCCTGCGCTTCCGCTTGAGACGATGGCAAGAGACCGGTCGCAACGACGATCAACGAAGCATGGACGCATAGCCTGCCGGCGACTTTGGCGAGCATGTTACCCCCTTACCGGCTGGGGAAAAGATTTAACGTGCAGTGACTGGGAATCGGGAAGTCCGTGTCTGCCTTTGCTGACTCTTGAAACGCTGCTTCGATCACAGGTGCGAGCGCCTTCCGCACCACTTCGGAGGGCTTGGCGTCAGGTGGCATCACGATCTGTTCCATCGCGCTCCCTACTTGGTCGTTGAACTTCGTTGCGTAGCGCCCGGCGTGTGATCTTTGGTCGAGTGTGCTACCCTCATGAACCTCGATTGGTTCGACAAACGCTGGCAGTTGAGAACGCAGGCACACATTCTTGTCCGAGAACACGGCTGCGGACACCGGATGGCGCCGTCCAAGGTTGCTCTCCGGCTGAAGCTGGGAAAGGTTCACGTGTATTTCCCACTTCGGCGTGTATGGGATGCCCGTTAAGAAGGTGAGCCCCGCGTTCGGTCCGCTTGGAATCGGGAAGAGGTTGCCGACGAGATCCGAGTCATACCACTTTGGATGAATGTGCCCAAGGTGGTACAACCCTTCGTGGCCCGCAATGCGGAACGGCTCCTCCGACATGTCTGCGTCATCCGTCACCGGCGGCGCCGTGAACTCCACCTTCTTGGATGCCCAATCTGGCCGCGGCGTAACCTCCACATGCGCCGAGGCCTCCATCGCAGTTCCATCAACCGTCGCGTTCACGATCACGGTACCGCTGGCAGCCATGATGCCGCTCCACGGGTTTGGCGTCGACCCATCGGCCGGCGTAATGTCCTCACCCAGTGCCGGATCGTCGGGATGGAACCGCCACTGCGTGACGGTCACCACCGCAGCTGGCGTGGACGACGAGGCCGTGCAGCTCATTTCGGTGCCGCGAACTACCTGCGGCGGACAAGCCAGTGTGAGCTCGCTGGCGCTCGGAAAGCCGGCCAGGATGAGATTGAATCCGAGATGTGTGTCGGTTTCCGTCGGGATAATGTCGATGCCTACCAGACCGACGTCGCTTGCCACGAATTGTCGCCCGTTGCAATTAGTGAAAATGAAACAGTTGGTGACGCTGAGAGTGGTTTCCAGTTCCGCACCGCCGATCTCATGCGCGATGAGTCGCACGGTCGTCGGCGTGGGAAGATACGTGTTCGCAGTCACCCCTACCACGGATACGGGTCGTGAGAAGGAGACGTGAATGGGTGCGGACTGCGGCGGCAGCGTACCGGGTGTTGTGCCGTAGAAGTTGCGGGCATGCACCGCCGTCCCTGTGAACGACGTGCTAAACAGTACTGAGTCGCGAAAGAACGGCGAGATAGTCGCTGTGACGTGACTCACGCACGCATCCGATCCCGGGGCGTTAATGGCGCACCCAATGCCCGGCCCGTTCGGTGGGAAGCCAACGGATATCTCACGGTTGGCCGGATCCACCGGCGCAATAGGACTGGAGAGATCGCCTGAACAAGCCGCAAGTACCCACACGAGCATCAGCGCCGCGGACAGGCTGCGCAGCAGAGAGTGGTGCATGTCGCTTTACTCGCTGGGAAGGTCGGTGTCAGATCTTCCGTTGCTTACGCTGCAGAACGGATTGCCAAACAAGAAAACTCCGTGTCCACGCCGGAGCGGCGATATCGCCGGCAGGTGAGCACGGAGTACCCAGACTCCCATCCGCAGCTTGCTTCGGCAGCCGGACGGTCTCGTGAAATCGAGACTCCTGGCTTTGCGGCCCTGCCTTGCGGCAGGTGTGCTCTTGTCGGCGGGCGCAATATGGAGTGAGCAGGGGGCCGGTACAAGAGACAAGGCAACCGATTTCGGATAGCATTCTGCCCGATCTGGCGCGGTGCTTCGGGTGCGCTGACTGACAGCAGTCGAGCTGCGGCGTCTGCGCCACTGGTTGCAACAGTTTTTCTCAGCGTTTACAGGCGCATGCGACCCAACGGCGACGTTCTGCGCTCTGGCCGTGAGCACGGTGGTGCAGTACCCGCGCTCGGCGGGGGCGGGGATGGTGATACTGGTGGCGGGGCTGCCGGCGTACGCGTGGTGGAGGCGGCTGAGTGCGCGATAGGCTCCTCCATGTCACGTGGCCCGGCTGGGGCTTGCACTGGGTCCGGGCTCCTGCTTTCGGGGCAGGGCAAATCCGTTCGCGAGACGCTCCCGCCCGCGCCGTCTATTCCCCTTCCAGCGCTTCGCGGAAGAACTGCTGCACGTCGAACGTGAACGGCTCGTCGGCCCCGCGTGGATGCCATGAGAGTGTCGTGCTGCACCAGCAACGTCCTCGCCTGCGCGCACCACCAGAATCCGCCGCTCGTGGCCGTCCACGATCCAGTACTCCGGGATGCCGGCGTCCATGTAGAGCGAGCGCTTCTGCTCGCGGTCGCGGCGGCGCGTGGTGGCCGAGAGGATCTCGACCACCAGGTGGGGCAGCGGCGCGTCGGCCCATTCCACCGGCTGCGTTCGCGGCACGGGCCGCACCATGACATCGGGCTCCACCTCCGACTCGAGCACCTGGATGACGGCGCGGGGACGGTAGACCCGCCCCAACCGATGTCGCGCAACGTATGGCACAAGCAGTTCGTTCAGTACCGCACCGAGCTCCTCGTGGGCGTCCGTTGGCGCCGGCGTCACGAACAGCTCCCCGCGCACGAGCTCGTACTTGTTACCGTCGTCCGGCAACGCGTGGAGATCGCGGAGCGTCCACTTCTTGATGCGCTGAGCCATGGGCATGGCGTGTATCTCCTTGGCGGTGTCGACACGGGCATGCCGGCACGATACGCTCCGCCGCGGAGCGGCCCGTCACCATAACGCCGCGGGCCGGTGCATATGCCGAGCGTACGCTCGGCGCGGGCGCCGAGTCAATAGGGCGGGCCGGGCACGCGCTCGCGGGCGCCACGGTGAGTACCACCGCCACCGGCGCGACCCGCGATCCAGCGTTAGGTTACATGTAACCACTGACGGCGAGATACCATGGCGGCGTCCAAGCGACCGAAGTCGTCCCGGGACAAGGTCCGGGCACATCGCGAGCGGCTGCGGAAGCAAGGATTGCGTCCCATCCAGATCTGGGTGCCCGATGTCCGATCGCGCGCGTTTCGCGCGCAAGCGCATCGGCAGTCTCTCGCCGTGGCCAAGAGCGAGGCAGCGGCCAACGACCACGCGTTCATCGACTCGATATCCGAGCTCGGCCGCGAATGAGGCGCGGTGAGGTGTGGACCGTAGCCGGAGGGGCCGACCACGCCGGCAAACCCAGGTCGGTGGTCGTGATTCAGGACGACCGGTTCGACGGCACCCACTCCATCACCGTCTGCGCGTTCACCACCGACCCCACCGACGCGCCGCTCTTCCGGATCGCCATCGAGGCCACGCCGGAGAACGGGCTGCGGGTCACGAGCCGTCTCATGGTGGACAAGATCACGACTGTCGCGAAGAGCAAGAATGGGTACCCGGCTCGGCCGGATTGCCGACGACGACCTGCTGCGGCTCAACCAGGCGATCGTCGTCTTCCTCGGCCTGGCCGCCCCGGGCACGCGGGGCGCGCGTGATCGCGATCGTCCGCCACCTCGTCCAGCGTGGTGTCCGTGAGCAGGAAGTAGCCGCCCACCATCTCCTTGGCCTCGGCAAAGGGGCCGTCCATCACGCGCTCCCCGCGAGCGCCGGACACCACGCGCACCTGGGCCTGGATCACCTATCGTGCTCCGTCTGCCGCGCAGGGGTGAGCCCGGTGCGGATCCCGGCGCATGTCGATCCAGCCCTTGCTCGTTCGACGCTCTCATGAAGGGGACGTGGCCCGGCGCGAGGTAAGGCAGTGCTCCGCCGGTGACTACGGGGTCAATGAACTTTCAGCCAACCGGAGCGTGTACCATGTCCACACCAATGAGCAGGCGCGCCAACATCTTTCTCTGGGTCGTTCAGGGCATCCTGGCGCTTCTCTTTCTCTTTGCCGGCGGCATGAAGCTGACCATGCCTCTCCAGGCGCTGGCACAATCCACCGGCCTGTCCGGGGAGTTCATGCGCTTCATCGCGCTGGCCGAGATCGCGGGAGCGCTCGGACTTGTCGTTCCCGGCATCTTCCGCATCGGCCACCGGCTCACGCCGCTCGCCGCGGCCGGGCTCACGGTCATCATGATGGGGGCGGTTGTGGTCTCGGTGCTGCGCCTGGGCGCCGCGGCGGCGGTCGTGCCGGCCGTCGTGGGCGTGCTGCTGGTGGTCGTCGTCTGGGCGCGGAGCCTGTCGCGAGTCGGTCGATCTCGCGCCGCCTCGTTCGACGTATCATTGAAAGCCGGTCACACCAAACCGCTCCACTCGAGAGGATGAACACGATGCGCTTCATGATGCTGGTGATTCCCAAGGCCTATGAGACGGCGGCGGCCGACTTCGTGCCCCCCGCCGACCTGGTGGCCAAGATGACGAAGTACAACGCCTCGCTGAGCAAGGCAGGCGTGCTGCTGGGACTCGACGGGCTGGCGCCACCGGCCAAGGCGGCCCGCGTATCGTTCGCCGGCGGCAAGCCGCGCGTGAGCGACGGACCGTTCACCGAGTCCAAGGAGCTGGTGGGCGGCTACTGGATGATCCAGGTGAAGTCGCGCGAGGAAGCCATCGAGTGGGCCAAGCGAGCGCCGATGCTCGACGGCGACATCATCGAGGTACGGCAGATCGCCGAGTTGGAAGACTTTCCCCCGGACGTGCAGGCAGCGGCCCGCGGGTAGCCCGCGCGTCGCTCGGAGCCATGCCGTCACGCGCAGCAACCACGTCACTCGCAACCATCACGCTACGAGAGGAGAACGCACATGCGGGTCCTGGCACTGTGGTACCCCGAGGGCAACATCGGCGCGCCCACGCAGGAGATGATGGACAGGATGGGCGCGTTCATTCAGGAGGCGGCGCAGGCGGGCGTGTTGCTGGATACCGGCGGGTGGGATCCAAGCGCACCGGCCACCGTGATCACGCGAAAGAACGGCGAGGTGACAGTGAAGGACGGCCCGTACACCGAGGCCAAGGAGGTGATCGGTGGGTACGCCGTGATGCGATTCGCGTCGCACGACGAGCTGGTGCACTGGAGCACGCGGTTCGTCGAGATCGCGGGCGACGGACGGTCCGTCATCCGGCCCATCGCCGATGAACCCATCGCCCGCTAACTCATTGGCCAGGGCGCACGGGACGCTCATTGGCATGGAGGATCCATGGCTACGATCGACAGACGGCCGGCTGTATCGCGTAGCGCCCGCTGGACGGGGCGCGTGCTGACAGGACTGTGCGTGCTGTTCCTGCTGTTCGACGCGGCCCTCCACCTGGCCAAACCCGCACCGGTGATCGACGCGTTCAGCCGGTTGGGGTATCCGATCACCCTGGCCGTGCCGATCGGGATCGTGGAGCTGGTGTGTGTCGCGGTCTACTTGTATCCGCGTACCACCGCGTTCGGCGCCGTGCTGCTCACGGGATACCTGGGCGGAGCGATCGCCACGAATCTCAGGGTGGGAAGTCCGCTGTTCGCGGAAACGCTCTTTCCCATCTACCTGGGCATCGCGATCTGGGCGGGGGTGGTGCTGCGCGATCGCGGCGTGCTCGCTTTCATTCCCGTTCGCCGGCGGGGCGGCCGCACCGCGTGATGGACACCCGCACGCATCGCACCATCGACGCGGTGTGGCGCATGGAGTCGCCGCGCGTCATCGCCCGCATCGCGCGCATGGTGGGCGACGTGGGACTGGCCGAGGATTTCGCGCACGACGCGCTGGTGGCGGCGCTGGAGAAGTGGCCGGAATCGGGCGTGCCCGACAACCCCGGCGCGTGGTTGATGGCCACCGCCAAACGGCGCGCCATCGACCATCTCCGGCGCGGCGAGATGCTCGATCGCAAGCACGCCGAGTGGGAGGTGGAGATGCAGGCGCGCGAGGACGTCGAGGCGGAGCTGCACGAGGCGATCGACGACGAGATCGGCGACGACCTGTTGCGTCTCATCTTCACCGCCTGTCATCCGGTGCTCTCGGTGGAGGCGCGCGTATCGCTCACGCTCCGCTTGCTCGGCGGATTGACCACCGAGGAGATCGCGCGCGGCTTCCTGAGCACGGTGCCCACGGTGCAGCAGCGCATCGTGCGCGCCAAGCGAACACTCGCGGCCGCGCGCGTGCCGTTCGAGGTGCCGCGCGGGCCGGAGCTGGCGGAGCGGCTCGCATCGGTGCTCGAGGTGATCTATCTCATCTTCAACGAGGGCTACTCGGCCACGGCGGGAGACGACTGGTTGCGGCCGGCGCTATGCGAGGATGCGCTGCGCCTGGGGCGTGTATTGGCCGGCCTCTGCGCGAACGACGCGGAGGTGCACGGGCTGGTGGCGCTGATGGAGATCCAGGCGTCACGCCTGCGCGCTCGCGTGAGCGCCACGGGCGAGCCGATTCTGTTGCTCGACCAGGATCGCAGCCGCTGGGACCGCGTGTTGATCCGGCGTGGATTAGCGGCGCTCGACCGGGCGACGAGCGTGGGCGGCGCGCTCGGCCCGTACACGCTGCAGGCCGCGATCGCCGCCTGCCACGCGCGGGCGCGGGTGCCGGAAGAAACGGAGTGGACGCAGATCGCGGCATTGTACGACGCGCTGGCGCAGCTCACGCCGTCGCCGGTGATCGAGGTCAATCGCGCCGTGGCGTACTCGATGGCCTTCGGGCCCGCGGAAGGGCTGGCCATTCTCGACCCGCTGCTCGACGAGCCGGCGCTCGAGCGCTATCACCTGCTGCCGAGCGTGCGGGGCGACCTGTTGTTCAAGCTCGGCCGGTTCGACGAGGCGCGCGCCGAGTTCGAGCGGGCGGCGCGCATGACGGGGAACGTGCGTGAGCAGCAACTGCTGAGTGAACGGGCGAGCGAGGCGGCGGGGCGGGGTAGGTGAATGGGGAATGCACCAGCGCGAGACAACGCGCCCGTGTCGCCGTCAGCGAAAGCTACGAAGCACCACCTCGGCAGCAGTGCGGATCATCGGATCGGGATCCGCGCCTGCAAGCTGCCTGAGCACTGGCTCGAGCTGATCCCGTACAGGGATAGGCAGTTTGTCATGCCCCACGGCGGCATAAGGGGGAATCACGCGGCCGTAGTGCGTCGACAGAATGTCTTCTCGGAGGGCCGATGATGTCCTCGAATCCCGGCGCGACTGAGGAATCGGCGTACGTCACAAGAACGAGAAGCGCAGCAGCGCGTTGGTCCGTCGCCAGCTCCGTCCGCTGCAGTGTGCTCAGCAGCGCATCCACCAGCTGCGGCGTCACAAAGGCGCGTGTCGACGTGACTAAGATGCCCAACTCAGCCCGTTCTCGTGGCGGCTCGGACCAGACAGTGAGGAGCATGGGAGCGGCGTCGGAGCCGCAGAGGGGAATGGTCGTCAGCGCGTCGGCGCGGTGCGGGGATGGGTGCCCTGCCTCCAAGACCTGACGGGCGAGCCGGCAGTCGTTGCGAAGCTTGATGCTGTCCGGCTCGGCTTGTGCTGTCAGCCGACCGGCACTTGCAACGAAGATCGTGGCAATAGTCATCACCATTCGCGTATGTGCCCGAGGAATCGATTGAAACATGGTCATGGCGATGTGCTTGGGGGTGGTGGGAATAGCTTGAGGTTGCACGGGAACCGCGCCCTGAAATCGTCATCCGCCTTGTCGGATTCCTTGAGAGCTGCCTCGATCACCGGTGTGAACGCCTCTTCCAGAGTGCCGAAAACGTCGGCGTCGGGGGACATGACGATCTTTTCGGCAGTCATGCCGGCCAACCGATTGAATTCTGCAGCATAGCGCCCCGCATGGGACTTTTCGTGCATCGTCGTACCCTCGTGCACCTCGATGGGTCCGACGAGACTTGCAAGCTGGGAACGCCGGCACGTTTGACTCGCGTCGAAGACGGGTGACGATTCCGGATGGAGCCTGCCCAGGTTGCTGTTGCTCCGAAGTTGAGAAAGGTTGATATGGATCACCCAAGTCGAGATGTACGGAATGCCTGTCAAGTACGTCAGCCCAGCGTTGGGTCCGCTTGGAATGACGAAGAGCTTTCCACGGATGTCCCACTTGCTCTTGTCTGGATGGATGTGACCAATGTGCCGCAGCCCATCCTCCCCTGGCACCGGAAAGGGCTTCTCCGACATGTCTTCGTCATCCGACACCGGCGGCGGCGTGAACTCTACCTTCTTCGATGCCCAATCCGGCCGCGGCGTGACCTCCACGTGCGCGGAAGCCTCCTTGGCCGCTCCGTCGACGGTCGCGTTCACGATCACCGTGCCGCTCGCTGCCATCACTCCGCCCCACGGATTGGGCGTCGAGCCGTCTGCCGGAGTGATGTCCTCACCCAGCGAAGGATCGTCGGGGTGAAACCGCCAGTTCGTTACCGTTACCGCTGCATCCGCCGTGGAAGACGAAGTTGTGCAGCTCATCTCTGTCCCGCGAACTACCTCGGCGGGGCAGGTGAGCACCAGGTCGCTCGTGCTCGGAAATCCGGCCAGCGTGAGATTGAATCCCAGATGGGTTTCAGTCTCGGTGGGGATGATGTCGAGGTCCACCAAGCCGACATCGCTTGCCACAAACTGCCGCCCGTTGCAGTTGGTGAAGATGAAGCAGCTGGTGACGCTCAGAGTGACTTCGCGTTCCGCGCCGCCAACCTCGTGGGCGACAAGCCGCACGCTCGTCGGCGTCGGGAGGTACGTGTGCGCACTCACACCCGCCACGGACACCGGCCGGGAGAAGGAGATATGAATCGGTGCGGACTGCGGTGGCGGCGAGCTAGATCCGTAGAAGCTCCGGGAGCGTACGGGCGTTCCCGTGAACGACGTGCTAAAGAGAGTTGAGTCGAGAAAGAAGGGCACGATGGTTGTGGTGACCTGACTCTCGCAGCTACTGGACCCCGGGGCGTTGATGACACAGCCGATGGCCGGCCCGCCTGGCGGGAAGCCGATCGAAATCTCATGGTTGGCCGGCTCGGCGGGAGCAATGGGACTTGAGATGTCCCGCGAGCACGCAGCGAGTGCGCTCACGAGCATCATGACCGAGGACAGCTTGCGTAGCGCGGAACGGTGCATTTCGCTTCACTCGCACGGAAGGTCAATGTCAGGTCTGGCGCTCGCCTGGCCGCAGAACGGGTCATCAAACAAAAGAGCTCCGAGCCCACGCCGACCCGGCGGCATGGCCGGGTCGTGAGCACGGAGCATTGCGGCTCCTTCCGCATCTCTGCTTCGGCAGCCGGACGGTCTCCATCAAGTGGAGACTCCTGGCTTTGCGGCCCTGCCTCGCGGCAGGTGTGCTCTTGTCGGCGGGCACAACATAGAGCGAGCACGGCTGCCGAACAAGAGACAAGTCAACCGACTTTGCCTAGCATTCTGCCCGATGTGGCGTCGTGCTGCGGGCGTGCTGACCGGCACATGCTGGGACTGTAGCATGTACGCAACCAACTGCAACGGATTGTCTCGTTGGTCGCTGGCGGTGACACGGGATGACGGCGAACGTGCGCGAGCGCGACCCGCTGAGTGTATGGGCGAGCGAGGCAGTGGCGCGAAGGCTCGCAATCTCGATGTGGCCGTGGATGTCGCGGGTGCACCAAGAAAATCCGGCTTGTGACTCGGGATATTTCATGGTCACCAAGGCCACCCATAGAAATCACTCGCGCCCGACCTCACCGCAGCCATCAGAACGGCCCTTCCACGCGACCTCGTCGTGGTCCTCACCGCGCAGGCTGAGGTGCGCATGGCCGACCATGCCGTGATGATCGCTGGAGCAGGCCCCACGGGCCTGATGCTGGCAGGGGAGCTCGCATTGGTGGGCGTCGATGTTGCCATCGTCGAGCGGCGCGCCAACCAACACGTCGCCGGCTCGCGCGCGGGCGGTCTGCACGCGCGCACCATCGAGCTCCTCGATCAGCGCGGTATCGCCGATCGGTTCCTCTCGCAGGGCAAGGTGGCGCAGGTGGCGGCGTTCGCCTGGATCCCTCTCGACATGAGCGACTTCCCCACCCGGCACAACTACGGGCTCGCGCTGTGGCAGAGCGACATCGAGCGCATACTCGCCGGATGGGTCGCCGAGCTGGCGGTGCCCATCTATCGTGAACGTGAGGTGACGGGCTTCGCGCAGGACGATACCGGCGTGGACGTGGAACTGTCCGATGGTCAACGCATGAGAGCGGAGTATCTCGTGGGGTGCGACGGCGGACGGAGTCTCATCCGGAAGACCGCCGGCATCGAGTTCCCGGGGTGGGATGCGACCGTCAGCAACCTCATCGCCCAAGTCGAGCTGGCCCAGGAGCCCGAGTGGGGCGTACGCTCCGACGCGCACGGCATCTCCTCCTTGAGCAGGATGGGGGATGGAGGGCCCGTGCGCGTGCTCGTGACCGAACCGCGCGTCGGCCGAACTGACGAACCGACGCTGCGCGATCTCAGCGAGGCGCTCACAGCCGTGTATGGGACTGACTACGGCGTCCACAGTCCCACCTGGATCTCGAGGTTCACCGACACGGCTCGGCAGGCGGCTTCGTACC
Source organism: uncultured Gemmatimonadaceae bacterium (assembly GCA_963773545.1). Lineage (GTDB taxonomy): Bacteria > Gemmatimonadota > Gemmatimonadetes > Gemmatimonadales > Gemmatimonadaceae > DASSNU01. The sequence goes on along the minus strand of CAVZBP010000002.1, from coordinate 22,934 downwards.
GCAAGGGACGCGTGCTGCTGGCCGGCGACGCCGCGCACGTGCATTACCCGGTGGGCGGACAGGGGCTCAACATTGGCGTGCACGACGCGGTGAATCTGGGGTGGAAGCTGGCGCAGGTCGTCAAACGCACGTCGTCACCAAGCCTCCTGGATACGTATCACGCCGAGCGGCACCCGGTGGCTGCGCGCGTGCTGCGCGACACGATGGCGCAAGTGGCGCTGCTCCGCACGGACGACCGCACCAACGCGCTGCGCGAGATCGTCTCCGAGCTCCTCAGCATGGACGAGCCTCGCACGCGGCTGGCCGCGATGATGTCCGGTCTGGACGTTCACTACGATCTGGGCGAAGGCCACCCGCTGCTCGGACGCCGCATGCCCGATCTCGACCTCGTGACCGCGAACGGCCCGGTGCGGACCTACACGCTGCTGCACGATGCCCGGCCGGTGATGCTCAACCTCGGCGAGCCTGGTGCCTTGGCACCCGGCGCGTGGGGAGATCGCGTTCGGTTGGTCGATGGCAAGTACGATGGAGCGTGGGAGCTTCCCGCAATGGGCTCGGTGGCTGCTCCCACCGCCGTATTGATTCGCGCCGACGGCTACGTGGCCTGGGTGGGAGACGAATCCGCGGTGGGTCTTGCTGAGGCGCTGGCCACCTGGTTCGGACCAGCGCGGGCGGCGTAGCGCACCGGTTTCCAGGATCGGACTGCGGGAGCTCTCAGGCGCGCGTAAGGGTCGCCGCGCTTGCGAGTCCGGATGCGTGCTCGCAAGTTGCGCAGGGCGCTCATTGGCAGGCACGCTATCACCGATCGTGCGGCCCATCACGCCACGTCTGCCTACCTCGCGTCAAACAACCACCGAGCTCGTAGCGATCGAACGCTATCTACACCAGCCGCTGGAGACCACGGCACGCCAGTGATCACGCAGCACGCATGAGCCATGTAGTCAACACGCTCGTTGCCGATCTCCGCTACGCGCTGCGCGCTATTCGGCGCGCACCGTCGTTTTTTGCGGTCGCCGTCCTGTCGCTCGCGCTCGGCATGGGCGCCAATCTCACGGTGTTCAGCATCGCCGATGGGCTGCTCCTGCGGCCGCTCCCGGTCGCGTCGCCGAAGGAGATAGTCGCCGTCTCCGAAGCGCCCAGAAGCGGCGGCTACGCGCCGGTCTCGTTGCCGGACCTACTGGACTACCGCGCGAGCAGTCACGCGCTCACGGAACTCACGGCATACGAGCTCGCCAACGTGGGCGTCGGTTCCGGGGCGCACAGCGAGCTCGTGGCCGCGATGCTGGTCGATGGATGGTACTTCCGAACGCTCGGCGTGCGCACCGCGCACGGGCGTCCGATCGGTCCGCAGGACGATGCGGCCGGCGCAGCCAATCCGGTGGCGGTGATCAGCGAGCGATGGTGGCGCCAGCGACTCGGCGGCGACACGGCGGTCATCGGCCGGAGCATCGTCGTCAATGGAACGCCACTCACGATCATCGGCATCGCGCCGGCCGCGTTTGCCCCGGTACTCGGGTTGTCTATCGACGTCTACGCGCCACTCGCAATGCGGCCTCAGCTCGTGCCGACGGACGGCGCGCTCACCGACCGCGACTTCACGGCGCTCAGTGTGTTCGGACGGCTCAGGCCCGGTGTTCGTGTGGAGGATGCGCAGCGGGAACTTGGCGTCATCGCACACCGGATCGACGAGGGAGCGCCGCGGCGGTCTGGACCACGGCGCATCGTCCTGGCTCGGGCTGGATTGCTCGCGCCCGGCGCCAGAGCCCCGGTGACGGTCGTGGCGCTACTGCTGCTCGCCGTCACCGGGCTCGTCCTGATTCTGGCGTGCACCAATCTCGTGAACCTCCTGATGGCGCGCGCCACGGCACGACGCCGCGAGTTCGCCATACGAGCCGCCCTCGGCGCCAGTCGCTCACGGATCGTGCGGCAGCTCGTGCTGGAGGGCCTCATCGTGTCTACCGCTGGCGCCGCCGTCGCCCTCTGGTTGGCGAACGTCGCCGGACGGGCTCTGCTCACACTCCTGCCGCCCACGCCAGTCCCCCTCGTGGTGCACGTGGACGCGCGCGGGCATAGTCTCGTGGCTGTCGCGGTGATCGCCATCGGCTCGGCACTCGCGATCAGCCTCGTCCCCGCGCTTCGCCTCTCCAAGGATTCGCTGAGCGCTGCGCTGCGTGACACGACCAGTGGCGCGGGCTACAGCATTCAGACCATTACGCAGCGCCGCCGGGCCGTCGTCATTCAGGTCGGCCTCACGAGCGTGCTGCTTGTGCTGGCTGGCCTGTTCGTGCGGAGCCTGCGGCAGGCGGAGGACATCGATCCGGGCTTCCACGTGGGGCGGATCCTCCTTGCCGGCGTCGATCTCGGTCCGCGCTTTCCGGACCCTGCGCTCGGGCTGGCAGGCTACGACCGGCTGATCTCTTCACTCGAGCAGACGAGCGGCGTGAGCGGCGTGGCGCTCACCGATCGGCTGCCGCTGGATGGCGGAGAGCAGGCGACACGCTTCCAGGTGGAGCACGAGGCGGCCGGCGCCGCGGACTACAGCGTCGTCAACGGCGCGTACTTCAAGATCATGGGCATCGACCTCATTGCCGGGCGCACATTCTCGACCGCGGCACACCCGGCGCCCGAAGCGATCGTCAACGCGACCCTCGCGCAGCGCTACTTCACCGATGGGAAGGCGATCGGCAAGCGTATCAGGGTGAACGGCGCCGACGGCCCATGGATGGAGGTCGTGGGCATCGCGCGTGACGGCAAGTACCGCAGCCTGAACGAAGCGCCGCAGGCGTTCGTGTATCTCCCGTTTCGCGATCACTATCGCAGCGCGATGACGCTGGTGATCGGCGCACGTGTCAACCCGCAGCGCCTAGTCCCGGGCGTGAGATCGGCGTTGGCGGCGCTCGATCCCAACGTGCCGCTCTTCGAGACTCGCACGCTACGGCAGCACATGTCCGTGTCGCTCCTGCCGGCCCGCATCGCCGGCGCACTCTTTGGCGCGCTGGGGCTCCTCACGCTGTTCCTGGCGGCGCTCGGCGTTCACGGCGTGGTGTCGTTCGGCACGCAATTGCGGCGCACAGAAATGGGGGTACGGCTGGCGCTCGGCGCACAGCCGGGCGACGTCGTGCGACTCGTCGTTGCTCAGGCTATGCGTCCGGTGGCGATCGGGCTCGGCGCGGGCCTGGCGGCGGCGCTACTCGTGTGTCGCGTCGCAGCCCGGTTCCTCTACGGCATCACGGCGGCCGATCCGCCAACGTATGTCGCCGTGATCGGCGTTGTCGCGGTGACGGCGCTCGTATCGTGCCTATTGCCGGCACGGCGCATTGCGCGCACGCATCCCACCAACTCGCTGCGCGCGGACTGACGTCGCGCTGCGGCGTAGCGGTGCTTGTGTCAGTGGCGCGTGAACGACGTCTGGCATTCGCCACGGACTGCCGGCGCCATTCGTCCCGTCTCAAATTCGCCGCCCGGCTGTCTTCGTCCGCCGCCACCGCCGCAGCGCGACAACCGACCATACCGCCTCCACCACGCCGAACGGCCACGCGCCCTGGAGGAATCCATACGCCGACGCGAGCAGGCAGGCGGCGGCGAAGCCGAGCACGTACCAGTGGGAGCGGTGCTCGAGCGCGTAGGTGACGAGCATTGCCGTGACGGCAAAGACGCCGAAGGCGGTGAGGAAGGTCATGTCGTGTGTGGCACGTTAGTCCTTCAAGTGCGCTCGATGGCAAGGGGGCACAGAACGATTGGGACGGGGGCAGGGGGCACCTTTCGCGGACGGGAATCTCGCGCAGGGCGTGCTGCCGTCGAGACATCGGGAGCAATCTGTACAGATAGACGCCTTCGGAAATCGGGCCGCCCACCTCTTTTTCGACTTGTACGTCCACTGGCCGTACATTTCGAACGTTCGGTGCACGCCGGTGCGGAGACGGTAGTATGGCTATCGACAAACCAACTCGTCAGCGGTCCGAACGCGTGGAAACGCGCGTCACCGCCGCGCAGAAGAAGCTTCTGGAGCGGGCGGCCGCGCTCGAGGGGCGCTCCGTCGCGGATTTCGTGCTCACGAGTGCGCAGGCCGCCGCGTTCGCGGCGGCGCAGGTGGGTGCGACGTGCGAGTCCGTGGACGCTGCCGCGCGGAAGGTGATTACCGACGCGGGATTCGGGCCGGGGTACAAGGTGCCCGGGCTGCCGCATCGCACGGGGCATGGGATCGGGATGGATGGTCACGAGTGGACGAACTTCGTGCGTGGGAACAAGACGAAGATCCAGCCGGGCATGTGCTTCAGTGACGAGCCGACGATCGCGATTTATGGGGAGTTCGGGGTGAGGCTGGAGGATTGTTTGTACATCACGGAGGAGGGGCCTCGGTTCTTTACGAGGCAGAGTGAGGGGGTGGGGAGGCCGGTGTGAAGAGGGGGGGAGGGGAGGGTAAGCACTGACGTGCGATAGTACATCCGCGATCCCTCGTCGATGTTCGGAGGCCGCTAGGTGCGCTGGGTGGCGCAGGACGTGGAGACTGCGAGCGGGGTCGGGGCGAGTGCATCCCCGGACGTGGTGTCGGATGGCGGTTCGAGGCCGCGTCTCCCCTGGTCGATCTCCACCTGCGCGATGCTCGTGGCCCTATGGCTTAGGCGGCGTGTGTTGCTGGAGTATCTGCAGGGGCCAGATGGGCACGGCTCGTAAGGCGCGAAATAGACCGGCGTTGCGGCGTCTCGTGGCCACCTCGCCGGCCGGAGCCCGATTGGGCCCCGTTACGAGCGCCGCATAATATCCTAGCTGCCGTCTCGTGGCGGATGTGGTAGAACAACCGAATTGGCGTTATACCGCGCCATTGGCGGGCCCGTTCGACGGCCCGGTGTGGCTCTGGGACGTTGGGCCGGAAGCGCAGGCAGCATAGATTTCCAGGTATGAGTCCCACCATCGACGAAATTCGCCGCAAGGTTGCCGCGCCAATGGCACGGTATGGGGTCGTGCGGGCGAGCATCTTCGGCTCGGTCGCACGGGGCGAAGCCACGGCCGGGAGTGACGTCGACTTCCTCGTAGAGTTCGAGCAGGGTCGAACACTTCTCGACCTCTCCGGGCTGCGGTTGGACCTGTGTGAGATCCTTGGTCGAGACGTCGACGTCGCGACTCGAGGCTCGCTGCACCCGAAGGTGCGCGACCAGATCCTGAGGGAACTGGTCCCGGTCCTATGAGCCGAGGCATCGACCTCCTTCTGGGGGAGATCCTCCATGCGATCGCCCTCCTTCGCGACTACACCGCAGGTCTGGACTTCGATCAGTTTGCCGCGAACGTGGAAAAACAAGACGCGGTGATACGCCGGTTGGAAATCATTGGCGAGGCAGTGAAGGGCGTGCCAGATCCTGTCAGGGCGACGCACTCCGCCGTTCCCTGGCGCGAGATCGCCGGGGCGCGAGACATCTTGATCCACGAATACTTCCGCGTTGATCTCGAGCTAGCCTGGGACATGGTGCGAAAGGACCTGCCGCTCCTGGAGTCCGAGGTGCGGAGCATTCTTGAGGACCTGCGCCGCGAGGAAGGTGCGGTATAACAAGGCAATGCACCTGCCAAAGCGGGCCGACCCTGGTCGTGGATCGCTATCCCGTGCTGGCCCGCTTTGCAGGTGATTGTCAGCGTTGAGGCTGTAGAAAAACCCCTCCTGCGGGCGTCGTTACCGTTCGGCGATGGCAGTGATCGGCCAGGTGCGAGCGAAGAGGCCTCGATGATCTGCGGGCAGTCGGTCTCTTGGTGCTACGCCGCGTAGCAGAGACGCGCGAGCTTCTCGATATTGTGCACCAAGCAGAAGAGCTTCCACTGGCCGTCGTCCTTCTCTCGCCCGCGTAGCGTGAAGCGATCGAGTCCCTTGTTGGAGCGCAAGTTCCCGAAGACTGGCTCTACGGTCCCGAAGCGTTGGCCGTAGCGCGCTCGACCCTCTGGGGAGTCGAGGCGCCGCTTCATGCGAGTGGTGTGGCTCTCTCGCGCATCGGCGGCTCGGCCATGGAAGAAGGCCACCTGGCGAGTTGCGGTCGTCTCCGGTGTGCGCAGGCACCTCGCTCGGTGCGCACAAGGCAGGCAGTCGCGCTTCGCACCACGGAAGTGGTCGGCCACGTGCCCCCTGGTCACAATGTCCTTGCCCGAGCGATACAGTGACTTCCCCGCCGGACACACGCACGTGCGTGCCTCGGCGTCATAGGTGAAATCGCTCGGCTGGTAGACCTCGAGCTTCCGCTTGCTGGGTGCGCCCTTGTCGTGCAGCGGGTTCTTCTCCTTCCGGTGCCGATCCTGAGAGGCGAAGCGCTCATCCCTCCGGCGCATGTCGTTGTCGGCGATGAGAGCATCCACGCCGATCTCTGAGAGCCCTCGCAAGTTGGCCTCGCTGTGGTAGCCCGCGTCTGCGGTGAGAAGCGACTCCTCACCGAGCAGTGGCGAGATGGCTGTGACGATCGGCAGGAGCAGCTCCTGCTCCGCGCCGGTGCCGTGCGCCTGGGCTTCCACGATGATCTGATGCTTCTCGTCGACGGCCGCCACACCGGTGTCGCCCTGGATGACGCCCTTGCCGGTGGCCATCTTGGCGCTCTCGTTATCCGTGCGATTGCTCTTCCGGATGCCACCCGTCGGACCACGGCGATCCTCCGAGTGTATGGCGAGCCACTCGCGCAGCTCTCTGGCATCGCGCTCGAGACGTTCGATCCTCTTCGTTTCCTTGACTCTCAGCTCGGGCTCCACCGACCGAGTGTCTTCGGCACGATGGCGCTCGAGCATCACGCTCGCCGCCGCCTCCATCTTCCCTGCCTGCCGCTCGAAGTCCGCGCGGGTGCCGCTCCGCTGCTTGGATGCGTTGCTCGGGAGCTTCACACCGTCGATGGCAAACATCTCCCGCCCGATCAAGCCCTGTCGATCGCAGACGGCGAGCACGGCGGCGAAGACGCGGGCAATGTCCGCTCCGAGCGTGCTCACGAAGGTGGCGATCGTGGTGAAGTGCGGGGCGGTATCGCCCGAGAGCGCGATGAAGGTGACGTGTTCCCGGCAGACGCGCTCGATCGCCCGGCTGCTCACGATGCCGTGGGCGTACGCACAGAGCACGACCTTGCGCAGCATGGCCGGCGGGTAGGCCGGGGCTCCGGTCTCATCGTTCTGGTAGCGGTCGTCGAAGTGAGCGAGGTCGATCTCGTGGTCGACGAGGTGGCTCACCGCGTACTCGAAGGTGCCGGGCAGCAGTTGCCGAGCGAGATCGACGGGGAGGAGGCGCGGGTTGGTGTCGATGACCTTGTAGCGGGCCATGAAAGCGGTGCTTGGAGGGAAGGAGCGCGCTCGCATCCGTATCGCACCAGACGCCCGATATTGCCATCCCAGCCCCAGTGCAGCACACTACACCGCGCAGGTTTTTCTACACCCTCGTTAGACCGCCACAACCTCTGATGACGCGACACAGTCTCACAACTTGGCTGTTGGTGCTCGCGGTCGGCTGCAGCCCAGCTGTCGACCGAGAGCCGAGCCGCGATTCAACGAGCGCTCCGCTGGTCAGCGGTGTCCCTGTCGCGCGTCCCGACTCTGGCCGCATTCTGGTGGCGGGCCCGACGCTGGTTGTCTTTTTCCGCAGCGCATATACCGCGGCAGACTCTGGCGGCGACAATGCCGAGGCACTCGGTGACCTTGAATATCACCTGGGCAGTGTGAGGCCAGCGCTCGACTCCCTTGGTGTCACCGTGCAGGAGCGATATGGTGAGCATATTGACTATGTGCTGGACGGCGTCAGGAGTCGCTTCGTTCCCGCGACAGACAGCGGGCGGGCGGCCTACCTCTTCCTCGCGCCTGGCGCCAAACCGCATGTGCACTACGGGGTCTTGATGGATATCGATCTCGCAAGCGAGGCGCGAAGCCGCTTCAATGTCACAGCTCGTGGCGTCCGGCAATGAGACATCACGAGGCGGCGGCTTAGGGTCAAGTGTGAAGTGCAACACTGATCGTTATGGGACATAGACCCCCTCGGGGGTGCGGAAGGCGAGCCGTTTGCGTGGTCGGCGGTTGAGCCGATCGGCGATGCGCTGACACTCCTGCTGGGTGAGGTGTTCCATGCTCGTGCGCTTCTTCAGGTACTGCCGAATCAAACCGTTCGTGTTCTCGTTCGTTCCGCGTTCCCAGGAATGGTGCGGGGTGGCGAAGTAGCACGTGGCGGGCACGAGCTGCTCGAGCGCCTTGTAGCTATGGAACTCGGTCCCGTTGTCCAGCGTGATCGTCCGCACCAGACGGGGTTGTGCAGTGATGAGTTGGCGCAGGCGCGCGTTCACTTCCGGGGCGGCGCGCCGCGTGAGCAGGCCGATCGCGGTGAATCCCGACTTTCGCTCCACGAGCGTCACGATGCAGGCGCCGTGCTGCGTGTTGCCGAGGACCGTGTCCCCCTCCCAGTGCCCGAAGCGCGAGCGGTTGGTCGCCCCGGCTGGGCGCTCCGAGAGGTGGCGCTTCCCGGCGAGGTGGCCCCGGCTGTCATACCGGCCATAGCGTTTCCGGAAGGGTTTGTAGGCATTCCGCAGGTGATGCCAGAGCGTCCCCCCGTGCTGCTTGTCCTGCCACACGTAGCGATAGATGGTCTCGTGACTGATCGAGAGCAGGCGACCGCGCCGGAACCGACCGACGATCTGCTCCGGGCTCCAGTCTTCTCGCAGCACCGCCGCCACCGCCGCCCAGTCCGCCGCGGTGAACCGGCTGTTCCGTCGCGATGGGCTGCTGAAGGTCGGTTTCCTGTCGGCCGGGTCGTCAACGATGCTGGTGGTGGCGGGTCTGGCGGTCCCTACGGCGCTCTTGGCGGGCGCGGGGATTTCGCTGATCGCTACCGGAGCCATGTACAACGCGGACAAGCGGGAATCACTCCGGGCGAACCCGTTCGCTTACCTGCTGTCGGTAGAGCGCGAACTTGCGTGAACAGCGCCGCATAACTCAAGCGTTATGCGTGCGGCGAGCGGTCGGTATAGATTGGAGTAGTCCAAAGGAGGATGGTATGCGCTTGGAATTCACCGCAGTATTTCGAGAAGCGCCAGAAGGAGGCTATATCGCGTTCGTGGAAGAGCTTCCAGGGGCGAACACGCAGGGCGAGACTTTAGACGAGGCGCGAGCGAACTTGCGTGAGGCGGTGGAGCTTGTCGTGGAAGCGAACCGTGGACTGGCGGAAGAGGATCTGGCCGGCGTCACCGTCATTCGCGAGCCGTTGCTCCTCACGGCGTAGCGGTCGTTGAGGCCGTGAAACGCGTTGATCTTCTCCGCCACTTGGAGCAGCATGGCTGCCGGCTTCTCCGTGAAGGCGGCAGCCATTCGGTCTTCATGAATGTGGCGGTCCGGAAGGTATCGACCGTGCCGCGGCATCGGGAAGTGAAGGATTACCTTGCGCGGAAGATCTGCCGCGACCTGGAGATTCCGGCGCCCGACGCATAACGAGGCGCTGCTGCCGTCGGCGTGGGGTAGGGAGGCGGCCGACTCGCTGCGCTCGCTGGCCGCAACTATTATGAAACGCCGCAGCAGAGCGCCGGGGCGTTAGCCAGCAGCCACGCGCCTTCGCTTCAGGATCGCATTCGCCAAATCGGACTTCTTAGCGCCGGCCGCGAAGGCCGCCTTCACAATTAGATCGAGCGAGACACTCGCATCTCCGGCCTCGAGCTTTGCAACTCGCGATTGACTCGAGTGCAAACGCCCGGCGAGCCTCTGCTGCGATAGCTTCGCGCGCTTGCGGGCGACCCGGACTAGAGTCCCTAGCGACAGCTTTAGATCTATTAATGCGGCTTCCTCGGCTGTGAGCTCGAGGAAGTCCGCGGCGCTTCCGACCCGAAACCCTGCAGCTTCGAGTTTCTTTCTCTTTTTCGTGTCCACTATTCCACCTCTTCCCCGGGCGTCAGATACAAACGCAGCCGACGCTGCGACACGCGAATCACCTGCTTGGGGGTTGCCTGAGTCTTCTTCGAAAACACTTCAAGAATGACGATGGCATCCGCGTCGATGTAGTACACAATCCTCCATGTCGCGTCTTCATCGACGATACGGAGTTCGTGGCACCGCTTGCCGATGCTTGGCATCGGCCGGGAATGCGGCAGGCCGATCAGCTCACCGCGCTGAAGCCGACGCAGCAGCATTCCGGCCTCCAGGCGACCTTCCGCCGAGAACGGGGGCGTCTTGACCTCTCCGGACAGCCAGACGAGCGGTTTGTCCTGCCCAGGCATACTATGAAACTATGTCATATATGACATAATGTCAACCCTTCGCGCCTGACTTTGTTCCGTCTGCCGGCTAACGAACGCTGAAGCCGACAAAGGAAGCTATTGAATGGTGGCGGCTCCGCCGCCACTCGTATTCGACTCCTTTGCGGCTGAGCTGGGGCGTCATGCCGCAACGGGCTCCTTCGTACCCCCCCCCGAGCGCTGCAGGTCTCAGACTCGCGCCCTTCAAGGCGGACCCGGCGTCACCCCGCTATCTTCCCCGGATGAGTCCGACGGTTCTCCGCGAACGTGGCTACCGGTTCTACTTCTTTTCGCGCGAGGAGAGCCGGCCGCACGTCCATGTGCAGCATCCGACGGGCGAGGCCAAGCTCTGGCTCGACGCCGAGCTGACGGTCGCGAACAATTACGGGCTGACGGCGCAGCGGCTGAAGACGGCCCAGCGAATAGCGCGGGAGCATTTCGATGAGATCCTCAAAGCTTGGGACGCCCATTTCGGGGGCTGAGGTCACCAACGTGTCGCCCCACGGACTCTGGCTCCTGATCGATGACGAGGAGCTGTTCCTTGGGTTTACGGAGTTTCCCTGGTTCGCGCAGGCCACCATCCGCGAAGTCACTCGCGTCGAGCGCCCCAGCCCGCACCACCTTTACTGGCCGGAACTGGATGTTGACCTCGCCGTCGAGTCGATCAAACGGCCCGAGGCCTATCCGCTGGTCAGCAAGGCGCGGTCTAACAAGCGCTTGCAGCAGACGAAGGCGCGGCGGGCGTCCCGGAAAGCCTGAGCGCCATCGTCGCGCCTTCGCAACTACATCTTTCGTGTTCGGCTCCTTCGCCCGGGGTGACGTTCACGAGCACAGCGACATCGATCTGTGCATTCTGGGCGCTGGGCGAACAGTTTCCCGAACGCCTACTTGCCCGGCGGACGCTCGATTCCGGTGTGCTGCTCGGCAGGTAAGTGAACGTGGTCGTCCTGGCTCCAAATGAGGTGAGCGACGGTCTACAGACCGGGGGCGGGTTTCTCGCACGCGAAGTGACCGGGCCAAAGCGCTGGATTGTGGGTGACGAGACTGTCCTCGATGAGCGGCTCGGGGCTGGCGCCACCGTATGAGCACTCCCGCGCGGATGCGAAAACTGTCGGCCTACGAACCCGGGTCGCCCACGACGGAGCAAGTCCAGAAGCTGCAAGCGCTATTGGAGGCAACGCTTCCGTTTGCGCGGCGATGGTTGGCTGAGACGAGACGAATCTACGCCTGGCTGACTTGGACTAGAGCTGGCAAGACGCCCGCTCTCGCGGCGCGGCGGACGCCCCAGAGCGGAACGTACCGGACACGAACTCGCCGCGTGTGCGGAACGCTTGCCGTGACGCTGCACTCCGCCCATCATATCTTTGCGCGGCGTGACGAAAGAGCGCACGCGCGCTCTCCCGTCTGACCGCGCGCTGCGCGGACTCCTGCCCATGGCCCGCCTGGCCGGCCGCTCGCGGACAAAGCACTCACCATCCAGCGATTTCGCTCCCATGCATTGCCGAAAGTTCACGGGAATCCTGGCCGGCCTGGCCGGCGCGGCTGCGCTCCCCGCCGGGGGCGGACGCCTGCTCGCCGCCACGCGCGGCGACCGGCGCAATACGGCCGACAGCTCCGCCGACCCATGCGACCTCCCCGCGCCGCTGCAGTCACTCAAACCGATGACCGATGGCGTCGTCGCCCATAACCGACGACGAGCGCCGCGCGCGGATGGAGCGCGCGCGGGAGCTGATGCGCGAGAACGGCGTGGGCGCCGTGGTGCTGGAGCCCGGCACGAGCATGACGTACTTCACCGGCGTGCAGTGGGGACTCTCCGAGCGTCCGTTCGTGCTCGTGCTCCCCGCGCGCGGCGAGCCCGCGTTCATCTGTCCGGGCTTTGAGGAGGCGCGCGCGCGGGAGCGGATCAAGTTCTCCAACGACGTGCGCGTGTGGCAGGAGGACGAGAGCCCGTACCGCCTGATCGCGCAGGCGCTCCGCGACCGCGGCGCGGGCACGGGACGCGTGGGGGTGGAGGAGCGCGTGCGCTTCTTCGTGGCCGACGGCGTGCGCGCCGAGGCGCCGGGCGTCGCAGCTCGTGAGCGCGACGCCGGTGACCGCCGGGTGCAGGATGATCAAATCGCCGGCGGAGATCGCGCTCATGCAGCGCGCGAGCGACATCACCATCGCGGCCTTCCGCGCGGCGTTCGCCACCATGGAAGAGGGGATGACGCAGGGCGATCTGTCGCGGAACATGATGACGGCCCAGGAGCGACTGGGCGGACAGGACACGTGGTCGCTGGTGGCGTTCGGCACGTCGTCCGCGTTCCCGCACGGCAGCTCCAAGCCGCAGCAACTGCGCCCGGGAGACATTGTGCTCATGGACTCCGGGTGCGCGGTGGAGGGCTACCAGTCGGACATCACGCGCACCACGGTGTTCGGCACGCCCACGCCGCGGCAGACGGAGATCTGGAACCTGGAGCGCAAGGCGCAGGACGCCGCGTTCGCCGCCGCGCAGGTGGGTGCGACGTGCGAGTCGGTGGACGCCGCCGCGCGGAAGGTGATCACGGATGCCGGGTTCGGGCCGGGGTACAAGGTGCCGGGTCTACCGCATCGGACGGGGCATGGGATCGGGATGGATGGGCACGAGTGGACAAATTTCGTGCGTGGGAATAAGACGAAGCATCGCGCCGGGCATGTGCTTTAGTGACGAGCCGACGATCGCGATTTATGGGGAGTTTGGGGTGAGGCTGGAGGATTGTTTGTACATCACCGAGGACGGGCCGAAGTTCTTCACGAGGCAGAGTGAGGGGGTGGGGAGGCCGGTGTGAGGAGGCGGTGTTTGCGGGTGGGGAGGGGGAGGCGCGGATGGGGCAGTGCGTTCGTGGATCAACCGGTGTGAGAGGGGAAAGGTTGGGGCGCGTGTGACTGCCTGCTACTGTCCACAGGGGGAGTGCAGTATCTTTCATCTGGCGCCCCTGGGCGTGGGTTCGATTCCCGCACCGCTGGTCGTGTTCGCGGTCCTGTTCGTACTGGCCTCGATTCGTGCCTGTAGCAAGTTGATCAATGGTCGAATTTTCGGGGAGGCATCGCGTATGAATCACACTTCATTTGTCGGTCGCAAGTTTGGGTCTGCAGTGCTCGACACTTGGTGGACCGCGGCGGTCAGTGGTCTCCTCGGTTGGAACGAGGCGGGGCTCACGAATGCGCCAAAGAACGGCCGGACTCGTTGAAAGCGCCGGCCGTTCGCCCATCGGCCGTCAGGAGGCGCGACATGCGCGCCGGTGGGATCGTTTGCTGATGGGCAACTGCTGGGGCTTGCGCCGCTAGCTGTTTGGCGCCAAGTGAACGAATCCGTATCGAGCTCGACAAACGGTCCTCAATGGCAAAGCGGGGAATGGCCAACACGGGCCGTCGCCTTGACGCCGCGCTGTGGTCCGGGCCTGCGGACCAATGTTCAGCGCGACGGCGTCAGAACACACGGAGGCTGGTGCGTGCAGGGCCGTTGACGGCGTGGCGCGCCCGGCCAGACTTGCGTTCCCATTGAGGAAGCAACGGAAGAGGGACGGGGCCGCGATTTGGATGCTCCGGGCGGGCCGGGGAACGGCAGGAAGACTTGACGCCCGGCGGACGGCCGGGGCAAGGTTCGGGCTGCCGCCCTGTCGCATCGGCCACGGTGGGGGCAATTCCCGAGAACGGAGAAAGGTTGCCCATGCCACGGGTCCTGCAAGAAATCCTCGAGTCGTTCTACAGCAGGCTTGGCGAGTCCAATGCCGTCGACGATTCCGTGATCGCAGATCTGCGTGCCCTGTTTGACTCGGGCAAGAAGCTTAAGGCCAATGACATCGTGACCGTGCTCTCGCGCGTCGGGCGCGAGCGGCCGTCATGATTCAGATCGAGGCGGTTGCGATACGTGAGCTGCGCGGCATTCGGGATCTGGAGATCACTCCGAGCCGGAAGAGTTTCGTCGTGTCGGGGCCGAATGGGTCCGGCAAGAGCGGCGTTGTCGATGCCATTCAATTCGCGCTGACCGGGGAGATATCCCGGCTTTCGGGCAAGGGCACCGGAGGCCTCAGCGTCGCGCGCCACGGTCCGCACGTGGACCGGCGGGATGACCCGGCTGTCGCCGAAGTGTCCCTGAGGTTCTACGTACCGGAACTGGACCGGTCAGCGGTTCTCACCCGGAGTGTGAAGACTGCGAAGACCTACCGCCTTGAGCCCGACGATCCGGCCATCCGAGCCGTCGTCGATGAGATCGGCGGTCATCCCGAGCTGACGCTGTCCCGCCGGGAAATCATCAAATACATCATCATCGAGGCGGGGCAGCGGTCCAAGGAGATCCAGGCGCTGCTGAAGCTCGAAGAAATCGGCGAGACTCGCGGCGTGCTGAAGACGGTCGGCAACAAGCTCTCCATCACACTGCGCAGCGCGGATGCGCTCGTTCAAAATGCAGACAATGCGCTGCGCCGCCACCTGGATCTGACGACGCTTGAGCCCGCAGACATCCTTGCGGCTGTCAATCCGCACCGCTGCGCTCTCGGCCTTCCAGAGATCACCGCGCTTGCGGGCGACACGGATGTGAGTGTCGGCGTTTCGGCAGGCTCAACGGCCGCCGTCTTCCCGAAGGACGCCGCGTGGCGCGACATCCATGCTCTGGACAATGCACGGAGCGGGCTTGGCGCTCTTGCCCGCGACGAGGCCGCGGCGCTGGTTGCCGATCTTGCCGCCCTTGAAAGCGACCCGGCGCTGCTGGAAGCGGTAACGCGGCGAGACTTCGTCGAGCGCGGCCTCGCGCTGGTGGACGGCGCTCGCTGTCCGCTGTGCGATCTGGCCTGGGACGACGAGTCAAGCCTGCGCGCGCATCTCCAGGACAAGCTAGCCAAAGCGCAGGAGGCGGAAGCCATCCAGTCACGGTTGCTATCGAACGGCGCAGCGGTCGCTGAAGCCGCGCGCACGCTCGCCGGGCTGGTGGCTCCGGTGTCGTCCGCTGCGAACGCGCTGGGGCAGCGTGCATTCGCCGATAAGCTGACGCGGTGGTCCTCCGATCTGACATCCTTTGCGAGCGCGCTCAGCACGATTGTGCAGATCACCCGGCAGCGCCAGCGTTTTCAGCAGGGCTGGCCGCGAGCGCCCGAAGATCTGGAGCAGCCGATCGCTGCGTTGCGCACCGCTGTGGCCGCGGTGCCGGATCAGACCGCCGCCACCGCGGCGCAGCTTTTCCTCGCCCGGGCGCAGGACAGGCTTGTCGCCAGCTGGAGTGCCCGCCGCGAACAAGAACGCGCCGCAGCGGCGGTCAAGGCTGGCAATGCCGTGTACAAGACGTATTGCGATGTGGCAGATGCGTATCTGGGCGGGCTGTACAAGGCGGTTGAAGACGAGTTTGCGGCGTTCTACCGCGCCGTGAACACCGACGATGAGGGCGGGTTCAAGGCACGGCTTGCGCCCGACGAGGGGGGCCTCGACCTGGAGGTTGCGTTTTACGATAAGGGGATGTTTCCTCCGGGCGCGTACCACAGCGAGGGGCATCAGGATGGCATGGGCGTGTGCCTGTACCTCGCGCTCATGAAGCGGCTGCTGGGATCGCGATTCGGATTCGCCGTCTTCGACGACGTGGTGATGTCGGTCGATCACGGCCACCGCAAGCAGTTCTGCCGCCTGCTCAAGACGTGTTTCCCGGATACGCAGTTCATCATCACGACGCACGACAAGGTCTGGGCGAAGCAATGCACACCGAAGGCCTCGTTGAGTCCCGCGGTGGCGTCGCCTTCCATAGCTGGAGCGTCCAGACCGGCCCAATCGTCGAGGAGCCGGCCAGGCGTCTGGGAAAAGATCGAGAGCAATGTGGCAAGGCGACATCGATGCCGCCGCGGCGCGGCTCCGCCGGCATCTGGAGTATGTCGCCGGGGAGCTTGCCGACGAGATCGGCGCCACACCGCGATACAGAGGCGATTTCTCGTACGACCTCGGCGACCTATTTCCTGCGGTTATCGCGCGACACGGCGAGCTGCTCGGCAAGGCGGCAAAGGCCGCGGGCTCTTGGAATGACAAGGAGGCCAAGGCGCAGGTCGAAGCCGTCAAGAAGGCGCGCGGCGAGGCGCTTGCAAAGCACGGCGGCGAGCAGTGGGTCATCAACAAGGCCGTGCATTACAATGAGTGGGCGCAGTTTTCGAAGAGCGAGTTCCGGGATGTGGTCGACGCGTTCAAGGGCGTCCTGGACCTGCTGCGGTGCCAGGTCGATGAATGCGGGTCCTGGATTTATGCCACGCCGAAGAAGGGCACACCGGAGGCGCTCCGCTGTCGCTGCGGTGCGCTGAACCTCAACCTGCGGACGAAGTGAAAGCCGGGGAATCTATCAGGCCGGCGGTGGAGTCTGTTCGGTGAGCCTGCGCAGATTGGCCTCAATGATTTGCGCAGCCTCGGCCGCGTGCGGGACCAGAGAGCGGCGAGGGCGCGTACGGCCTCATCGACGTGCCACGGCATCAGGGGAACGCCGTCGGTCTGCGCAAACGGGCCGTCGGACTCGGTGAGCAGTCGGTCGGGCGGTATCAGGGCGACGAGCGCGCGCCCACGCGCGCCGTGCAGCATCGCCGGGCCGACGCTAAACCAGCATCCGAGACGAACCGCCCGGTCAAGTTCGCGGCGCGTGCCGCTGAACCAGTGAAGCACGGGAACGCCGGCGTTCGGCCGTGCTTCAAGCGCATCCAGCACAGCGCAGGCGCGCGCGGGCTGTGGATGGAGAGAATGCGCCCCGCCGGCCCGCGCGACGAGTCCAGCACGTGATCGAAGACGGCAGACTGCGCCTTCCAGTGCGATCGAAACTCCGGCGCGCCGTCAAGGCCAATTTCCCCGACATAGCGTGTCTGCGGCAGCAACGCGTCGAATAGGGGCAGTTCGCTCCTGCGCTCATGCGCAAGCTGCGGGTGAAGCCCGAGCGCGGTGCGAATTCTATCAGCGCCGGCTGCGAGCGCTACAGTGCCGTCCCAGGCGCGCGGCGTCGTCGTGACGGAGAGCACGTACAGCCCGCGCGCCTTGCACGTTTCAACAACCTGTCGGGGATCGGGATAGAGATCGAGGTGGCAATGCAGGTCTATCACGTCACGCCTGCGGCCTCAAGAAACCGGCCGACCTCCGCAAGACCGCGCGCGACGACATCCCTGTAGGGCGTGGTGTCACCCATCAGCGTGTCGCTGACCGCCGTGCCGACCCCGGTCGAGGCCGCTGTCGCGTACATCTGCAAGAGCCATCGCCGCCGAGCGCACGTCGTCGGAGCGCGCGTAATCGAGATGATCGTGGGCCAGATCCGCATACACGTAATCGGTGCGGTCGGGCTGTCCCCACGCGTGGAACGATGCGCGCCGGATCAGGCACGGCACGCACCGGCCGCAATGCCTGTAACCGTTGCGCATGAAGCGCCCGCAACTTGTCGAGATGTGCGCATGCGCCTTGAGAAGATCCTGGTCTGCGCATTCAATGAGCATCTCGCCCTTGGTCTTGAACTGATAGGGGTTCACGAGTTGCACGCGAAGCCCTGCGTTGTCGAGCAGTTGCTGAAACAGACTTGAGAAAAACCGGATGCGCCGTGCGCGTGCTCAGGCTGCCGAATGCGTGCCGTGGTGAGTGGCGGGTTGATCGCGATAAAGCCGTTCTCGCACACGTAAAGGCTAATCGTGTCGCCGTCCCGGTAGCCCTTCAGCGCGGTAGCGAGCAGAACGCCGTAGGCAAGAAAGATGAAGGAGCGCGCGCGTTGCGAACGGTCGTTCTCGCCGGGGGTGTTGGCATCGTGATTGAGTTGGAGATGGTGCAGACCGCCGCCAATGCTCGCAGCGAAGAGGCGCTGCTTTTCCCTGTCGCCTTGCGACACCTGGCTGACGACGAAAGGGCGCCGGCCGTGGCGCGTCACAAGATCGATCGCGCCGATCAGGCTGTCGAGCCCGCCGGACAGCAGCGACACACTGTCCTCGTCCGGCTCAATGTGTTTGCGCGGCGGTCCGGGATGAACACCGCCATCGAAGAACGCAACGGACCAAAGGTCCGTTGTCAGAAATCTCAGTTGCGCTTCGACAAGCGCACGCTGCGCCGACCAGAACAACGGATCGGATACGGCGACATGCAGCTCAATCTCCCGCGTCCAGCCGTCCGGACTCTGATTCCTGCGCACACCGGTATCGGCCGCAATGACCGACAGCGCAAGGGAGAGAAGGTCCCATGCGCGCGGTGCGGGATGCCGGCCGGCCCTTGCGACAAGCGGGATGATATTGGCGCAGGCCGCACCGCGTCCGGGACGGTCGGCATGCGCAAAGAGCACGACTTCAAGGTCGGCGCCGCCGAGATTGGCTTTGGCCCCCAGAGGTGCGCAGACCACATTCATCGCACGTAATCCTCGAACACGGCAAACGCATCGCGCAACGCCTGCGCGGACATCTGCGCAATCGTACGCGCCGAGAGCGCCGCACGGGCCGCGCGCAAAGCACGAAAACCGGCGGCGATGGTTTCGCGGATGTAGTTCCTGATCTCGCGCATGCGCGACAGCGCGGCTGAGGCGCTGGGTGCCTTGTCGCGCACCGTGTTGCCGACATCGAGAATCGCACGGTTGTAGACATCACCCGCGAGATAGCGTTCGATCACAAACAGGCGCTCCTCTGCGGCCAGCTTCAGGAGATCGGTGTCAGGAAAGCGCTCCAGAAGATCGGCGAGGCTGTCGCGGATCGCCCGGCGGCTTGATTCGGAGTCCTGTGTTCCATCGACCGGACGCACCGCCTCGAGGACGGCGTCCATCACTTCGTTGGCGGATCGCCCGGCAAGAAGCGCCGGGTCAAGAGGGCTGCCCGGTGCTGAAGCCTGCCCGGCGGCTGTGGCGGAGAGCGCGCCGTAGAGCGTGCCGGCGGTGTGCGCCGTGCCTCCGAAGCGCCGCGCGGCGGAGCCGCTGCCGCCCAGCCCTTTGGTGACGTAATGGCCGAGGCCGCGGCGCATGTCATCGCCGGAGCCGGTGCGGCCGTAACGCCCGAGGCTCGTGCGGGCCGGGCCGAACCGGGCGCGCGGAGCCAGCTGGGGCAGGACGGGCGCCGGGGGCGGTGTGGGCGGAGCATCCTGATGCTGCTGATCGGGATTGTCGGCGTCGCCGGGATCGTTGCCGCCCGCATTATCCGGCGGCACCGGGTCCGGTACCCAGGGCGGAACCATGGCAACGCCCGACGGCGCGCCGTCGCTTGATTTCAATGTTCCCATGGTTATCCTGCCTGCGCGTGTTGCTCCTGCTGTGTGATGGCTCTCTTGACGGCGGGGCTGACGTCGGCCGCGCGCCAGGCATCGTAAACACTGTCGCGCCACGGCTGGTCGCTGATTTTCGGAACGATGCTCGCGGTGATCTGGCGGTGCGGACGGTCCCGCAGGAAGGCGGCGACGCGCGCGCCCTGCGCCGGGTCTGCTGCCGTGACGGCAAGTGCCGCGTCAAGAATCGGCGGCGTGCCCCATTCCTGTTCCTGCCGCGCCCGGTCGAGCACGCGGTCCATGACGATGACGGCGTCAGCACGGGGGAGTCTCGTCAGGCGATCGTGCAGCCCGGCGGCCATGTCGGGATGTTCAAGAATAGCGGTGAGCAGTTCAGCGCCTTCGGATGACAGTCGGTCTTCGGGGGTGATGATCGGGGCATGCTCGCGGCTGACGTACATCGCGCCGCGCAGGTCGAGATCCGCAAGGCGCGGCGGAACCGTCAGCCATTCGGTGACAAATGCGTCATCCCATGGCGCATTCAGCTTCAGTTCCTGGCCGGAAAGCGCCCTTTCTTCCCATTCCGCCAGAAAGCGCGGCTCGCCCTCGTCGTTCTCGTTGATGGCCTTGGTGAGCTCGGCGTAGGCGTCCGGACTTCCGCAACGCTCGAAGAGCATGAGCTTTGCCAGCACCGCTTCATCCACGGCCACGCCATGCGCGCGCGCAACGGCCATCCGGATCGACAGCGCATTCAGGAAACGCTTGATCAGGCGGGGATTGCCGGCGATCTGCGAGGCCAATGTCATCAGCGGTGCGAGCCGGTCGGCGGTGTCAAACCGCGCGATGAGGTCGCCGGGGAGATCGTCGTGCGTCGTCTGCATGAAGGCGCGGTCAACGCGCCGCCCGCGCCAGGTCTGCCGGAGCTGTAGGCAGACCTTGATGGGATGTCTTCCTTGTCGCCTCCGCTGAGCGGGCTGTTGTCAACGAACAAGAGCATCATGTAAGCGCGCACTTCCTGCGTGCCAAGCGGCGGTACGCGGATCGGGATCTGGATCAGCTTGTCGAAGTAGTTTGTGACAAGCGTCTTGTCGTCAATGCCTTCAAAGTGTTGGCGCACGGCATGTTTGATCATCGCGTCATCCGCCGCGATCACGAACGCAGTGTTGTCAAGAAACAGGAAGAGGCGGATGGCTTCGAGCGTCGAGATGGTCGTCGGCGGCAGGCATCTTCAAGATCATCGATGAGCACGATCAGCCTGACGCCCATTTCTTTCAGCGTTGCCTCGAACGTATCGCGGATGGCCTGTATCTCGCGCGGCGGAGACGCATCGCGGCGCGGCTTGAGCAGCCCGGATACCGCCGTGATCATCTCGTCGGCGGTACCTTCCGCTCCCGCCACATCGTCTTTGGTGGCCTTGCTTTCGATGGCCTTCCTGCCAAAGCCCACGGCCGCGCCGATCACACCGACGGGCGGCAGGCCCAGAGCCAGCGCGAGCGCCAATGCCGCGGTCAGCTTCGCGGCCCGCAACCAGTCAACGCGCTCCAGCAACTCTTTGGCCTTATCGATTCCCTTCTTCCGCTTTTCGGCTTCGGCCTTTAGCGTGTCGGCGATCACTTCAAGCAGCGCCGCGCGCGCATCATCGTAGCCTTGGTAGAGCCATGCGTTGAATTCCACGAACACGAACTCCGGCTCCTGCCCGTTCGCGCGGTCCTCAAAGGCGCGGCGGATCAGCTTAATCATCGAAGACTTCCCGACGCCCCACGCGCCCGAGACGCCAATGGAGATCGGACGTCCCGCCGCGTGCACAATGATCTCCGCGACCGTATCGGCGACGCCGGTGAAGTTCAGAAAGTCGCGCTCTGTTTCGTTGTCAGGCCACATCGCGGTCCTGTTCCTAATGCGTGGATTAGGGTACCTTCTGTTTGGATGCGGGTGTGATCAATGGCAAGATTCGTCGTGGTCAGCGCGAAAGCCTGCCGTCCGTCGCCTGCAGACCGCGGCGCATGTCCTCGTGGGGCATCTCGAAGGCGGTCCGGCGATGCACGTGATCACGTCGTAATCCTCGCCTTGCTCGCCCGGCAGCGTGCGCACCCGTATTGCGGGCGCGACCTTGTCGCAGGCTGTACTTTCATCCTCGGTCACCCTTGCCTTCCTCACGGCATGCGTCAAGGGTCCGCTTGGCACCGGCGAAATTCGGAAACCAATGTTGCGATAGAGACACTCGCCTCAGTGAGACATTGAACGACTCGATCACCGCATAGTCCTTGGGCTTTCCCGGCCGACCGACGTCGAGTGTCACGAGGCGCCGGTAGTCCCAGTGGTCGATTGCACGACAGGTGAAGTGGGTCCGGTTGTCCACGTGGATGGTCCCGGGGAGCCCGCTCGAGCCAGGCCAAGATCTAGCTGATAGACGTGAGTCGCCGCGGCCCAACTCTCGCGGAAAGATCAAGACGATCAACTTGCCTTGTGCGTGAATCGGCGCACAATATTCTTGTGTCGCGTGTGGTCTGGCAGGAGCGCGTTCTCTCAAAGCGTCGATAGAGACCGGCGGGCGCAATGCGATCTTCGACTGGAAGCTGTGCGCTCGGCCGCTGAGCCATGGCTGTTGGAAGACGCGCTGCGTGGCGGGTTGGAGTGCCCCCCTCGCTGGCGTCGGCGCCGCAGCACTGCAAATGCTACGCGTCGTGCTGTTGGCAGCACGTCCTTCTTGATATCGGCCTCCCAAAACCGAAGTACGAGCCAGCCTTCGGCTTCCAGATCGGTCGTAACTCGGTCATCTCGCGCGACGTTTCGCGAGATCTTACCAATCCAGTAGTCCTGCTGCTTTGCAGTGTAGTAGCCTCGGAGCGCGTCGATACCCTGCTCACGGACTATTCTGCCATGCCAGTAGTCTCCATCTACAAAGACGGCGACCTTCTCTCGTGGAAAGACAATATCCGGTCGGCCCGCCATTCCGGGCACATACTTCCGATATCGGAATCCCATAGCGTGCAGGGCTCGGCGCAGTGCCCCTTCTACTCGATTTCCTTTGAACGAATCGCCGACATGTTACGCGCAATCTCTTCTCTGCTCTTCGTACGGCGCACCACGATCGCCTATCGTTGGAGTTCCCGCAGGGTCGAGGCTCCAGGACATAAGCACAATTAATGGGCCTTGGGGGTCGTCGTGCAGCGAAGTATTGACTGTTTTCGCAGTGATCCTGTTGGCTAGCCCGAGGGGCTCCAGTACTCTCACGGCGATTTGGACATTTTGAAGAGGTTCACGCGACAATCGTCGAAGCGCTCTCCCCCTGCGTCGCGAATCTAATAGCGCGTACTCTATATAGTTCACGCCCTGTTCCAGTGGCAGCCGACTTCTGCTGCATCAAATGGCCCTCAGCTTCCGCCGGGAACTTGCGAACAAGCCACTCAAGAGCTTGAATAGGCTCATTTCATCCAGCCCGTCGCACTTGCGCGAGTAGCCAGCGTGCCTGGGCCGCGGCAAGGTTTACTGGGCTTGAGAGCGACGCACTGAACAGAGCGCGCGAAGATTGGATGG
>CAVZBP010000001.1:0-399170 GCA_963773545.1 uncultured Gemmatimonadaceae bacterium | reverse complement strand
CGGCGCGTGGTTCGCCAGCTACCTGGACCTCGCGGCCGGCCACCGGGCACGCTCGAGTGGGTGCCGGCGCTGGCGTCCGTAGCGCTCCTGGGCCTCGTCGCCACGGGGCTCGGCGGACGCCTGTCGCTCGACTACTCCGCCCGCTTGGCGGACATCGCAGCCACACCGGTCAAACAGAAGAAGACGCCCGCTGCGCGCACCGGCCGCCCGCGGAGGAGCTGGTGGTTTGGCACCGGCGAGGCGCGCGCGATGGCGGTGCTCGTGCGCAGCCAGTTCCGCAACGACCAGCGCTTCCGGATGACGGTGCTCGGCATCCTGCCGCTCACGCTGGTCTACGTGTTCATGGGCGTCCGCGACGGCACCATGGTGGATCCGTTCGTCGCGGCGCACGGTGGGCACGCCAGCCCGTTCTCGCTCGTCACCGTGGCCGTGCTGATGTTCCCCTCGCTCCTGCAAATGGGCTTCTCGCGCAGCGAGTCGTTCCAGGCGGCGTGGGTGTTCTTTGCGTCGCCCACCGACCGCGACCGCATCATCCAGAGCGCCAAGAACGTGCTCGCCGCGTTCTTCCTGCTGCCGTACCTGGCGTTCGTGGCGGCGCTCTATCTGTACTTCGTCCACAACGTGTGGCACGTGGCGCTGCATGTCGGCTTTCTGGGGCTGCTGAGCTATCTCGCGCTGCAGGTCATGGTGTTGCTCGATCCGGAGCTCCCCTTCTCGCGGCCGTGGCAGAAGGGGCGCAACTCGGGGATGATGATCGCGTTCATGGTCATCATCTTCGTGGGCGCGGGGGTGCTGCAGCTATTCGGACCGGTCATGTACCGCAGCGCGGTCACAATGGCGATCGTGTTTGCCGTGCTCGTGGGAGCGAGCGTGGTGGTCGATCTGCTCACCAAGGCCAGGGTGGCGGGGCAGTCGAGGGTGTTGGAGTTCGAGGGGTAGAGGGGGGAGGGGGGTGAGGGGCCTGGAAGGAGAAGGGGAAGCCCAACACGAGTTAGCGTGCCCTGTTGGCAAAGAGTACCTTTCTTCCAGGAGGACACGACGATGAAGTACAAGATTGCGCTGTCGCGCACGGAGGAGGGCTTTAGCGTCTCGGTCCCTGGATTGCCAGGGTGCTGGTCCCAAGGCGCAACGGAGGCCGAGGCTCTCGCCAATGTGCGAGACGCCATCCAGGAGTACTTGTCCGTGCGCGACGAGTTGCTGCGCGACGCCGAGGTGCGTGAGGTCGAGGTGGCCTAGGCTTGCCCAAGCTCCCGGGGGTCAACCACCTCGACGCGGTGCGGGCGCTGGAGAAGGCCGCTTCCGCATTGCGCGGCAGGGCAAACATACCGTCATGACCGACGGCCACCGCATCCTCACGATTCCGCGCCACAATCCGGTAAACGCCTTTACCATGGGTGGCATCGTCCAAGATGCCGGACTCACCGTCGAGGAGTTTCGGCGGCTGCTCTGAGGCGGCCGGTCGGCGCACCACGTGGTTTGCCCACCGCTCAACGGTCGGACTCTCAGCCGAACGAGCGCCGTCGAACTGGTTCGAACCCGTGGAAGGAGGCAGGTCGATGGCGAATAGTCGTCGATCGAGCGCTCGTCGATACACCGATGCCGTCATGCGGCAGCGCTGGCACGGAGTCGCGTCCTGCCACTGCTGACGCTGGACGGCCAACTTGCTACCGCCTTCGCCGCGGCGAGCTGGTGGCGCTGGTGCGCGAGGAACGGGAGCGCTCCGGGAGCCGCGCAGCGAGGGCCCTCTCGCACAAGCGTTCGCAGCCCGCCAAGGAGCGGCGCCGGACCAGCACGCCTAGGGGAAAGCGGTGATGCCGTGGCCGCGCCGAAACTCGAGCGCCTCAGCGGCGCCCGTCGTCTCACGCAGGAGGAAGCGGCCAAGCTCCTTCGTGTGACCCAGCCGCGAATCTCCGAGTTATGTGCAATGTGGACCTGCGGGTCGAGTTCGCGCCGGATCAGAAGACGTTCGATCACTTCATGGGCCTGGCACTCTTCCTCTGAAAAGGAATCTCTTCGGCCGCAGTCGAACCGTCCGCTGTCCGCATTATCTCGATCAGAACGGTGGACGCTGCGGTATCTGGGAACATCGCGATAGCGAATGCGCGACTTGGTTCTGCAAGCACAACCGTGGAAACACCGGGCGCCCCGTGCGTGACATCAATGCGCCGCGGCCAGAGCCCGCCCGGCGAGCGACCCGCACCATCAGAGAGTGATTCGAATGCGACCGATTGCGCGAATCGCAGCTGCGGCGCCGCACCAGCGTCTCTCCATGGCCTCTATCGTAGGGATACCGCTGTGATCGACGTTCTCCGAGTCGCCGTTAGGCGGCTTCGTCGGCATCCACTGTTCCTAGCGACGGTGGTGATATCGCTTGGAGTCGGGATTGGCTTGAACCTGGCAATGGTGGGAGTTCTAGAAACGTTGGTGTTCCGCCCGCCGGCTCACGTGCAGAACGTCGAGCGAGTGGTCCGGGTGGGGCGCAAGCTGCTGCCATACCCCGACTACCGGGATATGAGCACGCAGTCCCGCTCGTTTGTGGCTCTCGCGGCCTACTCCCCGCGCGAGTTCACGCGCATGACGGCCGATAGAGCGGACGTGTTGCATGTGTTGCTTACCTCGTCGAGCTTTTTTGACCTGCTTGGTTTCCACGCCCACATCGGCCGCTTTTATTCGTCCGGCGAGAATCGGCTGGACGGACCGCACCTCGCGGTTGTCAGCTACGCCTTCTGGCGCTCGCGTCTCGGAGCTGATCCGCACACGATTGGCGCGAGCCTCTCCCTCGGCGGCGAGCCGTACACGATTATTGGCGTCACACCGCCCGGGTTCACGGGCGTCGAGCTGGACCAGGTCGACGCCTTCCTCCCGATCGAGAGCACGAAGACCTTCGGCGGCACGGCGGCGATCACCAGTCGAGACTTTGCCTGGGTGCGCGTCCTGGGTCGCCTCCGCGACGGCGTCACGCCGCCGATGGCAACTGCCGAGACAACAACCTTGTGGCGGCAGCTCAACGAGCACGAATCAGGGTACCTCCAGGACATGCTCAGGAAGGCTCCCCTCACCGTCACGCCCGTGATGGCCGAGCGTCGTGAGTTGCTGAGCGCCAACACAGCGAGCGGTCGCCGGGTACAGCTCTCCGTCTGGATCGCAGCGCTGTCCATCGCCGTCTTTCTGATCAGTTGCGCGAACGTGGCAAATCTGACGGTCGTTCGGGCACGACGTGATGCCAGCGATGTGGCGTTGCAATATGCACTCGGGGCACCGTGGAGAGCGATCGCTGTCCGTTCTGCATCGGAGCTGTTTATCGCCGTACTGGCCGGAGCCGCGTGTGCTATCGGCGTCGCGCTCGTCGCCCATCGCATGGCTCTCGAACATCTCTTCTCCTTACCCCACGCTGGTACACTTCCCTTTGCACCGAGGATCTTCGCGGCGCTACTTGGTGGCATCGTTGTCGCGACCGGGATCGCTGTGCTCGGGCCGCTCGTGGCCCTACGGCAGGTCGCACCGACGCGGTTGCTGCGTAGCATGCCGGGCCGGCGCCGCACGGCCTCTCCGCTCTTTCGGCAGGCACTTCTCGCTGTGCAGCTCGCGCTCGTGGTCGTCCTGTTGGCTGTCGCGGCAAGTTTCGCCCGCAGCCTCCACGATGCCCATCAACAAGGCGTCGGCATTCGGGGAAGCGCGCTCCTCGTGTCTCCGGTCAACTTCCCGCAGGCCGGTGTTACGGGGGGACAGGTCCAGATTGTCGAGCAGCGGCTCCAAGAGGACCTGCGACGCGTAGACGGAGTGAAGGACGTCGCGATAACGGCGAGTGGCCGCTTCCAGGATTTGATGCCGCTCAATGTTTGGCTCCCTGGTGCAGGCGTAGACTCCGTGACTGCCAGCCCGCTCGCTCGAGTCGGTGACCTTGAGCGCAGTATCCAAGAACTTCTTCTCCGTAACCGGTTTACATGTTGTGTCGGGTAACCCCGGGCGGAATTGGCGAAACGGCCAAATCGTCGTCAGCCAGCGGCTCGCCGACGCCTGGTGGTCCCACCGTAACCCCATTGGCGCCTGCATCACATGGGGCCGAAACCGGCCCTGTCTCACGGTGATTGGCGTCGTTGCGAATCGACGCGCAATGCCGCCCGACACTTCACGGGTGGCCGATATGTACATGCTGCTGGACTCGCCCGAATCATCTGGCGAGCCGGCCGCCGTGTTCGATCGGCGAACGTTCATCATTGGCGTGCAGCACGCCGATGCGCAGATGATCGCGGATGTGAATCGCACGATCGTGAGGGCCGTACCAAGGCTTCCCCTGCTCGTCACCCAGTCGTTGGACGAAATACTCGATCCGGCTCTTCGCGACTGGCGAGCGGGCGTGTTTCTTTTCGGCATCTTCAGTGCGATCGGCCTCGGCCTCGGCTTGATCGGCATGTTTGGGATTACTTCAGCCGTGGCCACTGAGCGGACCGCTGAACTCGGCGTGCGTCTCGCACTCGGCGCACCGCGGCGGCACGTGGTGTGGGAGGTGGTTCGGCAGGTCATCTGGTCACTGGTGGTAGGACTTGCTGTGGGCGGGCCGATCGCCTACTTCGTCGTCCGCGCACAGGCCGCAATCCAGTTCCCATCCGCGTCCGATTCTCTGTGCTCTTACGTGGTGCTTGCACTTGGGCTCTGCTCCGCCTCGCTGTTGGGAGCGCTCGTGCCGGCATGGCGCGCCTGCCGCGTCGAGCCCGCTATTGCGCTCAAGGCAGAGTAACATGAGCGCTCGCGACGACGACGCTATTCCTCTCGACGATATGACGGCATAGGGGCTCCGGCACGGATCGGCCACAGTTGAAAGGTCCATCAGCCCACGCCATTCAAGCCGTGGGACACGGTCGGTCGCCCTCCCCTAACTCAATGGGGTCTGGGCGGCCGACGTGAGTATCCGCATCGTGGTCGCTTATAGCCGCGCGCTGGCACATGGGCGAGGCCTGCTGGGCGGTCTCGGCTCGTCTCGGGAAGCGCTCCGCCTCTTTCCGGAGGACGCACGAGCTCGGGCGGGCTTCGAGGAGGTATGTCAATGGCGAACGCTCGTGGATATACCCATGCGCTCGAGGCCGTGGGCTTCGGGTCGCGCGAGGCCGAGCATCTGCGGATTCGGGCCGAGCTCATGCTCGAACTCGAGCGCCTTATTTCCGCCCGCGGTCCCACGCGGGCCGAGGCGGCCAAGCTCCTCCATGTGACGCAGCCGCGAATTTCCGATCTCATGCGCGGCAAGATCGAGCGCTTCAGCATCGACACGCTGATCGAGATGCTCTCGCGTGCCGGTGCCAACGTGACGGTCAAGGTGCGGAGTCGGAAGAGCGCGGCATGAGGCGCAGGGAGGTCGCAACTGCGCAATGCCGAGCACGTCGCCGCCGCGCGGCCGGATCTCGAGCTGGCTGACGTCACGGCGCGCCTCCGGTTCGCCAGCCGGCGCCTCGCCCACCCGATCCGCGCCACGTAGCCCCACGGCGCTCCGTCGGGGACTTGCTAAGTGTTACCAGTGGTGGTAACAGTTAGTCCAATGGGCAAGATCCGGCGAGGTGGCTTCGTCTTCGTCACCTGGAAGGGAGATCACAGCCCCTACCATGTCCACGTCTACCGCGACGGCGCCCTCGTGGTGAAGTGGGATATCGAGAACGGGGTTGCGATGAAGGGCGAGGCCACGAGCCGGATTCTGCGGCTCATCGGCGAGCTTCGCGAGGAGGGACTCCTATGAAGATCAAGCGCGTCAGAGCCAACAATCACAAGAAGGCATTCGAGATCGCGACCGCGTCGCATGTGTACGCGTTCCCGTACGCGTTGCTCCGTGTGCAGCCAAATGCGACGGACCGGATCGAAGACGCCTTTCCAGACGAGGAACTGGGCCGCGAGGGTTTCACCTATCGGCTTGCCAATGGACGGGAGGACACGATTCACATGGACGCGGTGCTCGAGTACAATCGCGACCCCTCGCACATGAACGACCTGCTGGTCCACCGCCTGACGCTCGAGGCGCGGCGGGCCGTGGAGGGCGCCTCGGTGAGCAAGCGAGAGTTGATCCGCATCCTCGGAACCTCGGCGAGCCAGTTCTACCGACTCCTCGATCCCGCGAATCGGACAAAGTCCATAGGGCAGTTGATCGCCCTGCTGCACGTGCTCGGCAAGGACGTGGACGTGGTCGTGTCGAGCCGTGGAAGAAGAGCCCCACGCCGGAGGGCAGAGCGCGGGAAGGTTGCGGTGTAGCTGCAGCATTTCTGGCACGTACGAGACATTCGTGCCGGTCGCGGATCGGCTATACGACGAGCACCTTGTGGCGCTCGAACAGGAGGGACTGCGCTGATGGGAAAGAAGTTCAACGACCTCACGGCACGTACCATGGCGCCGGAATCGCGGGTGCGGGCTGGTGCGCGCACCCGGGCCATGCTGGCCGAAATGCACTTGAACGAGCTGCGGCGGGCGCGTGCGCTGTCGCAGGAGGCGCTCGCGGAGCGGCTCGGTGCAACGCAACCGGAGGTCTCGCGCATCGAGAGCCGCACGGACATGTATCTCAGCACGCTCCGGCGCTTTGTCGAGGCGATGGGGGGCGAATTGGTGATCGTAGCGCAGTTCCCTGACGATGCTGTGCGGATCAGTCAGTTCGACGGTCAAGCTGCAGAGTCGGAAGAGCGCGGCATGAGGTGCAAGGGTGGCCAGGTTGGTGCGCCATGACTCACGCCCTCGATCCCCGCGTGCGCAAGTTGGCCATGGAGCTGCCCGACGTGGAGGAGGGCACCACCTTCGGCTATCCGGCGTTCAAGGTGCACGGAAAGCCCTTCGCCTGGTTCCCGAAAAAGAAAGAGGTAGAGCCCGGCTCGCTCGGCGTACGGATGAGCTTCATCGAGCGCGACCATCTGGTGCACGCACGCCCCGACGCGTTCTACGTTACGCCGCACTACCGGGACTACCCGTCGGTGCTCGTGCGCGTGTGGCTGCTCGAGGACGCAGAGCTCCGCGAGCTGCTCCGCTCGGGGCACGAGTACATGGTGGCCCAAGCCAAGGGCGCCCCGCGCAAACGGCGGCCCAAGGGCACGTAGGTCATTGGTCGGTTGGGGCTCGCGCCCGTGCCCCCGCGCGCGATCAGAGCGTCCGACGCCAGAAGCGACTCCGCCACAGCCCCGTGGCGGACGTCGCCCCACCGCATGAAACGAGAACGAATACTATGCAGCCGAGCGGCCGCGCCGGTGTCCGATGTCGGCGAGACCGATCCGCAGCCCGAACGGGCGCAGCAGACGCTCGAGCGTTTCCTGAGTGGGGTTGTGCTTGGGCCCAATCGCGCGGAGGATGTTGGAGCTCGACATTCCTATCTCCTCGCCGAATTCCTTGACCCCGCGCGCCCGAATCACCTTTGCGAGGGCAACCTTCAACGGGATGCCGTCCTCTACCGCGGCCGCCAGAAAATCGCGCGCGAAGTTGGCCTCCTTGAGATCCTCGGCCAGTCCCTCGTTCCACTCCTTACTTCTTCGTGCCACGTTGCTCCTCCTTCCGGTAGTCTGCCCAATAGCGTCGAGCGCGCTCGATGTCTCTTGGCTGCGAGCGCAACACTCGCGCTTGAATACGCGCTCTCGTGGCTCGGTCCAGGGTGGAGAGCCAGGAGCGGAACGGACTTCGCCCGGTCTCATCGAGGTACTCCCGTACGGTGAGCATCCATCGGACATTAGTATCATAAATGATAATGTACGCAAGCCCTCCAAACGCGCCTGCCTCCCGAGGGGCCACGTCGAGTAGCCGGCCCACGTAGCGAGCGGAGAGTGCGACGGGCGGAATGCGGGCGCACGATTCCACGTGAGTCGGGACCGTGGTTGACACGAAGGTCTACGGCTTATACTGTACAATAGTACAACGCAAGGTGCGCCGTGGAAATGGTGATCGATACGTCCGCTCTGCTCGCCGCGGTGCTGGAAGAGCCCGAGCGGCCCGCGTTGCTCCACGCGACCATGGGCGCCGTACTATTCGCGCCAGGGTCGTTGCCGTGGGAGGTCGGTAACGCGCTCGTCGCCGGCGTGCGGCGGCGACGCTTGTCACCGGCGGAGGCAACAGCCGCTTGGACCTCGTACCAGAAGGTGCCGGTGCGTTTGGTGGAGGTCGACATAGGCCGAGCAATCACGCTGGCCACGCGACACGGCGTATACGCGTATGATGGTTATATGCTCGAGCTGGCACGAAGTCGCCGCCTGCCGCTACTCACGCTGGATACCCGGCTGCGTGCGGTGGCTGAGTCTACCGGTATCGAGGTACTGGAGGTGTCATGAGAACCTACACGTATTCGGAAGCGCGCCAGCGTCTGGCCACTCTGCTCGATCAAGCCCGGCGCGAGGGACGCGTGCAGATTCGGCGGCAGGATGGGTCCACCTTCGTCGTGCAGCCGGTCGTATCCGAGCGGTCGCCGCTGGACGTGCCCGGAGTACGCAGCCGCTTTCGTCGCGGTGAGCTGGTATCGCTCGTACGTGAAGAACGAGAGGACTCCGGCAGCCGCGCGGGAAGGGCGCTCTCGCGCAAGCGGTCGCGCCCCCGCAAGCAGCCCCACCGTGCCGGGACGGATAAGACGAAGACGCGGAAGGGGTAGGTCCGACATCGTAGCCGTGGAGTTTGAGCGACAACGCCAGCTCCACGCCCTCCACCCACTGCCGGAACCTTTCCCCCGGCGGTAACGTTTCCCTCCAGTACCCCCGTCGCGGCCGGCCCCGCTCTTCGAGCCGCCCGCCGTACGCAACCGCAGCGGCCTCCCTCATGACGCACTCGCGCGAGACGC
Source organism: uncultured Gemmatimonadaceae bacterium (assembly GCA_963773545.1). Classification (GTDB taxonomy): domain Bacteria; phylum Gemmatimonadota; class Gemmatimonadetes; order Gemmatimonadales; family Gemmatimonadaceae; genus DASSNU01. The sequence continues at coordinate 390,394 of CAVZBP010000001.1, read as the reverse complement.
CGGGCATCGAGCGCCGCTTCCGCCACCTGCCGCCGCACCTGCTCCCGCGGCTGCTGCGGCTGTGGGCGGCATGAGACGCGCCGATCTCCTCGCGCTCGCCGCCGACTTCGCGCGGCGCGGCGTGCCGTTCGCGCTCGCCACCGTGGTGCGCCGCGAGGCGCCCAGCTCCGCGCGCGCGGGAGACACCGCCATCATCACGCGCGACGGGAGCTTTCACGGGTGGCTGGGCGGAAGCTGCGCGCAGCCCACCGTGCTGCGCGAGGCGGCGCGCGCGATCGCCGAGGGGCGGCCGCGGCTCATCGCGCTGAGCCCGGAGCCCGACGCGTCGTCGCGAGCCGGCGTGGTCTCCCTTCCCATGACCTGCCACAGCGGAGGCAGCGTGGACGTGTACATTGAGCCCGTGCTCCCAGCGCCGGCGCTGCTCATCTTTGGCGTCTCACCCGTGGCCCGCGCGTTGGTGCCGGTGGCGCGGTTTCTCGACCACGTGGCGATCGCCGTAGATCCGGAGGCGGACGCGCAATCCTTTCCCGAGGCAGACCTCGTGGTCACCCGGTACGACTCGGCGGAGCTGGCCGCGCGACTGGCAGCATTGCCGCGCCCGGCGGCGGCCGTGGTCGCGACGTTCGGAGTGCGAGACGAAGAAGCGCTCACGCACGCGCTGCGGATGACGACCGGATACGTGGGGCTCGTCGCGAGCCGGCGGCGGTTCGGCGAGATCCGCTCGCTGCTGGCGGAGAGCGGTGTGAGCGAGGATGATCTGGCGCGCGTGAAGTCGCCGGCGGGGCTCGACCTGGGCGCGGTGACGCCGGCGGAGATCGCGCTCAGCGTGGTAGCGGAGATCATGGAGCGCGAGCGGCGCTCGGCGGCGGGGTCGGAGACCGCGGATTCGGCGACCATCGCGACCGAGACGGGTGCCCGTGCGGGGGGAACGAGCTCGCGCGATGCAGCAACGGCGTCGTCTCCCACCGCCCACGACGCACCAGCCGCCGGCGACGGCCGTCGACCCCGTGTGCGGGATGACGGTCGACATCGCGACGGCAGCGGCACCGCGCGGAGCACGAGGCAAACGCGTACTACTTCTGCTGCGGCGGATGCCGCGCGCGGTTCGTGGCGGATCCGGGTCGGTATCTGGTGGGAGGCGCGCGATAAGTGAATCCGGAGATCGCCGCCCTCGAGAATGACATGGAACGGCTGGGCTACATTGCCGAGCCGGAGATCGCCGCCGCGGTGTACCTCGCGCAGCGGATGCGACGGCCGCTGCTCGTGGAAGGCGACGCGGGCGTGGGCAAGACGGAGCTGGCCAAGGTGCTGGCGGCGCTGCTCGGCACGGAGCTCATCCGTCTCCAGTGTTACGAAGGATTGGACGTGTCCACCGCGCTCTACGAGTGGGATTATCCGCGGCAGTTGTTGAAGCTGCGCATGACGGAGCAGGCGGGTGCCAACACCACCGAGCAGGAGCGCGCGATCTTCAGCCGCGAGCTGCTGCTCGAGCGGCCGCTGTTGCGCGCGATCACGCGCACGGAGGGGCCGGCGGTTCTGCTGATAGACGAGATCGACCGCGCCGACGATGGATTCGAGGCGTTCCTGCTCGAGGTGCTGTCGGACTTTCAGGTGACGATCCCCGAGCTGGGGACGATCGCGGCCACGCACCGGCCGTACGTGCTGCTCACCAGTAACCGTACGCGCGAGATCGGCGACGCGCTGCGCCGGCGATGTCTCTACCTCTACATCGAGCACCCGACGCTCGAGAAGGAGGTGCGCATCATCCGGAGCCGCGTGCCGGGGGCGAGCGCGTCGCTCGCCGCGCAGATCGCCGCCTTCGCGCACGGCCTGCGGCATCGCGATCTCATGAAAGTGCCCGGCGCCGCCGAGACGATCGATTGGGCCGCCGCCCTGGTGGAGCTGCATCGCGACGCGCTGGACGCTGAGACGGTGCGGCTCACGCTCGGCTGCATCCTGAAAGACCGGCGCGACATTGAGGAGCTGGACGGCGGAGCGGTGGGCGAGCTGCTCGCGCGCTCCGGCGCGGGAGCGGGGGCGGGGGCGTGACCTCGGCCGGCGCCCATGGTGTGGAGGTGCGCGACCTCGTTGCGCACCTGGCCGCTTTCTGCCGTGCGCTGCGCGAGGCAGGCATTCCGGCGGGGCTCGCCGACGAGATCGTCGCCGCGCAGGCGCTCACGCTCGTGGACGTGGGCGACCGCGCCGAGGTGCGGCGCGCATTGCTGGCCGCGCTGCGCATCCGGCTGGCGGACCGCGCGGCGTTCGACGAGATGTTCGCAGGGTGGTGGCGGCACGATGCCGCGCGCGCGCGGCGCGACGACCGCGAGCGGAGCCCGCTGGAGCGGCCGCGGCTGCCGATTCCGGGCGCGCCGCGGCGCGCGGTGGCTCCGGTGGGCCAGGCCGTGGAGCGCGAGACGCCGGAGGGCGGCGACACGATCGCGTCGTCGCCCGCGGTGCTGCTGCGGCGCAAGCCGTTCGAGCAGTGGACGGAGCGCGACCTGCCGCAGCTCGACCGCGTGATGCAGCGCCTGGTGCAGCGGCTCGCCACGCGGCGCAGCCGGAGGCTGGTGCCCACGCGCGGGCGCGGGGTGGCCGATCTTCGCCGTACGCTGCGCCGTACCCTCGCCACGGGCGGCGAGCCGGTCGCGCTCGCGCGCCGCGTGCGACCGATCGAGCGGCCGCGCGTGGTGCTGTTGTGCGACACCAGCGGGTCCATGGATCCGCACGCGCGATTTCTCCTTGCCTTTGCGCTCTCGCTCCGCAACGTGGCGAAGCGGGTGGAGGTGTTCGCGTTCAACACCGCGCTCACGCGCATCTCTCCCTGGTTGTCGCGCCGCGCGCTGGCGCGTATGCTAGAGCGACTGGCGCGCGCGGTGCCCGACTGGTCGGGCGGCACGCGCATTGGCGAGTGTCTGGAGGAGTTCGCGGATCGGCACATGCCGTGGGTTGTCGGGAGCGACACCGTGGTGGTGATCCTGAGCGACGGGCTGGACGCCGGGGATCCGGAGCGGTTGGGGCGCGCGGTGGCGCGCATCCGCCGTGCCGCGCGGTCGGTGATCTGGCTCAATCCGCTCATGGGCGACGCGCGCTACGAGCCCACCGCGCGCGGCATGGCGGCCGCGCTGCCGCACGTGGACCGTCTGGCGCCGGCGCACGACGTCGTCTCGCTGGAAAAACTGATCCCTCTGCTCACGGGATAGACGCATGGCCATTCGCATCGAGAAACAGTTCACGGTGGACGCCGCGCCCGATGCGGTGTGGGCGTTCCTCACCGACCCGGAGCGCGTGGCGCGCTGTCTCCCCGGCGCTTCGATCACCGAGCAGATCGACGACCACACGTGGGGCGGGCGCATGGCGCTCAAGGTGGGCCCCGTGTCCACCGCGTATAAAGGGCGCATCACCTTTCAGCGACTCGACGTGGCGACGCACACGGCCGAGCTGCGCGCAACGGGGCAAGACGTGCAGGGGCGCGGCGGGGCGGACATGACGATGACCAGCCACCTCGAGCCCGAGGGGAGCGGCACCGCGGTGACCGTCACGTCGGACGTGAACGTCACCGGGATCCTCGCGCAGTTCGGACGCGGGATGATCCAGGACGTGAGCAATCAACTGTTCGGCACGTTCGTCATGCGCGCGCGGGAGCAACTGGCGGCAGGGGAGGGCGGCGCGGGCACGACGAGCGGTGGTGCGACGGACAGTGGTGCAGGCGGCGCGGCGCCCGGGAGCGCGGCAGGCGGTCCGCGGCAATGTCCGCTGCGGCGGCGACGGACGCGACACCGCAATCGCCCGCGCGCCCGGCTTCTCAGCCGGCAACGAACGACGTGGCGCTCGACGTGCTCGCGCTCGGCCGCAGCGCCGCGGGCAGCATGCTCGCTCGCCAGCTGCGACGCCCCCTGTTCTGGCTGGTGATCGTTGTCGTCGTCCTCATCGTGTTCGTGCTGATCGCGAGGTGACACGTATGGTTGGATGAGTAGACGTCGCACCATCGGCGCGGAGCGACACTGACGGACGTTCGAGGGAGAGCAGATTACCCACGGAGGGTTCATGATCCCGGCAGCATTCGACTACCACGCGCCCGGCTCGCTCGATGAGGCCATCCGCCTCCTGGGCGAGCACGGCGACGAGGCGAAGGTGATGTCCGGCGGGCAGAGTCTTCTGCCGCTGCTCAAGCTGCGGCTGGGCTGGGCGCCGCACGTGATCGACATCGGCAAGATTGGCGGACTGGAGTACGTGCGTGAGCAGGGCGGGGAGCTGCGCTTGGGCGGAGCCACGCGTGAGGTGACGCTCGAGCGCTCGCAACTCATCCGCGATCGCTACCCGCTGCTGCACGACGCCACGCTGGTGATCGCCGATCCGCTGGTGCGCAACCGCGCGACCGTCGGCGGCAACCTGGCGCACGGCGATCCTGCCAACGATCACCCCGCCGTGATGCTCGCCTACGGCGCGACGGTCGTCGCGCGCGGCCCCAAGGGCGAGCGCACGATCTCCATCGACGATTTCTTTACCGGGCTCTTTCAGACGGCGCTCGCGCACGACGAGATCCTGACGGAGATCAGGATCCCATCGCCGCCCGCGGGCTCCGGCGGCGCGTACGAGAAGCTCGAGCGCAAGGTGGGCGACTATGCCACCGCCGCCGTCGCCGTGCAGCTCACCGTCTCCGGCGGCACGATCGCAAAGGCCGGGGTGGCGCTCACGAACGCGGGGCCCAAGCCCATCCGTGTTACGGAAGCGGAGAAGTTCCTGGTCGGAAAGGCGCCGAGCGAGGAGGTGTTCGCGGAGGCCGGCAAGCGCGCGGGCGCGGCGGCGTCGCCCAACGCGGACTGGCGAGGATCGGAGGAATACAAGAAGGAGATGGCGCGCGTGCTCGCCATGCGCGCCCTCGCCACGGCGGCCAAGCGCGCGGGAGGAAAGTGGAATGGCCACGCACACGATTCACGTGAAGGTGAACGGCACCGACCACGAAGTCACGGTGGAATCGCGGTTGCTCCTGGTGCATCTGCTGCGCGAGGAGCTGCGCCTGACAGGCACGCACATCGGGTGCGACACCACGCACTGCGGCGCGTGCACGGTGCTGCTGGATGGAGAGCCGGTGAAGTCGTGCACCATCCTGGCGGTGCAGGCAGACGGACACGAGATCCGCACCGTGGAAGGGCTGGCGCAGAACGGCAAGCTGCATCCCATCCAGGACGGCTTCCACCAGGAACACGGGCTGCAGTGCGGCTACTGCACGCCCGGCATGATGATAACCAGCTACGCTTTGCTGCAGCGCAACCCCAAGCCGAGCGAGGCGGAGATCCGCCGCGCGATCTCGGGCAATCTGTGCCGCTGCACCGGCTACGTGAACATCGTGAAGGCCGTGCAGCACGCGGCCGACCATCTCGAGTAGGGGGACGCATGGCACCTCGTACATCCGCCGAGATCTGCGGCATGGGCCACTCGATGAAGCGCAAGGAGGACGCGCGCTTCATCCGCGGAGAGGGACGCTACGTGGACGACGTCGTCCTTCCCGGCATGCTCTATCTGGATATCGTGCGCAGCCCGTTCGCGTACGCCAAGATCACCAAGATCGATCCCAGCGAGGCGTTGAAGGTGCCGGGCGTGCTGGCGGTCATCACGGGGGAGACGCTCAAGCAGTACAACCTGCACTGGATGCCGACGCTCATGTCGGACACGCAGATGGTGCTGCCGACCGACACCGTGATGTACCAGTCGCAGGAGGTGGCGGGGGTGGTGGCGACGAGCCGCTACGCCGCGGCCGATGGCGTGGCCGCCGTGCAGGTGGAGTACGACCCGCTCACGCCCGTGGTGGATCCGTTCAAGGCGCTCCAGCCGGATGCCCCGGTGCTGCGGAGCGACAAGGAGGGGCGGAAGGACAACCGGATCTGGCACTGGGAGGTGGGGGATCGCGCGGCCACCGAGCGCGCATTGAAGGAAGCCGACGTCGTCGTCAAGGAGGACATCTACATCCCGCGCATCCACGTGGCGTCGATCGAGACGTGTGGGTGCGTCGCCCACTTCAACCCTACGGACAGTGAGCTGACCGTCTACATGACCACGCAGGCGCCGCACGCGATCCGCACCGTGCTGGCGCTCGTCGCGGGGCACGTGGGGCTGTCGGAGGAGAAGATCCGCATCATCTCGCCCGACATCGGCGGCGGCTTTGGCGGCAAGGTGCCGGTCTATCCGGGCTACGTGATCGCGATCGCGGCGTCGGTGGTGACCGGCAAGCCGGTGAAGTGGATCGAGGACCGCATGGAGAACCTGCAGGCGGATTCGTTCGCACGCGACTACCACATCACCGCCGAGCTGGGCGGCAAGCGCGACGGCACCATGACGGGCTTGCGGATCAAGACGGTTGCCGACCACGGCTACGCCGACGCGGCGGCGAACCCGTCGAAGTTCCCGGCGGGTCTCTTCTCCATCTGCACGGGCTCCTACGACCTGAAGTCGGCATTCGCCGAGGTGGACGGCGTGTACACCAACAAGCCGCCGGGCGGCGTGGCCTACCGCTGTTCGTTCCGCGTGACGGAGGCGGTGCACGCCATCGAGCGCATGACCGACCGTCTGGCCGTGGAGCTGGGCATGGATCCGGCGGACGTGCGCATGAAGAACTTCATCCCCAAGGACGCATTCCCCTACAAGTCGGCCATGGGGTGGGAGTACGACAGCGGCGACTACCACACGGCGCTGCAGAAGGCGATGGACATCATCGGCTACGAGGATCTGCGCAAGGAGCAGAAGGAAAAGCGCGCCAGGGGGGAGCTCATGGGAATCGGCATCTCGAGCTTCACGGAGATCGTGGGCGCGGGACCGTCGCGCGACTTCGACATTTTGGGCATCAAGATGTTTGACTCGGCGGAGATCCGGATCCACCCCACGGGGAAGGCCATCGCGCGCTTCGGCACGAAGTCGCAGGGGCAGGGACACGAGACCACGTACGCGCAGATCGTGGCCGAGGAGCTGGGCATTCCCGCGGCGCACGTGCAGGTGGAGGAGGGGGACACGGACACGGCGCCGTACGGGTTGGGCACCTACGCCAGCCGGTCGACGCCCACCGCGGGCGCGGCCGCCGCCATGGCGGCGCGGAAGATCCGCGCGAAGGCCAAGAAGATCGCGGCGTACCTGCTGGAGGTGAGCGAGGACGACCTGGAGTGGGAGCCGGGGAAGTTTTCCGTGCGCGGCGCGCCGCAGAAGTCGAAAACCATCCAGGACATCGCGTTCGCGGCGTACACCAACCATCCGCTGGGAATGGAAGCCGGTCTCGAGGCGGTGGACTACTACGATCCGCCCAACCTCACGTTCCCCTTTGGCAGTTACATCTGCGTGGTGGACATCGACCGGGGCACGGGCGCGGTGAAGATCCGGCGATTCGTGGCGGTGGACGACTGCGGCAACATCATCAATCCGATGATCGTGGACGGGCAGATCCACGGTGGTCTCACGATGGGCATGGCGCCCGCGCTGCTGGAGGAGATCCGCTACGACGAGAACGGCAACATGCAGGGCGGGAGCTTCATGGACTACCTGGTGCCCACGGCTATGGAGACGCCGCATTGGGAGACGGACAAGACCGTCACGCCGTCGCCGCACCACCCGCTGGGCGCCAAGGGGGTGGGGGAGAGTGCCACGGTGGGCGCGCCGCCGGCGATCGCGAACGCCGTCGTAGACGCGCTGTCACACCTTGGCGTGCGGCACATCGACATTCCGCTCACGCCCTTCAAGGTATGGGAGATCTTGAAGGAGAAGGGGGTGGCGCTCTAACGGGCCGGGATGGGGCCCTTGACGGGGCGCGCAGACTAGACTAAGCTTAGTCCCATGAATACTTACAACATTCACGAAGCCAAGACGCACTTCTCCCGCCTGGTCGACGCGGTGGCCGCGGGAGAGGAGATCATCATCGCCAAGGCGGGAAAGCCGGTCGCCAAGCTGGTGCCGGTCTCGGCGGTGTCCGGCGTGCGGAAGCTCGGTCTCCTGGCGGGCAAGGTGCACGAGGCGCCGGATTGCTGGGAACCGGATCCGGACCTCGAAGAGCTTTTCTACGGCGGCGCGATAGAGCCTGCGCCGGCCAAGCGGGTGGCCGAGCGGCGTGGCGCGCGCGCACCAAAGCGGCAGCGGCGCAAGTGAACCTGCTGCTCGACTCGCACGCGTTGCTGTGGGCGCTGCACGATCCGCATCGCATGCGGACGGATGCGCTCGAGGCCATCCGCGATCCGGACAACGTCGTTTTCTTCAGCGCCGCCTCGGCGTGGGAGCTCGAGCTCAAGAGCGCGCGTGGAAAGCTCGCGCTCCCCGCCGGGTGGCTGGACGCGGCCGAGCGAACGGGGTTCGTGCACGTGAGCATCACGGCCGCGGAGGGGAGGGCGAGCGCGCACCTGCCGTGGCATCACGCCGATCCGTTCGATCGCCTGCTGGTGGCGCAGGCGCGGGCGCACAGCCTCACGCTCGCGACGCGCGATGCGCTGCTGGCGCCGTACGGGGTGGCGATTCTCGACGTGTGACCGCAGCGCCCCACCAATGAGAGGGACGTGTACGGCGGAACAGGCCATCACTGCGGCGCTTTAGTCGCTGGGCTGCGGCCCATCGAACAGATGGGCGCCGTCTACGATGCTGGCCTCGGTGCCATTGTGCACGGCAAAGGGCGCGGGGTAGAACGACGCGCACCCGAACTGCCCCTGCTTGTTGAGCGCATAGTAGTTGAGCTGAAAGCGCGGCTTGCCATCCGCCGTGAGGAGCCGCGGCTCGGTGAGCCGCAGCACGCGCCGCAAGGTCTGGAGACAGGCGTCGGTGGGCTTCATGCCGCGCCGCATGGCGTCGACCACGGTGAAGCCGCCGCAGGCCATGATGTTCAGCTCGCCAAGCCCGGTGGAGCCCGCGGCGCCCACGTCGTTGTCGGCGTACTGGCCCGCGCCGACCAGGGCCGAGTCGCCCACCCGGCCCGGCACCTTGAACGCGAGCCCCGCCGTGGTGGTCACCGAAGCGATCTCTCCGGCCGGCGTCACCGCGTTCATGTTGATGGTGCCGGTGGGACGATGAACCATGGGCGTAGAGTCGGGCACGTTGAGGTAATCGTCCCGGTCGCTCAGGTTCGCGCGCCAGTGGAGCCAGATGTCGCGCGCCTTGTCGGTGAGCATGTCTTCTACCCGGAAGCCGTACTCCACGGCAAAGCGCTGCGCGTCCTTTCCCACGAGCAGGATGTGCGGCGTGGAGCGCATCACGCACTTGGCCACCTCGGACGCTGTCTTGATCCCTTCGAGCGCGCCCACGGCGCCGGCGCGCTTGGTGGGGCCGTGCATGCAGGACGCGTCGAGCTGCACCACGCCCAGCGCGTTGGGGAGTCCGCCGTAGCCCACCGACGTGTCGTTGGGATCGAGCTCCTGGATCTTCACGCCTTCTGTGATGGCGTCCAGCGGATCGGCGCCGCCCATGATGAGGTCGAACGCCTTCGCCACGCCGCGGATGCCGTTGGCGCTCGAGACGATCACCGGGCGCGACGGCCATCGGCTCGTCGCCCTGAGCGGGAGGGGAGCGCGGAGGGCGTTGGGGATGACGGCCGCCGAGGCGGCCAGAGTCCCCGCGGTGGCCAGGAACTTTCGGCGGGAAAGTGCATCGGACACGTGGGGTGGCTCCCGAGGTCGAAGGCGTGCTAGGTGTACGGCATCCGGCGTGCGCTGTCAACGTGCGTGGGGGACGGGGCTGGGCCTTGGTGCGGCCCGGCCTCCCGCCGCCACCGCTCATTCCGCCGTGAGTGTTTCGCGCGGTTGCACGCGCGTGCCGCGCAGGGAGGAGATGAAGCTCGCCGCCCACGCGGCGGAGCCGAGCAACACGACCACGCCCGCGAAGGTGACCGGGTCGCTCGGCGCCACCTGGAAGAGCAGGCTCTCCATGACGCGCGTGAGCGCGAGCGCGAGCACGATGCCCGCGGCGACGCCCAGTCCGGCGGCGATCATGTACTCGCGTTGCAGCGAGCGGCGGAGGGCGCGCGGGGCGGCGCCGAGCGCCAGGCGGATGCCGATCTCGCGGCGGCGCCGGGCCACCGCGTAGGAAACGACGCCGTACACGCCCACGGCGGCAAGGGTGAGCGCGATGGCCGCGAAGCCCAGGACGACGAGAAGCAGGAAACGGCGGGTGCCGAGCTCCTGTGTGAGACGGTGCTGGATGGTCTCGAAGCGAACCGGCACGTCGGGATCGACCTCGCGCACGGCCCGCCGCACCGCGGGCGCGAGCGCCTCGGCCTGGCCGCGTGCGGGGAGCAGCGCGGCCGTCATGCTGAAGGCGCGCGTCGGCCGCTGCGTGTAGGGAAAGTAGAACGTGGGGGGCGGCGCCGACGTGAGCTCGCTCTGCCGGATGTCGCCGACCACGCCGATCACGGTGGCCCACTTGTCCTGATTCCAGAAGCTGTCCATCCCGCCGCCGGTCATGCGCTTGCCGATGGGGTTCTCGCCAGGCCACGCCAGCTCCGCGAAGGCGCGATTCACGACCACCACGTGCGCGCCGCCGGCCACGTCGCTCGGCCCAAAGAGGCGGCCGCGCAGGAGGGGAATTCCCATGGCGCGGAAGTAGTCCGCGTCAGCGAGCTGGTATTCGCCGCTCGCCGTGGTCTGCGGCCCGCCGTCCACCTTTACCAGGCCGTTGGACGGGTGGTCCATCGGCGCCATCGTCACCAGGCCGGCGGCCTCGACGCCCGGCACCGTGCGCAGCCGCGCCGACAGCGCCTCGTAGTAGCGCCGCTTGGCGTCGTCGTCCGGGTACTTGGCCGAGGGCGGGTCGACCGTGGCCGTGAGCACACCGCTAGTGCGGAATCCCGGTTCCACGTCGAGCACGGAGCGGAAGCTGCGCAGCAGCAGACCGGAGCCCACCAGCAGCACGAGCGCGAGCGCGGTCTCGCAACCGATCAGCCACTTCCAGATCCGCTGGCGACGCCGATCCGTGCCCGCGCGCGCACCGCCACGCAGCGAGACCACGGCGCTGCGCGTGACGCGCAGCCCGGGGAGCAGCCCCGCAATCGCAGCCGCCACCAGCGACACGACGAGCGTGAAGGCGACGACGCGAAAGTCGAGGCGGATCGCATCGAGCCGCGGCAATCCGGGCGGGGCCAGCGCGGGCAGCGTGCGTACGACGGCCCAGCCCACGCCGATGCCGAGGGCCGCCCCCGCCACGCTGAGCACGCCCACCTCGCTGAACACGACGCCGATCAGGCGGCCCCATCCGGCGCCGAGCGCGTGACGCACGGCCAGCTCGTGCTCGCGTCCGGTGGCGCGCGCCAGCGTGGTGCTGGCCAGATTGGTGCACGCCACCAGCAGCACGAGCAGCGCGGCGCCGACCAGAATCCAGAGCGGGCGACTGACGTCGCCCACGATGGAATCGCGCAGCGGCACCACCGCCGCCTCGCGCGCCAAGTACTCCTGGAAACTCGGATCGGTGGAAGCGCCCGGCTCGTTGGCAAAGCGGCTCGTGATCGCGTCCAGCTCACCGTCTGCCTGGGCGAGCGTCGAACCCGGCTTGAGTCGCGCGACGACCAGGAAGTTGTGCGCCGTGCGGTCGGTGGAGGGCTGCCGTAGCTCGGCGGGGTACCAGATCTCGATCCCGCTCGGAAAGGAGAAGCCGGGCGGCATCACGCCCACCACCTGCGCGTGGAATCCGCTCACCGTCAGGGGGTGGGCCGCGAGGTCCGGATCCGCGCCCATGTGCGCGCGCCAGAAGCCGTCGCTTACCACGACCACCGGGGCCGCGCCAAAGCGGTGGTCCTCCGGCCGGAGCGTGCGCCCTACCTGCGGGACCACGCGGAGCGTACGGAAAAAGTCGTCGCTCACGCCGGTCACGCCTGCTCGCAACGGCTCCGTGCCGCCGAGCACGGTGGATTCGCCGCCGCGGAAGAAGGCCGTCATGCTCTCGAAGCGGGTCGTCGCGCGCCGCCAGTCGTCGAAGTTGTGCCACGCCACCCACATCGTATCGGACTGTGCGTTCACCTCCGACAGGCGCACCAGCTGGTCCGGGCTCGGATACGGGAGCGGAGAGAGCAGGATGCCCCCGACGATGCTGAAGACCGCGGCGTTGGCGCCGATCCCCAGCACCAGCGTCAGGAGCGCGACGAGCGTGTAGCCGGGCTGGCGGCCCAGCGAGCGGAGCGCGATGCGAATCTGGTGGAACGCCACGGGAGACCTCTCGTAAAGGAGTTCGGGTCAGCGCGTATCCGGATTCGACAGTCCTCCGGCCCCCACCGTTGCAAGACCAGCACGTCGCGATCTCGTGTCCGCTGTCTCCCCTCACTCCCCCTCCGCGGCCAGCACGCTCGCGTTCTGGAGTCCGCTCGCGATCTCCGGCAGGATGCCCCGCTCCACGTACACCGGACGCACCAGCTTTCGCAGCACCGGGAGCCGCGACGCGAACACGAGCCCGGCCAGCACGATCACCACGCCGCCGGCCAGAATGGTATTGGGCGCGCCGATGCGGTCGGCCACCGCGCCCGCGATGAGGCTGCCAAAGGGCGCGGTGCCCATGAACGCCATGGTGTAGAACGCCATCAGGCGGCCGCGCATCTCCTCGGTCACCACCGTCTGCAGCACCGTGTTGCTGGACGCCATCTGCACCATGAACCCGGCGCCGGTCACCACCATGAGCGCGAGCGAGAGCGCGAGCACGTGCGAGCGGGAAAAGCCGATGAGGCCCACGCCAAAGAGCACGGCGGCGACGCTGATGGCGCGCCCAAGGCCGAGCACGCTCCGGCGCGATGCCAGATAGAGCGCGCCGCTGAGCGCGCCCACGCCCGAGGCGCCCATGAGCCAGCCGTACGTGCTCGCGTTGCCGTGCAGCGTACGACTCGCGATCACCGGCATGAGCACCGCGTACGGCATCCCCACCAGGCTCGACACCGCGAGCAGGATGAGCACGGTGCGGATGGGCGCGAACCCCAGGGCGTAGCGCACGCCGTCGCGCAACTGCGCGAGCATGCTGGCGCGCGTGGTGGGCGGCACGTGCGGGCGCACGCGCATGGCCACCAGCGAACCGATGACGGCGATGTAGGAGATGCCGTCGATGAGGAACGCCCATCCCTCGCCCGCCACCGCGATCATCGCGCCGGCGATGGACGGGCCGATGAGACGCGCGCCGTTGAACATCGACGAGTTGAGCGCGATGGCATTGGGAAGGTCCTCGCGCGTCTCCACCATCTCCACCAGGAACGCCTGCCGGGCGGGCATGTCGAACGCGTTGATGAACCCCTGCGCGATGCTGAGCACGATGATGTGCCACATTACGATCGCGCCGGAGAGCGCCAGCGCCGCCAGCAGGAACGACTGCACCATCGACAGCACCTGCGTGACGACGATCACGCGGTACCGGTTCAACCGGTCCACCCACACGCCGGCGAACGGAGCGAGCAGAAAGGTGGGGAGCAGGCTGGCGAAGCTCACGATGCCCAGCGCGGCGGCGGAGCCGGTGATGCGGAACACCAGCCAGCTCATCGCCACGCGCGTGATCCACGTGCCGATGAGCGAGATGCCCTGTCCGCCAAAGTACAGGCGGTAGTTGCGGTGCCGGAACGCGCGGAGGGTACCGGACAACCGCCCGCCCGTTCCGTCTCCCGACGCGGCTACGCCCTGCGCTCCCCGCCCGCCTCCCGCTGCCATCCCGCTACGCGGTCCGCTTCGCGCGCCGCATCACACGTCGCATCACACGTCGCATCACGGGCGCCGCGCGCCGGGCGGGGGGACGGGCGGACGCGGCGGCGCGGCGGGCACCTCCACCGGATGCGCCTTGATCTCCTGCTGCAGTTCGCGCACGGCCGCGGTGAGCTGCGCGTCCGATCCCGCAAATGTGGCGGCCGGCAGATTGTCCACCACGATGTCGGGGTCGACCCCGTGCCCCTCGATGAGCCACACGCCCGGCGGGCCGTACACCCCGTTCTCCGCCGCGGTCGCGATGCCGCGATCCACCAGCACGTTGGACGACGACAGCCAGATCTCGCCGCCCCATGTGCGCGTGCCGAGGACCTTGCCCAGTCCCAGCCGGCGAAATCCCTCCGCGAACGCTTCTCCGTCGGACGCCGTGTTCTCGTTGACGAGGACGATCATGGGACCACGGAAGGCGTACTGCATGTTCCAGTCGGGCTCGCCCACGCGGGGCTGCCAGTACATCCAGGCGCGCCGCATGAGCTTCTCGAGCACCCACGAGTCAATGTTCCCGCCCCGGTTGCTTCGCACGTCGATGATGAGGCCGCTCCGGTTGAACACCGGATAGAACTCGCGCTCCCACTCGGCAATGTTCGCGCCGCCCATGGCGCGCAGATGCACGTAGCCGATCGTGCGGTCGCTCAGACTGTCCACCGCCAAACGGCGCGTGTACTCCCACTGGTCGTAGCGCAGCTCGGCGTCCTGGCGCGGCGTGATGGGCTCCACCACCACGTCACGCTCGCTGCCGCCCGAGCGCACGTGCAGCAACACCTGCTTCCCGGCCTGGTCACCCAGCGCCTGGCCCGGATCCTCGAGCGACGCTGCGGCGATGCCGTTGATGGCGAGAATCACGTCACCGTCGTGCACGCTCACGCCGGGGCGCGCGAGCGGCGACAGCCGGTCGGGACGGTCGGGGTCGGCACGATAGATGTGCGCCACCCGCCACCCGCCCGCCGCCGCATCGCGCACGAGATGCGCGCCGAGCGTGGCCGGCATCACCTGGTCGTCCGCGGTGCGCATCTCGCCGCCGTACACGAACTCGTGCAGCGTCTCCAGCTCGGCGATCATCTGGCCCAGCACATCCGACAGCTCGGCGCGATCGGTCACCCGATCGGCGAGCGGCTGATACTTGGCACGGATGGCCTTCCAGTCGACCCCGCGCATCTGCGGGTCCCAGTAATAGTCGCGCTCCAGCCGCCACGCCTCGGTGTACATCTGCCGGAGCTCTCGCTGCGGATCCAGCGGGAACGTCCACCCCGACAGATCCACCTTCGATTCCGCCAGCTTCTCCGGCGCTTTGGCGCCGGCGGAAAAGACGTACAGGTCGTTCCCCTTGCGCACGAGCAGGTGCTTGCCGTCCTGCGACAATTCGTACGCACGGATGTCATCGAGCACGGTGCGGGGTTTGTTGTTGCGCGTGTTGGTGATCTCGATGGCATCGAGCGATGTGTTCTGCTCGCCCGATGTCTCGCGCGTGAGCCAGTAGAGCCGCTTGCCGTCGGTGTCCAGCGCGCGGTAGTTGCCCGCGGGGACGGGCACCTCGTACAGGCGCTCCGCGATCCCATCCAGATCGATCACGACCGGCGGCGCATGCCTGGCCGCGCTGTCCGCGCGCGGCGCGGTCGCCCCTTTGCGCTGAGCCGCAGCGCCCGCGCCCGCCGAGCGCGCGGCGCTGTCGGCGTGCGGCGGGTTGGGCGTGAGCTCGGTGGGTGGTGCGAACGGAAACCGCGCGCCGGGCTGTAAGGCGATGGCCAGGATCTGTGTTTGCCGATCGAAGAACGGTTCCGGCTGCCGTGGTCCCCAGGGCGAGCCCACCAGCGAGCGGAATGCGCGATCGCTCAGGAAGTACAGCCATTTGCCATCGGGGCTCCACGCGGGAGCGTTGGAGTCATAGCGGTCGGAGGTGATCGGCGTGACGTCCGCTGCGACTCCGTGTCATACAGCTTGAGCTGGGTGAACGTGTTCGCGGCACTCTCGCCGAACGCCAGCCAACGTCCGTCGGGCGACCAGGCGAGATCGCCGAGGTTGCCGTAGGGCGACTCCGCCACCTTGCGATTGGTGCCGCGCGCCACGTCGTACACCCACAGGCGGTGGTTCTTGTCGGTGTGCGCGATCCAGCGTCCGTCGGGCGAGGGGAACGCGTCCCACCGCAGCACGTCCGCGTCCTTCGTCAACTGCTGCGAACCCCCCACGCCGTTGGCGGGGAGACGCCAGAGCTCCACCTCGCCGGACGCATCGCTCAACGCGAGCACGTGCGATCCGTCGGGGAGATGACGCGCGTTGCGGTAGCGCACGCCGTCGTCGCGCGTGACGTCCACCAGCCGTCCCTGCGCCACCGGTGCCACGAACACCTGCCCGCGCGCGGTGAGCACCACGTGCTGGCCGTCCGGGGCCAGGTGCGCCGACGTGAGCCACTCCATGGGCTTGGTGATCCATCGCACGCGCAACTGGTCGAAGTCGGACGACAGCCGGATGGGGATCGCGCGGTCCTGGCCGGCGCGCGTGTCGTAGAGGCGCAGGTCGGCGCCGAGCTGGTAGGCGATGCGTCCGTCGCTCATGGCGGGCGCGCGGACGTCGAACGCGGTGTGATGCGTGAGCTGCTCCACGCCCTGCCCGTCCGCGTTCATCGACCACAGATTCATCGCCCCGTCGCGATCGCTGGCAAAGTACACGCGCCCCTGCCACACCATGGGCGCGTGGCTGGTGCCGGCATAGTCCGACGTGAGCGGAGTCGCCTCGCCGGGCAACGTGCCAGTGGGACGCCAGCCGATCTTCCACAGCTGCTGCGCCGTGCCGCCGTGATAGCGGCGCGTGTGACTGCCTTGCGCGTCCAGCCGCGTGAAGTACAGCGTGGACGAGGCGGGATCGACGCTTCCCTCGGCCGCCTGCGCGAGCGGAATGAGACGGCGTGTGCCGGTGTGCGGGTCGAGCTCCACGAGCTGCTCCGTGGGGAGCGTGCCATAGCGCGCGGTGGCGTAGAGAATCTTGCCGTTCGGCGTCCAGCCCTGCACCACGTCGCCGTCGCCGCGTTCGCCGTCCCATGTGCGCCGCGCGGGCACGCCGCCCGTGATCGGCATGGTGTACACCTCGGCGGGCCCCTCGTACGTGGCGGTGAAGGCCACCATCTGTCCGTCGGGAGAGATGGCCGGGTGCGATTCGTCGCCGAGGTTGGTGGTGAGGCGGCGCGCCACGCCGCCCTGCGCACGCACGATCCACAAGTCGCCCTCGGCCACGAACACGAGCGTGTCGCCGTGGAGCGCGGGATCGCGGTAGTAGCCCAGCCGCTCGACATCGGCGCCGGCGCCGTGGTGTGAGAGGGTGGGCGCCTGTGCGGCGGCGGTGGCGGAGAGCACGGCGATGGTTATGGCGGGCAGCACCAGCCGGAGCGATCGAAACGGGAGAGAAGCGCGCATGCGGGGCTCGGATGTAGGAGGGAGGGAGGGTGCAATTATGCGGCGTGTGTGCTCGGTCGGGCAAGCGCGGCTCCGGCGGCGACTATTGTGCACGGTGTCGCGGGCGTAGATTCTCCGCGGGGTTCGCGGTATCGCGCGTGACGCGCGGTACACCGGGCGCCTTGCGGCGATACATGGTGGGGACGAATGGGACAACGGAAATTCATGCGAGCGTGGCCGGTCCTGCTGTTCGGATGCGCATTGACTGCCGCCGGTTGCGGCGCGCATGGCGACAGAGCAGGCGCCGCCCGTCCGCTCGCCGTGGGTGCGATTCCCGATCAGGATCCGGAAGTGCTGCAGCGACTGTACGGGTCGCTGGCGGCGTATCTGCACCAGCGACTCGGTGTGCCGGTGGTGTACCGGCCGGTCACGGATTACGCGGCGGCCGTGACCGCGTTCCGGGTGGGGGATCTTGACCTGGTGTGGTTTGGCGGTCTTACCGGAGTGCAGGCGCAGCAGCAAGTGCCGGGAGCGCACGCCATCGCGCAACGCGACGAGGATCGTCAGTTCCACTCTCTGTTCATCGCCAGCGCGCGGA
The DNA here is from genome assembly GCA_963773545.1 of uncultured Gemmatimonadaceae bacterium. Lineage (GTDB taxonomy): Bacteria > Gemmatimonadota > Gemmatimonadetes > Gemmatimonadales > Gemmatimonadaceae > DASSNU01. Next base: position 372,737 of record CAVZBP010000001.1, on the reverse strand, counting down.
GCGGGCTGCGGCCGTTCACGGACAGCAGCGGGCTGGCGGAGCTGCGCGGGCACAGCTTCACCTTTGGCAGCGAGTCCTCCACGTCGGGCCGCCTCATGCCGCAGTTCTTTCTCTCGCAAGCGGGCCTGACGCTCGACGACTTTCGCGGCCGCCCGGGGTTCTCGGGTTCGCACGACGCCACCATCCAGCTCGTGGAGGCCGGCTCGTACGACGCGGGCGTGGTGAACGAGCAGGTGTGGAGGAGCCGGCTGGCGGCGGGAAGGGTGGACACCACGCGCGTGCGCGTGCTGTGGCGCACGCCCCCGTACCACGACTATCACTGGCTCATTCGCCCCGACGTGGAGCCGCGCTTCGGCCCCAACTTTGCGCACAGGGTGCAGCAAGCGTTCGTCGATCTCGATCCGTCCGTTCCCGCGGACCGCACCATCCTACGGCTGTTCGGCGCTCAGCGCTTCGTGGCCGCCACCGACTCGGACTACGCCCAGATCGAAGCCGTTGCCAGAGACCTGCACAAGATCGACTGACGGTCCGCCGGCCGTGCTGTGCACAGCGGGCAAGCGGTTTGGCGCCGTGCGCGCGCTCGCCGACGTGGACCTCGTCATCAACCCCGGAGAGTGCGTGGGCATCGTGGGGGCGAGCGGTGCGGGCAAGAGCACGTTGCTCGGTCTGCTGAACGGAAGCGTGGCGGCGGACGCGGGCGTGGTGCGGCTGTTCGGGGAAGACGTGGCCGTGGCGCCGAGGGCGGGCCTGCGGAATGCGCAACGGCGCATCGGGACCATCTACCAGCAGTACCATCTGGTGGGGAGCCTGCGCGTGGTGCACAACGTGAACGCGGGGCGTCTGGGCGCGTGGTCGCTGGGGCGCGCACTGTGGTCGCTCGTGCGCCCGCGCGAGGTGGCTCGCGCTGCGGCGTGTCTCGACCGCGTGGGACTGGCGCACCGCATGTACGCGCGCGCCGATCAGCTCTCAGGCGGGGAGCAACAGCGCGTGGCGCTGGCGCGCGTGCTCGCGCAGGACGCCGAGCTCATTCTTGCCGATGAGCCGGTGGCGAGCCTCGATCCCGAGTCGAGCCGGATCGTGCTCGAGCTCCTGGCGGAGCTGAATCGCGTGGAGGGAAAGACGGTCGTCATGACGCTGCATTGGCCCGACGACGCGCTCCGGTACTGCCACCGGCTGGTGGGGCTGCGCGCGGGACGCGTGGCGTTCGATGCCGCGGCGGCGGAGATCCCACGCGCCGAGTTGCAGGCGTTCTATCGGGCGCGACGAACGTGACGGACGGTGTTGCGCGGCCGGCGGCCGCGTTGGCGCACGAGACACGTGGAGGCGTAGTCCGCGGCCGCCGCCTGCTGGCGGCGGCCGTCGTGCTGGCGATCGCGTGGGCGGTGGTGCAATCGGGCGTCGTCGGCGCCGGCCACGCAGTGGTGAACGCACAGGGGTGGCCGCTGTTCACGCGTTTCTTCGGCGCGGCACTCCACCCCACCACCACGGCGGCCTTCGTGCATCTGGCGGCCACGGCCGCGGTCACCACGGCCGCCTTCGCGGTGTGCGGCGCCGCGCTCAGTCTGGCCATCGGCGTGGTGGGCGGCGTGTTGTCGTCGGAGGTCGTGTGGCGCACGGTGCTCCCGCCGCGTCTCTCGTCCCACGCCGTAATGCGCGAGCCGCATGTGGTGCCGTGGGGCATCGCGCGCGGCGTGCTCGGCGTCCCCCGCGCCCTGCACGAGGTGATCTGGGGACTGTTCCTGCTGAGCATCCTCGGGCTGAGTCCGTGGGTGGCGATCCTGGCCATCGGCATTCCGTTTGGCGCGATCACGGCCAAGGTGTACGGCGAGCTGCTGGACGAGACGGCGCGCCAGCCGCTCGACGCGCTGCGCGCGGCCGGCGCGCCGCCCCTGGCCGCCCTGGCCTACGGACTCGTCCCCCACGCGCTGCCCGATCTCTTGTCGTACGCGTTCTATCGTCTGGAGTGCTCCATCCGATCCGCCGCCGTACTCGGGATGATCGGCGCGGGCGGACTGGGCTACGAGATCCTGCTCAGCCTCCAGTCGCTGCGCTACGAGCAGGTGTGGACGCTGCTCGCCGCGCTCATCCTGTTGACGGGAGCGACCGACGCATGGAGCGGTGCGGTGCGCCGCCGCATCGCGCGCGCGCACGAGGGCAGTGGCATGCCGCGGCCGCGGCGGGACCGCGTGATCGTACTGTCGGGCGCGGCGGCGCTCCTGGCCCTCGCGGGCTCGGTGGCGTGGATCGCCCCCGACCCGCGCGCGCTCACACGCCCGCGCGTCGCGGTGCTGCTCCACGACCTGGCGCAGCGCGCGTTTCCGCCGGCGCTGCACGGGACGTCGTGGAGCGCGCTGTTGGGATTCACGGAGCGCACACTCGCGATGTCGGTGCTGGCCATCACCATCGCCGCCGCAGGCGGGATTCTCCTGGCGTTCCCCGCCGCGCACACACTGCTGTCCGGGGGCGCCATGGCGGGCGCGGGGCGCGGGCGGTTGCGGGCAACGCTCCACTGGCTGGTGTTCGCGTCCACGCGCGCGCTCCTGCTCGTGCTGCGCGCCATCCCGGCTCCGGTGTGGGCGCTCGTGTTTCTGTTCGTGCTGTTCCCCGGTGTGCTCCCGGGTGCGGTGGGGCTTGGCGTCTACACGCTGGGCGTCCTGGCGCGGCTCATGGCGGAGGTGGTGGAGGGGCTGGACCCGCGCCCCCTGATGGCGCTCCGCGCGCAGGGCGCCACGCTGCCGCAAGTGTTTCTGTACGGCGCGCTCCCTACGGCCGCGCCGCGCTTTGCCGCGTACACCCTGTACCGGTGGGAAGTCACGATTCGCGAGACGGTCATGGTGGGGCTGGTGGGTGCCGGCGGACTCGGATGGCTGCTCGCCGAGCAGATGAGCAGCTTCGACTACGCGTCGGTCGTCGTCATCCTCGTCGTGTATCTGCTGCTCGCCTGGTTGGTGGACTTCCTGTCGGCGGTGGCGCGGCCGCTGCTCCGGTAGCCGGCGCCGTGCTGGCCTGTGTTGTGCACGCGGACGGTCCCGACATGCAGTATGTTGCGCATCGGGGCGGGCCCGGATAGGTTCGCGCCGATCCGCGGTTCCGTCTGCTCCCGGAGGGTGCCCGTGTCGCTCCGTCGCGCCGTTCCCGCCGTTGCCTTCGCTGCAACGTGCATCCTCTGCGTCGCTCCGGCACAGGCCGGCGCGCAACGCCTTCCGCCCGACACCGCGCGCCGGCGGCTGGACTCGCCCGCCATCGACACGGTGCATCCATACCCGCTGGGCGAGGTGACCGTCACGGCGCAGCGCCCGGTGGCGCAGATCGCCACCACGCGTCGTATCGTGACGGCGGAGGACATCCGCGCCTCCGGCGCGGTCACGCTCGATCAGGCGCTCACGCTCCTGCCGGGCGTCGTGGTGCGCACGGGCGGCGAGGGCGTGCCGCGACTGGACGTGCGCGGGTTTCGCTCGCGCCACACCGTGCTGCTGCTCGACGGCGTACCGCTCAACTCCACCTTCGATGGACAGGCGGACCCGTCGCTCGTGCCCGTGGAGTACATCGCGTACATCGAGATGATATCGGGCACCGGATCCGTACTGGGCCCGCAGGGCGCGCTGGGTGCGGTGATCAACATCGTGACGCGGCGCGGCGCGGGGCCATCGGAAGCGGGGGTGGCCGCGGAGGCGCGCGAGCACGACGGCCGCGTGCTGCGCGCGCATGGCGGCGGCAGCGCGGGGCGGTGGTCCTACTTTGCGAGCGGCAGCGCCGCCGATCGCGGTGCCTTTCCGTCGGTGATCGGCTCCCCCACCGTGGGCGCCGAGGAAACCGCGCTGCGGCAGAACAGCGACCGCGAGCGCGTGAACCTGTTCGGGAACGCCGTCTACACGCCGTCCGACCACAGCATGCTCGGCGTGGTCGTCACGCGCACACGCGGCGCCTTCGGCATCCCGCCCAACCTGCTGGGCAACGGCACCGACCCGTTCGCGCAGCGGACCACGTTCGAGCGGGTGAGCGGCGAAGATGGCTGCACCACCCAGCTCGCCGGCAGCTACGCGCCCGACACGCGATGGAACACGCGGGGATGGATGTATGTGAACGGATTGGAGGAGCAGGACGACCGCTTCGACGACAGCACGTATTCATCGATGAGCGACTCCACCGTGAGCGGCACGTTTCATCAGGTGGCGAAGACGCGTCTCACCGGCGTGGGCGCGGAGGTGGGCTTCGTGCCCGGTGCATGGGGACGGTTCACTCTGGGCGTGCGCGCGGAGCGCGATGCATGGGACCTCGCTCTCCACGTGCGTGATGTGCCGGTGACGGGCGGCGGAGGGGGCGGGGGAGGCGGCGGCGGCGGTGGCGGCGGTGGCGGCGGTGGAGGAGGCACCACGACGTTTGCATTCCGCAACGTGTCAGGTCAACAGGAGTTGCGCCGCTACAGCGGGGCGTTGGAGTACGAGATGGAGCCCAGCGCGCGGAGCGGCGTGGTGCTCGGCGTGAACCATGGCTGGCTGTCGGGCGACGCCGACGCCGACCAGGCGACGGCGCTCTCGGCCGGCGCGTTCTACGACGTGGCGCAGCGCACGCGCGTTCGCGCGGCTGCGGCGCGCCGGTATCGCTTTCCCACCATCTCGCAGTTCTTCGATCCCGACGGCGGCAACCCCCAGTTGCGAACGGAGCACGCCACCGAAGTGGAGCTCGGGCTGGAGCAGACGCTGTCCGCGCGATCGGCGGTGGGCGTCACGGCCTTCCGCATCGACGCGCGCGACTTCATCAAGCGGAGCGCGCCGGGGGAGCCGTTCGTGAATCGCGAGCGGAACGTCTTTCGCGGCGTGGAGCTCGACGCGGAAACGCGCCCCACGCCGCCCCTCTTCCTGCGCGTGCGCTACTCGTATCTGGAGGCCGACGATCGCTCCAGCGACGCCCAGTTCGAGGAGGTCCAGTACACGCCGCGCCACAAGCTGTCGCTCGAGACGCGGTACGCGTTCCCGTTTGGGTTGTCGGCGTCGGCGAGCGCGCTGTATCTGGCGGACCAGGTGTTCTACTCGCGGCGCGCGCCGGTGCAGCAGCGCTCGCTTCCGAACATCGCGCTGGTGGATGTGCGCCTGTCGCAGCGCGTGGCGCAACGACTGCGCGCCTACGTGGGAGCGGACAATCTGTTCAACGAGCGGTATGAGGAGGAATTCGGATCGCCGCAGGCGGTGCGCGTCGTCTACGGCGGTGTGGAGGTGGGCCGGTGACGCGTGCCGCCCGTGCGGCCGCCGCTCCTGGTGCGCGCGCGGACGAAGGCGCGCTCGCTGTGCCGCTCCGTCTCTTCGCGCCATGACCGGTAGAGCTGCACGAGCGCGCGGCCCAGCGGTGTGAGCTCGGTGCCGCCACGCGCGACACCGCCGCGACTGCTCCGCACCACCGGCTGGCCGAGCACCTCCTCCAGCCGGCGCAGCCTGGTGAGACAGGTGCGATAGCTCATCTTCGTCCGGTCGCATCCGGCGCGAATGGTGCCGCTGTGATCGATGCCCTCGAGCAGTCGCACGTAGCGTGGGCCGAGCAGAAACTCGTCTCCCACGCAGAGCCAGCCCTTGAGGGCGGGGCGGATATGGGCGGGCAGGCGAGCGGCGGGCCGAGCGGCCCCGCGCGCGACCGGCGACCTCTTTGCGTTCCGTGCCCTCCGCGGACTCCGCGCGGATGTGGTCTTCCGTGCCATTTGGTCAAGATGCGGCGGCGGGTGCGGCGGGGCCAGAGAGGGCTGCTCTGAGCACGGCTGGATCGAACCGGTCGAAGACACGTCGCGTGGGGTACGTCCCTCACGAGTTGCGTACGACGGCGTCGGGCCACGTCGGTGGCGACCACGCGCATCGTCATGGCGAGCGCTCCGGCGCGTCGTTCGTGCGCCGCGTGTGCAGGCCGCACTCGGTCTTCCGCGTGCCGCTCCACCGGCCGGCGCGATCGTGCTCGCCGGGCAGCGTGGGGCGCGTGCACGGCCAGCAGCCGATGCTCGTGTAGCCGCGGTCGAGCAACGGGTGGTGTGGGACGTCGTGGTCGCGAAGGTACTGCCGCACCGCGACCGCCGTCCACGTGGCCAGCGGGTGCACCTTGAGGATCGTGCGGTGGCCGAGCGGATACGGTTCGGCCACGCCAATGCTGGCGCGCGTGGGCGACTGGTCGCGCCGCAGCGCGCTCGCCCACACGTCCGCGTCGCGCAGCGCACGCGCCATCGGCTGCACCTTGCGAATGTCGCAGCACCGGTCGGGATCGGACGCGTACAGCGGCCCCGGGTCGTGATCGGGGGTGAGATCCACCACGCGCAGCCCGTAGCGCGCGGCGAACCGCTCCTTGAACGCGAGCGTCTCCGCAAAGTGGTACCCGGTGTCGAGAAAGAGCACCGGGACCGAGCGGTCGATCTCGCTCAGCATGTGCGCCAGCACCAGGCCGCCGCCGCCAAAGCTGACGCTCACCGCCACGCGGCCGGGATATCGCTCGACCACCCATTCCAGGATGGAGCGCGCGTCGAGCCGCTCCAGCGCGTTCGCCGCCGCGCGCACGTCAATCGGCATGGGGCACTGCGACACGCTCGTGGCGGAAAGCGGCGTGCACGGCGGAGATGCCGGCGACGGGCACATCCGTGCCGGTGAGCCGGATGGCGAAGCCGGTGCGTGTTGCATGGGCACCGGCGGGTGGTGTCGCGGCGGGTGCGGCCGTGACGGTGGTGCGGGTGACGGACGACATGGACGATCGCTCCTCCTGAACGGGTGATGGGCGTCGCGCGTGGACCACGTGCGCGCCCTGCGTGGTGCGAGCCCCCGTGAAACCCGCGTGCGCGGCGCGGCGGGGGGGGGCGGGATGCAGAACGGGCCCGCATTCCATCCGGAATGCGGGCCCGTGTTGGCGCCGACCTGCTGCGTGCGTTCAGCTAGTCACTCGAGGGTGTGTTCACCCTGCACGCGTGCGCCATGGCGGTGTCCGCTCCGGAGGAGCCGGCACAACACATGGCGCAACAGATGCTGGCGGTCATCGAGCGACGTGCAACGCGCATGATCGTGGTGCAAAGGTGAATGGACGCCGCGGTCGCGGTGTGGCGCATGGCGCGTGCGGCATGTCGCATGCCGTGCGCCACGTGCAGCGTCTCACGTGGCGCGCACCCTAACGTACACGCGGTGTCGTTGTCAAGTGTGCAACGCGCGCACCCTTGACAATCACGCCGTCGCGTGTAGTATTCTGCGAACAATCGATCGCCCGTGGTGATTTGCCGCCTATTGCAGCCACGTTAAACAAGTGCTAAAAAGCGCTCGCCCGGCGGCAACACCGCACGGGCGTTTCTGTTTTTGGGACGGATTATTCACGTTTTGGGTCGGACGGTTCAGCCGGGAGAGGATGCATGCGCCACCGCACCACCTACACGTCGTCTCCACACCACGCCGGAGTGAGGCCGCGCACCGCGACGACGGCGCGCGCCGCAACGAGGGCGCGCCCTGCCGCGGCCGCGCGCACGGCCGCGATGCGCACCTGTTGCCACACGGGCATGGCCATGTCTCCGTGTGCGGGCATGGCCATGTGTCCTTGGCCGGAGAGTGAACGTGGGGACGGTGCCTCGTAGCATGTCACGCATCGCGCAGGACCCCCGCACACCACCTCCGGCCGCTCCCGATGAGCGGCCGTTTTCGTTGCGGCGCGGCGACGCTTCGCGATCTGGCAGCGACGCGCCGCGTGGGGAGGGGACCGCCATGTCCGCCACACGCGCGGCCGCACGCCTCTCAACGCTGGAGACGGAAGGGGCGTTCGAGACGGTGGCACGGGCACGCGCACGGGCGGCGCGTGGCCATGACGTGGCGATGCTCGCCATCGGCGAGCTCGACACTGCCACCCCGGCGCATATCGTCGAGGCCGGCGTGCGCGCGCTGCGCGACGGCGATACGCGCTACGTGGATCCGGCCGGTCTGCCACAACTCCGGGAGGCCGTGGCCGAGGTGCTGCGCGCGCGGGGGATCTCGGCCGATCCGGCGCACGTGCTCGTGACGCCTGGCGCCAAGCCCATGCTCTTCTACGCGGCGCTCGCGCTCATCGAACCGGGCGATGAGGTGCTCATCCCCGATCCCGGCTTTCCTATCTACCGGTCCATCGTGCGCTTTGCGGGCGGCGTGCCGGTGTCGTACGCGCTCGGTGCCGGCGACTTCGCACTCGACGCCGCGCGCATCGCGCAGCGCATCGGAGCGCGAACGCGCGTGCTGTTTCTCAACACGCCGCACAATCCCACCGGGGCGTGCGCCTCGCCCGGCGAGCTGCAGCGCGTGGCCGCGCTCGCGCGGCAGCACGACCTCACGGTGGTGGCCGACGAGATCTACGGCGACCTGGTGTACGGCGAGCGAGAGCGCGCGCCGAGCATCGCCGCGCTGGCCGGCATGCGGGAACGCACCGTCGTGGTGGACGGCTTCTCCAAAACGTTCGCGATGACGGGGTGGCGGCTCGGCTACGGGCTCGTGCCGCCGTGGCTGGCATCCCGTGTGGTGACGCTCGCCGTGAACGCCCACAGTTGCGTCGCGCCGTTCGTGCAACGCGCCGGCGTGGCGGCGCTCACCGGTCCGCGGGGCGCCATCCGAACGACCGTCGCCGCGCTGCGTCGGCGGAGAGATCGTATGGTGGGCGGGCTCGAGCGGATCCCCGGCGTGTCGTGCGCCGCGCCCGGGGGCGCTTTCTACGCTTTTCCGGATGTGCGCGCGATCCTGGGCTCCACGTACCGTGACAGCGCGGCGCTGGCGGCCGCGCTGCTGGACGAACACAACGTGGCGGTGCTCCCGGGCACCGCGTTCGGCGCCGCTGGCGAAGGGCACCTGCGCTTGACGTTCGCCGCGTCACCGGCTGACATCGAACGCGGCACCGCCGCGCTCGCCGCGCTCGCCACCACCGCGCACCATCACTGAGGAGGTATCGTGCCGCGCGAATCGATATCGCTGGCGCATCGGAAATCTCGAGAGGTCCGTCCTGCCGCGCCGCTTCCCGTGGCGAGCGGCGGGCCGGACACGTCGCCCCACGGCGTGGTGCGCAAGGTGACCGTGACGGCCCTGGCGCGGTGGGCGCGCGAGGGCCGGTGCGCGGTGTTCCTCACCGCGTACGACTATCCCACCGCCGTGTTCGCCGACCGCGCCGGCGTGGACCTGCTGCTCGTGGGCGACTCCGGCGCGATGACGATGCTCGGCCACCCCAACACGGTCGGCGTGACCATGACGGAGATGCTCGTGTTCGCGCGCGCGGTCTGTCGCGGCGCACGGCGCGCGCTGGTCATCGGCGACTTGCCGTTTCTGTCGTACCAGACGTGCGACGAAGATGCGGTGCGTCACGCGGGCGCGTTCATCGCCGCCGGTTGCGATGCGGTGAAGTGCGAGGGCGGTGCGCGCGTGGCCGCGCGGGTGCAGGCCATGTGCGACGCCGGGATTGCCGTGATGGGGCACCTGGGGCTCACCCCGCAGTCGCAGGCGCAGTTGGGCGGCTATCGCGTGCAGGGCAAGTCGCTGGATGCGGCGCAGCGGGTGGCGGCCGACGCGCGGGCGCTCGAGCGCGCGGGCGCGTTCGCCATCTTGCTCGAGGCCATGCCCGCCGCGGCCGCCGCGCTCGTGCGCGCCGCCGTCGATGTTCCCGTCTACGGTATCGGCGCCGGGCCGGAACTCGACGGACAGCTCGTGATCTCGCATGACATCCTGGGCACGTTCGTGGGAGACATTCACCCGCGGTTCGTGCGCCGATACGCCCAGCTGGACCACGCCATGGAGGAGGCGTTCCGCGCGTACGGCGATGATGTGCGTGCCGGGCGGTTCCCCGGCCCCGAGCAGTGTTACCCCATCGACGCCCGTGCGGAAGCGGAGATTCGCGCCGCGCTGCCGGAGGCGGCGGAGCTCGCGCCATGACCGCGCGCGTGCTCGTGCGGGTGCCCGCCAGCACGTCCAACGTGGGCGCGGGATTCGACTGCGTGGGCATCGCCGTCGATCAATGGCTCACCGTGTCCGCCACCCTCGATCCGGCGCGCGACGCGCCGCCGGTGGTGGAACGCGGCGGGACGCTGGCGGCGCTCGATGTTGCGGTGGATGAAGACCGGCTGGTGGCTGGCATTCGGGCCGCGTGCACGGCGGCGGGGCGCGAGCTGCGTGGCGCCTTCACCCTGCGCGCCTCGTCCCGCATTCCGGTGGCGCGCGGCCTGGGTTCGTCCGCCGCCGCCACGGTGGCCGGAGTGGCGATCGCCAACAGCCTGCTCCGCCTGGGCCTGGACGAGGCCACGGTGGCCGCCGTCGCGGCGCAGCTCGAGGGACATCCGGACAACGTTGCCGCGGCGGTGTTCGGCGGCGCGACGCTGGCCCTTACCACGGCCGCGCAACACGCGCGCACCACGGAGGCCCGCGCTGACGCACAGCGGGGGAGCCCTGGTGCGGCAACGGAGCCGGAGCACCGCGGCCAAACCCACGTGTCGCGCGACGGCGCGCTCGTCGTGGCGCAATTGCCCGTCTCGCCGGAGCTCGCACTTGTGGCGGCGATTCCGGAGTTCACCATCCTCACGAGCGAGGCGCGCGCGGTCCTCCCGGATGTCGTGCCGCACGCCACCGCGGTGCGGGCGGCGGCGCTCTCCGCGGCGCTCGTGCGTGGGCTTGCCACGGGCGACGCAACACTGCTCGCGCTCGCGCTCGACGACGTCTTGCACGTGCCGCATCGCCGATCCCTCGTGCCGGGCATCGACGCGGTGTCGCGTGCGGCACGCGCGGCCGGCGCCTTTGGCGTGACGCTGAGCGGGTCGGGATCGAGCCTGCTCGCCATCGCCTCACGCTCCCGCGCCGACCGCGTGAGCGACGCCATGCGCGAAGCGTGGGCGGTGGACGGCGTCGAGGCGCGGGCGTTCGTCTCGCTCCCCGGCGTACCAGGATACTCGGTGGTCTCGCGACGCGACGCCGACGCCGGGGAGCCGGGATTGGTCTCGCGCGCGGAGTCCTGACCGTGCGCCCTCTCGCGTGCCTTCACACATCACACTGAACGCAGAAGGAGGAACATCCAATGCCGATCACACTTCATCTCCCCTCCGTGTTGGCCGACGTCACGGCAGAGCGGTCGCTCGAGGTGCACGGCGCAACGGTGGGCGAAGTGGTGGACGATCTCACCGCGCGCTTTCCCGCCCTGGGCTCGCGCCTGCGCGACGACGAGGGCCACCCGTATCCGTTCGTCACGTTCTACTTGAACGACGAGGACATCCGGTTCCACGGCGGGTTCGACGCGAGCGTGGCGGATGGCGATGAGCTGACCATCGTGCCCGCCGTGGCCGGAGGGTGAGCCGATGACGACGACCGTGACGGAGGGCGAGTTGACGGCGACGACCGTGACGCCGGGCGAGTCGACGACCACTGCGCTCAGTGCGGCGGAGGTGACGCGCTACAGCCGGCATCTGTTGTTGCCGGAGGTGGGGCGGGCGGGGCAGGAGCGGCTGAAGGCGGCGCGCGTGCTGTTGGTGGGGGCCGGGGGCTTGGGGGCGCCGGTGGCGCTCTATCTGGCCGCGGCCGGTGTGGGCACGCTGGGGCTGGTCGAGTCCGACGTGGTCGATGCGACCAACCTGCAGCGGCAACTGCTCTACAGCACGCCCGACGTGGGGCGTCCCAAGCTGGAGGTGGCGGCCGAACGGCTGCAGGCGCTCAACCCGCACGTGGCGCTGGAGCTGTGGCCGGAGCGGTTGAGCCACCGGACGGCGCGCGCCCTGGTGGCGCGCTACGACCTGGTGGTCGACGGGACGGACAATTTTCCCACGCGCTACGTGGTCAACGATGCGGCGGTCTGGGCGGGGCGGCCGAACGTGTATGCGTCGGTGCACCGGTTCGAGGGGCAGGTGAGCGTCTTCGCCGTCCCAGGCACCCCAGGCACTGCAGGCGCCGCAGATGCCGCAAGTGCCGCAAGTACCGCAAGCGACGCCGGGGCATCCGGCGCGTCCGGGGCGTCCGGGGCGTCCGGGGTGGAGGGCGGGGGGCCGTGCTACCGGTGTTTGTTCCGGACGCCGCCGCCGGCGGGGCTGGTGCCGAGTTGTGCGGAGGCGGGGGTGCTGGGCGTGGTGCCGGGGGTGCTGGGGCTGTTGCAGGCGAGCGAGGTGCTCAAGTGGGTGACCGGGGTGGGGACGCCGCTGGTGGGGCGGTTGTTGTTGGTGGATCTGCTGGGGATGCGGTTCCGGACGGTGCGGCTGGCGCGGGACGCGGCGTGTCCGACGTGTGGGGCGGCGGCCGCGGGGGCGGCGGCCGAGGCGGCGCGGTTGCGCGAGTTGGCGGCGTTGGAGGCCGAGGGGGGCTACTGCCAGCCGGGGAGTGGAGGCGGCCCGCACGGCCCGCACGAGGCGGGCGAGCCCATGGGTGAGCCCATGGGTGAGCCTCTGGGGCCGTTCGTGGGGCAGGCCAACGGGGTCCCGGAGGCTGGCGTGCCGGAGGTGAGTCCGCGGGCGGTGGCGGCGCGGTTGGCGCGGGGCGAGCCCGTGGTCCTGCTCGACGTCCGCGAGCCCGGCGAATGGGAGATCGCGCGCATCGATGGCGCGCGGCTCGTCCCGCTGGGGCGCCTGGCCGAGGAAATCCCCGCGCTCGATGCGTCGTGCGACATCATCGTGCACTGCAAGGGCGGCGCACGCAGCACAACAGCCGTTCGCCAACTGCAGGCGGCGGGATTCACGCGCGTGTGGAGCATGGCGGGTGGCATTCAACGCTGGACCGAGGAGGTGGATGATGCCCTCGCCCGTTACTGAGGCCGCCGCTCCGGCGGAGGGCGCGGCGAATACGCTTCGCCCCCATGCGCAACAGTGCCGCCTGTGCGCCGCGACGTTCGCGCCGGAGCCGCTCGCGATCTGCCGACACTGCCTGGGACCGCTGGAACCGGTGTACGCACCCGATCGCCCGCTGCCAGACCGCGCCACCATCGCCGCGCGTCCACATTCGCTCTGGCGCTACCGCGAGTGGCTGCCGTTCGACGGCGCGCCAACGCTGTCGCTCGACACCGGCTTCACGCCGCTGGTGGAGGCGCCGCGGCTGGCGCGGATGCTGGGCGTCGCGCGCGCGTGGGTGAAGCACGACGGCGTCTCGCATCCGTCGCTCTCGTTCAAGGACCGCGTCGTCACCATCGCGATCAACGCCGCACACGCGTTTGGACTGCGTACCATTGGCTGCGCATCGACCGGCAATCTGGCCAACGCCGTCGCGGCGCACGCGGCGCGCGCAGGGCTCCAGGCGTGGATCTTCGTCCCCGAGCATCTGGAGACGGAAAAGCTGGTCGCGACGTCCATCTACGGCCCGCGCACGGTGCGCGTGCGTGGCCACTACGACGACGTGAACCGCCTGTGCGCGCAGCTCGCCGACCGCTTTGGCTGGGGGATCGTGAACGTGAATCTGCGCGGCTACTACGGCGAGGGATCCAAGACGGTGGCGTACGAGATCGCCGAGCAGCTCGGCTGGCGCTGTCCCACGGCGGTGGTGGCGCCCATGGCCGGCGGCTCGCTGGTGACGAAACTCGCCAAGGGATTCGGAGAGTTTCTCGACGCCGGACTCGTGGACGGTGCGCGTCCGCGCATCTACGGAGCGCAGGCGGCGGGCTGCGCGCCCATTGTGCGGCTGGTGGAACGCGGTGACGACCGCATCGTGCCGGAAGTGCCGCAAACGATCGCGCAGTCGATCGCCATCGGGAACCCGGCCGACGGCCTGTTCGCCGCGCGCGTACTGCGCAAGAGCGGCGGGTGGGCGCACGCGGTGACCGACGCCGAGCTGGTGGACGGGATCCGCCTCCTGGCCGAGACCACGGGGCTGTTCACCGAGACGGCGGGAGGCGTGACCGTGGCCGCGGCGGTGGCGCTGGCGGCGCGCGGGCATTTTCGCCCCGGCGACGAGCTGGTGCTGTGCAGCACCGGCAACGGACTGAAGACGACGACGGCCGCCCGGGCGGCGCTCGCTGACGCGCCGCTGGTCGACGCCAAGGTGCGCGAGGTGGCCGCGCTCGTGGCGGCTGCGGAGTACGCGCAGGCGTCGTGAGCGGGCGGTTGTCGCCGCCGCGCTAGTGGAACATGGCCGGGCTGATCTCCAGGGCGACTTCCGTCACGCGGTCCACCGGCAGCCCCGCGCGCCGGGCGTGCTCGCGCACGGCGTCCGGGCTTGGCGCGTCGTACTCACAGTAGATCTTTCCTTCCGCGTCGGAGACATAGCTGCGGATCCACACGATGTCGGGCATGTCGGCGATGACGGCCATCGAGCGGCGCGCGGCGGCGTCCAGCTCGGCGCGCGTGAGGCCCGGGACGCTGCGTTCGATGAGGTATCGTGGCATGATGCTCCTCTCAGGAAGTGGTGGGGAGGGGGATGTCGCCGTGTGTGAGAGCGCTTGCGTCGCGCGCGAGGTCGTGGTCCCCGCAGGCCGCTGCCCGCTCCGCCGCCTGCGACGCGAGCGCACGCCCGCCGGCCGGATCGCCGCGCGTGAAGCGGATGCGCGCGAGCTGATACTGCATCCACGCCGCTCCCCGCTGGTCGTCGATCTGTGTGCGAATCCGGAGCGAGCGTTCGTAGCAGTGCTCCGCCTGCGCCACGCGTCCCATGTCGCAGTTCACATCGCCCATGGCAGCGAGCGCGTGGCCCTCGAGCAACGCGTGCCCGCCCCGCGCCGCGCGCGTCCGCGCGTCCTCCAGCCGGGTGAGCGCGTCGCCCAGCCGCCCGGCGGCGCGCAGCGTGACGCCGATGCTGTTCAGCACCACGATGCATCCGCCCTCGTCTCCCACCGCGTGCAGGGGCGCCAGCGCCCGCTCGTATTCCCGCAACGCGGCCGCGTACGCGCCGCGGCGCCAGGCCAGGATGCCGAGCGTATTGCGGATCCGCCCTTCGGCGCCCTCGTCGCCCAACGCGGTGGCGAGCGCGAGCGCTTCGCGAAAGCTGCCTTCCACCAGAGCGTCGTCGGACGCGGTCTGGCGCGTGGCACGCGCCACGCCCTCGGCGGCTTCCAGCTCGCGGCGACGGTCGCCGCTCGCGCGCCGGATGTCACGCGTTCGCGTCCACGCCGCCAGCGCGTCCGCGTGTCGCCCGCGCTGCTCGTGAATTCCGGCCACCTTCGCCCACAACTCGGCTTCCACATCGGCATCCTGCAGTTGCGCGAACAGCGTGGCCGCTTCACGCAGCCGAGGGAGCGCCTCATCCAGACGGCCGAGCCCTAACAGCACATTGGCCAGGATGCGGAGCGACTGCGAGAGTCCGGGCGTGAAGTCCGCCTCGCGCGTGAGCTCCACCGCCTGCTCGTAGAAGCGCAGCGCATCCGCCACCTCGCCCAACTGCAAACGGACGTGGGCGGCGGTGGTCAGGTGGAACGAGAGCTGAATGGGCAGCCGCTTCTCGCGCGTGAGCGCCATCGCCTCGTCCAGCGCCGCCATCGCGCCGGCGGTGTCGCCGCGCGATCGGTGCACGTTGGCCAGGTTGTGCAGAATGTACGACCGCTTGAGCAGCAGGTCGCCCCGAAGCGTGCGCCCGTCAGCCCCATCGCCGGAAGTGTCGGACAGACGGAGCGCCTCTTCCAGCACACTGCAGGCGTCATCGTACATCCCCAACCCCTTGAGCACGATCCCGAGGTTCGCCAGGTCTCCCACCACGCCGTCCAGGTCGTCGCGCTCGCGATCGAGCGCCAGCGTCTGTCGCATGTACGTGAGCGCTTCTTCGTTCCGCCCCTGATGCCAGCGCAGGAGGCCGAGGCTGCGGAGCGTGTTGCGCTCCCCCTCGGCGTCGCCGCTGGCCCGGCGCAGCTCCAGCGAGCGCGCGAGGGCGCGTTCCGCGTCGTCGAAGCGGCGGAGCAGGGTGGACACGTCGCCCTGCCGGAGATACACCTCGGCCAGACTCGCCCGATCGTCGGATGCCTGGAGCAGCGCGATGAGCTCGTCGATGAGCCGCTGCTGGCGTTCGCGCAGGCCGAGCGTCTCGCATAAGCGTTCCTGCCGGAGGAGAATCTGGATGAGCGTGCGCTGGTGCTCATCCTCCGGAAGCGATGCGGCCCACCGCTGCGTGCGCTCCAGCAGATGGAGCGATTCGCTGAACTGACTGAGCGCGCTGGCGCGGTCGGCGGACCGCAGCCCGTACGCCACCGCGCGCGGCCAGTTGCCGGCACGACTGTAGTGATGGGCCAGGCGTTCGAACTGCTCGTCCAGCCGCTGCGGATCCAGATGCTCGATGGCCGCGCCCACGCGTCCGTGGAGCTCCGCGCGCTGGTGCTCGAGCAACGTGGCGTACGCCACCTCCTGCGTGAGTACGTGCTTGAAGCGGTAGGCCGGTGTGGGAACGATGGCCGTCTGCTGCACGAGCCCCGATCGCTGCAGCGTGTGCAGCGCGGTATCCAGCCGGTGCGCGTCGCCCGCCGTGCGCTCCAGGAGCGCACGGGAAAAATCGCGGCCGACCACCGCGGCCACGCACGCCACTTCGCGCGCGTGACGGTCCAACCGGTCCAGGCGCGCGCGGATCACACCCTGCACGGTGTCCGGCAGATCGAGCGCTTCCACCGCACCCGCCATCCGCACCGCGCCCTCGTGCACCGACAGGGCGCCCTCCTCCACGAGCGTCTGCGCCATCTCTTCCAGGAAGAACGGGTTCCCGCCGCTGCGTTCGTGCAGCGCCTCGGCCAGCGGTTCGGGGACGTCGGTTGCGTGGAGCACGGAGCGCAGAATGTCGAGCGATGCGGACGGCTGCAGCGGAGGGAGCGTGATGGCGGTCTGCGCGCCGAGCCCGCTCCAACTGGTGCGCCGCTCCGGGCGCGACGTGACCACCACGAGCAGCGGATGCGTGGGCGCCAGTTCCGCCAGGCGCGCGAGCACCGCGTGCGACGCGTCGTCCACCCAGTGCCAATCCTCCAGCAGAAGGACGGTAGGGCGGTGACGGGCGCCGCTCGTGACCAGCGCAGCCAGGGCGTCGCGCATGGCCAGGCGGAACGGTTCCCCCTGCAGGTGCGACGGGAGCTCCTTGCCGCCGGTTGGCACCGCCAGGAGATGCAGAAAGAGCGGCACCAGCTCCTGCAGCTCCTCGCTCACGGCGCGCACGCGTGCCGCGATGGCGTCTTCCAGCGGCGCGTCGGTCGGGAGCGGATGCAGCACGCCGCGCAGTACCTCGATGAACGGCAGGTACGCCGACGTCGCGCCGTAGCTCTCGCATCGCCCGTGCAGCACGGTGACCTGCTCGAACGCGAGCAGCTTTCGGAACTCCAGAAGCATGCGGCTCTTGCCGAGCCCCGCGTCTCCGATGACCGTCACCACCTGTCCTTGCCCAGCGCGGGCTGCAGCGAGCGCTGTGCCCAGCAACTCCAACTCCGCTTCGCGTCCCGTAAAGGGAGTGAGTCCCGCCTTGACTGCCGCGTCCAGGCGCGAGCGGACGTCCGTCTCGCCGATGATGCGGCGGAGCGCGAGCGGCGGCGCGTCGTCGTGCAACCGGATGGCGGGCACGACTTCAGTCTGCACGAACGGCTCCACGAGCCGGGCGCACTCGGCGCTGGCCCAGATCTCACCCACGGGTGCGCGCTCCGACAGCGCGGTGGCCAGACGAATGGGTTCGCCGGCGATGCGCGTGCCGCTGTGCACCGCGGGACGGATGACGAGCATTCCCGTGGCGATGCCGGTGCGGACATTGAGCGCGCACGCCAGGCGGGGCGCGAGCGTCTGGCCGAGCGCGGCGATCCCCGCCTGCAGCTCCAGGGCCGCGCGCGCGGCACGACGCGCATCGTCCTCGTGCGCGCTCGGCGCGCCGAAGAGCAACACCACGCGCTCACCCGTGCAGGCGTGCAGCGTACCGCCGTGGCGAGTGGCGCACGCCGCGGCGAGCTCCGTGATCCGGGCGATGGCGTCCTCCGCTTCCTCCGGACGGAGCCGTTCGACGAGAGCGGCGTACGGTTCCACGGCCGCCGCGACCACCGTGGCTTGCCGGCGCTCTCCCTCCGGGAGCACGTCCACGGCCCAGTCGCGTTCCTCCAGATGCTCGAGCATCGCGATGAGCTCGTGCATGCTGCCCACGCGCTGGTCGGGCGACTTGGCCAGGGCGCCGGAGATCACGTCCGACAGCACGCGGGAGACGTCGGTGCGCATCTCGTGGAGGGGAATCGGATCCTCGTGCAGAATGCTGTTCGGGAGCGCGCGCGCCGAGCCACGGAACGGCCGGCTCCCGGCAAGCATCTCGTACAGCACGACGCCCAGCGACCAGACATCCGTGCGCGCGTCGACTTGCTCACCGCGCAGTTGCTCCGGGCTCATGTAGGCGATGGTGCCGCGCGCCACGCCGGGAGCCGTCCGCTGCCCTCCGGCCAGTTTGGCGATCCCAAAGTCCACCACCTTCACGATGCCATTGTTGGTGAACATGAGATTGGCCGGTTTGACGTCGCGATGGACGATGCCGTGCTCGTGGGCCTTGGCCAGCCCGCGCGCCGCCTGCAGCGCGATCTCCACCGCGTCGCGCACCGGGAGCGGGCCGTCAGCGAGCCGCGCGTTCACGTTGCTCCCGCCGCAGAGCGGCATGGCGATGAACATCTGCCCGCCGTCCGTCTGCCCGATCTCGAGCACCGTGCAGATGTTGGGATGATCCAGCGCGGCCACCAGTTGCGCCTCCGCCATGAGACGGCGTTTGGCCTGGGGATCCGTGCCCAGGTGCGGGCGCAGAAACTTGAGCGCCACCGTGCGTTCCAGGCGCAGGTCCACGGCGCTGCACACCACACCCATGCCGCCCACCGCAATGCGATCGAGGATCCGGTAGTGTGCCACCACCTGGCCGGGCGCGGGCGCGTCGTCCGGTGCGGCCTCCCCTGCGCCGTCATCCTCCTCGTCGTCCGGCACGCGGTCCAGCAGCGACGTGAGCGGGCGGTCGATCAGCCCCGGTCGTTCGTGCGCGCGCAGCAGCGCCTGGGCCTCCGCCGCCGCCTCCGGATCATCCTCGCACACGCGCATCACAAAGGCGGCGCGCTGCGGCTCGGGTTGTTCGAGTGCGTCGATGACGACGCGCTGCACGCGCGCCCACCGCTCCCGATCGGCCGGCGTGTGCACGCGCGACGGCCCCGCTGACAGCGGAGCATCCGGGGCGGGCGCAGCGCTGCCCAGTATGCGTTTCACCCACCGCGACATCTCTCGCAGCATCACGCCCTCAGCTCGCGGTTCAACCAGGCACGCGCCAGCGTCCAGTCGCGTTTCACCGTCGCCGGCGACACGCCGAGCGCGTCGGCCGTCTCGGCCACCGACATTCCGCCAAAGAACCGGCATTCGACCACGCGGCTCTGCCGGGCGTCCAGCGCTTCGAGGCGCCCCAGTGCCTCGTCCAGGGCGAGCAGCTGCTCCGTCCCATTGTCGGTCAGCACGATCCCGTCCTCCAGCGGGACGCGTTTCCACGCGCCGCCCCGTTTGTGCGCGCGCCGCCGCTCGGCGTAGTCCACCAGCACGCGCCGCATTGCCTGGGCCGCGATGGCGAAGAACTGGGGCCGGTTGCGCCACTGCAGGCGCTCGAGCCCGGCCAGGCGCAGATAGGCCTCGTGGACCAGCGCGGTGGTGTCGAGCGTGTGATCTTCGCGCTCGGAACGCAGCTGTCGCCGCGCCACGCGCCGGAGCTCCTCGTAGACGATCGGCATCAGCCGGTCGAGCGCGCTCCGGTCGCCCGCGGCCAGTTCGGACAACAGTCGCGTGACTTCCCCGGTGGAGTGCATGGACGGCACCGGCGTGCAGGAGAGATGGGCGCGGGCGGCGATCGACCGTGCCCCCGTGCGCGATGCGCCTTGCCATCGCAAGATACAGTGTCCGGGCGCGCTCGGCACGGGCCGATGCGCTGCCAAGCCGGGATGAGCCCGGGCGCGGCGTTTCCCCGCTTGTACGGGTAACAGTGGCCACGGCACGCCGTGTGGCCGGTAAGCCCGAGCACTTTCGACGGAGGTGAATACATGGCGGCGACCACACAGACACCGGCGGCAGCCCATCCGGCCGTCGACGCGGTTCGAGCTCCCGCTCCAGCGCAGCGGCCCATCCTGTCCGATGACATGCTGGCGCGCTTCCTGGAACGCGCGCCTGGCTACGACGCGAACAACCGGTTCTTCACCGAGGATTTCGAGG
Source organism: uncultured Gemmatimonadaceae bacterium (assembly GCA_963773545.1). Lineage (GTDB taxonomy): Bacteria > Gemmatimonadota > Gemmatimonadetes > Gemmatimonadales > Gemmatimonadaceae > DASSNU01. The sequence goes on along the minus strand of CAVZBP010000001.1, from coordinate 352,681 downwards.
AACTGCGCGATGCCGGGTATCTCACCATTGCGGTGCCGGAGGAGCTCGGCGGGCGCGGGTATACTCTCGCCCAGGTCTGCCGCGAGCAGCGCCGCCTTGGCTACTACGCTCCGGCCACCGCGCTCGGCGTGAACATGCACATCTACTGGACCGGATTGGCCGCCGATCTGTGGCGCCAGGGTGACCGGTCGCTGGAGTGGCTCCTCAAGGAAGCGGCCAACGGAGCGGTATTCGCCGCCGGCCACGCGGAGTCGGGCAACGATCTGCCGGTATTGCTCTCCACTACAAAGGCGGAGAAGGCAAAGGGCGGATATCGCTACACCGGGCGCAAGTCGTTCGGGAGTCTCACGCCGGTGTGGACGTACATGGGCTTGCACGGACTGGACACCAGCGATCCCGCCGCGCCCAAGGTGGTGCACGGATTCCTGTCGCGCGACGGCGAGGGTTTCACGATCAAGGAGACGTGGGACGTGCTGGGCATGCGCGCCACGCGCAGCGACGACACCGTGCTGGATGGCGCGTTCGTGCCGGATGAGCGGATTGTGCGCGTGGTGTCCGCGGGCGCGGCCGGCATTGACGGGTTCGTGTTGGGCGTGTTCGCATGGGCGCTGCTTGGATTCGGAAACATCTACTATGCGCTGGCGCAGCGCGCGCTCGACCTCACCGTGGAGACGGTCAAGAAGAAGACCTCACTCGGCGTGACGCGACCCATGTCGTACCATCCGGAAGTGCAGCATTGCGTGGCCGACATGGTACTCGCGCTCGAGGGCATCGGCCCGCATCTCGATGCGGTGGCCAACGACTGGTCCAACGGGGTGGACTACGGCCACGGATGGGTGGTGAAGATCTTTGGCGCCAAGCATCACGCGGTGGAGGACGGATGGCGCGTGGTGGATCAGGCGCTCGATCTGGCCGGAGGATTCGGCATCTTCAAGCGCGGCCCGTTCGAACGGATGTTCCGCGACGCGCGTCTGGGGCGGATTCACCCGGCCAACTCGCTTCTCACGCACGAAGTGGTGGCAAAGCTGACGCTCGGGATCAATCCGGACGAGCAGCCACGCTGGGGGTGATCCGGGCACGTGGGCGCCCCGCTCCGGGGCGCCTCGTGTCGGGGCGCCTCGTGTCGGGGCGCCCGCCAGGCACCGCGCCGAGAAGGCCCTCTATCGCCGCGGCACGCGTTCTGAAGTAGTGAGCGTGCATCACCCAGAACGAGGATGCCATGCGCGCTCGCTGCACATTGAAGGCCCTTGTCGTTCTGCTGCGCGGCTGCCTCCTGGGCGCCGTGCCGGCAGCGACTCTCACGTCCTGCGCCACGAATCCCGCCACCGGCCAGCAGCAGCTGTCGCTGATCTCCGAGTCCCAGGAGATCCAGATGGGGCAGCAAGCCGCCCAGGAGGTGGAGCAGACCATCGGGTTGGTGGACGATCAGGCGCTGCAAGCGTACGTGCAGCGGGTGGGAGCGTCGCTGGCGCACGATACCGAGCGGCCCAACCTTCCGTGGACCTTCCGGGTGGTGGACGATCCCACGCCCAATGCGTTCGCGCTTCCGGGCGGGTACATCTTCGTCACGCGCGGTATGATGAACTACATGCGCACGGAGGCGGAACTGGCTACGGTGCTGGGCCACGAGATCGGCCACGTGACGGCGCGGCACACGGTCAACCAGATCAGCAAACAGGAGATCGCCCAGTTGGGGTTGGGCATCGGCTCGCTGCTGAGCCCCACCGTCGCGCGCCTGGGCCAGGTGGCCGGTGCCGGGCTGCAGTTGTTGTTCCTCAAGTACACGCGCGACGACGAGCGGCAGGCGGATCAGCTCGGCTTCCGCTACGCACTGGAGAGCGGCTACGACGTGCGGCAGATGGTGGATGTCTTTCAGACGCTGCAGCGCGTGGGCGAGGCCAGTGGCGAGAGCCCGCTGCCCTCGTGGCTCTCCACGCACCCGTACCCGGAGGAGCGCATCCAGGCCACAGAGCAGCGGCTCGCGCAGCTCCAGCAATCGTTGCAGAACAGCACGGTGAACGAAGCGGCGTACATGGGGCAGGTGGACGGGCTGGTGTTCGGCCAGAATCCGCGCAACGGCTTTTTCCAGGGGTCGGTGTTCTACCATCCCGATCTGCGGTTCCGGGTGGACTTTCCGTCCAACTGGCAGACGCAGAACCTGGCGCAGGCGGTCATGGCCACCAGCCCGCAGCAGGACGCGGCCGTTCAGCTCACGCTCTCCGGCGCACAGAGCCTGAGCGCGGCCGCGCAGGCGTTCCTGGGCCAGGACGGCGTGACGGCCGGATCGCCCACCTCGCAGCAGATCAACGGTCTCCCGGCGGCGGTGGCGCCCTTCCAGGCGAGCACCAGTCAGGGCAACATCAGCGGCCTGGCGGCGTTCATCTCCTACAACGGGCGCGTATACCAGCTGCTGGCGTATGCGCCGATGAGCCGCTTTGCACAGTACGACCAGATATTCCGCCAGGTGCTGGGCAGCTTTGCGCCCCTCACCGATCCGCGCGCGCTCTCCGTGAGCCCCAACCGCGTGGCGGTGGTGCGCATTACCCAGCCGATGACGCTGGGGCAATTCGCGCAACGCTACCCGTCGGTGGTGGACGAGGCCACGCTGGCGATCATCAACGAGGTCGCCAACGCGGGCACGAGCATCCCGTCGGGCACGCTGCTCAAGCGCGTGGTGCGTGGTAGCGCCGGGTAGCCCGCGCTCCGCGCGTTGGCCGACCCAGTGCAATCGTTGCGTCGTGACGGAGCAAGGGCCGCCGCCGGCGCGGCGACGGCTTGCCGCTGATGGTGCGCCGCCTACGGCGCACCCCCCGACGTCGTCGTCACCTGCCCGCCGGGCTTGGTAGCGTACCGGTCGAACCACGCCCGCAAGTAGAGCTGCGTGCGCAGGAAGTTGGACGGCGTGCTGGACGTGCCGTGATACTCGTTGTTCATGCGGATCATCGCCGTCGGCACCCCGTGCACCTTGAGCGCACGATAGAACTCCTCGATCTGCGGGATCGGCGTGCGGAGGTCGAGCACGCCCGTCATGAGCAGCGTGGGCGTCTTGACGTTCCCCACGTACATGATGGGCGACCGCCGCAGGTACTCGCTGGGATCCTCCCAGAACGGCCGCGCGAAGTTCTGATACCACCCCGCGCCGTCCGTCTCCCCCACGAAGCTGATCCAGTCGATCACGGGGCAGAGCGCCGCCGCGGCGGCAAAGCGATCGGTGTGGCCCACGGTCCATGAGGTGAGCACGCCGCCGCCCGAGCAGCCGTACACGAACATGTTGCGCGTATCGATGTAGCCGCGCCCCACCACGGTGTCCACGCCGGCCATCAGATCGTCGAAGTCCTTGCCCGGATACGCGTTCTTGATCTCGTTGGTGAACTTTTCGCCATACCCGGTGCTGCCGCGCGGGTTGGTGTAGAGCACCACGTAGTTCTGTGCCGCGAAGTCCTGCCGGGCGAAGTTGAACGCCACGTCGTACATCGCCTGCGGACCGCCGTGGATCTGCAGCAGCAGCGGATACTTCCTGCTCGCGTCGAATCCGGGCGGCTTCACGATCCACCCCTGGATCTTGAGACCGTCGGCCGACGTGTACCAGATCTCCTCCGTCTGCGCCAGCGTCTTCCCCGCCAGCACGTCGGCGTTCACGTCGGTGAGCTGCGCGAACGTCGACACGGTCCCACGTCCGCTCTTGGGGACCGTGAACGTGACGACGTCGTTCGGCTGCGTGGGGGTGGAGCGCACGCCCACGGCCCGTCCGTTCTTCCCGATGTCCGACACGGTGAGTACCTGCGCGCCGCTCGTCACGGCACGCACCTGCCCGCCGGCGGTGGCGTAGGAGAGATTCTTGGAGCCCGCATCGTCCACGGTGAAGTAGACGCCGCCGTTGTCGCTCGCCCACATCACGCCGGAAATGGGGCGATCCAGGGTTCCCGATACGCTGTGCGGATTGGTCCCGTCCGCGTTCATCATCCACAGCGTGGTCTCGGCCCACGCCGAATGGTCCACGGAGTCCGCGGCCAGGAAGGCGATGGAGCGCCCGTCGGGCGAATAGACCGGACTGCGGCTCGTCCCCGCGCGATGCGTGAGCTGCGTGACGGCGCTCGACGCGACGTTCACCGCGTAGATGTTGGACTGGCGGAACCGGTCCTCGGCGTCGGGCACGCGGAGCGAGGAGAAGGCGATCCACTTCCCATCGCTCGACCACGCGGGGCCCGCGTCGTCCCAGTCGCCCGTCGTGAGCTGGCGCGCCGTGCCGCCGTTGGCGGGGAGGACGAAGATGTGCCGGTACGATTCGTCGGTGAACCCGATCCGGTCGCGGCGATAGTTGAGCCGCGTGACGATCTTGGGCGGCGCCGTCCACTTTGCTCCCTTGGGCGCGCTCGGCATGTGGATGCGCAGCGCGGTGTCGCGAACCGGCACGTTCATCGCGAACGCGATCGCCTTTCCGTCCGGCGCCCATTGCAGGTCGGACGGCGACTCGGTGAGGTGCGAGATCTGCGTCGTCCCCCCTTCCGCGTCCATCCACCGGACGAAGATCTGCTGCCCGCTCGGCTCGCCGCGGGCGATGTAGGCGATGCGCGTGCCGTCGGGCGACCACTGCACGTCGGACCCGCGCACGAGCTCGCGCTGGTGTGCGCCGTCCGCGTTCATCTGCCAGATCGAGGACTCCCAGCGATCGTTTATCTTGTCGATCCAGCGCCGGGTGAACAGGATCTGCGTGCCGTCGGGCGAGAGCTGCGGACTCCGCACGTCTTCCCAATCGAGGTACTGCGCGAGCGCCAGGCGATCGGCCGCCGGCTGTTGCGCGGCGACGGGCGAGATGGCGACGACGAAAAGACTGAGGATCGCGCCGGTGAATCGAAGGGCACGCATGAGGCCTCCGCGGCTGGGGGATACGGCGACGCTCTATGGTGCACCACAACCGGCGAAGCGGGAAGGGCCCCGGGCGCCCGGACGGGTCATGGCCGGGGCTCGCGCCGCGTGTGCATTCGCTTTCTGGTCATTCGTCCAGCGGCACGACACGGACGTGCGCGTGCCCGTCGGCATCGTACGCCACGTGGACGCGCCACGGCTGGCAGCACACGGCACAGTCTTCCACGTACTCCTGCGTCTGGCCGCTGCCGGGATCGAGGCTCACGTCCACGGACTGCCCGCAGTAGGGGCAGATGACCTCGCCCTCCGTATCGGCAGTGCCGTCGCCGAGCGGAAAGTCGCGATCGAGGTCAAAGTCCTCGGGCTGGTCATCGGACGCGAAGCGCATACGTAACGATCCCCCCTGGCGCTCAGCGCGACGGAGGCCGCGAATTACCCTCCTGCCCCCGGCACCCGCAACCGCTGCCCCGGCACGATCACATTGTCGCGCAGGTGGTTGATCGTGCGGAGTCGCCGCACGGTGGTCCCGCGCCGCTTCGCGATCTTCCACAGCGAATCGCCCGTGCGCACGCGGTACACCGCCACGCGGCGGGCCGTGGCCGGCGCCGGCAGGCCGCGCGCGGCGAGATAGGTGCGGTATCGCCGCGGGTAGACCGCCACGTGGAAGTGCGCCGGATGATGCTCCTCGGTGGCCTCCACGATCCCGCGTCCCTCGAGCGAGCGCAGCGTGCGGCGCAGCCATCGGCGGCACGAGAGCCGGCGCGAGCGCCGGAGGTCCACCGCCATTCCGGTGGGGTGCACCGAACGGTCGCTCGCACCGGGGCCGTCCCACGCCGTGGTGCGCGTGGCGCTCGTCACCACCAGCCGTTCGCCGCACGCGCGATGGTACTGCGCGGCCAGGCGCTCCACGAAGCGCTGCGTGGTGGGGAGCGCCACGGGGTGGCTCACCTCCGCCAGCGCCAGGTACGCGCTCGGCTCCACGGCTACCAGACGGCCCATCTGCACGGAGCGGGCGATGTCGCGCGACGAGCGGTGGAAGTGCAGCTCGCGCGACTGCGCGCGCGTGTACATGCGGCGCACGCTCGCGGGGGAGCCGCGCAGCGACTGCGCCGCACCGGGTGCGGGGACGCACCAACCCAGCGCCGCGAGCCAGGGGAGGGCGCGCAGCGATCTGCTCCATGTCGTTCGATTCATCCCCTCCACCCTAAAACAATCCCACAGGATCGCAACCCCGATGTTCTCAGGCGATGCAATTTGGCTTTCGTTTGGGCGTCGCGCTGGGCCATGCGCGCATTGCGGTGGACGTGCACGTCTGGCGCGTGACCAACCGGTGGGGGTACGTGCACGCGCCGACGCCGGAACAGGCGATGCGGCAGCTCGCGCACAAGCTACCGCGACGCTATTGGGTGGAGATCAACCGGTTGCTGGTGCCGTTCGGCAAGCACGTCTGCACGGGGCGGCCGCACTGCTCCGCCTGTCCGGTGCTCGAGTACTGCCATCAGGTGGGCGTGACGGCGCACCGCTAGCAGAGCGGTGCGCCGTGGATGCGCCGCGGGGTGCCGAATGGCCCACCGCGGCGCACGATGGTCTAGTGCTTCTTTTCCGAGTGCTTCTTCCGCCCGGAGCCGGACTTCTTGCCGCCGCCGCTGTCTTTGTTCACGGTCGCCCATGCGCGCCGCTCGGCCTCATCGTCCGATACGCCGCGCGACTCGTACCCCTCTTCGATGTCGTGCGCCTTCCGCTTTTGCTTGTCGGTGTACGCCGACTTGTCGCCCTTTGGCATTGCATTCCTCCTGCGTGAGTGGCGTCTCGTCCGCACCAACCGCTCCCCGAAGCTCGCCGGGGGCGAGCGAGTTCCATGCATTGCGTGTGCCCGGCGTCGGCAGGCGCGAGATATGGAAGGCCCCCTGCTTCTCGCTCCTTGCGCGGTCGCCCTGTATAGTTGGGTCAAGGCCAATAGCGCCCTCACGATTGGAGGCCACATGGCAAACCGTACCACGCGTTTGCGCCGTTCCCGCGACGACCGGATGATCGCCGGCGTCATCGGCGGGCTGGCCAAGTTCTTCGACGTCGACGCCACGCTCCTGCGCGCGATTTACGTCGTTGTGTCCGTGGTATCCGCGGGGTTCCCGGGGATGCTCGTCTACGTGCTGCTCTGGATCGCCGTGCCGGAAGAAGGGGAGCCGGCGGCGGACGTGGACGCGTAGCAGCACGCGCCGTCGCACTAGAGAGGTTCCCCACCGCGGTTGCTTGACAACACCCCCGCGCGCCCGTATGAGGCCATCACACCCAAGGAGCCCACTCCCCATCCCTCGGGTAAAGCTCCGCCGGGGACGGGGCAAGCGCTCGGGAAGCCTACCCTCTCCAGAAGGAGCCGCTCATGCGAAACGCCATCGCAATCGCCCTCTGCTTGGGAGGGCTCGCCGGATGTGCGTCAACCGGGACCAAGGAACCGTCGCCTTTGCCTCCCCCACCGCCGCTCGGCCAGGGCGCGCAGGCCGAACCGGCGTCGCTGTTGAGGCGACTCGCGGAAGCGGCCGACGGGTTTCGGGACGGAAGAGACAAGTACGTCGTGGCCGATCACGAGTTTCCGCATCACGTCCTGTTGGTCGCCAACACCCTCAGAGAGGCGCGCGATTCGCTCTCGCGGTCGCATCTGCCCAAAGGCTCTGATTACCGGCTGTACGGACCTTTCCGGACTCCCGTCGATACCGGACTGGTGGCGAAGTCGGAGGACGAGGTGGTCGAAGTCATTGTGGTGACCGCCAGCGGCAAGCGAAAGAGCTACGACGGCCGGAAGTACGACGCGATGTTCTGGGGCGTGCCCGCGTTCGACAAGTTCGTCGCACCCTACCTGACGGCGGTGTACGGAGTGAAGTACGCGGCCCAGCAGCGCCAGCTCTATCTCGAAGGAAGATCACCCCTGGTTCATTCCATCGAGCTCTCACACTACCGCAGCTCGTTCTGAGCGAGGAGGTGCATCAGGGCTGTGCCGATTGCGCCTCGGGCGCGTGCACCAGTGCCTGAAAGCGAGGGTCCGACCATAGAGGGCGAAACGCCGGGTAGACCCGCGTGTACTCCCGGAACTGGGGATTCTCCTCCATGTCGCGCGCGAGCAGCTTGAGGGCGGCGTCGCGGTCGCCGAGCAGCAGGCGGGCCTCCGCCTCATAGAAGTCCATCTCGCGGTCATCGGGAGCGAGCGCTCTGGCCCGCCGAATGACCGCCTCCGCGCTGTCACGCAGGCCTGCACGCCCGATCACGCCCGCCACCCTCACCTCGCAACGGGGCAGAACCTCGCGCTCTTCGGGCGGCGTGAGCCGACCGAGTTGCGCGAGCATCTTCCACGCTTTGGCAATGTCCGCGCGTGGATCCCGAGCGTTTGGCGCGGATGCGGACCATGCCAGGATGGTGAGCCGGCAAAAGGTAAAGCGCCAATCGTCGGGAAACCGCTTGTACCCTGTTTCGCACCAGCGGACTGCCTCCTGCTGCCTGCCAAGATCCATCGCGGTGTAGTGCAGCCGGAACAGGAGGTCGGGGCTCTCCCCGAGGTACGCGTCGGCCTCGTAGGCGCGCCGGGCCAGGAGATTCGCCTCGGCAAGTTGACCGCGCACCTGCAGCAGCGCGCTCAGCGTCCCCCACGTCCGTGGAAGGTTCGGGTTGTCCGGCACCGCCGCCGCCCTCAGGTCCTGTTCGGCCTGCGTCAACTCAGCCTGCGTGGAGCCGGCACCAAGCCAATACCGAAAGCCCAGGGTTCCTCGGAGTTCCAGTGCGGGAGCATGGCCTGGATGCGTACGCAACACTCGATCGGCCTGCGCGATTCCAAAGCGAAACCAGGCGCGGACGGAATCCGGTGGCTTGCTGCCGGAAAGCTCCATCCGATCGACTGCCACCCAGCCGCGGAGCACCACCGGATCGGCCCACTGGGGATCCGCCGCGGCGGCCAGCGAGAAGAGCGAATCGGCGGCGTCGAGCGCGCGGTCGGCCGCGGAGGCATCGCCCTGCTCTCGCAGCGTCCGTGCAGCCTCGCGCGAGCGCTCACCGTCGCGCGTGCGCTCCCAGGCGATCACGCTGCGGGTTCCTTCCCGTCGCTTTCGCAGGAGCACTTCCTTTCCCAGGCGCTGGCGCAGAAAGCGGGAGACTTCCTGCGCCAGGGTATCCTGCAGCGTGAACAGGTCGCCCATGGTATAGCGCAGTGTGCGGCTGTCGAGCTGCACGCCGGTGGAGGCATTGATCAGCCGTGCGGTGACCCGGAGCACGTCACCCTCACGCGCGACGCTGCCTCCCACGAGCGTACCCACCTGCAGTGCCCGCCCGATACTGTCGGGGGACACGTGCCGCGCGAGAAAAGGCCGTACGCCATTGGGCGAAATGACGTGGAGCTCCGGCACCTGGCCGAGCACGTCGATCAGATCTTCCGTGAGGCCGCTGGCCACCGATCGGAGATCGCCGCTCGCGCTTTGGTCGTCGAAGTAGAGCACCGCGATGTGCGTTGGATCCGCATCGCGGAGCTGGCTCGCGTCAGCAGGAGAGGACGGGTGCCGCACCAACCAGGTGAGCCCGCCTGCTGCCAGCGAGAAGGCGAGTAACAGTCCGGCGGCGAGCCACCACGAGCGACGTCTGCCCGTCCGCCGATCGGCTCCGCCGGCCGTCAGGCTCCCGCCGAACTCCGAGATTGACGTGTATCGGTCGGCCGGTGACTTGGCCAGGGCCCTGAAGATCGCGTGCTCGAGCGTCGGAGGCACCGATGGCCGCAGCACCCGGATCGAGCGCGGCAACTCTACCTGATGTCGCGCGAGGATGGCCTGGGCGTTGCTCCCCGTGTGCGGCGGCTCTCCCGCGAGCATCTCATACAGCACGCAGGCAAGGCTGTACTGATCACTCCGGCCATCCAGTTCGGTGCTCCCGCTCGCCTGCTCCGGGCTCATATAGGCGGGTGTGCCCACTGCCAGCCCCTGACTCGACACCGTATCGCCTGCGGCGACCACGATACCACGCGCGATGCCAAAGTCGGCAACGTAGGCCTGGTCCGCTTCGAGCAGGATGTTTTCGGGCTTGATGTCGCGATGCACCACGTTGTGCGCGTGGGCAAAGGCGAGCGCGTCCGCCACCTGGCTCGCGATGGCCAGCGCGTCGGCCAGCGGGAGCTGACGCTCGCGCTCGAGTCGCTGGCGCAGCGTTTCGCCGTCGACGAACGGCATCACCAGGTAAAGCGACTCCTCCCCGTCGGCGGGGACGCGCACCCGGCCGGAGTCGTACAGCGGCAGAATGTGGGGATGCGTGAGCCGGCCGGTGATGGTGATTTCGCGCAGGAACCGACTCGATCCGACCGCCCGAGCCAGCTCGGGGTGGAGGAGCTTCAGAGCAACCGGGCGGTCGTTCCTCCGATCATAGGCGAGATACACCGTGGCCGAACCGCCGCGACCGAGCTCGCGCTCGATTTCATACCGGTCCGCGAGCGCCGCATGCAACTGTGAAAGTGCGTCTGGTGCCACCATTGACGTGTCCGAGAAGGACGTAATCAACAATAGACCCGTCGTGGTGGAACGGCCAGGCCGGCGTCAACTCGCATGCGCGAGGCAACCGCCGTTCAATGCATTGTCGCGAAATTCAGGCTGGCCGCACGTCAGCCGTACGTCTGCGCCAGGCGGGCCAGTGCCAGGGCCCCCAGGGCGAGACCAAAGTCGCGCAGCGCGATGTCGAAGTAGTCGGGAATGATGAGCAGATTGATGATGATCCCCGCCAGCCACGCCGCCACGATGTAGCCGCCGATCCGGGGCTTGAACGCGACGATCAATCCAGCGATGATCTCGACCACGCCCACGATGTGCATGAATGTTTCGGCGGAGAGCGGAAGGACGTTTGTGACCGCCGGGGCAAGATACTTGTCCCACCGCACCAGCAGTTGGAAAAACTTGTCCAGGCCCGCGACGATGGGCGCGATGGTGAATCCCACATGGAGCAGCTGATACGCCTGCCGGGCTGGTTCGTGCTGCGCGGTCGTTGGGCTGGTCATTGGCTCTCTCCTCGTGAGGTTCCTGCGTGGGATGTTCGTCCGGATCTCTGCGGGCAACGTGCCGCCTAGAATAAACTAACAAAAACGTTGACAAATTCAGTATATTTCGCCATGATCAGGTTCCGCAACCCGGGGAGGACGTACGATGGGATCCGAGAGCGCGCCGCTGGAAGGAGCAGATCTGGAAGCCGGTGTCCCACTGAGCGATGTGCCCGAAGGCGGGATGCTCGCTGGCCATGCGCACGGGGAGCCGGTGCTCCTGGTGCGCGTGGACGGAGACATCCACGCGGTCGGAGCCCGGTGCACGCACTACGGTGGACCGCTCAACGAAGGTCTCCTCACCGGGACCACCATCCGTTGCCCGTGGCATCACGCCTGCTTCGACGTGCGCACGGGTGTGGCCGTTCGCCCGCCGGCGCTCCTGGATCTGCCACGTTGGCGCGTCGAGGTGCGTGACAAGAAAGTATTCGTGCGCGAGCGGCTGGGCGATGACCGCGGCGCGGATCGTGACACGGCGGCATCCGGCGTCCCCGCAGGGCGCGACAAGCGCGCGCCGAGGTCCGTCCTGATCGTGGGCGCGGGCGCGGCCGGAAACGCCGCCGCCGAAATGCTGCGGCGCGAGGGGTACGAGGGTGCGGTCACGCTCATCGAGCCTGACCCGGGCGCGCCGTGCGACCGCCCGAATCTGTCCAAGGATTATCTGGCGGGGACGGCACCGGAGGAGTGGATTCCGCTCCACCCGCCCGCGTTCTACACGGAGCAGGAAATCGAGATCGTCCACGGCCGGAGTGTGGCGCGCATCGAGCCCGGCGCCAACCGCGTGCAGTTGGACGACGGCAGCCACCGCGAATATGGCGCGCTCATTCTGGCTACCGGCGCGCGTCCCGTGCAGTTGCGCGATCTGGGACCGGGGACGGAGAGGATCCGCACGTTGCGCACGCTCGCCGACAGCCGCGCGATCATCCAGGCCGCGCTTCACGCGCGCCACGCCGTGGTGCTCGGCGCGAGCTTCATTGGGCTGGAGGTCGCCGCGTCACTCCGGGCGCGGAACATTGAGGTGCACATCGTCGCCCCCGAGGCGCGCCCGCTCGAGCGCGTGATGGGACCCGCGTTGGGCGATGCGATTCGTGCGCTCCACCAGCAGCACGGCGTCATCTTTCACCTGGGCCATACGGCGCGCGAGGTGGGCGACGTGGATGTCACGCTCGACGACGGCACACGGCTGCCGGCCGAGCTGGTGGTGGCCGGGGTGGGAGTCCGGCCGGCGGTGGAGCTGGCGTCGGACGCCGGGTTGGACGTGGACAACGGTGTGGTGGTGGACGCGCATCTCGCCACGAGCGCGCCGAACGTCTTCGCCGCGGGCGACATCGCGCGCTGGCCAGACCCGCTCAGCGGAGAGCGCATTCGCGTGGAGCACTGGGTGGTGGCCGAGCGGCAGGGGCGCACCGCCGCGCGCAGCGCGCTTGGCCTGCGCGAGCGGTTCGACGCCGTTCCGTTCTTCTGGAGCCAGCACTACGACGTGGTGATCGCGTACGTGGGCCACGCGTCGCGATGGGACGAGACGGTGGTCGACGGCGATCCGTTGGCGAACGACTGTGCCGTGCGCTACCTGCGCGACGGACAACCGCTCGCGCTCGCGACGATCTTTCGCGATCGCGAGAGTTTGGAGACCGAGGTCGCGATGGAGCGCGCGGTGGCGGCGGCCGAGGCGCGAGGCATTTCCGTGGGAGGGCGCGCGTGAGCGACGATCGTGTACGCGGCGCCACGCTGGGCGCCGAGGGTGGTGCGGCGCGCTACGCACCGGAGCGTGGGACCGACAACCGCCAGAGCGCGCCGATGGAGGCGCACGTCGCGCGACACCCGGCGTCCTCTAACGGCGGCGGCTCCTCGCACGGCGGAGCGTCGCGCAACGGCGCGCACGGCGAGGTGGGCGGCGATGGGTCGGCCGTGGAGTTGGCGGGGCACGTGGAGCGGATGCTCACGCTGCTGGGGGAGGATCCCGCCCGGGCGGGGCTGCAGAAGACGCCCACGCGCGTAGCCAACGCGCTCGCCTGGCTGACGCGCGGCTACGGCCAGTCGGTCGAGGCGGTCGTGGGGGATGCCGTCTTCCCGGAGCGGCACGAGAGCATGGTCATGGTGCGCGACATCGAGCTCTACAGCTTGTGCGAGCACCACCTGCTGCCGTTCTTCGGCAAGGCGCACATTGCCTACATCCCGGCTGGGCGGATCGTGGGGCTCAGCAAGCTGCCGCGGCTGGTGGAGGTCTTTGCGCGTCGGCTGCAGGTGCAGGAGCGGCTGACCGAACAGATTGCCGACGCGATCGAGGCGGTGCTCCAGCCCACGGGCGTGGGCGTGGTGCTCGAGTGCGCGCACCTGTGCATGATGATGCGCGGCGTCGAGAAACAGAACTCGACGACGATCACGTCCGCGCTGCGCGGGGAGTTCCGCAGCTGTCCCATGACCCGCGCCGAATTTCTCCGCCTCGCCCATGCCGGTGGGGGGCGCGACTGACGCCGTGGCGAGGCGATTGGATTCCTATCGCCTGAAAGTTATATAGTTGGAGGCGTGCTTTGACCGTACGGCTCCGGACAGCCGCTCGGACACCTTCAACGCAATGACCATGCGCTTCCCAGCGACACATTGCGTTGTCGACCGCACCCGCGAAGCCTGGCTCTATCTATGGAACCTGTTGCGACCGAACGCCCCGAGACAGGTGCGCGTGGTGATCTTCGGTCAAGGGCGAACGGGAAGCACGCTCCTGGAGAGCCTGATCTGCTCCACCGGGCACTTCGACGGGAACGGCGAGCTGCTCAACATCGACCGCTACGGCGAGATCCTTTTCCCGCTGCAGTTCGTGCAGGGTCTGGCCAAGTGGAAGACGAGCAACAACTTCATCTTTCACGTCAAAGTGTATCAACTGAACAGGGATCGACGTCGACCAGTTGAGCCCGCGTCATTCCTCACGGCCCTCCACGATCGGGGCTGGAGGGTGATCTACCTAAAACGCGACAACGTCATCAAGCATGTGCTCTCCAACGTCGTGGCCGAGCACCGCGGGGCCTATCACAAGTACGACGAAGGGACGGAAGAGAGCAAGAAAGTCGTCGTCGACTGCGAGCGCTTCGCCGAACGCGTGCGGGAGCGGCAGCGCTTCGCGATGGAGGAACAGGCCGCCCTCGGCTCAATCGATCACCACACGGTCGTGTATGAGCGGGACCTTCAGCACGCCGCGGCCCACCAGGGGACCATCGACGGCGTCCTCGACTACTTGGGTCTGGAGCGGAGGACCGCGACGAGCCGGCATTGAAAGGTCAATACGAGCGCGATGGCCGAGCTGATCTCCAACTACGATGATTTCGTCGCGTGCGCGAAGAGCAACGCTTGGCAGGAGTTCTTGGACTGATCGCGCGACGTGGCCGAACGTGCCAGCGGCGCCCGTTCTCGCTCCGCACATTCCTCGCCCGCTCCCACGGGTGCGGGGCCACACGATGGGCGTCGCGTGTCCCGAAGCCGATGCGGTTGCTGCCAGCTTCAGCACCCCGCTACCGCATCACCCGCGACGGAAACGCGACCACGCTCTCGTTGCCGTTCGTACCCACCGACGCCACACCGAACAGGAAGTTGTCGATCACGATGTTCTCGAGCGTGTGACGCGTGACGTCCTTGCCCACGAACACCCAGTGCTGCCACTGCGGAGCGGTGGTGTCGCGCCAGTAGATCTTGTAGCCGGCCAGGTTCGGATCGTTCACCGCGCTCCACGCGAGCGTGGTCGACGGGGACACGGCGCCGCCGATCCGCACGGTGTCGGGCGCGGGGGGCGCCCACGCCAGTCCGGCGAGCGTGGCCGCGTTTACCTCGGCGAGTTTGGCGGCGTAGGGAAAGTTCACGCCGGACACCACGTCGCCATAGTGGATGCCATTCTCCACGCGCACGTTCTGGTGCTGCCGCGTGTAGTTCTCGTTCGTCTCCATGATCCGAACGGCGGCGAACCCGACGTCGTTGAACGGACGGTGATGCCCGCCGCGCCCAAATCGGTCGAGGCGGTAGATCATGATCGGATCGAGATTGCGCACGTAGAGGTCGGCCATTCGCGCCACGTAGCGCGCCAGCTGGCGCGATGGACCATCCACTTCGCCGCCGTAGTAGCGCCGGAGCCGACGCGCCTGGTCCGTCTCCGTGACCGGCGTAGGCTCGGAGAACACGCGAAACGTGGAGTTGTCGGTGATGCCGGAGATCCCCTCGATGTTGCCGATCATGTCGTTGTTGAGCATCCCCACCACGTCCCAGCCCTGCTCCTTGGCCATGCCGGCCACCTGCTCTCCTCCCCACAAACCCTCTTCTTCGCCCGACAGCCCGAGATACACGATGCTGCTGCCGAAGTGATCCTTGGACAGCACGCGCGCCGCCTCCAGCACGCCGGCCATCCCCGACGCGTTGTCGTTGGCGCCGGGAGCATCGGACGTGGAGTCGTTCACATTCGTCGCGCGCGAGTCGATGTCGCCCGACATGATGATGTATCGGTCGGGATGTGCTGTGCCTCGTTGGATCGCCACCACGTTCACGACGTTCACCGGGCGCACCGCGCCCTCGGTGCGCACCTGCTGCACGTACGTCACGGTGAGGCAGTGGCCGCACTGCGCGCTGATCCGGTCGAACTGCGCCTTGATCCATCGGCGCGCGGCGCCGATGCCGCGCGTGCTCGACACCGTGTCGGAGTACGTGCTCCGCGTGCCGAACGCCGCCAGCGTGGTGACGTCCGCCCCGATGCGCGTGGCGGACACCGAATCGACGATCTGCTGGATGCGCGGATCGATGGGCGCGGGCGGTGCGGGCTGCTGCGCCGCCACGGCGGCGGTGAGCGCGAGCGCGGCACCGCACTGCGCCGCGACGGACACGAGAACCTGGCGGGATGACAACATGGCTCGCAGGGTGGGTGCGTGTGAATCGCGCGCGCGCGCCGGCGGTGGGACCGCCGGTGGCACCGCTCGTGGTGCCGACCGTCGCGCCGCGCGAGGAAGACCGGACCGGTGGGGCACGTCATGCAATATCCCTCGCGTCGCCCGCAGGGGCAACCGCGGCGCCACACGCGCTGCGCGCAGAAACGGTGCGTGGGTGCGCCCCGCCGTATGCCCTCGTGTGCGCGTGCCCTTGCGCGTGCGCTCGCTGGCGGTGTACTTCTGTCGTCGCGCCGCCGCGGAGCGCGGTGCCTCACCGGAGAATCGTGGATGGACACTCAGTCACGGGTGCGTCACTTCCGTTGGGATGACCTCCCGCGCGAGCGCGTCACCGATCAGCTCGACCGCCGCCTCATCACCGGCGACCGCATGATGCTCGCGCACGTCTATCTCAAGAAGGGATGCGTCGTGCCCAAACACTCGCACGAGAACGAGCAGCTCACGTACATCCTGGAGGGCGCGCTGCGCTTCTGGATCGGCGAGGATGGCGCCGAGGAAATCGTGGTGGGCGCGGGCGAGGTGCTGCACATCCCGTCGCACGTGCCGCACAAGGCCGAGGCGATGGCGGACACGCTGGATGTGGACATCTTCAGTCCGCCGCGCGCCGATTGGTTGAACGGCACCGACAGCTACTTTCACCAGAAGTAGCGCGTTGGATCTGGGGCTTGGTGGGCGCGTCGCGTTGGTGGCGGCGTCCAGCCGCGGACTGGGACGCGCGATCGCCGAGGAGCTGGCGAGCGAGGGCGCGCACCTGGTGCTGTGCGCCCGCGGACGCGATGCGCTGGAGCGCACGGCGGCGGAGCTCCGCGACGGATATGACGTCCGCGTGACGGCCGTGGCGGCGGACCTCGCCCGGCGCGAGGGCGTGGAGACGGTGCTCGCCGCCGCGCTCGGCGCGCACGGCCGCGTGGACGTGCTGGTGACCAACTCCGGAGGCCCGCCCGCGGGTCCGTTCGAGATGCACGACGCCGAGGCGTGGGAGGCAGCGGTGCACCAGTTGCTCCGCAGCGCGGTAGGGCTCATCCGCGGTGCGTTGCCCGGCATGAAGGAGCGCGGCTGGGGACGGATCGTGAACGTCACCTCGATCGCCGCCAAGCAGCCGGTGGATGGGCTCATCTTGTCGAACAGCGTGCGCGCCGCGGTGACCGGGATGGCGCGCACGCTCGCCAACGAGGTCGCGCGCCATGGCGTGACCGTGAACAACGCGCTGCCCGGCTACACGCGCACGCAGCGCGTGGAGGAACTGGCCGCGCGCGTGGCGGAACGGGAGGGCGTCGACCTGGCGGAGGCGCGCGCGCGATGGGAGCGCGAGATCCCCATGGGGCGGCTGGGAGAGCCGCGCGAGTTCGCGGCGCTCGTGGCGTTTCTCTGCTCGGAGCGCGCCGCCTACATCACGGGACAGTCGGTGGCGGTCGACGGCGGATGGGTGAAGAGCGTGATGTGAGTTCTGACCACCGGACGGGAGACGACATCGTGCCGCACGGCAAGGGAATCACGGCAACGGAGTGGGTGTGGAAGGACGGGAGCTTTGTTCGGTGGGGGGATGCGCGCGTGCACATCCTGTCGCTGGCCGTGCAGTTCGGGTCGTCGGTGTTCGAAGGGATCCGCTGCTACGAGACGCCGCGCGGACCGGCCGTCTTCCGTTTGCGCGAGCACCTGCGCCGGCTGCACGATTCGTGTCGGATCTATCGCATGGAGCTCGCCTACGACGTCGATGAGCTGGTCCGGGCGTGCGCCGAGACGGTCCGCCGGAACGAGCTGCGCGCGTGCTACATCCGGCCGATGGTGCTGCGCGGCTATGGGGCGGCCGGCATGCTGCCGGTGGGCAGTCCGGTGGAGACGTACATCCCGGCCTGGCCGTGGGGTGCTTACCTGGGAGACGAGGCGCTCGAGGCGGGCGTCGATGTGTGCGTGTCGAGTTGGCAGCGCGCCGAGCCCAACACGTTCCCGTCGCTGGCCAAGGCGGCGGGGAACTACAATAACGCCCAACTCATCAAGATGGAGGCGGCGGCGAACGGCTACGCGGAGGCCATCGCCACGGGACCCAACGGCCTGGTGAGCGAGGGCAGCGGGCAGAATCTGTTTGTGGTGCGCGACGGCGAACTGCTCACGCCCACGGTGGACGGCACCATCCTGTCGGGGATCACGCGCGACAGCATCATCACGCTCGCGCGCGAGATGGGGATCCCCGTGCACGCGCAGCCGATCCCGCGCGAGATGCTCTACGGGGCCGACGAGCTGTTCTTCTCCGGGACCGCGTCCGAGGTGACGCCCATCCGGAGTGTGGATCGCATCGCGATCGGGAGCGGTCGGGCGGGACCGGTCACCAGAAAGCTGCAGAAGCGGTTGCTCAGCATCGCGCGCGGGGAAGAGGAGGACGAATACGGGTGGCGCACGGAGGTGGCGTAGTGGAACGCTTGCCGCGGAGCGGCAGGTGAAGTGGCGGTCGGTGCTCGCGGTGGGGGCGTTTGTCGCGGCGGCGAACGTGGTCTTCTCGGTGTTGCGTGGGCCGGCGCGGGAGATCTTCGTGGTGCTCGTCGTCGTGCTGGGCGCGGCGGCGCCGCCGCTGTGGCGCTGGCGCTGGCGTCGCCGACTCTCCGCGCTGCGCGCGCTCCCGCGCGAGGAGGCCGAGCGCGCCGTGGCCCGGCTCCCGGAGTGGGAGCGTGCGGCCGCCCGCGTGGCGCTCGACCTGGTGACGAGCGCCGATGCAACGGCCACGCCGGACGGGCGTACCTTCCGTTATCGCCACATGCCCAAACGGCTCCGCGAGGCCACGTTCTGGTTCTCCGTGGCGCTTGCCGTGCTGGCGCTCGGCGTCGCACTCGAGCAGCCCGCGGGCGGAGACCGCTGGTACGCGCTGTTCATGGGGCTGTTCTTCATCGCCAGCGTGGGCTACCAGTTGCTGAGCTCGGGGCGGGAACGGGAGGCCATCCAGGTGACGTCGTCTGGCATTCGCGCCGTGGCCGCCGACGGCACGATCACCGGGCTGCTATGGGGGGAGGTGGCGTGGATCCGCAACCAGCGTCTGTTGGGGCGCGTGGAGATCCGCGCGCTCGACGACCGGCGTTGCATCCGCGTGCGCTACACGCTCGTGCAGTTCACCCAGTTCATGGAGCTCGTGGTCGCGCACCTCAAGGACCACCGCGAGCGCGCCGTCGCGCTGCGGCGGTGATGATGGGCGGACCGGCACGAGCCCCGCACAGCCATCTGTTCAGTGCGGTTTCTCCAACAGGGTGTGCCGTATGACGCGGAGCATCGTGGCCGTCGTGGCCGGATTGGTGGTGACGGTCGTGGCCGCGGCCATCACGACGCTCCTCGCCGCGATGGCGTTCCGGCTGCCGCTGGGAGCGGCGGCCCCGCCGGTCACGGTTCCAGCGGCGTACGTGGTGTCGGTTCTCGCGCTGTCGCTCCTCTCGGCCGCCGCTGGCGGAGGGGTGGCGGCGGCCATCGCCTCCGCCCGCCCCGTTCTGCACGCGGCCGTGCTGGGCGTGATGCTGGCGCTGCTCGAGCTCCCCGCCTTGGGCCGGCGCCAGGTGGGACATCCGCCATGGTATCCGCTGGCGCTGCTCGCACTGGCGGCAGTGGGCGCGATCGGTGGCGGCATGCTCCTGGTAGCGTGGCGCGCCCGGCGGGCCGCATCGTCGCCAAACGACACACCGGGGGCCGGTCGCATCTGAGCTTGCGTCACCCGCGCGCGTCGGGGCGCCACCCCCCTTTACACCACCCAACCCGCCGCGCAGTATCGAGTCCCCCCACTTCCGGAGCGTCCCGATGCTCATGCGTCTCTCGCTGTTGCTCGCCGCCACCGTCGCGCTGCCACACGCCGTGGGCGTCCGCGCCGCGGACCCCGTTGCCGATGCGTTTCGCAACGACGCGACGCGCCACGGACGCATTCTCGTTTCGGCGGCCGAAGCGATGCCTGCCGACAAGTACGCCTACAAGCCGACGCCGGCGCAGATGAGCTTTGCCGACATCGTCGTTCACCTGGCCGAAGGGAACGACTTTCTCTGTGGCAAGATCGGTGGCGCGACCGCGCCCGAGCGCTCGAAGATGGATGCGACGGCCAGCAAGGAGCAGCTCGTCGCGCGGCTAAAGGAAACCTTTCAGTTCTGCGACAGCGCGCTCTCCAAGCTCGACGACTCCAAACTGGGTGAGGAGCTGCCGTTCTTTGGCGGACGCAAGATGACGCGCGCGGGGATCATGACCGTCGCGACCGGAGACTGGGCCGATCACTACAGCCAGATGGCGATCTACCTGCGCCTCAACGGGCTGCTTCCGCCAACGGCGCAGCGGCGGGAGGCCGAGGGCGAGTAGAAGGCGAGACAGGAGTCGCGTGGCGCGGTGCGCGGTGCGCGCCGCATCGCCTCATCCGGTTAGGGTTCCCCTGCTCTCCAGATGTCGATCACGCCGCTCGTGCGATGCCGGTTCGCGTTCCCCTCGGGGAGCGCGATCCGGCCGTCGACCACGATCGGGCTGTTCCAGTGCCCGCTGCCCGCGTCCAACTCCGCGACGCGACGGCCACTCTCCGGGTCGTAGACCACGAGCCCGCCGCCAGGGTCGTACACGTACAGCAGTCCGCCGGCCACCACCGGGCTGGTCCCGCCGCGATCGTTCCGCCAGCGCGTGCGGAGCCGGCCGCCGGAGACGGTCCACGCCGCCGTGCCGCCATTGTCCGCGGCGAACATCCATACGGTGGAGCCGTGCTTCCACACGGCGGGCGCGGTGAACAGTCGATCGTTGGACGGCGTGCGCACCACCTGACGCTCGTTGTCGCGATGTGGCGTGGTGCCGCGCATCTGCTGCCACGCCAGCACGCGGACGAGCGCGTCCTTGCCGCCCTGCGCCACGAGCTCATCGGCCAGGAGAACGGGCGCGGTGGAGCCCAGGTCTGCGTCCCGGGAGTCCAGCGTTTCCGTGTTGGGCGGCGTGTAGTTCCCCAGCATCTGCGTGGCGTCGTCGTCCAGCTCGATCACGGCGTCGCCCCAGAACGTGCGCCCGTCCCACCGCCCGTCGCCGGTCGCGACGAAGATGCTGTTGCGCACCGTATCCACCACGGCGCCTGCACGCCCCCAGATGGCCGCCCCGCTCTCCGAGCACGACGACGGCTGCAGCAGCACGTGACGATCGCTACAGAGCGCATTCCAGACGTGCAGGAGCGACCCGCTGCCGGCGTCCAGCACGGCCACGTGTCCCTGATACGGCGGCGCATCGCCGATGTACCCTCCCGTGGTCGCGATCACGTGGCCGCGATGGTAATTGAGCGCGGCCGCGATCTTCTCGCGCTCCGGACGCCGCGTGATGGCGGTGCGCCAGAGCGCGTGTCCGTCCGCCACCGCCAGCTTCTGAATCCGGCCGTCGGGCGAGGCGGCGTAGATGTACTCGCGATCCGGATCGGCGACCGGCGTGGCCGTCGTGATCCGATGCGAGCCGGCCCACGTGTCATATCCGGGCGGGGTGAACTCCCAGAGGACGGAGCCATCGCCGGCGTCGACCGCGATCGTCTTGCCGTAGGTGGTGGTCACGAAGAACACGTCATGTGTGGCGCCGTTCACCTGCGCGTCGTGCAGGTAGATGGCCGATGCGTCCACCGTGCCGTCGATCTCCACCTGCTGCTGGCGCAGCGAGGAGACATTGTCCGCCGTAATCCCGGTGGCGGCATCGAGCGCGTTGGACCGCGCCGCGTCCACGCCGAATCGCGTCCAGTCGGCTGGTGCGTCGATGACGCTCGGTCCCGGCTCCGCGCTGTCCACGCAGACCATGGAGCCCAGCAACAGACATCCCGCAACGGCGATAGATCGTGCGGTAGCGAATACCATCCTGCGTCCTCCGTGCGTGCAGGTCGGGCGCGACGCCGGTGCGCCTCACTCGGCGCCAGCATACGGCCCGTACGGCGGATTGGCAATCGCGGACAATGTGCGGGTGCCCGGCCGCCGCCGCGGCGACGCCGGCCGCGGCACACGGCGTGTCGGATACGGCTCACGCCGCGGCCAGTGCGGTCGATCCCGCCACCCTGTCGTCGCAGCAACCGTTCCGTACGTTGCGCATGTCCCATCGCGACGCCGCGGATCGCGTGCCGCCGTCGGACCATTCTCGCTTTCGGAAGGAGCGTCGTGGCCATGTCTTACACGTGGGCCCGTGCATCATCCGCTTCAGCCCGCTGCGGCTACGGTTCACGCCGCGGCGGCGTGCTTGCCGTTCTGACGGTCGTTCTGGCATGCGCCCAGCCCGGCGCCGCGCAGACGCCGCATCTCGACGGGAAACTCAGCCTCGATCCGCCCGCGGGGCTGATGCATGGCTCGTCGTGTCTGTCGGGGTTTTCGCCGCGCGCCCGCGTGCGCTTCCTGCTCAGCGCGCCGCTCAACATCAAGGTGGTCACGGGCGACAGCGGTCGCGTGATACCGTACACCGAGGTGGCGGATGCGCGCATCGCGGGGGAGGCGCGCGAGTACGTCGTGACAGCGCCGCAGGGCACGCAGCCTCTCAGCGCGTTCTGCGTCGCCTATCGCGGCGCGGTGCCGGTGTTCGACAGCAACACCGCGCTCTTGGACTGGAAGGGACGGCTGGTGGCGACGCACGGGACCCTTCGCGCGTCCGAGCAGACGCGTTGGTACCCCACCGTGTTCGATTCGGCTACGGGGCAGACGTCGGAAATGGTGACCTACCGCTTGCACGTGAGCTGTGCCACCTGCCGCACGATCTATCTCAACGGGTCACCTCCGGTGTCCGATACGTCCGGGGACTTCGTGTCGGAGACGCCGCGTGCGCTCATCCTCTTCGCCGGCGATGTGGGCGTGCGTGCCACGCCGGCGATGACGTACATTGGCGGCAGGGCGAACGACGAGACCGCGTCCACCTTCAACGCCGCGTTCGATCGCATTGCGCAGTACTACGCGTCGTTTCTCGGCATCCCCTACGGGGATCATCCCGTCTTGTTGTCCTTCTACTCGGTGTCGCGGGCGTATCCGCCCGGGCAGGTGAGTTGGCAATTCGTCACCTGGCCGACCATCACCTTCTCCGGTGGCGTCGACTTCGACCAACTGCTGGATCGCTCCGGCGGCGCACCGCGCCTGCCGGACTGGTTGTGGAAGTCGCTCAGCCACGAAATGGGACACTACTACTTTGGGACCGTGCACGTGCCCCACGGTCCCTTGCACTGGCCCGTGCTCGAGTCGACCGCGGAGTACCTGTCGCTCAGGTCCGCCGAGCACTTCCGTGGCGCGTTGTCGATGTACGCATCGGTGGCGACGGACCTTGCCACACTCGAGTCCAAGCCGTATCCGCCGCTCAGCCAGACTACGGCGCTGACACAGGACAATGGGTACCGGTACCAGGTGGTGCCGCTGTATCTGCTCGAGCTGGACAAGCTGGTGGGCGAGCAGCGGATGGGACGCCTGCTTCAGGCGCTCGCGCAGGCGCCCGACTCGGAGGTGGCGGATTACGCGCAGTTCGCGCGCGTGGCGCACGCGGCGGCCATCCCCGATTCCGCACTGACGCGCGCCATGACGACCGCGGTGGTGGAGCGCGACATGATGGCCAGCATCCGCCGCGTCCTCGCCATCGCGGCGGACTCCGCCGACCCGGACCAGACCGTGGCGTTGGCCGCGTCCATGGTGGCGCTCGACACCACGGACGCGGGAAGACACCAGCTGGTGGGCCTCCTGCAGCGCGTCGTTCGACGCGACACCACGGCGCTGGGAGCCTATTATCTGATCGGCAAGATCGGCGCGATCACGGGGCACGATCTCGACCAGGCCGCGGAGGCGCTGCAACACTATCTCCGCGTGCCGGAGCCGTCGGGCGGTCCCAGTCATGCGGCCGCCCACTGGCGGTTGGGAATGATCGCCGCGCGGCGCGGCGACGTGCGCCGCGCGCGCGCCGAGTATCAGCGGGCGCTCGACGCCGATCCCACGTTGACCGAGGCGCGGCAGGCGCTCCAGGCGCTGGAGACGATGCCATAGGCGTACCCAGCCGCTCGGCGGCGCGCGCCCGGCCTCATGCCAGGATGCGCTCCACCTCGCGCCGCGCGTCCGCCAGATACCCGTCTGCCTGGTCGTCGGCCCGCCGCGTCACGTACCGACGGACCAACGAGCGCCAGACGTGCCGCGCCGCGTGGCGCGCCCGTGGCAGAACGGGGTGGGGAGTCGCCACGGCGTCCACGACGACGACCGTCGCCGTGAGGGCGAGCAGCAGCGTGAGGCGCGAAAACCCAATCTGCCACAGGTGCTGCGTGGCGGCTGACGCTTCCCACGGCCTGAGCGTGGGGGCGAGGGCCAGAACGCCGAGCGCGACCGCGGACATGGCAAGCGCCGCGGTGCGCCCGCGGCGCAGCCAGGCACGCCACCCGCGGGGCGGGCGCTCGGGTGCCACCTGGCGGTCGGCCCAGTCGAGCGTATGCCGCACGTCGGTCGCATCCACGCCCGCGGCCAACAGCGTCCGGAGTGCTCGCACGCGGAGGACGATGCGGAGCGCGGGCAGGATCGCGAGCAGGAGAACAGCGCGTGCGTCGGCGATGACCGCGCTCGCGACGGCGCCGGTCGAAAGGCACACGACGGTGAAGTCCATGGCGGCATCGTCATCGGTGAGCCACCGTACAAGGTGCGGCCCCGGAGAGGCGGCGCGCTCGTACACCACGGCATGGTGCTCCGCCGACGTAGCGTGCGCCACCGGCGCGATGAAGCGATAGCCGTAGCCGCGAACGGTCTCAATGAAGATCGGATACCCCGCCGGATCGCGCAGCGCCTGGCGCAGCAGTCGTACCGAGGCGCGCAGCGAGGTGGGATCCGTATGCGATGGCGCGCCTCCACCCTGCTGTGCGAACGCATCGTAGGTCACGACCTCGCCGGGGCGCTCGACCAGCCGTGCCAGGACCTGCAGCGGCGCTTCGGGAAGGGGGAGCGGCGTACCGTCCCGCGTGAGCCCGAGTGGGCTGGTGGTGAGCACGAACCGCCCAAAGCACAGGCTGCGGCCGCTCGAATCTGATTTGGAGGTCATGGAGTTGGGGCGAAGGAGGTCACTGGTTGGACGCGCAAGCGAGCGGCGCCGTCAATAACAAGGGCGGTGCCAACCGACCGGCCCGGCGAGTGGCACACGAACACGTGGAAGCCGTTGTGCCGTCGAACCCTGCGCACTCACACGGCCACGCGAACGTGTGGCAACGTTGGCAGTGGTCTCCGGCCATGGCGTTCTGCGGGACCCTCTGGCGGAATGCCGGTGCGCACCGGCGTCCCACGAGCGCTCCGTGCGATTCCCGTGCGCGCCGCGCCTTCGCCGTGGCGCGGCGTTGCGCCTCGCGCGCACGGACGCAGCGACTGCCGCCAGCGCGTCAGTCAGCCTTCGACGACGCGGCGCCTCCAGCCGTTCGTGCGCCGGAATGGGCCGACGGACCTTCCGAGCGCTGCGCCCACAGCGCCGGTGTGAACCACGGTGCGGACTCCAGCTCAGCCGCGATGGCGCGCGCCGCCACCGCCTGTGCGGCCGCGCTCGGATGCGTATCGTACGGCGTTGCCCACCAGCGATCCCAGTTTCCACCCTGCGCCGCAAACGCGGGTACGAGGTCGAAAGTCTGCAGCCCCAGCGATGCGGCGAATCGCTCGGCCTTGGTGTTCAATGGGCGCTCCGGAAAGTTCTGCGCCGTCCACGTTCCGCGCACGAACATCGGGAAGGCAACGAAGTCGACCGGCGTGTGGCGCGCGGCTGACGAATCCGCCACGTCGCGCAACGCATCCTGAAACTGGTGCCACCCCACGTAGTCGTCACGGAAGAGCGGTGTCGAAAAGCGTGTGCCGGTAGGCTCAAGCAACAGATTCGTCTTCACGGTGAGGTACTCGCGCAACGCGCTGTGGCGTATCGCGCCCGTGGCAAATCGGGCTGGCACGAGATGGTGCCAGTGTAGGTAGTCCGCCGTGCTGCTGCGCGACAGATCGGGCCCGCTGGGGAGCGGATCGTTGGAGAGAAACTGCATGAGGACGAGGTCCGGGTGGAACTGCCACCCCAGGCGGCGCAGCAACTCGGCCTCGTTTCGTGTGGTGTAGCCCTTCTGCGCCGTGTTGATCACCTCGAAGCGGATCCCGGGATACTGTGCGTCGAGGAGCCGCTCGAGCCGCGCCGGCCAGACGCTATCGGTGGAGGCGATTCTGTCGCCCCACGTGTACGAGTCGCCGAGCGCAAGGATGCGCACGACGCCCGGGCGCCGATCCCAGGCGGCCGGTGCACGCCGTCGCGACCGTGCGGCACGCGAGGCATGCTGCGCGTTCGGCGCGCCTCGTCATCGTGCTCGAGCGTCTGGGCCCCGACAGGTAACCCCGACGAGTACGGCGCCGTATGCATGGCGGGAGATCTCCTCGCGCGATCCTTGGACATGCTTACCAGGAGCCACCGCATGCTTCGACCGTCCCGCGTCTCACTTCTCATGTGCGCACTGCCGGGCCTCCTCGCCGCGAGCTCGATGTCTCGCTCCGCGCCGTCGCTTCACACCTTGACCGGCACGTCGGCCGCGGGGCCGAGAGAGGACCAGGTTCCCACGATAGTCGCCGGAGACAGCGTGGTTGACGCAGAGGGTCTGCCACACGGAACGGTAGTCAAACGCTTCTACATGATCCGGGGAGACAGCACGAGTGTGATTGGGATTGACAGCCAAACGGTGAAGGTCGTGGACATCGAGGGCGTGCGGGGACTCCTCAGTGTGCAGGCGTTCGTTGCAAGCTCAGGCACCACGCGCGACAGCGCCTTCGGAGATCCGCGAACGCTCCGGCCGTACTGGCACCACTCGCACAACCCCGCGCGCGTGATGACGCTGCGGTTCGATGGAGCCCACGTGGCCGGACACTACGTGCCGGCGCGGGACTCCGTGCGTGCGGTCGACCAGACACTGGACGCGGCCGTCTTCGACTCCAACGTGGCCGACCTGGTGATCGCCTCACTCCCGCTCGCACCCGGGTACCATGCGCGGCTGCCCGTCTACATCTATGAACGCGGCGGCCTGGTGTGGTACGATGTCGCGGTGTCGGGACACGAGCCAGTGCCGATGGAACATGGGGGGCCGGTGGACGCGTGGAAGGTCTCGGTGCGATCAGCCAATGTGCAGACCACCTGGTGGATCGACCGCCGAACGCACGCGGTGGTGCAAAGCCAGTTCGCGCTGGCGAACGGAACGGTCTACCGGTCCGTGCGGATTTGAGCGACAGGGCGGGCGCCCCTCGCGTTGCCTACGCGTTGCCTACGCGTTGCCTACGCGTTGCCTACGCGACGGCGTCGTCGCGCTCGAGCAGCACCGTGCCCGACATGCGGCGCCCCTCTTCGCGCTTCTCGGCCGAGCGCAACTTCCCGAGCGCGTTCCACAGCCACGCGAATCGCATGGTGCGGTTGAGCCGAAGCGACTCCTCCCACGTGGAGCGGTACTCCGCCTCGCGCCAACCCAACGGCGCGAAGAACCCGGTGCCCTGTGCCGGGCCGAAGACCATCGGCGCGTTTGCCGCGGCGAGCTGTCGGCCCCACCTTCCACTCAGCATGCGCAGCAACGCCGGCGAGGCCAGATCGATGAGCCACCACCGGAACGCCTGCCTGGCGTGAAGATCGCGCGCCAGTTCGACCACGCGCGCCTCGGGCAGATACACGAGCAACCCTTCCGTAAGCACGAGCGCGCGCGTGGCGTGGGCGTGTATGCGGTCGAACAGCGCGCGGCGGACCTCCGCATCCGTGAGGTCGCCCGGCGCCTGCTCGTACCGGCACACCGGCCGCTCGCCGCGCAGTTGCTCCTCCTTGTACGTCAGGATCTCCGGAAGGTCCGCGTCGATCCAGCGCAGTGCCGAGGGCAACGCCAGCCGGTACGGCCGCGCGTCGAGCCCGGCGGCGAGGTTCAGCACCACGTCCACCTGCTGCTCGTGTACGAGACGCAGGATGATCTCGTCCATCACCGCGGTGCGGACGATCATCGGCCACGCCATCTGCCGCCCGCCATGCAGGGCCGCGACGATGTCCTCGCCGCGCGCCCCCGCGAGGCGGCGCGCGAACGGATCGCGAAACAGCGCATCGGGACGCTCCGACTCCATCGCGCGATAGAGTGCCACCCACCGCGCCGTGTCCGAGATGTCGCGGATGGGCGTCGTCACCAGCGGTCCATGTCTTTCTGCAGCCGTTCCAGCCCGTCGGCTGTGGTGAGCAGGATCAACCGGTCGCCCGGCTCGAAGGTGGTCTTGGCGGTGGGCACCAGCATGTGCTCCTTGCGGATGATCGCGATCACGTGCGTATCGTCGCCCAGCAGTACTTGAGCCTCGGGGTAGGGCTGGTTGGCCACCGGGCTGTCCGCGCGCAATACGCGAATCACCAACCGGCGGTCCTCCGGCAGCTCCACGGGAATACCGGAGCGGAGCAACGACAGCAAGTCAAGCTGTCCCACGCTCGTCGGGCTCGGCACGCGGCGCTCCTGCAGCAACCGGAGCGCGATCTTGAGATGTTCGGTGTGATGCGCCGGGGAATCCGCGCGGGTGGTCACCTGGTCCTCGTACAGGCTGCGGTAGCGCAGGCGGGATGAGAGCCGCACCTGCACCAGATAGCTGAGCATCACCGCGAGCGCCGCCGGAACGAGCAGCGTGTACCCGCCCGTCATCTCGGTCACCATCATGAGCGCGGCGATGGGGACGTGCGCCGCACCGGCGAAGACCGCCGCCATCCCCACCACCACGAACGGCGCGGGCGGCTGGTGCAGCGCGGCCGCGAAGGTGCCGCCGAGCATGGCCCCCACGAACAGGCTCGGCGCGAACACGCCGCCGCTCCCCCCGCTCGCGACGGTGAAGCTGAGCGCGACCATCTTGGCGAACGTGAGCAGGAACAGCGTTCCGAGCAACAGCCGGCCGTCGATGGCCATCTGGATCCACCCGTAGCCGCCGCCGATCACCTGGGGCACCGCGAGCGCGATGAGACCGGTGAGCAGCCCTCCGATGGCCGGTTTCAAGACGGGGTGCACCGGCATCTTCCGAAAGGCGTCGCGGATCCCGTAGAACACCATCGGGAGCGCGAGTCCCACCAGCCCCGCCGCCAAGCCGAGCACCACGTACCAGCCATAGTCCCACGATGTCTCGAGCAGCAATCGCGACGGGACGCGAAAGAGCGGCGTCCAGCCGACGATCAGGCCGTTGAGAGCATACGCGATGACGGACGCGAGCATGGTGTACAGCAGCGCGCCCGACTCGAATTCCATATCGGTGTACAGCACCTCGATGGCGAACAGCGCGGTCCCCACCGGGGAGCGGAAGATCGCGGCGAGCCCGGCCGCCATCCCGATGAGCAGCAGGAGACGGCGATCGCTGTCCGACCGCTTGGTGAGGGTGGCGTACCACGAGCCAATGCCCGCCGTCACCAGCGCCACCGGTCCTTCGCGACCGGCGGACCCTCCGGAACCGATGGTCAGCGCCGATGCGATCGTCTTGAGCGGCGGCACGCGCGCTCGCAGCGAACCTTCCGAGCGGTGAAAGGCGCGAACGGCCGTATCCGTGCCGTGCCCCTCCGCTTCCGGAGCCAGCCTCCAGATGAGAAGCCCCACGAGCAGCCCGCCAAGCGTCGTCGACACGGGAACGAGCCACAGGCCGTGTGCACCGATCATCTCGGTGAGCGGCATGTGCTCGCCGGGAAGGCCCGGTGGCTGATAGCCCGCGAGTTTCTTGAGAAAGAGCCAGTTGGCGAGACGTAGCAGGAGCATGAACACCTGGGCCGCCGCCGCGCCCGCCACGCCCAGCAGGATGGTGTCGACGATCAGCTGCCGTTGCCGCCGCACACCAGCAGCCCGTGCGCCCGCCGCGGTCTGGTCAGCCACTCGCGTTCACCTCGGTGTGGCGGCACGATGATCGCAACCGCACGACCCCTCGCAGCGGGAGCATCGTCCGCGGCCATCCGGCCCTCACTCTTACACGCGAATCAGCCATCATGCCCTTCGAGCAATATCACGAGCCTGTCTCCGAACTGTCCCAGCAGACGCGCACCTTCGCACGGATGATCCTCTCGCTCATCGAGGAGGCGGAAGCGATCGACTGGTACGAACAGCGCATCAGCGTGGAGCAGGACGCGGAGGCGCGCGAGATCATGCAGAACGCGCAGAAGGAGGAGTTCAAGCACTTCGGCATGGATCTGGAATTCCTCCTTCGGCGCAAGCAGGTGTGGCGTGAAACGCTGCAGGGCATTCTGTTCAAGCCGGGCGACATCGTGCAGCGCGGCGAGACGGCCGAGAAAAAGGCCGACTGAGGCACCGCGCTACTCCACATCCTCGTGCCGGTGGACGGTGAGCCCGGCCGTGACCGCGCTCAGCAGCGCCATGGTGGCCGCGGTCCACATCACGATACGAAAGCCATGCACGAACGCTGCCTGTACGGCGCGACGGAGATCCGTGGTCTGGCTCACGTTCAGCCCGGCGGGCGCGCGAAAGGCCGCTAACTGGAGACGCTGCCGCTCCACGAGCGAGCGCGCGGTGCCGCTCAGATGCAGCTCCGACGCGATGGCGGTCAGCCGCTCCTGAAAGACATGAATCATCACCGTACCGAGCACGGCCACTGCCAGCAGGCCGGCCAGCCGTGAGACGGCGTTGTTGATGCCGGAGGCGATGCCGGCCCGGCTCGATGCCACCGCCCCCATGACGGTCGTGGTGAGCGGGGCGATGGTGAGCGCCATCCCGACTCCCACCACCGCGACGCCGGGGAAGAAGGTCGTCCAATAGCTCCCGCCCACCTCCGGCCGGGTGAGCAGCGCGAACCCGACGGCGGCAATCACCGGACCGCCGACGAGCGGCGGCTTGGGTCCGAAGCGATGCAGCAGCCCGCCGGACCATCGCGACAGCAAGAACACCGCGGCGGCGAAGGGAAGGAGCGCGGCGCCAGCCTGCGTGGCGCTGTATCCCTGAATCTGGATCAGGTTGAAGGGAAAGAAGAACAGCGCGCCGTTCAGCGCCCAGTACAGCAGCAGCGTGACGGCGTTGGCGCCGCTGAACGTCTGCGACTCGAACAGCGACAACGGGAGCATGGGGTTCGCCGTCCGTTGCTCGTGCAGCAGGAAGACGGCGAACATCGCGGTGCCGACGGCCAGGGCCGCGATCACCCCCGCGTCAGCGAAGCCGTGGCGCTCCGAGTCGATGAGTCCGTAGACGATGCCGCCAAGGGCGAAGGTGGCGGCCAGCGCGCCCCACCAGTCGAGCGATCCTTCGCGCCGGTGGCTCAGGCGCTCGTCGACCCGCCACCGCAAAATGCCGATCACCACCAGCGCGATGGGCGGATTGATGAAGAAGATGGCGCGCCAGGAGATGTGCTCCACCAGCCAGCCGCCGAGCACGGGCCCGCCCGCCGCCGTGACGGCCGTGAATCCGGCCCAGCTCCCGATGGCTTTCCCCCGGTCCTCACGCCGGAACGCGTCGCGCAGCAGCGCCAGACTGCCGGGAATGAGCAGCGCGCCCCCCATGCCCTGCACCCCGCGCGCGAGAATCAGCTGCGCGGAGTTAGGAGCGAGACCGCACCACATGCTCGCCGCGGCAAAGATCATCGTGCCGATCGCGAACACCTTGCGCCGGCCCAAGCGGTCGCCCAACGATCCGCCCACCAGCATGAAGGCCGCGAGGGCGAGTGCGTAGCTCTCGACCACCCACTGCATCGCGATCACCGTGGCGCCCAGGCTGGTCTGCAGCTCGGGCAGTGCGACGTTCACCGCCGTGCTGTCCAGGAACGCCATGCTGGAACCGAGGACGGTGGCGGTGAGCACCCATCGGCCGCGCACGGAGTGCAGCGTGACGGGGGGTAGAGCGGATGACGCCTGCTCCTCGGTCGTTGTCTCAGAAACCACGTGTCGCGGGTCTGGTGGTGGTGAGCGAGTCGCGCGCTGCCGCCGTGCGCGCGATCCAGGCGGGGGCGCGCGCCGGTCTGCACGACCACCCTTGAGACGCGCGCCGGGCAGCGTAGGTTGACATCCTGCCCATGCGCGCTCGTCAGTAATACTCGCTCAACCTCCCGGAGTCGAGTCCATGCACGCCGAGACCACGTTTCTGTTGCTGTTCGTGGTGGCGACCGGTGTGGCCATCGTGGCCCGCCGGCTGCGCGTGCCGTACACGGTCGCGCTGGTGGGCGCCGGACTCGCGCTCGGCGCCGTGCACGTGCTGGGCGCGGTGCACCTCACGCGCGAGCTGCTGTTCGCCGTCGTCCTCCCCGGTCTGTTGTTCGACGCCGCGTTCCACCTGGAATTCCGCGAGTTCTGGCACAACCGCGTGGCCATCACCACACTCGCGGTGCCCGGGGTGGTGGCCGCGATCGCGCTGACCGCCGCGCTCCTCGCGCCGCTCGTTGGCGGCCTGGGCCTCGTCCCCACGTTCGGCTGGCAGCCGGCGCTCGTCTTCGCCGCCCTCATCGCCGCCACCGACCCGATTGCCGTGGTGGGGATGTTCAAGAGCCTCGGCGCGCCCAAGCGCCTGGCCGTGCTGATGGAGGGGGAGAGTCTCTTCAACGACGGCACGGCGATCGTGTTCTTCACGCTCATCCTGGCCTTCGTGAGCGGCAGCGCCGTGTCCCCCGGTGCGCTGGTGAAGAACTTCGTGTTGATCGTGGGCGCGGGGGCCGTCATCGGCGCGGTGGTCGGCATGGCCGCGTCCGAGCTCATCCGGCGGATCGACGATCCGATGATCGAGATCACGCTCACCACCGTGGCCGCGTACGGCTCCTTTCTGGCGGCCGAGCAGTTTCACTTCTCGGGCGTGATCGCCACCGTGACGGCGGGAATGCTGGCGGGGAACTACG
This sequence comes from uncultured Gemmatimonadaceae bacterium, assembly GCA_963773545.1. Lineage (GTDB taxonomy): Bacteria > Gemmatimonadota > Gemmatimonadetes > Gemmatimonadales > Gemmatimonadaceae > DASSNU01. Next base: position 320,090 of record CAVZBP010000001.1, on the reverse strand, counting down.
GCGCGCGGACGGGCATGTCGCCGTCCACGCGGATCGCGGTCGAGACGTTCTGGGAATACGTCGCGTTCGCGCTCAATTCGCTCGTCTTCCTGCTCATCGGGCTCGAGGTGTCGCTGAGCGCCCTGGCCAGGTCGTGGCCGGTGATCCTGCTCGCATACGCCGCCGTGCTGGTGGGGCGGGGAACCGTGATCGCGGCCGTCTCGGCCCTGCTGGCCCGCACGCGCGAGCGCGTGCCGGCGGCGTGGGCAGCCGTGCTCACGTGGGGCGGTCTGCGGGGCGCCCTGTCGATGGTGCTCGTGCTCGGCATTCCGCGCGACTTCGCGCTTCGCGGACTGCTGGCGACGATGACGTTCGGTGTCGTGGTGCTGTCGATCCTGCTCAACGGGCTCACCATGGGGCCACTCCTCCGCCGGTTGGGCATCGTGCGCGCGCACGAAGCGCGTGCCGCCTTTCAGCTCTGGCGTGGGCGGCTGCAGGCGGCCAATGCCGGTCTGCGGGAGCTGGCGGGACTCGAGCGCGCGCAGACCGTAGACCCCGAAGTGGCGCGGACGCTGCGCGTCGAATACGAGGCGCGCGTGGAGCGCGCGCAGGAAATCCTGCGCGCGCTCCACGTCGAGCGGAAGGAACTGCACGATGACGAGCTCTACCGCACACGGCGCCAACTCCTGCTCGCGGAGCGGGAGCAGCTCATCGAGAGCCTGCGTGCGGGCCTCCTCGCCGAAGAGGGCTATGAGCAGTTGCTGGGCGACGTGGACGCGCGGCTCGCACGTCTGCAATCGGGCGACCTGGCTGCGCCGCCGCCGCCGGAACCGCGCGAAGGGGTGGTGCCCGCGGCGACACGCGGTGGCGATCCGTCTGACCGTCGCGAGTGAGCGGCGCGCGGAAACGTGCCCCTCCGGGGACTACCTGCCACGTCGCGCGATTGACGCCCTTCGCGAACCCGCGTAGCTTCCAATGTTATGGCAAAACAAGAGGCGATTCAGCTCGAGGGCACCGTCACCGAGGTACTGCCGAACGCGACCTTTCGCGTTCTGCTCACCAACGGACACAACGTGCTCGCGACGATCGCGGGCAAGATGCGACGATTCCGCATCCGCGTCCTGCAGGGCGATCGCGTGACGATCGAGGTCTCGCCGTACGACCTGAGTCGCGGTCGGATCATCTTCCGTCACAAGACCTGATCGCCTGATTCGCCGCGCGGGAGCACCACCCGCAGCGCGCCGGCGGCGTAGCGGTACTCCAGTGGCGGCTGCATCCGCAGGAGTTCGCCGTCCGCACCTACCAGCCGGGCGCGACCGCGCGGCCGAACCGTACAGTGCCGCGCCAGCTGACTCTCCACCGCCGACGACTCCAGGGTAGGGAGTGCGCCCTGACGCGCGACGGCGGCGCGCGCCATCGCCGCGAGCTGCCGCCGCGGCCGACCGTGCACCACCAGCACGTGCAGCGCGCGTTCGCCATTGGGCGCGCGACGCCAGAGTTGCGCGAGTGGGAGCGTGCGCTCGCCCACGGCGACCAGCACGAGCGGAGAGCGATATCGCTTCCGCGCGCCATCCACCTCCACGTCCACGTCGAAGGCGCGGAGCCGGGTCACCATGCGCATGAGCGCCACCGCGCTCGCCAGGGTGTAGCCGAGCCGTGGTTCCATGCGATGGCGCAGACGGACGAACAACGGATACGCGCCCAACGAGCTGAAGTTGAGGAACGGCTCGCCCGCCAGCACGCCGATGTCCACCGGCACCGCGGTGCCGTCGCGGGCCAGGCGCGCGGCCGCTTCGGCCTCCAGCGGGATGCCCGCCGTGCGGGCAAAGTGGTTGAGCGTGCCGGCGGGAATGAGCGCCAGCTCGGCTGACGCATCGAGAAAGCTGGACACCGCGTTGCGGAGTGTGCCGTCGCCACCCGCCAGCGCGATGCGCGGGGCGCCCTCGTCGAGCAGCGCGCGGATGGTGCTGCCAATGCGCGACGGCGAACGCAGCCGCACCGCCAGCCCCGGGACGCGCGCCAGCCGTGCGGCAATGCGCTCTCCCTGGCGCGCGCCGGCGTTCACCACCACCGGGAGCGTGGCCGGCCTGGGCCCCTCGGACGATGCGCCGGACAACGCGGCGGGCGCGGGCGGTGTCGAAGAAACGTCGTCGTCACTTGCCGCGTAGGGGTTCACGCTCCATCTCCCGCCGGAGGACGACCGCGGGAGAACCCATGCTGCTCCATCACGCCGCTCCTTCGCACGTCGCACCTGTCGTCACTTCTTCCTCCTGGAGGTCTCCATGCCTCGCTCACCCGCCCGGACCGCCCTGCTGTTCCTGCTCATCGGTGCCGCCGCACCGGCGACCGCGGCACAGTCTTCGGCGCCAGCGGCGGTCTCCCCGGCGTTGGCCGCGCCCCTCGCCCCATCCCCTGCACTGGACATTCCATACCAGAAGTTCGTGCTCGGCAACGGCCTCACGCTGCTAGTGCACGAGGACCGTAAGGCGCCCATCGTGGCGGTCAACATCTGGTATCACGTGGGCTCCAAGAACGAGCGTGCGGGGCACACGGGGTTCGCGCACCTGTTCGAGCATCTCATGTTCAACGGGACCGAGCACTACAACGACGACTACTTCAAGCCGCTGGAGAAGGTGGGCGCCACCGGTCTCAATGGCACCACCAACAACGATCGGACCAACTACTTCGAGAACGTCCCCACGCCAGCGCTGGATCTGGTTCTGTGGATGGAGTCCGAGCGCATGGGGCACCTGGTGGCCGCCATCGACCAGGCCAAGCTCGACGAGCAGCGCGGCGTGGTGCAGAACGAGAAGCGTCAGGGAGAGAACCAGCCGTACGGGCAGGTGTTCAACATCATCGCGGAGAATACGTATCCGGCCGGTCACCCGTACTCGTGGCCGGTCATCGGCTCGATGGAGGACCTCAACGCCGCGTCGCTGGACGATGTGAAGGAGTGGTTCCACACGTATTACGGCCCCAACAACGCCGTCATGGTGGTCGCCGGAGACATCGACGCGCAGACGGCCAAGCAGAAGGTCGAGCGCTACTTCGGCGACATCCCGGCCGGACCGCCGATCGAGAAACAGCAGGTGTGGGTGGCCAAGATGACGGGCACGCACCGCACGGTGATGCAGGACCGCGTGCCGCAGGCGCGCATCTACAAGGTGTGGAACGTGCCGGAGTGGGGGAGCGCCGACGCCACCTACCTCGCCCTGGTGACCGACGTGCTGGGCTCGGGCAAGACATCTCGCCTGTACAAGCGGCTGGTGTACGACGATCAGATCGCCACTGACGCGTCGGCGTTCATCTTCCAGAGGGAGATCGGCAGCCAGGTTATCCTGTCGGCGTCGGCCAAGCCGGGCACCGAGTTGTCCAAAGTGGAAGCCGCCATGGACGAGGAACTGGCGCGCTTTCTCCGTGACGGACCCACGGCCGACGAGATGACGCGCATCAAGACGCAGGCGCGCGCCAGCTTCACGCGCGGCGCGGAGCGGATCGGCGGCTTTGGCGGCAAGTCGGATGTGCTCGCGTCCAACGCGGTCTATGCGGGGGATCCCGACCATTACAAGGCCACGCGTGACCGCATCGCGAACGCAACGCCGGCGCAGCTGAAGCAGGCGGCCAACAGCTGGCTCTCCGACGGCGTGTACGCGCTCGAGGTGCACCCCTACCCCAAGCTCTCCACGGTGGCGTCGAACGTGGACCGGACCAAGCTGCCCGATGTGGCGGCGCCGCCCGCGCCGCGGTTCCCCACGCTCGAGACGGCCACGCTGTCCAACGGACTCAAGGTGGTGCTGGCGCACCGGTCGTCGGTGCCGCTCGTGAGCTTGAACCTGTTGGTGAACGCCGGATACGCCGCGGACCAGCAGGGCGTGCCGGGGCTCGCCAGTCTCACGTCGAACATGCTGGACGAAGGGACGACCTCGCGCTCGGCGCTGCAGATCAGCGACGAGCTGGCGAAGCTCGGAACCTCGCTCGGCTCGGGTGCCGGCGTGGACGAATCGACCGTGTTCCTGTCCACGCTCAAGGAGAACATGGATTCGTCGTTGGCGATCTTTGCCGACGTCGTGCTGCACCCGTCCTTCCCGGCGGCGGACTTCGACCGACTCAAGAAGCAGCAGCTCGTACAGATTCAGCGCGAGAAAGCCTCGCCCATCCAGATCGCGCTCCGCGTGTTCCCCGTGCTGCTGTACGGGCAGGGGCACGCGTACGGGGTGCCGCTCACCGGATCGGGAACGGAAGCATCGGTGTCGGGCATCACGCGTGACCAGCTGGCGAAATTCCACAGCACCTGGTTCAAGCCCAACAACGCCACGCTCGTGGTGGTGGGGGCCACCACGCTGCAGGAGATCACGCCCAAGCTCGAGCGGCTGTTCAAGGACTGGAAGGCGGGGACCGTGCCCAAGAAGAATATCGGGACCGTGGCGCAAGCGCCCGTCTCCAAGGTGTACCTCATCGACCGGCCCGGGGCGCAGCAGTCGATCATCTTCGCCGGCAATCTGGCGCCGCCCAAGAACAATCCCGAGGAGATCGCGATCGGTTTGCTGAACGACGTGCTCGGCGGCAGCTTCACCTCCCGCATCAACATGAATCTGCGCGAGGACAAGCATTGGTCGTACGGCGCTTTCACGCTGTTGTTCGACACGCAGGGCCAGCGACCGTTCATCGCGTATGCGCCGGTGCAGACGGACAAGACCAAGGAGTCGCTGCAGGAAGTCGCCAACGAGCTGCAGGGCGTCGTGGCGGAGCATCCGGTCACGGCCGAAGAGCTCGCCAAGTCGAAGGCCAACCTCACGCTCAGCTTGCCGGGGCGGTGGGAGACGATCAATGCCGTCGCCTCCTCGGTGGGAGAGATCGTGCAGTTCGGACTACCCAACGACTACTTTGACCACTACGCGGACGCGGTGCGCGCGCTCACACTGCCGCAGGTCAACAAGGCGGCGCACGACCTGGTGCAGCCGTCGCACCTGGTATGGGTGATCGTGGGTGATCGGTCGAAGATCGAAGCGGGGATTCGCGAGCTGAAGCTGGGCGACGTGCAGCTGCTCGATGCGGACGGCCGACCGGTGGGGGAGGCAGCTGCGGCAGCCAGCAAGTAGACATCGGGCGGACGTGCCCGCGCTCTGGCGCGCGGGCACGCCTCCGCCGAGATTCGCCGGATGAACGATGCTCATTCTCGGGCGGACGCCGCGGGCGGCGGCTCGGCGCGCGGCAGCTCAGAGGGCGGCGCCTCCGCGGCCGCACACTCCAGCGCGGACGATCCGCGCATCGGCGATCTCCTGGGGCGCTCGCTCACGCCCCGTGACGCGCCCGCGATGGTGCTGGTGGGTTTCCCATCCGATGCTGGGGTGCGCAGGAATGGCGGACGTCCGGGAGCAGCGGATGCCCCCGCTGCCGTCCGCGAGCGGCTGTTCCGGTTGACCCCCGACGCACAGACGGGCGAGGCCTTCCTCGCTCTCCTCGGCGCGACCGCCGATCTGGGCGATATCCAGACGACGGACGACGTCGAGATCGATCAGCGCCATCTGGCGGCGGTGCTGACGCCGCATCTGGCGCGGGGGAGCTTTGTGGTCGTGATCGGAGGCGGGCACGAGACGGCCTTCGGCCACTTTCTCGCGTACGCGGGTCGCGAAGCAGGTCGTGAGGCGGAAGGCGGGAAGTCGAGCGGACGGGTGGCGATTCTCAACTGGGATGCGCACCCCGATGTGCGGGCGCCGCGCCCGGAAGGTGGACACTCCGGCTCGCCGTTTCGCCAGGCGCTGGAGCACGCGTCGCGTGCCTGTGCGCGCTATACGGTGGCCGGCCTGCTGCGCCACTCCACGGCGCGTGCGCATCTGGATTTCGTGCGCGGCAGCGGGGGCGACTATGTGTGGCGCGACGCGCTCTCCGCGCCGGTGGTGCAACAGGTCTACGATACGGCGACCGTGCCCGGCGCGGCGCTCATGGTGAGCTTCGACGTGGACGCGGTGGACCGGGCCCACGCTCCTGGGGTCAGTGCACCGGCCACCGGCGGGCTTGACGTTACTACCTGGCTGCACGCGGCGTATCTGGCCGGCCGTTCCGCCGCGGTTCGGTCCGTGGACGTGGTGGAGGTGAACCCGCGGTTCGATCGAGACGGCCAGACGGTGGCGCTCGCGGCGCTCAGCATCTGGTGGGTGTTCAAGGGACTGGCGGAGCGTGGGTGGACCTCGGCGTCGCCGCGCTGATGCGCCGGCGCCGGACGCCCCGACGCGCCGCCTTGCTGAATCCCTACCCGTCTCTAATTTGAGCAAAACGATGCCGCCGCGGTGGCGGCATTGTCGCTGTCGTCCCCGTCCCCGTGGTTCTCCGGCCATATGAGCCTCCGTCACGAGCCATTCTTTACCGCCCTTACGGATTTGGACGCGTTAGGCGTGGAGTACGCGACCGTGGCCGCCGGGCTCGTCACACTGCGGTTGCTGGACACCTACACCGGGCCACTGCTGCTGCCGCGCGACGTGGATCCCGGTCACGTGCGCTCGGTGCGGTCGTACGTGGCCAAGGACAACATCCTCCCCGCCACGGCATCGCTGTTGGAGTCCATCATCGACGCGCTGGAGCACACCGACCTCGGGCGCACGCGCGCCGTGACGCCGCGATTGCTCGCCTACGCGCGGGAGCTGGAGTACGAGGGGAGGTGGGAGCTGGCCGTCGACGTGTATCAGACGGCGCTCGAGCTGGTGAGCGAAAGGGAGGAGCCGAGCACCCGCGCCGCCGTGCACCGGCGGTTGGGGATCTGCCTGCGCATCCTGGGTCGCCTCGACGACGCGCTGGACGCCTACCGGCTGTCGCTGGTGATTGCGCGGGAGGCGGGCGATGTGGAGAGCGAACTCCGGGCGCAGCACGCCCAGGCCTCGCTCGTGCTTTTGCGAGGGAATGTCCCTGAGGCGGAGAAACGTCTCGAGGCCCTGCAGCGCAAAGCGCGCGCGTACCGGTTCGAGGGCGTGGAGGCGATCGTGATGCACGAGATGGCCGTGGTGTGGGGCTGTCGCGGCGAGCATGCGCGCGCTGCCCGTCAGCTGCACGAGCTGTTGCCCAGTCTTCCTACGCCGTCGGCGCGTGATCGCGCTCTCAGCGATCTTGCGCTGGCGCTCTGCGAACTCGGCTACCGCGGCCCGGCGCGCGACGCGCAGCTGATCGTCGCCGCCACGGCGCAGGAGTCACACCTCCGGCAGCACGCGCTGGTCAACCTGATGGACCTCGCCGCCACCGACGGTGACCAGGCGGCGTTCGACAGCTACTACCGAGAGCTGTCGAGCACCCGGTTTCCGGTACGCGGCGAGGCGGAGTTTCTTCTGTTCGCCGCGCGCGGGATGCGCGCCTTCGGCCGCTACAAGGCAGCGGAGGTGCTTCTCGCCCGCGGCGCGCAGCGCGCGGAGAAGCACGGCCTGGGCAAGCTCTCGTGCGAGTTCGAGGCCGAGGCGCGGGCGCTCTCGCGCAGGGAGGCCGTCGAGCGGGCGGCGGAGCCGTCGGCCATGGAGCCGGACATCTGCGCGATCGCTTCCGATCTGCGTGCGCGGCGCGAGATGGTGTGTGTGGACGGTTAGGGGCGCATGAACCGGGAACATCACATCGCGGTCCGGCGTACCGCGCGCTACTTCACGGCTGGCGTGGAAGACGCGACCGCCGCCCGCGAGGTGTGGCTCGTCTGTCACGGCTACGCTCAACTCGCATCGCGTTTTCTCACGCGCTGCGAGCCACTGGTGGATGGCTCGCGACTCGTGGTCGCGCCGGAAGGACTGTCGCGCTTCTATCTCGAGCGTGCCGGTGCCCAGCCGGGCCGCGTGGGCGCGTCCTGGATGACGCGCGAAGACCGCCTGGCCGACATCGACGACTATCTTGGATTCCTGGATGCGGTGTACGAGCAGGTGTGCGCACCGGCCGTCGCGCGCGGTGCGCCCCTCAACGTGCTGGGCTTCTCGCAGGGAGTCGCGACGGCCACGCGCTGGGTCGTGCGGCACCCCGGACGCGCGCGGCGCCTCGTCGCGTGGGCGGCGCTCCTCCCGCCCGAGGCGCCGCTCATCGATGCGCCGTGGCTCCAGGGATTACGGTTGGTGCTGGTGCGCGGAACGCGTGATGCGTTGGCCGACCCCGCACGATGCGCCCAGGAAGAAGAACGGCTCCGCCAGGCCGGCGTCTCATTCGAGAGCGTGCGCTTTGACGGCGGACATGCGCTCGACGCCGGGGTGCTGCGCACGCTCGCCTCCACCTGAGTATCGCGTCCTATCGGCCCCGCGCGGCCACCGGCCATGCCGTCACCACCTGCCCGTCGCGCACGCCCAGCACGCTATCGTGCAGGTGTACCGTCACGCAGACGTGATTGGGGACGACGCGCACGGTGTCTCCCACCGCCGGGCGCCACGCGGTCTCGCTGAGGTCCAAGATGCCGTGCTCCTCCGACATGCGTACGACGCGCACCTCGGGGTGGTCGAGCACGGCGCCATAGCCTTCGGGCTCTCCGCCGGGTAAGGGTTCCCGTCCGAGCGCCTTGCTCCCGGCGTCGATCACTGCCTGGCGCCGCACCGCCGTGCTGACCACCGTCGCGAGAACGGTGAGCGCACAATCCTCCCATTCGCACGCCCGGGTTTCTACGGTGGCGCGATCGTTGTACACGTACGTCCCGGGACGCACCTCGGTGAGACCGGAGATCTCGTCCATTCTCCACGCGGCCGGGGTCGATCCGCCGCTCACCACCGTGGCCGGCAGCCCGGCGTCGGCAAGCGCCTCCAACAACGCCGTGAGATCCGTCTGGAGGTGCTCCAGCTTGTCGTCCTGCTGCTCTACGGGTTCGCGGATGTGTCCGGGATAGAACGCGATCCCGTCGTAGACCAGCGGCGGCCGCTCCCGCACCGCGCGCGCCACGACGATGGCGGCGTCGATCGTCGCGGTGCCCACCCGGTGCATCCCCAGGTCCGCCTCCACCAGCACGTGCATCTCGCGACCGTGGTCCCGCGCCGCCGCGGCCACCATGTCCACGGCAGACACGGAGTCGAGCGCCACGGTGAGACGCACGGCCGGGTCGACGGCGGCGATCCGGCGCGCCCGCGGCATTCCCACGGGAGGGTACGCCACCAACAGGTCGCCGCACACGGACGCCATGACCTCCGCCTCGCGCGGAGTGGCGCACGTGAGGCCGACCGCGCCGCGGCGCAGCTGCTCACCGGCCACCCACGGCGACTTGTGCGTCTTGATGTGCGGGCGGAGGTGCAACTGGTGAGCGGCCGCGTACGCCGCCATGCGATCGAGATTCCGCTCCAGTCTCCCCAACTCCACCACTGGAACGGGCGTCTCCAGCTCGGCTCCGTGGTGCATCAGCACACGACCTCCGCGTGGAGAGGCGGCGGCGCTGCGTGGCGACCGCGATCGGCCGGATGCAAGGCTGGATGCAAGCCGGCACGCATGGCGCGACGGATCGCGAGACGCACGGTGGTACGCAGGGCCGGTCGCATGGCGGGAATCTACCGCATGACGACCGCGCGCGCCGCTCGTCTTTGGGATGGCGGCGCAAAGGCGCGCAAAGGCGGCGCGGGCTACGTGGCCGAGTGCAACTTTCCCGCCGGCCAAGAGTATCTTACTCATGGGCGCCGCGATGTTCGGACGTGCCGCATCGGCCCACCGCCGATCCGCATCGCGATGTCAGTCCGTCGCCCGTCTCTCCGCGCAGTCAACCATGGCCATGCCTCGCTTCCGCCGATTGCTCCCCGTGCTGCTCGCCGTCATGGCGGCGGGCCTCGCGTCGTGTGAGCGCTTGTCGGTGGGGCCGGAGCTGGCCGCGGAGCTGGGTGCCGGTCGGTCGTTTGCGGCGCAGCTGGCGCAGCAGGGGCGGGACGCCGATTCGCCAGCCGACGTGTCCGACTCGACCGTCGTGGCGCTCACGTACCTGGAGCGGCTCCGGCTGGGGCTGGGCAGTCCGTTCCGGCTCATCGAGCTCGCGCGATCCGATCCGCGCCTGTCGGATTCTCTGCGTACTCGCCTGGGGTGGGCGCTGCTCGCGAGCACGCTCGATGGCCGATCGTACGACATCGATCCGGCCGTCTTCCTCCACGCCGGCCGGGCGGATTCGGCGCTCGCCGACGCGGCGGCAAGGGCGCATCTGGCGCTGGTGGAACGCACCGTATCCCGCGCCGACGATCCCCGCGCGGGCGAGCTGACGGTGCGGCTGGCCTACACCCTGGCGGCCGCCGAGCACAGCACCGGCCATGGCGCGCCGCTGATCGCCGCGCGTGTCGCGGCGCTCGTGCGCGACCGACGGCTGGCGCACGACGACGCACTGGCGCTGCTGAAGGCGGCGCGCGCGGAAGGGCGCGATCCGCTGGCGCTCATCACCGCCTGGCGCGCGGGACGCCAGTTCCAGGTGGAGCGCTCGCCCATGGACCCGCTGCCCTCCGATCTGCAGCGCCACGCCATGACCGACGCGCCGCGCGTGCTGGCGGACATCCGTCAGCTCACCGCCGCCGACAGCGGATCCGCCAGCCAGGTCTACGCTGCCGCTTCGGAGGTGGTTGAAGGGGACGCCGGCGCGCCTGCCCCCACGCCTGTCGATAGCGCTGCCGATCTACGTGCCGATGGCCACGCCGGCGCGTCTCTCAATGCGGCGACCGATGCGGCAAGCGATGCGGCCGCCGACGCTCCGCGCGAAGGAGAGCACGCAGGCCCGCGGCCGCTCCTCGCCCGCGCGGCGGCCGTGCGCGCCGCGGCAGTGGCCGCACGTTTCCATGCTCCGCCGCAGGCGCCGATCGTCGTCGCCATCGCGAGCTACCGCGGCAGTCTCCGCGGCAACGATCATCTCTCCTTCCCGCGGCGCGCTGCGCGAGAGCGGTTCGCCGCGCTCGCGCGCAACGAGGAGAGCTTCGCCGCCGAGTTCGACGTGCTCGACGCGGAGTCGGACGGCGCGGGAGAGATCCCGGCGCTCACCGCGCTGTCGGCGGCGGTCGCGATGCGTGCGTACGCGCAGGAGGAAGTCTGGCTCCCCGGGTGGCCCGGGCCATCGGACAAGGATCTGCACGACCGGTTCGGACTGGCCGCCGTCACCTTCGATGCCAACGTTCCCGCCTCATGGCGGCCGTACTACCGCCGGATGATTGCGTCGGCACTGGCGGACATGCAGCGCGTGATTCCGTCGCTCACCGTGGCCGGACTGCACATCCACGTGGGAGACAGTCCGCTCAAGGACGCGGCGCTGGCCTTCCACGACCCCAACACGCGCACGCTCTTCTTACCCGTTGGGACGGGCGCGGGAACGATCGCGCATGAAGTGGCGCACGATCTGGACTGGCAGGTGGCGCGCACGCGCTACGGCACGCGCGCCCAGTACGCCACCGACCGCGCGATCCTCGACGCCAAGGGACCGCTGGCCGCGTCCCTTCGGGGGCTCACCGCGGCGGTGCTCATCCCACCGCTGCCCGAGAACAACTACAGTCCGCCGCACGCGCAGCGCCCGGCCGAAGTATTCGCGCGCAGTGTCGATTGGCTGGTGGCCGTGTCGTTGGCGCGTGAGGGACGGACGAACGGCTACCTGTCGTCGGTGCAGGATGATATGCTGACCGGTTACGTCACCGTCACCCCACCGGACATCTCCGGCGAGGCCGGCCGCTCGCTCGTGCGCATTCTGGACGATGTATCGCCGGTGGATGACTCCATGCGCGAGTGGTTCCTCACGCGCTACGGCATCGGGCGCGCACTCACGCCGTACGACCTCGTGCGGCGGGTGAGCGAAGCGTCCGTGCCGCTGGACGGCTGGGGGCGCGTCGTGTCGCCAACGCGGCTGCTCGCCGCCGTCCGCGCGGCGCGCGACAGCGGGCTCGCCACCATCCGCACGGAAGCGTGCCGCGCGGGCGCCACCGACGGCGATCACGAATCCGCAGCCACCCGCCGCGATCTGGTGTTGCTCGCCGCCCAGTCGCGCGCACACGGGATCGTGCGCGGCGCCGCGCGGTGGGTGAACGTGAGCGACGCCCGTGCCGTCGCGCGACTGCGCCGGGTGCTCGGCGTCATCTGGCCCGTGGACGAGGACGGCATGCTGACCGCCCGGCTCGCCTCGCGCCGTGCCGCGCTGGACGACGCGCTGGATGATCTACGGGGCGAGGATCAACGGCTGCGCCACGCGGCGTGGCGGTGCGATGACGCTCAGGGCGTCCAGGCCGCCGTATCGGCGTCCGGAACTCCACGCGCCATCCCCCAGCCAAACTTGTAACCGGGCGGCAGGCTCACGGGGAGCCGGCCCGTGATGGGCGCCGCCCCGGTGAGTGCGCGGGCGGCGGCGCGCTGAGCGACCGCCGCATCGCTCCACGCCAACAGCACGGCCGCGGGTGTGGCCATCTCGCCCGCTACGTACGGATCGCCGAAGGCGATGTAGACCAGCGGCCGCTCGGCGGCGACGCGGCGGATGGTGGCGCGCACCGCCGCGGGGACGCCCACCCTGCCCGCGCCCGGCGCGGCGTGCGCGTACGTGGAGATCACCACGGCCCCGCGCGCGCCACGCACCGCCTCCTCCACCGCGCGCAGGCGCGCCGCATCGGAGCGCGCGACGACCATCTGGCGCACGTGCCGCCCGTTCGCACGGAGCACGCGCGCGAACTCCACTCCCGGCGCGGGCGTTCCGCGCTCGGCAAAGACCACCGACAGAATCGGCTCCGAATCGGGTCGCAGCGGCAGCAGATCAGCGCGGTCGCGCACGAGCGTGATGGATCGGCGCGCGATGACGTGGGCCAACGAGTCGAAGGCGCGGCGCGCGGAGTCCGACGGCAGTGCGTGCGGCGGCGCACCCGCCGAAACGCGCGCCTTGGCGCGCAGCACGCGGCGAACGGAGGAGTCCAGCCGTGCCGGGGAGATGCGCCCCGCGCGCACCGCGCGGACGAGCGCGTCGATCACCTGCTCGGTCCCCGGCGGCTGGAGGAGCACGTCCGCGCCCGCGGCCACCGCCCGTACCGCCACCTCGCCGGGCGTCGACACCTCCACGCCGGCCATGTTGAGTGCGTCCGTCACCACCAGCCCGTCGAACCCCAGCTCACCGCGCAGCAGTCCCGCCACGACGCGGCTCGACAGCGTGGCCGGCACGTTGGCGCGGCCGGTGATAGCGGGCAGCGCCACGTGCGCGGTCATCACGCCGCCCACGCCGGCGCGCAGCGCGGCGCGAAAGGGACGCAGCTCCACGGAGTCGAGGCGGGCGCGACTCGCGCGCACCACCGGCAGCGCCACGTGCGAGTCGGTGTGCGTGTCGCCGTGGCCGGGGAAGTGCTTCACCACGGCGATCATCCCGCCGTCCTGCAACCCGCGCACGGTGGCACGCGTCATCGCCGCGACCAGGCGCGGGTCCTCGCCATACGAGCGCGTGTTGATGATCGGATTGCGGGGATCCACGTTCACATCGGCCACCGGCGCGAACGCCATCGTGATCCCCGCCGCGAGCGCTTCGCGCGCCGTGGCGCACGCTTGCGCGTACGCCAGCGCCGTGTCGCGCGTGGCGCCGAGGGCCATGTTGCCCGGGAATACGGTCGTGCCCGTGAGCCGCATCCCGGGACCCCACTCCAGGTCGCTCCCGATAAGGAGTGGAACGGCGGCTGCACGCTGGAGACGCTCGATCGCGCTGCGCGTGGCGGCGGCATCGCCGCGTCCCACGATGAATCCGCCCACGCCTGCTGCGCGCGCCAACTGCTCCGCCTCGTGCATGGCGCGCTCGTGCGGCGCGAGGCCGCCCGGGATCCAGGGCATCACCAGCTGGGCCACCCGGGCGCGGACGGACATCGTGGAGAGCAGGGAGTCGACCGCCAGATCGGCGGCCCGGCCGCTCCGCCATCCGGATGGCTCGCACCAGCGCACGCCGCCCACGCGGAGCGCCGCGGCGCGCGTGGGCACGCGTCCCGCCGGAGCCGCGTCGCCGGTGAAAAGCGTCGTGGCCAATGCCGCCGACGCCAGGAGAAGGCCCGCCGCACCGACGCCCACCACAGCGCGCAAGCGCGAGCAGCGCACGAAGCGCTGTCGCGCTACCACGACCCGTGCAGTGGCAGCCGCAGGGTGAACACGCTCCCCGCGCCGGGCGCGCTGCACAGGGTCACATCGCCGCCCAACAGCCGTGCCAACCGGCGCGAGACCGTGAGGCCGAGCCCGGTGCCACCACGGTGTCGACGCTCCGGATGCTCCACCTGCCAGAAGGCGTCGAAAATGCGCTCGTGGAACTCGGGCGCGATGCCCGGCCCGGTGTCGCGGACGTCGAAGCGGACGCCGTCACCGTCGCTCCGGACCTGCAGCTCCACCTCACCCCGCTCCGTGAAGTTGACCGCGTTGGCGAGCAGGTTGATGAGGATCTGCTGCACGCGGCCCATGTCGGTGAGCATCTCCGCGGGTGCGCCGTCGGTGGACAGCGCGAACCGCAGCCGCTTGTCGGCGGCCAGCGGTTCGGTGAGTGCCATGGCGCGCTGGGCGATGTCGGTGGGGCTGGCGGGGTGCAGGTGGATGTCATCATGCCCAGCTTCCAGGCGCGAGAACGTCAGGATCTCCTCGATCAGCGTGAGGAGGTGCCGGCCGCTGGCGATGATGCGATGCAATTGCTCTTCCTGCGGCGGGTTCACGGGCCCGGTGATCCCGTCGGCAATGAGCTCCGCGTAACCCATCATGGACGTGAGCGGCGTGCGCAGCTCGTGCGACATCACGGCCAGGAAGCTCGATTTGGCCTGGCTGGCCGCGAGCGCCGCGGTGTGCAGTCGGCCGTTCTCGATGGCCAGGGCGGCGCATCCGGCCAGATCCTCGGCGAAATCGAAGTCGTCCGCGCCGAAGACACGTCCCGACTCGGCGGCGACGAAGGTCAGTGCACCGAGCGTGTGCTCGTGAGCCACCAGAGGTACGATCATGGCGGATCGAAGTCCCAGCGCGCGCAGCATGGCACGGTGGCCGTCGTCGCGGGCGATCGCGGCGAGGGTGCTCTCGTCGATGTGGGAGAGCAGGACGGGACGCCCAGTGCGCAGGACCTTGGCGGCTCCTTCCGCGCGGTGGAGATCCGGCGGGTAGCGCTGGACCATGGCGCGCGCGAGCTGCTCCTTGGCGGGGTCCGCGTGCACGACGGTGAGTCGCCGCACGCTGTCGCTCTCCACCACGTCCACGCTGCACCAGTCGGCCAGACGGGGCACCGACATGCGCGCCACCGTGGCCAGCGATGTCTCGTAGTCGAGCGACGATGCCAGCAATTTGCTCGCGGCCGCGAGAAAGCTGGTACGGTCGCGCGCCACGGCGAGCGCACGCTGCAGCGCCTCGACCGTGGCGGGCGGTGGAACCTCGTCGCGAGTCCGTGGGGCGGTCCGCCCCGGGCGGGAGCGGTCGTCAGGCGTGGGGTGCTGCATCGCGAGCCTCGGTGAGCGAACCGGAGGGGGCGCGGCGCGGCAGAATGATCGTGAACGTGGAACCGACACCTTCTTCGCTCTCGACCACCAGGTCGCCGCCCATGGCCCGCGCCAGGTCGCGACTGATCGCCAGCCCGAGCCCTACACCCGTCCCGTCGCCCGCTACCTGCCGGTCCACCTGCACGAACGGTGCAAAGATGGCTTCCCGCTTGTCGGCCGCGATCCCGCGCCCGGTGTCGCGCACGGCGATACGGATCTGGTCGTCGGCAGCGGTCCACCCCATCTCGATGCGCCCCCCGGGCGGGGTGAACTTCACCGCGTTGCTGAGCAGGTTGAGCACGATCTGTCGCACCTTCTCGAGATCGGCGTGCACCGTTAGCTGCGCGTCCCCGCCGCTGTACGCGTACGACAGCTTCTTGTCGCGCAATTGCGGCTCCAGCAGCTCGTGCATGGTGCGGAGGATGGAGTCGATCGCGATGTCGTCGGGCTCGAAGTGGACATGGCCGGTTTCCAGCCGGGCGAAGTTCAGGACATCGTTGATGAGCGCCAGCAGCGCGCGGTGGCTTCTCCAGATGCGGTCGAGGTAGAACCGTTGCTCCTCGGTGAGGGGTGCCTGGATGCCCATGTCGAGGAGCTGCGTGTACCCGCCGATGGCGTTGAGCGGCGTGCGCAGCTCGTGACTCATCATCGCCAGGAACTCGCTCTTGGCGCGGTTGGCCGCCACGGCGTCGGCGCGCGCGCGCTCGGCCTCGATGCCCTGCCGGGTGAGGTCCTCGTTCGCCGCCTCCAACTCCTCGAGTGCCTGCTCCAGCTCCTCCGCCTGGAGCTCGAGCGACTCGTGCGCTTCCTGCACGTCGCGCAGCAGCCGGGCGACGTCGATGGCCGAGGCGGCACGCCGGGCCAGGTCCTCGGCCACGTCGAGATCGTGCTGATCGAAGCGCCGCCCCGAGTCCGAGACCGCGAAGGTCATCGCGCCGAGCGTGCGTTCCCGGGCCATGAGCGGCACGACCATGGCCGAGCGAAGGCCCACCTGTCGCAACATGGCCAGATGGTGCTCGTCACGCGCGGCCGCGCGAAGCATCTCGTCCGCAATCGTCGAGAGGAGCTCGGGCTGGCCGGTGCGGAGGACGTGATGGACGCCGTGCGGGGCATCGGGGTCGGCCGGATAGCGCTTCTGCAGCTCATGGGCCCACCGCACCCGATCCGGGTCTTCGTGCACCACCGCCAGGCGGGCCAGGCTGCCGTCGTCCAGCAGCAGATCCACGGCGCACCAGTCCGCCATACGTGGCACCGCGAGCTGCGCGACGTTCACCAGCGTGGCTTCATAGTCGTGCGACGCATGGAGCAGCATGCTGGCGTCGAGCAGAAATTGCTGCGCCATTTCCGTCCGCCGGCGATCGGTGATGTCCACGGCCGAGACGACCATGCCTGGCGATTGCGAGCCGACGCGCGCGCGTGCTTCACCGTGGGCGAGCATCCAGCGCGCGTCGCCGCTCGTGTTCCGCAGGCGGAACTCCTGGCGGAACGGCGCGCCCTCCGTCAACGTGGCGCGCACGGCAGCTTCCACGCGGTCTCGATCCTCGGCATGGATCACGTCGATCCACGCGCCCGTGCTGCCCACGCGCGACGCGACGGCGGGCTCGACGAACGATCGCCACTGGCGGTTGGCGAACACCATCTGTCCTTCGGCATCCGTAACCCACAGCATCACGGGCGCACTGTCGGCGAGCGTCCGGAAGCGCTCCTCGCTCTCGCGGAGCACGGCGTCCGCGCGCTGACGCGCAAGCGCCGTGGAGAGCACGTTCGCGATCTCCTGGACGAACGCGACGTCCTCCGCCGCGAAAGTCCGATGGCGGCGCGTGTGGACGCCGAGGACGCCAAACGGACCGTTCCGCCCGTGCATGATGACGCTCACACCGCTGCGGACGCCCTGTGCCCGCAAGAGATCGGTAGACGCGAACCGCTGGTCGGTCTCCAGGTCCTCCACCACCACTGGCGCTCCGGACAGCAGTGTGAAGCCGGAAACGGAGCGCCGCCCGCCGGGGACCCGCGTGTGGCCGACCAGATCGTCAGGCCATCCCACGCTGCCGCGCAGCAACAGGTCGTCGCTGTCGGGGATCACCGTCACCAGCTTGCACAGCTCGGCGTCGAGCCCGTGCGCGGCCAGCTCGACGGCCTCCTGCATCAGGACGTCGAGCTCGACGCCCACGAGCGCGCGCTCCCCAAGGCGGGCGATGGCCGTCTGCTGCTGCACGCCGGCCTCGAGCGCGCGGGTGCTGTGTCGGGTGGCCGTCACGTCGCGCACCGTGCTGATCGACACCGGAACGCCGCCCAGCTCGGCGCCCCGCGCGCTCACGAGCGACCATCGCTCGTCGCCCGAGATGCGGTCGCGGAAGCGAATGAGCTCGGTGGGGGTGTCTTCGCCGGCGAACACGCGCCGGCCAGGCAGGCGCTCGAGCGGAAGGGGGTTTCCCGCGTCGTCCAGCAGCTCGAAGCGCGAAAGGAAGTGTCGTGGCGGGGCGGCGAGCATCTCCTGGGCAGACGCATAGCCACTCATCCGCGCCATCCGGTCGTTGGCGTAGACGTACCGGCCCTGAACATCCTGCGCGATGACACCGTCGGCAAGATTACCGAGGATCGTGCGTAGCAGGGCGAGCTGGTGTACGTCGGAGGCCGACAGGCAGCCGTCAGTTCCCATCGACATTGGTTGTCGTGATGTCTCTCCCAAGGCGCGGCGGCGCCCCCCGCGCAGCCTGAACAGGTAACCTACCCGGCATCGAGCCGGGGTGCAAAGCCGCGACGGCGGTACGCGCCGCCGGGGCTCACCACCCCGGCGCGATTTGCAGTCCCCACACGCCGCTCTTCTGCGGACGCTGGAAGGGATGGGCCCAGAATACCTCGATGATCGCGAACCCCAACAGGTTGACGCGGCTGGTGATGCCGGCGCTCACGACCGGCACGCGGTCCACCGTGTTGCGCTCGAAGCGCAGCGTGGGGGAGTCTCCCGCGCTCCACGCCAGACCCGCGTCCACGAACGGCGCGATCTCCAACGGGAGCACGCGCGTGGGAATCAGCCCCAGCTGGCTCGTTCCGAGCACGGGAATGCGCAGCTCGAGATTGGCCACGGCAATGCGGCTGCCGATCAGCCGATTGAATTCGGGGCACTGCAGCGCGCTGCTCCCGGTGCCGGTGCACTCCGACGCGCTGAACGAACCTGAGCTGTAGCCGCGTACCAGCTGCGGGTCCCCCACGAAAAGCGGCGCCAATCGCGCGTCCTCGCTGCCGCCGCCATAGCGCCCATAGTGAAGCCCACGCAGCGCGAGCGTGAACGGGTTGTGAAAGAAATATCGGCGCCAGTCCGCAAGCACGCTCGTGAAGTTGATCGAGCCGAACGTGGGGGACGCCTGAAAGCGATAGCGCATGCCGGCCGTGGGGCCGGTGAAGCCGAAGTAAGAATTGTCGCCCACCAACGCCACATTGGTCTCGCCGAGGTTCAGCCCTGGTGGGCCGCCCAGATCCTGTCGGCCGCTGGCGATGGTCTGCCCGTTTGAGAGGACCACGATGCTGTCGACTTCCACGTCGAAACCGATGTGCCGGTACGCGGCCCCAAATTCCAGACGGCGTGTGGTGCTGAACGGGTACTGCGCGGCAAACGAGAGTTCGTTATTGAAGACGTGCTGCAGTGCCTGCCGTACGATGAGCGCCGGCACCGTGCCCCCGCCGGCCGCCGGAATCTCCGTCTGCTCGACCGATTGGAATCCGGTGATGTACGGAATGCGTCCGCCCGACAGCAGCCAGTTCCACCGGTGCTTGGCGTTCAGGAACAGCACCTGCCCTCCGATGTCTTTGAACTCGCCGTTGGCGTTGAGCGCGACGCCGAGGGTGCGGTTTCCGAGCATGTCTCCGAAATAGGCGGATGCTCCTCCGGCCACGAAAGTGCCGAACGTGCTCGACGTGACGCCGACGGAGGGCGGCCCTACGTAGAGAAGGCCGAGCGACGGGTGATAGTCGTTGGTCGCGAAGGTGGTGTCTCGTACCAGCCCCAGCGTGGGGGCATCGAGATAACGACTCACGATCTGCGTGCCTTCGGGCGGGAACGGCGGCAGCTCGCCGCCCTGCGGGGGCGCCGCGGTGGCGAGCGTCACCGGCTCACCCTGCAGCTGGGCCGGCTCGAGCCCGACGAGGTCATAACCCTCGTGATCGAAGACGGAAAAGACCATGCGGCCGCTCTGCGACGCGACCGAGATGGCGGGCGACAGCTCGGTGATCCCGCTCACGCCCGTGGCGACGTGCGTGATCCGATGCACCTCGCCGGTGGCCAACGTCACACGATAGATGTCGCTGTACCCGTCCGGATCGGCCACGAAATAGATGTCCCGGCCATCCGGCGAGAAATGCGGGTCGATGTGCCGCGCATTGGGAAAGATGGGAATCACACGCACCGCCCCGGTGGTCGCGTCGGCGACCGCGATCCGCATGGGCCGGAAGGTGAGCGTGCTGAAGTCCGTTCCCTCGCCGCGGTCGGTGATGAAGGCGATGGACGTTCCATCCGGCGACCAGGCGGGCTCCAGATCCGCGTACCGGTCGTTCATGAGCGCGCGTGTAGTGTTGTTCCGCAGATCGTACACGTAGAGATCGCTCTGCCCGCCCCGGATGCCGGAGACGGCCAGACGGCTGCCGTCGGGCGACCAGGCCAGCGTGGAGATGGCGCCTACCCCGGGGATCTTCACCCGCCGCTCCACGTTGCGACTCGCGACGTCGAGGATGGCGATCTGGTTGTCGCCGTCCACATAAACCACGAACGCGAACTTGCGTCCGTCCGGCGACCACGCGCCGGCGGAGTTGATGAAGCTGAGCGCGTCGAAGTGTCGGTCCGTGCTGGGGCTCGCGAGCTGTTTGATCACCTCCCCCGTGTGCGCGTCGGCCAGGTAGAGATTGACGTCGAACAGCCCCCGACTCGAGTAGAAGGCCACGTACCGTCCGTCGGGGCTGAGGGCGGGCCCGACGTTCATCTCGGCGTCGTTCTTCTTCCCTGCCTCGATGGGGGTGCCTGCCTGGCGCGGCGCGGTGCGCTGCTGCGCGGCGGCCAGGTATTCGTCGTGCGTGGCGCGGGCCCACATGGCGGACAGGGTGTCTACGGGTATGCCTAGCACGCCTCGGATGGCGCCGTCAAACCCGCCCTTGAGCGAGGCGACGTAGATGTCGGCGACCGCCTGATCGCCCCACTGTCCGCCCACGTAGGCCCACAGCGCCTGCCCAAAGCGGTACGGGAAATAGCGGGGATCGCTGCCGAGCTGCTTGATGGTGGGGAAATCGTTCGCCAACACGGCGTCGCGCATCCACATGGCCGTGAGACTGCTGCGGCGTCCGATCGAGAAGTATTCCGCCATCCCTTCGATGAGCCACAGCGGAAGGGCGTCGATCGAACGGAGCCCGCCACCCTCCGTGGTCGACTCCGCAATGTCGTACTGGAACACGTGCACCAGCTCGTGGCCGATCACGTGATTATTGTCGGCATACGACCCGGTGAACGGGATCACGACGCGATTGCGGAGCCCCTCCGTCACGCCGCCCGTCCCTTCCGAGATCAGCCCGCCAATCACGTTCGTCTGCTGGAAGTCCGGCTGGTTGGCGTAGAAGATGAACGGCTTCTTCTCCGACAACGCATGGTGGAACAGCGTACTGAGGCGCGTCTCCCATCGCTCGGCCATCCGGGCGGCGTCCTCGGTAGTCTGCTGCTCGACCGGATAGTAGAAAATGTCGAAGTGGTCGGTGTGCAGGACGTCGAAGTCGAAGTTCTCGTACTGCACCTTGTTGCGACCGAAGTACTGCGCGGCGGCGGGGGCGGGCAGCGCCCCGAGCGCCGCCAGCAGAGCGGCAACGGAACCGACTGCTCGCGGCGCCGCGGAAATCCGGCGGAGCATGAGATCCTCGTGCGTGAAATGCGCGACGCGGGGCGGAGCGTGCGGTGTGATGGAAGGCGCTCCCCATGGCCCGCGGCGTCTTAGGCGAACAAAACTCCGCAAGGGGCGGACCAGCGCTGCTCACCGCGCGCACCGTTGCGGTCGCTCGGTCGCTGCGCCATCATGGGGCGCTCCTTCACGGGCGCTCCGACGAGCGCTCCCGCGGCATCCTCTCGCGACCCCCCAGTGTCCTCACCTGCCTCGGCGCCTCCCGCACCGCGCATCGCGTCGCTCGACCAGCACATTGAGGTCGAGACGCCGGAGCTCGTCGCCTTCTCGTACTCCATTGCCGGCATCGGCTCCCGCGGCGTGGCCGCCATGATCGACGTGCTCGTCATGATGGTGGCCGGGCTGGTGCTGGTGTTCATCGTCAGCATGGGGGTGCCATGGGTCACCCGCCTGGGGCTTCGTGGACCAGTCGTCGCGATGGGACCATGGCTCGCGGCCGCGATGATCCTCGGGCTCTTCGCGTTCGTGTGGGGCTACTACGTTCTGCTCGAGGTGTTCTGGGACGGCCAGACGCCGGGCAAGCGCCTGATGCACGTGCGCGTGGTGCGGGACGGCGGCTTCTCCATGAACTTCGGCGCGTCGGCCATTCGCAATCTGGTGCGCATCGTGGATTTTCTACCGGCCACGTATGGCGTGGGCGTCGCGAGCATGGCGCTCACCCGGGAAGGGAAACGCCTGGGCGATCTGGTGGCGGGCACGATCGTGGTGCGGGAGCGGATGGTCACGGTCCCGTCGCACGCGGCGGCATTGGCGCGTGCGTCCTCGCCGGCGGCGGTGCCCACGATCTCGGCCACGCTCACCGAGGATGAGTACGTGCTCCTGGAGCGCTTTCTGGCACGGCGGTCATCCCTGGACCCCACGCGCGCGCTCGCGATGATGGACCAGTTGGCGACGCGGTTTCGTGCGCGGCTGGATGCCGGCGATCACCCCACGCTCGATCTCCTGCTGCGATTGTACGACCGTGAGCGACGCGCGCGCGAGGCGGGGGTGGCGGCGCGAGGGGAGACCGGCGCCGCGCGGGAGCAGCACGCCATCGTGGCGCGGGGGGCGGCACGCTGGAGCGCGTTCGCCGCCCGGGTGTCCGACGTACGGCGGCGGGGACTCCGGCGCCTGCCCGAAGCCGAAGTGACGCAGTTCGCTGCCGAGTACCGGGCCGTCACCACCGATCTGGCGCGGCTCAAGACGGCGGCCCGCGGGCGGGCGCTCGACTCGGAGTTCTACCTCAGCCGGCTCGTGGCGTCGGCGCACAACCTGTTCTATCGGCACACCCCGCTCACGCCGCGGGCCGTGGGCCACTTCTTCGCACGGACCGTGCCCGCCGAGGTCCGGCGCTCCCGCCTGCCGATCGGCATCGCCGCGATCCTGCTGTTCGTTCCCATGGCGGCATCGTACCGCGCCACCGCGCGCGACGCCGTGCTGGCGCGCCGCATTCTGGGCGACGGCATGATCCAGCGCGCGGAGGACGGCGCGCGGCGCGCGCGCGCGGGGAACGCGGAGTACATTGATGTGCAAGACTTCATGCGCCCGGTCATGGCGAGCGGCATCATCGCCAACAACGTGCAGATCACGTTCGTCACCTTCGCCGGCGGCGCGACGGCAGGCTGGCTCACGCTTCGGATGCTGGTGGCGAATGGGATCAGTATCGGGGCGGGGCTCGGGCTGTACAGCCACTACGGGATCGCAAATCAGATGCTCACCTTCGTGGCGCCGCACGGCGTGCTGGAGCTGAGTGCGATCACGATCGCAGGCGGAGCCGGGCTGCTGATCGCCTCGGCCATTCTGCTGCCCGGCGCGCTCACACGCCGGGAGGCACTGGTGGCGCGCGGCCGCCGTGCCATCACGTTGATCGGATGTTCCACGCTGTTCCTGGCGGTTGCCGGCACGCTGGAGGGCCTGGTCTCCCCCAACCCGCACATCTCGCACGCCGCCAAGTTCGTCATCTCGCTCGTCACCGCGCTGGCGATCGTGCTCTACCTCGGCTTCGCGGGGCGCTACAGTGCGCCGCGCGCCTTGATCTCCAAGTAGCGGTTCACCAACGCCGCCGTCATCACGTGCGGCGGTGCGTCTACCACTTCCACACCGGCGCGCCGCATCTGGAGCAACGCCTCCAAACGCGCCTGGATGAGCTCCTCCGCCGCGGCGTGCTCGTAGAGCGCAGCGACCTTCTCCGCAACGCGCGGCACGGCCGCCGACATGAGCTGCGGGTTCTGGAGCGCGACCACCAGTGGGAGATGGCGCGTGCGACTCGCTGCGATGTGCGCGATCACCGAGCGCGACGCGCGCGGGTCGATGACATTGGTGAAGAGGACGATGAGCGAGCGGCGGCGGTAGCGGCTGGCCAGCGTACGGAACGCCAGCGCGTAATCGGGCTCCACCATCGTGGCCCGTACGGGGACGAGCGCGTTGCGGATGGCGGCGAGTGTACCGGCACCCTCCCCCGGCGGCACGTACGCGTGGATGGCGTCATCGAAGACGATGAGCCCCACCCGGTCGCCGGAGCGCACCGCCACATTGGCCAGGATCGATGCCGCCGACAACGCCAGCTCGAACCGCGACGTGTCGTCGGACAGCTGCGTCATGAGGCGGCCGGCGTCGATCGCCAGGATCACCGTCTGCCCCTGTTCCACCGTGAACTCGCGCGTCGTGAGCTTGTTGCGCCGCGCCGACACCTTCCACGCGATGTGGCGCGGATCGTCGCCGCGCGCGTAGTCGCGCAGACCGGCGAACGCGGTGCTGTCGCCGCGCCGGCGCGTGACGCGCACGCCGGTGTCCACGCTGCGGTGCTGCACGGCGAGCAGGCGGTAGCGGCGTACGCCCTGGACCGAGGGGACCACCGCGATCCGATCGTCCAGCGCAAAGCGGATCGTCCGCCGCATCAGCCGGAGCGGCCCGGCCGCGCGCAACGCCACCGGGCCCAGCGGAAACACGCCCCGCACGTGCCCGCGCGCGACGAACGCAATCTCCGTCTCCCCGCAGGGGGGCACGACGAAGGCGGCCGGCAGCGACGTCACGCGCTCCAGCGCGGCGGGGAGCGCGTCGTACAGGATCACGGAGACGGGCGAGCGATGGAGCGAGCGCACCGTGTATGCGCCGCCGTTCTCCTCGCCCATGCCGATGGTCTCCACGAACGTGCGTTCCACCAGGAGCTCCCGCGGCGTGGGCGCGAACAGCGCGTCCGCAATGGCTGCGACCACCGCCGCCGCGGCTACCGCGGTGGCGATCACCACGCCCGCCCGGCTCGCGGAGAACACCCACACGGGCGCCGCCACGGCCACCAGGAGCGCCAATCGGCGCGTCGGCACCACGCGTAGCAGTGCAAGACGGCGATGCACTACCGTACCGTGCGACACGCTCACGCGGCGCGACTCACTGCGGGGCCGGAATACGCGCGAGCAACCCCGACAGCACGTCGTCCGAGCTCCGTCCCTCCACCTCGAGCTCCGGCGACAGCAACACACGGTGCCGCAGCACGGGGAGCGTGTAGTCCTTCACGTCGTCGGGCGTCACGAAGTCGCGGCCGGCCAGCAACGCGGCCGCGCGCGCGGCGCGCAGGAGCGCCACGCTCGACCGCGGTGACCCGCCCAGCGTGAGCGCCGGTTCGTCGCGTGTGGCGCGGACGATCGCGCTGATGTACGCCTGCACTTCGGGCGCCACGCGCACCTGTTCCATGGCGGCGCGAAGCCCCTGCCGCGTGGACGCGTCGATCACCGGCTCCAGCCTCGGCCCGCCCGGCCGGTCGGCGTCCATCCCGCTCGCGGCGTGCGCGAGCATGGTGAGCTCCGCCTCGGCCGATGGATACGCCACCCGAATCTTGAGCAGAAAGCGGTCGAGCTGCGCCTCCGGAAGCGGATACGTGCCCTCGTACTCCACCGGATTCTGCGTGGCGTACACGGTGAACATCTCGCCCAGTGGGTGGGTGGTGCCGTCCACCGTAGTCTGCCGCTCCTGCATCGCTTCCAGCAGCGCCGCCTGCGTCTTGGCCGGCGCGCGATTGATCTCGTCGGCCAACAGAAGGTCGCTGAACACGGGTCCGGCGCGAAACTCGGCCGTCTGGCCGCCGTCGCGATAGATCGTCACCCCGGTGATGTCCGACGGCATGAGGTCGGGGGTGAACTGGATGCGCCCGAACCGCGCGCCCAGCGCGGCGGCCAGCGTGCGGACGAGGAGCGTCTTGGCGGTGCCGGGAACGCCTTCCAGCAGAGCGTGCCCGCGCGCGAGAAACGCGACGAACGCCTCGTCGATCACCGCGTCCTGCCCGACCACGTATTGGCCGACGGCGTGTCGTACGCGCGCCGCCGCTTCCGCAATCTGTTCGGCTGTCATCACCGGGAGAGTGTCCTGTCGATGTGGTCGATGGCCTGCCCGAGCGGTGCCAACTGGGCAGTGGGAAGAGGCGCGCCGAGTGCATGCCGCACGAGTGAGACGTCGGGGCGCAACGAAGGATGCTGGCCGGCCACCGTGCGGAGAAACGCGTCTTCGTCTTCCCGTGCTCGTGTGGGAGGCGCGTGCCGGCGCCGCATCCCCTGCACCAGGAGCCGCGTGGCGGTGCGCGTGGCGTGAACCTGCTCGTACGCGCTTGCCAGCGCGCCCACGTGCTCGAGCGGCGAGCGTCGCTCCACCCGATGCGTGGACGTCGGCCGGATGGCGCGAATGCCGAACGCCAGGAGGAGCACGGCGGCCGCGACGAGGAGTTGCAGCGCGGCGCGCCCGGCCGGCGTGTGCAGGAGCGCGTCGCGGAGCACGGCTTCCGGCCCGCGGCCCTCCGCGTGGATGCCGAAGTGATATTCATCGAACACGAGCGCCGGACGCGGAGTGGGCGACGCCCATTGCAGCGCCCGCACGAACAGCACGGCCGATGTGCCCTTCCGCAGGCTGCTGTTGCGAAGCAGGTCGGCGTCGGCGATGACGACGATGCGACCGCGACCCAGCGGAACGCCTAGCACGGCGGGCAGCGGGCGGTCGCCCGGGTGCGCCTTGGGCCGGGCGAGTCCCACGAACACCGTATCCCCAGCGTAGTGGACCGTCGTGTCGGTTTCGGGGCGAGGTGCGCGCGATGAGTCCGCGGCCAGCGCGGAGTCCGGCGTCACGCGGATGTAGCGGTGCGGCAGCTCATGCTCCGAGAGGCCGCCGTCGATTGGGAGGGAATCCGCATCGAGTGCCACATCGGCCATGACGGGGTGGGAAGCTGTGATCTGCAGCGAGTCGGCGATGGGCTGCGCGGCACCGCCGCCAAAGAGCGGCACCGGATTGCCCAGCACGAGCACCAGTCCGGCACCGCGGCGCACGGCGCCCAGGAGCGCGCCGGCCTCGGCGTCCGTCATCGCCTGCGGCGCCGCGAGCACCGCGTAGACCGCCCGGGTGTCGAGCGAGTCCAGGAGCGGGCGGGTGCGTCGTTGCGTGTGCCAGCCCAGCCGCTGCGTGACCTCGTACACCCCACGCGCACCGGCCGGATCCGCGCGGTACGTGGTGAGCGTGGTGATCGTATTGCCGGCGTACGGCTCCGGCGCCAGCAGCACGGCCACGAGGATCGCGACGGCCGCCGCCGGGAGCACGATGCGCGGCCGCAGCAGCCGGCGGGCCACATCAGCCATGGGAGGTCACGATGGGAGACGCCAGCGTCCACAGCCGCTCGTAGCGCTCGCGGTCGCACTCGCCCAGCCCGTAGATCACGAACTCGTACGACCGGGCGAAATCGCGGAAGCGCGCGAACAGGTCCGATGACCGGCCGCGCAGGTCGCGCGCGTAATCGCCCACCGTCTTGGACGGGTGCAGCTCCAAGCGCTCGCGCCGCGCCGCGGCCAGCAGCAGCGCCGCGTACAGCGCGTGCGCCGCGCCGGTGAAGTCTCCCGCCGCGGCGAGCCGCTGCGCCGTGGCGAGCGGATCGCCACCGTGGCGCCGCACATCGCCGCCGGACATGGCCAGGCGTGCCCGTCGCGGATCGTCGTACGCCGCCACCACGAACCGCCAGATCGAGAGCGCCACCAGCACCACGAGACCCACCAGCAGGGCCCAGCGAAATTCCGTGCGTCCCCATGCGGCGCTGAACATCCGGCCCAGCCAGTAGAAGACGGGAGAGATGACGTGCTGCAGCGTCCATTCCCAGAGCCGCTGCCCGAGCGAGCGGCGGTCATCATAGCGGGCCGCGCTGAAGACGGCCCGCACCGTGTCGCGGATGGCCTGATCAGTGAGAGTGCCGCTCTGGAACATGCGAGCCGTGCGAGGCGAGGCCGGTGTCCGGCGTGCCGTCCGTGCACGCCGACGTCCTTCCCGAACACGACGCCAGTGTGTGGCCGGGCGTGTGGGCTGGGACGGTCAAAACATACGCGCCGACGGCGTTCACGCCAGCCGGGCGGCACGCCGGCCGGTGCTACACACGGAACGCACTGGACACCCGTCGCAGCGTGGGGTGCGCGGCGTACACACCAGCGCGCCCAGTTCCATGAGCGCCTGATTGTGGACCCACGTGGCGCGGCCGGTGCGCGGGAGGAGCGCGGTCGCGATCTCCCACAGCCGCCTCTGGCCACGCGCCGTTCGAGGATCCAGGCGTGGCGCGAAGGCGCGTCGCACCACGCGCGCCACGTTGGTGTCCACCAGCGCGGCGCGCCGCTCGAACGCGAACGACGCCACCGCGCCCGCGGTATACGGACCGATGCCGGGGAGGGCGCGCAGCGCCGCCGGGTTCGAGGGCAGCGTGCCCTCCCCGCCTTCGCGGACCACCAGCCGGGCCAGACGGTGCAGACGCCGCGCCCGCGCGTAGTAGCCCAGTCCGCTCCACGCGTCCGTCACGCGCCGCGGCGCTGCGCGCGCCACGGATTCCAACGTGGGAAACCGGTCGAGAAACGCGGGATAGTACTCCAGCACGCGCGCTACCTGCGTCTGCTGCAGCATCAGCTCCGACACGAGCACCGCGTACGGATTGCGCGTGCGGCGCCACGGGAGGTCGCGCGCGTGCCGGCGGTACCAGGCCCGGAGCCGGCGGCCGAAATCGCGCTGCACCTCCAGCCGCGTCCAGGACCCGCTCGTCCGTGCCGGCATGCGTCAGTAGCGCGTTTCCAGCCCCTGCACCACGCGGAACGTATCGCGCGCGATGAGGAGCTCCTCGTCCGTGGGGATCACCCACACCTCGGGGCGGCCCTCGCCCGTGCTGATGCGCCCCTCCGCGCGATCCACCATGCGCGTGTTGGTGGCGTCGTCCAGCCGCACGCCCATCCCCTCCAACCCCTCGACGATGCGCGCGCGCACGGCGGGCGCGTTCTCCCCGATCCCGCCAGCGAAGATCACCGCGTCCGCGCCGCCGAGCACCGCGAGGTACGCGCCGATGTACTTGCGCGCGCGATGACAGAAGATCTCGATCGCCAGCCGCGCGCGCCGGTCGTCGTGCTCCTCCGCTTCGGCCAACAGCTCGCGCATGTCGTTCGTGAGCCCGGAAATCCCCAGCAGTCCCGACTGCTTGTTGAGCATACCCTCCACCTCGGAGAGCGACATCCCTTCCTTGGATGCCACGTAGTCGAGGATGGCGGGATCCAGATCGCCGGAGCGCGTGCCCATCACCAGCCCGGCCAGCGGGGTGAAGCCCATGGAGGTGTCCACCGAATCGCCCTTCGCGATCGCGCACGCCGAGCAGCCGTTGCCGAGGTGCAGCGTGATGATCCGCGTCTCATCCCGCGTCCGTCCGGTGAGCTGCCGGTAGCGGTACGCGATGTACCGGTGCGACGTGCCGTGAAAGCCGTAGCGGCGCACGCGATACCGCCGGTAGTACTGGTACGGAATGGCGTACAGATAGGCGCGCTCCGGCAGCGTTTGGTGGAACGCCGTGTCGAAGACGGCCACCTGCGGGATCTCCGGGCCGAGCACCGCGCGTACGGCGCGAATGCCGCTCAGGTTGTGCGGGTTGTGCAGTGGGGCGAGGTCGATCGTTTCCTCGATACCGCGCAGCACGGCGTCGTCGATCCGCACCGAATGCGTGAACCGCTCGCCGCCGTGCACCACGCGGTGCCCCGCCGCGTCGATCTCCGCCAGACTCCCGATCGGCACTCCGGAGTCGGCGCTCGCCATCCACTCCACCACGAACCCCACCGCCGCCCGGTGGTCGCGCAGCGGAGCGGTGCCGCGGATCGCGTGCCCGTCGGCGGGCGCGAAGGTGTACACCGCCTCCCCGCCGATCCGCTCCACCTGTCCGCGCGCCAGCCGCACGTCGGTGGTTGACGCCATGCGATCGGCGTCGGTGGCCACCAGCTGAAACTTGAGTGTGGACGACCCCACGTTCAGCACCAGGATGTTCATTCGTCTCCCCGTACGGGTCCCCGACGCCGCTTTCGATCGCTGCGCTTCCGCTTCTCCTCGAGCCGGCGATCCACCGACGCGCGCGTGGGGCGCGTGGGGATTCTCCGGCGTGGCACTTTCAGCGCGTCGCGCACGATCTCGGCCAGCCGCGTCTCGGCGGCCTCGCGGTTCCGGCGTTGGCTGCGATGTTCGCTCGCCACGATGCGGATCGCGCCGCTGGCGTCGAGCCGGGCGCGCAGCGCGTTCAGCACGCGGGCGCGCTGCGCGCCGGCCAGCACCGCGCTCTCCGCGGGATGCCAGGTGATCTCGATCCGCGTGGATGAGGTGTTCACATGTTGGCCGCCCGGCCCCCCGGCGCGCGTGGCGCGGATGTCCAGCTCGGCGCGCGGAATGGTGATCCGCGGCGTGACGCGCAGCCCCGACGGCGCGCTAGCGCTCGTCACCCGCGCCCTCGTGGTCGGCGCGCTCCCCGGCCGGCGTTCCCGGCGCCGGATGCACGCGCACCGCCGCTACGCGCCGCCCGTCCATTGCGATCACCTCCAACTCGCCGCCGGGGTAGCCCACCCGGTCGCCCATCGACGGGAGCCGGCCCAGCTCCGAGAACACGTAGCCCCCCAGCGTGGTCCACCCGCCCTCGGGGATGCGGATGTCGTAGTCGGCGCGTACATCGATCAGCGACAGCGAGCCCGCCAGCTCGAGCACGCCGTTCAGTTCCATGGCCTCGCGCGTGGCGGGGTCGTACTCGTCGGCGATGTCGCCCACGATCTCCTCCACGAGATCTTCCATCGTGAGAATCCCCGCCGTCCCGCCGTACTCATCGAGCACGATGGCCAGGTGGGCGCGCGTGCGCCGCAGATCGTCGAACACACGCTCCGCGGCGCGGCTGTCGGGGACGAACAGCGCATCGCGCACGTACGGCTCGAGCGTGAAGTCCGCGGGCACACCGCCATCCAGACCGGCCACCCACAGATCCTTGGCCACGAACACGCCCACGATGTCGTCCAGCGATTCGCGGTACACCGGGTAGCGCGAGTATCGTTCCGAGCGCAACACCTCCCACACCTGCGCCTGCGTCGCATCGATGGGAAGCGCGACGATCTCCGTGCGTGGGTGCATCACGTCGCGCGCGCGCTTCTGTTGGAACTCGAAGACCCCGGCGAGCATCTCTCCCGGCGTGACGCCCAACAGCCCGTGCGCGCGCGTCTGCATCACGAGCAGGCGGATTTCCTCGGGCGAATGCACGCGCGCGCTCTCCTCCACCGGCTGCAGTCCCGCCATGCGCAGCACGGCGGTCGCCGTGCCGTTGAGCAGCGCGATGAACGGCTTCATCGCGACGGCGAACCAGCGCAGCGGGTACACCACCCACCGGCTCACGCCTTCGGGGTTGAGCAGCGCCATCGACTTGGGGGCCAGTTCCCCAAACACGATGTGCAGGAACGTGATGAGCAAGAACGCGGTGGTCGCGGCCGCCACCGTGTGCTCCGCCAGCGGGGGCGCCGTGTAGCCAAAGGCGGCGAGCACGCGGTCCAACACGGCGGCGATCGTGGCCTCGCCCACCCACCCCAGCCCCAGCGATGCCAGCGTGATGCCGAGCTGCGTGGCCGAGATGTAGCGGTCCAGGTGGGTGATCGTCTGCTGGACGGCCACCGCACGTCGGTCGTGCGCCGCGGCCAGGGCGTCGATCCGGCTTCGGCGCGCGCCCACGAGCGCGAACTCGGCGGCGACGAAAAATGCGTTGGCGGAGACGAGGACGACCACCGCCAACAGACGGAGTACGATGTCGCCCGCGCTCAGGGGAACGGCCGTGCCGTGCACGTAACTCCTTCACCCGTGGGTCGTCCCCACAATATAGCGAAACGCGGGCACGGCCGATGGACGAGCGGTCGCCCGCGGCACGACGTGCTCGCGCGATGCGCCAGGCAGGCGCCCAGTGCCGCACGCCCCCTGGACCGACCTCCGGATGGTACAGCCCGGTCGCATTCTGCGCTGGATCTACATCGGACGCCTCTCGCTGGCGACGGCGATCTTTCTCGCTGCCGTCTTCTCGTGGCGCGAAGCCGACGCACTCGATACGCTCGTCGCGGCGCTCGGGATGTTTCTCGCCACCGCGTTTACCGCCGCCTCCGCATGGTTCAGTCTGGGGCGGGCGGCCACGCCGCGGCGCACGTTCTTCATCCTGCAGGCCCTGTTCGATCTCGCCCTCGTCACCGCCATCGTCCACGTCACCGGCGGCGCCCTCTCACAGTTCGCCGCGTTGTACGTGCTGGTCATCGTCAGTGCGTCGCTGCTGCTCCCGGTGGGGAACGGGTTGGGCGTCGCGATCCTCGGCATTGCGCTCTACTGCGTGGACGTCCTCTGGGGCCACCAATCCCAGATCGACGTGGGACTGCTCCTGCAGCTCGGCGTCTTTGGGGCCGTGGCCCTGAGCACCGCGTATCTCAGTGCGCGCCTCAAGGAGGCGGGGCACGATCGCGAACAATTGGAAGCCCAGCTCGCCCTCGCCCGGATGCAGGCCGAGGACGTGCTCCGCAACATCCGCAGCGGCATCATCACCGTCGACCAGCTGGGCCGGCTGCTCTACGCCAACCCGGCGGCCGGGGCGCTCCTGGACTTCGACGTCGCCGCCGCCGTGGGACATCCCATCCGACAACTCCTGGCCACCACCGCCGGCGAGCTGGCCGAAGCGCTGCAGGAGGCCGTCCAGTACGGAACGCGCATCACGCGCGGCGAAGCCACCATCCGCCGCGCGGGCAAGGTGATGCAGATCGGACTCACGACCACCACCGTGGAGAGCAACGAGCCGCCGGGGCTGTCGGCCACGGCCATCTTCCAGGACATCTCCGACAACAAGCGGCTCGAAGCGCTGCGGCTGCGCGCCGAACGCCTGGAAGCCGTCACCGAGCTCAGCGCATCGCTCGCGCACGAGATCAAGAACCCGCTGGCGTCCATCCGCAGCGCGGTGGAACAACTTGCGCGCGTGGCCGGCGCCTCGGATGACGAACGCCGCCTCAGCGCGCTCATCGTGCGCGAATCGGATCGCCTGTCGCGGCTCCTCTCCGAATTTCTCGACTTTGCGCGCGTCCGCGTGACCAAGGTAGAACGCGTGGACGTGGGGCAGATCGTGCGCGCGGTGGCCAGTCTCGCGTCGGCGCATCCGCAATCGCGCGGCGTGCGCGTGGTCTGCACCGCGCCGTCCGGCCAGCACCTCGTGGAAGGCGACGAGGACCTGCTGCATCGCGCGTTGTTCAACGTGGTGCTCAACGCGGTTCAGGCATCGCCCGATCGCGGACAGGTGACGATCGAGATCGACGGGTCGCGCACCGATCTGGTCCCACGCGGCGGTCGCACGGCGGCCGACGCCGTCGTCATCCGCGTCACCGACCAGGGCCACGGCATCGCCGAGGAGATCCGGGATCGCGTGTTCGACCCCTTCTTCACCACCAAGCTGGGTGGCACCGGGCTGGGCCTTCCCATCGTCCATCGCGCCATCGAAGCGCATCGCGGCGTCGTACTGCTCGACAGCTCAGGCGACGGCACGCGCTTCACCATCCTGCTGCCGCGGGCGCAGTCGACCGTGAAGGAGGCCGCATGACCGGCACCGCACCCGCGCGGGCACAGGTGTTGGTGGTCGACGACGAGAGCAGCATCCTGGAGACATTGCAGATCCTCCTGCGGAACGAGGGCTTCGACCCCCACGTCGCGCACGGCGGCAAACAGGGGCTCGATCAGCTGGACGCCCTCTCGCCGGACATCGTCCTCACCGACGTGCGCATGCCCGGGGTGACGGGTCTGGACATTCTCACCGCCGCGCGGGAGCGCGACGCCGACGTGCCGGTCATCCTCATGACCGCGCAGGCCGATCTCCGCTCGGCCATCCAGGCGGTGAACGCGGGCGCGTATCACTACATCCAGAAGCCGTTCGCGAACGACGATCTCGTGGCCGTGCTGCGGCGCGCCGTCGAGCATCGCCAGCTCCGATCCGAGAATCGCACGCTCCGCCAGGAGATCCGGCGGCGCCAGCGTTCGGGCAGCCCGTCGGTAGTCGGTCGGAGCCGCGCCTGGATGAGCATCCTGCGTCTGGCCGAAACGGTGGCGCCCACCGAATCGACCGTGCTCATCCAGGGCGAGTCGGGAACGGGGAAGGAGGTCATCGCACGCTACATTCACGACCTCTCGCAGCGCGCAGACAACGTCTTCCATTCCATCAACTGCGGCGCGCTTCCCGAGAGTCTGCTCGAGAGCGAGTTGTTCGGGCACGTGAAGGGGTCGTTCACCGGTGCCGTGCGCGACAAGGTGGGGCTGTTCGTCGCCGCGGCCAAGGGCACCTTCTTCCTGGACGAGGTCGGCGAGACCACGCCGTCCACCCAGGTGAAGCTCCTGCGCGTGCTCCAGCAGCGGGAGGTCATTCCGGTGGGCGCCACGGAGGTGCTCCACGTGGACACCCGACTCCTCGCCGCCACGAACCGGGATCTCGAAGAGGAGATGACGCGCGGCACGTTCCGTAGCGATCTGTTCTACCGGTTGAACGTGTTCGCGCTGCACCTGCCGCCGTTGCGCGAACGGGGTGAGGACATCCCGCTGCTGGCCGAGGCATTCCTGCAGCGTTCAGCCGCCGCCCGCGGCGAGCCGCTCAAGCAACTGAGCGACGCGGCGCTGGATGCGCTGCAATCCTACAACTGGCCCGGCAACGTGCGCGAGTTGGAAAATGCGCTGGAGCGCGCGGTCATCCTTTCCAAGGGTGAGCTGATCGACGTGTCTGCGCTGCCGGAACGGGTGACCGACCGCCGCGCCGATCCCCTGGTGGCCGAGCGCCCGCCAGTTAACCCCACGCTCGACGTGGTGGAGCGGGCGTACATCAGCTGGGTGCTGCAGAGCGAGGGCGGAAACAAGAGTCGTGCGGCCGAGGTGTTGGGTATCGATCCTTCCACTCTGTACCGGAAGCTCTCGCGGTACGAGGGGAACGGGAACGGAGGACAGCCGTGACCGCCTCAGGCGCGACGGCCTCGCCCTCGGCGGCGCCGCGATCGGCCCGCGACCACGCGGCCACCGCTGCCGGCGAGCACCATCCTCACGCGCCGCCGCCTCCCATGCCGCTGGGCCGCCTGCGGCGCGCGCACCGCGTGTCGCTGCAGACGGAGATCCTGGTGGGGCTCTCGGTGGTGGCCACCGGCGCGCTCCTGTTCGCGATGCTCACCGTCCTGCTCTTCCAGGACGACCTCGGCAGCCGGAACGGGTGGCTCCTGCTCGCGCTCCTCATTCTTGCCGACGTGGTGGTCTTCGTGGGGTTCAGCGCGCTCAAGCTGCGATCGCTCGTGTTGCGCCCCCTCGACGAGGCCGTGCGCACGGCAGAGGACATTGCCGGCGGCGATCTGTCGCGCCGCGTCCCCGAGAGCGCGGTGGCGGAGTTCAACCGCCTGGCCACCAGCCTGAATCACATGACAGCGCGCCTGCTCGAGGAGCAGGCGCTGGTGGCGCGGTTCGAGAAGATGGCGGGGGTGGGACGGCTCGCCGCCGGCGTGGCACACGAGATCGGAAATCCCCTTGGCGCCATCAACGGCTACATCCACCTGCTCCGGCGCCGCGCGGCCGGCGATCCCCAGTTGGAGGACACGCTCGCCGGCATCGAGCACGAGAGCACGCGCATCGATCGGATCATGCGCGGCATGCTCGAGTACGCGCGGCCGCGGCGGCGGTCCACCGTGTGGCTCGACGTGAACGACTGCGTCCGGCGGGTGGGCACGCTGTTGCACGACCAGGGAGCGCTGCGGGGCGTGACGCTCGAGCTCGCACTCGCGCCGCGGCTGACGCCCATCGCGGGCGATCCGCACGAGATGGATCAGGTGCTGGTGAACGTGCTGCTCAACGCGGTCGACGCCACCGATCAGCGCGGGACCATTCACATCGTGACACGGGAGCGCCCGTTCGATGTGTCCTTGATCGCACCGGATGCCGGGCGGGCCGGCGACGATCCCGATGCGGCCATCGCGCACGAGCCCAGCGCGCGCCTGCGCGCGTGGCTGGCCACCGTGGGCGAGCCGGCCGCCGTCATCGAGATCGTCGTCGCCGATTCGGGACCGGGCGTCGCGTGGAGCGATCGCGAGCGCATCTTCGATCCGTTCTTCACCACCAAGGAGGCGGGGAAGGGCACCGGGCTCGGCCTCGCGATCGTCGCGCGCGTGGTCGAAAGTCTGGGCGGCACCGTGTGGGTACGGGACGCGCGCGAGGGCGGTGCGGCGTTCGTCATGCTGCTGCCGGTGCCAGCGTCGCCGCGATCGCCGTCGGCGCACTGACGCCATGCGTCTTCTCGTAGTGGACGACGAGCCGTCGCTCCGCCGCACCCTGTCGCAGATCCTGGCTGCTGAAGGGTACGACGTGGCGAGCGCGAGCGATGGCGAGGATGCGTTGGCGCGGTTGTCCGAACGCGACGCCGACATCGTGCTGTGCGACCTCCGCATGCCGCGCATGGACGGGCTCACGATGATCGAGCGCTACGCCGCCAGCGGCGGACGCGGCCTGGTGATCGCCATGAGCGCGTACGGCGATGTGGAAACCGCCATCACGGCCATGCAGAAGGGCGCGTACGACTACGTTCCCAAACCGTTCCGCGCCGACGAGGTGATTCTGGCGGTGCGCAAGGCCGCTGAGCGGGAACAGCTCCGCCGTCGCGTACAGCACCTGGAAGCCGAGCTCACCGCGCTCCGCGGATCGGGTGATCTGGTAGGACGCAGTCGGCTGCTCCAGGCCGCCATCGACGTGGCACACAAGGTGGCACGACACGACTCCACCGTGCTCATCACGGGAGAGAGCGGTACCGGCAAGGAGCTCGTGGCGCGGCTCATCCACCAGGCCAGCCCCCGCGCCGAGCGCTCGTTCGTGGCCGTGAACTGCGCGGCCATTCCGGAGACGCTGCTCGAGAGCGAGCTGTTCGGCCACGTGAAGGGAGCGTTCACCGGCGCCACGGCCGACAAAGCAGGACTGTTCGAGGAAGCGCACGGTGGTACCATCCTCCTCGACGAGATCGGCGATGTTCCGCCCTCGCTCCAGGTCAAGCTGCTGCGCGTGCTGCAGGAGGGAGAGGTGCGCCGCGTGGGTGCGAACACCGCCCGCACGGTGGACGTGCGCGTGGTCGCCTCCACCAATCGTGACCTCGCCGCCGACGTTCCCGCGGGGCGCTTTCGCAGCGATCTCTTCTATCGGCTCAACGTCGTCCCCATCCGACTGCCGGCCCTGCGCGAGCGGCCCGAGGACATCCCCGAGCTCGCCACGCACTTTCTCCAGCGCTTCGCCGAGCGGCTGCGCCTCCACCCGGCCGGCTTCTCGCCCGCCGCGCTGCGGCAGCTCGCCACGTACAGTTGGCCGGGCAACGTGCGCGAGCTGGAGAATGCCGTGGAGCAGGCGCTCGTGCTGTCATCGGGCGAGCTCATCGAGCCCAGCCACCTCCCCGAAAGCGTGCGCGGCAACGGCGCCCCCGTTCCGCGCGAGATGGGAGACGATCTCTCCATCAAGCGCCAGCGCGAATCGCTGGAGCGCACGCTCATTCGGCGTGCCCTCGAGCGCACGCGCGGCAACCGCACCCGTGCGGCGCAGCTGCTCGAGCTCTCCCACCGCGCGCTGCTGTACAAGATCCGCGAGTACGGGCTGGAGCACTGAGGCCGTGGGACATGCGCGCGTCCGCCGCCTGTCACCCCGGTGGTCCGCAAAAAGTTGCATCCTCGCACCTTCTTGCGGTGCTCCATTCCGCCCGTGTGCACCGCAGCCGTTGCAACGCAACGACTTACGCGTTGGCACAGACCGCGCAAAGGAGCGGGTCAACCTCCAACGCCGAGCCAGGATTCGGATGACATCGTCACGCCGTGGATTCACGCTCATCGAGCTGATGATCGTTATCGCCATCATGGGGATCGTTTCGCTGATTGCGTTCCCGAAGGCGAGCAGCATGATGACGTCGCTGGGTGTGCGTTCGGCTACGCAGAACGTGGCTACCTATCTCGCCAAGACGCGCGCGGCGGCGATTCAGACCGGGCGCACGGCGACGTTCGTCCGCGAGGGGAACGTGGTCTGGGTCCGCATCACTCGCTCCGGCGGCGTGGTGGACACCATCGGCCGCCCGCGCGACCTCCACGCCGAGCACGGCGTGGTGCTTTCGGGCCCCGACACGATTGCATTCAATGCGCGGGGTTTTGTTGTCGCACTTCCGGCGACGGCTGCTATTGTGGCAGCACGCGACGCCAAGCGCGACTCGGCCTGTGTCTTTGGGCTGGGCAAGATTTCCACCCAAAAGTGTGGTCTCTGATGCGTGCTTTCTCGTTGGTCCAGAGCTTGGGGCCGCGCCCCAAAAGGCGTGTCGCCTCGCGAACGTCGCCGCGCCGGTTCGCCGGGCGCATGCGCTTGCCGGATGCGTCCGCCGGCTCGGTGGGCCGCCGTGGCGGCTTCACGCTCGTCGAGTTGATCGTCGCCATCATGATTCTCGTCGTCGGCGTGCTGGGGCTGGCGAGTACGGCGGCGGTCGTGTCGCGGATGATCGGGAGCGGCGGCTACCAGACCGTGGCCGCCAACGTGGCGCAGACGCGCTTCGAGAAGCTGCGCAGCGCGCGATGCGGCGCGCTGGCGAGCGGCACCGCCACTACGCGCAAGGTCACCGAAGCGTGGCGCGTGCAGCAGGTGAGCGCCCGCCTCTACTTCGCCGTCGACAGCATCTCGTTCACCGACATGCGGTCCACACGCCACCAGGGCTACCGGAGCTTCGTCCAATGCACACCATGACGACGCGCCGGCGCGGCTTCACGCTCGTCGAGCTCATGATCACGCTCGTGCTGCTCTCGTTCGTTGCCGGGTCGCTGATCACCGTCATCGTGCGGCAGCAGCGCTTCTACGGCGACACGAGCGAGATCATGGAAGCGCGCGGCAGCATGCGGCAGATCTCCGAGGTGTTGCCGAGCGAGCTCCGCTCGCTGTCGCCTGTGTCGAACGATGTGCACGCGTTCACCGATCGGCTCATCAATTTCCGCGAAACCATCGGAGCCTCCATCGCGTGCGTCGTCAGCGCCGGCACGGGCACGATGGTGATTCCGCCCGTCGCCCTGTCGCGCAACAACGCGCTCAGCTCGTGGATCACCGCGCCGGTGGCGGGCGACTCCATCATGATCTTCGACAGCGGGGTCGCTCCGGCCCAGTGGCGAGCGTACGAGCTCGCGGCGGTGGGCCCGGTGGGCACGTGTCCCACCTACACGGCCAACGCGGGAGAGGCGGCGGCCGGCATCACGATTCAGACGGTCGGTGCGCTGGAGCCCACCATCCCCGTCGGAGCCTCCATCCGCTTCTTCCACACGGCGCAGTACATGGGGTATCAGGCAAGCGATCGGCGATGGTATCTCGGCTACTTCGACTGCATCCCGGGGCGCGTGCCGCAGTGCAACACCGTGCAGCCGGTGTCCGGCCCGTACGCCACCGTAGACGGCACCGCCACATCGGGATTGCTGTTCCGCTATCGCGACGTGGACGGCGCGTTGACCGCGGACCCGCTACAGATCGCGCGGATCGACGTGATCGCTCGCGCGGAGACGCGCGACGCCATGCGCACCCAGGGCTACGGGAGCGCGATCCACCAGGATTCGATCGCCATCAGCGTCGCGGTGCGTAACTGATGTTCCCTCTTCGCACGCCAAGGAGACTCGATATGTCTCGGAGTGTCTCGCGTTTTCGCCTGTCGCAGCGCCGCCCTGGGGTGGCGCTCGCGCTGGCCATCGGCGCCATCGTCGTCATCGGCGCGCTCGTGGCCGGCGTGTTCTTCGCCTCCACGCAGGAATACCGCATCGGGCGCAACTCCCTGCTCGAAACGCGCGCGCTCACCGCGGCCGAGTACGGCATGTACGCCATGGTGACATCGCAGGGGAGCATCGCCGATTCCGGGTGGAACATCGGCTGGAACGGCGTGCTCGGCAACGGACAGATGGTCACGCGGCAGTATACTCCCGGCGGGAGCGCGGTGGACACGGTCCGTCTCACGCGGCTCAATACCAAGGACTTCTTCCTGGTGTCCGAGGGCGTGGCGCAGTTACCCGGCAATACCGACGCGCAGGCACGCCGCCGCATCGGCGCGCTCGTGACGCTCAACACACCCCAGTTCAACTTCCTCGGCGCCCTCACGTCGCGTGGCGCCACCAAGATCGGCGGAAGCTCCTACATCGACGGGGACGAACACACTTACGCCGGATGGGGCTGCCCCGCTGCGGGTGCCGGACTGCCAGGTCTCACCGTCGAGGACGCGAGCCAGGTCTCCACGAGCGGCTGTAACAGCCTCAGCTGCCTCAACGGCTCGCCCAAGATCAAGGAGGATGCTAGAGCGGGGAATCTGGACACGTACACGAAATTCGGCGACATGGACTGGGCCGCGCTTACGGCCGCGGCCACCAAGATCATCCCGGCGGGGGGCAGCCCGGGATCCGTGAGCCCGGTCTTGAACGCCGACGGGACGTGCAACACGTCCGTGCTCGGCAATTGGGGCGATCCCACACGCGTGGGAGCCTGCGGAAACTACTTCCCCATCATCTACGCGCAGGGGAACCTGTCACTGTCCGGAGGGGTGGGCCAGGGCATCCTGCTCGTCGAGGGCGATCTGGCGGTGCAGGGTGGTGCCGAGTTCTTCGGGCCGGTCATCGTGCACGGAACGCTCAAGACCACGGGAACCGGAGGCCACTTCAACGGTGGCGTGATGGCGGCCAACGTGGACCTCGCGCAGAACACCGTGCTCGGAAACGCCGTCATCAGTTACTCGAGCTGTGTGCTGAACACGGCCATGACGGCCGCGGCCACTCCCACGCTCGCGGGCAGCCGCGCCTGGGTGGAGCTCTTCTAGCAGCCACGGCTTGGGCCGCGGCACGGCGCGTCGCGCCGTCAGGACGGCGGGGGCACCCTGTGCGCCCGCCGTTCTGGCGTTCAGGCCTCTCTGCTCGCAACCGCCGTGTCGTACGCCGCCCGCGTTGCCCATCCCGCCGCGTGCACGCGCCGTCCCGAATGCCGGCCGAACCGCACCAGCGCCTTCTCCGACGTGCCGTGTGGCGATGTGCTGCGCGCTCGCGCGATGACAGCGCCGGCGTGGCGCTCGCGTACCATACCCGGCGTCCTGGTTGCGGGCTGGGAGGTGTGGTGTGACGCCACAGGTGCGCCGCGTGACATGTCGCACGCGCGCTGCAGGAGCGCCCCGTCCGCGCTGCAACATCCTGTTACCTCTCCCCATACCAGTCGTGTGTGGGATAGCACGAACCGGCTTCGCGCGCTCCACTCGCCGCCACCACTGCGCGGCGCGTGCCGCGCGCGTGGTGGCAGAATCCTCTCAACTCCGCGACGTCCCATGGCGCTTCTCGGTCGAAAGAAAACAACGATCGGCCTCGACATCGGATCAGGCCTCATCAAAGTGGCGGTGGTCGATCACGGCCGGGGCGAGCCGGAGCTCACCAAGGTAGCCGTTGCCCCGCTCCTCGCCGACGCCATTGTCGAAGGCGAAATCATGGACCCCGGCATCGTGGCCGACGCCATCCGCAGCGCAATGGCCGGTGTCACCAAGAAGCCCAAGAACGTCGTCACCGCGGTGGGCGGACGCGACGTGATCATCAAGAAGATCCAGATCGACCGGGTGAAGGAGCAGGCCGCGCGCGAGCTCATCCGCTGGGAAGCGGAGCAGCACGTGCCGTTCGACATGGAATCGGTGGAGCTGGACTTTCAGATCCTCGATCCGGATGCCGACGGGCTCGAGATGAGCGTGTTGCTGGTGGCCGCCAAGCGCGAGCTCATCGAAGGCAAGATGCGCCTGCTCACCGACGCCGAGGTTGCTCCGGGCGTGGTGGACGTGGACGCCTTCGCGCTCCACAACGCGTTCGAGGTCAACTACCCCGATGCGATGTCCGGCATCGTCTGCCTCGTCAACATCGGCCACGAAGTCACCAACATCAACATCCTGGACGACGGCGTGCCGCTGCTCACGCGCGATATCGCGCTCGGCACGCGGCGCTTCCGCGAAGATCTGCAGCGCGAGCGCGGCTTGAACGCGGAAGAAGCGGACGCCTTGCTCCAGGGATTCGATCGCTCACCACACCTGCAGACGGTCATCGATGGACGCGGCGAAGAGATCGCCGTGGGCATCGAGCGCGCCGCCGCCTTCCTCGTGTCCTCGTCGCGCTCGGCCAGCCGGCTCAAGGCGGCGTACACGTGCGGTGGCGGATCGCGCGTGCCGGGCCTCACCGAGGCGCTCGCCGCCCGCCTGCACATTCCGGTGGAACAAGCGACTCCTTTGCAGCGACTGCGCATCCGTGACGGCGCTTTTGATTCGCTCGTCATGGACGAAGTCGCGCCGCTCCTGATGCTCCCCATCGGGCTGGCGCTGCGCCAGGTCGCCTGATCCTTCCCGAGACGACTCTCCCATGATCGAGATTAATCTCCTCCCCGGAGCCGGGAAGAAGACCCGCAGCAGCGGCGCCGGCATCAACCTGTCGGCCGCGCTGTCCGGCATCGGGACGCGCATCAAAGATCCCTTCCTCGCCGCGGCCGTCGCGTCGGTCATCATCACGCTCGTTGCGGTGGGTGGGATGTTCTGGATGCAGCGCGCCAAACAGAACACCCTCGTCGAGGGGCTCCAGCAGGCGCAGACAGACTCAATGCGCTTCGCCGGCTTGATCCAGCAGCGGCACAAGGCAGAGACGCAAAAGGATTCCGTCCTCAAGCAGATGGCGCTCATTCGGGCGTTCGACAACAAGCGCTATGTCTGGCCCCATCTGCTGGACGAGATCAGCCGGTCGCTTCCGCCGTACACGTGGCTCACGTCCGTCGAGCAGACGAACATCGCCAACGATGATCCGGCGCGTGCGCTCCCGGGCCGACCCGCGCCGGCGGGACAGAAGGCAAAGTCCGACTCCGCGCAGGCGGATACCACGGTCGGTCCGCCGCAGGTCAAGCTCCGCATCATCGGGAACACCGTCGACATCCAGGCACTCACGCGCTTCATGCGTCTGCTGGAGGCATCACCCTTCCTGCAGAACGTGCAGC
The DNA here is from genome assembly GCA_963773545.1 of uncultured Gemmatimonadaceae bacterium. GTDB lineage: Bacteria > Gemmatimonadota > Gemmatimonadetes > Gemmatimonadales > Gemmatimonadaceae > DASSNU01. Next base: position 277,468 of record CAVZBP010000001.1, on the reverse strand, counting down.
TGGTCAAGTCCGCGCTGATCATCGTGGACAACAAAGAAGTCACCGAGTTCACGCTCGATGCGGAGTACGAGACGCCGGATCCATCGGTGATCCGCACGACGCCCTTCACACTTTCGGTGAGATAGCCCATGGCGCTCGGACCCAAGAGCCAGCGCGATCAGACGCTGGTCGTGATCGTCTTCGTTTCGCTCGTCGCACTCGGGGCGTACTGGTGGTTCGCGTTCCGCCCCAAGTCGGCCGAACTGGCCGCCCAGCAGGAGCGGCTCGACCACATCACGGCCATCAATAATCGCGCGCAAGCCGAGATGGCCAAGGGCAGCCTCAGCGAGCTCCAGGCGCAGTTGGCCGAGTACCAGAAGAACCTCACACTCGTCCGCACCCTCGTGCCTACCAGCAACGAGGTGCCGGCGCTCCTGGAGCAGATCTCGACCGCCGCGCGCAAGGAAGGGCTCGACCTTGCGTCGGTCGATCCGCTTCCCGTGAGCGACGGTGAGACGTACGCCACCTATAAGTACAACATCGCTTTGCTCGGCAGCTACCACCAGCTCGCCTCGTTCCTCACGAACGTCGGCTCGCTCACGCGCATCGTGCTGCCGACCAACGTCCGCTTCGTCAAGCCGGCCAACCAGAAGGCGGCCGAGGCGCACCAGAAGCCGAACCGTGCCGTCATCGAAGCGCACCTGCAGCTGCAGACGTACGTGGTGCGCCGGCCGGCAACGGACGGGGAAAATCTCGCGATGGCCGGAACGGGAGGCGCTCGATGAACACGCGACGCACGCTGACACGCGCTCACATCCTGGCTGGTCTGCCGCTCATCGCAGCCGCGTGTGCCGCGGCTGCCGTGCTGACGGCACCGGCGGCAGCGCAGTCGCTGCCGCCCATCACTAGCGCCAAGCGCGCGGCCACCTCGGCCGTGCAGGCAACCAATCGTCACACGGCGGCGATGACGAACACTGCCAGCGACAGTAGTGCGCCCAGGCACACGGCCGCCGCGCAGGCGGGGAAGGCTGCGCCGCCCAAGCCGTCGGCCGCGCCCAGAGCGGCTGCTCCGGCCGCCAAGGCCGCCGCACCGGGCGCGAGCCGCAGCGCCGCCGCCGGTGCTCGCAAGACCGCCGCGGCGTCGCCCGACACGACACGCGCTGCCGTCCCTGTACCGGGCGCCGATGCAAGCAGCTCGACATCCATCGCCGATCGCGGCGGTCGCTCGGAATTCGCCGTCGACCGTGAGGTCTTCGCGTACGAGTCCGCGAGTCGGCGGGATCCGTTCCTGTCTCTCATGGATACCGGTGAGCTTCGCCCCATGCTGTCGGATCTGGTGCTCACCGCGATCGTGTTCGACCCCAACGGCAATTCGGTCGCCGTCCTGCGCGACCGGTCCACGGATGACCAGTACCGCGTGAAAGCGGGCCAGGAGCTTGGCCGCATGCGCGTAACCGCCATCCGCCAGAAGGCGATCGTGCTCACGATCGAAGAGTACGGCTACAGCCGCCAGGAAATCCTGGCGCTCAACGATTCCAACACTGCGAGGACGAAATGAGGCGAGTCTGGACGCTGATCGGGCTGGCAGCCAGCGCGCTCGTGCCGGGCGCCGCTGCTGCCCGTCCGGCCCGAACCGCGGCGCCACAGGTTGGTGAAGTCACGGCGCTCAGCGTGCTTCCGGCAGCCGGGCGCGCCGAGGTGGTCATTGCCATCGACGGGCCCGCGCCCATGGCCGTGCGCGACTTCACGCTCGCGCATCCCAACCGGATCGTGGTCGACCTTACCGGCGCAAGATTGGCCCTGTCGCCCATGTTCTATGACCAGGCGCGCCGCGGCGCCATCACGAACGTCCGTGCCGGTCAGTTCCGCGACAACATCGTCCGGATCGTGCTCGAGCTCGACGGAACGCAGCCGTACACCGTGACGCGCGGTGACGGTGAGGTACGCATCTCCGTCGACGGCGCGAGCCGTCAATTCGCCGCATGGCACAGCGACGAGGCCGCCGCGATCGCGGCCGGCGACATCGCTGCCGCCCCCGACGTCACCGCCACCACGCGTACGGCCGCCGAACGTCCGGTCTACGACACGCCCGTCCAGGCAGTGCCCGCGACGACCACGGCCGCCGTCCCGGCGCCGCGTCGGCTCACCCGTGCCGACACCCGCGCCGTATCCAACGCCAGCGCCAGCGCGGCGTCGGCGCAGGCGCGCATTACCGTCACCTACCAGGACGCGGAGATCCGCGACGTCATCGCGGCCTTCGCCGTCTTCTCCGGCCGCACGATCGTCGTCGGAAAGACCGTCAAAGGTTCCGTCTCCGCGGAGATTCACGATCAACCGTGGGACGTGGCGCTCCGGGCGATCCTGCAGACGCAGGGACTCGCCGCGCGCGAGGATGCCAACGGCATCATCCTGGTGGACAGCTACGAGAACATCGCTGCCCAGCAGGCCACCGAGCCCATGCAGACCGAGGTCATCCCGGTCAACTACGCCAAGGCGGCCTCGCTCGTGAGCACCGTCGAGAAGCTGCTCTCCCGCAGCTGCGGCGGCGTGACCGTGAGCCCCGCCGAAGGTGCTCCGGCGCCCGCGGCCTCCGGCGGCAAGGGCAAGGACTGCGTCACCCGCGGCAGCGTGACGGTCGATTCGGCCACCAATCAGCTGGTGGTGCAGGACGTGCCGGCGCGCATCGCCGATGTGCGCCAGTACGTCAAGCAGCTCGATATCCGCACCCCGCAGGTGGCTATCAAGGCCAAGATCATCTTCGTCGATCGCACCAGCATCCAGGACATCGGTGTCGCCTATGACCTCGGTTCGGGCGATCAGTTCTTCAACAAGCTCGTCCAGCGTCCCGACCCCAGCACGTTCTCGCCAACGGATACCAATGGCGACGGCGTGCCCGACGCCCTTACCGGCAAGCCGTTCAACCCGAACACCAACGTGGTGAATATCGGCGGAAACGCGCTGTCGGCCATCGCCAACGCCAACTCGCGCGTGGTCCAGCCGGCGCTGCAGCTCGTCTTCTCCACCGCCCTCGGCAAGTTCAACCTCACCACCTTCCTCGACGCGCTGCAGGAAACGCGGCTTGCCGATCTGCAGGCGGAGCCGAGCGTCGTGACGCTCGACAACCGCGAAGCCACCATCCTGTCCGGTGAGGAAACGCCGATCCGCGTGATCGACCTGGGCTCGCAGGCGTCGGGGGCGGCCAACCAGGCGCCGCGCGCCACGGTCCAGTTCAAGGAAACGGGCATCATCCTCCGAGTGACGCCACAGATCACGAACAATCGCCAGGTCCTCATGACGGTGCACGCGGAGCGCTCCAACCTCCAGCCGGCGGCATCGGACCTGGGCTTCACGTTCCAGAAGCAGAGCGCCGACAATCGCCTGCTCGTCAACGATGGCGAGACGGCCGTGATCGGCGGACTCACCGTCACGCAGGTGCAGCAGTCGCGAGTGGGTATTCCGATTCTGGTCGACCTTCCGTTCGTGGGGCGCCTGTTCGGCGAGACCCGCACGGAGGAGGAAAAGCGCGACCTGCTGATTCTCATCACGCCGCATATCGTCGACGAGGGCGAGACACTCGGCCCGCCCGGCGGTGACCGGTAACCCCCTAGGGATATCAACGATGCCGTCTCCGTCGCTCATGCCGGTGCGTCCCTCCGCGCGCGCCCTCCGACCCCTCGCTCTGGCCGCGCTGCTCGGGAGCGCGGCGCTCGCTGCCGCCGCGTGCACCGATAGCACCGGTACGCAGATCGGCGCCGATCGCAGCATACCGCTGGTGTCCATCACCGCCAGCAATGCGCCGAACGACACCACGCTCTCGTTCACCGTTCACGCCGCCGACAATCTCGGCCTCAAGCGCGTCCTGGTGACCGTTTCCGGCGGGGTGACGGCGGTGCGCGATACCGTCTTCACGAGCGCGGTCACGTCGCTCGATTTGCCGTTCGATCTCAGCGTCCCCGCCAGCGTGCCGCCGGGAACGGGCGTGATTGTCGTGGCGCAGGCCACCGACGGCGCGCACAACATCTCGCCGTCCGATACGCTCGTGCTCGCCGTGGGCAACGTGGCGCCGGCACAGGTGGTGATCACAAGTCCAGGGTCGGGTACCCCGGCTGTGGTCGGAAAGTCCGTGCAACTCGTCATATCCGCCCGCAGCGCGCTCAAGGTGGCGCGCGTGGGATGGCGGACGACTGGCGTCGACACGCTGGCTGATTCGGTGGCCCTGGCGAGCCCGCTTCCGGACTCGACGGTCACGGACACCACATCGCACAACACGCTCACGATTCCCGCCACCAGTCCTACCGGCCAGCTCATAGTCACGCCGTTTCTGGTGGACTCCATCGGTCAACGCACGCTTGGCAGTCCGATAACGCTCACCGTTCAGACGACGACCACCTCCAGCACGGGACCAGTCGTCAACTTCCAGGTCAATCCACGCGTGGAGGTTAGCGACACGGTGCGCGTCGATGCGAACGATCCAACCGGGATCACGGTCCTCGGATACGAGGTACACGCACTCAATGGCGCGCTGATCACCGCCGATTCCATCTCTTCGCCCGGACAATTCACGTTCAGCACCAACCAATTCCGGTTCAATCTGCCGTTCACCACGTTCCCGGACACGGTAACCGTTACCGGGTTCGCCACGAACTCCAACGGCACCCGTACGTTCGCCCTCCGCAATGGCGTGACCCGGTTCGACACCGTGGTCGTCGTGGCCGGCGTTACGCAGCCACTGCCCAACGGCGGTCGCTTGGCCGATGCACTCTATCATCCAGGCTCGGACCGGTTGTACCTCACGAACATCGACCGCAACGAGGTGGAGGTCTTCAACCTCGCGGACTCGTCGTTCAAGACGGCGATCAACGTCGGGTCGCGTCCGTGGGGCATCGCCCCCTGGCCGCGCGACCGGAACGGCACCATGGGCGATACGCTCCTCGTCGCCAACTCGGGCGGTACGAACATCAGCTACATCAACCTCAACGCGGGTGCGACCGGCACCGAGGTGTACCGGTACGCACTGCCCAACATCATCGTCTCCACGGTCACGACGGAGCTCTCGTCGCTCACCGGGCAGCCGTTCCAGAAGGAAACCATCCACGACTTCAGCGATCGGCCGCAGTTCCTGGCCACCACATGTCGTGGACCGACCACCGCCGGTTCCCTGTGCGGCGATGTGATCCTCGTTTACTCCACCACGCCCACCGGCGGACAGACGACGCCGTTCGAGAACGAGGGAACGGTGCGCTGGGAAGACCTGAGCGACAGCACCTCACACTTCTTCTTCGAGCAGGCCATAGGTCAGGCGGCCGGCCGCGCGGATACGCTCAAGATCACCCGCTTGGCGGCTCAGAACACGGGCGCCGACACCACGCTGGTGCCGTTCCAGCAGCGAGCCGTCGGTGCCGACCCCAGCGACAGTACAGCCCTCTTCTCGGTCGTGGTCGATATTGACGCGCTGGCGTTCCGCGACACGACGTTCGTCAGGAACTCGGGAAATTTCCGCCGCGCGATTCTGGGTGAGGGCGGCAACGTGGACGGAAGCCGCGCCATCATGTTCGATGTAACACAAGGATTGGATCCGCAATTCATCGACGCGCTAGGCAACCCCCGGCCGCTTCCGGTGCCGGTCGTCGACCGCGGCATATCGCCAGCGGCGGATGTGAGCGACTACATCGCGAACAACTTCAGCGGTGTGAACGGCGTCGCCATCAACTTCGACGGGGAACTGGCGGCGATCAGGGGAGGTGCCACGGTTCTCATCGACCGGACACTGCGCCAGCAGGGCGTCCTCCAGACCACCGGCACCAACGCGGGCTTCGACTTCCACCCGCAAAACGCCGGAGTCGACTTCGGCTCGATCAATCATCTTGCCTTCGCCGCCTCTCCCGACCCGGTGATCGAAGTGTACGACACGTTCTGCTTCAAGCGCGTGGGCGTTATTCCCGTGCGCGCGCCGATCGTCGGACCGATCAAGGCATCCATTCGCGGGGGCGACATCGTGCTCGTCGGCGCCACCGCTACAGGAGTGGTGATCGTGACCGTCCCAAATACGTTGACCGGTTGTTGACCACGATCTGCCCCTGACGGTGGCAGGCGTGGTTGTTCAGGCCGTCCGGTGACGCGAGTCGCCGGGCGGCCTTTCCCATCGGGCGGCGCCCGCTCCAGCGCCATCTCCGCCCAGTTCTCCACCGCGGCGTCCTCGAGGATCTGCAGCGCTGCGGTCGCGTGGCCGCCACGCGCGAGTGAGCGCGCGCCCCCGTCCTTGCGCCGCCGCTCGGCCAGCCCTCCCCAGCGTTCCCTCCGCGCTGTAGACTGTACCCGCACGGCGCGTCGACCTCTGCTCCAACCTTCTCCATCACATGCTGCGCTTCACCACCGCGGGCGAATCCCACGGGGTGGCGCTGGTGGCGATCCTCGAGGGGATCCCCGCCGGCCTGCCACTCTCCTCCAGCGACATCGACACCCAGCTCCATCGCCGCCAGCAGGGCTACGGGCGCGGGCGCAGGATGAAGATCGAGCAGGATCACGCGGAGCTCCTCTCCGGCGTGCGGGCCGGCGCCACGCTGGGCTCGCCGATCGCCATGCTCATCGGCAACCGCGATTGGAAGAACTGGCAGGAGATCATGGATCCCGCCCTGCGCGACGGCGATCCGGAGCCCCGCCGCCGCGCCGTCACGCGCCCGCGTCCGGGCCACGCGGATCTGAGCGGCGCGCTCAAGTACGCGCGCGCCGATGCGCGCGACATCCTGGAGCGCGCCTCCGCGCGCGAAACAGCGGCCCGCGTGGCCGCCGGCGCCGTCTGCCGCACGCTCCTCGCCCGCTTCGGCGTCGCGATCGCCAGCCACGTCACCCACCTGGGCGGCGTAGACGCCCGCGCGCCCGAACCGCTCCCCGCATTGCACGACCTCAATGCCGCTGCCGATCAGAGTCCGCTGCGCACGCTGGACCCCGGCGCCGAGCGCGAGATGATCCAGCGCATCGACGATGCCAAGCGTGCGGGGAACACCCTGGGCGGCATCTGCGAGGTGATGTGCGATGGCCTCCCCGCCGGGCTCGGCTCCCACGTGTCATGGGACAGCAAGCTCGACGGCCGCCTCGCCGGCGCCCTCATGTCCATTCCCGCCGTGAAGGGTGTCGAGATCGGGCTGGGTTTTACCGGCGCCACGAGGCCGGGCGCCGACGTGCACGACGAGATGGAGCCGGCACCGGGGCGCGCGCTCACGGGGAACGTGCGCCGCCGCACCAACCGCGCGGGCGGTCTGGAGGGCGGGATCACCACCGGCGAGCCGCTCGTCCTCCACGTGGCCATGAAGCCCATCAGTACCCTCATGCGACCGCTCGCCACGGTGGATATTGCCACCGGCCAACCCGCCGCGGCCGTGGCCGAGCGCAGCGACGTGACCGCCGTCCCGGCCATGGGAGTCATCGCCGAGGCAATGGTGGCGTTCGTCGTCGCGCAGGCGTTTCTGGAGAAGTTCGGCGGCGACTCGTTGGAGGAGCTCCAGCGCAACTATGACGGCTACGTGGCGCAGCTTTCCCGGCGCGTGACCGGTGCCCAGCCACTCGCCCGGAGCTAGGCCCTCGCCTCGCCCTGGACGGCTCGATGCGCCCGCCCTCCTACCGGACGCCCACGTCATCCTCGTGGGGCTCCCCGGTTCCGGAAAGAGCACGGTGGGACAGCGCCTGGCCGCCGCGCTGGGACGTCCGTTCACCGACTTCGACACGCTCATCGAGGCGCGCGAGGGCGCGTCGGTCGCCGCGCTGTTCGCCCGCCACGAAGAGCCTCACTTTCGCTCGCTCGAGCTGCAGCTCACCCGCCAGATGGCCGACCTTCCCGCGAAGGTCCTCGCGCCCGGCGGAGGCTGGTGCACCGTGCCCGGAGCGGTGGAACTCCTGTGCCCGCCCGGGGTCATGGTCTACCTTCGGGTTCGTCCCGAAATCGCCTTCGCGCGGCTCGCGTCCGGCGGCGAGCACCGGTCTCGACCCCTCCTCTCTGGCCCCGACCCGCTCGCCGATCTCCGCGATCTTCTCGCCGCGCGTGAATCGGCTTATCACCGCGCCCAGCTTGCAGTTGACGCGGAAGATCTTGTCGATTCAGTAGTTACGACGATCATCCGGGCGCTTGCCGCCCCTGGCCGGCTGGGCTAGCTTTGACCCAAGCCCCTCAGATCGTGTCCTTTACGGGCCGGCAAGGTGCGCCGCCAGCGTGGCCAGGCTTCTGGTCGGAACGTCCTGGTGGCGCATTCGTCCTGTATGGGGGCTTATATAAGGTAGTATTACCGCGGCCGGACCCATGCCGCGCTCCGGGAACCCTGGATCGAATCATGACGTTTCGCGTACTCGGGCCGCACGAACGGGCGCGCTTTGCGCCGGACGCGTGGGGACACCTCCTCTCCCTCAACGGAAAGGGGCTCCTCAACTCGGCCGAGCTCGAACACGTTATCGAGCGGGCCCTCCTCCAGATCGACGGGCGGATTGCGCTCGACGAGCTGCGCACCGTTCTTGAAGGCGCCGGGATCATGGACGACGGGCTCGGCGACGACAACGTGACCGTACACTAAAAGATGGCCCAGAAGCGTAAGACTACCGGCGCGGCCCGGAAGAGCAGCAAGACCAAACGCTCGTCCACGCCGTCCGCCGCCAAAACGCGCTCACCGCGTCGCCCGGCCAGCACGGCCGTGCCCAAAGCCGCCGTGCGCAAAGCCGCCGCGCCCAAGGCCGCCGCGCCCAAGGCCGCCGCGCCCAAGGCCGCCGCGCCCAAAGCCGCTGCGCGCGACAGCGCCCGGCCGGCTGGCCCCGCCGCGGCCAGCTCCGCTGCCCGGAACGCTCCCCAGCGCAAGGCCCGCAAACGGCGCGCGCCCGCGGAGCAGCGGCGCGCGCGCGCCGGCCGGGCTTCCAACGACGGCGACAATGGAGCCAACGGCACCGCGGTCGGTAAGTCGCTGGTGATCGTCGAGTCGCCAGCCAAGGCGCGCACGATCGGGAAATATCTCGGCCCAGACTACCGCGTCCGCGCCACCGTCGGGCACGTGCGCGACCTGCCGCCCAAAGGGCTCGGCATCGATGTCGACAAGGGGTTCGCGCCCCGCTACGTCCCCGTGCAGGGAAAGGAGAAGACCCTCGCCGAACTCAAGAGCGCGGCCAAGGACGCGTCGCACATCTATCTCGCCACCGACCCCGATCGCGAGGGAGAGGCCATCGCCTGGCACGTGGCGGAGAGCATCAAGCAACGCGGTCTCGCTCCCATCCAGCGCGTCCTCTTTCACGAGATCACGCGCGACGCCGTGCAGCGCGCCATTCGGAACGCGGGCGACATCGATCAGAAAAAGGTCGAGGCGCAGCAGGCCCGGCGCGTGCTCGACCGGCTCGTGGGCTACAAGACCAGCCCGCTGCTCTGGAAGACCATCAAGAAAGGGCTCTCCGCCGGCCGCGTGCAGACGGTCGCGCTCCGCCTCATCGTCGAGCGCGAGCGCGAAGTCCGCGCCTTCAAGCCGGTGGAGTACTGGACCGTCCAGGCGCAACTCGAAAAGGCGAAACAGAGCTTCACCGCTCGGCTCCATCAGATCGACGGCAGGAAGCCGGAGATCCACAACGAAACCGAAGCCAACGCCATCCTGTCGGACCTCGAGGGTCGCAAGACCTTCCAGGTGACCGACGTCCGCCGCCGCGAGCGGCGCAAGAACTCCAGCGCGCCCTTCACCACGAGCACGCTGCAGCAGGAGGGCGCCAAGCGGCTGGGCTTCGGCTCCAAGAAGACCATGAAAGTCGCGCAGGGCCTGTACGAGGGAATCGACCTCGGCACCGAGGGTGCGGTGGGCCTCATCACGTACATGCGCACCGACTCCACCCGCGTGGCCGACAGCGCCGCGCAACAGGCGCAGGACTACATCACCACGCTGTTCGGAAAGCAGTTCCTCGCGAACGGGCTGCAGCTCTACGGTGGCGGGAAGAACAAGGCGAACACGCAGGACGCACACGAGGCCATCCGCCCTACCGATCCCACCCGCCGTCCGGAGCACATTCGCAAGTATCTGTCGGCCGACCAGTACAAGCTGTACGAGCTCGTCTGGAAGCGCTTCATGGCATCGCAGATGGCGCCCGCTGTCTTCGACACCACCACGGTGGACTTCGATCTCGGCCGCTATCTGTTCCGCGCCACCGGAAGCGTGGTGAAGTTTGAGGGCTTCCTCGTCCTGTACCGCGAAGCGCACGAAGAGGGCGACGGCAAGGCGCTGGAGGACGAACAGGCGTTGCCGGTGCTCGACAAGAGCGAGCACGTTCCCGTCAAGGAGATCGTGCCGCGCCAGCACTTCACCGAACCGCCGCCGCGCTTCAGCGAGGCCAGCTTGGTGAAGGAACTGGAGCGATTGGGGATCGGACGCCCGTCGACGTACGCGTCCATCATCTCCACGCTCGCCGATCGCCGCTACGTGAATCTGGAGCAACGGCGCTTCACTCCCACCGAGCTGGGCGAAACGGTGGAGAAGATCATGGTGCGCCAGTTCCCCGACATCTTCAACGTGACGTTCACGTCCACCATGGAGCAGGATCTCGACCGCGTGGAAGAGGGCGAGGCTACCGGGCGTCAGGTGCTCGAGGAGTTCTACACGCCGTTCTCCACGGCGCTCGGCAAGGTGGATGTGCGCGAGCTCATCGCGCAGGCGCACGATCTGTCGGTGCTGGAGACGGAACGGTGCCCCGACTGCGGAAGCAAGCTCCAGGCGCACGGCGGTATCTTTGGGCCGTATCTCGCCTGCGAGCGGCGTCCCGACTGCAAGTTCACGCGACGGCTGGGCGCGCATCGCAAGCCGGCCATCCCCACCGACGAAAAGTGCCACGAGTGCGGCGCGCCCATGGTCATCCGCCACGGTCGCACGGGGGAATTCCTTGGCTGCAGCAAGTTCCCAAAGTGTCGGGGCACGCGCGCGCTCCCCACAGGGATCAAGTGTCCCAAGGACGCCGGCGACATCATCCAGCTCCGGTCCAAGAAGGGCGGCCGCGCCTTCTACGGGTGCGCCAACCACCCCAACTGCGACTTCGTCTGCTGGAACCGCCCCGTCAAGGAAGTGTGCCCCGAATGCGGGTTCGAGGGCGCCGAAGCGCGATCGACCAAGGCGCGCGGGGAGTTCCGCCGCTGTCTCAAGTGCGCCAACGAGTGGGACGTGCCGGCGCCAGTCGCGGCGGTGGCGGTCTAGCCGCCATCGCCCCTATTGTTCGGCATGTCCTCTCCCCAGAGCGAACGCCGAACGTCCGCCAGTTCTGCTGAGGTGCACGTCGTGGGCGGCGGACTGGCCGGCTGCGAAGCCGCGTGGCAGCTCGCGCGGCGCGGCGTGCGCGTGCTTCTCCACGAGATGCGGCCGGTGCGCACCACGCCCGCGCACCGCACCGAGCGCCTGGCCGAACTGGTGTGCTCCAACACGTTCAAGAGCACCGAGACGTCCAACGCGCACGGGTTGCTCAAGGGGGAGATGCGGCACCTCGGGTCTCTCATCCTGCGAGCCGCCGACGCAGCGCGCGTTCCCGGCGGCGCCGCGCTGGCCGTCGATCGTGAGCTGTTTGCCGCTGCGGTGCAGGATGCCGTCCTCGCGGAGCCGCTCATTACTGTGGTGCGCGAGGAGGTGACGGAGATTCCGTCTCCGGGCATCATCGCCACCGGCCCGCTCACCTCCGACGCGCTCGCCAGCACGTTGCGCGCGCGTCTGGGCATCGAGTCGCTGTCCTTTTACGATGCCATCGCGCCCGTGATCGCGGCCGAGTCCATCGACCAGTCCAGAGTCTTTCGCGCGTCGCGCTATGACAAGGAAACGATGGACACGGGCGACGACGCACCGGGAGCGTACGTCAACTGTCCCTTCACGCGCGACGAGTACGCGGCGTTCATCCAGGCGCTCACCACCGCCGACCAGCACAGCGGCCACGACTTCGATGCGGCGCCGTTCTTCGAGGGGTGTCTCCCCGCGGAGGAGATGGCCGCGCGCGGCGAGGACGTGCTGCGCTTCGGGCCCCTCAAGCCGGTGGGGCTCCGTGATCCCCGCACGGGACGCACGCCGTACGCCGTCGCGCAGCTTCGGCAGGAAGATCGCGCGGGACGGATGTGGAACCTGGTGGGATTTCAGACGCGTCTTCGCATTCCCGAGCAGCAGCGCGTCTTCCGGATGATCCCCGGACTGGCCGAGGCGGAATTCCTCCGCTACGGCTCCATTCACCGCAATTCGTACATCAACTCCCCCGCCGTGCTCACACCGTACCTCGCGCTGCGCGACGACGAACGCGTGATGCTGGCCGGGCAGATTACCGGCGTGGAAGGCTACACGGAGAGCAGCGCCACGGGGTTGCTGGCCGGAATCAACCTGGCGCGCGTGCTCCGCGGTGCCGAGCCGGTACTCCCGCCGCCCGTCACCATGCTGGGCGCGCTGTATCGCTATCTGCGCGAAGCTAACCCCAGGCACTTTCAGCCCATGAACGCCAACTTTGGTCTGGTGGATGATCTCCCCGAGCGCGTGCGCGACAAGCGCCGTAAGAGAGAGATGATCGCCCAACGCGCGCTCCACGCGCTGGATGCCTGGATGATGCAGGTGGGCGAGGACGACGGCCGGCGGCACGGAGTGAGCGACCTTGGCGGCCAGATCGCCACTGCCAGCGCGGGCGCTCCCGCGAGCGATGACTGACGCGCGTCCCGAGCTCGTGCAGCAGTTTCTGCGCTACCTCGACACGGAGCGCAACGACTCGCCGCGGACGGTCATCGCTTATGGGCGCGACCTCGACGCGTTCGTGCGCTTCCTCGCCGGCTACTACGCTACCGAGGAGTGGACGTGGGAGGGGATCGACCGTCTCGCCATCCGCGCCTTTCTCGGCCACCTCACGCGTCGCGGGCTGAGCAAGCGGTCCATCGGGCGCACGCTCTCCGGCGTCCGCAGCTTCTATCGCTTTCTCAGTCGAACGGAGCAGGTGGAGGCCAACCCCACGCGCGGCGTTTCCTCCCCCAAGCAGGAGAAGTATCTCCCGGCGTTCCTTGATCGCGCGCAGATCGACCTTCTGTTTCAGATGGCAGAGGTTCGCGCCTGGGAGGGACGATTTGTCGATGTCCGCAACTTCGCGATCCTCGAGCTGTTCTATTCCACCGGCATGCGGCTCTCCGAGCTGTGCGGCATCGGCCGGCAGGATATCGATCTCGTCTCGCAGCAGGTGAAGGTGCGCGGCAAGGGGCGCAAGGAGCGCATCGTTCCGGTGGGCGACCACGCGCAGCTGGCGCTCCGGAATTACGAGGCCAAGCGGGACGAGCTCCTGCGATCCGTGGGCGCGCGCGGCGACCGGACCGCGTTCTTCATCGGACGCACGGGCAGGCGCCTCACGCCGCGCGCCGTCCAGAAGGTGGTGAAGGGATTCCTCGACCAGATCGACGAGGATGCCGGATTGAGCGTCCACTCGCTCCGCCATACGTTCGCGACCCATCTCCTGGACGCGGGCGCCGACCTGCGCGCCGTGCAGGAATTGCTGGGACACGCCTCGGTGTCCACCACGCAGATCTACACCCACACCAGCGTCGAGCGGCTGCGGCAGGTGTATCGGCAGGCGCATCCGCGGGCGTAGCCGGCGTTGCCGGCAGGGATCCACAGCCGGCGACACGCTGGGCTGACGCCGTCAAACCGGGCCTGCGGGAACGGTCCATGCACGGTCGCGCCGCAGCCATGCGCATCGAGCTCCTTCCGCTGCTCCTCGGAATCGTGGTCGTCCTCATTGGCGGCGCTTTCGCCGCCGACGCGATCATCCCCGACGGCACCCTTGTGCCCACGGAGCGTCGGCGGCGCGCCCGCCCGGAGCGAAGCCGGTGGGGAGAGGCGCTCGTGGGGGCCGGAATCATCGCGGCCGGAGGCGCTCTGATCGGGCGCGACACCTGGCGCTACTCCACGCTGGCCGTCCTCGCGGCCGCCGTCCTCATGGCGGCCGGCCTCGTCGCGAACCGCAAGTACATCCGTGGAGTCCTGCTGGGGCCCGCTCTGGGCCCGAGAATGCGCCGGCGGTCGAGTGATCGCGGGGACGCGCCGGAGGATTGACGCGCCCCGGCGGGTTCCGGTGAGCGCTGCGTTCCGCCCGCGCCCCGTCACGGATGTATCTTTCCGTATATGCCCCCTCGCACCCACGCGATCGTCCGCTCCACCACCGTCCTCGGCGTCCGCCGCGACGGCCAGCTCGCCCTGGGCGCCGACGGCCAGGTGACCGTGGGCGAAACGGTGATGAAGTCCAACGCGCACAAGGTCCGCACGTTGCGCGGTGGAAAGGTCCTGGCCGGATTCGCCGGCTCCGCGGCGGACGGACTCACCCTGTTCGAGAAGTTCGAGGAGAAGCTGGAGCGCTATCCCGAGAACCTGCCGCGCGCTGCGGTCGAGCTGGCCAAGGACTGGCGGCGGGACCGCGTGCTCCGCCGCCTCGAGGCGCTCCTGGCCGTGGCGGACCGCCAGCACAGCTTCGTGATCTCCGGCACCGGCGACGTGATCGAGCCGGACGACGGCATCCTGGCCATCGGCTCGGGCGGCCCGTACGCCCTCGCCGCTGCGCGCGGCATGCTCCAGCATTCCACGCTCCCGGCTGCGGAGGTCGTGCGCGCCGCGCTCGAGATCGCCGGCGACATCTGCATCTACACCAACCGCAACATCACCGTGCTCGAGATGGCGTGACGTGGATGGACATCACCCGCTCACACGCGCTCAGCGCATGAGACGCCGCCCGGATCGCGGTGCGCCCGCGCGTCCGCTCGCGTCCATGACCCCGTGCTTGACACCATAGATGCCCACGAATCGCACACAGCAGGCAGTCGCGCGGCTCGCTGACCTCACGCCGCGGCAGATCGTCGCCGAGCTCGACCGCTACATCGTCGGGCAGGACGAAGCCAAGAAGGCCGTCGCCATCGCCCTGCGAAACCGGTGGCGACGGCAGCAGGCGCCCGACAGCATCCGCGAGGAAATCTCCCCCAACAACATCATCCTCATTGGTCCCACGGGAGTGGGGAAAACGGAGATTGCCCGCCGCCTGGCCAAGCTCTCCGGTGCGCCGTTCGTGAAGGTGGAGGCCTCCAAGTTCACCGAGGTGGGCTATGTGGGGCGCGATGTGGAATCCATGGTGCGTGACCTGGTGGAGAACGCCATCGACATGGTGCGCACCGAGCGCGAGAGCGAGGTGGAAGACCTCGCCCAGGAGCGTGTGGAGGAACGGTTGCTCTCGCTGCTGCTGCCCGTGCCGGCGTCGAATGCCGGAGACGAGGGAGAGCCCGAGCCCGCCGCCGCCGGTGCCGCGCGCGGCAGATCGGAAGCGGACGGTGAGAGGCGTGCTCCGCAGGCGCCGCTTGGCGACGGTCCCGATTCCATCTTCCACGTCTCCTCTTCCGGCCAGGTATCGCGCGATGCCGATGATGGCGCCGCCGAACGCTACCGCCGCACGCGCGACAAGTTGCGGCAGCTTCTGCGCGACGGGAAACTCGAGGAGCGCGAGGTGGACGTCGACGTCACGCAGCCGGCGGGGCCCATGTTCGACATGATCGTCCCTCAGGGTGCGGAAGGAATGGAAAACTTCTCGCAGATGCTCCAGGACATGCTCCCCAAACGCACCAAGCGCCGTACGGTGCGCGTCTCCGAGGCGCGCCGCATCCTCATGGAGCAGGAGCTCGAGAAGCTCGTCAACATGGAGGACGTCACGTCCGATGCGCTGGAGCGCGTGGAGAAGATGGGAATCATCTTCCTCGACGAGATCGACAAGATCGCCGGCGAGCGCGCGCAGGGAGGCGCCGGCCCCGACGTGTCGCGCGAAGGTGTGCAGCGCGATCTGCTTCCGATCGTGGAAGGCTCCAACGTGCAGACCAAGTACGGGCTTGTGAAGACGGACCACGTCCTCTTCATCGCCGCCGGTGCCTTCCACGTCTCCAAGCCCAGCGACCTCATCCCGGAGCTGCAGGGGCGCTTCCCCATTCGCGTCGAGCTCAAGCCGCTCACCGAGGGCGACTTCGTCCGCATCATGACGGAGCCGGAAAACGCGCTCACCCGGCAGTACGCCGCGCTCGTGGGTGCGGAAGGGGCCGCGCTCCAGTTCACGGACGACGGCATCGCCGAGATCGCGCGGTTGGCGACGACGGTGAACGACCGCATGGAAAACATTGGCGCGCGCCGCCTGCACACCGTCATGTCCACGCTGCTGGAAGATGTTCTCTTCGACCTGCCCGATCGGGGGAAGGAAGAGATCGTCGTCAACGCGCCGCTCGTACGCGACCGGCTGAAGAGCATCGCCGAGGATGAGGATCTGCGTCGCTACATCCTGTGACGCCGCCTCACCGCGCCTCGTGCCGTCCGCGTGCGCGTATGCGCGCCCCCGCGCGACGGTGGGCGTGGGCGCGCGAGCACCCGTCCCCCGCCGCACCGCACCTTCACTCCACCGAGGACCCATGCCAGAGCGTGAGCACCGCGACTTTCTGTCGATCCCCGACTTCACGCGTGATGAGCTGATCGCCGTCTTCGACCTGGCGGACGCCATGCGCGACGGCCGTTACACGCGCAAGCCGCTCGCCGGAAAGTCGCTGGCCATGATCTTCATGAAGGCTTCCACCCGGACGCGCGTCTCGTTCGAGGTAGGTGCCTGGCAATTGGGCGGACATGCACTGTTTCTTTCGCCGCGCGACGTGCAGCTCGGTCGCGGCGAGCCCATCGCCGACACGGCGCGTGTCCTGTCGCGCTACGCCGACGGGATCATGATCCGCACCTTCGCCCACGCCGAGATCGAGGAGCTCGCGACCCACGCGGACATCCCCGTCATCAACGGCCTCACCGATCTGCTCCACCCGTGCCAGGTGCTCGCCGACCTGCTCACCATCCGCCAGGAGTTGGGCGGGTGGGACGGGAAGACGATCGCCTGGATCGGTGACGGCAACAACATGGCCAACTCCTGGATCAACGCCGCGTACCGCCTGGGATTCCGTCTCGTGCTCGCCTGTCCCGAAGGCTACGACCCGGATCCCGATCTCCTCGCGCGCGCACGGACGACCGCCGATGTGCAGGTCGTGCGCGACCCCGCGCGCGCGGTGGAAGGCGCGCACGCGGTGAACACCGATGTGTGGGCGTCCATGGGGCAGGAGGAAGAACAGGCCAAGCGCGTGCGGGCGTTCGCCGGCTACACCGTCACGCCCGCGCTCATGGAGCACGCCGCGCCCGAGGCCATCTTCCTGCACTGCCTCCCGGCGCACCGCGGCGAAGAGGTGGCCGCCGCGGTGATTGATGGCGCGCAGAGCCGTGTCTGGGACGAGGCCGAGAACCGGCTGCACGTCCAGAAAGCGCTCATGGCGGTGCTAATGGGAGGTGAGCGACTGGCCTGAGCGTTCACGCGCACGGGCCGCGCCCGAACGCATGGCGACGTGGCGCCGCGGGCGGAGGGCCGCGCGGCGGAGCCTGGAGAGACGTACTCGAGCGCCGCTACCAGGGCAAGCCGGCTACGCGCTCCTGCTGCTCCGCCGCGTTTTCGTCTTGCTCCTCGCTCCGCTCGTCGCGCGACACGGAGTACGGTAGCGAGTTCAGCCTGCGCCGTGCGTCGGGAGCCTCGGCGCCGTCGTCGCCCTCCGATGCTACCGGTGGCGAGGAGTGCTGCGGTTCGCTCTTTCCGACGCCCGCTTCGCGCAGGAACGCCGCGATGGCGAACCGTGCTCCGCCGCGCGCGCGGATCTCGTTTGGCGTGGCGTGCAGATAACGCTGGCAGCTGTTGCGGAATGCGCTGCCCGACGGATAGTCGAGTGCGAGCGCCACGCTGTCCCCGCTCCGGCCGGGGTCCTCCAGCAGCCGCGCTGCTACGATCAGGCGGCACCATGCGATCAATCGCTGCGTGGGCGGAAAGCCGGACGCCGACAATCGTTCGGCCAGCGCCTTGCGGCGAATCCCCAGGATGCGCGCCAGCTCCAACGGCGACAGATGCTGGTGCGCGCGGATGATCGCGACGAGTATCGCGTCGCGCACGGTCGGCTTCGCATCACGCAACGATTGCCTCAGCTCTCCCAACACGGCGCGCGCCTCCGCCTGCTCAATGAGCGCGCGGAGTTGCAGCGGGTCGTCCTCCTCGTCGCACAGCACGAGGCCGTCAAAGCCAAAGCGTCCCGCCTCGAACAGATCCCGCGCGCGCGCCGGCGGGATGGCGGCGTAGAGCACGACCGTCACCGACGGGTAGCGCCGCTTGAGATGGCGCAGATGATCGAACGCCGCGGCGGTGCCCGGTGGCGCGACGATGTCCACCACCGCCGTCGTGACCGGCTGCGATGCGCACGCGGTCAACAGCTCGCTCCACGTGGCGCACGTGAGCAGCGACGAGCGGTCACGCAGCGCCGTACGGAGACGGTTCAGCCGCAGTTGGCTTGGAAGGAGCGTCGCGACGAGGCCCATGTCGGCGGGGTGTCCTGGCGCCGCGGCGCCGGTGGATGTGAGCGTGGGAGCGCGCGCTGCCACCGCACGGCGGCCATGTGCGCGTGTCCATCTCAAGGACGCCGAACGCCGCGTGGTGTCACGACTTGGGCCGACAGTGTCACTCCCTGGCGCGGAGCCCCGCCGCGGTGGCCACTCGCCACCTCCGCCGTTCGCCTTCCTCGGCGCTTCGCCCCCGTGATGGCATGGCGACGGCGACCGCGCCTCCTCCGAACTGCCGAACGTCCGCGATGATGGAGAGCGGTCGTCGAACGACCGTTCGCTTGCGCTGCACGGCCTCTGCCTGGGTGGCAGGTGGTATGCTGCCGTGGCATATTATGGCCTGGCACATCCCATCACCCTCGGGAGCACCCTTCCATGGCGCACGACACTGCGGCAACGCTCAAGCGCACTCCGTTCCACGACATCCACACCGCCCTGGGCGCCAAGATGGTCCCCTTTGCGGGATACGAGATGCCGGTCCAGTACCCCACGGGCATCATCGCGGAGCACCGCGCGGTGCGGGAGCAATGCGGGCTGTTCGACGTGAGCCACATGGGAGAGTTCATCGTGCGCGGACCGGGGGCCATGGAGTTCGTGAACTTCGTCACCACCAACGACGCCGGCGCGCTCGCCGTGGGGCAGGCGCACTACTCCATGCTCCTCAACGACCGTGGCACGATCGAGGACGACTGTCTGGTCTATCGTCTCCCCGACCGCATCATGATCGTGGTGAACGCGTCCAACCGCGAAAAGGACTTCGCCCACATCGGCCGTCACGCCGCCCGGTTCGACTGCACGCTCGAGGATGTGAGCGACGAGATCGCGCTGCTCGCGTTGCAGGGGCCGCTGTGCGTGGAGGTGTTGCGGTCGCTCACGACCACCGATGTGGCCTCCATCCCGTACTATCATTTCGCCATTGGCGATGTGGCCGGCGTCTCCGACGTGATCATCTCGCGTACGGGCTACACGGGCGAGGATGGATTTGAGCTCTATTTCCCGGCCGCGCAGGGTGAGCGCGTGTGGAACGCCCTCATGCAGGCTGGAAGCGTGACCCCCGCCGGACTCGGCGCGCGCGATTCGCTGCGCCTCGAAGCCGGGATGGCGCTCTACGGCAACGACATTGACGACACCACCACGCCGTTGGACGGGCGGCTCGGGTGGACCGTCAAGATGGACAAGGGCGATTTCGTGGGACGCGCCGCGCTCGCCGCGCAGAAGGCGCGTGGCGTGGAGCGGCGACTCACCGGATTCACCACGCGCGAGCGCGTGATTCCGCGTCCGGGCTATCCCGTGTTCGTGGACGGCGAGCGCACGGGCGAGGTGCGGAGCGGTGCGATGAGTCCCACGTTGGGGCTTGCCATCGGCACGTGCTACCTGCCGGTCGAGCAGTCGCGCGAGGGGCAGTCGATCGCGCTCGAGATCCGAGGAAAGCGCGTGCCATGCATTGTCGCGAAGATGCCGTTCTACAAGCGGCCGAACCGCGGATGACCGCCGCGCGGCGCCGTGGCCCCCGGCGCGCGTGGCCGGAGGAATTGCGGTGAAGGTGCTCATCACGTTGACCGACGTGGAGCCGGCGGTGCGGCTCAACGCCCTGCTGGAGAAGACCGGTGTCGAGACGGTCGTCGTTTCGCCGCTCGACGACATTCGCTCGCAGATCGAGCGCGCGCATCCGGACGTGGTGGTGTTCACCGGCGGCCTCACCGACACCACCACCGTGCAGATGGCCAAACGCGAGCTGTGGGACGGCGCGTCCGTGGTGGGACTGGCGGACATCGACGACCCCGCGCTCATCGAGCGCTTGCGCACCGTCGGCTTCGCCGAGGTCTATCCCAAGCCCGTGGATCTGGACGAGGTGCGCGCCGGTATCCGGCGCATCCTGCACCGCCGCGAGCTGGCAGAGACCACAGGGCTGCAAGGCGACAGCGAAGCCATCCGCGAAGTGCTCGTCCGCATCGAGCAGATGGCGCCCGTCTCCAGTACGGTGCTCATCGAGGGGGAGAGTGGAACGGGCAAGGAACTGGTCGCGCGCGCGCTCCATCGCCTGAGCCCGCGCGGCGCGCGGCCATTCATCGCCGTGAACATTGGTGCGCTTCCGGAGTCGCTGCTCGAGAGCGAGCTGTTCGGCCACGAGAAGGGAGCGTTCACGGGCGCTGCGGAACGCCGGTTGGGTCGCTTTGAGCTCGCCAACGGGGGAACGCTCTTCCTGGATGAGATCGGCGAAGCGCCCTTGCCCACGCAGGTCAAGCTGCTGCGCGTGCTGGAGCAGCGCGAGGTGATGCGCGTCGGCGGCACGCAGCCGTTCCGCGTGGATGTCCGCGTGGTCGCCGCCACCAACCGCCCGCTCCGCGAGCACGTGGAGCAGGGCACCTTCCGCGCCGATCTTTACTATCGGCTCAACGTCCTGTCGATCTACCTCGCGCCGCTTCGCGAGCGCCGCGAGGACATCCCCATCCTCGTTCGCCGCTTCGTGCAGGAGTTCTCCAAGGAGCACGAGCGTCCCTTTCATGGCATCTCCCCCGATGCCATGCAGCTACTGGTGAGCTATGACTGGCCGGGGAACGTGCGCGAGTTGCGCAACCTGGTGGAGAGCATGGTGGTGCTGTCGCCGGGCCGGGAAATCACCGCGGCGGACATTCCATCGTCCATCCGCCACGGCGGCTCGGCGCGCTTTCTGCCGGTGCCCGTCGGTCACATCCTGCGTGGCGCGGAGGAGGCGGGTGGACGGGAGCTCGAGTTTATCGTGCGCAGTCTGGTCGAGCTCAAGCTGCAGGTGGAGGAGTTGCGCCGGCGCACCGACGATCTGCACGTGGGGCATACCGATGTGGTGCACGAGGTGCAGCCTCCCGCCGTCCTTGGCGTGCCGTTCGTGACGGGGATCGAGCCGCGGGAGCAGGAGCCGCCGCCGAACGTCGTGACGATCAAGCCGGGGATGACGATGGCCGAGATCGAGCGAGCGGCCATCGAGGCGTCGCTCCGGGAGACACGTGGCAACCGGCGCCGCGCTGCGGACCTGCTGGGGATCGGGGAACGGACGCTCTATCGGAAGCTCCGCGAGTACGAGATCCCCGACGTGGGGGCGCGGCGGGGAGGAGACGGAGGGGAGGGAGAGCACGCCCGCTCGGAGCGCGCCAGCGCGCAAGGCGACGGCAAGGCGGCCGACGGACGCGAGGCGGGGGACGGGGCCCGCGGAGCGGCGGCGGGGGACGGACGGAGCGGCGGCGGCGGGCCATCGCGGTGACGGTGTGGCCGAGGCTGGTCCGGGAGAGAGGACCGGTGTTCACCAGCGGGCGGGTCCGTCAATCCGACCGCTGAACTGCCACAAAACGTGGCGCACGAGCCGTTCGGACCCGGCCATGGTGGCGCGGGGCATGTGCGGCGCATGAGGAGCGTACTTGGGCGGGCCGGAGCGCGTCGCGCGCGTTGCTCGGCAGGTGGCGGGGTGGGCGTGACCAGATCCACCCTAGCGCGTGATGCATGTAAGCTATTGCGTCACCGCCAGGTCGCCCGCATATTGGCCGCTCCGGCGCCGCCGTCACGTGCCGGATCTCGCCTGGCGCCCGCCTTCTCTGCGGGGCCGTCATCTAGCCGCCGTCGTTCCTTCCCTCACGCCGATCATCCCTGCACACGTGTCTGCCAACGCGTCCGCAGCACAGCCTCATTTTGCCTCTCCGATCGCGGGAAGCGTGCTTCCCATCAAGCGAGCGGAGGAGTTGCTTCTGACGCTGCCCGGCATCCTCGCCGCGCGCATCGTGGCGGGGGAGAACGGCGCGGTGAACGAGATTCACCTGCTCACCAGCTCGGACGTCACACCCAAGCAGACCGTTCGGAACGTCGAGAGCGCGCTCATCGCGCATCTCGGGATGAAGGTCGATCACCGAAAGATCTCGGTGGCGACGACCATCGACCCGCAGAAGGCGTTGGACGTGCGTGAACTGCAGGACCGTTCGTCGGACGCGGCGGCGGCGCGGAAGCTGTTATTTGAGGACGTGGAGGTACGCCGTTCGCGCACGCGGGGCGTAACCTGTCGGGTGACGCTGCGGAAGGGAGAGTCGTCCATCATAGGAGAAGCCGAGGGGGCGGAGACGGAGCGGTCGCGAGCGGAGCTCGCGGCGCGCGCCACGCTCCTGGCGATTGGCCAGGCCGAAGGGGAAGAGAAGGGGCTTGCGCTCGACGGGTGCAAGCTGATCGACGCCTTCGACCGGGAGTTTGTGTTCGTCGGGATCAGCGCGCGGCGGGGGCGTGAGACCACCGTCCTGGCCGGAAGCTGTGAGATCCGGGAGAGCCCGGAGACGGCGAGCGTGCTCGCCGTGCTCAATGCGACCAACCGGTGGATGGATCGCCGCCGGTAGGTTGGGGCGGCGTGTACCGCCGCTGACATCATCGATATTTGCGCTTGTGCCGGTGCGGCGGACGTGGAGTGGTATGAGGTGGCGGGATCCGATGCACCGTGATCACTGACAATGGCAAGCACATCCATGCTTCCTTCACCGAGCACACGAGACTTCCCCCCCGTTCCTCGACCGAGCGGAGCTTAGCGGACAGGGAGATAAGCACCACGAGCGGAGCCGACTTTTCGCACATCCGGTACGACCGGTGTGACTTTGGACGAAAAGGAGGTGACGCGAGATGGATATCCTTGCCGCACTGTGGGCGTTTTTGGTCGCTAGTGGTACTATGTCCTGGGCATAAGGCGGGGAATGGGGGGCTCCGCTATGATGAATCGCGCCAACTCATTCATTGCATGATTGGTGTTCCTATCGGCCGTCGCCGCAACCGCGGCGCTCGCCGTCGTGGCGCCGACGGCTGGCGCGGACCACCTGGCGCCGCTTCTGTTCCTCACAGTCGTCGCGCTTATCGCGAAGGTACTCTCATATCAGCTTCCCCATGGTGCGGTAGGGGCGGTTACATTCATACCGTTTCTCGCTGGCGCCCTTATCGTTCCACACTGGTTTGCCGTACTAGCTGCGGCAGCAGCGGAACTGGGCGGAGAGGTGTATCGGCGTCAGCGGCCCATCAAGGCTTTATTCAATGTCGCGCAAATCGCTCCTCGCCACAGCTGTGGCTATTCTCGTATTCATTCTGTGTGCTTGGCGGTCCCCTCTAGCCGAACTCGGCTCAAGCGCCCTCTACAAGCCTCCTCCATATTGGCCTTCCGTTGCTTGCCACGGTGACCGCGTTCTTTCTCGTCAATACCTTTGCCGTCAGTACAGTCATCGCCTTAAGTGATCGGAGAACGCGTGGCGGGTAGTGCGCGCCAACACTCCGGGCACGCTTCTCTACATAGTTCTAAGTCGGCCCCGTAGTGTTCTTGCTCGCTTGGGTCTTCCTTCGTTCTGGCCCCATTGCGGCGCGCTGTCTTTGCCTTCCCCATGCTTGGCACGCGCCAGCTGTTCGTGCCAACGTTCGACCTTGATCGCGTGAACCAGGAACTGCTCCAGCTCATGGTCAAGGCCATTGAGGCGCGTGACCCATACACTTCCGGGCATTCCCAGACGGGTCGCGCGCTATTCCCGAATAATCGCAAGCGCCATTGGGCTGAATGGCAAAGCCGTGGACCGCGTGGCACAGCGGCCCTACTTCATGACGTCGGGAAGATCCACGAAATCTACGCGCCCATTTCCGCAAGCCCGACAAATCATCGGCAGAAGAATGGGCCATTATTCGGACCCATCCAATCAAGAGTGCCGAACTGGTGTCGAATGTGTCCACATCTTCGCGACATTGTGCCTGCCCTTAGAGGCCACCATCGAGAACTGGGACGGCACTGGGTACCCGGATGGTCTTGCTGGCACTGCTATTCCGCTGGCGGCCCGCATAATTATCTTCGCTGACACGATTGACGCGATGACAACCGACAGGCCGTACCGTAAGGCGCTGGGAATAGCCGAAGTACGCGCGGAGTTGATCAGATGTCGAGGCAGTCAATTTGATCCGGCTATTTGCGATCAATTGCTCGCGAGTCCTCTGTTCCCGCGTCTGTTCGCGCCGTCGTCTGACGGACTAGGCGGCTGGCTTCCGGGGGGGGCACGCGCAGATCGCAGCACTAGCCGAATGCCTGCTGTCTCCGCGGGGTAGAGTGCAAATCACCTCACGAAGCTCACCGGCATCCGGCATGCGGCGCGCTGGAACATCATCAGCGGGAGCGCGCCAATGTGGATTTCACCGCTGCCCAACGCACCATGTTGGAACCGCTGTTGCCCCAACTGCGGGTGCGCCGCGATCGGCGTGGCTGCCCGAGGCGCGATCCCCGCGATGTCCCGAACGGGATTCCCTCGATCCTCGGGACCGGCTCTCCCTCATGGGTCCTGCAGCCAATCCGACTCATCGCCGAACTCTGGAAGTGAGACGTAGCCGGATGTGCTGATTGCCCATCGAAGGGCTCGTCGCGGGGGCAGCCGATCGCGGCGCCATTCGCGCAGATAGTTGACGAGAATCTCCCTGCCGCGATCGAAGTCAACGCGCGAGAGCGCAGCCACGGCGGCTGCGGCCAACGTGTCATGACCGGAATGACGGGTGGTCGTGAGGAGCAGCTCTATTGCTCTGTCCAGATCTCCGCGCGGAACTTCGTCGCCGCTCCGGATGCGTGCTATTATCGCAATGCCGAGATTCAAAGCCTCGCACCTCAAGAACGGCCTCCCCGGGTGACTCGCGATGGATGTGCGGGCGAGTTCCTCCGCGACCTTATGGCGGCCCGCATCCAGCTCTACTTGGGCGCGCGCACCCAGATGGTGTGCCTGTCTAGTGCCATCCTTCACCTCGGAAAGAACCTGCTCAGCCTGGTCGAACCACCTCCTTGACAGTTCGACCTCGCCAGCATCGGCTAGGAGAAAGACGAGGTAGTTCGCGGCTCTGATTGCGACTTCTGGCAGCCAATGTGTGGAGGCGATCTGAAATGCTTGGCGGGCTGCTGCATGGGAATTGCTGAGAAATCCAGCCCGTTCTTCGATTTCAGCTTTGTCACACAGCATGCGAGCTCGTGCCGGTGGATTGTTGGTGATGGACGGCAGTTCGAGAATTTGGTCAACTGCCTGCTGTGCAACGTTTGGATCACCAAACGTTGCATGATAGAGATAGGTAATACGGAGCCCTACGGCCGGGTCTACGCCGGGGGAAGCAAGTATGGGTTCCGCCTCCTTGAAAATTGTGGCGATCGCATCGTGTTGAAACGCGTTGTCCAGCATAGCGATTGCGCACTCAGCCGCCTTGAGTCGATGATTAATGTCGGCTTCTGAGGCGCGAAGGCAGTTGAGAAGCGCGGCGGCGAGGCAAGCGGTATCCCCGCCGGAATTGTACATGGCGCTGTGCACCAGCAGTTCCTCCGTGGTGTGCACCTGCTTTGAGATCCCCATATCGCGTCTGAGATTTGTCAACTCGGCAACGCAAGCAAGAACCTGTTGAGCTCTTCCCGAAATTGAGAGCGCGGGCAGGGAATCCTCGAGCAACGCAATCTTGTGTACGGTCGTCGCCGCCAGGGGAATGGCGTCGTGAAGAAGGTCAACGCCATCGAGCGGCATACCAAGCTCGACCAAGTGCTGGGCAGAGTGGCGAACTAGCTTTACGGCTTGGACCTCGTCGCCTGCTTTGAGCCAGTGGATCGTGCAGTCCCACATGAGCCTGACGGAGACAGTCCGTCTCAGCTCGGCACTCATAAGTTCTGCGGCGCGGCGATGCAGGAGCATTCGAGACAGTTCTGACAACCTTTGGAGCGCGGCGGTCGCCAGGAGCACGTGGGTGCATACGATGCAGGAGCCGTTTGGATGGAGTAGCCTGAGGCCTTCCAACTCATCCAAACTGTCCAGCAACTCCCCCCGACGCATCCCGACCACCGCCTCCACGCGATCAAGCGTGGACTGCTGCCCGAGAATGGCGCACGCCTGGAGCACGCGAAGCGATGTCGGCCGGAGGCGCTGTAGACGGTCCGAGATGAGATCCATGAGCGTCCCCGGCGGCTGAAAGTTGCCGCCCTCCTGGATCGCATGTAGCGCGAGCTCCCGTAGGTAGTATGGATTCCCGCCACCCGCGGAAACACACCAGGCGACGAACGCTCCGCCAGCCTCCCGCCCGACATCCGTCACCACGCCGCGCACCAAGTCGGCCGCAGCGTCGGCGTCCAGCGGCCCGACCAAGTGCCGCCGCAGCGTGGGCAACTGCACGATCCCCTTTCGCTCGGGCGCATCTACCTCCCGGCTGGTCAACAGCAGGAGTATCCGACGATGCTCCATCCAGGAGAGGATCTCCTCCAGCAAGCTCCACGAGGTCGCGTCCAACCACTGCACATCCTCGATCACCAGGATGAGCGCCTCCTCCGTCGCCACCGCATCCAACAGGTCGAACAGCGCGCGACGGACGCTCGCAAACAGGAACTCGGCGTCGGACGACTCCGGCGACAACGTCGTCCGCTCTATGTCGTGCTCCGTCAGTCGCCGCAGGTACGACATTGATTCCGGCGAACAGCCGAGCCCGCCCGGGAGCGCCAGCAGCTGCGGTACAAGGTCCACGAACGCCGACAACGGCCGCTTCTCGTCGCTCGCCTGACAGGAGGCGCGCGCGGCCACCGCCTGTCGCACGAGCGCGGGACCGGTAAACTCCGCCACCAGTCGCGTCTTCCCGATGCCAGGCTCTCCCCAGAGGAGGAGCCCCCACCCACGGCCGTCCTGCGCACGGTGCAATGCACGGCTGAGCGTTGCGATGTCCGCGCTCCGCCCGACGAACGGTATCGGACGCGTGTGCAAGCTGCCAAAGTACGTCGCCGATTCAGCCACCCGACGCCTGAGCAACACGGCCGGCAGGCGGATCTGACCTGCCGCGGGCCCAATCTCGCGCAGATACCGGTCGATCAGCTCCAGCGCCTGCGCCTTTCCGCCGTCCAGCGCCATCGCCTCTGCCAGTGCGAGCGTCGCCTCCTCGTTCAGCGGGTCCACCTCCAGACACACACGCGCCAAACGGTCCACGAGCCGCCACTCACCACGGCCGCGCTCGGTCACGATCGCACCCACGAGCGCACGTCGAGCAAGCGCGTTGATCACATGGCGCTGGCGCTCCAACCACTCGCGAAAAGGTGTGGAGAACGTCGGTGCATACGCCGGCAGAAACCCGCCCCGCACACGCTCGAGCAGCAGCTCGCGCGGAACATGACCTTCCGCGCGCTGCAAGAAATCGAAGTCCGCCTCCACCTGCGCAGCCGCGAACGCAATGGTCGTCCGGTCTCCCTCCACCGGCGCCCCCAACGCGCGCAACCGATACATTGCCTGCCTGAGATTGTGCGCTCCCTGCCGCTCCGTGGCCTCCGGCCACAGGAGACGCAGCAGTGCCGGCCGCTCGATCCGACGCGAGCGTTCCAGCACCAGATACAACGCGCTCCCGAACAGCACCTCCGCATCCGGCGCCAATCGCGACTCGCCCAGCTCGAGGACGCACTGTCCCAGACTTCGCAGTCGTATCATCGTCCTGTCGCCCGTGGTGAAACGGCTGCCTTGGTGGGACAACACGAATCCGTCGCTTGGCGCAACGTCGCTCGACCACGCAGGCCGCGAGCGCCCACCGCCAAACCAGACGTCGCCTCGGGGCCCAATCAACTCATCCCGCGTCAGCGATGCGTCATTCCGCCAGCCGAAAAGCATCTATACCCCCGCCCCGTTCGCAACGCAAAGCTTCGAACGAGCGTTCACATTTGCGTGGCCACCTGCGACAAGGCAGGAGCGCGAGGTATTGCAATGCAAAGATCACGAGGCGATCGTCCACGGAGGTCAAACTGACGAGCCCGCAGGGCATCCAAGCTCGCACGCTGGCACACTGCCGCGCGGCTGGCACACCTGTGGCAATAGCCTTGCAACTCTTGCCACCGCCGCCGCGCGCGAGGTATAGTCCCACGTGCCGCGCTGGAGCGCGCGTCTTGCGCTAATCGGCACCCGCTGTCCCGTTCGCTCGCACTGGTCTCCTTCCGAAAGGGCACCCCGGCCGCGAGGCCGGTCCGCAACGCCAAGGGTCTCTCCAGAGACAGCCGGCTTCCGAAGAAGGCGACGCGTCCCCTCCGCTGCAAGGAGCTATGGCGCGTAGCCGAAAGCCCGCACCTCCGGTCGTGACGCTGGCCGCCGTCGCTGGCGCCGTGCTCGCCGGCGATCTGCTCACCAAGTGGCTCGCCCTCCGGTGGGCCGCCGTGCCCAACGCGCCCGCGCTCGCCCTCGGCCACCTGCTGCGCGTCACCCTGGTCCATAACGACCACTCCGCGTTCAGCGTGTCGCTCGGGTCGCAAACGTGGCCGGTGAACGTGCTGCTCACCTCGCTCGCGCTGGCTCTCCTCATTCCCGTCTGCCGCGATCTGGCCGCCATTGATCGGCGCTCTACCGTTGCGCTTGGGCTCATCGGGGGCGCTGGGCTGGGCAATCTCTCGAGCCTGCTCACGTCGTCCGTTGGCGTGGTGGATTTCCTGGCGCTCAACACGGGCGGCGGCCGGGAGCTCGTGATGAACCTGGCCGACGTGGCCGCGTATGCGGGCGTCGTGATGCTCCTTCCCACTGGACGAAAGCTGGCCGTCGCGCTCCGGGCCGAGCATCGTCTACGCCGGACGCGCCGCGTGTGGCAGACGGCGGCGAACGCTCGCACCGACATGGAAGTGCCCATCGCGGTGCACGCGGAGCCGGGCGTGGCGCATCGAGACGTGGCGCGTCCCATCCCGCGCCGCCGTCCACCAGCAGAGCACGAGGTACGCGAACCGTTGGACACACCACTCGGAGGTGCGTGAGCGATGGCGATCGAGCGCGACGAAACGACAGGGAAGAGCATCGACCGGCGCAGCTTCGTGCGCCTGGCCGCGCTGGGCGGCGCTGCCGCGGCAACCCTGGGTGGCGTACCCGCCGCGCTCGCGGCGCCCGTGGCCAATGCCTCCCGAAACGCTCGCGCGAGCTCCGCCGCGCAGGCGGCGCCGGAATTCGAGCTCGAAGAAGCCACCATCGCCCAACTGCAGGAGGGGATGCGCTCCGGCAAGTTCACCGCCCACGCTCTCACGCAGCAATACCTGGAGCGGATTGCCGCCATGGACGGAGCAGGTCCCACCGTGCGCGCGGTGATCGAAACCAACCCGCAGGCACTCGAGATCGCCGCCGCGCTGGACGCCGAGCGAAAGGCGGGGAAGGTACGCGGCCCACTGCACGGCATCCCCGTCCTGCTCAAGGACAACGTCGGAACGGCGGATCGGACCACTACCACGGCGGGATCCTACGCGCTGCAGGGGTCCAGGCCGCCGGCCGATGCTCCGGTGGCGGCGCGACTGCGCGCCGCGGGCGCCGTGCTGCTGGGCAAGACGAATCTGAGCGAGTGGGCCAACTTCCGCTCCTCGCGCTCGTCGAGCGGATGGAGCGGACGCGGCGGTCAGTGCCGCAACCCGTACGCGCTCGATCGCTCCCCCTGCGGCTCGAGCTCCGGGTCGGGTGCCGCGGTGTCGGCAAACTTCTGCGCGGTGGCGATTGGCACCGAGACGGACGGCTCGATCGTCTGCCCGTCCTCGGCCAACGGCATCGTGGGCATCAAGCCTACGGTGGGACTGGTGAGCAGGACGGGGATCGTTCCCATCTCGCACAACCAGGATACCGCGGGCCCCATGGCGCGCACGGTGGCCGATGCCGCCACCATGCTCGGCGCGCTCACCGGAGTGGACCCGTCCGACCCGGCTACCGTGGCCAGCCGCGGGCACATCGCACCGGACTACACGCGCTTCCTGGATCCGAACGGCCTCCGCGGCGCGCGGATCGGTGTGGCGCGCGATCACTTCTTTGGATACGACCCCCACGTGGACCGCCTGGCCGATGAGGCCATCGCCGCGATGAAGAGCGCCGGGGCGGTGATCATCGACCCAGCGAACATTGAGACCGCTGGGAAGTTCGACGACAGCGAGTTCGACGTGTTGCTGTTCGACTTCAAGAACGACATCAACGCGTACCTTGCCTCGCTCGGCGCGCGCGCCCCGGCGCACACGCTGGCGGATCTCATCGCGTACAACGACGCGCATCCCGACCAGGAGATGCCGTACTTTGGGCAGGAGACCTTTCTGCAAGCACAAGAGAAGGGACCGCTCACGTCGGACGACTACGTGAAGGCGCTCGAGAAAGATCATCAGATGGCGCGCACCAACGGCATTGATGCCACCATGGACAAGTACAAGCTCGACGCCATCATCGCCCCCACCGGTGGCCCGGCGTGGACGATCGATCTCGTGAACGGCGATCATTTCACCGGCGGCAGCAGTACGCCGGCGGCGGTGGCGGGCTACCCAAACATCAATATGCCGATGGGGTTCGCCTTCGGACTCCCCGTGGGGCTCTCGTTCTTTGGGCGCGCGTGGAGCGAACCCGTGCTCATTCGCATCGCGTACGCGTACGAGCAGGCCACCAAGCACCGCGCGCCGCCCACGTTTCTTCCCACGGCCAACCTGGGGTGAGACGGGGGGAGCTCGTCTAGAAGCTCCCCGTGCTGCCCACGCCTCCGTCGCGCGTAGTGCGGCGCACCGTGCCGGGCACCCACTCCAGCACGCCGTACGCGTTGAGCACGATCTGCGCGATGCGCTCGCCATGGGCGATGTGCACTGTGTCGGCGCCACCGCCGCGCATCATCACGAGCCACTCGTCCGGATAGTCGCAGTCGATCGTGCCCGGCGCGTTCGGGATCACCAGCCCACGGCGAAAGGCGAGCGAGCTACGCAGTCGCACCTGCGCCTCCCATCCGTCGGGCAGCCGCGCGCGGAAACCCAGCGGAATGAGCACGGTGACGCCCGGCGCGATCTCCAGCGAAGCGCCCGAGGGCGGCATTTCAACTTCCCACGCGCGCGCGCCGTCGGAATGCTGCACGCGTTGGCCGTCCAGATACGCGCGGACGTCGTACCCGGCGGAACCAGCCGTAGCGCGTTCCGGAACGCGAACGTCCGGGTGCAGCGCCTCGAAGATGATCTCCGGGCGCGCGCCCGAGACGGACAGCGGGTGCATTGCCTGCTGTCCGTCTCCCTGGTCGTGAGTCACTGTCCCGTCCCGCGTCACCAGATCTGCGCGCGCTGGTCCGGCGGACGCACCATTGCGTCGCCCGGCTTGCACCCGAATGCCTGGGCGAACTCCGCCATGTTCGACAGCGGTCCATTCACCCGCCACACGCCTGGCGAGTGCGGGTTGGTGTTCACCATGCTGCGCAGGTACTCGGGACGTGCACGCTGCCGCCACACCTGCGCCCACGACAGGAAGAACCGCTGCTCCGGTGTGAAGCCATCGATCTTTGGACGGGGCTGGCCGGCGAGCGCCTTCTCCAGTGCGGCGTAGGCGATCGTCAATCCTCCAAGGTCGGCGATGTTCTCGCCCAGCGTGAGCTTCCCGTTCACGTGCGTGGCGGTGTCCACTACCGTGTAGCTGTCGAACTGGTCGGCTACGCGCTGGGCGCGGCTCTTGTAGCTGGCGGCGTCGGAGGCGGTCCACCAGTCGCGCAGGTTCCCCTGCGCATCGAACTGCCGTCCCTGGTCGTCAAAGCCATGCGTCATCTCGTGGCCGATCACCGCGCCCATCCCGCCGTAATTCACCGCGTCGTCGGCGGTGGGGTTGAAGAAGGGCGGCTGCAGGATGCCGGCGGGGAAGACGATCTCGTTCATCGACGGGTTGTAGTACGCGTTCACCGTGGGAGGCGTCATGCCCCACTCGGTGCGGTCGACGGGCTTCCCGATCTTCTCCAGGTTGCGCGCGGTGGCCCACGCGCGGGCGCGCAGGAGGTTGTCCACGTATGGGCCGGGCTTCACCTCGAGCGCTGAGTAGTCGCGCCACTTGTCGGGATAGCCGATCTTCTTGGTGAATGCCTCCAGCTTGACGATGGCCTGCTGCTTGGTGGTGTCGGACATCCACGCGGCGCCGAGGATGTGGTCGCGCAGCGCCGCCTGGAGGTTGTTCACCATCTCCAGCGCGCGCTTCTTGGCTTCCGGCGTGAAGGTGCGACGAACGTATACCTCGCCGAGCGCCTCGCCCAGCGCAAAGTTGGTGGCCTGTAGACACCGCCGCCACCGCGGGAGCAGCTCCGTAGCACCGGTGAAGTTCCGGCCAAAGGCAAAGTCCTCGTTCACAAACGCCGAGCTGAGCGCCGGCGCCGCGTTGTCGAGCACGTGCCAGCGGAGATACGCCTTCCAGTCGGCCACGGGAACGCTGTCCAGCATCGCGTCCATGGTCTTGAGGAACTCCGGCTGCCGGACATTGATCACACTCACCCGCTTGGCGCCCACGCCCCGCAGAAAGCGTTGCCACTGGAAGTGCGGCGTGAGCCGCTGTGCCTCGGCCACCGTCATCTTGTGGTACACGGCGTTGGGATCGCGCTGCTCGACGCGCGTCATTGACGCGTTGGCAAGCTGCGTCTCGATGGCCATGATGCGGCGCGCTTGGGCGGTGGCCTGTGTTGCCGGCTCTGCGGAGAGCTCGAGCATCTCCGCCACGTGCGCCACGTACGCCTGCTGCAACTGCCGCGACTTGGCGTCCGTGCGCGTGTAATAGTCGCGGTCGGGCAGCCCCAACCCGCCCTGACCCGTGATGGCGATGACGTCCTGGCTGTTCTTGGGGTCCTGCCGCCCGCCAAAGGAGAACAACACACCCATCCCGTCGCGGTGGAACTCTGCGATGAGCTGCTCCACGTCGTCGCGGGTCCTAAGGGCTGCGATCCGGTCGAGCGTCGACTGGATGGGGGTGATCCCCTGCGCCTCCGCCTGCGCCGAGTCCATACAACTGCCGTAGAAGACGCCGAGTTTCTGCTCGTTGCTCCCTGGCTTGGCGGCCGGCGCATTGGCGCGCGCGTGCTCCAGGATGTCGTGCACTACCGCATCGTTCTTGTCGGCGAGCTCGTTGAAGCTCCCCCACACGGAATAGGCCGCGGGAATAGTGGCGCGGGTAAGCCAGCCGCCGTTCGCGTACGCGTAAAAGTCCTCACACGCGGAGCATGTGGTATCCATGTTCGCCGGATCGATACTCTGCGCCTGTGTGGCGCGCTGCGCGCGCACCGGCGCGGCGGCGAGAGGACCGAGCAGGACGACGAGCAAGAGCCAAAGAGAGCGCCGGGTCAGCGTGAGCATGGGGACATGGAGGGTTGAAGGAGCGGGGCGCGCGGACACCACGGCCTCGCTTACGCGGACCGGGGTGACGATGAGCAGGACCTCTGCACTCCTAACGTTTACCGCCCGGGCCGCGTTGAGGTCAACCGTCCGCGTGCACGGTGGCCCGAACGGCGCAGCGGCTGTAGCTTGCAACGGCCGGCGCGACGCTGCCCACGCATGGCCGCGCGCGCCCGCGCGTCCTTCTCGAACTCTCATGGACAGCACCGCTCCCGTCGTCACCCGCACGCTTCCTCCCCATCTCGCCGCGTGGGAGCTTCCGCCCGATTGGGAATGGGGCCCCGAGGGCGTGTGGGGAGAACACCGTCATTACCAGGAGATCGTGGACGCGCTGGGGCGCTCCCTTTCTCTGGTGAGCGCGCCCGATCCCCTGCACGCGCCGTGGCTGCGCGAGGAGGCGCGCCACCTGGCGCATCGCGGCCATCCGTCCATTCCCACCACGTACCACTATTGGGCCGCGGGGACGGATGCCAAGCGAGGCCCCGGCTACTTGCGCCGGTGGATCGCCGGCGAAACGGTGGCCGCGCGCTTCGCCCGTCTGGGCCGCGAAGACGTACCCTACATGCTGCAGCTCATGCGTGCGCTCGGCTCCACGCTGGCGTACCTGCACAGCGGCGGCAGCGTGCACGGCGCCATCGCGGCGGCCACGACGTGGATCACCCCTACCGGACGCATCTGGATGCTGGGGTGGGAGTGGGCGGTCCCTCGCGCCGCCATTCCGGCGGGGCTCGCGCCCGATCGCCGGCTCTACCCCATCCCACCGGAGTGGGGAGACGACCGCTGGGAGCCCAGCAGCGAGAGCGATCAGTGGCAACTGGCCGCCACCTGTGTGCTCGCGCTTACGGGGCGCTACCCCGGCTCGTCGCCCGCCCCCCTGAGCGAGCTGGCGCCCGAGTGCCCGCCGTCGGTGGCCCACGTGCTGGACCGCGCGCTGTTGCCGCAGCCCGCCCGCCGCTTCGCGACGATAGCCGCCATGCTGCGCACGCTCGATCGCGCGGTGGGCAGTCGCACGTCCATTCTGGTGAGCGGCGGCGTGCCCGCCATCGGCGCGGCAAGCGAGCGCGAATCGGAGGAGGCGCGGCTCCGGTGGGCGGTGGGGGACGACTACGAGGTGCTCGCGCGACTGGGCTCGGGCACGTTCGGCTCGGTGTGGCGCGTGCGCGATCTCACCCTCGAGCGCGAGGTCGCCCTCAAGATGTTGCACCCGGAGGTGGCGAGCGACGCCGCCGTCGTGCGCCGCTTCCGGCGGGAAGCCCGCCTCGCCGCCCAGCTCGCGCACCCCGCGATCGTGCCGATCTTCGACTGGGACTCCAACGGTGGCGTCTCCTGGTACACCATGGAACTCGCCGAGGGCGGATCGCTGGCCGAGCTGGTGGCGCGGCGCGGCGCGCGCCCGTTGGTCGAGGTGGCGCCGCAGATCGAGCAGGTGCTGGACGGATTGGCCGCGGCGCACACAAGCGGGATCATCCACCGCGATCTCAAGCCGGAGAACATCCTGATCGATCGCTCGGCGCGGTGGCGAATTGCCGACTTCGGCGTGGCGCGCGCCGTGACGGATGAGATCACCGGTACTACGGGCACGCCGGAGTTCGCCGCGCCCGAGCAGTTGCTGGGCGAGCCGCAGGGCCCCGCGGTCGACTGCTTTGAGGTGGCCGCGATTGCCGCCTACGTTCTGACCGGCACGCTCCCCTTTGGACGAGGCGACGGCAAGGCGATCCTCGCGCGTCAGCTCTCCGGGCGCTTCGACGCGTCGCCGTTCCCGCCCGCGATCGCGGCGTGGCTCCGGCGTGGCCTGGCGCCCGAGCCGGCACGGCGCTTTCCGGACGCCGCTGTCATGCGAGAGGCCTGGCGTGACGCAGTGGACGCCACGCTCGACGAGGACACCCGCGCTCCCTGGTGGCGCCGGTGGCTGGCCGCCGACGCGCCGCTCGAAGCGGGCGCCCGTCGGGCGCCGTGAGGGGCTGTCTCGCGCGCCGTTCTTCGGCCCCGGCTCATTGGGCGCTGCTCTGCGCGTTTCTTGCGGCAGATCTCGTGGCCTGCGCCTCGCGCGGCACCACGACGCCCGCCAAGGACGTGCCGGCGCCTTCACTCGACTCCACCGTGACTCCACTTCCCACGCTCGATTCAGCGGTGCTGACGCTCCCGGAGCGGCCCACCGATTCGGCGCTCGCCGCGCACGTCACCGTGCTCGCCGACGCGTACTTCGCCTCGCTGCTGGCGCACGAGCCGGAGCTCGTCACGCTGTTCGGCATCCCGGGCGGGCGTCACGACCGGCTCCCCGACAACTCCCTGGCGGCGCTCGCCGCGTGGCACGCACGCGAAGACACCCTCCTCGCGGCGGTGCAGGCACTGGACAGCGCGCGCGTGGCGCGCACGCCCGCCTGGGCCACATACGCACTGCTGCGCGAAACGCTCGAGGCATTGGTGGACGCGCGCGTCTGCCGCCAGGAGCTGTGGCACGTGAGCCAGTTCGCCGATGGATGGCCCAGCGCGTTCGCCACGTTGGCCGCGGCGCAGCCCGTCGGCACGGACACGCTGCGCGCGCAGGCGCTCGACCGGTGGCGCGCACTGCCGCACTACATCGATACCGAAATCCGCAACCTGCAGGAGGGGACGCGCGTCGGCTACACCGCGCCGCGCGCGATCGTGCAGCTCGCGATCGCGCAGTTGGATTCGATCCTCGCGCTCCCGCCGGAGCAGTGGCCGTTCTTCGGGCCAGCGCTGCGCGACTCGTCGTTCACGTTTCAGAGCGCCATGCGCGCGCTGGTGAGCGCGGACATCGCGCCGGCCGTGCGCCGGTATCGCGACTACCTGGCGCTGCACTACCAGCCCGCCGCGCGGAGGACGATCGCCCTCTCCGCGCTTCCGCAGGGCGGGCGCTGCTACGCGGCGCTCGTGCGCCGCCACACCGCGCTAGAACTGCCAGCGCGCGAGATCCACCAGTTGGGGCTCCGCGAGATGGCGGCCATCGACTCGGAGATGCGCGTGGTTGCCGCGCGAAGCTTCGGCACCACGCACGTGGACTCTCTGCTCGGTGCGCTGCGCTCGGACCCACGCTATACCTTTGCCTCACGCGAAGACGTCATGGCCTACGCGGCGGCGGCGCTCGCGCGCGCCCGCGCCGCGGCGCCCCGGTGGTTCGGGCACCTGCCGCGCGCCTCGGTGGAGATCGAGCGCTATCCCGCCTTCCGCGAGCGCGCGGCGCCGGGAGAGTACGTACCACCGGCGGAGGACGGCTCACGCGCGGCGGTGTTCTACATGGCCACCCACGATCCCGAAACGCGGAGCCGCGCCGGGATCGAAGCCGTCACGTTCCACGAGACAATTCCCGGGCATCACCTTCAACTGGCGCTCGCGCTCGAGCTGGGGGACGCGGTGCACCCGCTGGCGCGCTATCTCGGCTCGTCCGGGTTCATGGAGGGATGGGCACTCTACGCCGAGTCGCTGGCCGACGAGATGGGGCTCTACACGGGCGACCTGGACCGGCTCGGCATGCTCTCCGAGCGCGCCTGGCGCGCCGCGCGCCTGGTGATCGACCCGGGCATTCACGTCATGGGATGGTCGCGCCAGCAGGCCATCGACTACCTGCTCGCGCACACTGCCATCTCGCCGGCCGAGGCAGCCTCCGAGGTGGACCGGTACATCATCATGCCCGGCCAGGCCACCGCGTACATGCTCGGCGCCATCACCATTCGAGATCTTCGGACCCGCGCCGAGCACACCCTCGGCGACAGGTTCGACATTCGCACCTTTCACGATCAGGTGCTGGACCACGGCAACGTCACCCTGCCCATGCTGCGCGACGCTGTTGACCGCTGGCTCGCCCATCCGAGTGATTCTCCATGACCATGCCCCTGCTTGCCGGCATCCAGGTGCCCGCCCCTCCTCCATTCCCCGGCATGCCGGGCCTGCCGGACTCGGTGGTGGTTGTGTCGCTGGCCTTTTTCATCATGATCGTCACGGATGGAGAACGGCCCCGGGCTGCTGCCCCGGGGCCGCTTGTGCCGTACGCGGTGCGCGAGCCGGACGACGCGTGGTGGGCCGGACCATTCGGTGCCGGCGTGTGCGACGCCGCGCCGGATCACGTCACGCGCTGACGCCCACGAGCGCTACTTGCGGCGTGCCGCAGTCCTGCCACGTCACGCGAATGTAGACCAGCCCGTCGGTGCCCGACGCGATGGCGCGCACCTCTCCGGAGCGGAACGGACTGTTGCCGCTGATGGCACAGGACGGATCGTAGTCCAGCGGGGCGTCGGTCACCAGACCGAAAAACGTGTTCCGCCCTCCCTGCTGCCAGGCGACGTTTTCGGTGGTGCTGAAGCTGCCGCTCGGAAGCGGCGCGCCGATCGTGATCGACTGGCCCTGGGCGGGCGTGAAGCTCGCGTTCCCGCTCACGATCAGCGTTGCGGCATCGGCTGCGCTCGACGCGAACAGGATCGAGATGCTCCGATTCTGCGACAGTCCGCTGGCGGTGACGGAGGCGGATTGCGTGCCCGTCCACGTGACCGAAAACGAGGTATCCGGTGTCTGCAGCGCGACGGAGAACGCGTTGTAGCCCAGATTGTACGCGAGCCCCGCGGTATCCGGCACGGGATCGGTGATGTGCAGCCCGCCGGTCACCTGCACGAATGCGTCCGTCCCGATGTCCACGTGACAGTTGGGGAGCACGAACGACAGGGTCAGGTCGTCGGGCACGCCGTCGGCGTCGGCGTCCGTGGGCGGATCCTCCGACAGGATGGGGCAAGGCGACGTGCTCGTGACGCGCAGAATCCCGCCTGTCGCCGCGCCATCGGTGCCACGGCTGGCGAGTGCGGGACCCATGGTGGCCGTGCTGATCCGGTCGACTACCACCCCGCTTCCGTCCAGTGCGGCGGGATCGAATGTCAACATGGACGAGGCCACCTCGCTCGCTACCGCCTGCCCGATCACGGCCGCCTGCGCTTGGGTGACGGGCGTGGCGGGCCCGGATGCATCGGAGCAGGCCACGACACTCGTGGTGATGAGCACGGCGCCGAGGGCGCGCAGGGTACGGCCGGCAAGCGGCCAGCGTGGTGCGGGCATCGTGGAGATTCCTTCCGGGAAGGGTGAGGAAGAGACACCGACATCCGCGGGCGTCTCTGCCATCGGCAGGCGGACACTCCAACGACGATTCACACGGCGGCCGGTCATGCCCGCCAGGTGGCGGCCTTCCTCGGACACGCGGTAAGCCAGCACGCTACGGGTAAAGCCCAGCCGGTGTTCCGTCGCGTGCCGCAGCGTTGGTCGAGAGCCTGCTCACCTGCTTTGCGGTTCGCGATTGGCAGGGGAGAGGCGGCCTAGCCGGCTCTTTCCTCCAGCACAATGAGGCGCTCGGGGCTCACGCCCTCGGCCTCCCCCTGGAAGTTGACCAGCACGCGGTGGCGCAACACGGCGTGCGCGATCGAGCGCACGTCATCGAGATCCGGCACCGATCGGCCTGCCATCGCCGCGCGCGCTTTGGCGCCGAGCACCAGGTATTGGGACGCGCGCGGTCCGGCGCCCCAGCTGGCGTACTTGCGCACGTCCCCCGTGGCTTCGTCCGCATCGGGGCGCGTGGACCGCGCGAGATGCACGGCGTAGCGCACCACCGTCGGCGGTGCGGGGAGACGGCGCACCAGATGCTGCAGCGCGGACAGCTCCGACGCGTCGAGCACCGGCTCGATGGCGACGTCCGTATCGCCGGTGGTGCTGGTGACGATGCGCTCCTCTTCCTCCGCCGAGGGGTAGCCCACGCGCAGCTCGAACATGAAGCGGTCGAGCTGCGCTTCGGGAAGAGGATAGGTCCCCTCCTGCTCGATGGGGTTCTGCGTGGCGAGCACGAAGAACGGTTCGGGCAGGCCGTGCGTCTGCCCGGCGGCGGTGACGGCGTGTTCCTGCATCGCCTGCAGGAGTGCCGCCTGCGTCTTGGGCGGAGCCCGGTTGATCTCGTCGGCGAGTACCACGTTGGCGAACACGGGCCCGTGGACGTACTTGAACGCGCGACGTCCCGTGGAATGGTCTTCTTCCAGGAGCTCGGTGCCGGTGATGTCGCTCGGCATGAGGTCCGGAGTGAACTGGATGCGCGAGAAGGACAGGTCGAGCGCCTCGGCGACGGTGCGCACCAGGAGCGTCTTGGCGAGGCCCGGGACGCCGACCAGGAGGACGTGCCCGCCGGCCAGGAGCGCGGCGACCATGTTGTCGACGATGTCGCGCTGGCCGACGATGCGCCGGCCGATCTGTTCGGTGAGCTGCGCGTGTGCCAGGGCGAGTCGCTCGAGGAGTTCGATGTCCCGGCGATCGCTCTCCGTCGAGATGTGAGGGGCGTGAATGGCCACTGGGCGCCTGGGTACGAGGGTCCAGGGCGAAAGCTAACGGCAGGGTGATGGGAGGGGGAGGCCGCGGGGGGGGGGCGGGCCAGCGTTGACGACCGAGCGCTCGCTCGCTGGCTGAGAGCTGCTGTCTGCATCTAAACTCGCTGACGCCTGGCCACTCGCTCGCTGGCTGAGAACTGCGGTCTGCGTCTAAACTCGCTGACGCCTGGCCCCTCGCTCGCGGTGAGCGAGAACCAGTTGCGTGGGCACAGGCATCAGTCATCGGTCATCGGATGTCTGGGTCCGGCCCACGCCGAGAGCGGATCGCGACCTCGCTGGGCTGGGGCCCCGCCCTCCCGCCAACTGATCCCTGGGCTGAGGACTGTTATCAGATGACTGTAACCCCGAAACTGATTCTCGCCCGCCGCGAGCGAGGGCTGAGGCGTCAGCGGGCGAGGATGCTGGCCACAGTTTTCCAGCGAGCGCGTCGTACGTCGTCAGTGCTGAGTACGCCGACCTTACTTCAGCCGGAACTCCACGCTATCCCGTACCGGGTAGTTGGAGCTGTGCAGCACGGCGACGGCGGTGAAGAGTCCGTGGCGATCGTCCGGGTGCCACGCGACGTCGAAGGAGAGCGTCTCCTTGGCGTCGAGGTTCTTGTTGCGGAGCGCCTGCGTGAACATCCGTCCCTTGCTCCAGCGCCACACCTCGCGTCCCACCGAATCGCGGACGACGAAGTCGTGCGTCTGCCCGGAGGGGAAGGTGATCTCGACCCGGCTGTCGCTGCGATTCGTCACGTGAAGCGAGAGCGCCACCTCGTCGCCGACCGCCACGTTCACGGAGCTTGCGAGTGTCTTTCGGGCGGCGTCGTTGGCAGCGTCGCGGGCGGCGTCGGCGGGGCTCGCGGACTCGGTCGTGCGCACGTGCGGTCCACAGGCGAGGACCAGCGCGCCAACGACAAGGAGCCAGATTACGAGCCGCGAGGTCATGCGCACACAGCGGACGAGGGAGGTAAGGCTTCCGGACGCACGATTGTGCGCCAGGTCACAAATCTGCAGGAGACTGAACTTATCAACATCATGACGATCTGTCAAGGCCCAGGTAACGGCTAAGTCATGAATGAGACGCCTCTTAGCATGTGGCGGGCAATTCGGCCGGTATCCGGTGACCGATTCGAACGGCGCTTGCGAAAAATTTCACAAACTCCTAGCTTTCCCGCCGGATGAACCGGCCGCCCGATCGCGAATCCCACCCGCAACCGCGCAGCCAGCGCACGCGTGGGGCTGAGACGCACCAGGGCGCCGGTGCCGGCACCGGCGCCCTGGTGACCTCGGGCGTGCAGTTCACGGTCACGATCCTCCTCTTCCTCTTCCTCGGCCAGTGGCTGGACAAGAGATGGGGCACCACACCGTGGCTCACGATCGCCGGCGCATTCTTGGGCGCCGGCGGTGGATTCGTCTCCCTGTACCGGACGCTCATGGACGCACAGAAACGCGAAGAGGATGAGCGGCGATGAAAGCGATGGCGGTGTTCGCCGGAGTGTCGTTCGCCCTCCTCGCCGGGCTTGCCTGGTTGGGAACGCATCTGGTGCGGGGTGCCGATGCCGCCCATGCCATCTGGCTGAGTGCGGTCATCGCCTTCACGGTGCAACTGTTCACCTTCGCCATCGTGCGGCTGGTGTCGCGCGACAACGTGTGGACGGCGTGGGGACTCGGCACGCTCATGCGCTTCGTGGTGCTCGCGCTCTACGGTGTGGTTGTTCTGAAAATGCTCGCACTACCGCTCGCGGTGGCGCTCATCAGTCTGGTGGCATTCTTCTTCGTGTCCACACTCGTCGAGCCGCTCCTCCTCACGATATGAGATACTCGCGCGTCCATCTGCTCGTCGCGATCGCGTGCCTTGGCATGGCCCTCCCGTTCGCATCGCTGGCCACGGCGCCACTGGATGCGCAGCAGCCGGCGGGCATCGCGGCAATGGCGCCCCAGGGCACGGGGGCCACCGCCCAGCGCGAAACCCCCGTCTCGGTGGCGGGGGTGCGGGAGGCGGAGCAGGAGCACGAAGACTTCATCACGCCGCACATCACCGACAGCCGCCACATTGAGGTTCCGTACTGGCGCTCGCCGTTCTACCGCGAGGTCAATACGTGGCCGTCGGGGACGACGTTCTGCCTCGTCCCCTTCAGTCCGTTCTATCACGGGGACGCGTGCCGCTTCGACATCACGCCCACCAAGCACGTCTGGATGCTGTTCCTCGCCGCCGTGCTCTGTGCGGTCACGCTCATCGGTGCCGCCCGCGCGCACGAGCGCCACTCCGAGCGGACGGGCGCCCCCAAGGGCTTCTCGGCGGCCATCGAAGCGATGGTGCTGTACCTGCGGAACGAGGTCGTGCTCGACAACGTGGGACCGCACGGTGAGCGGTTCGTGCCGTTCGTCCTTACCCTGTTCTTCCTGATTCTGTTCGCGAATCTCCTCGGGCTGGTGCCGTACGCCTCGAC
Source organism: uncultured Gemmatimonadaceae bacterium (assembly GCA_963773545.1). Classification (GTDB taxonomy): domain Bacteria; phylum Gemmatimonadota; class Gemmatimonadetes; order Gemmatimonadales; family Gemmatimonadaceae; genus DASSNU01. Next base: position 235,150 of record CAVZBP010000001.1, on the reverse strand, counting down.
GGCCACCGGCAACATCGCCGTGACCGCCACGCTTGCGATCTTCACGTTCCTCATGGTGGAGATCACGGGCATGCGCGAGCTCGGCGCACGGGGATACCTGAAGACGGTGATCTATTGGCCCAGTGACATGCCGGTCTGGGGCAGGCTCCCCATGACCGTGATCATGACGCCGATCGAGATCGCGTCCAAGATCGCCAAGCCGTTCGCGCTCGCCGTGCGTCTCTTCGCCAACATGACGGCCGGGCACGTGGTGGTGCTCGCACTCATCGGGCTCATCTTCACCTTCGGCACGTACTGGATCGCCATCGGGCCGGTTGCGATGGCGGTAGCGATTATGTTGCTGGAGCTCTTTGTGGCGTTCCTGCAGGCGTACATCTTCGCGTTGCTCTCGAGCGTCTTTATCGGGCTCATCCGCCAGGGGGCGCACTGACCGGGCGCAACGTGGAGAGCGGACGCCGCCCGAACAGGAACCGGGCGACGGCCGAGCTCCGGGTGATGCCCGTGAGCAGGTGCACGCGATGGCAACGTTGCACGACCGCGTGGAGCGTGGCTCTTCTCCGCGCGTGATGTACCCGGTCGGATGACCGGGGAAGCCCGCTGGGACCCGGGTCCCGCTGGTGGGTAGCGTCCGCGGCGTGGCCGCGCGCGCGGAGCCATGGGAACGACCTTCGACCAAGGGAGTGAGCATGATGCACGTTCTGCCTCTGCTGCAGGCCGCCGGCGCGTACTCGCGCGAGTACATGGGCGCGTGGGCGCAGCTTGGTGCCGGTGTTGGCGCGGGACTGGCCGCGATCGGTGCAGGGATCGGTATCGGGCGGATCGGCGGACAGTCCGCCGAGGCGATGGCCCGGCAGCCGGAGCTCGCGGGCCGCATCGCGACGGCCAGTCTGATTCTCGCGGCGCTCATCGAAGGCGTCGCGCTGTTCGGTGGCGTGATCGCGTTCGTCATCCAGGGCAAGTTCTGATGCGCATACGTCAGGTGCGACCCGGGTCGCATTTGACGTACGGAGCGCGTCGGCCGGGACCAACGACCACACGAGTGTCATCCATGCGTACGGTGCTCTTTCGTCTCATTCCGCTGTTCTTCCTTTCCTCTCCGCTCTTGGCGCAGAAAGCCACGGAGGCGGCGCCGAAAGGAGGGCTGCTCTCGCCCAACACCGGCCTGATGTTCTGGACGGTGTTCGTCTTCCTCATCCTCTGGGTCATCCTCACCCGATTCGCCTTCAAGCCACTCACCGCCGCCGTGCGCGCGCGCGAGGAGGCGCTGGAGAACTCCATCGAAGCGGCACGCCGCGATCGTGAGGAAGCCGCGCGGGTGCTGGAGGAGCACCGGCGGCAGCTCGAAGGCGCGCGCGACGAGGTGCAGAAACTCATCGTGGACGGACGGCAGGCGGGCGAACGGGTGCGGGCGGAGATCCTGGAAAAAGCACAGGGCGAGCAGCGCGAGATGCTCGAGCGTGCGCGGCGAGAGATCCAGGCGGAGCGTGACCGCGCCATGGCCGAGCTCCGCGCCGAAGCGGTGGAGCTGGCCATCCGGGGCGCGGGAAAGGTTATTCAACGGAATCTGGATGACGACGCGAATCGCGCGCTCGTGGAGGAGTTCCTCGCCTCGCTCACACCTCCGCCGGCGGCCTGATGCGCGACGTCACGATTGCGCGCAACTACGCCGAGACGCTCGTCGCGCTCGCCACGCGGGCCGGCGAACTGGCGAGCTGGGGCGAGATGATCCACGAGGTGACCGCCGCCGTGGAGCAGGACGATCGACTCCGCCGCTTCTTGCAATCACCACGCGTGAGCGCCGACGAGAAGAACGCAATCATCGGGCGCGCCTTTCAGGACCGGTTCCCCCGTCTGTTCGTACGCTTTCTGCAGGCCGTGATCACGCACCGGCGGCAGCATCTCATTCCGCAGATCGCCGCCGAGTACCACACTCTCCTGGACGAGATGCATGGGCGCGTGCACGCGCTGGTCACCGTGGCGCGCGAGCCCGACGACGCCACGCGCGAGGCCATCGAGCAACGCCTCAGCCGCGTGATGCAGAAGACCGTGGTCCCGCGCTTCGTGGTGCGGCCGGACATCCTGGGTGGCGCGGTGGTGCGCATCGGCGACGTGGTGATGGACGGATCGATCCGGCGCAAGCTGTCGCGCCTGCGCCAGCAGATGCTCGGCGCCGCGCTGGGATAAACGGCCGCGCCATGGGAGCGCCGTCGCGGATTGGCGCGGCGCTGGCCCTCCACCCGGTTTCGCGTGTATGATACGGCGGCACTTCGTGGTGCCGCCGTTCGCGTTCCAGCGGCCGCGTCGTCCCTCCTTCAACGCCGATCACTCGCGCTCCCATCATGATCGCACTGCTTCCCGTTCTTCTGCTTCTGCAGCAGACGTCGCCCACCACGCCGCCCGGCGGTGATACCACCGGCTACTGGCAGCAGCACGTCCACTACACCATCGCCGCCCGCCTGGACGAAGAGCAGAGCGTGCTCCACGCGCGGGGCGACCTGGTGTACGTGAACCACTCCCCCGACACGCTGCGCGAGATGTTCTTCCATCAGTACCTCAATGCGTTCCGTCCCGGATCGCAGTGGAGTGCGGTGGATGAGCGCGAGGGGCGCGATCGTTTCCAGCACCTGAAAGATCCGGATTACGGCTACGAGCGCTTCACCGCGCCGGTGACGGTGAACGGCCGCGCGGTGCGTGTGGAGTACCCGGGCGCGCCGGACAGTACCGTCGTGCGGTTCGCCCTCCCGCGTCCCCTGCTTCCGGGGGACTCGCTCCGCGTGCACTTCGCATGGGACGCGCGCCCGTCCACCGTGCCACGGCGGCAGGGGCGGCGCGGCCGCCAGTACGATTTCGCGCAGTGGTATCCCCGCGTGGCGGTCTACGACCGGCGCGGATGGGAGTACAACGCGCTCGTCCCCGCCGGAGAGTTCTACGGCGAGTTCGGCACCTACGATGTCACCGTCGTCGTCCGCGACGACCAGGTCCTCGGCGCCAGCGCGGTGGTGGTGGAGGGTGATCCCGGCTGGAAGCGTGTGTTGAAGTGGGGAAGTATCCCCGCTCGGCACGATGACTACGGCACGCCTCCGCCCGCACCGCGTGTGGAGGTGCCGTCCGGATACAAGCGTGTGCGATTCCTGGCCAGGCGCGTACACCATTTCGCCTGGTCGGCGTCGCCGGACTACATGTACGAGGGTGGACTCTACGATGGCCGCGTGGCCATCCACGTTCTGTATCGGCCCGGCGACGAAGCCGAGTGGGGGAACGGTCAGGTGGTGCAGCGCGAGCAGAACGCGCTGTCGTTCCTGGAGAGCGTGTTCGGGCCGTACCCGTACCCGCAGGTCACCAACCTGCACCGCATTCGAGGGCGGGGGAACGGAATTCCCCATGATGGTGATGAACGGCTCGGGCGGGCAGGGGCTCATCTACCACGAGACGTCGCACATCTACGTGCACGGCGCGCTGGCGAACAACGAGTGGCGCAACGCCTGGATGGACGAGGGATTCGCCAGCTTTTTGGCCGACTGGGCCGCCGGCGCCACCCAGCCGGAGATGGTGGCCGCTGCGCGGCAGCAGTTGGACAGCGTGCACAAGACGAACGTGCTCGTCGATCCGCCGCCGGTTTCCGGGGCGCGGCTCTTCCAGTACGCGCTGGTGCTCCAGGACCGCGCGGAACCGATCGGGCTTCCGGCGCGCGACTTCCGGGACTTCGCGACGTACAATCAGATGACGTACGGTCGCGGCGAGCTGCTGTTCGATGCGCTGCGCGATGCCATTGGCGACACCGCCTTCCGCACGTTTCTCCATCTGTACTACGACCGATGGGTGTACAAGCACGTGGATGTACACGCCATGCGCGCGGCGGCCGAGGCCGTCTCGGGGAAGCAGCTCGGTTGGTTCTTCGACGCGTGGGTGAACAGCACAGGGTTGGTGGACTACGCGCTCACGGACGTCGCGACGCGTGCGGACGGCGGAGCGTGGATCACGCGCGCGCACGTGGTGCGGCGCGGGGCCATCCACCACCCGGTGCCGGTGGGTGTCCGCACGGCCGCGGGGTGGACGCTGCAGCGCGTCGATCCCACGGTGGATGATCAGTGGGTGGAGGTCCGTACGACGCAGAAGCCGGTGGAGGTGCGCCTCGATCCGTTTCTCGAGACCGAGGACTACGATCGGCGCGACGACGCGCTGCACCACACGGGGACTCGCGCCGCGGGCAACTGACCGGCGCGCGGGCGTCACGTTTCGCATCATCGCTCCTGGATGAAGCTGCTCATCGTGAACGGTTCGCCCTTCGCGGGTGGCGCGGAGCGGTGGATCGCCAACGTCACCGCGCAGCTCACGGCGCGCGGCCATCACGTGGAGCTGGCGCACCACCCGCGCTCTCCGGTGGGCGAGCTCGTGCGCGCGGCCGGCGGCGAGGCGTGGGTTCCTGCATTCTCGCTTTCACGGCGTGGTGCGCACGGCGTTCTCGCTGGCGCGCCGCGTGCGCGGCGCGCGGTACGACCTGCTCCTCTCCACCACCAACGCGGACCTCAAGATTGCGGGGAGCGCCGCGCGGATGGCGGGGCACGCGGGAATCGCCGCCCGGCTGTACAGCGGCTGGTCGCCGTCTACGCGCCCGGTGCGGCACGGATGGTCGTGGCGGCGCCACCGCTGGTATCACCGCTCGTTCGTGCTCGTCGGCGCCACCAACTCGCGCGCCGGGCGCGAGGAGATCATCGCGCGGGACTATCTGCCACCCGATCGCGTGGTGCCGATCTACAACGGTGTCGATCTCTCCCGGTTCGATCCGGAGCGCGTGCCCCGCGGACGCTTCCGCGCAGAGCTCGGCATCCCGGCCGACGCCGAGGTGGTGGTGTCGATCTCGCGCTTTGCGGAGCGCAAAGGGCAGCGCCACGAGTTGGCGGCCGCGCTCCAGCTCGCCGCGGCGCGCCCGCGGCTGCACATGGTGTTCGTGGGCCCGTGCCGGGACCAGGAGCGCCCGTTTCGCGACGCACTCCGCGCCGCGGCCGCCGCCGCGCCAGGCGATGTGGGCGCGCGGATGCACTTCCTGGACGAACGGAGCGACGTGCCCAACGTGCTGGCGGACGCGGACGTCCTGGTGCGCGCCGCGTTGGCCGAGGGGCTTCCAAACTGTGCGCTCGAGGCGATGGTGATGCGCGTTCCCGTCGTGGCCACGGGGATCTGCGGAACCCCCGAGGCGGTGCTCGACGGCGTGACCGGATGGCTGGTCCCGCCTGGCGACGCTCAGGCCATCGCGCGCGCGATGGGGGAGGTGTTGGATGCCGCACCGGAGCGCCGTCGCGAGATGGGGGAGGCGGGGCGGCGTCACGTGCTGGCGCACTTCACACTGGAGCGAATGGCCGACGCGTACGAGGACCTGTTCCGTCGCGCTATGGACGCGCAGGACGCACGGACCACAGGGCACGGTTGATGCACCTGCGCGGCGTATGCTCCTGGCCCCACGACACCTGCCGCGCCTGGCCGCGATGGTGGAGCTCTTCACCCGCTACGGGCTGTCCGACTTTGCGCAGCGGCAAGGGCTCGCCGGGCTCGCTCCGTCCGCCACCACGGAGGAAACGAATGGCGAGCTGAAAGGCCGCGCCGCGGCCTTCCGCCGGCGGCTGGTGGAGCTCGGCCCCGCCTACGTGAAGCTCGGCCAGGCGCTCTCCACACGCCCGGATCTGCTCCCCGCCGAGTACATCACCGAGCTCGAGCGGTTGCAGGACGACGTCCCGCCGGTGCCGTTCGCCGATGTCGCGGCCACCGTTCAGGAAGAGTTCGGCGCTCGCGTGCACCAGCTGTTCGGCCGCGTCGATCCGGAACCGCTCGGTTCCGCTTCGCTGGGTCAGGTGCACGCCGCCGAGCTACGCGACGGCCGCCCGGTGGTGATCAAGGTGCAGCGGCCCGGCATCCGCGAGCAGTTGGCCGCCGATCTCGACTTCTTTCGCGACCTGGCGGCATTTCTCACGGAGCACACGCGCGTGGGCGAGCGCGTGGATTTCGCGGGCGTGATGCACGAGTTGGAGCGCGCACTGTCGGACGAGCTGGACTACCGCATCGAGGCGCGTAACACGGCCACCTTCCGGCGTGTGCTGGCCGACTTCCCGCATCTCGTGGTTCCGCGGGTGATCGATGCCCTCACCTCGGGCCGCGTGCTGACCACCGAGCGTATCCACGGCATCAAGGTGGACCGCCTTCCGGCGGTGGCGCGTCTGGAGCACGACTTTACCACGTTGGCGGACGAGCTGGGACAGGCGTACCTCAAGCAGATCACCGTGGACGGCCACTTCCACGCCGATCCCCACCCGGGCAACGTGTTCGTGGTACTCCCAGGGCAGTTGAATCCCCCCGCGCCCGCCGACCACACGGACGCCCCCGTTGCGGCGGACGAGCCGCGTCTCGCGCTCGTAGATTTCGGCATGACGGCGCACCTCTCGAACGGGCTCCGCGAGCAGATTGTCCGCCTGCTGCTCGACCTGGCGGAGAACCGTGGTGACAGTGCGGCCGAGACGCTGGTGGAGATGGGCCAGGCCACCGACGCATTCGATCGGGGCGCCTTCGTGCGCGAGGTGGCGTCGCTGGTGAGTCGCTATTACGACCGCGCCATCGGCGAAGTGAGCACCGGGACGGTCATGTACGAGCTCATCAACACGGCGTATCGCCACGGCCTGCGCGTGCCGGGCGAGCTCACCCTGCTCGGCAAGGCGCTGGTCAATCTGGACGATGTGACGCGCGTGCTCGACCCGGGCTACAATCCCGGTGCGGCCATCCGCGAGTTCGGTGGCCGGATCGCGGGCGAGCGCATGAAGCGAGAGTTGTCGCTCTCGCGCGTCTACCAGGCGGCCACGGTGAGCGCCGATCTGGCCGCGGCGCTCCCGCGTCGCATCGACACCATCACCGCCCGGCTGGCGGCCAACGAGCTGGGCATCCGCGTCGACCTGCCGCAAGCCGACGCCGTGCTCTCGGCCATGCAGAAGATCGCCAACCGGATCTTCTCCGGACTGGTCGTGGGGAGCGTGCTCGTGGCAAGTGCGATGGTCCTCCCGCACCGCCCCGTGCTCGGGATCGGCGGGTTCGTGCTGGCCGGGGCGATCGGGCTGTACATGGTCATCAGCATCTTGGCCACCGACCGTCACCGGACTCGTTGAGCGTCCCGGCGCGGTGTGGGCTCGACAGCGCTGCGCGGAGCGTGTATGTGTGGCCGCCGGCGCGGCACCTGGACCGCACGCGGTGCAGTCCGTGCATCGGGGCGCGGGGGTGTCACCGCGCCCGGAACGCGCGATATTGTCCGCATGAGCGGACGCGCCAAAGTCGACATCGTCGACAAACCGTGGGGTCACGAGGTGATCTGGGCACACACCGATCGCTACGTGGGAAAGGTCCTGCACATCAAGGCGGGACACGCGCTCTCGGTGCAGTACCACGATCGGAAGGACGAAACGATCAGTCTCCTCGCCGGCGAGATGATCTTTCGCGTTCGTGAGGGACACGATGCGCGCACCGATGGCGGCCGCGAGCAGGGAGATCTGCGCGAGATTCCGCTCCGCGCCGGCGACTCGTATCGCATCACACCGGGCACCGTCCACCAGATGGAGGCCGTCACCGATTGCCAGGTGATGGAGGCCTCCACGCCGGAGCTCGACGACGTGGTGCGGCTCACCGATCGATATGGAAGGGTCTAGCGTCTCATGAAGGTGATCATCCCGTTGGCGGGCAAGGGCACGCGGCTGCGCCCGCACACGCACCGCACCCCCAAGCCGATGCTGCGTGTGGCGGGGAAGCCCGTCATGTCCTACATCCTCGACGATCTCGCGCGCCTGGGCACGGTGGAGCAGATCATCTACATCACCGGCCACCTGAAGGAAAAGATCGAGCAGTACGTGGAGCACGAGTACGACTTTCCCTCGGTGTTCGTGGAGCAGGCGGTGCAGAACGGTACGGCCGGCGCGGTGGGACTCGCCCGCCCGTACGTGGACCAGCCCGTGCTCATCATCTTCGTCGACACGATCTTCGATGCCGACCTGAGCATCGTGAACACCACCGATGCCGACGGGATCATCTGGGTGAAGGAGGTAGAGGACTACCAGCGCTTCGGCGTGGTGGTGACGAACGCCGACGGCGACATGACGCGGATCGTCGAGAAGCCGAGCGAGCCCATCTCCAAGCGCGCGAACATCGGGCTGTACTACATCCGCAACTGGAAGCTCATGTTCGAGGGCATCGATCACGTGCTGCGGCAACCGCTCAACAAGGGTGAGTATTATCTCACCGATGCGTTCCAGTACATGATCGACCACGGCGCCAAGCTGAAGGTGGTCGACGTGGAAGGATGGTACGATGCCGGCAAGCTGGAGACGCTGCTCGAGACCAACCGCGACATGCTCCTGCGCGGGCACGCGCGGCGGCCGGTGCAGACGGATGCCTCACGCGTGATCGATCCCGTGTACGTGGAGGACGGCGTGACGCTCGACGGGAGCACCATCGGCCCCAACGTCTCCATCAGCCGCGGCGCGGTGGTGCGGCACTCCACGCTGCGCGATACCATCGTGGGCACCAACACGCGCATCGAGCACTCCGTGATCACCAACTCGCTGCTGGGCGACGATGTGGTGGTGCGCGACATGGAAGGGAGCCTCACCGTGGGCGACCACAGCGAGGTGTACGGCCGCGGAGGCGAGCAGCCGCAGTAGCGGGGCGCCGAGGAGAGGGCGGGGGAGGGGCCGTAAGACCGCGGCAAACGTCGTCGGAAGCACGCGTGCCTCGCACCAGACACGACGGGCCGACGTGCTGATTCATTCGGGCGCGCCGTCCAATCCCGCCGCTCCCACCACCACCGCCAGCGCGCGCGCCATTCCGAGCGTGCCGTCCGTGTTGTCGTACCACTCCGCCGGCGTATGCGCGTCGCCTCCCTGTCCGCCCGCGCCGATCGCGATGGCCGGAATGCCCAGGCTGATGGGGACGTTGGCATCGGTGGAGGCGGCGGCGAGCTCCGGCTCGCGCCCGATGACGCGTGTGGCCTCCACCGCCAGTTGCACCAGCGGGTGATCGGGCGCCGTCTCGCCGCCCGGCCGGTCGCCGATGAGGTCGATCGTGCAGGCGAGCGCGTCCGTCCCAGGAGTGCGGCGCGCGTTCTCGTCGTCCACCGCCGCGTGGCTGCTCGCGAGCACGGCCGCGTGCAGCGACTCGAGCGTGGTGGGCGACAGGGCGCGCAGATCGACTTCCAGCCAGGCATCCTCCGGAATCGCGTTCACGGAGATCCCGCCGCCAATGCGCCCGATCGAGAGCGTGGCGCGCGGGTCGGTGGGGAGTGGAACGCGCGCCATCCGCGCCGCCGCCAGGCTGAGCGCGTGCACCGGGTTGGCGACCCCGAACGCATTCCAGCTGTGGCCGCCGGGACCGGCGATCGTCACGCGGAGGCGGCGTGACGCCAGCGCGCGGTGCACGATGCGGTCATCGCCCGCGCCGTCGAGCGCGATCGCCGCGCGCGTGGTGCCGCCGTGTACCGCAAAGTAGTGCTTGGCGCCGCGCAGGTCGCCCCGGCCTTCTTCGCCCGTGGTCGCGACGAAGTCCACGGGCGCGCGCGTGCGCAGGTGGCGTCCGTCGATCGCGCGGGCGATGGCAAGCGTCACGGCGAGTCCACGTGCGTTGTCTCCCACGCCAGGCCCGGTGAGCCGCGCACCGTGCTGCGTGATGGCCAGCGCCGTGTCTTCCGGGAACACGGTATCCATGTGCGCACACACCGCCACCGACGGGAGCTCGCCGTCCAGCGTGCCGGGACGGCGGCCGATCACGTTGCCGGCCTCGTCGCTGCGCACATCCACGAGCCCGAGGGCGCGGAAGCGCCGGGCCACCCACTGTGCGCGCTGCTGTTCGCTGCCACCGGGGGCGGCAATGCGCGCGATGGCGGCCTGCATCCCCAACACCTCCGCATCGCAGGCGGTCAATGCGTCGCGCGCCCGCACGAGCGCGGGATGCCTCCAGATCGCCTCGAGGGGAGAGGGTTGCGACATGGTGCTCAATCAAGCGCCGCACCGCGCCGCCGCAAGAGGCCATCGCCCCGGGAGGCGCCGCGCTATTGTCCTTCGCGCGCGTGCCCGTGCATCTTTCAGGTGAGCGGTCCGCAGCGTACGCGCGGCGTTCCGCGTCACCTCAGCACCCGGGGTGTCCCATGGAGGAACGTGAGCTCATCCACGACTGGAACACCGGCGCCGGCGGCTTCGATTGGAGCGCCTGTCGCGTGCAGCTCAACGACGAGACGCTCCGCGACGGCCTCCAGTGCCCGTCGGTCACCGACCCGGGCATCGAGGACAAGCGTCACCTACTGCACCTCATGACGAGCCTGGGCATCGCGTCGGCGGACATCGGGCTGCCCGGCGCGGGGCCACGCGCCCGCGAGCACACGCTGGCGCTCGCGCGCGAGGTCGCCACGGCCCGCCTGCCGCTCGACATCAACTGTGCCGCGCGCACGGTCGTCGCGGACGTGGAGCCGGTGGTGCGCATCTCCCAGGAGGTGGGCGTCCCGATCGAGGCGGCCACCTTCATCGGATCGTCGCCCATCCGGCAGTACGCGGAAGATTGGACGCTCGAGCGCATGCTGCGCGTGAGCGAGGAGGCGGTGAGCTTTGCCGTGCGCGAGGGACTGCCGGTGATGTTCGTCACCGAGGACACCACGCGCGCCGCGCCCGATACGCTGCGCGCGTTGTACGGGCACGCGATTGGCTGGGGCGCACGGCGCCTCTGTCTGGCCGACACCGTGGGCCACGCGACGCCGGACGGCGTGCGACGGCTCGTCCGCTTTGTGCGCCAGGAGATCATCGCGCCCAGTGGTGAAGACGTGAAGCTCGATTGGCACGGCCACCGCGATCGCGGCTTCGGACTGGCCAACTGCCTGGCCGCCATCGAAGCGGGTGCCGATCGCGTGCACGCCACGGCGCTCGGCATCGGGGAGCGCGTGGGGAACACCGAGATGGACCTGCTCCTCATCAACCTCCGCCTGCTGGGTGCGCACGATCACGATCTGAGCACACTACCGGAGTACTCGCAGCTCGTCTCACGCGCGTGCGGTGTGCCCATCCCTCCCGGCTACCCGGTGCTGGGGGAGGACGCGTTTCGCACCGGCACGGGGGTACACGCGGCGGCCATCATCAAGGCGCGTCGCAAGGGCGACGCGTGGCTGGCGGATCGCATCTACTCCGGCGTCCCGGCCGGTGACTTCGGCCTTCGCCAGCGGATCGACATCTCACCCGTGTCGGGGCTGTCCAACGTGCGCTACTGGTTGGAGGAGCACGGGTACGACGCGGCCGACGAGTCGCTCTGCCAGCTGCTGTTCGACGCCGCCAAGCACGTCGACCGCGTGCTGCACGACGACGAGCTGCATGCCATGATCGCCGACTATCGCGGACAGCCGGCCACCGCGTGAACGATGCGCTCGGCGCGGTGATCGACAGCTATCTCGAGCTGCGCTGGGTGTTGGATCCGGTGGCCGGCACGGCCGTGGGCCGGCACGCGCACGATGGCCAGTTGGCGCGCTACGATCCCGCCACCATTCGCGAAGCGCTCGCCGCGCTGCGCAGCTACGCGGGCAGCCTGGAAGAGGCCGAGGCGGACACGTTGGATCAGGAGATCGACCGCACGGCCGCGCTCCACAGTGTACGGCACGATGTGCTGCTGCTGGAGGACGAGCGGCCGTTCGAGCGCGATCCGTCCTTTCATCTCTCGCACGCCACGACGGGTATCTACCTGCTCCTCGTCCGGCCGGCCGGTGACGCGCGTGCGCGTGCGGCGTCGCTCCTCTCCCGGCTGCGTGCGCTTCCTGCATTCCTGCGCACCGCGGCGGACGCGCTGCGGGCGCCGCGCGCTCCGTGTCTGCTGCTGGCCCGCGCCCAGCTTCCCGCCGCACGCACCCTCGTGCGTGGCGCGCTCGACGAGCCGTCGCTCGACCTCACCGGTCTCGATCCGCTGGAGGTGAGCTCCGCCCGGAGCGCCGCCATGGATGCGCTGGAGACGTTCGACGCCTTTCTCGCCGAACGTGCCGACGCCGTGGCGCAGCACGCCAATGGCGACGACGGCATCGGGCGGGAGCTGTTCGACCGCAAGCTGCACACGGCGCACCTCATTCAGGAGAACGCCACCGAGCTGCTGCGCTACGGCACGCGCCTGCGCGCCGAGGCGGAACGGCGGCTGGTGGAATGCGCGGCCGTTGTTGCGCCCGGCCGTCCCTGGCGCGACGTGCTGGACATGCTGCGGGCCGACGCGCCGCGAGGAGACGCGCTGCTGGACGAATTTGCCGATGCGGCGCGCCGCGCGCGCGCGTTCGTGGACGCGCACGATCTGGTGAGCGGCCCCGTGGCCGACGCGCCCGTGCTCCCCACGCCGGAGTTTCTGCGGCCGCTCATCCCGGTGGCCGCCTACGAGACGCCGGCCATGATGGAGCCTCAGCAGTTCACCGGCGCGATGTACGTCACCGCGTCGCCGGACGGGAGCGTAGCGCCCATCTCCCGAGCGGAGCTCGCGGTCGTGGCGCTGCACGAGGGCGCGCCCGGACATCATCTCCAGTTCACGCGCGCCGCATCGCTGCCCAGCGCGGCGCGCCGCGTCCTGACGTCACCCATCGCCACCGAGGGATGGGCGCTCTACTGTGAGGAGCTGATGGTGGAGACCGGATTCCTGGATGATCCTGGCACGCGCTTCTTCCAGGCGTACTTCCTGTTGTGGCGCGCGCTCCGGGTGATGCTCGACGTCTCGCTGCACACGCGCGGCATGCCGGTGAGCGAGGCGGCGCGCGTGCTGCACGAAGAGCTTGGTCTCGCGCAGGGCACCGCGCGCGCCGAAGCGCTGCGCTACGCGGCCTTCCCCACGTATCAGCTCTGCTACGCCGTGGGTCGGCGTGACATTCTGGCGTTGCGCGAGGATGTGCGCAGCGCCGAGGGCGGCGCGTTCTCTCTGCGCGGCTTCCATGACGCGCTGCTCTCCTACGGCGGGCTGCCCGTGCCGCTGGCGCGATGGGGAATGGGACTGGCGTGAACGACGCGGACCGTCAGCAGCCCGCACCCCGGCAACGCTCGGATGTTGAGCGCTCGGATGGCGGGGACGTGGCCATCGACGGCGACGACATGGCGAGCGCGTACGCGCGGTCGGATGCCGAGCCGCCGTCGGCGCGCATCCCGCGGAACGTCGTCGCCCTCGGCGCCGTCAGTCTGCTGACCGACGCGTCCAGCGAGATGATCTATCCCATGCTGCCCATCTTTCTGAGCAGCGTGCTGGGCGCGAGCGCGGTGGCGGTGGGCACGGTGGAGGGCACGGCGGAATCCACCGCCGCGCTGCTCAAGCTGGCCAGCGGCTGGTGGTCCGACCGCGTGCGGCGGCGGAAACCGCTGGTGGTGGCCGGTTATACGTTGTCGAGCATCGCCCGCCCGCTGGTGGCGCTCGCGCAATCGGCCGGGCACGTGCTGCTCGTGCGCGTCGCCGACCGGGTGGGGAAGGGGGTACGCACGTCCCCGCGCGACGCGCTCATCGCCGACTCGGTGGCGCCCGCCGCCCGCGGACGCGCCTTTGGCTTTCACCGCGCGTCGGACCACGCGGGCGCGGTCATCGGGCCGCTCATCGCATTCGCGCTGCTGCACTGGGTGGGCGTCTCGCTGCGCACCCTCTTCTGGCTGGCCGCCATTCCGGGAGCGATGTCGGTGGCCGTGCTGGTGCTCGCCGTACGCGAGATCCCCGGCGCGCCGCGCGCGGGCGGAGCGCGCGCGCGGCCGCACGCGGATGCAGGTGGCGATGCCGTGGCGGCCGGCGGCCCGGCCGCGCCACGCGGAGAGTCAGCCGCCCCAGCCACCTCCCCCGCGTCGCGTGCGGCACTCGGTGGTCGCTTCTGGGCCTTTCTCGCCGTGCTGTTCGTGTTCACGCTCGGCAACTCGAGCGACGCGTTTCTGCTGCTCCGCGCGCGGCAGTTGGGCGTCGCGACGGCGCTCATCCCCATCCTGTGGGCGATGCTGCACGTGGTGAAGTCCGCCAGCAGCACGCCCGCCGGCGTCCTCTCCGACCGTGTGGGACGCCGTCCGCTCATCGTGGGCGGGTGGATCGTGTACGCGCTCGTCTACCTCGCCTTCGCGCGCGCCGGCACCGAGGCACAGGCATGGGCGCTCTTTGCCGTGTATGGGATCTACTTTGGACTCACCGAGGGCGTGGAGAAGGCGCTCATCACCGATCTCGTGCCGAACACGCGTCGCGGTGTGGCCTTTGGCTGGTACAATCTCGCCGTCGGGGTGGGCGCGCTGCCCGCGTCCATCATCTTTGGTGAGATCTGGGACCGGGTGAGCCCCGCGGCCGCGTTCACCTTTGGCGCCGCGCTCGCGGCGGGCGCGTCCGTGGGGATCATGTTCGTGTTGGGCGGCCGCGCTCGCGTGTAGACGGTCGCTGGCGATCACGCGCGCTCGCGGCCACGCGCGCGCGACTACGCACCCGCGTTCCGCGCGAATGGAGCGTTCCTCGTCCCTTGGGAAGGAAGCGGTCGCGGTGGGTGCGCTACTTGCTCCCCGTGCTCCGAGCGCTCTGCGCCGTGCCGATGGTCCGCTCGAACAGGGCGAGAATCCGCCCGTACTCGTCCGTCCACGACGACGGCCGCACGAAGCCGTGGCTCTCCACCGGGTATACCGCCAGCTCCCACCCGGTTTTGTGCAGCTCGATGAGCCGCTGGGTGAGACGCACGATGTCCTGGAAGTGGACGTTGGTGTCCACCATCCCGTGCGCCATGAGCAGCGGGTCCTGCAAGCCGTCGGCAAAGTAGATGGGCGACGACTGCTGGTAGGCGATGCTGTCGTCCTGCGGCTGGTTGAGGATGCGCGCGGTGTAGGGGTGATTGTAGTGCGCCCAGTCGGTGACCGACCGGAGCGCCGCGCCGGCGCCGAACCACGTGGCCTTCGTGAACAGCGCCATGAGCGTCATGAAGCCGCCGTAGCTCCCGCCGTAGATCCCCACGCGCTCGGGCGGGATGCCGAACTGCGCGCCCAGATAGCGCGCCCCGTCCACCTCGTCCTGCAGATCGCGCCCGCCCATGTGACGGTAGATGGCCGTCCGCCAGTCGCGCCCGTATCCGGCCGAACCGCGGTAGTCCATGTCGAGCACCACGTAGCCCTTGGAGGCGAGCAGGTGGTTGAACATGTACTCGCGGTAGTAGTCGGACCAGTAATTCTTGACATTGTGCAGGTAGCCCGCGCCATGGACGAAGATCACGGCCGCCCCGTTGGGTGTGGCGCCCAGGTCCGACGGATGATAGATGCGCGCGGGCACCTTCACCCCGTCGGACGCCGTGACCCACACGATGTCCGGCTTGATCCACGGGAAGCCCAGCCACTCCGCGGTGGGTGACGTGGTGAGCTGCGCCATCTGCGCGCCGGGGCGGTTGCGCATGACGAACAGCTCCGGCGGCCGGTTGGACTCCGAGTAGACGTCGGCCAGCATCGTCTCGTCCGGCGAGAGCGTGACGTCGTGCCCTCCCACGCGCGGCGTGAGGCGCGTGCGTGCACCGCCGTCCACGCTCATCCGGTAGAACTGCTGCTCGAACGGCGACGCCTCGCTCGTGTGCAGATAGAAGGCGCGCCCATTGTTCGAGAGATGCACGTCCGTCACCTCCCAGTCGCCCTTGGTGAGCTGGCGTCGGTCGCCGCCGTGTGCGTCCATGGTGTAGAGATGCGCCCATCCGTCGGCCTCGGACACGAACCACACGCGCGTGCCGCCGGCATACCATCCGCCGCAGCCAAAGCACGGCCCATCCACCCACGCGCTGTCGCGCAACACGTCCAGCGTGCGCAGCGAGGCGGAATCGGCGTCCACACGCTCGATGTAGCGCGCCTTGTAGTCGGGCGCGACGGCGAACAGGAGCGCCGAGGTGCCCGCGTCGTTCCAGCCGAGCACGTCCACGCTGGCGGCATCGCTCGTGGTGTCGCCCGGGATGGGGTGCAGCCAGTGGAGCGTCCCGTCGGGGAGCGACATGTACGCGACGCGCCCGCTCGACGGGACGTCCCCCACCTTGGTGCGCCCCGCGATGTCGTCGGTGTAGCCGCTCTCGGTGATGTACTCGGGTACCTCGGTGCGGCGCGCCGCGCGCGGGGAGGTGCGTGTGACGAGCAGCAGCCCGCGCCCGGTGGGAGAGACCGCCAGCCGCGCCACCCGCTCTTCGTTGCCCAGGTACAGGGTCTTGGCGTGCGCGGAGTCGAGCCGCGCCCGTTCGGCCTTCTGCATGCTGTCGCGTGCCTCGCGGTCGCGAATCACCTGAAATAGCTGGCGCTGCTGCTCCTCCAAGAACCCGCGCTGTCCCTTGGGCGGGGCGCTGTCCTTGGGGGCGGGACCACGCCGGATGTCGGTGAGCTGCCGCTCCGCGCCGTGGGCCAGATCGATGGCGAACACGTTGTCGTCGCGCACAAAGAACAGCTGCCGTCCATCGGCGGAAAAGTCGGGATCCTCCTCGCGTGCAACCGTCTGCGTGATTCGGCGCGCGCGGCTGGCGCGCAGATCCACCACGTAGATGTCGCCCTCGTACGCCACGGCGCGAGAGCGTCCGTCGCGCGAGCGTGCGCCCGGCTGCACCAACGGACCCGCGCTGTCCATTTGTGCGTTGGTGAGATGCTCCGGCGTGGCGCCCGGTGTGGCGCGCACGCGATACGGCTCGAGCTCCTTCCGCCAATCGGCGCCCGGCTCCAGCCACTGGAAGTAGATCCACTTCCCATCCGGCGTCCACCGCACGCGCTCCGGCGGCCGCCCCACGAGCTCCGGGCCGCGCATGATGCTCGGCACCGTGAGCGCAAAGGACGAGCGGCGTGTGACCGGCGTGGCGGCGGTGGCGGTCTGGGCGCGTGCAGCGGGCGAGGTCACGATGAGCGCATACAGAACGGCAGCAGCGCTAGGTAGTCGCGGCGAGATGCGGGCTGGAGGACGCATGATCTGGAGAGTGGGAGGGTGTTCCAGGGCGGCCAGGGGAATCTATAAAACAATTCGCCGGGGCGGCATCCCCAATAGCCGTCGCCAGTATATCATTCCCACAAACATTCTGCAGGAGTCTCGCTGGTGACACAGTCCGTTACGCCATTGTCTCTACTCGCGGTGTGCGGCGCGCTCGCGCTCGCGGCCTGCGCGAGCAGCGATGCGGCTTTGCGCCGGGTCGTGGTGGATACCACCGCTGGTGTGGTCCACGTCCACAATCCCGAGCGGGCGCCACACTGGCAGCTCACACTGGTCGGGACCCTCGGCGCCGCCAACGGGGCGGGCGACAGCACAGGCATTGTGATGGCGTCGGGAATCACAGTCGATAGCGCCGGCAACGTCTACGTGGCCGATGCACGGCGTGATGTCGTGCGGGTCTTTGCGCCCGACGGCCAGCTCGTCCGTACGATCGCACGCCCCGGCACAGGGATAGGCCAGCTTCGCCATCCACTCGGTATCGGCTGGTTGGGTGACACGCTGGTGGTGCTCGATGCGGGCAACGCACGGCTCGCGCTTTTTGCGCGTGATGGCGCGTGGCTGGGTGCGTGGCCGCATGCGTACGTGTCCGGCGCCCCCGCGCTGGTCACCGGCGAGCCTGGCCGTGAGCTGTACGCGCGCGTGGAAGGCGCCCCATCGCTGGGGGTGGGCGCATGGTACCGTCGCGTGACGGCCGCCGGACCGACCGGCGACACCATTCGTACGCCGCGCGGCGCGGAGTCGCCGCCCGCATCGGTCGTGTGCTTCGGCAGTTCTGGGATCGCCACGTTCGAGATCCCCTTTGCGCCGCAGCGGGTGTTCACGTTCGCCAGCGGCGGGCGGACGCTCGAGGGGCTCGACACGCACTACCACATTGTCATGGTGAACGAGCGTGGGGACACGGTACGCGTGATCGAGCGGCGGAGCGTCGAGATTGCCGCGCCAAAGGAGGTGTGGCAGCGGGCGTCCGAGAACCTCACGCGTTACCAGCGGCAGCACGGGCATGCGCACTGCAGTCCCCCAGAGATACCGCGTGTGTCCACGGAGCCCATCCTTCGCGCCATCTTCACCGACGCGGACGGCCGTATCTGGGTGGAGCGCCGAATGGCGCAGGGAGAGAGCAACGCGCCGCGGCAGGACACGGGTGGCGGCGCCGCCGACCGCGCGCTCGACGCCGCGCCGCGCGCCGTGCCTTCCGACACGGCGGGACGCGACGCGCTGGAGACCGCGGGCACGTTCGTTCCCGACGCCGTGTTGGACGTGCTCGATGCGGAAGGGAAGCTGCTCGGGACAGCGCCGGCGCCTTTCCGGCAGCTGGCGGTCGAGCCCTACGCCAAAGGGAATCGCCTGTACGTGCTGGCCGACGCGTCGCGCGGACAGGTGGTGCGGATCTACGAGATTCGGCGCGATTCGGCGGCCGCGGCACCGGCGCCCTCCCGGTGACTGCGCCCTCCGTCTGCCCCCCCCGGCCGGTACGGGCCGCTTGCGCAGACGTGACGGTGCATGTGGCGCTCGTCACGCTGCTCGCCACCGAGCATGAAAGCGCGGCGGCGTGCCAGACGCACTGTGTACATGGTGGAGTCCAGGAATGACAGAATCGATTGGCCATAACGCGATGGTGGACTTTCTCGACGGACGTCGCGCCAGCCTCTTCCCTGAACTCGATCCTCTCATCAGGGAGATCGCTCGGCTCGGGGGCGCCACGGAGCTGGAGGAGATCTATCTCACGCAGCGACCCATGCTCACATCACCGATTGCCCCAACGGTGCTTCGGTCGCTGCGGGAACGACTGCGGACGCGCACGCCATAGCACTGCGCATGGGTGGGCGATATCTCGTCTCTTACGACGCGCCAGGGCTTCTTGCATCGCGCCGCGGTGCTCGATCTTGCGTCGCGCTGCGTCATTGGCTGGGCAATGCGCCGCACGCTCGAGGGTGAGTTGACCCGCGAGGCGCTCGCGATGGCGCTCACGGCTCGGCGGCCCGCCCACCGCGTGCTCCATCACGCGGGTCGCGGGAGTCAATAGGCAGCGGATGCCTCTCACGCGATGCTCGCCGCGCCGGGGCTGACACGCAGCATGAGCAAGACGGGCGCTTCCTGGGACAATGGCGTGGCCGAGAGCTTCTTCGCCACGCGCAAGCACGAGCTGGCCGGCGCGGAGGACTGACGCGGGACGAGGCGCGGGCCGCCGTGTTCGAGTACATCCAAGTCTGGTCTAGTCGGCACGGGCGGCACTCGAGCCTCGGCTACCTCGGTCCCGTTGCCCACGAGCGGCAGCTTCCCACGATGAGACATCTCAAAGCGGCAGCATGAACCAGGTGTGTTCAAGATTGGGGGAAGCCCAGTTCTGGTGGATGGCAGGGCCAACACAGGGAGGTGCCACGCGCATACGACGGATGGCGTAGGCGTCAAGCAGGTGGTGGAGCATCGGCTGACGCGCTGACGTTCCCCGCCGCTCAGAGGTGCCCGTCCGCCGCACCGTTCGTCTCCTCTGTGTGGGTGGAGCAACACCCGTCGCTCCCCCTCCACCCCGCCGCCGGTTAGCTTTCTCTCCGGCGGGCACGTCCAACCGCCGCTCTTTCTCCAACGGTCACCGTGAACCGCGTCCGTCCCACTCCCGTCCGCCTCCTTGCCGCCTGCGCGACCGCATGCGCGACCGCATGCGCGACCGCATGCGCGGCTCCGCTCGCCGTCGCAGTCGGTCTCGCCGCCTGCGCTCCAACGGCCGCCGCGCAGCAGCCCGCGCGTCGCGCCGGCCCGCCCCTGGGCGTGTTCGCCGAACGGCCGGTCATCGTCGTCCCGGTCCAGTACCTGCGGCGCGGCGACCCCATGGGATGGGCGGAGCAGATGGGACGGTCGCGCCCCTTCATGGCGCACCTGGACGAGGAGATCGCCGGCGCCCTGCAGGACCGGCGCGTGAACCTGTGGAT
The DNA here is from genome assembly GCA_963773545.1 of uncultured Gemmatimonadaceae bacterium. GTDB lineage: Bacteria > Gemmatimonadota > Gemmatimonadetes > Gemmatimonadales > Gemmatimonadaceae > DASSNU01. The sequence goes on along the minus strand of CAVZBP010000001.1, from coordinate 215,273 downwards.
GTATCCGGAAGACGTCGTCCGCTCGGCCAAGCGCAACCCCACCTACATGCCCGACCCGTACACGCTCGGCGCACAGCGGCTGCGCCCGCCGATCAAGAAGCTCCCCGACATGCTCGCCGAGCCGCTCGCCAGCCAGGTGCGCACCATCGCGGCGGTGGACAACGGACGGTTCATCCTCATGCCGATCGAGCTGCGCTTCGAGCCGGTGAAGGACGACGACGCCTCGCGCGGCCACGCGCACGATCCACCGGGAGGAACCGCCGTGCCGAGCGCCAATGCCGGCGGCGACAGCGCGGCCGTCAGCGCCAACGGGGGTGCGCCATCACACACGCGCGGCCGCGCCATTCTCAACCTCGCCATCATCGACGCCCGCCTCTCGCGTATCGTCTGGCTGGCCGACATCGCGAGCGATCCGCGAGACGGCTTCTCTCCCGCGCTGGCCGCCAATCTCGCCGGTCACGTGGCCGACCTCTTCGCCGCACCCTGAGTCCGTGAACGCACCTCGCACCGCATGACCATTCCCGTCACGCTCATCCCGGGCGACGGGATCGGTCCCAACATCACCGACGCCACCGTGCGCGTGCTCGAGGCGGCGAGCGCGCCGCTCACGTGGGACCGACAGCTCGCCGGGATGGCGGCCGTGGCCGTCTGCAACGACCCGCTGCCCGAAGTCACGGTCAACTCCATGCGCCGTACCGGGCTCGCGCTCAAGGGTCCGCTCGAGACGCCGGTGGGGAAGGGCTTCCGCTCCATCAACGTGGCGCTGCGGAAGGCGCTCGATCTCTACGCCAACGTGCGTCCCGCGCGGACGCTCCTGCCCAGCCCGCGCTTTCCCGAGATCGACATCGTGATGGTGCGCGAGAATACCGAAGGGCTCTACTCCGGAATCGAGCACTACGTGCAGGTGGGGGACGATCCGCACGCGGCGGCCGAGTCGATTGCCCTCATCACTCGGTCGGCGTCGGAGCGCGTGATCCGCTACGCATTCGAGTACGCCGTCAAGCACAACCGCCGCAAGGTGACGCTCGTGCACAAGGCCAACATCCTCAAGTTCTCCCAAGGTCTGTTTCTGGACGTCGGCCGCGAGATTGCCGCCGAGTATGCGGGGCGCATGGAGTTCGAAGAAAGGATCGTGGACGCCATGGCCATGCACCTCGTGCTGCACCCCGAGCGCTACGACATCATCGTCACGACCAATCTGTTCGGTGACATTCTGTCGGACGAGATCTCGGGGCTGGTGGGCGGGCTGGGATTGGCGCCCGGCGCCAACATTGGCACGCACGCGGCCATGTTCGAGGCGGTGCACGGCACGGCGCCCGACATTGCGGGGAAGGGTATCGCCAACCCCGGCGCGCTCATTCTCGCGGCGTGCATGTTGCTCGACCACATGGGAGACACCGAGCGCGCGGCCCGTATCCGAACTGCGATCGAGACCACCATTCGCGAAGGGACCACGCTCACGCGCGACCTGGGTGGGACGGCGGGCACCGAAGAGTTTGCCGACGCGATCATTGCGAGGCTCGCGTGACCACCATCCTCCACGTCTCCGATCTGCACTTTGGCAAGCCGGCCGTGCCGGAGCAGATCGAAGCGATCGAGGATCTCATTCGTCACGAGGGCGGTCGCCTGGACGTGGTGGCCATCTCGGGCGACGTGTCGCAGCGTGCGCGCGCGGGGGAGTTCCTCCGCGCGCGCGCGTTCATTCGCGAGGCGGAGCGCGTGAGCCGCACGATCATCGTGCCCGGCAACCACGACGTGAAGTGGTGGCGTGCCCCGTTGGGGATCGGCGACCGCGCGTCGCTCTACCGGGGCTACCGCACCTACATCTCGTCGGACCTGGAGCCGGTGCTCCGCGTGGAGGGCGCCACCCTGGTGGGGCTCAACAGCGCGCACGGCGTCACGCGCCACACGCTCACGTGGAACCTGCGCGACATTGGGATCATCGGCGACCTGCGCCGCCGACAGATCGAGCGCGCGCGAGCGGCATTCGCCAAGTCGCCCCCGGAAGACGCGCGCGTGATCGTCGTCCACCACAATCCCGTGAAGGGGGAGCTCTCGCAGCGCCACGGTCTGGTGCACACGCGACGCGTGCTGGGGGCGTTCGCGGAGCTGGGCGTGGACCTGGTGCTCTGTGGGCACGACCACCAGGAAGCCATCCACTACGTGGAGCACACGCGTCGCGGCACGGTCATTTCAACGGCGGGAACCGTGTCCAACCGGTCGCGCGGGGGGCGCCCGTCGAGCCTGAACACGATCGACATCACCCACGACGCCATCGAGGTGACGACATTGGTGTGGCGCACGGAGGAGCAGCGCTTCGTCCCCGGACCGTCGCGCCGGTTCGCGCGCGGGTGAGGGAGTAGGCGTGGGTGCCGGTGCGATGCGGCGGCGTGCGGCAGCCTGGTGGAGACAGAGGAGTGAGCGAGATGGTGGAGCGGCAAGGACGATGACCAGGCGCAGTACCGGACGCGGGTTGAGGGACTCCGATCCCCGGCAGCTCGAGCTGGGCTTCGAGGCCGCGCCGCGCGATGCGGAGGGATTCCACCGCACGCTCGCGCGGATGGGCTTGCACGGGATCACGCGCGTGCGCCTCACGCGCAACCGCGCCGTGATGGTGAGCTTCAGCCGCCACGTGCTGCGCGTGCACCACGGCTACCTGGAGGCTCCCGACGCCGTGCTGCGCGCGATCGTGCGGTTCGTGAATGGCCGCACGCGCGCCGAGCGTCGCGCGGCCGAGCGGATCATCCTGGGGTTCCCCATCCAGGTGCCCGGCGCGCCCGCGCGCGCGCGTCGCGAGCGCGTGCATTGTGACGACGAACCGTTCGTGGACGAGCTCGCCCGTTGGCACCGCGACTACAACGCGCGCTACTTCGACGCCGAGCTCTCCGCCATTCCCATCCGCGTCTCGCGCCGTATGCGCGCCCGGCTGGGGCAGTACACCACCACATTGGCCGCCGGCGAGCCGGCGGAGATCGTCGTGAGCCGCCGGCACATCCGCCGCCACGGCTGGGCGGAGACACTGCACACCCTGCTGCACGAGATGGTGCATCAGTGGCAGGCGGAGACGGGGCGCGCGATCGATCACGGTCCGGCCTTTCGCGCCAAGGCGCGGGAAATCGGCATCGCGCCGCGCGCGCGCCGGGCGCTGCGGCCCGCGCGTCGCTCGGTGCCGGTGCTGGTGCACGAAGTGCTCAAGGCGGCGGCGCGGGAGGGGTAGGCCGCAGCCAGCCGGTCACATCATTCCTTCTCCCGTTGCTGGTTCCGTCACTACCTCTCGGCGACCACGCCCACGCGCGCGGCTTTGACAGGGGCTCCGCCGGCTTCCTCCAGCGCGCGTTCCAACACGGGATCGTAGAGGCGGGCGAAATCGTCGGCCGACCACGGGACGACTTCGTCAGGGGCGATGCCCTTCCACTCGATCACCTGCTTGTCGGCGGTGTAGCCGATCCAGCGCGACACGGTATACTGCCAGCCGTCGCCGAGGTCGTAGAGGGCGGGATTCGCGGTGGCCCCGACGGTGGTGTCTCCGAGGACGCGCACGTTCGGCAGCTCGCGCATGGCGGAGATGAAGTGTTCGCTGCTGCTGACGTCGCCGCGACCGACGAGCAGAAAGACAGGCTTGAGATACTGCCAGGAACCGCGCGGCGAGATCGGCTCGGTCATGAGCGGGCCGAGGTCGCCATGGCGAGGGCCGTTCCTGTACTGCACGTACGTGCCGATCCATGCAGTCGCCGAGAATCGAGCGGCCACGTCGTAGGCGATGGAACTGTTTCCGCCAGGATTGGGGCGGACGTCGATGATGATGGCGCGTGTGCCGCGCAGGCTGTCGAGCGCGACATTGACGGCGGACGCCTGCACGTGTGCGCCGTTCCAGTCTCCGATCATGAGATAACCGATGTCGCCATAGCGGCCCCATCCCCAGGTTGACCCGGACGTTTGGTGCCAAGGGATGGTGCCGATGTAGCTCAGCCATGTGTCGCGATCCCAGTTCCTCGCGACGTCCGGCCGGTAGGTCGGCACCTGTGATCCGCCCGGGCGCAACAGGTTGACGTGCAGGTCGCGCAGCGGGGCGAGCATGTCGACGAGCACGGCGACGAGCTCCTGCTGCGATGTTGCCGTCTCCGCCCGCGGCGCGTACTGCGCGTGTGCCGCGTCCCAGTCGATCTGCTTGTACTCGAAGTAGGGGTAGGTCTCGTCGAAACGGCGCCAGACGCTCTCGAAGCGGCTCGCGTAGATGCTGCCCTCCGGGGCGGTCGCGCTGCGACAGCCGCCGCCCGCCAGCAGCAACGGTAGGAGCAACCACGTGAGCAGCGCTGCGCCACCGAATCTCGAGGCAGGCATTGTTCCTCTCCGCGCAAGAGCTGCGTGTGAGAGCCGCCACGCGCACGACGCGCGGCGCGTCGATGCTGGACGTCCTCGCCGAGACGACGCCCTGCCCGATTGCGCGTGCGACGCCCCCCGACCTGCCTACGCTGCCAAACCGGTGGCGGAAATGCTGTCGGGGGGCACCTGTCCACCGATGCAGGAATTCCCGACGGCGCGTGGGGAAGGTTCCGACGGGCGGCCCATGTCTCCCGTGGAACGCGCAGCGGCACAACCTGGATCTCGCAGAATTGTTCGTGACCGGCTCGACGCACAGGAGTTCAGGGGCGACAACATGTGGCACGCCCCCTTCCCCGCCTCTCCCTCCCGCCGCATCGTTAACGCATGAACTTCTTCGACATCGACCACGCCCTCTCCGAGGAAGAACGGGCCGTTCGCGACAGCGTGCGCGCCTTCGTCAACGAGCGCGTTCTCCCCGTGATCGGCAAGGCGTACATCGACGGGCACTTCCCGCGCGAGATCGTCCCGCAGATGGGAGAGCTCGGCTTCTTCGGCGCGAACCTGCCCGAAGAGTACGGCTGCGCCGGACTCAACAACGTGGCCTACGGCCTCATCATGCAGGAGCTCGAGCGCGGCGACTCCGGCGTGCGCTCGTTCGCCTCGGTGCAGGGCGCGCTCGTGATGTATCCCGTGTTCACCTTTGGCAGTGAGGAGCAGAAGCGGCACTACCTGCCCAAGATGGCCTCGGGCGAGATCATCGGCTGCTTTGGGCTCACCGAGCCCGACTTCGGCTCCAATCCGTCGGGCATGATCACCATGGCGCGCGAGCAGCCGGATGGGAGTTGGATCCTGAACGGCGCCAAGATGTGGATCACCAACGGCTCCACCGCGCAGGTGGCCGTGGTGTGGGCCAAGACCAACGACGACAAGAGCGACAGCTCCATCCGCGGCTTTCTCGTCCCCACCGCCGCCGCCGGCTTCACCGCGCGCGACCAGAAGGGCAAGCTCTCCCTCCGTGCGTCCGACACGAGTGAGCTCGTGATGCAGGACGTGCGCGTGGATGCCGACGCCATCCTCCCCAAGTCCAAGGGGCTCAAGAGCCCGCTCATGTGTCTCACGCAGGCGCGCTACGGGATCGCCTGGGGCGCGGTGGGCGCCGCGATCGCGTGCTACGAGGAGGCGCTCGCCTACTCCAAGAATCGCGTGATGTTCGACAAGCCCATCGCGTCGTTCCAACTTCAGCAGGAGCGGCTGGCCAACATGCTCACTGCCATCGTCGCCGGTCAGCTCATCTCGCTCCACCTGGGGCGCCTGAAGGACGCGGGCCGCTACACGCCGCAGCAGGTCTCCCTCGCCAAGCGGAACAACGTGAGCATGGCCACCGATGTCGCGCGCGAGGCGCGCCGTCTTCTGGGCGCCAACGGGATCCTGGCCGAGTACGCCGCCATGCGGCACATGGCGAACCTGGAGAGCGTCTACACGTACGAGGGCACGCACGACATCCACACGCTCGTGCTCGGCCAGGCGGTGACGGGGATCGGCGCGTTCGAGTAGGCCGCGCAAACTTGCCGCGCGCCCTCTGCGCGGTATCTTACATGTGAACTTTTTCACATGGGGAGCGCGTGAAGATTGCCGCCTGTATCAAGCGCGTCCCGGACATGGAGGCGCGCTTCAAGATCGCCCCTGACGGCGTCTCCGTGGACGAGGCGGGACTCAAGTTCGACATGAGCGACTTCGACGGATACGCCGTCGAGGTGGGGCTTCAGATCACCGAACGCCAAGGCGACGGGGAGGTCGTGGTCGTCTCGGTAGGCCCCAAGGCCGTGCAGGAGACGCTGCGCAAAGCGCTCAGCATGGGCGCCGCGCGTGCCGTGCAATTGGAGACGGACGCCGTTCCCTCCGACCCGCTCGCCGTAGCCGCCGCCCTCGCCGCCGAGTTGAAGGATGGCGGGTATGATCTCATCCTGTTCGGCAAGCTCGCGCTCGACTCGCAGAACGGCGCCGTGGGTCCCATGACGGCCGAGCTGCTCGGAATGCCCTGCGTGACGTCGGCCAGCAAGCTCGACATCGCCAACGGACGCGGCAGCGCGCGACGCGAGCTCGAGGGTGCGGCCGAGATCCTGGAGTTTCCGCTCCCGGCCGTCGTCACCATCGACGAAGGGATCGCGCGCGCCCGACTCCCATCGCTCAAGGGCATCATGGGCGCCAAGAAGAAACCGCTCGAAACGAAACCCGCGCAGATGGGTGTGTCGCGCGTGCAGCTCACCTCGCTCGCGCTCCCGCCGGAGCGCACCGGCGGACGCATCGTGGGCGAGGGTGCCGAGGCCGTGCCGGAGCTGGTGCGTCTCCTTCAGACAGAAGCGAAGGTGCTCTGATGCCCAACGTTCTCGCATTCGCGGAGACGCGCGGCGGTGAGCTGCGCAAGGTGGCGCTCGAGGCCATGACCGCCGGCCGCACGCTGGCCGATGCGCTTGGCGGCGAACTGCACGCGGTGCTCCTCGGTCCGCCCGGTGTCGAGGCCAAAGCGTCCGTCCTTGCGGCGCACGGTGCCGACGCGGTGTTCGTTTGCGCCAACGACGGCTTTGCCAACTCGGCCGTCGAAGCCGCGGCCGCGACTGCCGCCGCACAGCTCGGCGCCGGCGACTACCGCGTGGCCCTCTTCAGCGCGTCCGCGCAGGGGAAGGACCTCGCCCCGCGCGTTGCCGCCAAGGCAAAGGCACCCGTTGTGGACGATGTGACGAGCGTCGACGTGCAGGGCGATGCCGTGGTGGTCACGCACCCCATGTACGCCAACAAGCTAGTGGGGACGCTCGCGCTCACCGGCGCGCCGGTGGTCGTCTCGCTCCGTCCCAACGCCGTCACGCCCGCGCAGAACGCGCGTGAGGCGCGCGTGGAGAAGATCGAGCCGGCCATGGATCCGACGTCGTCGCGCGTGCAGGTGAAGGAGATGATCCGTGGTAATAGCGGCAAGCCCGATCTGGCAGAGGCGCCGGTAATCGTGAGTGGAGGGCGCGGGCTCAAGGCGCCGGAGAACTTCGCGCTGGTCGAAGCGCTGGCAAACGCGTTCGGCAACGCCGCCGTGGGCGCCACGCGCGCGGTGACCGACGAGGGATGGCGCCCGCACCAGGATCAAATCGGGCAGACGGGGCGCCTCGTGAGCCCCGACCTGTACGTGGCCGTCGGGATCTCCGGCGCCATCCAACATCTGGCCGGGATGAAGACGTCGCGCGTGATCGTCGCGATCAACAAGGATCGCGAGGCGCCCATCTTCAAGATCGCAGACTATGGCATTGTGGGCGATGCGTTCGAGGTCGTGCCCGCGCTCACCGAGGCCGTCAAGAAAGCACGCGCCGATCAGTAGGAGGACTCCGTGACCGCGCCGCGCACGTTATCTGTCATTCCGGCGGCGTTCCAGCCGGAGCTTCCGCTCGACAAGATCATTCTGCGCGACGCGCCCGACGCCGAAGCGGTGCCGATGGACGTGGCGATCGTGGGCGGGGGACCGGCGGGGCTGGCCGCCGCGATCGAGCTCGCGCACCTGGTGAAGCGTGACAACGAGAGCGGCGGCGCCATGGGCGACGTCGAGATCGCCGTGCTGGAGAAGGCGGGCGGACTGGGCGAGCACAATCTCTCCGGCGCCGTCGTGAACGCCATCGCCTTTCGGCGACTGTTTCCCGATCTCGGGGACGGCGATTTCCCCTTCCGAGCGCCCGTGCGCGACGAGCGCGTGTATCTGCTCACGGAGGGACGCGCGGTGCGTCTTCCCACGCCACCCACCATGCGCAACCACGGCAACTTCGTGGCGTCGGTGAGCGAGATCACGCGATGGCTCGGCGAGCGTGCGGAAGCCGAAGGCGTGAACATCTTCACTGGCTTTCCGGTGGAGTCGTTGCTCGTGGAGGAGCAGCGCGTACTGGGCGTGCGCACCGCGCCGTCGGGGCTGGAGCGCGATGGGTCGGAGGGCGCGTCGTATCAGCCGCCCACGGATGTGACGGCGCGGGTGACGGTACTGGCCGAGGGCACGCGCGGGATGCTGTCGCAGGCGTACCAGCGCTGGCAGGGGATCGGCTCGGAGAATCCGCAGATCTACGCGCTGGGCGTCAAGGAACTGTGGGAAACCAAGGTCCCTCTCGACGCCGTGGTGCACACGTTGGGTTGGCCGCTCCCGCCCGACGTATTCGGCGGCACGTTCATGTATCCGCTGGAGCCCAATCTCGTGGCGATCGGCCTCGTGGCCGGGATGGACTACCGCCGGCTCGACACCGACATACACGAGCTCATGCAGCGGATGAAGCTGCACCCGTTGTTCCGGCAGTACCTGGAAGGCGGCGAGATGGTGGAGTGGGGCGCGAAGACCATCCCCGAGGGCGGCTACTACGCCATCCCCGAGCGTCGCTACGGCGACGGGGTGGTGATCGTGGGCGACTCCGCCGGTTTCATGGATGTCCCGTCGCTCAAGGGGATGCACTATGCCGTCCAGTCGGGCATCTACGCCGCGCGCGCGATCTTCGACGCGCTCAAGGCGGACGACACCGGCTCCGCGCGGCTGGCGAGCTACGACCGCATGGTGCGCGAGAGCTTCATCATGCGCGACCTGTATGAGCGCCGGAACATGCGCCTCGTCTTCCAGAAGAGCGGCTTTTACCTTGGCGGTGCCAAGGCGGCGCTCATGACCCTCACGCGTGGCGTGCTTCTCGGCGGCAAGATCACCGCCGAGCGCGACGCCGAGGTGCCGCGCGCGGCGGGCGGGGCGAGCACGTTCACGCCGGACGGCAAGCTCACCTTCAGCAAGCTGGACGCGAACTACCGCTCCGGCAACGCAACGCGGGACGACATCCCCTCGCACTTGATCGTGGGGCGCGACATCCCGGGCGAGGTGGCGGAGCTGTACGAGCACATGTGTCCGGCGGGCGTGTACGAGCGGGACGGCGACCGGCTGGTGGTGAGCGCGGCGAACTGCATCGACTGCAAGGCGACGGACGTGATCGGGCCGCGCTGGACGCCGAGGGAAGGGGGGAGCGGGCCGAAGTATCGGAGGATGTGAGGAGGGGGAGGGCGGGAAGATCGCGCATCTCCAACACGCACCCACCTGTCGTCCATGCTCTCCCGCCGCCGTCAGCGCTGGCTCGTCATAGGAGGTTCGATAGTCGCCGTCGCGGCGCTCGCGCTCGTTCCTCAGATGGTCTGGCGCGCCCGGCATCCCGCGCCATTGGGTAGAAGCGTCCATGTCATTGGCGCGGCGGTCGCTGCTGCGTTGCCCGCCGGCACGAGCCGCGATTCCGTGCTGCGATATCTTCGGCACAATGGGGCGGACTTCTCCATCGATACGCTTCCCGAGCACCGCGTCGGCGCGATGTTCCGCGTGATCGATTCGGATTGGCTGGTGTCGGTAAGCGCCCGCGTGGACATCACGTTCGACGATGCGTGGCGTGTGCGCACGACCCGCACAAACCCCGTTTACACCGGGCCCTGAGCTGACGCTACCCCGCGTTGTGTTGGTCATTGGACAACACGCCGTCCTCCAGCGGCGGCTCGCGATCGCGTTCCTGTGCGTCGGGGCGTCGATGATGGTGCCCGGCATCTTCGGCGATCCATCCGGCGCGTCACGGTGGCTTCCGCTGGCCATCGGTGGGGCGTTCGCGCTGACGGCGGCTGCCGCCTTCCTGACCGCGCGCGATGCGTTGGTCACCTTCGACCAAGGCGCGCGCGCGGTGAGCATCGTTCGCCGCAGTACGCTAAAGAAAAGCGCCCGGGTGTATCCGTGGCGCCACGTCGAGGACGTGACGCTCGAGAAGATGGATGTCCGGCTCATAACCAGCGGGCAGACGGTTCAGGCGTACCGCGCCGTGCTCGTGCTCCGCGGGGAGAAGCGCATCCGCTGGTTCTCCGGCCACGGATCCGACACTCAGGCGGTGGCGTGCATCGCGGCCGCGCGCGCCTTTGGCGGCTGGCAAGCCCTTCCTCCGGCGGATCTCCCCGAGCGCGCACGTGCGCGCTCGGCGTCGATTTCGCCGCGCCAGCGCGCACTCGTGTCGGTGCCGATCATCCTGATGGGAGTCGGACTGGGCGTTCACGATGCGTGGGTGCAGGGCACGCGTCTCTTGCGTTGGCGACCGGTCGACGCCGCGGTGACCCACTCCGACGTCGAGGTCGTACACGGAGAGAAAAGCAGCTGGTACCGGCCCGTGGTGAGCTATCGCTATGTGGACGAGGCGGGCGCGCACGACGCTCTGGGCGTGACCATGCTGGACAGGTCGTACGGGCGCTCGTGGGCGCGGGCGGTCGTGCACCGGTATCCGGTGGGCACCGAGGTCAGTGCTTACGTGGATCCCGCGAATCCGCAGCGCGGATTTCTGGATCGTCGCATCGACTGAATGCCGCTTGTGTATCTGACGGCACCGCTTGCGTTCGGCGTGGTGCTGCTCGGCGCCGGGGGTGGCGAGCGCGAGGAACGGGCCCTCAGCCCGCCGCGCATCCCAATCCTTGTGGGCGTGGCGGCGTGAAGAACGCCTCCACGCACCGCGCCGAACGCCGCGGTTCGCCAAAGGACGCGCCATAGGGCGGGCACTGCTCAGGCCCAACGCTCCGCCGCGCGCGACTCCACCCGCTCCTCCACGGGTACCCACCGCCGGTCCCGCGCTCCCACGTACGCCGAGGCCGGTCGGATGAGCCGGTTCTGCGCGCGCTGCTCCCGCGCGTGCGCAAGCCATCCCGCGGTGCGGCTCATCGCGAACACCGGCGTGAACAGCGACGCGTCGAAGCCCAGTCCGTGGAGCAGGAGCGCGGTGTAGTACTCCACGTTCGTCTGCAACCGCCGTCCGGGCTTGTACTCCTCGAGCAGGCGCAGGGCGGTCTCCTCCACGCTGCGCGCGAGGCGGTACAGCTCCGCGTCGCCGCCATGCGTGTAGAACCGCTCGGCCGCCGCGGCCAGCACGTCGGCACGCGGGTCGCGCACCTTGTACACGCGGTGCCCGAACCCCATGAGACGCTCGCCCGCTTCCAGCTTCCCTCGCAGCACCTCTTCGGCGCGCGAGGGGTGGCCAATCTCGAACACGGTCTCCAGCGCGGGGCCCGGCGCGCCGCCGTGGAGCGGTCCCTTGAGAGCCCCCACGGCGCCGACGACCGCCGACACCAGATCGGACCCCGTCGAGATGATGATACGGCAGGTGAAGGTGGACGCATTGAACCCGTGGTCCACCACCGTGTTGAGGTACGTCTCCAGCGCGCGCACACGCTCGGCGTCGGGCTCGCGGCCGAACATGTGGAGGAAATTGGCCGCGTGAGGCAGATCCCGACGCGGTGCGATGGGCGGCTGTCCGGCTCGGAGTCGTGCGTACGCGGCGACGATCGTCGGCACGCGCGCAAGCACATCGTCGTCGGTCATGGCGACGAGCGAGAGCGTGCCGACGGCCATGCGCAGGGCGTCCATCGGATCGCACCTGGCGCGCGCGCAGGCGTGCAGCAGTGCCATGGTGGCGGGCGGGAGCTCGCGCCGGCCGGCAAGATCGGCGCGGAACGCCTCCAGTTCCGCCGCCGTGGGGAGATCGCCATGCCAGAGGAGCCAGGCCGTCTCCTCGAACGTCGCGTGCGCCGCCAACTCCGCGACCGGGAAGCCCGCGATCACGAGCTCCCCGCGCTCTCCATCCACGTGACTCAGCCGCGTGGCGGCGGCGACGACGCCTTCCAGTCCAGAGTGTCCCATGGCATGAACGCTCACCAGGCGCTATGGTATAGGCAATGTTGATTGTTAGATCAATATGACGGCGCGGTCGGATCCGTGGCTGACCGCGACCGAGGCGGCGACGGCGCTCGGGGTCACGCGCGCGACGCTGTACGCGTACGTCAGCCGCGGACTCGTCCGCTCGGAACCCACCCCCGGGCCATCGCGCGCGCGCCGGTACGCGCGCGAGGACGTGGAGCGGTTGCGCCGCCGCGCTCAAGGCCGGCACGATCCGGAGGCGTCCGCCGCGCAGACGCTGCAGTGGGGGCTCCCGATCCTGAAGTCGTCGCTCACGCTCATTGCCGATGGGCGGTTGTACTATCGTGGCCACGATGCGGTGGAACTCGCCACGTCGCGATCGGTGGCGGCCGTGGCGTCGCTCATCTGGACGGGCACGTTGCAGGCGGACACGTGGTGGCCGGTGCAGCGGGGCGATGTGATCCCCACGCGCCGTGCGGCTGAAGCGGAGCGCGGTTCCCGTGGTGCGCGGGCGCTGCGCACAACCGGGAGCGCTCGCGCTTCGGAGCCACCATCGTTCGTGCTCCGGGCGCAGGTAGCACTGGCGCGCGCCTCGGCGCGCGACGCGTCGGGCTACGATCTTCGTCCGGAAAGCGTGACGCGCACCGGCGCGCGTATCCTCTCCCTGCTCACGCGCGCGGCGGGCGGAGCACCCGGGGGGCCCGACATCGAGGCGCAACTGGCCCGTGCGTGGCGCGTTCCCCGGCGCGATGCGGCGATCGTGCGTGCGGCGCTCATCCTGAGCGCGGATCACGAGTTGAACGTGTCCGCGTTCACCGCGCGATGCGTGGCCTCGGCCGGCGCCAATCCGTACGGCGTCGTGCTCGCCGCACTCGCCGCGCTGCAGGGGATTCGCCACGGCGGGATGACGGCGCGCGTGCACGCGCTGCTCACGTCGCTGCAAGGCATCCGCCGCACGCGAGCGGCGCTCGCGGCTCGGCTGCGCGCGGGCGAGTCGATTCCGGGATTCGGCCATCCACTCTACCCCGACGGCGATCCGCGTGCGGCCGCGCTCCTGCGCCTGCTGCGCGAGCGGCATGCGCGGTCGCCTGAGGTGCATGCGGCGTCGCGGGTGGCCGAGGCCGCGCTCGAGGTGCTGCGCGAGCGTCCGACCATTGATTTTGCATTGGCCGTCGTGGAGCGCGTGTTGCACCTTCCGGTGCGGTCGGCGCTCACGCTGTTCGCGATCGGCCGGAGCATCGGCTGGGTGGGCCACGCCATCGAGCAGTATGCCACCGGCGCCCTCATCCGGCCGCGGGCGCGCTATGTGGGCGCCATGCCGTCCGCCGAGAACGCGCCACCCGAGCCGCGCTAGCCCGTCCGCCGCGCCGCCGGCGTCCTCCGGACGCAGGCCTGGCGGACCAGCGGGTCCCGCCAACGAGCAGTGTCGCAACCGCCTCGCCAGCGGCGAGTCGTCGCGCTATCATCCGCACCCGTAGAACGCGCGTGTTCTGTTGCGCATCGGCGGACACGCACCGTCCGTGCTGCGCGTCGGCGGCGCGGCGCATCACGACCGTTTCTGGGAGAAGGCGGTATGGCTGAGGTCACACCCGACAACATCATGCAGGTAGGCATGGGCTTCTGGGCTTCCAAGACGCTCTTGAGCGCGGTGGAGACGGAGCTCTTCACCGTGCTGGCAAAGCAACCGGGCGACGTCGACAGCGTGTGCTCGCGCGTGGGGCTGCACCCGCGCGCGGCGCGCGACTTTCTGGACGCCCTGGTGGCGCTCGGCTTCCTCGAGCGGCAGGACGGCGTGTACCGCAACGCACCCGACGCCGACCGCTTTCTGGACAAGGGCAAGGCGTCGTACATGGGCGGGATCCTGGAGATGGCCAACGCTCGCCTGTACCCGTCCTGGGCGAACCTGGGCGAAGCGCTCCGCACCGGACGACCGCAGAACGAGGCGAAGGGACGCGAGGGGGCCGACCACTTCGAGGCGATCTACGCTGATCCGGAGCGACTCCGGCTGTTTCTTCACGCCATGTCCGGCGTGAGCCGGGGCGCCAACATGGCCATCGCGCGCCAGTTTCCGTGGGCCCACTACCGCACGTTCGTCGATCTCGGCACGGCGCAGGGCGACCTCGCTGTCCGGATCGCCACCGCAAATCCCCATCTCGCGGGCATCGGCTTCGACCTGGAACCGGTGGGTCCCATCTTCACCAGCTACGTGGCGGAGCACGGGCTTGCCGATCGCGTGCGCTTCGCGGCCGGAGATTTCTTCGCGAATGACCTTCCACGCGCTGACGTCATCGTGATGGGACACATTCTCCACGGCATGGGGCTGGAGGACAAGCAGCAGCTCATCCGGAAGGCATACGACGCGCTTCCCGCCGGCGGAGCGCTGGTGGTGTACGAGGCGCTCATCGACGACGAGCGGCGGAGCAACGTGTTCGGCTTGTTGATGAGTCTCAACATGCTCATCGAGACGAACGCCGGGTTCGACTACACCGGCGCCGACTGCCGCGGCTGGATGCAGGCAGCGGGATTCCGCGAGACGCGCGTGGAACACCTGGTGGGACCCGATTCCATGGTGATCGGCATCAAGTAAGGAGCGCGGCGGCGACCAGATGGCGCCGCCTGCCGCCCCACGTGGCGGTGTGGGGCACTACCGCGCGCCGCGCGCGACGGCGCTGCGTCGGCGCGATGGCGCCGACCGCCGCATCAGCGCGTAGACCGTGATCTGCTGCCGGTGTCCGCCGCCGTCGAACGGGCGCACCTGCGTGTCCCTCACGTGCAGCCCGAGCTCCGCCGCCCGCCGCAGGAAGTCGTGACACGCCGCGCGCCCCGGGTCGGCCACCCACGCGCTGCCGCGCGGCGCGAGCGTGCGCGACAACACCGCCGCCACCACTGAAGCGTAGCGCGCCTCGTACAACACGTCCGCGGCCAGCAGGAGATCGAACCGACCGAGGTCGGCCGGCAGCCGAAACCAATCGACCAGCCGCGTGGCCGGCGCGCGGCCCACCGCATGGAGCGCATTCACCGCTGTGAACCGTAGCGCGTCCTCGTACCAGTCGGTGGCCAGGACATCCCACCCGGCACGCATCGCGGCGACGGTCACGAGACCCAATCCGCAGCCGAGCTCCAGGGCGCGTCCCGGCCCGTCGGCCTGGCGCATTCCCACGTCCGACCGGCCGCCGCCGGTAGCGAGCGCGGACACGCCGCTCGCGCGGCGGCTGGCGACGGCACTCGCCAGCACGACGGCGGACGGCCACAGCTCCGCCCAGTACGGCATGCGCTCATCCCGCGCGAAGTCCTCCTCCACGATCAATTCCTCGGCGCTGCGCGGCTTGAGCAACTCCACCGTGTCCGCACCACAGGCGACCGACACGCGCGCGAGCACGAACCGGCGTGCGAGCTCCGCTTCCAGCGCGAGTCCCTCAGCGCTCACGCCAGGAATCGGTCGCTGAGCCCGGCGTCTTCCCCCAACAGAATCGCGTGCAGTACGTCGCCCGCCGCGTTGTGCGACCGGTCCTCCGGTACGATGAGCAAGGCGTTGGCGCGCGCCATCGAGCTGAGAATCCCGGAGCCCTGTGGGCCGGTGAGCCGCGCCGTGAGCGCACCGTCTGCCGCCGCCGTTACGACGGCGCGCAGAAAGTGCGTGAGCTTGGCCGACGTGGAGACGGGATGGACGAGTCGCACCGGTACTGCGCGCGGAAAGATCCGCGTCTGTCCCAGCATGCGACGGATCACCGGGCGCGCGAACAGCTCGAACGTCACCATGGTCGACACGGGATTGCCGGGGAGTCCGATCCACGGCGCGCCGTGCAGGATGCCGAAGCCGATCGGCGCGCCCGGGCGCATGCGCACCTTCCAGAAGCGCATCTCCGCGCCCAGCTCCTGGAGCACATCGCGCGTGTAGTCGAATTCGCCCACCGAGATCCCCGCCGTGGTGACGAGAAGATCCGCGCCGCGCGCGCGGGTGAGCCGATCGCGCAGGTCGGCGGGATCGTCCCGCGCCACGCCGAGGTTCACGGGCACGCCGCCGGCGGCGACGATCATTGCATGCAACGTGTAGCTGTTGGAGCTCAGGATCTTCCGGCCGGCCATCACCTCGGCGTAGCGGTCCAGGTCCACGATCTCGTCGCCCGAGCCCAGGAACGCCACACGGGGGCGGCGGTACACGTCCACGCTCGCCGCGCCCGCCGCGGAGAGCACGCCGAGCTGCGCGGGGCCGAGCGCGGTGCCGGTGGGGAGCACCTCGTCGCCCTCGTGGATGTCCTCACCGCGTGGGCGGACGTTGCGGCGCGCATCGCGCTCCGACTGCACCATCACACGCGCGATGCCGCCGTCGGTGTCCTCCACGCGCACCACGCTGTCGGCGCCCTCCGGCACCGGCGCGCCGGTCATGATGCGCATGGCGGTACCCTGCTCCAGCGCGCGCGAGGGAAACTCGCCGGCTGCCACCGTCTCCAACACGGGGAGCGACACGGGTGCGGTTGTCGACGCGCCGGCGATGTCCGCCGCGCGCACGGCGTAGCCATCCATGGCGGAGTTGTCCCACGCCGGGATGCTGACCGGGGAGCGAACCGACGCCGCCAGTACGCGCCCGAGCGCGTCGAGCAGGGGCACGCGCTCGGGCGGCAACGGCGCGACGTCGGCGAGGATGCGCGCGCTGGCCTCGTGGACGGTGAGCACGGCGTTCGTCTCCGCGTGAGAGGAAATCCAATGGACGGGAGCATCGTTGGACCGCCCTGGGGACGTCACGGCGCCGCTACGGATGCGCCGCGGATGGCGTTCGCGTCGAGCGTGGCGAGGAGCGAGACGATGGCGTCCTGCACTCGCTCCACGTCGTGTCGCGGCGCCGTCCAATTGTTCGCCAGGATCGAGAACACCAGCCGGTGCCCATCGCGCGTGGTGACGTAGCCGGAGAGCGAGCGCGCGTTGGAGACGAAGCCCGTCTTGGCGTGTGCATTCCCCTGCGCGGGCGACCCTCGCATGCGCGCGGCCAACGTGCCGTCCACGCCGGCGATGGGGAGCGCGTCGTAGTACGCCGAGTCCTGCCACATCCGCGCGAGCACCGTCACCAGCGTGCGCGGCGACAGGTAGTCGTAGCGCGAGACGCCGCTGCCGTCGTGGACTACGAACCCCGCGCTGTCGGCGCCCCACGCGGTGAGGGTGGAATCCACCACCGCGCGCGCGCTGTCGGCCGTGCCCACGCCGGTGCGCTCGCGCGCTACGGCGCGCAGCAGGAGCTCGGCGATCTGGTTCTGCGACGGCTTCAGCATGGCGGGGAGGATGTCGTCCAGCGGCGGCGAGCGGAGCACGAACAGCGTATCGCCGGGCGAGGCGGGGACCGGTCCGTCGGCCACCGAGATGGCCCGCTCGGCGAGCGCCGTGCGCAGCGCGGCGATGAACGCCGCGTCCTGATCGGGATACGGAACGTCGAGCCGCTCGCCTTCCCGCGCGGCGACGGTCCCGGTGAGCGCGAGCGCTCCACGCACGAAGTCCGGCACGATGATCAGCTCGGGCCTGTGCAGCGTGTCGGTGGGAGGCTGCACCGTGGTGGCGGCCACCTGTACGTCGGGATAGCCGATGTCCGGCGTGCGCGACGTCGTCGGCGTTTGCCCCGGCGAACGACCGCCGCGCACATCGAGCCGGAAGCCGCCCTCGTTAAAGAACAGCTCATCCACGCCGGCACCGTAGCCCTCGCGCAGGTCCTCCCACGACCAGCCGTAACCCCACGGCGGCCAGGGAAGGGGATCCCCCAACGGCACGATGCTCCCCGCGATGCGCGTGACGCCGTGCACGCGGAGCGAGTCGGCGAGCGCGCGCATGGCGTTCATCGCGTCGCCGTCGTGAAAGTGCGCGCTCAGGGTGGGGTCGCCGCTCCCCGCCACGTACAGGTTGCCGAGCAGCGTGTCGCCGCGCATGGCTCCGCCCGCGCGAAACGTCGTCGCGAACGTGTATTCGTGACCCAGCGCGGCGACCGCCACGGCCGCGGTGACCACCTTCATGTTTGACGCGGGCAGAAAGAGCTTGTCCGCGTTCCGGCTATAGAGCGTGTCGCCGTTGGCCGGGTCCATCACGAGCACGCCCCAGGTGGCGTTGGCGAACTCCGGCGCATCGAGCAGCGAGTCCACCAAGCGCCGGAGCGCGGCGGCGCTGGCGACGCGCCGCGCCACGGCGGGCGGCGCGCTGGCGGGGACGGTGTCGCGTGGCGCCGCGTCGGAACGCATGGTGTCGGCGGTCGGTGCGGCGCGAACCGTTCCGGCGCGAACCGTGTCGGCACGCGCGGTAGAGTCCATCCCTACGCTGTCCATGGGCGTCATGGCGACGGACGCCGCCGAGTCGCTGGGCGGCGGAAGCCGGCGACTCGCGGCGCCGCTGGCGCAGGCCAGCATGGTGACGGCACCAACGCACGAGCGAACGACGGCGCTCAGCACGAACCGCTCATCCTTCACCTGTCGCATCCGGGCGCGCGCGGCCGCCAAGACAGCGCTCCTGCACCAGATCGGCCAACCGCGACGGCCAGTCGGTGTGCGACAACCGCACCACGGGAATTGGCACGTCCAGGTCGTCCGCATCGGTCACGATCGCGATGTGATGCGCGCTGTCGGTCGCGCCGGCCTGGTAAATGGGTGCGGCGTGCGCCGCGCGACGAAAGACCTCGATCCGCGGCAGCGCGGATGCCTTGAATCCTTCGCACACGATCACGTCGGCGTCGGACATGTAGCGGTCGGCCACCTCCTCCGCCGATGGTTCCGCCTCGTGCCGCTCGACGAGCGCGAACTTGTCGGGTGCCACCATGGCCACCTTCGCCACGCCGCCTTCGTGATAGTGGCGATACGTGTCGGTGGTGGCCGGGTCGATGTTGAACGTATGCGTCCCGTGCTTGATCGACATCACGCGCCAGCCGCGGCCGGCGAGCTCCGCGGTGAGGCGTACGAGGACGGTTGTCTTCCCGCTATGCTTGCGACCGATCACGGTCACCAACGGGGGTCGAGGCATGGTGCTCCGCGGCCGCCAGATCCTGTGGCGTGTTCACGTTGAGGAAGAGAAACGCAGGATCGCCGTGCCGGCGAACCGACTCCAGCGGAAGACGGTGCACGCGCACCGCATCGAAGAACGCGATCACGCGGCGGTCGCCGGCATCCAACGCGTGCTCGATCGGCGCGATGCACGTAGGACGGTAGAACGCGCACAGCGGCTCCACGCCCCGCCGCGATCCGCTCTCCGGTACAGCCACGTCCGCGTCTTCCCCGGCCGCGCGCAGCTCCTGCAGCAACGCCGGAGCCAGGAACGGCATGTCCCAGGCGACTACGAGCGCACTCGTGCCGGCGTGCACGAGGGCCGCGTGGATGCCGCCCAGGCTGCCGCACCCGGGGCGCACGTCCGAGGCCACGCGTACGCCGGGCAGCCACTCGGCGCCGGCCGGATCGTTGGCAATGAGCAGGAGCTCGTCCGTGGCCAGGGCGAGCGCATCCGCTACGCGATCGACGACGCGACGGCCGCCCACGCGCTCCAAGCCCTTGGGGCGGCCGCCGTAGCGCGTGGCCTGTCCCCCTGCCAGGATCACCCCAACGCACTGCGTCACGCGCGATGAAACTGCGGATGTCCACTCACCGCACGCCCGATGAGGAGCATGCCGGACGCGCGGGCGATGTCCACGGCGATGGTCGACGGAACGGACGGCGTAGCGACCAGCGCCAGCAGCGCGCGCGCCGCCTTGAACGCCAGCTCGCCGGAGATCCGTCCGGTGACGAGCAGCCAGAGATCGCGTGGATCACGGCCGTCGAGCAGCGCGGCGCCGATCACCTTGTCCACCGCGTTGTGGCGTCCGATGTCCTCCGCATGATAGAGCAGTTCCTGGCCATCGGTGAGCGCCGCCGCGTGAAGTCCGCCCGTTTCCTTGTACCTCTCGCCGCGGGCGAACATCTGCTTGAACAGTGCCCGCATGTGCTCCAGGCTCACCTCGGGCGCGCGGCCGCTGCGGCGCGGCACCGCGCTCAGCGAGCCGATGACCGTCGTCACCGCTCCGCAGCCCGACGCGAGCACACGCCGGCGATCGGCGCTCTCCACCACCTGATAGCGCTCGGCCGGCACGTCCACCCAGAACCCCAGCTCGCGGGTGCACGGGCGCATGCGGAGCAGATCATCGACCGTGGCGATGTAGCCCTCGCCGTGCAGCCACCCCACCACCAACGCATCGAGCTGATCGGGAGTGCACATCCAGGTCACGGCGGGCGCGCCATTCACCTCCAGCCACACCGGCACCTCATCGACCGCGTGCAGCGCGGAGTCGTTCGTCGCGCCGACGGGGGCGGCCAGATGTTCGGATGCGGGCGCGGGCTCCGCGCGCGCGGCCGCCTCTTCAGCGTGGGTGTTCGGCGTGTGAGTGGCCATATGGCGAAATAGAGGGTGGGGGACGGGACGACGGCAAGGCCTCGCCTCGTGCAACCGCTACGCGCGCGCTCCCGGCGTCACTTCCGCCCACAGCCCCTCGTCCTCCCGCACCACCACGCGCTCAACCGCCACCGCTTCGCCCAACGCATCCTGGACGCGGTCGAAGATGAAGCGCGCCAGGTTTTCCCCGGTGGGGATCTGCTGCCCTTCCCCGAACTCGGGGACCTCGCGGTTGATGTTCCTGTGGTCGAAGCGCGACACGACCTCGGCGGCGAGTACGCGGTCCAGCACGCCGAGGTCCACCACCATTCCCGTGTCGGGGTCGACCGCGCCCGCCACTGTGACATCGCACACGTAGCTGTGGCCGTGGAAGTGCGGGTTGGCGCACGCGCCAAACACCGCCTGGTTCCGATCGTCGTTCCAGTCGGGGCGCCAGTAGCGGTGGGCGGCGGCGAAGCGGACGCGGCGCGTGAGCGCGGCGCGCGAGGAAGAGGCGCTCATGGGATGCGGGCAGAAGGGACGGAGGTGAACCGACGCGAGTGCACCGCCCGACGGAACGAGCGCCGCGAGGCGTTACTCGTCGCGCCGCGGGTGCCGGGACGTGCGGGGAATCTCATCTTGCGGGTCGTGATAGCCAGCGTCCTCGCCGAGTCCCTCGGGCGTGGGACCTTCGGGCGGCACCCACGGTTCGGCCCGCTCGATCGCGTCCTCCACGTCGGGTGAGCCGTACAAGCGTCCGTCGAGATTCTCCACCAGGTGCGCCGCCGATGGCTCCTGCTGCTCTTCCGCCACCGAGTGGCCGAGCGCGGCTTCTTCTACGGCGGCATTGTCGGCCGCTTCGGGCGCGAGATCGCGCCGCACCTCGTCCACCACCAGATCTTCGTCGAAGCGCGAAATCCCCAGTACGTCGGTGACAATGTGCGCGGCGATGCGGCGCTCTGCTTCCGTGCCCACCCGGCCGGAGAGCTCCACCACTCCGTCGCGCGCCTTCACCAGAATGCTGTCGGCATCCAGTGTGGGATGCTGATCCAATTCGGCCCGCACGAGCTCCTTCAGCTCGCGGTCGCTCAGGTCGTCGATATCGTCGATGTTCTCGAAGTCATGTGCCATGGTCCACCTCCGGCGTCAGCGAGCGAAGCTGTACGTCACACCCAGCGTCAGGAGGACGTGCTTCGTCCACTCGCTCGTTCCCGTATTGCTGCCCAGCACCGGCGAATCGCCCGGGCGTGAGGCGGTGAAGTACTCCGGAGGATAGGAGAGCTTGAAGGCGAAATTCGACACGTTCGCGCGTAGCGAGAAGCGTCCCTTCGGCACCCAGCGGATCCCCCCGCCAAAGCTCAACGCAAAGGGAGTGCCGATGGCAAAGCCGCCCACGTCCGCCTTGTTGCTGCTCAGGTCACGGGCGATCCCCAACCCCCCCGACAACACCGGGGCAAAGCCGTGATAGGTTCGCGCGCCCGTGAGGCTGAAGGTGAACCCGGCGTCCACCATCAACATCTTTGCCGCCGTCGTACCCACCTCGCGCGCATTCTCAGCGTTTCCGGGGTCGATCACCCGGCGGTCGCTGTTGGCGAACATCGCGCGGCTGGTGAACCACAGCGGGCTGGAGCCCAGCCGAAGATCGTACCGGAGGCCCACCATGGGTGCATCCTGAGGGCCCACGCGCGCCGCTCCCGTATTGCTCCTGAACGTGCCGGCGAACAGCGTGAGCGATTGCCGTTGCGGGACGTCACGGTAGGGACTGTTCTCCGGCGTATGTCCCACCTGCGACAGCGCGGGAGAGGCGGATGCGAGCAGCAGGGCGCAGGCGAGCAGCAGCTTCACGGGTGTGTTCCTCTCACTCTCAGGTCGGTGCCGGTCATCTCGCATGGAACGTCCACGCCGAGCATGGTCAGGATAGTGGGTCCCACATCGCAGAGTGCGCCGCCATCGCGCAACGGGCCGTGCTCCCGCGCACCGGCGACCACGAACGGAACCGGGTTGGTGGTGTGCGCGGTGTGCGGACCGCCCGATTGCGGATCGATCATCATCTCGCAGTTGCCGTGATCCGCGGTCACGAGCACGCGTGCCCCCGCGTGCTCCGCCGCGTCGAGCACGCGGCGCAGGCAGCTGTCCACCGTCTCCACCGCGGCGATCACCGCGGGCATCACCCCGGTGTGTCCCACCATGTCGCCGTTGGCGTAGTTGCACAGGATGAAGTCGTGCTCCCGCTGCGCGATGGCGCCGCACAGCACCGCGGTGATCTCCGGCGCGCTCATCTCCGGCCGCAAGTCGTACGTGGCCACCTGCTGGCTGGGCACCAGACGGCGCTCCTCTCCCGGGTACGGCGGCTCCAGGCCCCCGTTGAAGAAGTAGGTCACGTGCGCGTACTTCTCGGTTTCCGCCGTGCGCAACTGTGTCATCCCACACCCGCTCAGCACCTCGGCCACGATCCGCGCGAGCGAAAAGGGAGGGAAGGCCACCGGCACGGAAAAGGTGGCGTCGTACTGCGTCATCGTCACCGCGTGGATGTGCGGCCGACCGGTCACGTCAAAGTCTTCGAAGCCGTCCTGCGTGAGCGCGCGGACGATCTGGCGCATGCGGTCCGCGCGGAAGTTGAAGAAGATCACCGCGTCGCCGTCGCGCATGGGAGCCACGGGATGGCCGTCGTGCGCGACGACCACGGGCGGGATGAACTCGTCCGTCACATCCCGATCGTAGGACGCGGCGATGGCGGCCACGGGATCGTCCACCTGTGGCCCGGCCCCCTGCACCGCGGCGCGATACCACAGCTCGGTGCGCGGCCAGCGGCGATCGCGATCCATACCGAAGTAGCGCCCGCCCACCGACGCGATGACGGCGCGGTCACGCGTGCGCTCCACGAGCGTCTGCAGGTAGCCGTGCGCGGAGCGGGGCATCGTGTCGCGCCCGTCCAGGAGCGCGTGGATCGCCACGCGCGGCACCTGCTCGCGCGCGGCCATCTCCACGAGCGCCAGCACGTGCTCGTCCAGCGCGTGCACGCCGCCCGGGCCGATGAGCCCCATGAGGTGCACCGTGCCACCGCGCTCGCGTGCGGTGCGCATCGCGTGGACCAGCGCGTCGTTGTGGAAGAACGAACCGTCGCGGATGGCGGTCGAAATGCGCACGATGTCCTGCGGAACCACGCGTCCGGCGCCGAGGTTGAGGTGACCCACCTCACTGTTCCCCATCTGTCCTTCGGGGAGGCCGACGGCCAACCCCGACGCGGCGAGCAGGGTGCGCGGGTAGGCGCCGGTCGCCCACAGCGCGTCCCAGGTCGGCGTGTCGGCGAGCGCGATCGCGTTCCCTTCGCGCTCGGCGCGGTACCCCCAGCCGTCGAGGACGACGAGCACCACGGGAGACCGCGGAGACCGCCTGGAGCCCTGTTGTTCGCTCGGCATCATGACCCGGGTGCGGATTCGACATTCCCCCGTGCCGGTGGCTATACTGCACCGGGCGCGGCGGTGTGCGGGACGGCAGCACTTGGCGCTCGTCCGTCGGCGCCGCTCACAATGTACCCCCCCTCACACGGCCCATCCAGCGATGACCGACACCCGGCGTTCGCTCGCGTTCGTTCTTGCCCCCGTCCTGGCCGCCCTGCTCGGCGCGGCGCCGTGTTCGCTTTCCGCTCAACGCGGCGCTCCATCCGACGCTGAACGCAATGCTCAGGCGACGGTAAACGCGCACGCCGTGGTCCGCGCGGTGCCGGGCGGCCGCGAGCTGGCACTCGCGTACCCGGGCGCCGCGCTTGCCACGCGCGGAACGCGGAGCGGAGCCACCCGAGTCGTGCTCGACGGCTACGTACACCGGAGCCTGCTGGCCGGAAAACGCGACTCGTTCGCCATCTCGATCGACGCGCCGTCCGGGGCGTACCTTCGCAGCAGCCCCGCCTCCAAGGGGACGATCGTGGCCAAGCTGGATCATTGGATGGGGCTGCACGACCTGGGGCGGAAGGGGGAGTGGGTGCACGTGCGCCGCGTCGGCTGGATCGCGAGCACGCTGCTCGATGCGCCACCCAAGGCACCCGAGGTGGCGAAGAGCACGCCCGCGCCGCGGGCGGACACACGCACGGCCACACGCGCGGACACCCTGCGTGTGGCGGCCGCATTGGCGGGCGTGTCGGACGGTCGGGATGCGTCGAGTGCAACGGACTCCTCGGCCGGTGCGGTGGACGACAGCGGCTCGGGCGCGCCCAGCAGCGCGCTCACCCCAACGTCCGCCACGCCTCTCGCCACCGCGCCCCAGGGGACAAAGGTGGGATCGCTCGCCCCCGGCGCCGCGCTGGTTCCGCTGGCGCGCGAGCGCGGATGGGTGCGCGTGCGCGTGGAGGGGTGGGTGCGCGAGTCGGATCTGCAACTGGCCGACTCCACCATGGTCTCCGCCCTCAGCGCGGCCGATCTGCGGGCGGACACGGCCGGTACGCGCGGGCGCGTGGTGCGGTGGCAGGTGGAAGTGCTCGCCTTTCGGCGTGCCGACGTCCTGCGGCGCGACCTCGCACCCAACGAACCGTACCTGCTGGCCCGCGGTCCCGGCGACGAACGCGCCATGCTCTACCTTGCCCTGCCGAGCGCGCTCGTACAGGACGCGAGGGCCCTGCCGGCGCTCACGCGCGTGATCGTCACGGCGCGCGTGCGCACGGGACGAAGCGACCCCTCCGGGGTACCCATCCTGGACGTTCTGAGTTTGGCGCGCCGCTGAGTGCGGCGCTGAGTAGGCTGCCGAGTACGGCGCGCGCACGGAGGCCCGGCGCGCGTTCCCACATTCTGATCCCGTGGCCGCGGACGCGGTGCTTCACGCCCGCAACCCCGTGCACCCCATGAACCTTCGCGCCTTCGTCCGCAAGCACCAGCTGTTCGTGGTCATCTGCGTCGTCCTGGTCGTGGTGTCGCTGGCACTCGACGGGTGGATGCTGCAGCGACGAGGACGGTACGCGGCGGAGCGCGCGCGCCTGCGTGCCGCCATGAGCGAGGTGGAGCGGCGGCACACCGACGCCGTGCTGGCATCGCAGCAGAGCCGGCTCTCTCTCATGATGCAACTCATCCGCAGGCAGGCGAACATCGATGCCGAAGTGCATCTGGCCATTTCGGTGGACAGCGGCGCACTCTACCTGGAGCGCGAAGGAGCGCTGTTGCGCGAGAGCCCCGTGGAGGTCGGCCCCGAGCGCCGCATCGGGCTCGCCCCTGACACGGTGCTCCTGGCCATCCCCCTCGGCACACGCACCGTCCAGCGCGTGGTGCAGGGGGACGAGCCGTGGGAGATGCCGGAGTGGGTGTACGTGGACAGGGGACTGCCGGTGCCGGCCCAGCGCACCGTTGCCGGCGCCCTGGGCCCGGTGGCCATCGTGCTGGAGGGCGGGACGCTCATCTACTCCATGCCCGACCGCGGGCCTTTGAACGACTCCAGCTATGTGCTCCCCGGCTCCATCCGCGCGAGCGCGGAGGATCTGCGCGCGCTCTTCCCGAGCGTGCACGCCGGAAGCACCGTGTATTTCTACTGATGATGGGCATTTTTCGTGACAGCGCGCGCCTTGCCTGGTGCATGCTCCTGGTGGTTGCCGCGGTTGCGGCGGGGAGTGCCCTGCTGGCGGTCGACACGCTCAACGTGCGCTTCGAGCGCGACATCGCCCGCATTGGCTTCAATCAGAACTGGGAGCTGCTGGACGATGTGACACGGCAAGCCGGATTGGTGAGTGATTCGTTGGCGTCGATGCTCGCGGAGAACACCTCGCCCATGACCGGTGCGCCATACCTGGTGGTGAGCATCGCCGATCGCCGGCTCTGGTACAAACAGGGTGCGCAGACGTTGTTCACCACGCAGGTGGCGGTGGGGAGCGGGCGCACGCTCGTCCAGCGCGGCGGGCACGACGAGTGGAAATTCGATACGCCGCGCGGCCGCCTCGTGGTGCAGAGCAAGGAGGTTGATCCCGTTTGGATTCCACCGGACTGGCACTACGTGGAGGTGGCGCACCGTCGTGGTTTGGGCGTGATCCATCTCGAGCGCGGACAGTCGCTCGCCGCGCCCGATGGCAGCACCATCCGGGTGGCCGGGTCGGATGTGGTGCGGCGGTACCCGGACGGGCGGGTGGTCCCGTTTGCCTCGGGGGAGGGGAAGGAGATCGTGGTCGGCGGCAACGTTGTGGTGCCGCCCTACGGGACCAACCAGCGCAAGTTCCGCGGCGTGGTGGGGACGCACCGACTGAACCTTGGCGACGGGTACGCTGTGCACGGCACGGACCAGCCATCGTCGATTGGCCGGGCGGTCAGTCACGGCTGCATCCGCGTAAGAAACGAGGACATCGCGCATCTGTACCAGATGGTGGCCGTGGGCACCCCGGTCTACGTCTACTAACTACGCAACGCGTGCGGCCTCCGTCTGCTAGCGCCGCAACGCGTGCAATCGGCGCGCGGGAGCCGCCGCCGGGGCGGGCGGGCAGGCTACTGACCAGCAGGTCAATTGGCGACAGAATTGCGGGTCACCAGCCGTAGAAATCCCCTCCCGAAGTCGCTTGATTTCAAATGTTCGCCTGGTGCGCCTCGTCGCACCTGAGCGGAGATTCGTGCCCCACTGCTAGTGGGGACTCCTTGCTCATGGCACACCGGTTCGTCCGGTACGCAAAGCCGTGAGGCGGCGCCGCGAGGCGCCGTCCGTCCGGCCGCCAGGGAGGCAGCATCGTGAACGAACATCGTACTTCCCGCTCCGCGGGTTCCGCTCGACTGCGCGCCGTTTTGGTAGCGCTGGTCACCTTCGCCGGCGCCACGTTCTTTGTCAGTTCGGTTCAGGCGCACGTCACCAGGCGCACGGCGGAGGTCGTCAATTCCGGCGACACCACTCTCGACCGTCCGCATGCGCTGGCGGCCACGACGGGGGGCGGCAACTCCGTCCGGCTTCCCGACAGTCTGGCTGGCCTGAGCGGCAACCTGCGCGCGATTTTCGTCCGACCCAAGGATGCGCTGGCGCTTCCCATGCTGCGCCAGTTGTTTGGGGACTCCACCCCCCAGCCGGCCGCGCCGGTGACGGTGCAGCGAGGGTCGACGCCGTTTTCCATCTTCGCCCTTCGACCTTTTTCGGAGAAGGTGCACGGTCGGATCGGCGATTACCGGATGGGAACCTGGCCGTACGAGCACGGCACGCCACGCACCGCTGCCTACGCCAACCCTCGCGGGTTCATTGAGGTCACGCGGGCGAACGCGCGCACGCCCGTCTCCGAGCACTTTCATCTGGGCGATTTCCTCACCAAGAATCAGGCGGCCGTGTGGCCCAAGTACGTCGTCCTCCGTCCCCAGCTTCTTGACAAGCTGGAGCTCGTGATCGAGGATCTGAACGCACACGGAATCCCGGTGCGGCACATGGCCGTGATGTCGGGCTTTCGCACGCCGGAGTACAACGCGCCCGGGGTGGGCGCCGGCGGCCGCGCCAAGGACAGCCGGCACCAGTACGGAGACGCGGCCGACGTGTTCGTGGACAACGACGGGGACGGCTGGATGGACGACCTCAATCACGATGGACGGGTGGACGCGCGCGACGCGCATGTCCTGCTCGACGCGGTGAACCGCGTGGAGGCGGCACATCCCGAAGTCGTTGGCGGCGTGGGGGTCTATCGCGCCACGGCTGCCCACGGTCCGTTCGCGCACATCGACGCGCGCGGGTACCGCGCCCGCTGGGGCCTCATCTGATGCGACGGCGGCAGGGCGCTCCGCTCCCTACCCGGAGAGATGGCGCCCACCGTCGCCGCGTTTCCCTCGGTACCGTCGTGCTGTGGACCGTGGCAGCGGTTTGCGCCGTGGCGGTCTATCAGGGGCCGCACCCGCTGTTGAGTGCGCCGTACGTCCCCTCCCGCTTGCGCCCTATTCCGTTCGCGGCCCCCACGCGCCACGCCTTTGGGCTGAGCGGGGCCGTGCACGTGGAGTTCGCTCTGCCCGGCGGCCCTGTTCCGTATCCGCTGGAGGTGCGCGGCGATCCGGATGCGCTCGGCTACCGGTGGGTTCGGCTGCGCGACCTCGCGGCCGCCGATTCGGTGTTCCCGCTGGTGGGCGATACGCTGCACGCACCGGGCGCGCCGGGATTCTACCGCCTGGAGCTGGTGCGCGGCGACAATCGCCGCGTCCTCGACGAGCTCACGCTCTCCGTGCTCGTTCCCATGGACGCGAAGCGCGGCCCTACTCTGGACGGCTATCGACTGGGGATCTTTCCCTTCGAGCGCGTTCGTGCCCGTGCAGACGCCGAATACCAGCCTCCCGGGCTCGTGCGCGTGATGCCCGGCGACGAAGACCTCCACATCTCACGGCATCTCCGCCTGGCCGATTTCATCACGCACGACGGACAGACGTCGTGGCCGCGCTTTGCCGCGGTGCGTCGTACCGTGGTGGACAAGCTCGAGCTCGTGCTCGAGGACCTCGCCGCCCGCCGCGGCGACAGTTCCGAGGTGCACGTGGAGGTCCAGGTGCACTCCGGCTTCCGCAGTCCCGCCTACAACCACAGCAACCGCTTTGCACCCGACAGCCGGCACCAGTATGGCGATGCGGTGGATGTGGCTATCGATGCCGACGGCGATGGCCGTGTCACGGCACGCGATGCGCATCTCGTGTCGCGGGCCGTCGACCGCGTGGAAGAGGCGCACCCCGAGCTCGCGGGGGGGATGGGGGTGTATACCAGCGGGAAATATGCGCATCCTTACGTGCACATTGACGCCCGGGGCGAGCGCGTTCGCTGGCGCGGGTAGTCACGGCCACGGCGAGGCACAAGGATGAACGACGTTTTGCGCGACCGGATTCTTCGGAAGCTGGGGGCGCTCCCCGACGAGCGCATCTACCAGGTGCTCGACTATATCGAGTTCCTGGAGTCCAGGTACGCGCCGCGCGCGGCACCCTCTCCCAACGTGCTGCAGCGGTTCGCCGAGGGGGTGGAGGACAGTCTGCGCGCGGGGCGCGTGTCGGCGAGCAACATCGCTGAGACGATGAACTTCCTCTCCAAGGCGATGAACGCGTTGTCCGGCGTGGCGGCGGCGGGCAAGTCGGTGGCGAGCGATGTGAAGTCGGTCGCCACCGATGTGGTGAGTGCGGCGGCCAAGCAGGCCGGTCGCGTGACCGGCGGTGACGGCGCGCCCCCGGCCGGCGACGGCGCCGCGCACAGCTCCGCCGGGCGCGAGGGGCAGCCGGCCCCTCCCGCAGCGCCTCCGTCCGCCCGTCAGGCGCCGCCAGGCGGAACGCCGGTGCCGCCAGGCGTGCCGCCGGTGCCGCCAGGCGTGCCGCCGGTGCCGGAATGAGCACGCGGAGCCGGGTGGCGCGGCACGAGCGCGAGCGCCTACGGAAGCGCATCGCGCGGCGCGCCGACCGCACGACGCGCGGCGCGCGCGGCGCCATCCTCCACACCATCCGGCTCATCCCCGCCTACCTGCGCCTGCTGGGTGGCTTGCTGACGGATGGGCGTGTGTCCGCCGTGGACAAGCTGCTCCTGGCGGGCGCCATCGCGTACGTTCTCTCGCCGGTGGACCTCATTCCGGACGTGATCCCCTTCCTTGGTCAGGTGGACGACATCTATCTCGTCGTGCTGGCGGTGCAGCGCTTGATCCGCAACGCCGGGCGCCGCGTGGTGCTGGATCACTGGCACGCCGATCCGGCGGAGCTGAGTCCGGCGGCGCTCGGCACCTCGCTGTTGGCGGCGGCGCGCTTTCTTCCGCGCTCCGTGCGGCGGCGGCTGCGCAGAGCGGTGCGCGGGTAAGACACGAACGCCATGCGCTGCGCGACTGCTGGACAGTCCCGTGCAGCGCTCCTACATTTCGCCATGGCTACCCCTGCACGCCCAACATCGCGGCCCGCGTCTCGCACCCGAGGCAGTGGGCGTTCGCGCTCCGAGGCTCCCGCGCACGACACGGGAGCCTCGCGCGTTCGTGCCGCCGACGCGCTCACGTTCGACGATGTGCTGCTCGTTCCCCGCCTCTCCCGCACGCATCCGCGGGAGGTGTCCATCGCCTCTCGCTTCACCCGCGGCATTGGCCTCAACGTGCCCCTGGTCTCTGCCGCCATGGACACGGTGACGGAGTCGGAGATGGCGATCGCGATGGCGCGCGCCGGCGGGATCGGCGTGATCCACAAGAACATGCCTATCGACCGGCAGGCCGCGGAGGTGGACCGTGTGAAGCGGTCCGAGAGCGGGATGATCCTCAATCCGATCACCCTCACGCCGTCGGCCACGCTGCGCGAAGCCAACGCGCTCATGATGCGGTTCAAGATCTCCGGCGTACCCGTGGTGGACCAGAACGGGAAGCTGGTTGGAATCATTACGAACCGTGACTTGCAGTTCGAGCGCCGGCTGGACCGTCCGCTGGCGGAGGTGATGACGCGGAAGAATCTGGTCACGGCGCCGGTGGGCACCACGCTGGATGAGGCGGAGCGCATCCTGGGGGAGCATCGGATCGAGAAGCTCCCCGTGGTGGACGCCGACGGCACGCTGCGCGGATTGATCACGGTCAAGGACATCCACAAGCGCCGGCAGTACCCGGATGCCAACAAGGATCAACACGGGCGGCTGCGGGTGGCGGCGGCGATCGGCGCCGGCGGCGATACGACGGCGCGCGCGCGCGCGCTGGTGGAAGCGGGCGTGGACGTGCTCGTGATCGACACCGCCCACGGGCATAGCCGCGGCGTGCTCGACACCACCGAGAGCATTCGCGACGCCTTTCCCGATGTGCAGCTCGTGGTGGGCAACGTGGCCACGCGCGAGGGCGCCGCGGCGCTCGCGGAGCGCGGGGTGGATGCGGTGAAGGTGGGCGTCGGCCCGGGCTCCATCTGCACGACGCGCGTCGTTACCGGCGTGGGCGTGCCGCAGCTCACGGCGATCTTCGATGCCGTGGAGGGGGCGGGCGACATCCCGATCATCGCCGACGGCGGCGTCAAGTATTCCGGGGACATCGTCAAAGCGCTCGCGGCCGGCGCGTCCAGCGTGATGATGGGCTCCATGCTCGCCGGCACGGAGGAGAGCCCGGGGGAGTCCTTCCTGCTGGAGGGACGTCGCTTCAAGATGGTGCGCGGGATGGGCAGCCTGTCCGCCATGCAGGACGGCAGCGCCGACCGCTATTTCCAGGAAGGGGAGATGTCCCCCCGCAAGCTGGTGCCCGAAGGCATCGAGGGGCGCGTTCCGTTCAAGGGCCCGGTGGGCGACGTGCTGTACCAGATGATCGGCGGGCTTCGCAGCGGCATGGGCTACGTGGGGAGCGCGACGATCGACGAGCTGCGCATCGCGACCCAGTTCATGCGCATCACGAGCGCCGGGTTGCGCGAGTCGCATCCGCACGACGTCACCATCACGCGCGAAGCGCCCAACTACAGCCTGTAGGCGTCTCCCTTCGTCATCCGCGGCCGTGCTGCCCGGCGGTCTTCCCCGTGCACGTCAATCACCGATCCGATGAGTCTTGGCACCAGGAAATCGATCACGTCGCTGCAGGAGGAAGCACGCAACGAGGGCGAAGGCGGGCTGCGACGCACCCTTGGCGCGCTGAACCTCACGTTGCTCGGGATCGGCGCCATCATCGGTGCCGGCATCTTCGTGCTCACCGGACAGGCGGCCGCGCAGCACGCGGGGCCGGCGATCCTCATCTCGTTCGTGCTCGCCGGCATCGGCTGTCTGTTCGCCGGACTCTGCTACGCCGAGTTCGCGTCAATGATTCCGATCGCCGGCAGCGCGTACACGTACGGCTACGCAACGCTCGGCGAATTCGTGGCGTGGGTGATCGGGTGGGATCTCATCCTGGAGTATCTGTTCGCCGCATCGACGGTGGCGGTGGGATGGTCGGGATACTTCACCTCGTTCGTGCGCGACTATATGCACATCAACCTGCCGGCGCATCTCACCAACGCGCCGCTGGACATGGTGAGTGAACCGGGTTCGTCCGGACTGCACGCGCTGGCCACCATGCACATGGTCCGGACCGGGGCGGTGGTGAATCTTCCCGCGATCGTCCTCGTGGCCATTCTCATGGCGCTGCTGGTCATCGGGATTCGCGAGTCGGCCACGTTCAACAACATCATCGTGTTCGTGAAGGTGGCGATCGTCATTCTGGTCATCGCGTTCGGCTTTGCGTACGTGAACGCCGACAACTGGCACCCGTTCATTCCCCCGCCCACCGGCGTGCGCGGGCAATACGGGGCGATGGGGGTGTTGGCGGGGGCGGGGGTGATCTTCTTCGCCTACATCGGGTTCGACGCGGTGTCCACGGCCGCGCAGGAGACGCGCAATCCGCAGCGCGACCTCCCGATCGGCATCCTGGGGTCGCTGGCGGTGTGCACGGTGCTGTACGTGCTCATGGCGCTCGTCATGACGGGGTTGGCCCCGTACACCACGCTCAACGTGCCCGACCCCGTGTACGTGGCGATCGCGGCGGCCGGCGACAAGCTGGCCTGGCTCAAGCCGATCGTCGCGCTGGGCGCGATCGCCGGGCTGGCATCGGTGGTGCTGGTGATGCTCCTCGGGCAGCCGCGCATCTTTTACTCGATGTCGCGCGACGGACTGCTCCCGCCGATCTTTTCCAAGGTGCACCCGCGATTCCGGACCCCCTACGTGAGCACCATTGTGACGGGGTGCGTGGCGATGGCGGTGGCTGGGCTGTTCCCCATCGGGCTGCTGGGACAGCTCGTCTCGATCGGTACGTTGTTCGCCTTCGTGATCGTGTGTGCCGGGGTGCTCGTACTGCGATATCGCGAGCCCGAGCTCCCACGCCCGTTCCGCACACCGTTCGTTCCCGTGGTGCCGATCCTGGGCATTCTGGTGTGCGGCGCGCTCATCTTCGGGTTGGGCGTGGAGACGTGGGCGCGGCTGGTGATCTGGCTCGTGGCGGGTCTGTTCATCTACTTCCTGTACGGACGCCGTCATTCGCGTGCGGCCGCGGCGGAGCGTGCGGCGCGCGCCGGTGCGGCGAGCGCCGCCGAGCCGGCGGCGTGAGCTGGAGACGGTGATGCCATTGGGAGTGCAGGGTGACGGCGCACAGCGTGTCGGGGACGCGGGATCGTGGTTCCGGCGCTTGCTCGACGTCGATCCGGAGCGACGAAAGGCCATCGAAGCCATCGCTCGCGAGCTGGTGCCCGGCAGGAGCGTGGCGCTCTCGACGCATGTGAATTCCGACGGCGACGGCTGCGGGTCCGAGGTGGCGCTGGCGCGCCTGCTCATGCGCCGCGGGCTCCAGGTGCGCATCGTGAACCCCACGCCGTGGCCGGAGACGTTCCGATTTCTCCTGACCGACGATGTGGCGGAGATGAGCGGTCGCGGCGCGGCGGCGCTGCAAGGGGTGGACGCGCTCATTGTGCTCGACATCAGCGAGGTGGGGCGATTGGGTGGGCTGGCCGATGCGGTGCGCGCGCTGCGGGTCCCCCGCCTGGTCATCGATCATCACGTTCCGGGGGCAGAGCCTGCGGGCGACATCATGCTCACCGACGTGACGGCCTGCGCCACGGGGGAGCTCGTGTTCGACCTTGCCGCCGTGCTGGACATGGAGCTGGATGAGCAGACGGCGCGGGCGCTCTACGCCGCGCTCCTCACCGACACGGGTGGCTTTCGGTTCAGCAACACCACGCCCCGCTGTCACGCGATCGCGGGCCAGCTTCTGGCGGCCGGCGTGCACCCGGAGGAGATGTATCGGCGCATCTACGCCACCGTGTCGGTGGGGCGGCTGCAGCTCCTCCGCGATGCGCTGGACACGATTGGCGTGGACGCCGCGCACGGACTCACGTGGATGTCGATACGCGCCGGCGCCCTGGAGCGCTACGACGTGCGCAGCGAGGAGCTGGACGGTTTGGCCGAGCATCCGCGCTCGATCGCCGGCACGCGGATGGCCATCTTCTTCCGCGATCTGGGGCACGGGCAGGTGAAGATCTCCTTCCGCAGCACGGGCAACGTGGACGTGAATGCGTTTGCGCGACGCTTTGGCGGCGGCGGACACGCCAAGGCGGCCGGTGCGCTCGTCCCCGGCGACCTGGGCAGTGTGCAGGAGCGTGTGCTCGCCGCGGCACGGGAGTTTCTCGCTTAGCGCGCGGCGGGTTGCGTTCGTCGATGCCCATCGCCCCGGCGCCCCGCGCCCGTGCCGGTGTGGAGCCGGCCGCGCCGTGCTGGCGAACGGCGGCGGGCTGTCGCTAGGTTGCGGTATGCGAGTGTGGCCCGCACGTCGACGCACCGGCAAGCAGGTGGAAGTCCGCATCCGCCACGCGCTGGACGCCCTGCGCCCCCTGCTCAACATCGAGAGTGGGCGGGTGGAACTCGTGTCGTTCGAGCCGAACACCGGAGTGGCCACGCTGCGGTTCGCCGGCGATTGCCCGGACTGCGATATGTCGACGGCCATGCTGCGCGACGGCGTGGAGGCCCATCTGCGGATGCAGATCCCCGAAATCACCGCGGTGCGGGCGCAGTGACGCCCGCCACCCTCTTGCACATTGGATGACTGGACGACTTGGCGAGGGCGTACTGGCGGCGCTCGGCGGCGTGCGCAACCCGCGCGACGGGCGCAACCTGGTGGAGTCGAACATGGTGCGCGACCTCGTGGTGAGCGACGAGGGACGCGTGCGGTTGAGCCTCGTGCTCGCCGCGCAGGATCCCGCATCGCTCGTGCGCGAAGCGCGCCGCGCCGTGGAGGGGGTGGACGGCGTGCGCGAGGTGCGCGTGGACATTCGTGATCCGGCTCAGGCCGGACCGGCCGGCGCGTCGCGAACCCCGGAGCCGACGCGGAGCGCGCTGGGCGCGGAGAACATGCCACCCGCCGCGCATTCCCACGGGGCGGCCGCCGCAGGTGCCTCTGGCGGGCCGCCGGCTCGCGCCCGCGCGCTTCCGGTCATCGGGCAGGAGACGGCCAAGCGTCCCAACGTGCCCAGCGCGCCCACGCCCGTGGCGTATCCCCATCTGGGGCGCGTGCTCGCCATCTCGAGCGGCAAAGGAGGGGTGGGGAAGTCCACCGTCGCCAGCAACCTGGCGCTGGCGCTGGTCCGCACCGGTGCGCGCGTTGGTCTCATGGATGGGGACATCTACGGTCCCAACATTCCGCGGATGATGGGGGTGAACGAGCCGCCCCCCGTTGTTGGCCAGCGCATCCAGCCGCTCAACGCCTATGGCGTGAAGCTCATGAGCCTGGGCTTCATCATCACGCGCGATCAGCCAGCCATCTGGCGCGGTCCCATCGTGATGAAAGTCATCACGCAGTTTCTTCGCGACGTGGAATGGGGCGAGCTGGACTACCTGCTGGTGGATCTTCCGCCCGGTACGGGCGACGCGCAGCTCTCTCTTGTGCAGGCCACCCACGTGGCGGCGGCGCTCATCGTCACCACGCCGCAGGAGGTGGCCACGGGCGACGCGCTGCGCGGCGCCAAGATGTTCGAACGGGTGGACGTGCCCGTGCTCGGCATCGTGGAGAACATGAGCAGCTTCGTCTGCCCGCACTGCGGAGAGGCGACGACGCTCTTTGGTGGCGGCGGCGGACGCCGGCTGGCGGACGAGTTGCAGGTCCCGCTGCTGGGGGAGATCCCCTTTGTGCCCGAGGTGGCGGCTGGCGGGGACGAAGGGAAGCCGATCGTGGCGACGGACCCCGACTCCCCCGCGGCGCGCGCGCTCATCGCGATGGCGGACCGCGTGCGCGCGGCGATCGAGGCCGGCGTGTCCGCGTGAACGCGCCGGGGACATTGCCGGCCGATCACGCGCGGCCGCTGGAGGAAGCTCCGGCGGCCGCGTTGCCGTTGAATCCCCGCGAGGGAATCGCGGGCGTTCCGGTGGCGGGCGAGACGGAGCTGCTGGCCTTGCTGGCCGTTGCGCCCTTGCCGCGTACCATCGCACGACTGGCGCTCCCTGCCGTGGCGTCAATGCTCCTCATGACGCTGTTCGCCACCGCGGACGCGTTCTGGATCGGCACGCGCATCGGCCCGGCCGGGCTGGCGGCGGCGTCGACCTCCATCTTCTGGATCTGGATGTTCATCGCCGCCGCGGAACTGGTGAGCGTGGGCCTCACCGCGGTGGCGTCGCGCCGTCACGGTGAGCGCCGTCCCGAGGCCGCCGCGCACGCCGTGGGCGACACGCTCATCTTCGCCCTGGTGCTCGGCGCCGTATTGGGCGCGGTTGGTTGGATGACGCGCGACGGGATGTTCGCGCTCATGCACACGCCGGCCGACGTGACGGCGCTGGGCAAGCGCTATCTCGGAACATATCTTGTGGGAGCGCCGCTCATCTTCGGCTTCTTCGCACTCGATGCGGCGTTCCGCGCGTCCGGCGACACGCGAACGCCCTTCCTGCTCCTGTCGGTATCGGTGGCGGCAGCGCTGGTGCTCGACCCCGTGCTCATCGTGGGTGTGGGTCCGGCGCCCGCGCTCGGCATCGCGGGCGCGGCAGTGGCAACCATCTCCACGCGCGGACTGGCGTTCCTGGCGGGCGTGGTGCTGCTGGCGCGCCGCGGATTGGTGCGCGTGCACGCGATCCGCGGGCGCACGATCGCGACGGTGGTGCGCATCGGCCTCCCGACGGCGCTCACCGGCATCGTGTTCAGCCTCATCTACGTGGCGCTCACCCGCATCACGACGCGCTTTGGCACTCCCGCGCTCGCGGCGCTCGGTGTGGGGCACCGCGTGGAAAGCTGGTCGTATCTGGTGGGCGTGGGGTTCGCCGCGGCCACGGCGGCGATTGTGGGGCAGAGTCTGGGGGCCGGCCTGCCGGAGCGGGCAGAGAGGGCGGGGTGGCTCGCCACAGGCTACGCCAGCGTGGTGGGCGCTGTCGCGGCGATTCTGCTCCTCACCGCGGCGCACCCGCTCGCGGCCATCTTCACGCACGACGCGGCCGTTGCGGCCGAGGGCGCGCGCTACTTGCGCATCGCGTCGCTGGCGTCGCTGTTCATGGGCGCCGAGCTGGTGCTGGAGGGCGCGTTGGGTGGAGCCGGGGCGACTCTGCCGCCCATGCTCACTTCCACTACGCTCACGGCGGTCCGCGTGCCGCTGGCGGCGTGGGCCGCGGCGCGGTGGGGCACGGTGGGCATCTGGTGGGTGCTCTCGCTCACCGCGGTGGGACGCGGGCTGGCCATGATGGCCCTCTGGCGCTCGGGGCTCTGGAAGCGCAGATCATCCTGAGGGGTCTCCATGGGGATCATCACGCTTCTCACGGACTTCGGAACGGCCGACGGCTATCTGGGAGAGATGCAGGGCGTGTTGCTCTCGCTCGCTCCCGGCGCCGTGCTGGTGGACGTGTCGCACGATGTCCCGGCGCAGGATGTGGAGCACGCCCGCCTGGCGCTCGCGCGCTACTGGCGGCGCTTCCCCCAAGGCACGGTGCACGTGGTGGTCGTCGACCCGGGGGTGGGCACCGAGCGCGCGGGCATCGCCGTCGAGAGCGAGGGATATTTTCTGGTGGGGCCGGACAACGGCGTGCTGTCCCCCGCGCTGCTCGGAGCGGCCGCGCGCGCGGTGCGACTCGTGGTGCCACAGGGGGCATCCGCCACCTTCCACGGCCGAGATGTCTTCGCGCCCGCCGCAGCACAACTGGCCCGGGGCGAAGCGCTCGAAGCGCTGGGGCGGCCGCACGACGATCCAGTGGTGCGGCGCACGCCGGCGCCCGTTCGGCGCGCCGACGGGAGCATCGCGGGTGAGGTGGTGAACGTGGACCGGTTTGGGAATCTGGTCACGAACATCGCCGTGCCGCGCGGGGGCGTGGTGGAGCTAGACGGACGCCGCATCGGGGCGGTGTCGCGCACGTACGGCGAGGTCGCGTCCGGCGCGCTGGTGGCGGTGGTGGGGTCGTCGGGGTTTGTGGAGATCGCGCAGCGGGACGGCAGTGCGGCGCGGGAGCTCGGCTGCGGGCGCGGTACGCCGGTGGTGCTCCGCCCACGCGTCTGACGTGCGCCGCGCGCGGGCAGGGCATTGCACGCCAACGCGCTACGCTTGGTTGGGCCTTCCATGCGCCGACCGACACCGTCAACGCGCGTCTACGACCGCGCCTCCGCCGCCGGTCCCAGTCGGTCCGCCCGATCGCTGGAGGCACGGTCGGGATCCGACGCGGTGACGATGCGGCCCTGGTACACCGCGCCGCGCCGCGGATGTACCGCGCCCGTTCCGTGATGCAGCTCCGAATTCAGTTCGCCACCTGCGAGGGTGACGAGCATGGTGAGGTACATCCACGTCAGAAGAATAATCACCGCGCCGATGGTGCCGTACGTTTTGTTGTACGCGCCGAAGTGCGAGACGTAAAAGCGAAACGCGAGCGTGAACACAACCCAGAGCACCGCGCCCGCGAGCGCGCCCACGAGAATTTGCGTCTTGTCCTGCTCCAGATTGGGCAAAAAGAAGTACACCAGCCAGAGCGACAGCACGAGCAGGATGAACGCGATGGGATACTGCAGTACCCGCCACGTCTGTGCGGCGGACTGGGTGAGCGGCGTACGCTGCGCCAGCCAGGCGCCGATCTCCGGTCCGGCCAGCATGATCGTACTCGTGATGAGCAGCAGGAATCCGGTGGCGATGACGCTGGCCAGCGCGATGAGGCGCTTCTTCCACCACGGGCGTGTCTCTTCCACGTCGTACGCGCGATTGAGGGCGTCGATCAGCGCGTTGAACACGTTCGAGCCGGTCCACGCCGCGAGAAAGATCCCCACGGACATGAGGCCCGGCGCGCGCGACGACAGCACGACGTCCTGCACGACGCCGCGCACGAGTTGCATGGCGTCTTGCGGAACCACGGCCTGAAGCTGCTGCATGAGCCAGGTGACCGTGCGCGGTCCGTTGCCAAACAGCCCCAGGAGCGGCGCGGTAAACAGGATGAGCGGGAAAATCGAGAAGAAGAAGAAATACGCCGTCTGAGCCGACAGGCCGAGGACTCCGTCGTCCAGAATCTCCTGCCCCGTTTTCCGGAGCAGCGGCGCCACGCGATATCCCTTGATGATCATGTGCGGCCGACCATACGAGTGCCATCCTCTAACGAAAAGACGCTTGCCTCCACCAGCGGGGGCAAGCGTCGGGCCAGCAGTGGCCGTACGTGCGGAACGATCATGGGTGCGGCGCCGGCCTCGGGACGGCGCTCACCGTGACAACGCGGCGCCACCCGGGTGAGCCTCGGGGCGTACGGCGGCGCCCGGTCAGCACGGCTCCTGGCTGCGCGCTACGGTGCCGCGGAACGCTCGATGGAGATGCCACCGCCGGTGACCCTGGCGTCGATGGTGAG
This sequence comes from uncultured Gemmatimonadaceae bacterium, assembly GCA_963773545.1. Taxonomy (GTDB): domain Bacteria; phylum Gemmatimonadota; class Gemmatimonadetes; order Gemmatimonadales; family Gemmatimonadaceae; genus DASSNU01. The sequence goes on along the minus strand of CAVZBP010000001.1, from coordinate 175,711 downwards.
TTTGCGCTCCGCTGTCTCCCAGTTACTGCTCGTCCAGGTATGTGCATCGCGCTTGATCAGCCCATCGATCGATGCGGCGCGGGTGTTGGCGATGAGCCGCACCCCCACGCTCTCCGGCAAGCGGATATCGACGCCGCCAAGGAGTACGCGCAGGTGCATGTTTACGTCAGCGGTCCACGGAACGGGGCCGAAATCCAGATCCAGTCCTCCCGCGGTGACGGTTGCGTGGATGGCCTCCACGTGCGCGTTCGCCAGCCCGGTGGCATCCACACTGGCCATGGTGGAGCTCACGACCAGCCGCCGCATGGTCGTGCGATTGGGCGCACCGAACCGGAGCTCGAGGGCGCTCCCCCAGTTGCTCAGCTCGAGGTCCGACAGCGTGAGACCTCCCACGTCGAGCTCGCCTTCGCCGGCGCGGAGATGGACTGAGAGATGCACATCTTCAGCAGGCGGAAGCGCGACGGCCAACGTATTCCGGGTGGGGGCTGCCTCGTCGGAAACGCCACCCATGTGGATGCCAAACAAGCGGGACCCGTCGGCAGGCGTGGTCGCCACGGTGAGTGTGTGTGTGGCGTCGTCGAACTGGCTGGTGGTGCGCACCACCGCCGGATCGTAGCGCGCGCGCACGTCGTAGAGCGTGCCGCCCGCCGCCGGCGCCACCTCCACGCGTCCGCTGGTGTGGCTGATCTCCACGTGGAGCGGACGTGCCAGGGCGGTGCTGTCGGCGGGCGGTCGCGCGCGCGTTGTATGCAGCTCGCGACCATGCTGCGCGGCAGCGCCCGTGGGGAAGACGATCCCGCCCGCGGTGCCGGCCGCGATCGCGCAGACGGCGGTCAGCGCGAGCCACCCGGGTCGCGCCCGACGGATGTTCCGCCTCCGCCCACGCGCGCTCACGTTTGCGCGCCCACGCGCGATCACGCTTTCTCTCCCATGCGGGGAGCAGGGGTGGGGCGCCGCGCCGCGGCCACTCCACTCACCGGCGTGGGCGTTTGCCACTCCATGCTCGTAACGGGAGCCGCGGGCTCGGCGGCCGTGGGCAGCGACTCCTTTCGCGTGCCGCCGCGGGACAGGATCGTGGCGCCGAGCCCCACCGTCACCGCCACCCAGGTGACGATGGCCGCCGCGGCGCGGAGCAGGACGCCCAGCAGTCCGGCCCAGGTAAAGACGGCCGCCAGCAGCCAGAGTCCCACATAGATGGAGAGGCCCGCGAGCAGCGTCCTGCTGCGCCGCGCGAAGGGGCTTCCGCCCGTGCGCGCCGAGCCAAGCGCGCTCCCGTTGGCGTAGGCCATCCCGAGGAATCCCAGCGAAATTGCGCCCGCGGTGCCGAGCATAAAGGCAATCCCGGCGAAGGGAATCACCACCAGCCCGATGATCGTGATCGCCAGCGCGCCGATCACGAGCGCGAGCATTGGGAGCGCCAGCACTTCGCCTGCGAGGCCGATGAGGAACGCCCGACCGAAGTGCTGGGCGATCACCTCGGCCACGGATTCCAGGTTTGCCGGCGTGATAAGGAGCACGATCAGCCCGATGACGCCGAGCACCGCGAACCACGCAAGCGCGAGTCCAAGCGCGTGGAGGGTGCCGGGCACGGCTCGCGACGGCGGACGCACCAGCGCAGCGATGCCGGCGCGCGGCCCGCGGAGGGAACGGATCTCACCCCCCACCGTGGCGCCCGAGTCGACCACCGTGCCGCCAACGGCGATGGCGTTGCCGGTGACGATGGCTCCGCGATGGAGCACCACATTGCCATCGATGGCGGCCACGCCGCCGTCCACGCGGCCCGCGACGAGCACATCTCCGTGGAGGACGGTCACGTTGCCCGGCACCGAGGTACCTGCCGGCACGGAGCGCGACCCCACGACGGCTCCCTCCAGGGGGACGGGCGTGCCCGCCAACTCAGGAGCGAGCTCCGCGGTCCATCGCTGCACGCTGTCGCGCTGGGCGGGCGAAAGGGGCTGCTGCGCCCACGCGGACGCGGAACCGGCGGCCACCAGGATGGCGCCCGCGGCTGCCGCCACGATGGAGATGCGCATGGTCAGCTCCGGCGCGCGGGGACGGCCAGGGAGCGAAGCACTCGTGCCGCCAGCGCCGCCATGACGAGCGCGACCGTGGCGACCAGGACGAGCCCCATCGTTCCCCAGGCACGCAGCGCGGACGCCGCCGGCTGTCCCAGCAGCGCCGCGGCGATGTTCGCTCCGCCGGCGATCGCGAACGCGCGGGCGCGTTGCATCCCCAGCTCGCTGGCGAAGATGACCACGTCGAAGTGCGTGAGGACGAACAGCGCGAGGGCGGTGAGGACCAGCGTGCCGGCGGCCACCGCGACGGCCGCGGCCGCCCGCGCGGGGCGCGACTGCGGGAGCCAACCGCGCACCGTATCGCGTGCGGCCACGTGCCAGGGGATGAACACCTGCACGTTGGCCATAACGCGCGTGGCGAAGACCGGCGATGGGGCGAGGTGCGGGAGGTGCTCGAGAGCCGACACCAGTGCCTGCGCCTGTTCCAGCTCGGCGCCGCATTGCGAGCAGTGGCGCGCGTGCGCCCGCAGCGGGGCGATGCCAAAGCCCACCTCGCCGTCCAGAAGCTGATCGATCTCGTCAGGAAGTAGATGTCGGTCCACGTATCCTCCTCGTCTTCATACGCGCGGCAACGGGTCCCGGTTTCATGGTGCTGTCCGCAGGTGCGCGAGGGCCTCGCGGAGCTCGTGCCGGGCACGATGGATGTAGGTCTTCACGGTCCCGAGCGGGAGGTCCAGGGTGGCCGCGATCTCCTCGTAGGACCGCCCCTCCACGTGTCTCAGAATGATGCACGACCGATACTCGGGTCGGAGCCGTCCGATGGCCTGCTCGATCTCGCTTCCCAGCTCGCGCGCCTCCAGGCGGTCCAGCGCGCTGGCCTGCCGCGATTCCACCGTAAACGACGTCGCCTCCACCTGAGCGGCCGTGGTGGCCGAGGGAGAGCCGTGCATGCTCACGGTGGCGAGTTGCCGCTTGCGCAGGTAGTCGATGGTGACGTTGTTCGCGATCTTGAACAGCCAGCTGGAGAGTTTGAATTCCGGCCGGTAGCGATCGATGTGGTTCAGCACCTTGATGAACGCGTCCTGCGAGAGGTCCTCGGCCGTCTCGCGATTGCGCACCATGCGGTAGATGAGCGAGAAGACCGGCCGCTCGTACCGGCGCACCAATTCGCGGAACGCCTCCTCCCGCCCCTGCTGCGCCAGGGCGACCACATCCGCATCGGGAAGATTGGGAAGGTCGAGAGAGAGCGGCATCCGGCGGAGCGGCGGGGTGAGCGACGCGAGGGTGGTTCGCAGTGCGGCGCGGTGAGCTGCGGCGAGTGGCGGGCAAGGTGGCGTGGCCGCAGCGCCCGGCCGCAGCGCACGGCCCAGCGCACGGCCCAGCGCACGGCGCGGCTTGGAAGCGCAGGACGTGTGCGCGTGGGAAGTTACGCGCGCACTGGTGGAGGGGCCAGCGCGCGTGTTCTCTCGTCGGGCGCCGTGTCTCCTCCCATGCGCGCTCGAAGGCGCTGGTGCGCGCGCTTGCGTGGCAGCCAGGCGTCCGGCAAGATTGACACAATGTCCTTGGTGGAGACGGAACAGCGGGCGGCCCGAGCGGCCGCGGCGGGCGGGGCAGGGAAGCGGAGCTACGTCCGCCGGATGTTCTCCGACATCGCGCCCCGTTACGACTTTCTCAACCATCTGCTGAGTCTGAGCATCGACCGTGGGTGGCGCCGTCGCGCGGTGGATCTGCTGGGGTGGGAGCAACGGCCTGACGCCGTGTACCTGGACGTCTGCGCTGGCACGCTGGATCTCGCCGTGGAGCTCGCCGCGCGCCGCGGCTTCCACGGCACCGTGCTGGCTGCCGACTTCGCCGAGCCCATGTTGCGCCATGGAGCCCACAAGACCCGCGGGCGGCCGATCACGCCCGCGGCGGCCGACGCCGTGCAGCTTCCCCTGCGCGACGGCACCGTGGCGGCGGCAATGGTGGCGTTCGGCATCCGCAATCTGGAAGACCTGGATGCCGGCCTGCGGGAGCTGCACCGCGTGCTCGCCTCGGGTGGGCGGCTGGTCATCCTGGAGTTCTCCACACCGTCGTCGCGTATCGTGCGGGCGGTCTACGATGCGTACTTCCACCGCGTTCTCCCCATCGTGGGGCGGGCCGTGAGCGGGCATTGCACGGCGTACGGATATCTCCCCGCGTCGGTGTCGCGCTTCCCCACGGGAGATGCGCTGGCCGCTCGCCTCCGCGCCGCGGGGTTCCAGGACGTTCGCTGGCATCCGCTCACGCTGGGTGTGGCTGCTCTGCACGTGGGCACTGCTACGTGAGCCTCGACACGCTGGCTGAGTTCGTCGCGCATCTCGACGCCGCCGGCGAGCTCGCGCGCATCGGCGAGCCGGTGTCGGCCCATCTCGAGTTGAGCGAGATCGCCGACCGGGTAATGAAGAGCTCGGGTGGCGGCAAGGCGTTGCTGTTCGAGCACGTGACCCTGGAAAGCGGCGAGCGCTCGCGCTTTCCGGTGGCGATCAATCTCTACGGCTCGACGCGCCGCATGGCGATGGCGCTCGGCGTCACGGATCTCGACCAGATCGGCGCGCGCATCGACGGCATGCTCCGCATGCAGCCGCCGGAGGGGCTCATCGCCAAGCTGGCGTTGCTGCCGCGGTTGCTCGAGATGGGCAAGTATCCTCCGCGCGTCACAGGAGGGCACGCCGCCTGTCAGGAGGTGGTGCTGCGCGGGGACGAGATCGATCTTACGCAGCTTCCGATCATCACCTGCTGGCCGGACGACGGCGGTCCGTACATCACGCTGCCGATGGTGATCTCGCGCGATCCCTCGCGCGGCATCCGGAACGTGGGGATGTACCGCGTGCAGCTGCTCGGCCCGCGCTCGCTCGCCATGCACTGGCAGCGGCACAAGGTGGGTGCCGCGCACTGGCGCGAGATGGCCGACCGTGGCGAGACGATGCCGGTGTGCATCGCGCTGGGCGGCGACCCCGCGTCCATCTACGCCGCGTCGGCGCCGCTCCCGCCCACGGTGGACGAGTTTCTCTTTGCCGGGTTCCTGCGCGGTGAGCCGGTGCGGCTGGCCCGTGCCGTCACGTGCGACCTGGAGGTTCCCGCTGCGGCGGACTTCGTGATCGAAGGGTACATCGATCCGCGCGAGCCGCTGGTGACCGAGGGCCCGTTCGGGGACCACACCGGATTCTACTCGCTGGCCGATCTCTATCCGCAGGTGCACGTGACCGCGCTCACCATGCGGCGAGCCGCCATCTATCCCACCACGATCGTGGGCCGTCCCCCCATGGAAGACTACTACCTGGGGCATGCGACGGAACGGATCTTTCTTCCCCTGCTGCGTCTCACGATTCCGGAGATCGTGGACTACCACATGCCGGCCGAGGGGATCTTTCACAACCTCGTGTTCGTGTCGATCGACAAGCAGTATCCAGGGCAGGCGTACAAGGTGATGAATGCGCTGTGGGGCCAAGGCTTGATGTCGCTGGCCAAGGTGCTGGTGGTCCTGGACAAGGACGTGAACGTGCGCGACCCGCAGGAGGCGTGGTGGGTGGCGCTCAACAACATCGATCCCGAGCGCGACGCGCGCTTCACGATGGGCCCGATGGATGTGCTCGATCATTCGAGCCGCGCGTTCACGTACGGCTCCAAGATGGGACTGGACGCCACGCGGAAATGGCCGGAGGAGGGCTTCGCGCGGGCATGGCCGGAGCGGATCACGATGGACGAGGCGACCAAGCAGCGCGTGGACGCCATGTGGCAGCGACTCGGCCTGTGAGTGTAGACGTGCGCGAGGAACGGCGCGAGGGGCAGACCTTCGCCGGGCGGAGCCGCCTGGTTCACTACATGAATCTGGTCAAGCTTCCGCACACGCTGTTCGCGCTGCCGTTCGCCCTGGTGGGCGTCGTGCTGGCCAGTGAGGTGGCACCGGTGAGCGCGCGTATGGTGTTGTGGGTGGTGGTCGCGTTCTCCGCTGCACGATTCGCGGCGATGGCGTTCAACCGCATTGCCGACGCGCGATTGGACGCGCTCAACCCGCGCACGCGCGGGCGCGAGATTCCCGCCGGGCGGCTGTCGGCCGTGGAAGCCGCGGTCGCCGTGGTGGCGGCGTGTGCCGTGTTCGTGCTGGCGGCGTGGCGTCTCAACTGGTTGTGTTTCGTGCTCGCGCCACCGGCGCTGTTGTGGGTTCTTGGCTACAGCTATGCCAAGCGATTCACGCGATGGTCGCACCTGGTGCTGGGGGCCGGGCTGGGGATCGCTCCCGTGGGCGGTTATCTGGCCGTGACCGGCCAGTGGAGCACGCCCTGGTGGCTGCTCCCGTCGCTCGCGGGCGCGGTGATGTGCTGGGTGGCTGGTTTCGACGTGTTGTATGCCATGCAGGACGTGGCGTTCGACCGCGAGAACGGGCTGTACTCCGTTCCCTCCGCGGTGGGTGTGCGCGGGGCGTTGGGTATCGCGCGGGTCCTGCACACGGGCGCCGTGCTGCTGCTGGCCACGGCGGGAATCGCGTCGGGTGCAGGGTGGCTCTACTCGGTGGGCGTGATGGTGGTCGCGGTGCTGCTGGCATACGAGCATCGTCTGGTGCGCCCCGGCGATCTCAGCCGGCTGGATGCGGCGTTCTTCACCATGAACGGGATCATCAGCATCGCGTTTTTGGCATTCGTGCTGGCCGCGCGGCTGGTTCGCTCGTGAGATCGCTGGCGCGGGAGGCGCGACCGCCGCGCGCGGGCCGGGCCCATGACTGACGTTCGCCGTCCCATTGTGGTGGCCGTCACCGGCGCGTCGGGAGCGCCGTATGCGGTCCGCCTCATCGAGCAGCTCGCGCGCGCGGAGCGCGACGTGTGGCTGATCGTGTCGTCGCACGGATGGCGACTGCTCGCGCTCGAAGCGGGGCTTGCCGACGCGGCCGCCCTGCGCGACCGCGTGGGCGGCGCCATGTGGGACCGGTCGGTGCGGCTATTCGACGACGGCGACCGCGGTGCGGCGCCGGCTTCTGGCTCCGCGCGCACGGCCGGGATGGTGGTGTGTCCCTGTTCCATGGGGACGGTGTCAGCCATCGCGCACGGCAGCTCGCGCTCGCTGGTGGAGCGGGCCGCGGACGTAACGCTCAAGGAGCGCCGGCCGCTGCTCCTGGTGCCGCGGGAGACGCCGCTCAGCGTGATTCATCTGGAGAACATGCTCCGCGTTTCGCGGGCGGGGGCGGTGGTCATGCCGGCCGCGCCGGGATTCTATCACGGAGTGCGTGAGGTGACGCAGCTGGTGGATTTCATGGTGGCGCGCATGCTCGACCACCTGAACGTCGAGCATGCATTGGTGCGGCGATGGGGGAGCGCGGATGGGGAGGAGCGGGGATGAGCGGAGCAGGGGGACACCGCATCGGTCTCATCTCCGACACCCACGGCATCGTCCGGGCCAGCGTCCAGCAGGTATTCAAGGGGGTCGAGCTGATCCTCCACGCGGGCGATGTGGGCGAAGGCGTGCTGGACGAGTTGGCTGCCATTGCTCCGGTGGAAGCGGTGTTCGGGAACACCGATGTTCCCGGTGCGCCCGCATTGACGCGCGAGATCACGAAGCGCGTGGGCGGCGTGACCGTTCACGTGAGCCATGGCCACGAGCTGGGCAGCCCCACGCCGCGGCGTCTCCTGGAGCGCTATCCGCAGGACGTGCTGGTGTACGGGCACACGCACGAGGCGCTCGTGAGCCGTGCCGGCGGCCGGCTGGTGGTGAACCCCGGCGCGGCGGGTCCACGCCGCTTTCATCTCGCGCCGAGCGTCGCCCTGCTCACGGTGTCGGGCAACGACGCGCGGGTGAAGATCGTCGCGCTCGACGGCTGACGGCGGGCCGGTCAGGCGGTTCGCGCGGCCACGCCCGGCGCCGGCTGCGTGCGGCCGAGCTCGGCCGGAAAGCGGCGGAACCATGATGACAGGAGCATCAGCTCGTCGACTTCGTGCGTGGGGATGCGCGCGGTATCGCGCTCCACGGAGCCGAAGATCTCCCGCGCGAGCGTCGCGAGGCGCGAGCGTTCGCGCGCGCGCCGCGGCGCGGCCATCTCCGCGCGCACGCGCCCGCGCCGAATGACGTACACGCGGTTGTCGCCGCCATAGCCCGGCACGGTGTAGAGAAACGACAGCGACTCCACCGCGAAGCGCAGCCGGAGGAACTGCTCGCGCAGCGCCTCGAGCCGCTGCAGCTTGTCGCGCAGCACGGCCGCGCGCTCGTATTCCAGGCGGGCGCTGTGCGCGTCCATCTCCTGCCGGAGCTGTTCGATGGGACCGTCGTCCGTGCCGTCGAGAAAGGCGCGCGCCAGCCGCACGCGCTCCGCGTACGCCGTCTCCGTGCACGCGGCCACGCACGGGCCCAGGCACTTGCGGACCTCGTAGCGCAGACAGCCGGGTGTGCGCGGCGCGATGGTGAACAGCTCCTGCTGATCGGCAAAGATCATCCGGCGATCGAGCGCGCAGTCGCGCAGCCCGAGCACGTCGTTCAGCTCGCGCAGCGCATCCTCCACCCCGTGCGCGCCGTAGAACGGGCCGTAGTAGATGGCGCGATCGTCATGCGGCTCGCGGACCACCAGCAGTTTGGGCGCGGTTCCAGCGGAGAGCTTGATGAAGGCGAAATGCCGGGCGTCGCGCTTGAGCGCCACATTGAAGCGCGGACGGAAGCGCTTGATGAGGCGCAACTCCTCCAGCAAGGCGGCGAACTCGCTGGCCGTGTAGTCCCACTCGATGCGGCGCGCCTCGCGCAGGATCCGCGCGCCCTTGTCTTCCGGGTAGGCGCAGCGGAAGTAGCTGAGGAGCCGCGCGCGCACGCTCTTGGACTTGCCCACGTACAGCACCTCGCCGTCGGCAGCGAGAAAGCGGTAGACGCCGGGGCGGCGCTTCGCACCGCCCCGGACCGTGGCGCGCAGCTCGGCGAGCTCGTGGTCGGTGGCCGGCGTACTGACCGTGCCGGAACGGCGTCGGCGTGTCATGACCGGTCAGTGCTGACAGCGGGCGCAGAACACGGTCGTCCGGCCGTCCACCGCGTCGGTATCGACCAGCCGCGCCCCGCAGCGCGGGCAGGGCGCCCCGCCGCGGCCGTACACGGCCAGCGATGCCGCGAAATTGCCGGCGCGTCCGGCGGCATCGCGGTAGTCCCGGAAGCTCGTACCCCGCGCCGTCACGGCTTGGCGCAGGACGCCGGTAACGGCCGCGTGCAACGCTGCCGCATCCTGACGCGTGAGCGAGCGCGCGGCGCGTGACGGGTCGACGCCCGCGCGCCAGAGCGCCTCGTTCGCGTAGATGTTGCCGATCCCCGCGATGCGCCGCTGGTCCATCAGCACCTTCTTCACCGCCTGAGCCGACCGGTCGAGGAGTTCCCATAATCGCTCGGGCGTGAACGCGGGGTCAAGCGGCTCGATCCCCAGTGCCGCATCCTGCGCCTCCCATTCGGCTGGAGACAGCACCGTCACCGTGCCGAGTCGGCGGATGTCCCGGTAGTGCAGCACGCGGCCGTCGTCGAGCGACCACGACACGGTGGCGTAGTGCCGCTCCCGCGCGGCGAGCGTGCCGTCATCGATCAGCAGCGCGCCGGTAAAGCGCGGCTGGACCACCAGGCGATCGCCGGTGGTGAGATCGAGCACGACGAGTTTGGCGCGGCGCCATGCGCGCACGATCTCGGCGCCGCGGAGCCGCTGCTCGAGCGCGCGCGGCGTGCTGCGGCGCAGCACGTCAGCGCGACGCACGCGAACGCCGACGATGCGCGCGCCCGCGACCGCGGCGTTCAGGTCGCGCGCGATGGTCTCAGCTTCGGGAAGCTCGGGCATGGCGCTCCAGCTCGCGCCACCCGATGTCGCGCCGCAGCTGTTTTCCCTCCATACCAACCGCCGCGGCGGCAGCAGCCGCCCGCGCCTGCGCCTCCGCCAGCGTGGGTGCGACCGCCGTCACCGCCAACACGCGCCCGCCCGACGACACGAGCGTCCCCTCCGCATCGCGCGCCGTGCCGGCGTGGAAGATGGTGACGCCGTCCGTGGGCGCGGGGAGGGCGATGGATGTGCCGGTGCGTACGGTGCCCGGGTAGCCGGCTGCGGCCACCACCGTGGTGACCGCCGCGGCGTCGCGCCACTCGAGCGGGTCGTCGCTCAGCGGCTCACCACGCGCGATCTCCACCAACCGCGGCAGCAGTGGGCTCTCCAGCAGCGGAAGCAGCGCCTCCGTTTCGGGGTCGCCAAACCGGCAGTTGAACTCCACCACCTTGGGACCGTCGGCGGTGAGCATCAGACCGACGTACAGCAAGCCGGTGAACGGCCGCCCCGCGCGCCGCAACGCGGCCAGCGTGGGCGCCACGAGGCGCTCCATGACATTGGCCACGAGCACCGGGTCCGCGATGCTCACCGGGGCGTATGCACCCATCCCTCCCGTGTTGGGGCCGGTGTCGCCCTCGAGGAGCCGCTTGTGATCTTGCGCGGGCAGCAAGGGCAGCACGCGCGTGCCATCCGTCAACACGAACAGCGACAGCTCCTCGCCTTCCATGTACTCCTCCACCAGGATCTCCATGCCCGCCTGGCCAAAGCTGGCGCCGGTGAGCATCCCCGCGATGGCGCGGTCGGCTTCGTCTATTGTGTCGCAGATGAGCACGCCCTTGCCGGCCGCCAGCCCGGAGGCCTTCACCACCACCGGCTTGCCCGATCGTGCGAGCGCCCGCGCGGCGCGCCGCGCCGGCTCCGCCTGGGTGTGCCGCTCCGCGTGCGCGGTGGGCACGCCCGCGCGGAGCATGAGCTCCTTGGCGAAGGCCTTGGATGACTCGATCTCCGCCGCCGCTCTCCTCGGCCCGAACACCGGGAGGCCCGCATCGCGAAAGCGGTCCACGATGCCCAGCGAGAGCGGCGCCTCCGGTCCGACCACGGTGACGTCCACGCGCTCCTCGCGCGCGAGGTGCAGCAGCGCTTCCACGCCGGTGGCGGACACTGGGACACAGCGCGCCAGCTCCGCGATGCCCGGGTTGCCGGGTGCGGCGATCACGTCCGCGGACGGATCGTCGGCGGCGATCTTCCAGGCGAGCGCGTGCTCGCGTCCGCCCCCGCCGACGATCAGAACCTTCACTGCGAGCCGCCGCGGGAGCGGAGTGCGTCCGTCACCGCGTCGCGCGCGCGCGCGAGCATGTCGCCCACCTGCACCGCCGCCTGCCGGGCCTGCTCGGCGTAGTAGCTGCCGGCTTCCTCAAAGTCGGAGGCCAGCGGCGGAGGCTCGGCGCTGCCGCGGCGCGGGTACTCACCGCGCAGGATCCGGTCGTACGCACCGGCTTCGATCCACCGCTGCAGCTCGCCCGCGCGTACCGTGTTGAACGGGTGCGTGCGGAGCGCCACGTTGATCGCCCGGAAGGCGGTGTCGACCGCCGTCCCCGGCGCTTCGTACTCGCGTGCCTGCGCCAGGAATTCGTCCAGGCTTACGTCATCCCCGTAGGGCAGGCCACCGGCGAACTTGAAGAACACCTGCATGCTCGCGGTGGGGTCCTGCGTGGAGAGCAGCGCGGCGCGGTCGCAGGAAAGCTCCGCCTTGCGGTACCACTCGAACAGCGCGAGCTCGATGGGCAGCAGCGCCAGGCCGGTAAGGAACGGCAGGTTGCGCCAGCCCACCAGCAGCAGGATCTGCGCGATGGTGGTGTACGTGGTGTGTCCGCTCATGATGTGACCCAGCTCGTGGCCGATCACCACGCGGCGTTCGTCGCGATCGAGCAGCTCGAGCGCCGCCGAGGTGACCACGATGAACGGACGGTCGAAGCCAATCGCGTACGCGTTCACCTCCGGCTTCTGCGTGACGTACAGCTGCGGGCGCTCGCTCCAGTCCATCGTCTCCAGCACCTCCGACAACAGCGCATCCAGCTGGGGACGCTGGCGCGGACCCACGCGCACGGCGTTGGCCAGGAACAGTTGGCGTATGCCGCGCTCGCCAAAGAAGCTCCCGACCTTGCGGACCACGTCATCGAAGCCCGGAAGGGAGCGCAGCGTGTTGAGTGCGGCGCGGTCGGCGGGGTGCTCCCAGGCAATGGGAGCGATCTGCGGAAGTGTGGTGGCCATGGAAACGCTCGCGGCAAAGGAGAAACACGGATGAGAGCGGTGCGTTCTCGCGCGCTATCCCAGGGCGCGGTCGAGATCGGCGATGAGGTCACCCACGTCCTCCACGCCACACGACAGCCGGACAAGTCCGTCCGTGATGCCCATTGCCGCGCGGCGATCGGCTGGAACGGAGGCGTGCGTCATGGAAGCCGGATGGCTGATCAGACTTTCCACTCCTCCCAACGATTCCGCCAGCGAAAAGATTCGCGTCCCTTCCAGCACCCGCACGGCGCGCTCGCGCGAGCCGAGCTCCACGGAGATCATGCCGCCAAAGCCGCACATCTGCCGCGTGGCGAGTTCGTGCTGCGGGTGCGACGGGAGGCCTGGGTAGATCACCTGCTCCTCGCCCACGCGCTCGGCCAGCCACGCCGCGATCTGCCGGCCGTTCTGGTCGTGGCGCGGCATTCGGAGGTGCAGCGTCTTGGTCCCGCGGAGCGCCAACCAGCAGTCCATCGGGCCGGGAATGGCCCCCGCCGCATTCTGAATGAATCCTAACCGCTCCGCCAACGCATCGTCATTGACGATGGCGATTCCTCCCACCATGTCGCTGTGCCCATTCAGATACTTGGTCGTCGAATGAAGGACGATGTCCGCCCCATGATCGAACGGGCGTTGGAAGAACGGGGTGGCAAAGGTATTGTCCACCAGGAACCGGGCGCCCGCTCCGTGGGCAATGTCCGCGACTGCGGCGAGGTCGGTGATCCGCATGAGCGGGTTCGTCGGCGTCTCCACCAGGACGGCCACCGTGCGCTCCCCGAGCGCGTCGGCCACGCGTAACGGATCGCGGGTGTCCACGAACGTGAATTCGAGACCGAAGTGGCGCAGCAGCGTGTCGAACAGTCGGAACGTGCCGCCGTAGACGTTCTCGCCACAGATGATATGATCACCCGACGCGAACAGCTTCATCACCGAGTCCACGGTCGCCGTGCCGCTGGCGAACGCGAAGCCGTGTCGTCCCCCCTCCAGCGCCGCTACGTTACGCTCGAGCGCCTCGCGGGTGGGGTTTCGCGTGCGCGCATACTCGTAGCCCTTGTGCCGTCCCACGCCATCCTGCACGAAGGTGGACGTGAGATAGACGGGCGTCATGATGGCGCCCGCGAGCGGGTCGGGGCGCTGCCCCGCGTGGATGGCTCGCGTGGCGAACTGGGCGTCGAGGTCCGCGTCGTGGATCCGGGTCATGGCGGCTGCTGTGGTGAAGGGAAGGACGATAAGATACGCCGCGAACGCAGGGGCGGCGAGCGGCGCCGCGCCGCGGGGGAGGCCGTGCCATCGTGACCGACACCATGCAGGGTACCGAGGCTGTGCACTGTCTCATCGTCGACGACGAGCCGCGCCTGCGCGAGGCGCTCGTGCGGCTGATGCGCGGCGATGGCTTTGTCTGCTTTCAGGCCGGCTCCGGCCACGAGGCGCTCGACGTGCTCCGCCGCGAGCGGATCACGGTCATGCTCTCCGACATCTGCATGCCGGGCATGGATGGGACGGCGCTCCTGCGCGAGGTGCGCACCCACTACCCCGACGTGGCCGTCGTCATGATCACCGCGGTGGCCGAGGTGGAGGTGGCGGTCGAACTGCTAGGGCTGGGCGCCATGGACTACCTCACCAAGCCATTCGTGCTGGAAGAGGTGCGGGCGCGCGTGCAGCAGGCGCTGGAAAAGCGCCGGCTCATCATGGAGAATCGCGAGTACCAGGAGCACCTGGAGGAGCGCGTCCAGGCGCAGGCGCAACGGCTCGAGGAACTCTTCCTGGCGAGCATCCAGTCGCTGGCCGAGGCGTTGGAGCTCAAGGATCCGTACACCCGTGGGCACTCCGTGCGCGTGAGCCGCTATGCCACCGCGATCGCCGACACCCTTGGCATCGCCGGCGAGGTGCGGCGGCAAATCGAGCTGGGGGGCCACCTGCACGACATCGGCAAGATCGGCGTGCGTGAATCGGTGCTGAACAAGGAAGGCCCGCTCACCGAGGAGGAGTACCAGCACATCATGACGCACCCGGTGCTGGGGTGGCGCATCCTCCAGCCGTTGCTCACCGACGCCACGGTGGCGCTGAACGTGGTGCGCTCGCACCACGAACGCTTCGATGGACGCGGCATCCCCGACGGGCTGTCCGGCACGGAGATTCCACTCGAGGCGCGGATCGCCGCGGTGGCCGACTCGTTCGACGCGATGATGAGCTGGCGCCCGTACCGGCGGCATGGGTTGGGCTTCGACGCCGCCGTGGCCGAGCTGCGCCAGCACGCGGGAACGCAGTTCGATCCCCAGGTGATCGCCGCGTTTCTGGAGGTGCTGGAGAGCGGGGACGTGGACCGCAACCCGGCCGCGCCGGCGTTCACCGTTCAGCCCGCGTAGCGCAGCCCTCCGCGCCACGCCTGGCAACGCGCCGGGATCGTCGCGCGATCGTCTTCCGACCGCACGAACTACAGCTCGAAGCGCGCCATCACGCCTTTGAGGCGCGTGGCGATGCTCGCCAGGTGTTGACTCGACGCGGTGATGTGCATCATCGACGCGGTCTGCTCCTGCACGACGCCGCTCACCTGCTGCGAGGTGGACGCGTTCTGCTCGGCCACGACCGCCACCGACTCGATCTCGTGGGCGAGCGTCTCGGCCTCCTGCTGCTGCGCGACGACCGACTCTACGATGGCGGCCACGGCGGAGCGGCTCTGACGAATCTCGTCGGAGATCTGCGTGAGGGCGGTGGTGGAGCCGTGGATCACCGCTTCGCCCTCGGTCACCGTGGTGCTCACGTCGCCGATGCGCACGGCGGTGTGCTCGGCGGCGGCACGGATCTCCGCGGCGAGCGACCGGATCATGTCCAGCGCCTGCGCGCTCTCGTGGGCGAGCGTGCGCACTTCTTCCGCCACCACGGCAAAGCCCTTTCCGTGCTCTCCGGCCCGCGCGGCCTCGATGGCGGCGTTGAGGGCGAGCAGGTTCGTTTGCCGGGCAATCCCCCCGATGGTGTCGGTGATTTTTCC
The DNA here is from genome assembly GCA_963773545.1 of uncultured Gemmatimonadaceae bacterium. Lineage (GTDB taxonomy): Bacteria > Gemmatimonadota > Gemmatimonadetes > Gemmatimonadales > Gemmatimonadaceae > DASSNU01. The sequence continues at coordinate 160,638 of CAVZBP010000001.1, read as the reverse complement.
GATCTCCTGCGACTTCTCGCCCAGCTCGGCCACGGCGGGCACCGCGTCGCGGGTGACCGTTGTGATGCGGGCCATGGTTTCCAACGCCTCGCCGGCGGCGGCCGTGGCGCGCGCGGCGGAGTTCGCGACCACGTCGGCGGCCGTCTGCGCGCGTCGGGCGCTCTCGGCCGCCGCCGTGGCGCGCCCGGCCACGCGGGTCGCGATGTCGACGATGGTACGGATGCCGTCCGTCTGCCGCGAGGCGGAGTCGGCGATGGAGTGCGCCGCACCCGCCACCTGCTGCGTGGACGCGCTCAGTTGCTCCGCGCCCGAGGAGAGCTGCTCGGCCGTGGCGGCCACCTCGTTGGCGCCCGTCTCGACGTCGCGCAGCAGATCGCGCAGCCCCGCCGTCATGGTGCGGAAGGCGTTCGCGAGGGCACCCACTTCGTCGCCCGACTCGAACGTGAGCGACTGCCGCAGACTGCCGCGCGCCACACTGTCGGCGTGCTGCGCCACCACCTCCATGCCCGCCGTGAGGCGTCGGGCGCCGACGAGCGCCACCACGAGGGCGAGCGCCGTGAGCACCAGCGGGAGCCAGATGAAGCGGGCCAGGCGCGAAGCCAGCGCGCTCAGCTCGTGTGACGCATCCATGTCAACGACCACGAACCCAGCCGTGGTCCCGTCGCCGCGTTGGATGGGGACGGCGGCCGCGAGGCGCGGGCCCGTGTTCGTGCGGTAGAGCGGCGTGTGGCCGGCGTGGTTGCCCGCGAGCGCGGCGCTGAGTGCCGCTGGCGGTTCCCACGCGCGATTGTATTGCGGCTGGCCGGCGTTCCACGACGAGTGGACCAGAAAGCGAAAGCCGCCTGCATCTTGACGCACGATCACGATCCCGTCGCTCAACTCGCGCACGTCGCCGCCGTTGGCCTCCCACGCGCGCTCGAGCACGCCGCGCGCCTGCACGAAGGCGGCGCTGTTCTGCCCACCGGGCTGCGCGATCACGTCCAACGAATCGGCGCTCACGCCCACGCCGGTGCTGGCCGCGATGGCGCTCAGACGTCGCCCGTTCAACTCCGCCAACTGCGACCGTTCAGCGAAATACAGCGGAACGAGCACGAGCACGAGCATCGCCAACACCGCGCACACGGTGAGGAGAGCCATCTTCCAACGAAATGGGAGCCGCGACAGACGGTGGCGAAGCGACACGGATCGGGGGTTGATGCCTGGGTGGGCGCGGGCACACGCCCCGGGTCCGGAGCGTGCAGGTGCCGTACATACAACGCGCTACGCGGCCATCGGTAACGCGGCGGAGGTGCCGAAGCGCGCTTGATTGTGGGAGGGCGCTGGGTAGGTTTCGCGCAATTGGAACGCGCGGCGCTCCGCGCCATGTTCCGGTGCCGGTACGGCGCCGACCGAGCTTGGAGGGACGGGTGCACGAGAGCTTGATGGTGAGCGTGTCCGGGATCCGCGGGCGTATCGGACCGGGCCTCACACCGGAGGTGGTGGCGCGTTATGCCGCTGCTTTCGGTGTGTGGGCGACCGGCGCCGCGGGCAGCCGGCGCGTCGTGGTGGGACGCGATACGCGCGTCTCCGGCCCCATGCTGCACCGCGCCGTGCTGGCCGCGCTGGAGTCGGTGGGGTGCGAGGTGGTCGACGTGGGGATCGCCGCCACGCCCACCATCCAGCTCGCGGTGGAGGACACCCACGCCGCGGGCGGATTGGCCATCACCGCGAGCCACAATCCGGTGGAGTGGAACGCGCTCAAGTTCATCGGCGCGAGCGGGCGTTTCCTCGACGCCAGCGAGGGCGCCGAGATGCGCGCGGTGGCGGACGACACCATTCCGCGCGCGCGATGGGACGGCCTCGGTGTTGTGCGCAGTGATGACGGCGCCACCGGCCGGCACATCGAGCGCATCCTGACGATTCCGTTCCTGGATGTCTCGCGCATCCGGGCGCGGCGCTTCCACGTGGCGCTCGACTGTGTGCGCGGCGCTGGCGGCGTGATCATCCCCCCGCTCCTGGAACGGCTTGGCTGCCGGGTAAGCGCCATCAACCTGGAGCTGGACGGCCGCTTTCCCCGTCCCCCGGAGCCCGTGGCGGCCAATCTGGGTGGGCTCGAGCAGCTGGTTCGCGAAAGTGGCGCAGAGGTGGGACTGGCCATCGATCCGGACGCGGACCGGCTGGCGATCGTCTCCGACATGGGACACGCCATTGGCGAGGACTATACCCTGGCCCTCGCTGCGCGGCTGGTTCTGCGCTACCGGCCGGGACCGGTTGTTGCAAACCTTTCCACAAGCTTGATCGTCGACGAGGTGGCGGCCGAGGCCGGGACGACCGTCGTCCGCGCCCCGGTGGGGGAGGCTAACGTGGCGGCCCGTATGCAGAAGGACGCCGCCGCGGTTGGTGGGGAGGGGAATGGAGGGGTGATCCTGAGTGAGGTCCACCTGGGGCGTGACGCTCCGGTGGCTGTGGCGCTCCTCCTACAGATGATGGTGGAGGACGACGAGCCCATTTCGAGTGTGATTGGCCGATACGGAGAGTACCGCATCGTGAAGGACAAGTTGGACCGGCCGAACGCCCCGCTCGAAGCGGTGTATGACACGCTTCGCGAGCGCTTTGATGGAGCGAAGGCCGACACGCAAGATGGCCTTCGACTTTCATGGGGGGACCGCTGGCTGCACGTCCGCCCGTCGGGTACGGAGCCCATTGTTCGGGTGATCGCGGAGGCGCCCACTGAGGCGGACGCACGCACGCTGATCGTGCAGGCACGCGAACCGCTGGACGCGCTACGTTGATCTCTCCCTAGCCATCTCGACACATGTGTGGAATCGTTGGATATGTTGGCCCGCGCGGTGCTTCCGCCCTCCTCCTGGAGGGGCTGAAGCGGCTCGAGTACCGGGGCTATGACTCCGCGGGCGTGGCCGTGCTCAACGGGCGCGGTGTGGAGACGCGCAAGGCGGTCGGGAAGATCTCGGAGCTGGAGACGGTCGTCCTCGGCGACCCGGTGCACGGCACCCTTGGCATCGCGCACACGCGCTGGGCCACCCACGGGGCGCCCACCCACTGCAACGCCCACCCGCACGTCTCGTGTGACGGCACCATTGCCGTCGTCCACAACGGGATCATCGAGAACGGCTCGGCACTTCGTCAGGCGCTCGAAGACCTGGGGCACCAGTTCCGGTCGGAGACCGACACGGAGGTCCTGGCGCACCTCATCGAGGAGTTCTTCACCGGCAGTCTGGAAGACGCCGTCATTGCCGCGCTTCGCAAGGTGGAGGGGACGTACGGCATTGCCGTGATCGCCAACAACGACCCGGACAAGATCGTGGCGGCGCGCAAGGGGAGCCCTCTGTTGGTGGGGTTGGGCGACGGCGAGTACTTCGTGGCGAGCGATGTGTCGGCCGTGCTCGCGCACACGCGGCAGGTCATCTATCTGGACGACGGCGACCTGGCGGTGCTGGAACGCGGCGGCTACCGGATCATCGATCTCGACGCAGCCGAGCAGAACAAGACGGTGAGCCGGATCGACTGGGATCTCGACATGATCGAGCGCGGCGGCTTTCCGCACTTCATGCTCAAGGAGATCTTCGAGCAGCCGCAGACGATCGAGAACACCATGCGCGGCCGGTTGCTGGTGGACGCGGGAACGGCGCGACTGGGCGGTCTCAACCTCACGGACGAGGAACTGCTCGCCTTCGACAACATCATCCTTACCGCGTGCGGCACCAGCTGGCACTCGGCGCTCATCGGCGAGAGCATGATCGAGGATCTGGCGCGTGTGCCGGTGGAGGTGGAGTACGCGTCGGAGTTCCGCTATCGGAACCCCATCATCACCGATCGCACGCTGTGCATCGTGATCTCGCAGTCGGGTGAAACCGCGGACACGCTGGCGGCCATGCGCGAGGCACAGCGCCGCGGCGCGCGCGCGCTCGGCATCGTGAACGTGGTGGGCTCGAGCATCGCGCGGGAGTCGGACGGCGGCATCTACATCCACGCGGGCCCGGAGATCGGCGTGGCATCCACCAAAGCGTTCACGTGCCAGGTGGCGGCGCTCACGCTGTTCGCGCTCCGCCTGGCGCGGCTGCGCGGCTTACCGTTGGAGGAAGGCCGCCGCGTGGTGAAGGCGCTCCAGGCGCTTCCCGGCCAGATTCGCGAGCTGCTGGACGACGCCGAGCACATCGAGGGGATCGCCCGCGAATTCAAGGACGCGCGGAACTTCCTGTACCTGGGGCGCGGCTACAACTTTCCGGCCGCGCTCGAGGGTGCGCTCAAGCTGAAGGAGATCAGCTACATCCACGCCGAGGGCTATCCGGCGGCGGAGATGAAGCACGGGCCCATCGCGCTCATCGATGAGAACATGCCCGTCGTCTTCCTGGCGCCGCACGATGGCGTGTTCGACAAGGTGGTGTCGAACATCGAGGAGGTGCACGCACGGCACGGATGCGTGATCGCCATCACCAGCCGCGACGAGCCCGCGCTGGTGGGGCGGATCGACTACGAGATCCGCATCCCGGAGACCATCGACATGCTGACGCCGGTCCTGGCGAGCATTCCGCTGCAGCTCCTGGCGTACTACATCGCCGTGCAGCGCGGGGCAAACGTCGATCAGCCGCGGAATCTGGCCAAGAGCGTGACGGTGGAGTAGGGGCTCCGCCGCCGGTCAGACGCCGTGCGCGCGCGCCATGCGCGATGCACGTGTCCAGGCGTAGGAGCGCGCGGGCCGGTGCGTGGGCGAACAGCTCATCGCGCGAATTGCCGGTTGTGCCACCACACCGCGCTGCTGAGCAAGCCGTCCGCGCGCAGCTGGAGAGGATAGCTGGCCGCCATCAACACGGCGCCGCCTGTCGCCCACCCTGCCGCGGCGCGGTCCACTTCGCCACGGCGCACGACGACCACGGCAGCCACGGCGAAGAGGGCCAACCCCGCGTCGGTCAGGAACGACGCCGTGCGTCGCGTATGGACGGCGCGATCGGCGTACCACGCGGCCGAGTCGCTGCCGGCGAAAGGCGCCCGAATGTCGCCCGCCCAGAAAAACCCCAGCCGGGCCACCCGCTCGCGCCGGACGCCGCGCACGACGTCGAGGCTCGCAAGACTGGGCACCACCACCAGGGCGCACTGCTCGTAGCTGCAGGCGGAGTCGGCGGCGGCGCGCTGAGCCCGCACGCCGACTGCGGAGTTCCCCTGCGCGGCGACCGCGCTCGGCAGGAGAACAGTGATGCATGCGAGGAACGCGATGTGGCGGGGCATGCGTCTGGGAAATTGCGGAGGTGTGGACGGGCTCGCGCCCGCTGGCTATCGTGTGGAACTCTGGCGCACGATGCTCGGCTGGTCAATGGCGAGCGGTCGGCTGCGCACCGCGGTCCGCGCCCTAGCCAAGCTGCAATTTCCGGCGCCCGTCCCGTGGCCCTATCTTTTCCCCATGCGTATCGTTCTCCAACGCGTCTCCCGCGCCGAGGTCCGCATTCGCGAACCGGACGGCACCTCGCGGCCGAGCGGCCGCATCGCGCACGGCTTCGTGCTTCTGGTCGCGTTCACCGACGGCGACGGCGTCGCCCAGATCGAGTGGATGGCCGACAAGGTCGTGGGGCTGCGTCTGTTCCCGGACGACGACGGCACGATGAACCGCGGGCTTGATGAGACGGGCGGTGCGCTACTCATCGTCTCGCAATTCACGCTCTACGGCGACGCACAGAAGGGGCGCCGGCCGAGCTTCATCCACGCGGCGGCGCCTGCGGTGGCGGCGCCGCTCTACGACCGGTTCGTCCAGGCGTGCCGAGCGCGCGGCGTGACGGTGGAGACGGGCGAGTTCGGCGCCATGATGGACATCGAGCTCGTGAATGATGGTCCCGTTACCCTGGTGCTCGAGCGATGAGCGTGTCCGGCGCAACCCCGCGCGTGATCCTCGCCTCCGGTTCGCCGCGCCGGCGCGATCTGCTGGACATGATCGGCGTCGCGCACGAGGTGGTGCCGGCCGACATCGACGAGCGCTATCTCCCGGGCGAGATTCCGCCCGCTCACGCGGAGCGTCTGGCGCGCGAGAAGGGAGCGCGCATCGCCGGCGCTCACCCCGAGGCCGTGATCATCTCGGCCGACACCATCGTCGTGCTCGATGGCGCGTTGCTGGGGAAGCCGGCCGACGACGATGACGCGGCGCGCATCCTCCGCGCGCTCAGCGGGCGGCAGCACACCGTCTTCACCGCCGTGTGCCTGACGCGCGACGGCACGCAGCGTTCCGCGGTGGAAGCGGTGGCCGTGACCTTCCGCGCGCTCGGCGACGAGGAGATCGCCGCCTACGTGGCGACGCGCGAACCAATGGACAAGGCTGGCGCCTACGGCATCCAGGGTTACGGCGCCACCGTGGTCGAGCACATCGACGGCGACTACTTCGCCGTGATGGGGCTTCCGCTCACCCGGCTGGTTTCGCTCGCGCGCGACGCGGGGCTGCGCTACGAGTTCGGGCAGGGATTCAAGATGCCCTGACGGACCCGCGGAGCGGCCGACGCCGGAGAGCGGCGCGCTACACTACGCGTCGCGCGATGCGCCGGCATCTGTGGAGTGCGCGCGCCATCGCTCCACCCGCTCCAGCACGTCGCGCACGGTGATGCGACCCATTCGGGCGCGGCGCGTGGCCGTCGTGATCGGTCCGTCCTCACCCGCGTCGTGGAAGGCGTCCACCACGAGATCGGTGAATCGGCGGTACGGCCCGGTCCGGCGCGGGTCGGTGTACCCGATGAGGCTGACGACCGGCCGGCCGAGCGCGACGGACATGTGCAGCGGACCGGTGTCCAGCGACACGACGAGCGCCGCCGCGTCGAGGATCCCCACCAGCGGGCGCAGTCCGCTGTCGAGCGCGCTCACGGCGCGCGGGCACCGCGCGAGCACGGCCCGTTCGACGGCCGTCTCGCGCTCCGTGCGCGCGCCCACCACCACCGGGCGCAGCCCGAAGTCGCTCGCCAGCGCCGCGGCCACCTCGGCCCAGCGCTCCGGAACCCAATCCTTGTCCGGCTTGCTGCTCCCGACTACCAGCGGGACGCACGGGCACTCGAACCGCTCCACCATGTCGCGCTGGCGCTCGCGCTCGTGTGGCCACGGCCCCAGCCGCCACTCCACCGGCTCCGCCGGCACGCCGAGGACGTCGAGAAATTCGAAGTACTCATCCTGGATGTGCCGCGGCGGGTGCGGCGGAATGCGCTGTGTGGTGAACAGTCCGTTCATGTCCTTCGCACGCGCGCGATCGTACCCGAGCTTTGTGGGCGCACGCGTCATCCACGTGATGAGCCCCGCCTTGAAATACGTCTGCAGATCGAGCACCACGTCGAACGGGCGCACCGCGAGCTCGCGTCGCAGCTCGGCGAACGCCCGCCATCCACGTGCGCGCTCGAAGACCAGCACCTCGTCGATGGCCGGATGGCCACGCACGAGCGACGCCGGGCCAGGCTGTACGATCCACGTAATGTGACTCGAGGGATCCTGCCGCTCGAGCGCGTTCACCACCGGCAGCACGTGCACGGCGTCGCCCGCGGCCGTGAGCATCACGATCCCGATGCGCTGCCTGGTCGGCTCTCCGGCGCGGCGTGTCATGCGCGTACAATACCTGCCGATGCCGCGCCGCACCACGCCGGCGCGGCGGGACGTGGCGTCCGTGCGGCGATGCGGCTAGAATCCCACCGGGCGATGCCGGCTCGCGCCCCCGCCCCCTGCCGGCGCGGTGGCGCGCGGCGCTGGCCCAGCCGTCGGGGCATCGCTCACGGCCCGTCGAGCCACCTTGGCCACGCGCCCCTCCGGAGTTTCACAGGTGTCACGTCTGTCCGTCGTCGTCATCGTGCATAACGAAGAGCGCTCACTCAGTGAGTGCCTCGCCTCCGTTCGCGACCTCGCGGAGGAGATCGTGGTGCTCGACGACGGCTCGACCGACGCTACGGTGGAGATCGCGCGCGCGGCGGGAGCGCGCGTGGAGCACCGGCCGTTCGACGACTTTGGCCACCAGAAGCAGGCGGCGCTCGCGCTGGCCACGGAAGACTGGGTGCTGTCCATCGATGCCGATGAGCGCGTGACGCCCGAGCTGGCGCGCGACGTTCGCCGCGTGCTCGACGCCAACGGCCCCGCCGATGGCTACTGGGTGCGCCGCGACTTGTACTACCTGGGCGCGCGGCTCCGCTTTGGCGGCACGGGCTCCGATTGGGTGCTCCGGCTCGCGCGCCGTGCGTGCGCCCGATTCGAGCTCTTGCCGGTCCACGAGCACTTGCTGGTGGAGGGACGCACGGAGCGGCTGCACGGCGCACTCGCGCACGTGAAGTACGAGTGCCTGTCGGAGCACGTGGCGGTGATGAACCGCTACACCGACGTCATCGCGGCGCGCAAAGCCTCGCGCGGCGGCCGTTTCCATATCTGGCATCTGGCGCGCATCCCATGGGAGCTCTTTCAGCGTCTGGTGCTTCGGCTGGGCATCCTCGATGGCCGTGCCGGTGTGGTGTGGGCGGGAATGTCGGCCTTCTACGCGTTTCTCAAGTACGCCAAGATGTGGCGCGGAAGTGCGCGATGATACCGCGCCGCATTCTCCTCATCCAGCTCAGGCGTCATGGTGACGTGGTGCTCACCACCGCGCTGCTGGAGGACTTGCGGCGCCATGCACCGGATGCGCGCGTGGACTTCCTGGTGGGCGCCGCCGCCGCGCCGCTGCTCGATGGACATCCGCTCATCGACGAACGCATCGTCTACGATCGCGCGCATCCCGTGCGCGCGGCGGTGGAGGTACGCCGTCGCCACTACGACTGGATCATCGACGTGCAGTCGAGCCCGCGCACGGCGCAGCTCGTGCTCGTCTCCGGTGCACCGGTGCGCGTGGGGTGGGCGGTACGCGGGTGGGGGTGGGTGTACACGCATGCCCTCCCGCGCGCCGGGCGTGCGCCCGAGTGGGTGGTGCGCGAGCGTCAGCGGCTGCTCGCGCTCGCGGGCGTTGCGGTGCAGTCGCCGCCGCCGCGCCCGCAGCTGGTGGTGTCGGCCGCCGAGGGCGAACGGGCAGAACAGGATGTGCGTGAGTGGGGCGCGCCCGCGGGAGCGCCGCGGGTAGGGATGCTGCTTTCGGCGGGTGAGTTGTCCAAGGAGTGGGGGCCGGCATCGTTCGCCGCGCTCGCGCGGCTGCTCCAGCAGGATGGCACCGTGCCGGTTGTCTTCCAGGGTCCCGGCGATGAGGCGCGCCTGATCGCGTTCCGCGCCGCGCTCGCCGCGGATGCGCGTTCCGCACAGGGCGCTGCTCCGCTCGTGATCGCGCCGCCGCTCGATGTGCGGCGGTTCCTCGCCGCCCTGGGCGCGTGCGACGTGCTCGTTGCGGGCGACACCGGACCCGTGCACATGGCGACGGCGATCGGCGTACCGACGGTGACCATCTTTGGGCCCACGTCGCCCGTGGCGTGGAGTCCCGGGCTGTCGATCACGGTCGTGGTGCGCGACGGGCGCGTCCCGTGCCTGGGATGTCGCCACGCTGTCTGTCCCATCGGACACGACTGCATGACGGGAGTGGATGCCACGACCGTTGCCGCGCAGGTTCGCGCCCTGATGCAGCACGCGGGCCACGAGCCCTGATGCGACCACGCGCTCGCCACCACGTTCGTACGCTCACCACTCGCACCTCCACACCTGACACGTATGCATGAGACGATTGGGATGCTCATAGCCAAGCTCGCAGCGGTGAACACCGAACTCTGGCACGAGGAGGACCGCGCGCGCTCGGCGGACGATCACGCGGTGGCCGCCGCCAAGCGCCGCATCGACCGGTTGAATCAGGAGCGCAACGATCTCGTCGAGCAGATCGACGAGCGGGTGGCGAGCGTGACCGCGGGGGCGACCGCACGCGCGGCCGCACGCGCGAAGACCACGCGTGGCGCCACGAAGCGCGGTCCGACCAAGCATGGCGCGACCAAGCGTGTCGCGACCAAGCGCGTCGCGACCAAACGCGGCGCGACGAAACGTGGCGCGACGAAACGTGGCGCGACGAAGCGAAGGGGAGGGAAGCGTCGTGGCTGAGACGGTGGGATCGCTGGCCGACAAACTTACGATTGTGGAGCTCAAGATCTATCACATGCGCGAGCAGGCGGAGCGCGCCGACGCGTCGGCCGGGTTTCGCGCGCGGTGCGGGGCACGGCTCCGCGTGCTGCGCGAGCAGCGCGACGACCTGGCGGCGGAGTTGGGCACGCTGCTCGACGCCATCGCGCACGGGCGCGTCCGTCCCAAGGTCTATCGGCAGTTCAAGATGTACAACGATCCGCAATACACGAGGGCGATCGCTGTTGAGGCGCAGCCGTCGCAACCCAACCAAGCGGCCAGCGCCGGTGGCCGAATGCGCCCCCGGCGTGGAGGCACCTCGTGAGGGCGGCCTCGACGCCCCACCACGCGGCGCGTCCACTCACCGTGCTGTACATGGACCTCGGCAAGGGGTGGCGCGGAGGACAACGCCAGCTCTTGTGGACCGCGCGCGGGATGCGCGCGCGCGGTCATCGTCCGCTGCTCGCGCTGCGCCCCGGCTCCGCGTTGGGCGAGCGCGCGGCGGCCGAGGGCATCCCGGTGTTTCACGTCGATCCGGCATTTCCGGAGTGGGGACCGTGGACGGTGGCGCGCCTGCGACGGATCATCCGCCACGAGCGCGTGGACGTGGTCCACCCGCAATCGGGACACACGATGGCGCTTGCCGCGCTGGCCACCGTCGCCAGTCGCACACCGGTGGTGATGGCCCGTCGGGTGATCTTCCCCTTTCGGCGGAACCCGGGATCGCGGTGGAAGTACGGCCGCGCCGCGCATTTCGTGGCCGTGAGCCACGCGGCGGCAAAGGGCGTGACCGACGCCGGCTTCCCACGGTCGCGCGTGGATGTGGTCTACAGCGGCATGGATCTCACGCGCGTGATCCAACCGTCGTCGCCCGCCACCCTGGAGGAACTTGGCGTTTCACGGGGAGCACCGCTCGCCGTGATGGTGGCGGCCATCGTCACGATGAAAGACCCACTGACCTTCGTACGCGCGGTGGCGGAAGCGCACCGTCGGATGCCTGACATGCACGCGCTCCTGGTAGGCGAGGGGCACCTGCGCGCGGACGTGGAGGCGCTTACCCGCGAGCTTCGCCTCCAAGAATGTGCTGCATCTCACCGGCTTTCGCACCGATGCCGATTCACTGCTGCGCGCCGCGGACGTGTTCGTGCTCAGCTCCAACAACGAGGGCGAAGCGCTCGGCAGCATCTTGCTCGACGCGATGGCACTCCGCCGACCGATCGCCGCCACGGCGGGGGGCGGCATCCCCGAAGTCGTCGAGCACGAGCGCACCGGCCTGCTCGCACCCGTGGGCGACGGCGCGGCGCTCGGCGCGAATATCGTTCGCCTGCTCACCGATCGCGCGCTGGCTGGGCGGGTGGCGCAGGAGGCGTTCCAGCGCGTGCAGAACTTCTCCATCGAAGACACAGTGGACCGCACGATCGAGATCTACCAGCGCGTGCTGTCGGAGACGCGGTAAGCGTGCGGACGGTGCTCCACGTGGACACCGAGCGCGGATGGCGGGGCGGAGAGCGCCAGGTGCTGTGGCTTGCGCAGCGGCTGGCGGAGCACGGCGTGCGGTCGCTCATCGCCGCGCGCCCGCGCGAGCCGCTGGCGCATCGCGCCTCGGCGAGCGGGATCGAGGTGGTGCCCTGCTCCCCGTTGTTCGAGGCCGACCCGTTTGCGGCGCGCCACCTCCGCCGTGCGCTCGCGCGCGTGGGCGCGGACATCGTCCACGCGCACACGGGGCACAGCGTGATGCTGGCCGCGCTGGCTACGCGCCGCACGTCGACGCCCATGGTCGTGACGCGTCGCGTGAGCCGCCCGCTTCGCCGCGGCGCGCTCACGCGCTGGAAGTACGGCCGCGCGGCTGCGACGATCGCGATCTCGCGCGCCGTGGCGCATACGCTCCAAGACGCGGGGCTCTCCGAGCAGCGGGTAACGGTGGTGCCGAGCGGGATCGATCTCGGCGCGCTGCCACGGCCCGTCGCGCCGGAGACACTCCGCGCCCTGGGGGTTCCCCCTGGCGCGATGCTGGTCGTGACGGTGGCGGCGCTCACCGCGGAGAAGGATCACCTCACTCTCCTCGCCGCGCTGGCGAGTGCGCATGCGCGCGTCCCGTCGCTCCACGCGCTGCTGGTCGGCCGGGGCCCACTCGACGCCCAACTGCGCGCGCGTGCGCGGGAGTTGGGGTTGGCGCACGCCGTCACGTTCACCGGCCATCGCGACGATGCCGGATCGCTTCTGGCCGCGGCCGATGTCGCGGCACTCGCCTCGCGCAGTGAGGGACTGAGCACGATGCTCATCGAGGCGATGGCCCTCGGCGTGCCCATCGTGGCCACCAACGTGGGCGGCATCCCGGAAGTGGTTGCCGAGCCGAGCGTGGCCGACGGTCGCGACGATTCCCCCGCCGGGATCCTGGTCGCCGCGGGCGACGCTCCGGCGTTGGGCGATGCGATCGTGCAGGTGGCCGCTGACGCGACCTTGCGCGCACGACTGTCGCGCGCGGGCGTACGTCGCGCCGCGCGTTTCTCGATCGACCGTACCGCGGCCGAAACGCTGGCGGTTTACGAGCGCGTGCTGGCGCGCGGGTCGCGGTAGACGCGCCGCCAGCGTTCCACGCGCTCCAGCACGTCGCGCACCGTGATGCGCGGCATGCGCCCCAGCCGGTGGGCAATGCTCGGGGAATAGTCCTCGCCCGGATCGCCGTACGCGTCGACGATGAGATCCGTGTAGCGCCGATACGGACCCACCCGCTTGGGATTGTTGTAGCCCACGAGGCTCACCACCGGGCGTCGCAGCGCGACGGCCATGTGCAGCGGCGCCGTATCGAGCGAGATCACCAGCGCCGACGCGTCGATCACGCTTACCAGCTCACGCAGCGGGATGCCGAGCGTGGAGACAAGGGGCGCGCGCGCACGCGCGCGGATTGCCTGTTCCGTTGCGAGCTCGCGCTCGGAGCGCCCTCCCGCGAGCACGGGCGCGAGACTGAAGTCGTGGTAGAGGGCGTCCGCCAGCGCCGCCCACCGTTCCGGCATCCACTCCTTTTCGCGATGCGAGCTCCCGACGACCAGCGTTACGAGTGGCCGATCGAAGCGCGTCACGAAATCCCGTTGCCACACCCGCTCCTCCGGCCACGGTCCCAACCGCCATTCCACCGGCTCGGCCGGCACGGCCAACAGCTCGAGAAACTCCAGGTACTGGTCCTGCACGTGCTGTGGCGCGTGCGGTGGGATCTGGTGGGTGGTGGCCAGCCAGTTGAAGTCTCGCGCGCGCGCGCGGTCGAAGCCGAGCTTTACGGGCGACGTCGTCAGCGCCGTTACGAGACTTGCCTTGAGATACACCTGGAGATCGATCACCAGATCGAACGGCCGCGCGGCGAGCTCCCGCCGCAGCTCCACCCACCCGCGCCACCCGCGCGCGCGCTCGAAGACCAGGAGCTCGTCCACGGCGGGATGTCCGCGCACGAGCGCGGCGGGTCCGGGCTGCACCACCCAGGTGATGCGCCGCGCAGGGACCTGCCGCTTGAGCGCGTTCACGACTGGCAGCACGTGCACCGCGTCGCCGATGGCGCTCATCATCACCACGCCCACCGACCGCGCGCGCCGCGCGAGGGATGGAAGATCCTCTCGCACGGATGATGGTCCGTGCGGCGCGCCCTGCGGCACCGTCCCCACGCCCGTTCCGGTCACCGACCGCCGCCGCCGGCCGCTCCTCCCGCCGCCAGGCCGCGTACGCGCGTGGACAGCCGCGCGAGATCCGCCTCCGTGATGTCCGCGTGACGCAGGCGTTGCCACTTGCGCGCCGAGCGCTCGAGCCGGCGCAGGTTCGCGTCGGTCACGCGTACGCTTCCCGGACGGTCGAACCACACGCGGTCGACGTCCAGCACGATCGCCTCCGGCAGACCGTCTTTATCGGGGGCGATGAAGATGTTCTTCAGGTTGAGATCCGGGTGCCGCGCGCCCGCCGCCGTGAGGCTGTCCAGCAGCAGCGCGGTGGCGTCGAGCAGGGTGTGCTTGCGCGCCGCCGTGAGCGGAGGCGACGCGACGAGCAACTCGGCCAGGTCGCGGCCGTCGGGAATCGCGACGGACACCACATCGGCGCGCCGGGCGAGCGGGGCCACGCCGTACGTGGCGTACGCGATGATCTCCGGCGTGGGGATGCCCAGCCGACGCAACCGGAGGGACGTGCCCAGCTCGCGCGGCGCGCGCGTATCGCCAAAGAACACGTCGCCGCGCACGCGCGCTAGCAGTCCGCCGTGACGCGAACGGCGCACCACCGCGCGCACGCTCGTGCCGGGCAGTTGAATCGCGTACGCCGGGCCGCGTCCCGCCAACGGCTCCGACTCCGACTGCAGTGCGGCGTAGTTGTACAACGTGCCGTCGCGGAGCGCCTCCTGGAACACGGGGACGAGCGCCACCAGGGTCACCAGATCGGCGTCTCCCACGCGCAGCCGCGTGTACCCCGACGGAACCTGCGACCGCGGGCTCACGAGAGCAGCAGCCGGTAGAGGCGCACGGACTGCGATGTGCCCCGGATAGCGAGATGCGGCCGCTCCTCCAGCGCAATGGCGCTCCGCAGGGCGCGCCGGAGCGTGTCGGTGACCAGGATCTCTCCGCCCGCCGCCGCCGTGCAGATGCGGCTCGCCACGTTCACGGCGTCGCCGATGATCGTGAACTCCAGTCGGCGCGGCGACCCGATGTTCCCCGCGAACACGTCTCCCGCGTTGAGGCCGATCCCTACCGCCAGCTCGGGACGCCCCTGCGCGCGCCACCGGCCGTTCAGCACGTCGAGGGCACGCATCATGTCGACGGCCGCGTTCACCGCGTGATCCGCGTCGCGCTCCAATGCCACGGGCGCGCCCCACTGCGCGAGCAGGGCGTCGCCCACGAACTTGTCCAGCGTGCCGCCGTGTCGAAACACGCAGTCCACCATGGCGGTGAAGTATTCGCTCAACAGCGCGGCCACTTCGCTTGGCGGCATCTGCTCGGCCAGCGCCGTGAAGCCGCGGATGTCGCTGAACAGGATCGCGACCCGCCGCTTCTCCCCACCCGGTGTGGGCGTTTCGGCGGCACCGGCAATCCGCGCCGCGAGCGCCGGCGTGAAGTATCGCTCGAAATTGCTGCGCACGAGGGCCTGCCGGCGCACGCGTGAAGCTAGCTGGTTGTTCTCGATCGCCACCGCCGCAATGCCGGAGAACGCCACCAGAAAGTCCAGATCGTCCTCACTCAACACACCAGCGGCCGTGCGATTGTCCACGTACAATGCGCCGAGTGCTGCCCCGTCGCTCGCGACCAGGGGAGCGCAGATGGCCGAGCGGACCTGTTGCGCCACGATGGACTCGCCGCCAAAGCGGGCGTCACCCGCCGCATTCCGCGTCAGCACGGCCACGCGGTCGCCCATCACGCGCCGCGCGATCGATCGCGGCACCGGGCGGGGCACGTCGGCCCCCGACCGGTCGCGCGAAATGCGCACCGAGAGCTCGGCTTCCGACGGATCATCCGCGTCCGCCAGCAGCACGGCCACCCGATCGACGTCCATCGCCTG
Source organism: uncultured Gemmatimonadaceae bacterium (assembly GCA_963773545.1). Lineage (GTDB taxonomy): Bacteria > Gemmatimonadota > Gemmatimonadetes > Gemmatimonadales > Gemmatimonadaceae > DASSNU01. Next base: position 145,098 of record CAVZBP010000001.1, on the reverse strand, counting down.
CATGAGGAGGCGCGCCGTGCGGTCCAGAAGCGAGTCCAGATCCCCGGCACGCGCGAGCGACGTCGAGATCTCGAGCAGCAGGGCGAGTTTCCGCTCGGAGAGCGACGGCCCGTGGGCGACGGAGTCCGGACCGCTGCTGCGGAGCGCTGGCGGGGTGCCGCCCGAGGGCGGTACGGCGCGCTCGCGAACGATGGTGGGCTCGAGCGCCGGCGCACCCACTGCGGGCATCTCCAGCGTGTTCGCCTGCTTGCGACGCGCGGAGCGCTCTGGGCCCGTGCTCACGCCAGCGCCCGGCTGCTCCGCCGTCACCGCGGGATCCAGCGCGGAGGGATCCTCCCACCACTCCATGCGGAACGCACACCGGCCGAAGGTGACTACGTCCCCCAGCGCCACTCGGCCGCTCTCCACGCGCGCGCCGTTCACGAACGTCCCGTTGCTCGAGCCCAGGTCACGGACGTCCACCGCCGAGCCCGCCACCGTCAGCTCGGCGTGGCGGCGCGAGACGGTCGTGTCGGCGATCGGGATATCGCACGCGGTGCCGCGCCCAACCAGCAGCGGCGCCGTGTCCGACGGGCGCAACCGGAAAGCGAGATCGCCTGGGAGGCTTACGAGCGCGAATGGCATGGTTCCCTTAGCCGGCTGCGCGGTGAGGTGCGGACGGCGACGCGGCGCGTACGCGGCCGATGGCCGTGAGCAACGCCCGCGCCTTGCTCTCGGTTTCGTCCCATTCGCGCTCTGGAACAGAATCGGCCACGATGCCGGCGCCCGTCTGCACCGACGCCTCGCCGTCCACCATGACGCACGTGCGAATGGTGATCGCCAGATCCATGCGCTTCCCGCCGGCGCCAATCCATCCGACCGCGCCGGCGTACGGGCCCCGTCGTTCGCCCTCGAGCGCGTCGATGATCTGCATTGCGCGCACCTTGGGCGCTCCGGTCATGGTCCCCGCGGGAAAGGTGGCGCGAAAGACATCCAGAGCGCTGCACTCGCCGCGCAGGATGCCCTCCACCTGACTCACAATGTGCAGCACGTGGCTGTACCGCTCGACCACCATGAGCTCCGTCACGCGTACGGTGCCGTACTGCGCGATGCGGCCAACGTCGTTGCGGCCGAGATCGACGAGCATCGAATGCTCGGCGCGCTCCTTCGCATCCGCCAGGAGCTCGGCCGCGCGCTCGGCGTCGTCGTCCGCCGTCTCGCCCCGCGGTCGCGTGCCGGCGATCGGACGCAGTGTGACGCGCCCATCCTGTACCCGCACCAGGAGCTCCGGCGAGCTCCCCACCAACTCCAATCCGTCGAACACCAAATGGTACATGTACGGCGAGGGATTCAGCACGCGCAATGCGCGGTACAGCGACGTGGGATCGAAGTCGAGTGGAACCACGATCCGGCGCGCCAAGAGGGCTTGAAAGCAATCGCCGGCCAGGATGTACTCGCGAATGCGCTGCACGTCGCGGAGAAAGCGCGCGCGCGGCGTGACCGAACGTCCCGTGGCGGGTGCCGCCGCGGGATCCAACGCGAGCGGCCGCAGCGGTGAGGGCGCCTGTAGCCGCGCCACGATGCCGTCGATGTCGCGCTGTGCCTCGTCGTACAGCGTGCGCAACGCCTCGTCGTGCGGCGTCGGGTCCGCGGCCACTGGCACCGCGACCACGATCCGCGCCTCGCCGCGCAGGTTGTCCACGATCACCAGCGACCGCGTGAACACGAACAGCGCATCGGGGGCGTCCACGCCTTGGGGCGGGGGAGTCGGGAGCTGCTCGATGTAGCGCACGGCATCGTAGCCGAAGTACCCCACGGCGCCCCCCCACAGGACGGCGCCGTGCGCGTCCAGCTCCGGGGCGGGCACGGGCTCCCATTCCACCATGCGCCCGTGCAGGTCGGCCAACGGATCCGCGGGGCGACGCTCGCCGTGCCATCCCTGGCACGGCGTCCACTCCTCCACGACACCGTCGCGAAGACGCCACGCCGCGCGCGCGCTCGTGCCCAGGTAGGTGAAGCGCGCCCACGTCTCGCCGCCGGCCGGTGCCGACTCCAGCAGAAACGCGAACGGGCCACCGGCGTCATCGCGCCGGAGCTTGGCAAACGCGGACACCGGCGTGTCCGTATCGAGCAGACAGTCGCGCCACACGGGGGCTAGCACGCCGCGTGCGCGGCCGCTCTGCCGATGCGCGCGCACCGACGCGCAGAATCGCTCGAAGCTCACGCGTCGCCGATCGACGGGCGTGCGACGCGTGATGCTTGATGCCCCATGTTCCCCCGGCGATATTCGGCCATGACGTGTTGGTGTCCCATGGTACGGCGTGCCGTCGTGGTAGCCGCGCTCGCGCTGCTTTCCCCCGCGCGCGCGTCCGCGCAACGGTGGAACGATCCCCAGACGATGACGCTCGTGCGCCGCGCCACCGAACGCCGCGCCCTCCAACTCGCCGACACGGCGCTGGTAGACTACACCGCCACCGCGCACGGCTTCCTCACCTTCCTGGCGCAAGTGGGGGAAGGCTTTTCCCAGCCGCCCAAAGTGGTCAAGGCGGACCAGCTCGCGCTCCAAGTCTACTGGCGCGCCCCGGGACTCAGCAAGCAACGCATCATCGGACGACGCGACACGCTCCTCCTCCCCACCGACATCCAGTATCATCGCGACCACCTGGGCATCCTGCAGAACAACTTGCCCAACGTGATTCGGATCGGCGAGGGCGACGAAGTCCGCGATGTGCCTCATCCCCTCTCGGAGCTGGGCCTCACCCTCTACGACTTCTCCATCGCCGACTCGCTGGGTATCACGCTCCCCAATCGCACGGTGGAGGTCTACGAGGTGCGCTTCCGCCCACGCGACGATACGCAGCCTCGCGTGCTCGGTGCCCTCTACATCGATCGGAGCTCGGCCGAGGTGGTGCGCGTAGCCGTCACCTTCACGCGGGCCGCGTTGATCGACCGTGAGCTGGAAGACCTGTCCGTGGTGCTCGAGAACGCGCTGGTCGAAGGACGGTTCTGGCTGCCGTACCATCAGGAAGTGGAGATCCGACGGCGTGCCACGTGGCTGGAGCTTCCGGTGCGCGGTATCATCCGCGGACGGTGGGAGATCTGCTGCTACGAGGTGAACCGGGGGCTCCCGCTCACGCTCTTCGCCGGCCCAGAGATTGTCTCCGCCCCGCCCGGGGAGCTCGCGCACCACAGGTGGGAAGGAAAGCTGGTGGACGTGCTTCCCCCCGACGTGCAGCAGGCGACCGACGCCGATCTGCGGCGGGTCCAGGACGAGGCGCGCCAACTGGTGCGCGCGGAAGCGCTCCGCCGATCCAGCGGTGCCATGCTCGCGGGGCAAAAGATCTCGGATTTCGTGCGCGTGAACCGCGTGGAGGGGTTGGCGCTGGGTGCCGGCGCGCGACTCCGTCTCGGCCGCGGGCTGAGCGTGGGAGGCCAAGGGCGTTGGGGTGTGGACGACCACGCTGCCAAGGGACGTGTGAGCGTGGGCATCGAGCGCCACGACGGAACGGGAATGCAGCTGTTTGCGGAGCGTGCGTATCGGGATGCCGGCATGGTGGCCGAGCGCTCGATGCTGACGAACAGCTTTGCCGCACAGGAGTTCGGTAGCGACGACACGGACCCGTTCGACGTTCGCGCGGCGGGCGTCATGCTGTCGCTCGGCACGCACGCCGGGCTTCGCTGGCAGGTGGAGGGCGCGATCGAAGCGCAGGACAGGCTCTCGGTGCACGCGCGTCCGGTGATGGGGGCGTTCGACGGCGCCGTCCCCGCCTGGTCGCTGCGCGCGGCGCGCGCGTCGCTCGCGCTCGAGCGCGGCGCGCGCGCTCTCGCCCTGGGCGCCACGTTGGAGGTGCACGCGGGCCTCACCGTCCAGCGTTTTCGTGGGCGCGACACCACGCTGCAGGGGCACCCGTCGCTCGTGCGCGGCACCGTGGACGCGCGCGTGGAGCGCGCGGCTGGACGGAGCACCTTCGTCTGGCGCACGCTCCTGGGGGCGGTGGGCGGGACGCCGGACATCCCGCCCCAGGACTATCTCTTTCTCGGCGGGCCGGTCTCCGCGCCGGGGTACGACTATCACAGCTTCGCCGGCCAGGTGGCGCTCTCCGAACGCGTCGAGTGGCAGACGCCGGTGCCATTCCCATCGATTCCCCTGGGCTCCTACGGCCGCAGCCCGAGCTCGGCATCGCTCATTCCGGCGTTCACGGCAGTCTATCTGCGTCACCCGGCTCCGTTCGGAAATGGGCGCGAGGGGTGGTATCCAGCAGTGGGACTGGGACTTGGATTCTTGTATGGCGTCGTGCGCACCGAGGTCGCGCGCGGGCTCCGCGACGGGCGGTGGACGTTCTCCATCGACGTCTCGCGGGACTTCTGGGGCGTGCTGTGAGCAGCCGCCGCCAGCGCGGGCGCGCAGCCCGCACAGACCGCGCAGACGGCGCGGACCGCGCGCAGAGCGCGCCGCCGGAGGAGCTCCAAGGCGGCTCTCCCCCGCAGTCGGACGCTCGGGCCACTGTTCCACAGCCTGCGTGGCAGCCCGTGGCCGGCGCACGGATGCTGGTTGCCACGGTGGACGTATACGTCGTGCGCGGCACAGGGGACGCTCAGCAGCTCCTGCTGCTCCGGCGCGCATCCGGCACGCGCTGCACCGGGTCGTGGGAGGTGGTGCACGGCCGCATCGAGGAGGGGGAGCACCCCGAGGACGCGGCCGTGCGCGAGGTGCGCGAGGAAACGGGGCTCGCCGTGGAGCGGCTGTACAACGTGACCGTGCAGCCGTTCTATATCCACGGCAGCGCGCTCGTCACCGCGGCGGTGGTGTTCGCGGCCTACGTGATCGACGGGGCTATCGCGCTCGGCGCGGAGCACGACCGCGGCGAGTGGCTGCCGCTGCCGGCGGCGCGGGAGCGCGTGAGCTGGCCGCGGTCGCGCGCCGTCATCGCGGACATCGCGCTCACGCTGCGCGACGGGCACGCCGGTTCCATCGAAGACGTGCTGCGCGTTCGCTGACTATCGCGGCGGCTTCCGCTCGCGCGCGAGCGGAAGGCACTCCTCACCGGACGGCGCGTTGGGCTTCACGCGCACACTCTTGGCGGGGATCCCCACGTTCACGTGGTACGCGCGAACGTCCTTGGTGGCCACGGCCAGGGCGCCCACCATCGCCTGCTCCTTCACGTGTACGCCGGCCAGTACGGTGGCGTGGTACGTGATGCGAACGCCGTCGTCCAGTACCGTGCACGCGTCGGTGACGTCGCGCTGGTCCACGATGCTGTGCGTGTGGCTGTAGATGTTGGCGTAGTCGCTGATCGACACGTTGTTCCCCAGCCGGATGCCGCCACGGTCGTCCAGAAGCACGTGGCGATGGACCACCACGTCGTCGCCGACCTCCATGTTGTAGCCGAACGAGAACTCCACGTGCTGAAACGCTTTGAAGTTCTGGCCGCAGCGCTTGAAGATGAGCGGTGCGAGGAGCCGGCGAAGCCGCACGCCGAGGTCCACGTTCTGGCCGGCGAGCGGAAGGCGGTCGAAGGAGTACCAGAGCCACAAGAGCGGCTTGACGCGCTGAAAGCGGGCGTCGTCGCACTCGGCGTAGTACTCGGGTTCCAGGGTCACGTTGCGCGGATCGAGCGCGGCGAGCGCCACCCTGGTGGCAAGAGGAAGTGTGTCGTCCTCGACGGCGGTCTCCCAGTGGTCGGCGACCTCGGGGCAGGCGAGCGCGCAGAGCGTGCGGCGGCAGAGCGCGTTGTGGTCGGTGTCGGGATCGCGGAGCTCGTGCTCGAGCTGCTCGATCCAGGCATTGGCGAGATGCTGGTGCGGTCGCGCTGGGAGGCCACGCAGCGGGAGGAACGCCATCGTCTGCTCCGGACGGGAAGTCAATCCCGAGTGATATTGACGGGATTCGTCGCGTTGTGTAATTTCGCTGTCGTCCATAATTGAGAATGATTCTCAAACACCATGAGACCCGCTCAGATGACCGCGTTCTCCCGCGCAGCCCTGGCCGCCGCAACCCTCGTTCTCGCTCTCCTCGCGCTCGTAGCGCAGCCCGCCTTCGCACAGGACTCCACCGCACGCAACGATTCCCTCGCGCAACGGATCGAACGCCTCGAACGTTCCACCGACTCCCTCCGACTCATCGTCGAACAGCAAACCGAGCGGCTCATCGAAATCGACACGCGTGCCGCCGTTTCCCCCACCCCAAACCCCACCTCGGATTCCGCGCGGCGTGCGCTCCACAGCAGCTCCGGCATCTACGGGAAGCCGTTCGTGCGCCGCCTCGGATCCGGCACTGCCGTGGGTGGCTACATCGACCTGGAGTACGTCAACGCCATCGACGCCCACGACAACACCCTGGACCAAGCACACTTCATTCCGTTCCTCTTCTCCGAAATCACCGACCGCCTGCACGTCGGCGCCGAGATCGAGTTCGAACACGCCGCCCGCCTCGAAGTGAATGATGGGGAAGCGGAGGGGGGTGGGGAAGTCCGGATCGAATTCGCCACCATGGATTATCGCCTCGCGGATGCGCTGAACCTGCGCGGCGGGCTCGTCCTCGCGCCCCTCGGCCGGTTCAACCTCATCCACGATTCGCCCATCAACGATCTCACCGATCGGCCGCTCGTGGATGTGGACCTCATCCCGACCACGCTCGCCGAGCCGGGCTTCGGCGCGTTCGGCACGCTGTACCCGTCCGCACGGTCCGTGCTCACGTACGAGCTGTACGTCACCAACGGCTTCTCGCCGCGCGTCGTGTCGGACGAGGGGGTGCGCACGCACGACGCGATTGCCGTCGGCGAAGAAGCGGTGCCGTTTGCCCGGTCCGTCGTGGGGCGCGTGGCCTTCAGCCCGTTCCTGGGTCTGGAGGTGGGACTCTCCGGGCACCATGGCGCCTTTGCCGGTGAGGGCTTTAGCAGCACGTTCCCGTCGCTGGTGGGTGGCGATTCCGTGACGGCGTCGTTCTCCGGCAGCGAGCGACTGGACATCGGCGCGCTCGACTTCAGCGCGCAACGCGGACCGTTCGAGCTGCTCGGCGAGGGCGCTCTCCTGCACGCCGATCTCCCGGGCGCGCTGCGCACCGCCGGCTACGGCACGCGGCAGAGCGGGGTCTACCTGCAGGGCAACTACCATTTTGGATATGGCTGGCTGCCGCCGAGCGCCACCTCCGCATTCACGGCCGTGGTTCGCTACGGGCGCGTGGATCTCGACCGGGACCGCCCGGGCGCCGACGAATCGCGTTTCTCCATGGGATTCAACTGGCGTCCCGTTCCCGACGCCGCACTCAAGGCCGACTATCAGTGGAACTGGAACACCGCGCTCGGAGCGTCGCGCCACGGTCCGCCGGACCGGCGGGTCCGGCTGTCCATGGCCACGTACTTCTGATGCCCGTGCGGACGTGGATCATTGCGCTCGCGCTCGGCACGGCCGTGCTCGCCGGAGCCGCGTGCGACGCCGGCGCGCAGGAGGTGCTCCTCACGCGCGAGCAAGCGCTGCACGAGATCTTCCCCCAGGCGGCGCGCACCACGATCGAGCATCGCCCGCTGAGCGATTCGCTCCGGCGGGCGCTCGAACGCGAGCTCGGACGCCGCGTGCTGGAGCGCGGGGTGGATGTGACGCGCGTCTTCGACGCGCACGGCGCGTTCCTGGGCTACGCCGTGGTGAGCGAGGAGATCGGGAAGTACCGCCCCATCACCTTCATGGTGGGCGCCACACCGCAGCAGGCCGTGCGCGACGTGGCGGTGATGGTCTATCGCGAGTCGCGGGGCGGCGACGTCAAGCGCGAGCGCTTCCTGTCGCAATATCGCGGCAAGACCGCGCGCGATCCCATCACCGTCAATCGGGACATCATCAACATCAGCGGAGCGACGATCTCGGTCCGTTCCATGAACGCCGGCGTCCGGCGCGTCCTGGCCGAGCTAACCGCACTGTACGGCGACGGCGCACAGCCCCCGTCGCACGATTCCACGGCTCCGTGACGCAGTACTTTGCCTTCCGCCGGTTCAAGCTCTGGCGGGCGCCGCTGCATACGCGCGTGCTGCTGACGCTGTTCGACCTCATGATGGTGCTCGCCACGGCGGTCGGCATCCTCATGTGGCGTGTGCGCACGCATCTCGACCCCGGTGGCGCGCGCGCCTACTACCTGGGCAACGAGGGAAGCGCCGGTCCCGGTGAGCCGCTCCTCTTCGCGCGCTCGTTTCGCGAGCTCCTCGATGTCACCCACGCGCACGCCTTCTCGCAGTCGTTTCTCTTCTTCATCCTCTGTCACCTGTTTGCCCTCACGGAGGTGCCGAGCCGGTGGAAGGTGACGGTGTACGTTACCGCGTTCGGATCGGTGCTGGTGGACCTGGGCGTCCCGTACCTCATCCGCTACGTCTCGCCGGCGTTCGCGCCGCTGCAAATCGCCAACAGCGTTCTCATGACCGTGGTGCTGGCGGTCCTGCTCGGCGTCCCGCTCTACGAGATGTGGTTTCGCCGCGCTCCGGCCGGGTCCGACGGAGCACCCGACAGCGACCCGCAGGACGATCCGTGAGGGGCCCGTTGCCGTCTGCTCCGCTCGCGCCGGCACGCGCGCGGCGTGCCGCCGCCACGCATCGCTGCACACGTACGGGAATCGTCGCTGCGGCGGCCGGATGGTTCGTGGTGCCGTGTATCATCGCGGCGTGTGCGTGCGGAGCGCTGCCGGCCGGCGCGCCGCACGAGGCGATCGCGCAGGAGGCGATCCCGCAGGAGGCGATCCCGCAGTCAGTGGTGCCGCTCCCGGTGCGGCGCGTCCCTCCGCCCACGGCGCGCGTGGCTCGTGCGTGGCCCGTGATGGGCACCATGCTCACGGTGACGGCATGGGGAGCCGATACGGCGGTGCTGCTCTCCGGTGTGCACGCGGCACGGGACTCGGTGCGATTGATCGACTCGCTCATGTCCACCTACCGTTCCACGAGCGACGTGTCGCGCGTGAACGCCCGCGCGGGGGGACCGCCGGTGCACGTCTCACCGCACGTGATCGCCGTACTGCAGATCGCTCGACGCGATTGGCGGCTCTCCGGCGGGGCGTTCGACCCCACCGTGGGGCCGCTGGTGCGCGCATGGGGATTTCACGGCACCCATGGCCGCATTCCGTCGCCACGCGTCATTGACTCGCTGCGCGCGCTGGTGGATTTTTCGCGTGTCGAGATCGACGCGGCCGCATCCACGGTGCGCCTCCCCGTGGCCGGCATGCAGCTGGACTTGGGCGGCGTCGCCAAGGGATATGCGCTGGATCTCGCCCGGAGCGCGCTCGACGACGCACGCGTGACAGGCGGGATGGTGGATCTGGGCGGCAACGTGCTCGTGTTCGGGCATCCCCCCGCTGGCACGCGCTGGCGCATTGGCATCCGTCACCCGCGCGCCGGCCCACACGGCATGGATCGGCTACTCGGGGTGATGGCGATCGACTCCGGCGCCGTGGCCACGTCGGGCGACTACGAGCACGCGTACGTGATCGACGGCGTGCGCTACGCGCACCTCATCGATCCCCGCAGCGGACGGCCGGCGCGCGGCGTGATGGCCGCCACGATCGTCGCCCCGCGCGGCAGCTGGAGCGACGGCCTCTCGGCCGCGCTCTACCTGGTGGGGCCGGTCCGGGCGATGGCGCTCGCGGATTCGCTCGGCGGGATCGGGGCCATCGTGGTGACCGACTGTGGAGACGATCGCGTGACGCGCCTCGACGTCTGGCGCTCCGCACGCGTTGCGCGGCGCTTCACCTTCGATCCGGCTCTTCCGCGCGCACGCCCCGAGGCGACCATGCTCGGGAGCGTGGCTACCTGCCGCCGCTGGCCTGTGCCGCCCGCGTCCGGATCAGCGACCGCTCCCGCTCTACCAGCCGCAGCACGCCGCCCCAGCTCGCGTTCTGGACGCCCTCCATACTGATGGAGAGTGGTTGGTTGACGTTGATGCCGTCGGCGAACACGATGATCGCGCTCTGCGTTTCCCGCTGCTGCAACCGCTGCGCGCCAAAGCCAGGACTCAACGGGATGAGGTCGAGCGCCCGGTATTCCTGTCCGCCGCTCGTGATGACCATCTCCAGCGGGCTGAATCGCGCGCCCGGCTCCAGTCCGTAGAACGACACGTACCACACGCTGGGCGACCGGACATTGGCGCGCGCGGCCACGCGTGCGATGGCGCCGCCGTTGGCTTCGCGCAGCTCGTGGAGCGAGCGATACGAGTCCGGCGAGAGCACGCGGATGATCGACTCGGCCAGCGGCAGCGCGCGCACGTTCACCGCTGGGAGCGCCATGCGGAGCGCGATGTCATCCTGGCGCAGCGAACCAAAGCCCGCAGGCACCAGCTCCGCGCCATCCTGTCCGGAGTCCGCTGTCTCGCGCGCCGCCGAGCTGTCGCTGGCGGGGCTCGGACCGCCGCCGGGGAAGATTCCGCCGCAGCCGCTCGCGCCGCCGAAAACGATTGCGACCGCGGACGCCGCCAGCAGCAGACGCACCGCGCTCCTCACGCTGTCCTCCACGAAGGGGCCTGAATGAGTTCGGCGACGGCGGCTGCCAGCTCGTCCCGTCCCACTCCGGTCGTGGCGCTGAACGGCACGACCTGCTCCGCCGGAATGCCCAGATCGTCCGCGACCGTGCGAACGTGTGCGTCCACATCGCGCACGTGGAGCTTGTCCACCTTGGTGGCCGCCACGAGCACGGGCACGCCCACGTCCGCCAGGAACTCCATCATTTGACGGTCCTCGGGTGTGGGCGGTCGCCGCGCGTCGGTGAGCTGCACCACGCCACGCAGTTCGGCGCTGCGGGTCAGGTAGCCCTCCACGAGTGCGCGCCACTGCTGGCGCAGTGTCTTGGAGACGCGCGCAAAGCCGTACCCTGGCAGGTCCACCAGCATGAAGGAATCGTTCACCGAAAAGAAGTTGATCTCCCGCGTCTTGCCCGGACGCTGGGAGACGCGCGCCACTCCCCGGCGGCCGAGCAGACGATTGAGCAGCGACGACTTGCCTACGTTGGACCGGCCGCTGAACGCCACTTCCGGCAGCGACGCCTCGGGGCGCCAGCCGGAGGCCGTGGCCATGCCGCCAAGGAACGTCACGCTCCGCACCACCAGAGGATCCGACACCGCGGCGCGTCCGTTCGCTCCATGCCCGGTCAGTGCGTGATCTCCGCGTGCGTTCCCTCGGGCGCGTTCTTCGTGCGCTGACCCGGAGGACGCGTCGCGGCAGGGGCGACCCGTATGCCGTCGCGCAGGGCCAGCATCAACACCTCGTCCATGGAATTCACCGGATGAAACTCCAGCCGGCTCCGAATGTCGTCTGCCAGCTCGGACAATTCGCGCGCGTTCGCGGCGGGGATGATCACCTGTGTGACGCCGCTCCGGATAGCGGCCACCGCCTTCTCCTTGAGCCCGCCGATGGGAAGCACCCGTCCGCGCAGCGTCACCTCTCCCGTCATGGCGATGTCACCGCGGACGGGCGTCCCGGACAGGGCGCTCACCATGGCGGTCGCGATCGCGATCCCGGCCGACGGCCCGTCCTTGGGCGTGGCGCCGCTGGGTATGTGCACGTGGACATCGCGCCGCAGATGAAAATCGTTGTCGATCCCGAGCTCGGCGGCCCGCGCGCGCGCGTACGTGAGTGCCGCGTTCGCGGATTCCTTCAACACATCGCCCAGCGTTCCGGTGAGTTGGAGCTTCCCGCGCCCCCGCACCACCGCCACCTCGATTTCCAGCAGGTCGCCGCCGGCCTGTGTGTAGGCGAGCCCGGTGGCCACGCCCACGCGGTCCTCCAGCGTGGCGCGGTCCCAGTCGTGCGACGGCACCCCCAGGAGCGCCTCCAACTCATCTCTTCGCACCGTGAGCGGCGGATGCGCGGGCATGTCCGCACCGTCCTGCGGCTCGGCTGCGATCGCGCTGCCCGCCTGCGACGTGGGCGCGGGAGCCGACGCGTGCGCATCCGCGGCGACGCGGCGCGCGAGCTTCCGCGCCACGCGCGCGATCCGACGCTCCAGCTCGCGCACCCCAGCCTCGCGCGTGTAGCGCTGCGCGATCTCCGGCACCACGTCCGGCTCCCACGTCACGCGCTCGGGATCGAGCCCGTGCTGGCGGAGCTGGCGGGGAATGAGAAAGTGCCGCGCGATGGCGTGCTTCTCGTGATCCACGTAGCCGGCCAGGCGGATGATCTCCATCCGGTCGCGCAACGCCTCGGGAATCTGTCCGATGGTGTTCGCCGTGGTGATGAACAGTGTCTGTGACAGATCGTAGTCGACCTCGAGATAGTGATCGCTGAACGTGCGGTTTTGCTCGGGATCGAGCACCTCGAGGAGCGCGGCGGCGGGATCGCCGCGCCAGTCCTGCCCCATCTTGTCCACCTCGTCCAGCAGGACCACCGGGTTGATCGTCTCCGCGCGTCGCATCGACTGGATCACGCGCCCCGGCTGCGAGCCGATGTACGTCCGCCGGTGCCCGCGGATCTCGGCCTCGTCGCGCACGCCGCCCAGCGACATGCGCACGAACCGCCGCCCCAGCGCGCGCGCCACCGAGCGGCCGAGGGATGTCTTCCCCACGCCCGGCGGCCCCACGAGGCAGAGGATGGGCCCCTCGAGCCGTCCCACGAGTGCGAGCACCGCCAGATAATCCAGGATGCGATCCTTCACCTCGTCCAGCCCGTAGTGATCCTCGTCCAGCACCGCCTGTGCGCGCGCGACATCCAGCACTTCGTCCGTGCGCTCCGTCCACGGGAGGCTGAGTATCCAGTCCAGGTAGTTCCGACCCACGGTGAACTCGGGCGACATGGGCGGCGTACGCCGCAGCTTCCGCAGCTCGCGCGTGGCGCGCTCGAGCACCGCTTCCGGCAGACGCTTCTTGGCAATGAGCGTCTCCAGCTCGTCGAAGCTGTCGGCGTCCTCCTGCCCCAGCTCGCGGTGGATGGCCTTGAGCTGCTCCTGCAGGTAGAACTCGCGCTGGTTCTGAAACAGCGAGCCGCGCACATCGTTGTCGATCTTCCGCTCCAGCCGCAGCAGCTCGATCTCGGAGGCGAGAATGGCGGACACGCGCTCGTACAGCACGGCCAGCGATTCCGTCTCCAGCAGATGCTGTCGCATCTCCGGGCGGACCAGGAGGTGGGCGGCGATCGCGAACGCCTGCTTGGTGGGCGACTCCGCTTCCTGCACCACGGACACCACTTCGCTGGGGAGACGGCGGTGCATGCCGACGTACTCTTCGAACTGCGTGACGACGCGGCGCGCCATCGCCTGATCGACCGCTCCCTTGGACCAGAGCGCCAGCGGGTCGGCGGTGAGGGTGGCGCGCAGCAGCACGTCGCGCGGCGCGTAGCGCGTGACCCGCGCGCGGGCCACGCCCTCGACCAGCACCTTGGTGGTGCCGTTGGGGCGATGGACGAGCTGCAGAATGCGCGCGACCACCCCTACGCGGTGGAGGTCTGCCGACGCCGGCTCCTGCACGGCCGAATCGCGCTGCGCCACGAGGAAGAGCCATCGGTCGTTGGCAGCGGCGGCCTCGATGGCGGCCAGCGATCCCGGGCGTCCCACGAGGAGCGGGATGAGCATGTACGGAAAGACCACGACGTCCTTGAGCGGCAGAACGGGCAGCCGTTCGGGGACGTCGAAGGTCTCGTCGTCGCGCAGCAGATAGAGAGGCATGGCGAACAATACTGGGGAGAGCAACGAGGGGCGAGGGGGCGCTCGCCCAAGGGCTCCGTTCGCCTGCGCCCGGCCGCGCGTCGGTAGGGCGCACGCGGCTCCGGTGGGTGGTGCGGGCCCTTACGCCTCCTTCTTGTGGCGCTTGGGGGCGATCTCGAGTAGCGGCGGGGTGCCGTTGGACACGCACGACTCGGTGATCTTCACTTCCTCGATGTCGTCGCGGCTGGGGAGATCGAACATGACCTCGGTCATCATCTCCTCGAGGATGGCTCGCAGTCCGCGCGCGCCGGTGCCGCGCTTCAACGCCTTCTGCGCCACCGCGCGTAGCGCGGATTCCTCGAAGGTGATCTTCACATCCTCGAGCTCGAACAGCTTGGCGTACTGCTTGGTAAGCGCGTTCTTGGGCTCCTTGAGGATGCGGACGAGCGATGTCTCGTCCAGCGCCTCGAGCGCGACGCACACCGGCAACCGCCCCACGAGTTCGGGAATGAGCCCGTAGCGCAGCATGTCGTCGGGCTCCACGTCGGCAAATGGGTTCTTGGCGCGGTCCGCCGTCGTGCTGGGCGACTCCAACTCGGAGAAGCCGATCTGTCGCCGTCCCGTGCGCGCCTCGATGATCTTCTCCAGCCCGTCGAACGCACCACCGCAGATGAACAGGATGTCCTTGGTGTTAATCTGAATGTATTCCTGCTGCGGATGCTTGCGCCCGCCCTGGGGCGGCACCGACGCCACGGTGCCCTCGAGGATCTTGAGCAGTGCCTGTTGCACGCCCTCACCGGAGACGTCGCGGGTGATGCTCGGATTTTCCGACTTGCGCGCGATCTTGTCGATTTCGTCGATGTAGACGATGCCGCGCTCGCAATCCGCCACGTTGAACTCGCCGGCTTGGAGCAGCCGCACCAGGATGTTCTCCACGTCTTCACCAACGTATCCCGCTTCGGTGAGCGTGGTGGCGTCGGCAATGGTGAAGGGAACGTCCAGAATGCGGGCGAGCGTTTGGGCCAGGAGGGTCTTGCCGGTGCCGGTGGGGCCGATGAGGAGAATGTTGGACTTCTCCAGCTCGACGTCGTCGTCGCGCGCGGACGCACTGTTGATGCGCTTGTAGTGGTTGTACACTGCGACGGCGAGCGCCTTCTTGGCCCGCTCCTGCCCGATCACGTACTGGTCCAGCACATCCTTCAGTTCCTGCGGTGTGGGGACCTGCGTGATCGCCTCGGCGACCTCTCGTTCCTCATCCTCGGCAAGGATCTCGTTGCAGAGCGCGATGCACTCGTTGCAGATGTACACCGACGGACCGGAGATGAACTTCCGGACCGAGTCCTTGGATTTGCCGCAGAACGAGCAGCGGAGATGTTTGTCCTGAGACATGACGGATCGCGATCAACGGTGAGCGTGTCGCTGGCGCCGGAGGAGGGGCCGGCCGGGTTGGCCGGAGATACTTAACACCCTCCAAAATGACGGTCAAGCGGCCAGAACGCCACGGCGCATAAAGAGATTCCCATGTTCGCGTACTATCACAAAGCGCTACTTTTGTGCCGGTTCCACCGCCACTTCGGGCGTGAGAACGTAATCGATGATGCCGTAGGCCTTTGCCTCCTCGGATGACATGAACCGGTCCCGGTCCACGTCGCGCTCGATCTGCTCCACCGGCCGGCCCGTGTGCCGGGCGAACAGCTCGTTCATCTTCGTGCGCAGGTAAAGGATCTCGCGCGCCTGAATCTCGATGTCAGCCGCCGTCCCCTCGGCGCCGCCGGACGGCTGGTGAATCATGATGCGCGCGTGCGGGAGCGCCGCCCGCTTGCCACTCCGTCCCGCCGCCAGCAGAAACGCTCCCATGCTGGCCGCCATGCCCATGCACGTGGTCCGGACCGGGGCGCGAAGTGACTGCATGGTGTCGTAGATCGCCATGCCCGCCGACACCGAACCGCCCGGTGAGTTGAGATACAGGTGGATGTCGCGCTCCGGGTTGTCCGCATCCAGAAAGAGCAGCTGCGCGATGATGATGTTGGCGACATCGTCATTGATCGGCGTGCCCAGAAAGATGATGCGATCCATGAGCAGCCGCGAGAAGATGTCGTACGTGCGCTCGCCGCGGCTCGACCGCTCGATAACGTAGGGAGGATAGATCGTCGCCATGTCCTGTGCCTTGTGCGGTGCATGTGCTGCATGAGTCGCCGTGCCGGTGGGAGTCCCTCCCGCTGGCCGCACGCCTGGGGTGACAGCCGCCTCTCGACTCACGCGGTCTCCACTTCGTTGCGCTCGAGGAGCCAGGCGAACACCCGGTCCTCGGTGATCGTGCGCTCCAGCTCTTTCAACCGGCCGCTCTTCTGCAGCGACGCGTACAACTTGCCCGCGTCGGTTCCACTCTTGGTCGCGAGCTCCGCCAATCGTGCATCGATGTCGGCCTCGGTGGCTTCGAGCCCCTCGGATTTCGCGATGCGTTCGATCACCAGATCGCGGCGCACCTGGCGCTCGGCCAGCGGCTGGAACTCCGCCACGAAGCGCTCGCGCTCTCCCTCGGGGATGCCGTACGCTTCGCCGTACGCCTGCACCATCTGCTGGACCCAGCTCTGGGGGACGTCGAACGGGTTGGCGCCGATCACGTCGTCCAGCAACAGTTGGCGCACCTGCGCGTCCGCCTCGCGCGTGTGGTCACGCTCCAGATCGGCGCGGACCGCGCTCCGCAGCGCATCCAGCGTGTCGAAGTCCCCAATCTCGCGCGCGAACGCGTCGTCGAGCTCGGGCAGGCTCTTTCGCTTTACCTCGTGCACCGTGACGCGCACGGTCTTGGTCTGTCCGCGCTCTGCCTCGTCGGGAAAGTCCTCCGGCCACCGCACGGGGCGCTCCGCCGTTTCCCCGGGCGTGGTCTCCATCACCAGTTCCTCGATGCCGGGGATGGCCTGCCCGCCGCCCAGGACCAGCCGGTACTCCTTGCCCTCGGCCATCGTGCCGTCCCCGTCCGCCGTGGCGAGCGTGACCGTGACCAGGTCGCCGGGTGCGGGACGGTCCTCCGCCGGTGCCCACGACGCCCGTTGCTCGCGCAGCTGCTCGAGCTGCTCGGCCACCTCGGCCTCGGTGACGGGGCGTTCCGTGCGCGTCACGCGAAAGCCGCTGGTACGGGCGAGCTCGATCTGCGGGCGGACCTCGAGGTGCAGCTCGAAGGTGAGCGGCGCATCGGGGTCGAACTGCAGGTGATGCACGTGCGGCTGCGCGGCCAGATCGAGCTGCTCGTGCTCGACCACCTGCTTGAACGCGTCCTGCACCAGCGACTCGATGGCCTCCTGGCGGATGGCATCGGCGAACTTGCGCCGCACCACCGTGGCCGGTGCCTTTCCCGGCCGAAATCCGGGCAGGCGCACACGCCCGGCGTAGTGCTGGGCGGCCTTGTTCTCCGCCTTGCGGACCGTCTCGACGGGGACGGATACCTCGATCAGGCGCGAGAGCCCCTCGGACTTCTTGGGCGTGATCTCAATGTCCATGTGCGAAAGATAACCAGGCGGTCGTGTCGTCGGGTGCGAGAGGCTGGCCGGCAGCGCCGGCTTCGGGGCGGATCTCCGGAACCGGTGTCGCATTTCCGATTCGGGGAGCGGGTCTCAGGTTCCGGCGTACGGTCGATGCGGAGTGGACAATGCGAAAGCCGGGACTCGAACCCGGACGGGTTGCCCCACAGGATCCTAAGTCCTGCGCGTCTACCAGTTCCGCCACTTTCGCGCGGTGCCTCCAAGCTAGTCCCGCCGACGCGGTCGGGCCAGCGGCCACTGCCCCACACGAACGAGGGGCCCGGCACGGATGCCGGACCCCTCCCCTCAGTGGAGAACGGGCAGTGCCGATGCGGCGCTCACCCGTCGATCCGCAGACTCACGACGCGGGTTTGCTTGCTATTTTTGTCAAGCACGAGCAGGCTGACCACGTCACCCTTCTTCACCCGCTTGAGCGCGCTCTCCAAATCCGCCACCGTGTGCACCGTGGCGACCGGGCCAGGATAGCGCACCTGGAGGATCACGTCCCTCTGTGGTGCGATCTTCTGGAACGCCGGACCCGACGGGTCCACCTGTTCCACCAGCAGTCCGCGCTGGCTCGACGGCAGATTGGCCGCCTGAAGGGCATCCGCCGGGATGGGCTCAACGCTCACACCCAGCTTGTTGGACACGTCTTGGTGCGGTGTGCCGGACGAGCCCTCACCGGCGGCCGACGCCACCTGCGACGGCTCCTGCGGTGCCTGGTCCAGCTTGACGTGGAACGTCATCTCCTTGCCATACCGCATCACGGTGAGGTTCACCGTCTCGCCCGGCTGGTGGTTCCGGATGATGCGCTGCAGTGTGGCCACGCGATCTACCGGCTGTCCCTCCACGGCTACGATCACGTCCCCCTGGGACATTCCCGCCTCCTTGGCGGGACTGTCTTCGGTGAAGCCGCCCACCATGGCGCCGTGAATCTCCTTGAGGCCCGCTGCCTGCGCGTCCTCCGCGCTGACCTCCTGGATGTTCACGCCGAGCACGGCGCGCCGAACGCGGCCGTACTTGATGATGTCATTCATGACGCTCTTGGCGAGCGTGATCGGAATCGCGAAGCCGTATCCCTCGTAGTAGCCGGTGTTGCTGGCGATGGCCGAGTTGATGCCGATCACCTCACCGTTGATGTTCACCAGCGGCCCGCCCGAATTCCCAGGGTTGATGGCCGCATTGGTCTGGAGGAGATCGACGATGGCGTAATTGCTGGCGTACAGATTACGCAGTTGGTCGCTGCGTCCCTTGGCGCTGATGATCCCTGCCGTCACGGTGAAGTCGAGGCCCAGGGGATTCCCCACGGCCACCACCCACTCCCCGATGCGCGCCTTGGTGTCGTCCCCGAGCTGCAGGGTTGGGAAGCCCGATCCGTCGATCTTGATGACGGCGATGTCCGTGTCCGGGTCGCGGCCCACCACGCGCGCGGTGAACTGGCGCTTGTCCATCAAGGTGACGGTGAGCTTGTCCGCGTCGGCCACGACGTGGTTGTTGGTCAGGATGTATCCATTCTGATGAGACGAGGAATCCCGACCCCGTGCCCAGCATCACGTCGGGCGGGCGCTGCGCGTTGGGCAGATTGAAGAACTCGCGCACCTCCGGCGGAATCATATTGTTCTGCCCTCGGCCGCCGCGGGGGCTGTTCCGCGTGGTGTGCTGCGATTGGATGGACACCACCGCCGGGGTGACGTGCTCGGCGATGGCGGCAAATGCATTGCCCGTCTCGGCGAGCGGCTGCACCGCTTGCGCGGGCGGCCTGGTCGCGGTGGACGATGTCTGCTGCGCGTGGCTAAAGGGAGTGAGATTGAATCCGGCGGCCAGAGCGAGGCCGCCCGCAAACGCGACCGCGGCGACCACTCCGAGTCGGGCGCGCGCCAACAAACCAGTCATGTGCGGAACCTTCGCGTTAGGAGTTCATCAAATGTACACGAAACACGGCGGATGGTTCGCCTCCGCCGCCGGACATGGCACCGCCCGTACTTCGTTGGTCAACGGCGGCGCGCCCATGGTTGCTGCACCGCATACCGAGGGCCACACACGCGCGGCGGCGGGAGCCGTGAGCGCCCCCGCCGCCGCGTCAGGCGGACCGGTGCCCGCCTGACGTCACTTCTTTTCGTCCTCCACGATCTCGTAATCGGCCTCGATCACGTCCTCCTGGCCGGTGGGACCTCCCGCCGACTGCGTGGCCGCTTCCTCCGTGGCCCGCGTGCCGGCTTCCGTCTGCCCCTGCGCGTATAGCGACTGCCCAGCCTCGCTGTAGGTGCGCGTGAGCTCTTCCTGTGCCGCGCGGATCTCATCCAGATCCTCGGCGCGAAGCGCCTTCCGCGCACGCTCCACCGACGCTTCCAGACGCGACTTGAGCTCGGGGCTCAACCGCTCGGCCCACTCCTTGGAGTTCTTCTCCACCTCGTAGGTGAAGGAATCCAGCCGGTTGCGCAGATCGATCTGCTCCCGGCGCTCCTTGTCCTCGCTGGCGTGCTGCTCGGCGTCCTTCATCATCCGCTGAATCTCGGCCTCCGAGAGCCCGCTGGACGCCTCGATCCGGATCTTCTGCTCCTTGCTGGTGGCCTTGTCACGCGCGGTCACGTGCAGAATTCCGTTCGCATCGATGTCGAACGTCACCTCCACTTGCGGCATGCCGCGCGGAGCCGGAGGAATCCCCGTCAACTGGAACTTGCCGATCGTCCGATTGTAGGCGGCCAGCTCGCGTTCGCCCTGCAACACGTGGATCTCCACCGTGGTCTGGTTGTCCTCCGCCGTGGAGAACGTCTCCGTCTTCTTGGTGGGGATCGTCGTGTTGCGCGGGATGAGCACGGTGGTCACGCCGCCCAGTGTTTCGATGCCGAGCGACAGTGGAGTGACGTCGAGCAGGAGGACGTCCTTCTGCTCGCCGGTGAGCACGGCGCCCTGAATGGCGGCGCCGATCGCCACCACTTCGTCCGGGTTCACGCCCTTGTGTGGCTCCTTCTTGAAGAAGTCGCGCACCACCTGCTGCACCTTGGGAATGCGCGTGGAGCCGCCCACCAGGATCACTTCATCGATCTCCTCCGGCTTGATCCCCGCGTCCTTGAGCGCCTGCTCCATGGGTGGGATCGTCCGCTGAATGAGATCATCCACGAGCTGCTCGAACTTGGCTCGCGAGAGGGAGTAGTTGAGGTGCTTGGGCCCGGACTGATCGGCCGTGATGAACGGCAGATTGATATCGGTCTGCTGCGTGGACGACAGCTCCATCTTGGCCTTCTCGGCGGCTTCCTTGAGCCGCTGGAGGGCCATGGGATCCTTGGCCAGATCGATCCCCTGGTCACGCTTGAATTCCGCCACCAGCCAGTCGATTACGCGCTGGTCGAAGTCGTCGCCGCCCAGATGCGTGTCGCCGTTGGTGGACTTTACCTCGAACTGGCGCGAGCCCTCCACGTCGTAGAGCTCCAGCACCGAGATGTCGTACGTGCCGCCGCCCAGATCGAAGACGGCCACCTTTTCGTCTTTCTTCTTGTCGAGCCCGTAAGCCAGAGCGGCCGCGGTGGGCTCATTGATGATGCGCAGCACGTCGAGTCCCGCGATCTTTCCCGCGTCCTTGGTGGCCTGCCGCTGCGAATCGTTGAAGTACGCGGGCACGGTCACCACGGCCTTCTCGACCTTCTGCCCCAGGTAGTCCTCCGCCGTCTGCCGCATCTTTTGCAGGATCATGGCCGAGATTTCCGGAGGCGTGTACTTCTTGCCCTGCACTTCGACGGTCACGACGTCGTTGCTCCCCGCCACCACCTTGTACGGCACGCGCGACATCTCGTCGCGCACCTCGCCCATCTTGCGCCCCATGAAGCGCTTGATGGAGAACACGGTGTTCTGCGGGTTCGTCACCGCCTGTCGCTTGGCGACCTGTCCGACGAGACGCTCACCGTCCTTGGTGAATCCCACGACGGACGGCGTCACCCGTCCTCCCTCCGAGTTGGGGATGACCACCGGGTCGCCCCCTTCCATGACCGCGACCACGGAATTGGTGGTCCCCAGGTCGATTCCGATTACCTTTTGAGCCATCTTGTCCTCTGCATGCGTGTAGGTAGCTCCCGCGCTTGATTATCGCGCACCGCCGCCGCAGAGTTTCCGCAAGCACGGGGCCGAGACAGCGTGCCAGATTGGCAGAGCCTTTTCACTCCGGCGTGACTGTGCTGGCAGCATGCGCCGTCGTGCGCCAGGCGGATGCGACTGTTGGTGCCAGCCCTGCAGGACTCGTGACATGATTCCAATAGGCGACGATCTCCCCACGATCAGAACGCCGTGGATGACCTATGCCATCCTCGCGGTCACCTTTGCGGTGTTCGTGCTGGTGGAAGGGGCGGGGTTCCATCCAATCCAGCTGGCAGCGGGGGTATGTACGCTGGGGATGGTGCCGGCCGAGCTCACGCACCGGCTGCCGGTGGGGTTTGCGGTGCCCATCGGGCCGCAGTTGGCGTGCGTGATCGACCGGAGCAGTATCAACTGGCTGACCCCGTTGCTGTCGATTTTTCTGCACGGCGGCTGGGCCCACATCCTGGGCAACTCCCTGTACTTCTGGGTTTTTGGGAACAACGTCGAGGATGTGATGGGTCCGTGGCGATTCCTCGCGTTCTACCTCCTTTGCGGCCTCGCGGCAGCCGGCGCGCACGTCTATCTCAATCCCGCGTCGGCGGTGCCCACGGTGGGCGCCTCGGGCGCGATATCAGGAATCATGGGCGCCTACCTGCTGCTGTACCCACGGGCGCATGTGCGGATGCTCTTCCCGCTCATCATCATCTGGCCCATCGTGAGAATCCAGGCGTGGGCGGTGCTCCTCTGGTGGTTTGGGACGCAGGTGCTCACCGGGTTGCCGCAGCTCCAGGCGCTCAACCGGGACGTCTCCGGCGGGGTTGCGGTGTGGGCGCACGTGGGTGGATTCATCGCGGGCCTCCTTCTCATCAAGCTGTTCGCCGACCGACGGCTCGTTCAGGCGCATCGCAGCTTCCTCGTGCGACGTGGCACCGGCTATCCGTGGGCGCAGTGAGCACGGGCGGTGCGGCGGCCGCGATGGCGCGCTACATTGATCTTACGCTCCTCCGCGCCGAGGCCACGGCGAACGACATTGCCCGGCTCGTCGACGACGCGCTGCGGTTGAACGTGGCGGCGGTCTGCGTGAACCCGCTCTGGGTGGGCGCCTGCCAGACGCGCCTGGCCGGCTCGGCGGTGAAGGTTGCGACCGTGGTGGGGTTTCCGTTGGGCGCCAACGCTCTGGAGGTGAAGGCATTCGAGGCCGCGCGGGCGGTAGAGGCGGGAGCGGACGAGTTGGACATGGTCGTCTCCCTGGGCCACGTGCACATGGGAGCGTGGGAGCACGTGCAGGGCGAGATCGCCGGCGTGGTACGGGCCGCAGCGGGCCGTCCAGTGAAGGTGATCATCGAGACGGCGGCGCTCTCGCGCGACGAGATCGTGCGGACGAGCGCGCTGGCCGCGGACGCCGGCGCCGCGTTCGTGAAGACAAGTACGGGCTTTCACGGCGCGGGCGGAGCGACCGAGGCAGCGGTGCAGCTGATCCGAGCGACTGTCGGCCTGGCCGTCGGGGTAAAGGCTTCGGGGGGCATCCGCGACTGCCAGGCAGCGCTCGGCATGATTGCCGCCGGCGCCAGCCGAATCGGCACCTCCGCCGGGGCGGAGATCATCCGTTGTGTGGCCCAGGAGCGTGTGCCGCTGGCAGAGCTGCAGCGCACGGGATCACACGCCTCCAACTGCCGGCTTCGGCCGGGAGCACAGTGACTTGGCCGGCCGCCGGGCTGGCACGTTGCCGTGGGCGCGCTGCAGCGCGGCTGCTCCTCCCCTCCGGACCCCGTCTGTCGTATCGTTGTCGCTGTCCGATCCTCCCGAAGCGCCTCACGCGTTCTCATTCCCGCGACCTATCCGACCGTGCGCCTCATCCCCCGCGACATCGTCTTCTACAACCTGTTCGCCGATCTGGCCGAACGGCTTGTCCGGGCCACCCGCCTGCTGAGCGAGCTGTTGGCTGATCCGAAGCGGAGCGACACACTCATCAGCGGCATCAAGGACGTCGAGCACGAGGCCGACGAGATCACGCGCGACATCATCAATCGGATCGACAAGACGTTCGTCACGCCGATCGATCGCGAGGACATTCACCTGCTGGCCTCTCAGCTCGACAACGTGATCGACCTGGTGGACGGGACCGCGCGGCGCGCGGGCATGTTTCACCTCACGGAGGTGCGCGACCCCGCGCGCCGGCTGGCCGACGTGCTCGTCCGATCCGCCGACGCCCTGGCCGAGAGCGTGGCCCGGATGAAGGAGCCCAAGTTCGTGGTCGAGCGGGGGCGCGTGGTGAAGGCATTGGAGGAGGAAGGGGACGCGCTCTATCACGAGGCGGTGGGAGCGCTGTTCGCCGGCTCGCCCGATCCGCTGGAGGTCATCAAGTGGAAGGAGATGTACGACGTGCTGGAGCGCGCGCTGGACGAGTGTGAGGACGTGGCGAACGTCCTCGAGAGCATCGCCCTCAAGCACGCCTGATCGTGCTCGCCTATCTCCTCGTTATCGTCGGCATCGCGTTCCTTTTCGATTTCATCAACGGCTTCCACGATTCGGCGAATTCGATCGCCACCGTGGTGGGAACGCGCGTGTTGAGCCCGCTGGCGGCCGTGGGTTGGGCGGCCCTATGGAATATGTCGGCGGCGTTCATCGTGGGGACGGCAGTGGCCAAGACGGTCGGCACCGGGATGATCGATGTGGACATTGTCACGCCGAACGTCATCCTGGGCGCGCTCATCGGAGCGATCATCTGGAACCTGATCACCTGGTACTTCGGCCTGCCGTCCAGCTCATCGCACGCGCTGCTGGGTGGGTACGCCGGCGCCGCGGTGGCGAAGGCTGGATTCGGTGCGGTGATTGTGAGCGGGTGGACCAAGACGATCCTCTTCATCGTCCTGTCGCCGATTATCGGAATGATGCTCGGCTTCGGTCTCATGGTGGCCGTCTACTGGGTGTTTCGCGGTTTCTCGCCGCATCGCGTGGACAGCATCTTCCGCGTCGCGCAGATCGCCAGCTCGGCGTTCTTCTCGTTCTCGCACGGTGCCAACGATGCGCAGAAGACCATGGGCATCATCGTCGGCCTGCTCGTCGCGTCGCAGGGGGTGTTTGCGGGGCACACCGGCCTCTTGCACCATCTCTACCTCACGAGCAACGATCACATTCCGCTGTGGGTGGAGATGGGCGCGTACACGATGATCTCGTTGGGCACGCTCTTTGGGGGATGGCGCATCGTGCACACCATGGGGCATCGTATCACCAAGTTGCGTCCCGTGGGCGGCTTCTGCGCCGAAACGGGCGGTGCGCTGAGCATCCTGCTCGCCACCTTTTTCGGGATTCCGGTGAGTACGACGCACACCATCAGCGGGGCGATCGTGGGGGTAGGCGCGACGCGCCGGCTGTCCGCGGTGCGGTGGGGCGTGGCGGGACGGATCGTCTGGGCGTGGGTGCTCACGATCCCCGCGGCGTTCGTGCTCGCGGCGATGGCGTGGCTGCTGCTGAGGCGCATCACGCCCATGTAGCGCGCGCTACGTGGCAGCGCCTCCCTGCTGCTTGTCCTCCACGTGGTGCTTGATCTGCTTTCCCTCGGCCAGGTAGACGGCATCTTCGCCGATGTTGGTGGCCAGGTCGGCCACGCGCTCCAGGTTCCGGCTCACCAGCAGGAGCTCGAGCGACGGCGAGATCAGCTTGGGCTTCTCCGCCATGTGTGTGAGGAGGATGCGAAAGACCGAGTTGTGGAGCGCATCGACCTGATCGTCGGCGCGGCAGACGGCGCGTCCGAGTCCCCCGTCGGAGCGGATGAAGGCGTCGAGCGCATCGCTCAACATCTGTCGGGCGCGCTGGGCCATCTGCTCCAGCTCCGGGTTGGTGGTGGCCGGCACCTGCTGCTCCACCAGCCGGAGCGCGGACTCGGCAATGTTGACGGCATGGTCGCCCACGCGCTCCAGGTCGTTGGAGACCTTGATGCCACCGATGATGAAGCGGAGATCACGCGCCATCGGTTGCTGGAGCGCGAGTAACGAGATGGCGAGCTGTTCGACCTCGATCTCCAGATCGTCCAGTTCGTGATCGCCGGCGATGACCGCCTGTGCCTTGCCCGGGTCGCGTTGCACGAGCGCTTCGACGGCGATGTCGATCAACGCCTCCGCGCGCTCGGACATGTCCAGCAACCGTTGCTTGAGCGTGTCCAGCTGGACGTGAAAGTGCCGGTAGGCGCCCGAGCCTTCGGGGGCCGGTGCGGGCGCCCCCGCGGGGGAAGGTGAGGTGGGGGTCATCCGAATCTCCCGGTCACGTACGCGTCCGTCTGCTCCTCGCGCGGACTGGTGAACAATTGCTCCGTGGGCCCCGTCTCCACAAGGCGGCCCATGTAGAAGAACGCGGTCCGGTCGGACATGCGCGCGGCCTGCTGGAGGTTGTGGGTCACGATGACGATGGTGAGCTCGCGCTTGAGCTCCACGAGCAACTCCTCGATGCGCTGCGTGGCCACGGGATCCAGCGCGCTGGCCGGCTCGTCGAGCAACAACACCTCGGGATCGTTGGCCAGGGCGCGGGCGATGCACAGCCGTTGCTGCTGCCCCCCCGAAAGGCCGATCGCGCTCTGTCGCAGGCGGTCCTTCACCTCGTCCCACAGCGCCGCGCGCTGAAGCGACCGCTGAACCATCTCATCCACGTCGCCGCGGCGACGAACGCCGTTCACGCGCGGCCCGAACGCCACGTTGTCGTAGACCGACTTGGGAAAGGGGTTCGAGCGCTGGAACACCATCCCCACCCGCTGTCGCAGCATCACCGGGTCGGTGCCGGGCGCGTGGACGTCGGTGCCGTCCAGCAGGATCGCGCCGCTGGCGTGCGCGCCGGGAATGAGCGCGTTGAGCCGGTTGATGGAGCGCAGAAAGGTGGACTTGCCGCACCCGGATGGCCCGATGAGCGCCGTGATGGCGTGCGGCGGAATGGCGAGACGGATGTCGAACAGCACCTGCGTGTCGCCGTACCAAAAGGAGAAGTCGCGCACGTCGATGGCGCCGGTGGCCGTACGGCTCGGTGCGCCGCTCGCGGGCTGCGGCTGTGCGGAGGTGGGGGGGGAGGCGGTCATCCGAAGCGGCCGGTAATGTAGGCCTCCGTGCGCTCGTCGGACGGCGTGGTGAACAGCGTCTGCGTGGCCGCCATCTCGATGAGTTCGCCGGCCAGAAGAAACGCGGTCTCGTCCGACACGCGCGCCGCCTGCTGCATGTTGTGCGTCACGATCACCACCGTGATGTCGCGCCGCAGCTCGTACACCAGCTCTTCGACACGCTGCACGCTCACCGGATCGAGCGAGGCGGTGGGTTCGTCGAGCAGGAGCACGCTTGGGTCGGTAGCCAGCGCGCGGGCGATGCACACCCGCTGCTGCTGCCCGCCGGAGAGGGCCGTGGCGCTGGTGTTCAGCCGGTCGGACAGCTCGTCCCACGCGCCGGCGCGGCGGAGCGCGCGCTCGACGATCTCGTCCGTCTCGCGCCGCGAGGGCCGCCGCGCACCGCGCACGCGCAGCCCCGCCGCCACGTTCTCGCGCACGGACATGGTGGGGAAGCACGTGGGTCGCTGGAACACCATGCCAATGTGACGCCGGACGGCAATGGGGCTCGTCCCCGGCGCGTAGATGTCGCGCCCGCCGAGCAGCACCTGTCCCTCCACCCGCGCGCGCGGCACCGTTTCGTGCAGCCGGTTGAGGCAGCGCAGCAGCGTCGATTTGCCGCACCCGGACGGGCCGATGATCGCCGTCACCCGGTGCGCGCGCATGGCGAGCGACACCCCGCGCACCGCGTGCAGCGAGCCGAAATACGCGTCGAGCGCGCGCGTCAGAATCGCCGGCGGTGGACGAGTGTCGTCCGCCAACGTGCGCGCGCGCGCCGGCGTAGGTCCGCCGCTCGCGCGGGACTCCTCGGGCGTGCGGTGCACGCTGGGGCGCTCAGTCGCCGCCACCGGCCACGAACCGGCCTCGCGTCGCGAACCGGGCGATGAGGCTGATGATGAAGATGATCCCGATGAGCACGAGCGCGCCGGCCCACGCTTGCGCGTGCCACTCGTCGTACGGGCTGACGGCGTACGTGAAGATCTGCAGCGGCAGGGCCGCCATCGGCTGGGTGAGCGACGCCGACCAGAACTGGTTGCCGAATGCCGTGAAAAGGAGTGGTGCCGTTTCCCCGGCGATGCGCGCGAGCGCCACCAGCGCGCCGGTGACGATCCCAGCGGCCGCGGTGCGCAGCACGATAGCCATGGACATCCGCCACCGCGGATAGCCGAGCGCGAGCGCCGCCTCCCGCAGCGGGATGGGCACCGTGCGCACCATCTCCTCCGTAGTTCGCGTCACCATGGGGAGCATCATGGCGGCAAGGGCGGCCGCACCGGCCAGTGCCGAGAAGTGGCCCACCGGACGCACGAGCATTTCCCACGCGAAGATGCCGATCACGATCGATGGCAGGCCGTTCAACACATCCGACAGAAACCGCACGGCCGTGGCCAGCGGCGTACGCCCATGCTCCGCAACGTAGAGGCCCGCACCGATCCCCACGGGGAGTCCGATCAGACTCGCCACGCCGATCAGGATGAGCGTGCCGACGATGGCGTTCGCCATCCCGCCACCGCCCTCGCCCACCGGGCGCGGCATCTGCGTGAAGAAGTGCAGCTGCACCGCCTGCGCGCCTTCCGCCGCCAGATGCGCCAGGATGAACAGCAGCGGGAGTGTCGTGATCACCGCGGCCAACACGGTGAGCGCGAGCATGAGCCGGTTCACGCGCCGCCGGCGCCCACGCGTGGCGCGGGCG
Source organism: uncultured Gemmatimonadaceae bacterium (assembly GCA_963773545.1). GTDB lineage: Bacteria > Gemmatimonadota > Gemmatimonadetes > Gemmatimonadales > Gemmatimonadaceae > DASSNU01. The sequence continues at coordinate 117,165 of CAVZBP010000001.1, read as the reverse complement.
CGGGCGAGCACCGGACTCTGGCGCGTCGCGCTCATGCCGCGCTCCCGCTCGAGCGCTCCGACACGCGCCACACCAGCCAGCGCGCCAGGGCGTTCACGATGATCGTGATGATGAGCAGCACGAAGCCCACAGCCAGGAGCGCCGACAGGTGCAGATCGCCGGATGCCTCCGTGAATTCGTTGGCGATGAGCGATGCCATGGTGTAGGCCGGCGCGAACAAGGACGCGGAGATGTCGTGCCGGTTGCCGATCACCATCGTCACCGCCATGGTCTCGCCGAGCGCACGCCCCAGGCCAAGGATGATCCCGCCGATGATCCCGCTGCGGGCGTAGGGGAGCACCGCGCCCCAGATGGTCTCCCACCGCGTGGCGCCGAGCGCCATGGCCGCTTCGCGCTGCGACCGCGGAACGGCGAGCAGGACCTCGCGCGACACCGAGGCGATGTACGGCAGCACCATGATGGCGAGAATCAGTCCGGCGGCGAGCATGCTGGGCCCGTACGCCGGTCCACTGAACAGGGGCAGAACGCCCAGGCCGAGCGTATCGCGCAGGAACGGCATGACATCGGTGCGTAGGAACGGAACGAGGACGAAGATGCCCCACAGTCCGTAGACCACGCTCGGGATGGCGGCCAGGAGGTCTACCAGGAACGCGATCGGCTGTCGCAGCTTGGGCGGCGCGAACTCGGATAGAAAGAGCGACACACCGATGGCGAGTGGCGCCGCGATGAGAAGCGCGACGGCCGACGAGACGAGCGTTCCGTAGATGGCCGACGCTGCCCCGAAGATGCCCGCCACCGGATTCCACGTGGTCGTCGTCACGAACGACCAGCCAAAGCGGCGCAGCGCGGGCCACGCGCCGGACCCGATGGCAATGGCGACGACCACCAACAACGCCGGAACACACAGCGCGAAACCGGTGATCGCCCATTGGTACAGGCGATCACCGATGGCTCCCGGCGCCGTCCCGGCCGCCCAACCCCCGTCGTCGCGCGCCGGCACGACGGGGGGTGACGCCACCTGCTCCGTCACGAGGCGGGAGCGTAGTGGATAGAGTCGAGCCGTGCCACCAGCCGGTCGCGCATCGACGTTGGCAGCGGCGCATAATCCAGCGACGCCGCCGAATTCTCACCCTGGGTCAGTGCCCAGCGGACGAAATCCTTGAGCTGCCGCATCTTCGTGGAGTCGGTCTGATTCACGTAGACCAGCATCCAGGTGAAGGACGAGATGGGATACGCGTCCTGGCCCGGCGCGTTCACGATCGAGATACGATAGTCCGTGTTGGGCGGCAGCTTGGCGGCAGCGCCGGACGCTGCAGCGGTCACCGACGCGATGCTCGGCTTCACGTATAGACCGGCTGCGTTCCGCACGAGCGCGGTCGGGAGATGATTCTCGTTGGCGTACGCCAACTCCACGTACCCAATCGAGCCTGGCGTCTGCTTCACCTGCCCCGTCACACCCTCGTTGCCCTTGGCGCCCAGCCCCACGGGCCACTGCAGCTCCTTCCCCTTTGCCGGACCGGACGACCATGCCGGACTCACCGCCGTCAGATAATCCGAAAAGATATACGTCGTGCCGCTACCGTCGGAGCGATGCACCACGATGATGTCCGACGACGGCAGTTTGACACCGGGATTGAGTGCCGCGACGCGCGCGTCGTTCCACTTGGTGATCTTGCCCAGATAGATGTCGGCGATCACGTCGCCGGTCAGTTTGAGCGGCTGCGCGACATCCGGCAGGTTGTACGTGATCACGACCGCGCCCATCACGGTGGGGATGTGCAGGATGGGCCCGCCCTTGGCCTTTGCCATCTCGGCGTCGGTCATGGGGCCATCGGATGCACCGAAGTCCACCGTCTGCTCGCTCAACTGGCGAATTCCGCCCCCGGATCCGATCGACTGGTAGTTGATCTTGACGCCCGTCTCGGCGGCGTAGTCGCTGAACCACTTCTGGTAGATCGGGTTGGGAAAGGTCGCGCCGGCCCCGGTAAGCGCGACGCCGGACGCGGTGCTGCCGGAAGCGGTGTCAACGGCCGCGCCGCCCTTGTCGCCGCCACAGGCGACCAGCGCCGCGGCGGCTGCCATCAGGAGGTATCGATGCACGCGATGCTCCATGGTGAGGTGGTTGTTGCACAGAATACGACATTGGATCGCCCAAGGGCCCGATCGTCGTGTAACGAGTCCGTCACAACGCGGGGCGGCGCGAGGCGTACGAAGCGGATCTCCGCATCGATCATGACGTCGGATAGCGCTCCGTGCGCCGCGCGCCGCCCCGCGTTGTCGACTCAGAAGGCCGCGGCGACGTGCACGAACCACGTCTGCTGTTTGGTGGCGGCGAGACCGTCCTTGGGGGTCAGCGACTGGTAGTCGAGGGCGACCCACGCTGCCGGCGTAAGCTCCCAGAACGCGCCAGCCGTCAGGAACTGGCTCTTGGCGTCCGCGTCCGTGTTCGGCTTGAAGTCATCCAAGCGGACCACCAGCCCGAACGGCGAGTGCGAGCCGGGCTGGAACAGCTCCACGGGGTGGGTGACCACGAAGCCGGCCAGCAGGCGACCCGTCTGCTCCCCCACCTGACGGGGCGACGCGAGCGTGTTGTCGCCGGTCTCGAATTCATCCTTCCGCTGATCGTACTCCGTCCCGAGCGTGAGGCGGCGATCCCGAACACCGGCGAAAATTCCCCACCGGTCGCGCTGCAATCCGGAGCCGACCGGACCCACTTCACCGGGGCCGCCGTCCACGAACTGGCTGGCCAGCGTGCCCTTGTAGTACCACGGGCTGATGGACAGGGTCTGCGCCCACCCCGTCCGACTGGCCAGCGGCGTGAGCGTGAGGCGGGCGGAGTAGTCCTTGAATCGGTCGTTCTCCGGGGCCGTGTATCCGGGCCCGTTGGTGACCGTGACGTACATCTCGCCGGCCTTGTGCGGCAGGGTGAGGAGCGTGGCGACGCCGGCGTCGGCGGAGGAGAAGAAGCCAGCGCGCTCCACGGGCGTGATGCCGAGCCAGCGCGGCCAGAAGCGCTCCACATAGTCGATCGCCACTGTGTGGAGCAATCCGACGCGTGCCAGCGCCGAAAAACCCGAGGTGGTGGGGCGTATATAGTCGTACTGCAAGTACGCGTACTTGAGTCGCAGCGCCCAGCCGCGGTAGAAGGTGTTCGACGGACTGGTGTTCTGGAAGATGTCCGTGGTGGCGCGGACGCGCGCACGCTCGCCGAGCGGGAGCTGGAACGTCAGATACACGCGCTCGATGTCGAATTTGTTCTGGTTCTTTGACGCGTCGTCGACGCTGTACTGGTAGTGCGCGTACAGCACGCCCGAAAAGTCCAGCTTGGAGATGTCGACCGCCGGCGCCTTCGAGGTGGGCGCGGTCTTGGTGGAGTCGGCGGTCGAGTCGGCCGCCGTGTCTGCCCTGGCCGGCCGGACGGCCCTGGCCGATGACGGCGCGAAGCGAATGATCGGCGCGACATCGCGCGCTTGCGCTGCGGCGAATGTCGGCCACAGCAGGAGACCGGCGGCGACGCCGAGCAGCGATCGGGAATGCGGAATGACCATGTGGACGCTCGTGGGTTCGTGACGACGGTTTGTGACTCCGCGGATGGTCCGCAACGACGACGTAACGGTGGCGCCAGACGGTCACCGACACGCCATCGAACCGTCACGACCGCGTAACGGCTTCATGGGCGGTGGTCAGACCGTCCCGGCGGTGCGCGTCCGGTGGGGTTGGGGCGTAACGGAACCTGTCGCGCCCGAGGGGGCGGCCGCCTCCATATTCGGCGGCGGCGGAAAGTACACCGCGACGGTGGTTCCGCGCCCCAGCGTGCTCTCCGCCCAGACGCGACCGCCATGTGCCTCGGCGAGGTGGCGAACGATCGACAGTCCCAGTCCGGTGCCGCCCGCGGCGCGCGACCGCGCCGGATCGGCGCGGTAAAACCGCTCGAAGATCCGTGTCAGGTGCTCCGGACCGATGCCGATCCCGGTGTCGGTCACGCCGACGACCGTGCCCGGTGGCTGGGGTCGGCTGAAGATCGTGACCGCGCCGCCATTGCCGCTGTACCGGATGCCGTTGCTGATGAGATTCCCCAGGATCTGGCGGAGCGCCGTGGGATCCGCCCACACCAGGCGCGCAACGGGGTCGGCCACGATGTCGATGCGCAACTGTTGCCGCTCGGCCTCCGCGCGGAGCGGCGCGAGTGCATCCGCGGCCGCGGTTGCCACTTCGACGAGTGCTGGCTGCGGGGCCCACGTCCCGGACTCGATCCGCGACAGATCGAGCAGGTCGTCCACCAACTGCTGCATGCGCACGGCGTGCGTGCGGATCGCCTCCAAGAACTGCCGGCGCTTGTCGTCCGGGACGTCGGTGCTCGTGAGCGCGTCGGCGAAGCCGCTGATCACCGTGAGCGGCGTCTTGAGCTCGTGGGATACGTTGGCCACGAAGTCGCGCCGGATCGCCTCCAGCCGGCGGACCGCGGTGAGATCGTAGAGCGTGAGGACGGCGCCGCCCTCCGGAAGCGGTCGCGCGGTGAGCGCCACGGTTCGTGCGCCGAGGGTGATCTCTTCGTGCTCCACCGCGCCGCCCTTGAGGGCGTGCGCCAACGCGTCGCGGAACGCGCGCTCGCGCGGGAGGTGGTCGGCCGGGAAGGGAATTGGACTGTCCAAACGCAGCATCGCGCGCGCGGTGGCGTTGATCCGCACGACGTTCCGATGCGCGTCCACCGCAATGACCGCTTCCTGCAGCGACTCCACCATCGCCGCGTTCACACCCTCGGCCTCCTGGACCAGCAGCAGGCGCCGTTGCAGCTCCTCACCCAGGCGGTGAATCGCCGAAGCCAGCTCGCCCACTTCGCCGCTGGCCGCGAGCGAGGGACGCCGGGACAGGTCCCCCGACGCCATCGCGCGCGTGACATCCCGAAGCTCGACGAGCGGCCGCACGATGGGGCGCGCCAGCACCACGCCCGCGAGCAGCGCCACCACGAGCGCCACGAGTCCCGACAGGAGCACCGTTCGCCGTGCCTCCGCAACGATGGCATCCAGCTGCGCGGTGGGCACGGACACGCGCGCGATCCCCAGCGGTGCGCGCGCGGCCACGTACATCCGTCGGTCGCGCGTGCTGGCGCTCGACCGGATGGCGCTCCCCCACCCGCTGTCGCGTGCCTGCACGATCTCCGGCCGCGTGGAGTGGTTCTCGAGTGTCGCGAGCGCAGGCGGATCGAAATCCGTGTCTCCCAGCACGTGGCCCGCACTGTCGACCAGCGTGACGCGACGGCCCAACGCTGTTCCCGCGGCGTCGGCCAACGAGTCCGCGTTCATGCCCGGAAGCCACTCGTCCGCGAGCAGGCGAGCGTCGCGCTGCAGCTGCGAGCGGGTGAGCGCGCCCAACTGGCGCTCCAGCCGCCGCCCGCTCAGCACCACGATGAGCACCACCAGCACGGCCACGACGAGCGCCAACGCTATCAGCACGCGGCGGGTGAGTGTCACGCTGATGAGGGGCGCGGCGCGTGCATGCGGTAGCCAAAGCCGCGCACCGTCTCGATCAACTCGCCCGCCGCGCCAAGCTTGGCGCGCAATCGTTGCACGTGCATATCCACGGTGCGCGTCTGGATGTCGGGAGCGGCGTCCCAGACCGTCTCCAGCAGATGCGACCGACTCTGCACGCGCCCGCGGCGTTCGGCCAGCAACCGCAGCAGCTTGAACTCGGTCGGTGTGAGCTCGACCTGTTGCTCGTCCACCGTCACCCGATGGGCAGACAGGTCGATCGCGAGGGGGCCGATCGCCAGGAGGTCGGGCGCCCCGCTTCCGGCCGCGCGCGTGCGGCGGAGAATGGCACCGACGCGGAGCACGAGCTCGGGGGCGCTGAACGGTTTGGTGAGATAGTCGTCCGCGCCAAGCGTGAGGCCGCGAATGCGCTCGGGCTCGTCGCGGCGTGCGGTCAGCAGCAGCACGGCGATGTCGCGCGTCCGGTCGTCGGCACGGAGCTGCTCGAGCACCTCGAACCCGGACATCCCGGGGAGCATGAGGTCCAACACCATCAGCGCCGGACGTTGATGCCGCGCCGTCTCCAGCGCCTCCGGGCCGGAAGCGGCGGTCGCCACACGATAGCCAGCCCTGGCCAGATGGTAGGCAACGAGCGCCACGATGTCGGACTCGTCGTCCACCACCAGCACGCGCTCACCCGTGGTGTGGGGCGCGCTGCTGTCGTTGTGCGGACGGGACGCGCTCACGCGGAGCGCCGCATCGGGTGGCAGTGCGGTCCACCCCTCGCTTCGTGCCAATCTGTGTCGAATGGATAGCTCCGTGGTCGCATGCGACCGTGGGTGCTCCTCACGGCCGCGGTCGCTGGCTCCCCGCGGTACATGCAGCCGGCCGCTCCGTCGTCACCGCCCATCGTCCATCGGGCGTGGCGCGAACGCGAATGGCGCCGGAGGTGTGCGTGCAGTACACGGGGATCCCCTGCGCGCGGGCGTAATCGATCACCTCCGCGAACGGATGTTGGCGACCGTTCGCGCTGATGAGAAGCGCACGGGGCGTCACGATCCGGTACCAGTCTGACCACCGTTCGGTCGCATTGGCATTGGCGGAGCCATGGTGCCCTGACACGAGCACGTCCACATCCAGCATACGCCCGTACTGGCGCATCCACCAGCGCAGCTCGTCGCGCTCGGCGTCACCCGGCACGAGCGCACTGAAGCCGCCAAAGTGCACGAGCACGCCCACCGACCGGTTGTTCTCGGGGTCCCCGCGATCCCCTGGCGTGGCCGGCGGCCGGAGCAGCGTGAGCCGCGCCGTGTCGCCCGCGCCGGCCGGCGCCACGGTCACGGAGCGGGTCGCCGTGTCCACCACGATCACGCGTGCGTGCGAGTCCTCGACGGCGGCAAGGAGGCGGCGATACGACGCGAGCGTGCGCGCGTCGCCGTTGAACGCGAAGGCGCGCGTGGGGAGAGCGCGCAGCACTGCCGTCAGCCCGCCATAGTGGTCCGCGTGCGCATGGGTGAGCACCACCAGCGCCAGGGTGTCCACGCCGAGGGCGCGGAGCGCGTGGAGCACCTCGCGCGGGTGCTCTCCGCCATCCACCAGGACATAGCGTGTGCCCGTGGCCGCGGAATCGGCAAGGAGCACCGCCAGCCCGCCGATGCGGCTGTCGCTCACGTCGATCAGGCGGAGCGTGAGCACCGATCCGGTGCTCCGGGCCACGCTTCCGGTGGCCGAGTCGGTGCGGACCGTCTGGCCGCCGCGCGCGCACGCCCCCAGCACGGCGAGCACGATGAGGACGGTGGCTGCCGCGCTGAAGCTCCGGACGGCGCTCCCGTTGCCGCGCGATGGTGCCGCGGCGCACGTGGTGCCGGACTGCCGCCACAGCAACGGGATGTTCCCAGCGCGCGGGACGAGACGTCCGCTCATGCGCGGCAACATGGAGGCGCGACGGGCGTGCGGTCAACCGCGTGGCGCTCCGCATCGCCGCACGCCGCGCGGCGTGCGGCGATGGTTCGGCAGGGCGGCCCGGGGCTCCCCGGCGCGCACGTCCGTGGGCTAACTTGGAGCCATGGTTGCACACCGTGAATGGCGTTCTGTCGCGGTCGCTCGCGGGGGAGACGTCCCGCGCCGCCCTGCGCGCGGCCTTGCGCGCCGCCCTGTCGGCGCGGGCCTGCATGGCGTCACGCTGGTCGAGAGCGAGGCAGCGTGACCCGCCCGGTGAGGGTGTTCGTGAACGGGCGCGGACTGGTCGTCGCTCCGCACGCGACGGCGCTGGATGCCGTACGTCTGGAGTCCGAGACGCTCGCCGCGGCCGTGGAGCGGGGCGAGCGGCTGATCACGGACAGTCGCGGGCTTCCGCTGTCGCCCGACGCGAGCGTGACCGCCGGATCCATCTTCCGCACCGTGCCGGTCCGCGCACGCCCCACCGGCGGCCAGGGGTGAGACGCGTCGCCGCATGACTGTCACTCGCGAGCAGATACTGCGCCTTCCCAAGGCCGAGCTCCACTGCCATCTGGATGGCTCGCTACGCCCGGGAACGCTGCTCGACCTGGCGCGCGAGTACGGCGTAGCGCTCCCGACCTCCGACGCTGACGCGCTGGCGCGATACATGGTGTGCGACGATGTGTGCAGCCTGTCCGACTACCTGCGCCGGTTCGCCATCACGGTCGGCGTCATGCAGCACGCGGACGCCCTCGAGCGCATCGCGGCCGAGCTGGCGGAGGACGCGGCGCGCGACGGCGTGCGCTATCTGGAAGTGCGCTATGCCCCCGCGCTTGTCACGGCCAAGGGGCTGTCGCTGCAGGATGCGGTGGAGGCGCCGCTCCGCGGTCTCGAGCGCGGTGCGCGCGCCGCCGGCACCGTGAGCCGCCTGATTCTCTGCGCGCTCAGGCACATGGAGCCAGCGCACTCCATGGAAACGGCGGAGCTGGCCGTGGCATACAACGACCGCGGCGTGGTGGGATTCGATCTCGCCGGTGCGGAGCGCGAGCACCCGGCCGCGACCCACGCAGCCGCGTTCGCGTTCGCGCGCCAGCACGATCTGGCCGTCACCGTCCACGCCGGAGAGGCGGCCGGCGCGGAGTCCGTGCGACAGGCCGTACACCTGTGCGGCGCCGACCGGTTGGGGCACGCCACGCGGCTCATTGAGGACTCCTCGCTTACGCAGTACGTGACGGACCGCCGCATCACACTTGAGATCTGCCTCACGAGCAACGTGCAGACGCGGGCCGTAGCGAGCTATGCATCCCACCCCCTGCGCGCGTACTTCGACCGCGGGCTCAACGTCGTGCTGAACACCGACAACCGGCTCATGTCGGGCACCACGCTCACCCAGGAGTATCTCCACGCAGCGCACCATTTGGGCTTCACCTTCGCCGAACTGTCCCAGATTGCCGTCAACGGGTTCGCGAGCGCGTTTCTCCCCTGGCAGGAGCGCATGGCGATGATCGACGCCGCGCGCCGCGAGATCGCCCAGGTCGGCGCGTCCGGGAGCACACGGCCACAGCCGCGGTAGCGATCGCGCCCGGGTCGCGCGGCAGCTATCGCCCGCGCTCGCGTGCCGGCGCTGGCGTGCGCACACCCGCGCCGCCCGGGCGCGCGCCGCGCGTCACGCTGCGGCGTCGTGCACTGGTGTCACGCGAAGTGGTTCAGCGGACCGTGCGCGTCCGGCTCGTCCGAACCAAGCGTCGGTGCGGTCTCCAGCGCGCGCTGCACGTACGCCAGCGCGCGCTCCACGGCGTCATGCAACGGACACGCCAGCGCAAGATGCGCGGCGATGGCCGCCGAGAGCGTGCACCCCGTGCCGTGTGTGTGCCGCGTGCGCACGCGCGGGTGGCGAAAGATATGGGTGACCGTCCCGTCGAACAGCACGTCTGCCATCTCGTCGCTCTCCGCCCACGGCGCAAGGTCGCCGCCGGTCACGAGCACGGCGCCGGCACCGCGCTGGCACAACGCTCGCGCGGCGTGCTCCATCTCGGCCACGTCGGTCACGGGCATGGCGCTCAGCACGGCCGCTTCGCGCACGTTCGGCGTGGCGAGCGTGGCCAGTGGAAGCAGCTCGTCGCGGAGCACACGCTCCGCGTCCGGCTGCAGGAGCCGGTCGCCCGAGCTCGCCACCAGCACGGGGTCCAGCACGTACGGCGCGAGCGCATGCGCTCGGAGGGCCGCCGCGACGGCCCGCACGCCGTCAGCCGTCCCCAGCATTCCCGACTTCACGGCGTGCGGGCGCAGATCGGTGGCCACGGCATTCGATCTGCTGGCGCACAAGCGCCGGAGCGATCGCGCTCCACGCCATCACGCCGCGCGTATTCTGCGCCGTGACCGCCGTAATGGCCGACGTGCCGAACACGCCAAAGCGATGGAAGACCTTGAGGTCGGCCTGGACCCCGGCACCGCCGCCGGAGTCGGAGCCCGCGATCGTAAGCGCGATCCGCATCGTTTCAGTATGTCCGTCGCCTGGCCGTCTGACAACGCGCGATGGCGAAGTGGCGGAGCGGCGCCGGGTTACCGGGAGGCCGGCCATGCGTCATGTTTTGTGACACCCGCCACCCCACGGGGACCGAGGCATGGAGCTCGCCACCATTAACATGCTGTACATCACGCGGGCCCACGAGGTCGCACGCCACGTGGAAACGGCGCTCGGCTCGACGGGGTCCGCAATGGGCGCCGGCGCCCGGTACCGCGTGCTGCACGAGCCGACGCTCGCTTCTGCCACGCGTCGGCTGGAGCAGGGCGGCGTTGAGATCATCCTCCTGGACCTCGCATTGCCGGCAGATGAGGGAGAAGACGTCCTCGGCCGGCTGCGCACCGAGTACCCGGCACTTCCGCTCGTGGTCGTCTCGCCAGAGGGCAATGAGGCGTGTGGCGCTCGCGCCGTGCAGCATGGAGCGCACGACTACCTGCCGCACGGGTCGCTGGACGGGGAGCTCATCGCGCGGGTGCTGCGCTACGCGCTGGAGCGGCACCGGCTGCAGGAGATGCTCCGCCAACTCTCCCTTACCGACGAGCTCACCGGGACGTACAACCGCCGCGGCTTTCTCACGCTTGCCGAGCATCACCTCAAGCTCCTCCCCCGCACGCGGGGGCTGCTGCTCGTCCTGGCGCGCGTGGAGGACCTCGCGCTGTTGGGGAGTGGATCCGAGGGACGCGACCGCGAACGGCTCCTGCTGGCCACGGCGGAGGTCCTGAACGCCACCTTTCGCGCGTCCGATATCATCGCGCGCGTGGAAGACGATGAGTTTGCCGTCCTCGCGCTCGATTCGTCGGCCGACGTGGTGGAGATCTTCGGTCCGCGTCTGCAGCAGAACGTGGACGCGCGCAACGCGGCGGCGGCCGGCGGTCCGAGGCTCACGCTCACGGTCGGCATGCTCTCCGCCGAGCCGCGGCAGCGCGTGAGCGTGCACGAACTGCTGGCGCGCGCGCACCGTATGCGCTTCGAGGCGGCGCGGAAGCGCGGGCTCTAGCCTCCGCGCTGCCGAGGCGGGGGCGGGGGCGGCAGCTCGTGTACGCGCTCTCTGAACCGCTGGTAATTTGGCGTGTCCTTGGTGAGCGACTGCAGGATCAACGGATCGATCTGATCGATCAGCGCCTGCGTGGCCGCAATGCGATCTTCCTCGAGCGGGTGCGTGGCGAACCAGGCTTCTACGGCGCCGGGCTGGCGCTGGCGCTCGTCCAGCAATACCCGGAACATGGCCGGAATCCCACGCGGGTCGATGCCGGCGCGCACCACGTACGGGACGGCCTTCGCATCGGCCTCCGCTTCATCCTGACGGCTGAAGCTGGCGAACAGCGCCGTTCCACCTAAATCGACGGCCGCACGGGCCGCGCCGTTCTCGCAGATGCGGGTCAGGATGCACGCCAACCCCACGCCGATGTTTGCGGTTTGCGCATTCTGCATCTGCTTGACAGAATGTCGTTCGGTCACGTGGCCGATCTCGTGACCCAGCACGCCCGCCAGCATGTCCATGGTTTGAGCGCGTTCGATCAGACCACGGTTGACGTACACGAACCCGCCGGGGACGGCGAACGCGTTGACCTCGGCGCTGTTGATCACGAAAAAGTGCCACTCGAGGTTCCGGTCGTCGGACAGCTTGGCGATCGAATCGCCCAGCACGTTGATGTACCGGCTGACCTCCGGATCCTGTACGATTGGGAGTTGCGCGTTGATCTGCTGGGCGTACTGCGTACCCAGCTGGACTTCCTGCTGTGTGGAGATGGCGCATCCGGCCAACGCGAGTGCGAGCGATGCGCCTAAAAATCGACGTCTCATGAATCCCTCTGCGTGTGCCCGTGCGGTGCGCAACGGGTCGACCTTCCGTCCAATCAGCATTCCGTCGTCAGCATGCAGGTTCTGACCCTAGCCCGCGACCTCAAGCGCCGCAAGGCGCGCGCACGGCGTGATCTGTTCGTCGCCGAGGGCGTCCGTGCCGTGGAGGAGCTGGTGCGGTCCGCGCTCTCCGTAACGGGCGTCCTGCTGTCCGAGACGGCGAAAACCGCGCCGCGCATCGCGCCGCTGCGCGATGCGCTGGCGAGCCGCGGCGCGACGATCGACCTGGTCTCCGATGCCGACTTTCGCTCTGCCGCCGACACCGACAACCCGCAGGGGATCCTGGCGCTGGCGGCGGTTCCGTCGTGGAACATCGCCTCCCTGGATGCCACGGACCCGTGGCGCCTGTTGGTGCTGGACGGCGTTCAGGACCCCGGCAACGTTGGTACTCTCATTCGCACTGCCGCGGCGCTGGGCGCTCTGGCGACGCTGGCCCTCCCCGGCACGGTTGACCTGTGGAACGCCAAGGTCGTCCGTAGCGCGGTGGGCGCGCACTTCCGCCATCCTGCCTTTTCTTGTACCTGGGACGCGTTAGGCGAGTTCCTCCAGCGGCGGGAAGCGGTGCTCTGGGCGGCGGACGGCATGGGCACGCCCGTGGATGCCCGGAGGGCGCCGCGACGGCTGGCGCTGGCCGTCGGCAACGAGGGCGCAGGGACATCGGCGCGCGTCGCCAGCCTGGCCGCGCGTCGCGTGGCGGTTCCCATGGCGCCCGGAGTCGAGTCGCTGAACGTGGCTGTCGCCGCCGGGATTCTCCTTTACGCTCTGATGCCGTGATCCCATCCACGCAAACCCTCGTCATCGCCTTTGCCTTCGTGATGGGCGCGGTGGTGGGATCGTTCCTCAACGTGTGCGTCGCGCGCTGGCCTCGGGAACTGTCGGTCGTGCGGCCGCCGTCGCGCTGCCCGCAGTGCGAGCGACCGATCCGCTGGTACGAGAACGTTCCGCTGCTCAGTTGGATCGCGTTGCGCGGCCGGTGCCGCGGGTGCGCGCAGCGGATTTCGGTCATGTATCCCGCCGTCGAGCTCGTGGTGGCTCTGGGCTGGGCGGGCGCTGCCGCCGCCTTCGGGCCCAGCATCACCGCGCTGCGCGTGGCGCTCTTCGGCACCGTCCTGCTGGGGGTCGTCCTCACCGACGCGCTCCATTACGTCATTCCCGACGGGTTCACCGCGTTTGGCCTGGTGATCGCACTCGTCGGCGCGGCTTTCGCCGCGTTCACGCATGAGACGGCGCCCTTCGCCGCGCTGTACGACGCGCTCATTGGGGCGTGTGTGGGCGCGGGGGTCATCGCCATTGCCGGATGGCTGGGGGAGATGGCGTTCAAGAAGGAGGCGATGGGATTCGGTGACGTGACGCTCATGGCCATGATCGGCGCGCATCTGGGGCCGGGCCGCACGCTCCTCACGGTATTCGTCGGCGCGCTGATCGGGGCGGTCGTTTTTCTTGCCGTGGTGTATCCTATTGGGTGGATCCGCAGCCGCAGGCGTGGTGAGGCGTTCACCCTCCCGCTCGTGCCGTTTGGGGTCTTCCTGGCGCCGGCCGGATTGGTGACACTCCTTTGGGGCCAGCAGGTGATCGATTGGTATCTTCACACTGTGGTGGGCATCTGACGGCACAGCGCGCTGGCGCCGTCAGGCGTCGGGTACCAGGGGTGCTGCGCAGCGCTCGCCGTCGGGGCGGAGACACCCGGCGCATGGCGAGCGCGTAGGGTCTTTCGCATCGATCAAGGGTGATGATGTTCGACGACGTCCTGCATTCTGAGAGCGCCCTGGAGCGCTTCACGCGAGATCTCACGGCGGAGGCGCGCGAGGGCCGGTTGGAGCCGGTGCGCTGCCGAGATGCCGAGGTCGAACGGCTCATCGATATCCTGTTGCGCCAGAGCAAGAACAATCCCGTGCTCGTGGGTCCGGCCGGCGTGGGCAAGACGGCCATCGTCGAAGGGCTGGCACAGCACATCGCGGCCGGGCGCGTCCCGCTCGCGCTCCGCGACGCGCGGCTCCTCTCGCTGGATCACGTGGCACTGCTCGCGGGCACGATGTATCGGGGGCAATACGAGGAACGGATGCGCGCGCTGATCGCGCAGGTATCGCGCGAGGCATCGGCCATCCTGTTCGTGGATGAGCTGCACAACCTGATGGGCCAGGGGTCGGCCATGGGTTCCGCCATGGACGCCGCGAACATGCTCAAGCCGGCGCTCGTGCGCGGCACGTTCCGCATGATCGGCGCCACCACTGATCACGAATACGTGCGCTGGATTCAGGCCGACGCGGCCCTCGAGCGACGCTTCCAGCGGTTGGTGGTCCGCGAGCTCTCGGCCGACCAGACGGCGGAGATTCTGGATGCGCGACGCAGCGGGCTGGAGCGGCACCACAACGTGGTGGTGTCCAACGACGCGCTCGTGGCCGCCGTGCGCATCACGGACGCGTTCGTGCCCGACCGGGCGCGCCCCGACCGGGCCATCGACGCACTGGACGAAGCGTGCGCGCATCTGCAGGCGCGTGCGGTCCTGCGCCCGGACACGGAAGCGCTCGTGCTCCGGCGCCGCGAGTTGCTGCGTGCCGGCGCGCTGGCGCCCGAGGGGGCGCCGAGTGCGGCGGAGAAGGATGAACGGGTGGCCGATCCGCTCCAGCGCATGGCGCGCGATGGGATCGCCGCCCTGGAGCGTCTCGGCGCCGGCATCGAAGCGGCGCTGTCGGGACGAACGGCAGCGCCGCGTCCTGCCCCCGCGGGGGCGGCGTCATCGGCTGATGCGGCGTCGGCCGCGCCCGCATCCCCAGCCAGCGCACCATTGGCCCAGGGCGACAGCCGCGCCCACGCGTCCGAGCCGTCGCGACACGCCATGCGCGAAGAACTGACTGCCGTGGAGCGGGACCTGCGGCAGCGGTTGGAGGCGGAGGGCGTCGTGGTCCGCGGCCGCGATGTGGCGCGGGTGGTCGGAGTCGCCACGGAGCGCAGCATCCATTGGGCGGAGGAGGGCGGCATGCCGCGAGAGCGCGAACGTGACGGTCAACAGCCGACGCGTGCATTGGTGTCGCATCCTTTGGAGGGAGCGTGATGAGCAAGGGCGCGGACGGGCGCAGAGGCATGCCGCGCGTGGTCGCTGGGCGATGGGGGTGCGTGACGGTCAACCGGCCGGTCGCCACGAGCACGCTGGCGCTGCTCGTGGCCTTGGCGGCATGCGCTGAGCGCGGCGAGGTGCGCGGCGCGGGGCCCTACGCGCGCGAAGCGGCGACGATGGTGCCACGCGTGGAGAAAACGGTGGGGCTCACGTTCAAGACGCCTCCCACTGTCGAGGCGCGCAGCAAGGAGCAGGTGCGGGAGTTCCTGGTGCAGCAGTTCAAGGATCAGGTGGCGGACAGCCAGTTGGTGGGACGCGAGGCGGCGTACAAGCGGCTCGGCATGATCCCCGATTCGCTCAACCTGGAGGCATTTCTCACCGATCTGCTCACCGAGCAGATCGCCGGCTTCTACGACCCGCACACCAACGTGCTGTACGTGGTGCAGGGCGCTCCCAAGCAGATGACGTCCACCGTCATCGCGCACGAGCTCATTCATGCGCTCCAGGATCAGTACCTGGATCTCGACTCGCTCGAGCGCGCCACCACGGACAACGACCGGTCGTCGGCGGCGCAGGCGGTGCTCGAGGGTCAGGCCATGCTCGACCAGATCGAGGCCATGTCTGGCGGCGCGAATGCGCTATCGCGTGTCCCGGGCGGGTGGGACCGCATTCGTGACGCGATCCGGAGCGATCGCGGGGAGAGCATGCCTCTGTACGCATCGGCGCCCACGTTCATCAAGGAGAGCCTGATCTTTCCCTACCTGAGCGGTGCCGAGTTCATGCGAGCGTTCGAGGATCGCCGTCCGGGGCGGATGCCGTACGACAGCATGCCCACGTCCACGGAGCAGATCCTCCACCCCGACGCGTACTTCGGCGCGCAGCGGGACGAGCCCACGCGGATCGTCCTGCCCCGGCCCCGTGGGGCCTCGGTGCGCTACGCCGACGATCTGGGGGAATTCGAGACGCGGTTGTTTCTGTATCAGCACCTGCGCGACCAGAATACGGCGGTCCGCGCGGCGGCGGGTTGGGACGGAGATCGCTACGCGGTGCTCGCCACGCCGCGCGGAGACGGTCTTGCGTGGGTGACGGTGTGGGACACCACGCCCGACGCCGCCGACTTTTACGAAGCGATGCGGTCGGTGATCGAGAACCGCTTCGGGCGGCCGCCGGTCACCTCCCCATCCGCCCAGAGCGTGCGCTACGCGGCGCGAGGGCGCACGCTGTCGCTGTGGGGCGGCACGGTGGACGGCCGCCAAATGGTGCTGTACACGGATGTGCCGCAGGGCGCCAACCCCACACCGATCGACGTGCGGCAGGTGCGGCTGGCGCCGTGAGGCGGCGGGGCGGCGCTAGCGGGTCGTGAGCTGGGCGGTGAGGAAACTCACCAGCCCAATGAAACCGCCCAGTAGCCAGCCCAGATGGACGATGAGGTCCAGCTCCTTCTGCGTCACGCGCCGGATGATCTCCTCGATGCGCTCCACGCTGAAGCCGCGCACCTTGCGCTCCACCATGCCCTCCACGTCGAACTGCTGTACGAGTCGGGGCAACTGTATCTGCACCCACCCCCACAGGGACGGAGCGAGGGCGGAGGCGATGCGCGGGGCCGCGTCGTCCGGCAGCCAGCGGCCAACGCGGCCGATGGGACGGTGCAGGAGCTGACCGACGGCGAACGTGACCGATTGTTCCACCCAGTCGCGCACCTGACGCGTACGCGCGCCCTGCACGATCCATCGCGCCAGCGTGTCGTCGTCGATCGCCTGCAGCACGTCGCCCACCGTGCGCCCCTCCGCGCGCGACAGCACCTGGTCGATCTTGGCGGCGAGAAACGCGTGCGTCTGCTCGGCGCGCAGCGCACGGAGCAGGGAGTCGCCCGCCACGCGCACCAGCGCGGCCGCGCGCTCCGTCTCCGGACCGCCCACCAGCTCGCCCAGCGGCTTGCGCAGATACTCGGTGATCGTCGCGTTGATGGTGCGCGAGATCTCGTCGCGCACGAGAGGGTCCTCCAGGAGCGACGCCACCTGGTCTACGCCGTCGCGCTCGATCGCGTCGAGCGCCTTCTCCAGCGTGCGCTCCGTGACCAGGAGCCGCGCGATCACGCGCTCGTGAAAGCGCAGATCGTCCACGAAGCGCGCGAACAGTCCGTGCAGCGACTCGCGAATGCGCTCGCGCGACGCCGGGTGTCCCAGGAACACGCCCACGCGCTCCACCGCGAGGGGGAGATAGTCCTGGACGGCGCGCTCCAGGGTGTCGACCGCCGACTCAGGAATGCGCTCCACCATCGGCGTCGTGGAGCCCAGCAGATCGTGCGCGCGTCGCTCGAGGTACTCGCGGATGCCGCGCTCCAGCTCGGGCGAGTGTGCCACCTCGTCGGCCCACGCCACCGCGCGCGCGTGCATCTCCGCGCGGCGCTCCGGTGTGAGCACGTCAGCGAGCGGACGCGTGGCGAGCTCGGCGCGCGTGTGCGCCACGAAGTCGCGCACGCGGTCGTGAAACTCGGGTGACTCCACGAACGCGTGCAGCCGTTCGCCCACCTGCGGGCCCACCGCCGCCAGCGTCCGCTCGACCTCCGCGTATACGGCAGGGGGCAGCGTCTCCGACACCGGGCCGCGCTCGGTCTGGAGGAACGCATCCAGGAACTCGGTGAGTTTGGCGGTGAAGGTGTCCCGGACGCCGGCGTCGGAGATCTCCGCCATGATGTCGTCCGGGGTCAGCAGCCGCTCACCGACGGTGCGGCCGATGCTCTTCGCCAGGCGATCCTGGTTCTTGGGGATGGCGCCCTGCAGGCCTAAGCGTCGCTCGTAGGGATGAAAGAGCATCCAGACGGCGATGGCGTTGGTGACACCTCCGGCGATGGCGCCGAACGTGACGTTGAGCGCGAGCGAGACCCAGACCGAGGGCATGTGCCGTGGTCAGGGTGCGAGGCGCGCGCGGCCGGTGCGCGTCAGCGGCGCTCCGATCCTGGCGGCACGGCTACGTCGATCCCCGGGCGCACCACCGGCGTGGGCGGCGCTTCCGCCACGGGCGCGTATCCCCCGCCAGCATGATGTGGCGTCCGCTCGGGCACCACGGGCACCGGGCGCTTGCCCGCGCGCCGCTCGCCCTCCGGTTCGCGCACCGGCTGATCCGCTACCGCGGTTTCCGGCTTGGGGAGAAGCGCTAGTCGCAGGACTTCGTCCATTGTCCCGGCGAACGTGAAGGCCATGTTCGCGCGCACCTCGTTGGGGACGTCGCGCAATTCCTTTTCGTTGGCTTTGGGAAGGATCACCTCGCGCAGGCCGGAGCGATACGCGGCCATCACCTTCTCCTTCACGCCGCCGATCTCCAGCACTTTTCCGCGCAGGGTGACCTCCCCCGTCATCGCCAGGTCGCGCCGAACGGCGCGCTCACTCAGCGCGCTCGCAATGGCGAGCGTGAGCGTGATCCCGGCGCTCGGTCCGTCCTTGGGGATTGCCCCGGCGGGAAGATGGATGTGCAGATCCACCTCGCGGAACAGGCTCTCCTCGATGGCCAGCTGGGCGGCGCGCGAACGGACGTAAGAGTACGCCGCGTCCACCGACTCCCGCATCACATCGCCCAACTGGCCGGTGACGACGAGGCGACCGGTGCCGGGCATCTTGAGCGCCTCGATGACCATGATGTCGCCGCCGGTGGAGGTCCACGCGAGCCCGGTCACGGTCCCGATCTCGGGCTCCGTTTCGGCGGCGTCGTTGGCGTACCGCGGCGCGCTCAGGATCTCCTCCACCGCCGCGCGGTCCACCACCCAGGCGCCTTCTTCTCCCTCCGCCTTCTTGCGCGCGCGCTTGCGCATGAGGGAGGAAATGTTGCGCGAGAACCCGCGCAGTCCAGCCTCCCGGGAATAGCCGCTGGAGATGAAGCTCAGCACCTCGTCCGTGAACTGGATGTCCTTGTCGGTGATCCCGTGCTCCTCCAGCAACCGCGGCAGCAGGTAGCGCCAGGCGATCTCCACCTTCTCCTCGATGGTGTAGCCGGCAATGCGGATGATCTCCATCCGGTCGCGCAGCGGCGCGGGGATGTCGAACAGATTATTGGCCGTGCAGATGAAGAGAATGGACGACAGATCGAACGGCAGATTCAGGTAGTGGTCGACGAACGAGTTGTTCTGCGACGGGTCGAGCACCTCGAGCATGGCGGCCGTCGGGTCCCCCGACGCTCCGCCGCTCGACATCTTGTCGATCTCGTCGATCATGAACACCGCGTCCTTCACGCCCACGCGGCGGAGCGCCTGGAGCAGCAGTCCCGGCATGGCGCCCACGTACGTGCGACGGTGTCCACGGATCTCGGCCTCGTCGCGCACGCCGCCCACGGAAATGCGGTAGAACTCCCGCCCGATCGCGCCCGCGATCGCCTCGCCCAACGACGTCTTGCCCGTCCCAGGGGGGCCGACGAAGCACAGGATGGGGCCATGCGGGTCGCCGCCGCGGAGCTTGCGCACGGCCAGGTACTCGATGATGCGCTCCTTCGCTTCCTTCAGCCCGTAGTGGTGTTCGTCCAGCGATTCCTGCACCTTGGCCAGCTCGATCTCCTCGTCGCCCGAGCGCGCGTTCCACGGCAGCGCCAGGATCCAGTCGAGATACGTTCGGATGACCTGGTACTCGCTGGACGCCTGCGACAGCATCCGCATGCGCTCCGTCTCGCGCCGCGCCTCGTGCTCCACCTTCTCCGGGAGCTTGGCCTCGTCGATCTTCTCCAGGAGCTCGGCCGCTTCCTTCTCGCTGGGGTCCGTCTCTCCCAGCTCCGCCTGGATGGCGCGCAGCTGCTGGCGCAGGTAAAACTCCCGCTGGTGCTGCTCGATCTTCACCTCGGTCTGCCGCTTGATGTCCTCCATCACGCGCGCGCGTGCTACTTCGCGCTCCAGGCGGCTCAACACGAAGCGGATGCGCTCGCCGATGTCCAGCCGTTGCAGCACTTCGTCCTTGTCAGCGATGCGGAAGTTCATGTTGGTGGCCGCCAGGTCGGCAAAGCGACCCGGGTCGGACATGTTCATCTTGAGGATGGCCGGCACCTCGTCCGGAATACGATCCACCAGCTCGGCCAGCGTCTCGGCCGCAGAGACCAATCGGGCCATGAGCTCTTCGCCGTGCACCGGATCCAGCGGCGTCTCACGCGCCCCCTTGACACGCGCCATGGGGAAGGGCACGCGCTGCGCCACCGACTCGATCACGATGCGGCGCAGTCCCTGGAGCGTGATCTGGACCGTGTCGCCCGGCAGATTGATCCGCTCGTGGACGCGGGCGGCCACGCCCACGCGGCCCACAAACGCGTCCGGGTTGATCGGCTCGTCCAGCTCGCCCCCGGCCACCACCAGCCCGACGATCAGATTTCCTTCGTCGGCGGAGCGGATGATCTCGAGGTTCTCTGGTGCTCCCATCTGGACGGCGATCGTTCCCAGTGGGTAGACGATCGTGGAGCGGAGCGCCATGAGCGGGAGCGTCGGCGGCAGTTCCGCGGTGAGGATCTCTTCCTTGTGCTGGGCTTTGGCCATCGGGGCGGCGGTGGAGAGTCTGACCGGAGGGCGGTGTGGCGACCGGGAGTGTGATCCCGGGGGCGACTGCGGACCACCGTGCGGGTGCGCAGGCGGCCTGCAATAGTAACACGCGCGGGGGGAATCGTCTCCCTTGCTCTAAATTCTAATCGGATCTACGTTTAAAGGCTATGTTCGACGAGCTGAGCGAAAAGCTGGATGCGGTCTTCTCGCGCCTTCGTGGGCGCGGGGTCCTGTCTCAAGCCGACATCAAGGAGGGACTGCGCGAGGTCCGGCGGGTTCTCCTGGAGGCGGACGTCAACTTCCAGCTCACTCGGGAATTCCTGGAGCGGGTGGAGCAACGGGCGGTGGGCGTCAGCACGCTCAAGTCCGTCTCGCCCGGCCAGCAGTTGGTCAAGATCGTCCACGACGAGCTGGCCACCATGCTGGGGGAGCAGCGCGAAGGGCTGCGCTTCAGCACGGTCCCGCCCACGATCATTCTCATGGTGGGGTTGCAGGGCTCCGGGAAAACGACCACGGCGGCCAAGCTGGCGCGGAAGCTCGCCGCCGAGGGCCGGTCCACGCGGCTCGTGGCAGCGGACGTCTACCGGCCGGCGGCCATCGACCAGCTGGAGACCCTGGCACGGCAGGTGAACGTGCCCATCTCGCTGCAGCGGGACAGCACCGACGTGGTGCGCATTGCGCGGCAGGGCGTGGAGGACGCACGGCGCGCGCGCGAACGCGTGGTCATCGTCGACACGGCGGGCCGGCTGCAGATCGACGAGGAGATGATGCGGGAGCTGCAGCGGCTCAAGGAAGCCGTGCACCCCGACGAGATTCTCCTCGTGGCGGATGGTATGACGGGCCAGGACGCGGTCCGGATCGCCAGCGGGTTCGACGACGCACTCGGCATCAGCGGGATCGTGCTCACCAAGATGGATGGCGACGCGCGCGGCGGAGCGGCGCTGTCGATCTTTGGCGTCACCAAGAAGCCGATCAAGTTCATCGGCGTGGGCGAGCGCGTGGACGCGCTGGAGGATTTTCATCCGGACCGCATGGCCGGCCGGATCCTCCAGATGGGGGATGTCGTCACGCTCGTCGAGAAGGCACAGCAGGCGTTCGACGACGACGAGTCGCGGCGGCTGGAAAAGAAAGTCCGCCGACAGGGACTCGACCTGCAGGATTTTCTCACCACGCTCAAGCAGATCCAGAAGCTGGGCCCGCTGGAAGGGCTGTTGGGGATGATCCCGGGCGTGAACGCCAAGGCGCTCAAGCAGGCCAAGGTGGATCCGCAGCGGATGAAGCACATCGAGGCGATCGTGCTGTCCATGACGCCCACCGAGCGGCAGAATCCGTCGATCATCAACGGCAGTCGCCGGGCGCGGATCGCCAAGGGGTCGGGACGTCCCGTGAGCGAAGTGAACCGTCTGCTCGACCAGTTCCGCGAGATGCAGAAGATGATGAAGAAGTTGGGGAGCGGCCGCATGGGGCTGCCGCCGATGATGGGAATGGGATAACACGTGGGCGCGGCCCGGAACGCCCGGGTACGCGAGGAGCCCACGGCAGCACCGTCTCTGCACGGGGAGCATCACCATGGCAGTGCGTATCCGCCTGCGTCGCGTTGGACGCAAGAAGATGCCGTATTACCGGATCGTCGTCGCCGACAGCAAGAGTCCGCGCGACGGCCGGTTCATCGAGAACATCGGGCAGTACAATCCGCGGCAGAGCGGCGACGCCGGCGTGCAGGTCGACGCCGAGCGCGCGAATCACTGGCTCGACGTGGGTGCGCTCCCCAGCGACACCGTGCGGTCGCTGTTGCGGCGCGCGGGCATCCTGCGGGAGCGGCACGAAGCGCGCGTGGGTGCGACCCGTCAGGCGACAGCGGTTCCGGTGGCGGAGGAGCCCGCGGCGGAGGCGTAGCGTGGACGCGCCCGAGTACGTCATCGTGGGGCGCGTTCGGAAACCGCACGGCGTACGGGGCGAGCTCGTCGTCCAACCCATCACCGATGAACCGGAGCGCACCTTTGCTCCGGGGCGGCGCTTGATCGCCGGCAACACCGATGGCGATGTCGTGGCGGGAGCGGCGAGCGACGTGGTCGTCACCCGTGCGCGCCGCCACGGTGAGATGCTCCTCGTGACGCTCGACGCCGTGCGCTCGCGCGATGACGCCGAGCCGTGGCGCGGACGCTACCTGCTGGTTCCCATGAGCGAGATCGCGCCGCCCGGACCCGGTGAGGCGTTCGTCCACGAGCTGATCGGGATGCGCGCCGTGGCCACGGACGGCACCGCGTTGGGCGAGGTGACCGATCTCTTTGAGATCCCCGGCGCCACACTCTTGGAGGTGGCACACGCCGGTGGCCGCGGTCTCGTTCCGCTGCACGCCGAATTCGTGCGCGCCATCGACCGCGAGGCGCGCCGCGTCACGCTCTCGCTCCCCGAGGGTTTGTTCGAGTGACACTCCGCGTCACGGTCGTCACCATCTTCCCGGAGTTCTTCCACACTCCTTTGTCGCTCAGCATCCCCGCGCGCGCGGCAGCCGCGCGTGCTGTCTCCTATCACGTGGTGGACCTACGGGAGTTCACGCACGACCGGCACCGCACGGTCGATGATGCGCCGTTCGGCGGCGGTCCGGGCATGGTCATGAAGCCGGAGCCGTTTTTCGAGGCGGTGGACAGCTTGGGCGTGAGCGCGCCGATCGTGCTCGTGTCCGCGCGCGGGCGTCGCTTCGCGCAGGAAGACGCGGTGCGCTTCGCCGCCGGGCGCGAGCTCACGCTGCTCTGCGGTCACTACAAGGACGTCGACCAGCGCGTGGCCGATCATCTCGCCACCGAGGAGATCTCCCTCGGCGACTTCGTGCTGAGCGGCGGCGAGGCGGCGGCGTTGGCCATCGTCGACGCCACGGTACGTCTCCTGCCAGGTGCGATGTCCGATCCGGAAAGCGCCTACACCGACAGCTTCTGGCAGGGGGGCGTGAGCGCGCCGAGCTACACGCGGCCAGCGGTCTATCGCGGATACACCGTTCCCGATGTGCTCCTCTCGGGAGACCATGCGCGCATCGCCGCCTGGCGGCGCGCCGAAGGGGAGCGACGTACGCGCGAGCGCCGCGCAGCCGGGCTGGCGCCGTTGCCTGCCGCGCCCGGGGCGCAGCCAGAACAAGGGGAAGAATCGTGATCACATCCGTGAATCCCACCACCGGTGTTACACTCGCGGAGTTCACGCCGCACGATGCGTCGGACGTGGAGGCGTGCCTGGCGCGAGCCGCGCGGACGTATTGCTCCTATCGCACGACGCGCATGGAGCAGCGCGCGGGCTGGATGCGTGCCGCCGCCGACATCCTCGATCGCGACCAGCGGGCGCTCGCGCGCACGATGACGCAGGAGATGGGGAAGACCATCCGCGCCGCGCGTGCCGAGGTTGAGAAATGCGCCTGGGTGTGCCGCTACTACGCCGACCACGCGGCGAGCTTCCTGGCCGATGAGCCGGTGGACGCGGGGGAGGGAACGAGCAGCCGCATTTTGTACCAGCCGATCGGACCCGTGCTGGCGGTCATGCCGTGGAATTTCCCCTTCTGGCAGGTGTTCCGGTTCGCCGTGCCGGCGCTCATGGCCGGAAACGTGGGCCTGCTCAAGCACGCGTCCAACGTTCCGCAGTGCGCGCTGGAGATCGAGCGCGTCTTTCGCGAGGGCGGCTTTCCCGAAGGTGCATTCCAGACGATGCTCATCGGGGCGGCCCAGGTGACAGACGTGATCGCCGATCCGCGCGTGGTGGCTGTGACGCTCACCGGCAGCGGCCCGGCGGGGAGCAGCGTGGCGCGCGAAGCGGGAGCACGCATCAAGAAGAGCGTTCTGGAACTGGGCGGCAGCGATCCGTACATCGTGATGGCGAGCGCGGATCTCGACGCCGCCGTGCGCACCGCGGTCACCGCCCGCACCATCAACAACGGCCAGTCGTGCATCGCCGCCAAGCGGTTCATCGTGCACGAGCAGGTTGCCGTGCAGTTCGAGCGCGAGCTCGCGGCGGCCATGGATCGCCTCACCGTGGGTGATCCGATGGACGAGGCGACGGACGTTGGACCGCTCGCCACGCCTGCCATTCTCCACGAGCTCGAGGAGCAGGTGCAGCGCACGGTAGACGGCGGCGCGCGCGTGCTCACCGGGGGGCAGCGTCTCGAACGCGCGGGAAACTTCTACGCGCCCACCGTGCTGACGGATATCCCCCAGGGCGCGCCCGCGCGACGGGAGGAGCTCTTTGGCCCCGTGGCGGCCTGCTACCGTGTGGGTTCGGTAGACGACGCGATCGCGCTCGCCAACGACACCGTGTTCGGTCTGGGCGCGTCGGTGTGGACGCGTGACGCCGAGGAGCAGCAGCGGTTTGCGCGCGAGCTGGAGGCCGGCCTGGTTTTCGTCAACGCCATGGTGGCGTCCGATCCTCGGCTTCCCTTTGGGGGGGTGAAGCAGTCGGGCTATGGGCGCGAGCTCGGGAGAGTGGGGATCCGGGAGTTCGTGAACATCAAGACCGTGGTCGTGCGCGGGTGACCCCTGCTACCGGCGCGCACGCTGCACGAGTCTCCCGTCGCACCCGCCGCTTTGCCGGCTCTGGCTTGGATGCAGACGGCAGGTTAGCTTTCCCGGTCTACATCAGAAGCTGCCGCCAAGGCTGCCGTTGCCAAGGCCGCTCGTCATCAGTCGGGCGCGGTCCCCCTTGCCCGGAGCGACATATGCATCCGTTCATCGAAACACAAAAAGAGTACCTCCGCGCCGACGTTCCTCCTTTCCGGCCCGGTGACACGCTGCGCGTGAACGTCCGCGTGAAGGAAGGGGAAAAGGAACGCCTCCAGGCGTTCGAGGGCGTGTGCATCGCGCGTCGCGGGAGCGGTGTGCACGAGACGTTCACCGTGCGCAAGGTCTCCAACGGGGTGGGCGTGGAGCGCATCTTCCCCGTCCACAGTCCCATGATCGGCGATGTGGCCGTGGTCCGCCGTGGTCGCGTGCGACGCGCCAAGCTCTACTACCTGCGTCATCTCAGCGGCAAGTCGGCGCGCATCCGGGAGAAGCGGGTGCGCGGCACGGGAGGCGAGGGGGCCTGAGCCGTGGCGGCGCCACGGCCGCGGCGGCCATGTGGGCACTCGCGCGGGCGCCAGCGGTGGAGCGCGATCGAGCGGGGTCTCCGGCAACAGGGGATGCAGCTCATCGCGGGAGTGGACGAGGTTGGACGGGGCTCCCTGGCGGGCCCCGTTGTCGCGTGTGCCGTCGTCATGCCGCCGAACGTCGCGGCGATCCGCGGTGTGGACGACTCCAAGCTGCTCACCGCGGCCGAGCGCCGGCGTCTCTGCGGCCGCATCCTAGAGCGGGCCGTGGCGCTGGCGATCGGCGCCGCGTCGGTGGGCGAGATCGACCGCCTGAACATCTATCACGCGAGCACGCTGGCCATGCGCCGCGCCCTGCGGGCGCTGCCGGTGCGGCCGCAGCATACACTGGTGGACGGCCGTCCAATCCGCGCCCTCGCATGGCCGCACACGGCGGTGGTGGACGGCGACGACCGCTGCTACAACATCGCGTGTGCCTCCATCGTGGCCAAAGTCACGCGCGACCGCCTGATGGCGCACCTCGCGCGCCGCTACCCGGCGTTCGGCTGGGAACAGAACAGCGGCTACGCCACGCCCGTTCATATCGCCGCGCTGGCAGGCACCGGGCCCACCCCGCACCACCGCCGCAGCTTCGTCGTCAAAGCGCTCGCGGGCGCGGCGGCATGCGATCTTTCCCACGACACGGCCACCGAACCACGCCCCGCGGCGGCTGTCGACAGCGCAGCCGCTGAGGATGTCCTTGCCGGCGAGCGAGCGGGTCGATGAGCGGTGCCGGGCAGCCGCCTGCGGCCGCGCGGGAGAGCGCCATGCCCGCGGCAGCTCCCGCGTCCGCCGCAGACGTGTTTCGCCGGGGCTTGTTCGATGGGCGGGTCGCACTCGTCACCGGGGGCGGCACCGGCATCGGGCTCGGCATCGCCCAGTACCTGTCCGATCTTGGCGCTCACGTGGTCATCGCCAGCCGGAACGAGGAGCACCTGCGCGCGGCGGTGGAGCGCCTGCGCGCGCGGGGCGGCAGCGCCAGTGCGCACCGGGTTGATGTCCGCGACCACGGCGCCGTGCACGAGATGGCCCGTGCCGTGGACGCGGCGCACGGTCGGATCGACCTGCTGGTGAACAACGCGGCCGGCAACTTCTACGCGCCGTCGGAATCGCTGTCGCCCAACGCGTGGCGCGCCGTGGTGGAGATCGATCTGTTCGGCACGTTCTACTGCTCACAGGCCGTCGTGCCGGTGATGCGGCGCGTGGGCGGCGGATGCATCGTGAACATCTCCATGACGTTGCATTACCGCGGCTGGCCGCAGATGGCGCACGCCACCGCCGCCAAGGCGGGCATCGACGCGCTCACGCGAACGCTGGCGCGCGAGTGGGCCGGCTACGGTGTACGCGTGAATGCGGTCGCGCCCGGGCCAATTCCCACCGAGGGTGTGCGCAAGGCGTTCGCGCGCCCCGCACCCCAGACGCCTCCGACTGGGATTGACGCCGCCGGCCCCACATCCGCCTCGAGTCCCACCGACGTCTTCAACGTGGAGCGGGCCATGGGCGATTACGCGCGCGCCCACATTCCGCTGGGGCGGTGGGGCGCGCCGGCCGATGTGGCCGCTGCCGTGGCCTTCCTTGCCTCACCGGCCGCGGCATGGGTCACCGGCGCCATCCTCGTGGTCGACGGGGGCGAATGGCTGGGCCGGTGAGTATCACACCGTGACCCAGATCACGGTGTGACACCTGTCACAGCCCATGCTGCACGATGGCCCGTAGGATACAGGCAATCGAGCCGGGCACGGAATTCGCACACTGCCCGTGCAATGTCGGGAACCTCACCACAGCACCTGGTGGACGGTGCGAACTCGGAGACTGAAAATGCACACCACTCGACTCAAGACGACGGCGTTGTTCGCGATCGTCGCCCCGGTGATGGCCGGTTGCGCGACGAAGGGCTATGTGCGGGATCGCGTCGCGGAATCGAACGCGTACACCGACTCCACCGTGACGGTGGCGGTGGGGCAGGAGCGGCAGGAGCGCATGGCTGGTGACAGCGCGCTCTCCGCCGACATCAACTCCCTGCGCAGCGACCTGGACAGCCTGCGCTCCCAGTTCGGAGCCAAGATCACCGCGCTCGAAGAGGGACTGCAGTTCGCCTTCCCGGTACACTTCGCGTTCGACGACGCGACGATCCGTGACGAGGACAAGGCGGCGCTCGATCGTTTTGCGCAGGTGGCGCAGAAGTACTATGGCGGTTCGGTGATCACGGTCGAGGGGTTTGCCGATCCGGCCGGCGCGGCGCGCTATAACAAGCGGCTGTCCGAGCGCCGTGCACAGTCGGTGAGTTCGTATCTGGCGAGCAACGGTCTGAGCAACGATCTGCGGACCGTCGGCTATGGCGAGACGCGGCTGGTGGTCCCCGGCGCGTGGGGCAACGACGATGGCGCCGAGCAGAACCGGCGCGTGGTGTTCGTCGTCGAGTCCAAGGGGAACTCTCCGCAGGGAGTCGCCACCGCGACGCCCTGACGAGGCGTGAGGCACGGAAGGTCGCGGCGGGACGCCAAAGCGTCCCGCCGCGTTCGTTTGCCGATCCGCCAAACGGCGCCCGCAGTGTGGAGTGTCCCGCTCGGTTGCCGTGAGTCCACGCTCGACGACGCCCCTCGACGATGCCGCTCACGCACGGTCGAGGAGAACGGCATGTAGATTCGCTGCTGATGCGGACCCTGAGGGGGCGCCCGAACGCCAAGCCTTGGATGCGAGCGCCCGTCGTGCTCGGAGCCCTGCTCCTGGCGCCGCAGCTTGGAGCGGCCCAGGCGACGTCCCACGCACACGTCGTTGGGATGCAGGAGCTTCCGCTCGACATTCCGGCGTCGCGGTTGGGGTCGGGCACGAGCTGGCTCCCCGACGGCGCTCCGATGCGGGCGTATCATGCGGCCGCCGGCGCGTGGACGCTCATGATCCATGGCGTGGTGTTCGGGGTGTACGATCGACAGTTCGGTCTGCGGGGCGACGCCAAGCTGGGCAGCATCAACTGGGGGATGTTGGAAGCCGCGCGCTCGATGGGCGGCGGACGAATGGCCCTCCGCGGCATGGTGAGCGCGGAGCCGTGGACGATCGGACGCCGCGGTTACCCGCTCCTCCTGCAGTCGGGGGAAGCGTTCGGCGGCGCGCCCCTCCACGATCGACAGCACCCGCATGATCTGGTCATGGAAGCGGCGGTGCTGTTCCAGCACGCACTCTCGCGCACCCTGGCGGCCGAACTGTATCTCGCGCCCGTAGGGGAGCCGGCCCTCGGCCCGCCCGCGTTCCCGCACCGTCCGTCCGCCGCCGACCTTCCACTCGCGCCGATCGCGCACCATTGGCAGGATGCGACGCACGTCACGTTCGGGGTCGTAACGGCCGGACTCTTTACGCGGCGCGTGAAGCTCGAGGCGTCGCTCTTCAACGGGCGTGAACCAAACGAGATCCGGACCAACTTCGACTATGCGGGACGGCGGCTCGATTCCTACGCGGTGCGTGTAACGGCCAATCCGTGCCCAGCATGGAGTCTCTCGGCGTCGGGGGCGCATCTGTCCAGCCCCGAGGCGCTCGCCCCCCATGAGTCGATCACACGCGTGACCGTGTCGGTGCTCCACGCGAGCGGGGGTACGGCGGCGCGAACGTGGTCGCACGCGCTCATCTACGGGGCCAACGCGCACGACGGACACGTGGACAACAGCGTGCTCGCCGAAAGCGATCTGGTGGTCGATGCGCGGCACCGGTTGTTCGCGCGTGCGGAGTTTGTGCGCAAGCGATCGGGCGATCTCGATCTCGCGCCGGGGAGTGCGGCCGCCGCGGCCAGTGTGGGCGAGGTGACGCTGGGCTACGCGCGAGCGCTCTGGCCACACACGCGGGCGAGCATCGCGATCGGTGCACTCGCCACGGTGAACGTGGTCCCCGGCGCCCTCGAGCCGATCTACGGATCGCGCCTTCCGCGTGGTGTCGCGGTGTACGCGCGCCTCGCGCCGCCAGCCATGCAGCCTCACGCGACCATGCGCGACATGCCGGGCATGCCGGCACCGCGGTGACGGCCTCACGCCGTGGCGTTCGCACGGTTGCCGACCGGCCGCGTGAGACTGGCCGGCGCGGCGCGGCGCGTCAGCCGCGCAGGTCGTAGTTGATGATGGTGCGTCCCACCGCGGGATCGTCCACCACGAGCGAGAGCGGGCCGCCACGTGCGTCGCGGACGACGCGCGCGAGCAACGTGCCACGCGATGTCGATGGGCGCGGCAAACCCATAGCCGGCAAACGCTCCGGTTGGACTGGCGATGGCGCTGTTCATCCCCACCACGTTGCCGGACAGGTTCACCAGCGGACCGCCGGAGTTTCCCGGGTTGATCACCGCATCCGTCTGGATGTAATCCTCCAGTGGCGCCGCGGTGGGCTGCGCTCCGGGTTGTGGAGGCTGTTGCTGTGCTCCCTCCGCCAGAATCCCGATCGACCGGCCGGTGGCGCTCACGATGCCGGCAGTCACGGTGAACTTGAGGCCCAGTGGACTTCCCGGAGCGAGCACCCACTGCCCGAGACGGAGCGAGTCGGAGTTTCCGAGCGCGGCTGCCGGCAAGCCGGTGGCGTCGATCTTGACCACGGCCACGTCGGTGCTCGGGCCGCGCGCCACGACGCGCGCGTCGAACTGCCGTCGATCGTGGAGCATGACTGTCACGCGATCGGCATCCTGCACCACGTGGTTGTTCGTCATGGTGTAGCCGTCGTCCGTGAACAGAAATCCGGATCCCGTGCCCACCGGCAGCGCCTCGAGGCATCGCCGTAAGGGCTGTTCCTGCCCTGAAGGCGATGCGCGGGAACAGGCCTTGCGCGCTGCGACGTGCGACGCGTGGTGACACGACCCGGGACGAGGAGTGAGTCATGAGCGTGAAGAACGAACGGCCGATCGGACGGACGCGCTGGGCCATTGCCGAGGGATACATCCCCTCGTGGAGTCACGGGCCGGAGCCGGAGATGACCAGCCACGAGACGGCCTGTCTGCTCAACGCCAACGATCAGGACACCGAGGTGCGTCTGACCGTTTACTTCACGGATCGCGATCCGGCTGGGCCCTATCGCGTGACCGTTCCGGCGCGGCGCACGTTGCACGTTCGGTTCAATGAGCTGACCGACCCGGAGCCCATCCCCAAGGGCACGCCGTACGCGAGCGTGATCGAATCGGACCTGCCGATCGTGGTACAGCACACGCGGCTGGACTCGCGGCAGGAAGCCAACGCGCTCATCACCACCATGGCATACGCGGCGGACGGATAGACGCGCCCTGGCGCGCCGCGCGCGGCGCGGCATCTTGCCTGGCGTGTCGACGTCATCTCCGTTCCTCACCGCCGAATGGCGCGATCTGGCGATGCTCAACTTCGAGATCGCGCCGGAGGTGCTCGCCCCGTTCGTCCCGGCTGGAACCGAGCTGGACGTGTGGCAAGGGGTTGCGTACGTGAGCGTGGTGGGATTCCAGTTCCTCCACACGCGCGTGCGCGGGTGGCGCATCCCGTGGCACGCGAACTTCGACGAGGCGAACCTCCGCTTCTATGTGCGGCGGTGTGACGGAGGGGAGTGGCGTCGCGGCGTGGTGTTTGTCCGCGAGCTGGTGCCGCGTCGCGCCATCGCGTGGACGGCGCGGTGGATGTACAACGAGCCGTACCGCGCGCTTGCCATGCGACACGAGATCCGGCGCCGCCCGGATGGCAGTCCCGAAACGCTGCGCTACGAATGGCGGCGCGCCGGCCGGTGGGAGGGGCTCGCGGTACGCACGGCGCCCGCTGCCGCCGCGCCGCTCGCACTGGGTTCGGAAGCCGAGTTCATCACCGAGCACTATTGGGGGTACACACGACAGCGCGATGGGCGCACTGTCGAATATCGCGTTGCGCATCCGTCGTGGCGCGTCTGGCGCGCCGCCGAGGCGCGACTGGAGGTGGACGTGGCCGCGCTCTACGGTCCGGCATTCGCCGACGCCCTCCGCGTTCCTCCGCGCTCGGCGTTCGTGGCCGAAGGCTCGGCGGTGACCGTCTATGCTCCGCGCGTGCTGCCGCAGCGCGACGCGATCGACGACGCGCGGAGCTGAGCCCCGGCGCGCTCCCCACCCCGGGTCGGCCACGTCAGCCAGCGTCCGCGCGCGCTCGCGCGCCCCGCGCATGCCATTGCGCGCGTGGCGCGGGGCGCGTGTAATATTGTGGGTGGCCGACCCGGTAGCTCAGTTGGTAGAGCAGCGGACTTTTAATCCGCAGGTCGTGGGTTCGATCCCCACCCGGGTCATTCGGAGGTGTGCCGACGGGGCGCGACCCGACGCGCGCACCAGATGAGCGCCGCCCGGGCAAAGCCGAGCGGCGCCGCCGTTCCATTGTCACACTTTCATGGCGTCCACGTTCACCGTCTCTTCGGCCAGATCGGTCAACGTGTGGTCTGCCTTGCCTTCCTCGTCCAGCGTCTTCTGCAGCGTGTCCGCCTGCTCGCTGAGCCCGAGCAGGTTGGCGTACGTTCTGGCGCATCCGTAGCCGGCGATTTCATAGTGCTCGACGCGTTGCGCCGAGGCGATGATCGCCGCATCCAGCACGTCCGAGTCGCTGTACTTGCGCACCAGCTCCTCCCCCTCCGCGATGATCCCCTGCATGCCCTTGCAGGGGGTGCTTTCGCTGCTCGCGCCCACCTGCCGCAAGATCTCGCTCAGTCGCTCCGCGTGTTTCTGCGTGACGCGATGATGCTCCTCGAGCGCGCGCTTGAGCTGCGGGTGCGATGCCTTGTTCGCGAGCTTGGGAAGCGCGTTCAGAATCTGCTGCTCCGCGTTGAACAGGTCGCGCACCTGTTCAACGTAGAGACCTTCCAGCGATTGCCGTTCCATAGGACCTCCTCGTGGACTCCGTGATTGCCCGCCGCGGTGGGCAGGGCGGTGAAGGGCGGCAGGTTGCATACCAACCGCCGCCGCGGCGTGCGGACGGCCGTCATGGTGCGCCGCGGTCGGCACGCTCACGCCTCACGCACCGCGTTGGAACGGTCCCTGCCGTCCGTACTGGCGCGTGGCAACGAGCCGCGCCTGTTCACCTGTCAGGAGGAAAGCGCGATGACCAAAAAGGCGAGACGCCAAACGGACCGGATGGTGCCGCGTGGAGTGGTGCGCGAGGGAGAGTTGGCGCCGCTCGACAGTCTGGACGACTTCGAGCTGGCGGATGGGGTGGCGGATGTAACCGGATGGGATGTGGTGGATTCCGGCGGGCGGCGCATTGGCGAGGTGCACGCGATACTCGTGGACACGGCGGCGGCTGCTCCCCGGTATCTGGACGTCGAGGTGGACCACTCCGTGATGCGCACGGACGACGATCGGCATCTGCTGATCCCGGTGGGCTGTGCGCGCGTGGAGGACGACGATGACCGCGTGCGCTTGACGACGCTCGACGCCAATGCGCTGGCCGGGACGCCGCTGTACGACCATCGGCCGGTCACCCGGGAGTTCGAGCGGTCGATTCGCCGGTGTCATGGCGGCCAGCTTGCCGACGCCTCGCCGGCCACGGAGGACTTCTACGCCGGCCAGTTGTACGATGCGCGCCGCTTCTGGGGGGATGCCGACCGCGATGCCGATCACCCGCTGGTGGTCCGCCGGCCGGACTGACGGTGCGCGGCACGGCGGGAGGTCCGGCGCGCCGGATCAACTCCCGTGGCGATGCCGCCGTCCGTGCTCGCGATCCTGGCGCCCGGCCAGCTCGCAGAGCGCATCGATCTGGTCGCCCGTGCCGAGCACCACCAGCACGTCCCCGGCCGTGAACCGGTAGCTGGCGGCCAGGCTCGTCTGGATGTGGCGGTCGCCCTGATGCCGTGCCGCCAGCACGTTCGCGCCCGTGCGCGAACGCACGTGCGCTTCGGCCAGCGTCTGCCCGTCCAGGTCGCACCCGGGCGCGACATCCACTTCCTCGATCCACAACTCGAGGTCGTCCGATTGCATGACGACATCGAAGAAGTCGATGATGGCGGGGTAGAGGATCTGTGTCGCGATGCGCCGTCCGCTAATCTCGTACGGAGAGATGACGTGTGTGGCACCCGCACGGCGGAGTTTGGGCTCGGTGGCCGGGCTGTTCGCCCGAGAGACGATGACGACATCCGAGCGCAGGGTGCGGGCTGTGAGGATGACGAACAGGTTCGTGGCATCGTCGCCCGTGCACACCACCACCCCGTTGGCGCGGTCGATTCCCGCACGGCGGAGCACGTCGTCGTCGGCCCCGTCGCCATGCACGTAGGCGTGGCGCATGACGGAGGGGTCGAGCAGGGCGTCGTTCGTGTCGATCACGACACATTGCGCGTGGCGCTCCGAGAGATCGTAGGCCACCTGCTGACCCACCCGTCCGTACCCGCAAATGATGTAGTGTCCCTTGATCGCGTCGAGTTGTCGTTGCATGCGGCGCCTTTGCACGGTCCCACGGAGCTGTCCTCCGACAATGTACTCGCCGGCGGCGCGGAGGGTGAACGCGAGCGTGCCCACGCCGGCGACGATGAGCACGATGGTGAAGACGCGGCCGGCCGCGGTGAGCTCGTGCACCTCGCGGAAGCCCACGGTGGAGAGCGTGATCACCGTCATGTACAGCGCGTCGATGACGGAGAAGTGCTCGATCAGCATATAGCCGGCGGTGCCGGCCATGAGTATCAGCACCACCGCAGCCACGAGCGGCAGGGGCCGCCCGCCGAGCGCCGCGAGAGGGCGCCTGCCGAGCACCGGGAGGGGTGTCACCGTGCGGCGCGCCGGAACGTGCACGTGTGCTGGAGGGGTGACACGCTGCCGGCGTCGGTCATGCCGTCAACCTAGACCGTCCCGTCGGCACGGGTAAGTGCCCCGCCGGACGGATAGTGGCGCCGCCTAGGAGGCAAGGGCAGCTGCTATGCGACCGCGGTGCGGAGCGCGGTCAGGCGGAGCGCTGGATCGCGGGCGCGATCTCGAAGCAGCACCGAATGCGATCACCGCTTCGGTCGCAATGCTCCTCCACGCTGGCCCCCGTGAGCGCCCCGACTAGCGCCTCCACGGCCTTGCACACCTCCGGACACTCGGCCACGGCGGCGGAAAGCGGGCACCCCGCGCCCCGGATGGTGAAGCTGCCGCTCTCGTGCTCCTCCACAACCGCCACCCCGCCCAACTGTCGTAGTAGCTCCGCTGCCGCCCGCACGCGCTGGTCGAGCGGCCCCCCCGGCGGTGCCTCTCCCGCGGCGAGCCGCTGCCCCACGGCCGTGAGAATACTCTCCACCTCGCCCGCGGTGAACCGCGCTGAGAGCGTGTTCAGGAGCCCGGTGAGCACGGGGAGGTACGCCCTCGAAAACAGCGGCTCCACGGCCGGCACCAAGCGGTACACGGTGGCCGGCTTGCCCGCACCCGTGCCGCGGCGCACACCGGACGCCTCCACCAGACCATCCCGCTCCAAATGCGCCAGGTGCGACCGCACGGCGTTGTCCGTGAGCCCGAGCGGCCGAGCGAGCTCGTCGACGGTATGCGGCGCCTCTCGGAGCAGCGCGACGACCCGCCCCTTCGTGCTCTCGAAGAAGCGGGATTCCCAGGCGGTCGCGGCAGGGCGTTGGGAAGCCATGATAGACGGAAATATATCAACTGTTTCCCATTCTAGCAATAAACACATTAATCACTTGACTTATTGATCAATCGTCCCCATTCTTGCGGACATGCGCCTGCGTGCACTCGTGCGTGCCGGCGTCCTGTCCACGGCGCTACGTAGCCTCGGCGGCTGCTGCCGGACCCTGCGCCGCCCACAACCGTTCGATGGAGGAGTCCATGAAGCGCATCATCACCGCAGCGGTTCTTGTGCTGGCAGCGGGGGTATTCGCCGCCCAGCGCACCGCCCAAGCCCGTCCGACCCCTGTCACGACAGCAGTCGTTCAGCAGGGCACGCTCGACGACCCGACGATCGTAGCCATCTTCGACGCGGCGAATACGGCGGACATCGAAACCGCACAGCTCGCGGTAGACAAGGCGAGCAATGCTGACGTCCGTGCGCTCGCCGCGCGCTTTGTTCACGATCACACCGTGGTACGCCAGCAGGGGCGGGATCTGGCAAAGAAACTCGGCGTCACCCCCACGCCGCCGGCCGATAGCAGCTCGGCCAAGGCGCACGCACAGGCAATGGCGATGCTCCGCTCGAAGTCCGGCGCGGATTTCGACCGGGCCTGGTTGGCGCACGAGATCGCGTACCACAAGGCGGTGATCGACGCCGTCACGCATACGCTCCTCCCTGCCATTCAGAACGCCGAATTGAAAACGCTGGTCGTGCAGGTAGCGCCGGCGTTTCAGGCGCACATGCTGGCGGCGGAAAACCTGCAGACCAAGCTCGAAGGCAAGTGATGCGGTCGCGTCCGTAGCGCGCTCCCGGTCCGGTTATGATTGTTGGAGGAACTACGGATGCCACCGATCCGGGGCGCGCCGCGTCCGTAGCGGCAACCAGCGCGGCACATCCCGGATCGGTGGCGCGCGTCAACTCTTGGCCGGGGGAGCGTCATGTTGGGGACCATGCATCGTGCTGGCGCAATTGTGGTGGCCGTCGTATTGAGTGTCGGTCTTCTTCCGCAGACCGCCAGCGGCGGTGTGGCGGGGCAGGGGCGCCGGTCGGCGGCAGTGGACGCCGTGCGCGCCACGCCCACGCCGTTCGCTATCGATCCAGTGCACAGCAGCGTGGAGTTCCGCGTGCGGCACATGGGGATCAGCACGGTCACCGGGCGCTTTGGGACCTTCTCCGGTACGTTCGTCTTTGACCCCGACAGCGTGGCGGCGTCGTCGGTCAGTGCCACCATCGATGCGACCAGCATCGACACGGGAAACGAGCGGCGCGATCGCGACCTCCGCTCCGATGAGTTTTTCGACGTCGACCGATTCCCGCGGATCACGTTCGAGAGTTCACGTGTGGAGCCGTTGGGCGGCGACAGCCTGCGTATCAGCGGCGAGCTCACCATGCATGGCGTCACGCGCCCCGTGGTTCTCGCGGCGGCGCTGGGCGGGTTGACCGCCACGCAGCGCGGGCCGCTGGTGGCGTTCACCGCAAGCACGCGGGTCCATCGTCAGGATTTCGGGTTGAACTTCAATCGGCTGGCGGAAGGCGTCGCCCTGGTGGGGGACGACGTGGACATCACGATTGCCGTCGAAGCGCGTGGGAGCGGGGCGAGCGAGTAGCGCGCGGGCCGGTACATCGTCCTGGCGCGGCCGGCCTTAGTCCGCGAGCGGCGGGAGCGCTTCCTGGACCTCCTCGAGGGACGTGCGGTAGCCGTGGCGTCGCTGCCGCTTGCGCCGCTTCTCGGCGTACATCAACGCGTCCGCCTTGGACAGCAGGTCGTCAATCGAGACTGGACATTCGGGGTCGTAGTAGGCCACCCCCATGCTGAACGCGAGCGGCACGACGCGGCCGGCGCGTGTGTTCCGTTGGCGTAGCTGCTCCCGGATGCGCGACGTCCAGACCTCGGCGGTCGCCCCCGAGGTTTCCATGGCGAGCACCACGAATTCGTCGCCCCCGATGCGGGCGATGATGTCCGAATCGCGGAACGTCTGCTTCAACAGTTCGGCGGTTTCGAGGAGCACGCGGTCGCCCGCGCGATGACCGTGCGTATCGTTGATCTCCTTCAGGCCGTCCAGGTCCACGAACACGTGCACCATCCGCTTGTGCATCCGGTCGGCCGTCTTGAGCTGCTGGCGCGCCACCGTTAGGAAGCCGCGGCGGTTATAGAGCCCGGTGAGGTCATCCACGAGCGACATCGCCTGCAGGGCGATCTGGAGCTGCTGCCGCTCGATCGCGAAGCGCACAGCACGCACGAGCATCCCGCCCGCCAGCTCGCGGCGGATGATCGCGTCCTGGGCTCCCGCCTTGAGGGCGCGCATGGCCAGGCCGTCATCGTCACCATCGGTGAGCACGATGATCGGGAGCTCGGGCGCGTGATCGCGTAGCCGCACGAGCGGCTCCAGGTCGCACCGGCTGCCGGGGCCGATGTCGACGAGCGCCGCGTCCACCGGGTCTTCGGTCAACACGCGCAGCGCCATGGCCATGTCTCCGGCCGCCAGCAAGTCGAGCACGCCCCGGCCATCAGCCGTCACGGCCGCGGCAAGCGCCGCGCACCGGTCGGGCTCGGCAACGAGCAGGACGCGGATCAACTCGGTGCTCACGGAACGCCGCCGTTCGCGGACGGCGCGGGCGGGCGAAGCTTGCGTGCCAGCGTCGGTCGCGAGATGCCGAGGATGCGCGCCGCCGCGCTCTGGTTCCCCCGCGTGAGGCGCATCGTGAGCTGGACCGCTTCGTACTCGATCTCGTCGAGCGTTTTTCCCTCGGGGGGGATCACGATCTCACCCACGGGGGCGCGCGCGGCGACCTGCGCATTCCGTTGCTGGATAACGATGTGGGGCGCCCGGATCATGTTCTCCTCGCTCAGAATCGCGGCGTGCTCGATCACGTTCTTCAGCTCGCGGATGTTGCCCGGCCAGGAGTGCATGCGCAGGAGAGCGAGCGCGTCCGCCTCCAGGCGCTTCGGCTCTAGCGCCTGCTGACGTCCGAGCTCTTCCAGAAAGTGCTCCGTCAGTGGCTGCAAATCCTCGATCCGGTCGCGGAGCGGTGGCAGGTTGACGCGAAAGACGTTCAGCCGGTAGTACAGATCCTCGCGAAATTCCAGACGGCTCACGGCGTCATGCAGCGTGGTGTTGGCCGCGGCCACGATCCGACACTTGATCGATACCTCATCCAAGCCGCCCAGCCGGCGCACACGACGCTCCTGGAGGACGCGCAGCAGCTTGGGCTGCAGTCGCGGTGGCAGTTCACCGATCTCGTCCAGAAAGAGGGTTCCCTCGCCGGCCAGCTCCATCAGCCCGCGCTTCTGCGACCGGGCTCCGGTAAAGGCGCCTCGCTCGTGCCCGAACAGTTCCGATTCGAGGAGCGTTTCGGGAATGGCGGCACAGTTCACCGCCACGAACGGCTCGGTGTGCGTGGCCCCCGCGTAGTGGATGCCACGCGCGAAGAGCTCCTTTCCCGTTCCGGTCTCGCCCACGAGCAGCACGGTGGTGAGACGGCTGGCCGCCACCTTCCGTACCAGCTCGAGCGCGTCCTGAATGGTCTTGCTCTGACCGATGATGCTGTCGATGCCGAAGCCCAAGACGTCCTCGCTGGCCGACGTTGGCGTGCTCACAAGCGCGCGCCGCGCGAAATGCCGTGGCGCCCTGACACGTCGCGCGTCTCGTCACCCCTCCGCGCGCGCGTCTGGGCACCGCCTAGGGCAACGCGCATGCCAGACCCCAACGCGTGTCCGGCCAACGGTTTAGCAAAACAGCGCAGAACGGTCCGTGCAGCGAAATGACAGAAATGTTTGCAGCCTGCAAATCTTCGTTACAGATTGCCGGCGGCGCACACGACCGTCGGCTGCTCCACGCCATCACCGGGTGGATGTCCGCCGGATCATCATCGGCACGCAGTGCCGCGGGCCCGGATTGCTCTCGTTGCGCTCGCTCTGCGCGCGGGAATTCGGCCGCGTTGCCACGCCTGCCCCGACGGTTGCCTGCTCGTCGTTAGTTCGTGTAGCTACTGACCATCCGCGCACCGTCGTCACGCCTGCCGCAGCTTCTCATGTCCG
This sequence comes from uncultured Gemmatimonadaceae bacterium, assembly GCA_963773545.1. Taxonomy (GTDB): domain Bacteria; phylum Gemmatimonadota; class Gemmatimonadetes; order Gemmatimonadales; family Gemmatimonadaceae; genus DASSNU01. The sequence continues at coordinate 78,156 of CAVZBP010000001.1, read as the reverse complement.
AATCCGAGCAGTCCGAGGCGGCCGTCACGCCGCTCCAGCCGACGCGTCGAGAGCGGCTCCGATTTACCGATTTCCAGTTTCGGCGCTTCAGCGACGGCCGATGCGTGGCGGAAACGGAGTTCGAGTGGCTGGATGGCGTTCGCGTGCGCGGGGAAGCGTCGGGCCAGTCGAGCCCTACGGTGGACCTCCGCGTGGCCGCGGAAGCGGCGCTCCGTGCGATCGAGACGTTCTCCGAGCATACGCTCGCGTTCGAGCTGATCGGGGTGAAGGCGGTACGCGCCTTCGATGCCAACGTGATCATCGTCTCGATCGCGAACAAGAAGCCCGACGGTCCTCGCCGGCTGCTCGGCTCCGCGCTGGTGGAGTCGGATCCGACGCGCGGGGCCGTCGTGGCCGTTCTCACGGCCACCAACCGCGTGCTCGGCAACTTCATCGCGACGCGCTGAGTCCAATGACGATACCGCCGCGCAACGCGCCGCACCGGCGTTCGCTCCGCAGAGCGTGCCAGGGGCGCCGGATGCGCCTCCACGGTTCTGCCGTCACCCGAAGCACCTGAGTCCTGCCATGCGTTTTCCCCGTCCGACCGCGCCCGCCTCCCCATCCCGGACTCCTGGCTGCGACACGCGCTCCCGTGCGCGCCGCATGCGTGGGCTCCCCTCCCCGCCACGCGCGGCTCTGCGCGCGGCGCATCTGCTTGCGGCCGCCGCGCTGGCCGGCTGCCAGCTGGTGGGCCATGGCGGTGCGCGCGGGAACCCGCCAGTCCCCGTTCCCGCTCCGGCCACCGTGGCCTCCGCTGGCGCAGCCGGCGAGGCAATGCCAGCGCCCGTGGACGACAGCGCGGGAGCGCCGGCGGACGCGGTGCCGGACGTGACGACGGAAGCCGTGCATCTCTTTGGCGACAGCGTGGCGCAGGAGCCCTCGCCGCAGGAGGACGCCGAGCCCACGTGGGACATCGACGTGCGCTCATACGAGACGCACGCGCGCGTGGGGTACTACCTCGAACGCTTCCGCGGACCGGCGCACGAGCGCTTCGCCGAGGAACTGGCACGCGGCGGCAAGTACGAGCCGATGATCCGGAGCACGCTGCGTGCGGCGGGGCTCCCGGAAGACCTGGCGTACGTGGCGCTGATCGAGAGTGGCTACGATCCCAACGCGTACTCTCGCGCCGCCGCCGTCGGCATGTGGCAGTTCATGACGTCGACGGCCCGCGGGACGGGCCTGCGAGTGGATTGGTGGATGGACGAGCGTCGCGACCCGGTGCGTTCCACCCAGGCGGCGGCAAAGTTCCTGGGGTGGTTGCAGGACCAGTTCGGGTCGTTGTACCTGGCGGTGGCGGCGTACAACGGCGGGCCGGGGCGCCTGGAGCGAGGGCTGACGCGCTACGCGGACGAGTTGGATGGCGCCACGGGCAACGACGCGTTCTTCGCGCTGGCCGAAACGAACCATCTGCGCGCCGAGACGCGCGACTACGTGCCCAAACTGATCGCCGCTGCGTTGATCGCCAAGGAGCCGCGGCGCTACGGATTCAACATCACCTACGACGCGCCGCTGGCGTACGACACGGTGCGGGTTGCGCCGTACACGTCGCTGGCCGCGGTGGCCGCGGCCGCGGGCGTCCCTCCCGCGCGCGTACTGGATCTCAATCCCGCGGTGCTGCGCGCGATCACACCACCACGCGACAGCGTGACCGTCCGTGTGCCGGCAGGGACCGCGGCCGGGTTCGACGGTGCCTTCGCCGCGCTTCCGGATTCCGTGCGCAGCGGCGTGCGACGGCTCACGTCGCACAAGGGAGAAACGCGCTTGCGTCTGGCGCGCCGTGCCGGTGTGAGCGTGGGGATGCTGGTGGGATTCAACCCGCATTTGCGCGCGGCGCGGACGGGGCGGGTCGTCGCCGGCCAGACGGTGCTGGTCCCCACGTCCGCGGTGGTGCGTCTGGCGCGCAACGTTCCGGATCCGGAGATCGAGCGCTACGGTGGGTCGGCAACCGGACGGACGGTGACGCACGTCGTCCGCCACGGCGAGTCGCTGAGCGTCATCGCCCACCGTTATCACACGTCCGTGGCCGCGCTCATGCGGCTCAACGGTTTGCGGAAGAGCATCATCTTTCCGGGGCAGGTGATCGTCGTGCGGAGCCGTGCACGCTCCAGCGGCGCGCGCATGGCGTCCGGTGGGCGCACCCACGTGGTGCGGCACGGGGAGACGCTCACCAGCATCGCGCACAAGTACGGGCTCACCGTCGAGGAGCTGCGGCAGCTCAATGGCCTGCATGGAGACTTCATTCGCGAGGGACAGCGCCTCACGGTGCGAGGGTGAGTACCTGGCGCGTGCCCGGTGCATGAAACATCAACGGCCCCGGTTTTCAACCGGGGCCGTCGCTGTTTGTGTGCGGCGCGCCGGGGATAGGCCGGCCGCAGTGCTCATACCGAACGCGATCGCGTGACGGGGACAACCCAGGCGCTGACCGTTCAAGCGCCGCGCACTAGTCGACCACGCCGTCTCCGTGATAGCCCTGCGTCACCAGCGTGGAGTATCCGTTGTATGGATCCTTGCCCTCGGCCTGAGAGCGGGCGACCGCGGCGGGGCCGCGATTGTAGACCAGCAGCGCCATCTTCACGTCGCCGCCGTAGTCCCGGATGAGCGTACGAAGATAGCGGAAGCCGATGTGCAGGTTGGTCTGCGGGTCGTACAGCTGCGCCGTGGTGATGCCCTTGTGAAAGAAGCGCGCGGTGGACGGCATGAGCTGCGTGAGTCCGAGCGCTCCCACCGAGCTGCGGGCGTGTGGATTGAACTCGCTCTCCACGTTGACCAGTCGGAAGGCCAGCGCCGGCTCGATGCCTTCGGCGATCGCGACATCGTAGATCGACGTCGCGAGCGCGGCGTTGACGTGATAGGCGCCGGAGAACGCGATGATTTCCTGTGTGCGCTCCAGCTGAGCGCTCGTGAGCCGGAGCGCGCCGCGCACGCTATCCAGCTCGCTTTGCAGACGGCGCGCTTGCGCCGTGGCGCCGAACGAAAACGGCGTGCCGCCGGCGTTCGCATCGCGCGGCCGCTCCCGCCCGAGCATGACCACGGCCAGGCCGAGGCCGAGGACGATGAGCGCGTGTCGAATACGCCGGCGTCGTCGCAGCTCGTCGCCTCGATATGCATAGCGTTGGTGCGTTCGCATGTCCTCTCTCCGTTGGCGGGACCGCACACACGAAGCGGGGTGGTCATGAGCCAGCCCCGCGTGCGTTTCGTCGACAAGTGGTGTAGGCAACCGCCGTGCCGTCACGGCCGTTGCCAATTTCCGCTACGTCCACCGGCCTTTTCGACCAGACAGATGTCCGAAATCACCATGCCTTTATCTAGTGACTTTGCCATGTCGTAAATTGTGATCAGCGTCACCGCCACCGCCGTGATGGCCTCCATCTCCACGCCGGTGCGCGAGATACAGCGCACACATGCCTCGACGCGGAGGCCAGGCAGGCTATCGTCCGCTGCGATATCCAGTTGCACGTCGGAAATGGGCAGCGGGTGACACAATGGCACCAGATCGGACGTGCGTTTAGCGGCCATGATGCCCGCCACGCGCGCGACCGAGAGCACGTCACCCTTTTTTACACCGTTGCGAACGATGGCGTCGAGCGTGGTCGACAGCATTGTGATGGTCCCCGCCGCGCGTGCCATCCGTTCCGTCACGTCCTTGGCGGATACGTCGACCATGCGCGCCTCGCCCGACGCGCCCACGTGCGAGAGGCCCTCTGGGCGTTCGCTCATCGGCCGAGGGAGGCGAGGTCGCGGAGCAGCGCGGCGCCCACGAGCTGCGGGCTCACGTTGCCCGACGCGCGCCGTTTCGCATCCTCCACGCGGGCCACCAAGCGCGCGGCGGCACGGGCGCGGTCTTGTTTTCCCTCGCGCACGGCATGCGTGAGGCGCTCGTGCAGCAGGAGCGTGACGCCGTCCAACATGTCCGAGAACGCGCCGCGCGCTCTGGAGGCGCCGAGTGCGAGTGCGACCTGCGCCTGCGCGGCGCGCCCCGACGCCGCAGCGTCGAGGAGCGCCCGTGCCGCCGCGCGCGTCTCCGCATCTTGCGAGGCCGCGAGTAGTGCACCGGGCGCTCCGTGGGCAGCGCGGATGCGCTCCGCGATGGGGACGTCCACATCACGATCGCGAAGCGCCGCCGCCACGATCTCGTCTGCCAGAAACGCGCGGAGATCGCTCTCCGAGAGTGATGCGGCCCGGACGGCCACCACGCGCGAACGGATGGTTGGCAGGAGCGCGCCCGGCTCGCTGGACGTGAGGATGATTGTCGTGTCAGCAGGCGGCTCCTCGAGGAGCTTGAGGAACGCGTTCGCGGCGGCGTCGGCCCCCTCCTGCGGCACCATCCGTTCGGCGTCGCCGATCACGAACACCTTGCGGGCGGCCATGGTGGGAGTGTAGGCGGCGATCCGCAGCATGCCGCGCACCGTGGCCACGAAGATGGCGTCGGCACCGGAGGGGGCCTTGTAGAGGCCACCGGCGGTGACGCGGGCCGCGATGGCATCGGCCTGGTCATCGAGCGCGCGCGCGGCATCGCTGTCGCTGTCGACAGGGCGCGGACGCGGAAAGAACCATTGCAGATCCGGATGCGTGAGCGCGAGCGCGTAACGGCAATGGCGGCACTGGCCGCAGGGCCGCTCGGCCAGCTCCGGGGCGGAGCACAGCAGAAGCTGGCCAAGCCAGAGGGCAAGGCGCTGCTTGCCAATGCCGCGCGGGCCGTGGATGAGGAGGCTCGACGGCAGCGCACGGCGGTGGACGCTGGCGCGGAGGCGCTCGCGGAGCGCCTGGTGGCCGTAGAGCGGGACGATCGGCACGAGGGGGAATATAGCACTGCGTGCCCGCTCTGCTCGCACCGCGGCCAGGTCAGCTCGTGGACGGCGGTCTCTCCATGGGGGAGCGCACCGCGACGTGGGGGCCGCACACGGCCGCGCAGCGTTCGATCGTAGTCCAGACCGTGCGTGCGCGTGGAGCCGATGGGACGCGTTCTCTTTCTGTGGCTCTCCAGCAGCCTTCGGCCGCAGGTCTGTGGTCCGATACGACGGATGTGTGCATCCATGTACCGGTTTTTCACTGCCCACCGGACGAACGGGAGCGCACGCCAACTCGAGATGCTGCTCGCATGGCCGCGTGGCAAAAACACCATCACGACCCACCGCGGCGCGCTCGTGGGTCATCCGGCTGCAGAAGGGACGGTGATCTGATTCCTCCGTTCGTCCATCGCCGTCCACGGGCGTCCCGCCTGCATGGCGCATTGCTGCGCATGGCGGGCCTGGCGGATCGCGTGGCCAAGACGGACCTGTTCGGAAGCATAGAAGTTGCGGCCCATCCGCACGCCGCATTCAGGTGGAAGTTGTTCAACAGGACGCGCACTGGTCGGCGACCACGCTTGGTCTGCCGTCCCGGAGAGACTATGGCGACGAACTGCGCAGGCGATAGAGCAGTCGTAACGCAGCGCGGGGTACACGACCAATGGAATGACGCCCGGGCCCCACCCCCGTGGCGGTCACAACCCTGGACGCCTCCTGCCAACGAGGTATCAACTTCAACGCGGAGTGGTTACGTGCAACGATCTCACGGGCGCGACGCCGCACTTGGCATCACGCTGACAATACTCTGTGCGCTCGCGCTGTCAGCATGTGCCGATGACACCAACCCTGTCTCTCCACCCGGTGGCGAGACCCCGCCGTCCTTTCTGATCTACTGTCCCAGTGGAGGCAACTGCAATCCGATTCCACCGCCGCCACCGCCACCGATGACGGTGAGTATCCGTGGCCCCGGGTTGGTGCAGACCGGCGGCTTGCCGTTGACATATACCGCCACTATCGACAACTCATCCAGTACGCACCATCTGGTCTACTGGCTAGAGCGGACCTGCTGGAAGGATAGTGAAACGTGCGATCCGTTCTCCACGATCGCGCAGGGCCAGGATGTGCTGAGCGTCACCTTCCCGATGCCTGCCGAAGCCGTGTGGCTCAACGTGGAAGCGCAAGTCCGCGATTACCCGGTCACGCCCTACGCGACGGCGGCGAGCGACACCGCCACAACGCTTGGCCCGCGGTTCAACGACGCCTTCGTGAGCGTATTGAAGTGCACGCTCCCGGACAACTTCTTTCCGTTCGACGAATTCGATTCGTTGGGTACTCCCACGGGCCGCCACTTCAGGTTTGATCCCTGTAAGGGCGTGAAGCTGTTCGATTCGCCGGACACGACCAAGACGTGAACGGGGACGGCTAACGGCAGCGGTGCCTGCGCGCTGCCCTCGAGCTGCGCAGCGATTCCCTGTTGCTGAGCAGTCCAGCGGAGCAAACGCCCTGTGCTCCGCTGGACGATGGCCGCCTCCGTTCGCTCGCGTGCTCCAGTGCGTGAGTCGTCGCCCACGAGATGGCGGCACACGAGCACGCCGCGCGGCCCAGCGCCTCCGCATCTCTGACGATCCAGCGATCTGCGCTCTCCCGCAACGGAGAGGAGCGTACCTGGCAGCGGCACGACGAGCGTGCGGCGGCACGAGTGCGTTGCCGGAGCGGTGCATCGCCGCGCCGTAGTCGAGAGGGGAGTGGTCGCCATGCGAGGCGATGCAGGGGATGATCGGGTGAACGTGCTGTGCCGGCCTGCGGGATGCTGGCGAACTGAGCGCCTATCGCGCCACAGGGCCCCGGGGGAGTTTCCCCGGGGCCCTGTGGTACTTCCTGCGCGTTGAAGTCGCGCGGCTACTGGCAAGCGATGTCTCCACCGCGCGCGTTCAGTTCGTCGCGCGGGATCGGATACGCCACATGCACGCGGTGGTTCGGCGCGTCGAGCGGCAGGTCGCCCAACCGGTCCAGGACACGAAGGTCAAGCCACCGGTCCGGGCTCTCGAGAAGGAGCGAGAGGCGCTTCTGGAGAAGGGCTTCATCCATGGCCTCCGCGGCCGTGCTGAGCGTCTTGCTTGGCAAGCCGTGCGCCGTGCGAATGAAGTTGATGTCGGCCGCCGCGTCCGGAACATCCCCGTTCAGGATCTCGGCTTGCGCCCGAAGCAGAATGAGTTCTTCGTTTCGGATGATGGGGATGGGAGTCCCTGCCGTTGGATAGATCGTGAACACGAGACCGGAGGATATCCCCGTGTTGGTGCGCGTGGTTCCGGTGGTGATCTTTGCGCGACGATCATCGCCCGATTCGAACGCCGCGGTATCGGACGGGTGCGCGCGAACCGTGCCCTGTTGCAGGAAAAAGAGATTGGCCGCGTCCGTGGGATCCGTGCCATAGTTGAAAAAGACACCGAGATCGAGCGGGGCGGACGTTGAGACGAACGACTGGGCCAGCTCCGCCAGCACGGCGGCAGGATCACCGAGGTACCACTCTACCTTGGCTTTGATCGCGCGGTTGAAGGCAATGAAGTCCGCCGGCGAGCTGACGTCCGAGAAGCCGGGCGGGAGGCCGAACGGGAAATCGGTGGTCCCCGCCGCTACGAGATCCGCCTGGGCATCGTCGAGCAGCGTGGCAATGCTGGTGAGCGCGTTGTCGCGACACAGGATGGGCAGCAGCTCGTCCGGATTGTCCGCCACATCCACGGGCGCACCGTTCACATCGCGGAACTCGATGACGGCGAGCGCGTTCAACGCCTTGAGGGTCTTCGCCAGGCCGGTCGTGGCCGCCACTTCCGCGGCGCTGATACCGCCTGCGTTGACGTCGATGGTCGCCATCGAATTGAGCACGAGATTGGCAGACCGAATCGCTGCATAGCGCGGCACGAAGTGGTTCGCGCCAAATCCGCCCGGGTCGAGGTCCTGACCGACGCCGAGCAACTCGGTGACCCAGCGCGGGTCGGAGGGGTCGAGGTTGTAGGCATCGCGCCCAATGATCTCCGCATCGCGAATGGCGGCGGCATGGTCGGCGCGGGTCTGAATGATGAGTCCGTTGACGAGCTGCTGAATGGTAGCCCGGGACGGGTTCTGAATGACTCCGCCCGGCGGCAGCGATGGGTTGTTGAAATTCGGCACGACCTTGTCGCTGCACGCCGCGAGCACGCAGAGACCGGCTGCGCCAAGAAGAATGCCTGTCTTCATTATATGTACGCCTCTGGCGAGGGGAGATTGGAAACGAGCGATGGGCTCACTCATGCTCAGAAGTCCACCGAGACGGAGAAGAAGTAGCTCCGGCTCGGCGGGAACGGGGCCACGTCGATGTTCCGCGCGATCGCCTGGTTCCCGAAGTTGGAGACTTCCGGATCGGCGCCGGAGTAGTTGGTCCACGTCCACAGATTTCGCCCGCTCGCTTCCAGGCGCGCGGCGCGCGCCTTCCCACCGAACGCTGTCGAAACCCACGATGTGGGCAGCTGCCATGACAGCGTGAGCTCACGCCACTTCACATACCCTGCATCCTCCACGAAATCCGCAGTCCGTGTGCCGAGGCGCGCGGCGCGAATGGCTCCTGGCGAATTGGGATCATCCGTCTGATCGGCCGAGTTCTGGAATGCGTCGAAGAGGAACCGGGTGAGATTGATCACATCGCCGCCGTGTTTCCAGTCGATCAGGCTCGCGAGGCGAAGACTCCTCCACGAGACCTCGTTGGAGAAGCCCATCTGGAAATCGGGCGCGGCGTCGCCGACCCGGATCACATCCCCGTCCTCGTTCACGCCCACGATCTGCGTGGCCGACGCGCCTTTTTCAATGCGAAAGGCACCGAGCCCCGTGCCAAAGCCCCCCACCTCGAACGGGGGCACCGGCAGTTCCGTGATCTTGCTGTAATTGCGGGCGAACGTCACGCGGGTGACCCAGTCGAAGTCCTGGAACAGGACCGGCGTGGCCGCGAGCGTGAACTCCAACCCGCGGTTCCGCAACGCGGCGCCATTGAAGAGCTCGGCGGTGAAGCCGGTGGATGGCGCCGGCGTGCGCTGCAGGATGAGATCCTTGATGCTCTTCTGGTAGATCGTCACCGAGGCGCTCGCGCGCTGATTGAAGAACTGCGCGTCAAAGCCCGTCTCGATTTCCGTCTGCCGTTCCGGTTGGATATTGGGATCACCGAGGACGGCCCCGGGATTGACGAACTGGCCGAGGAACCCGGCTACGCTTCCCGTACCGAAGTTCGTAAACTTCATGCCGAACAGCGGCTTGTTGCCCGCCTGTCCCCATGCGATGCGCAGTTTCAGCTCGTCCAGGAAGGACGCCGGATGCACCACGCGGTACGATGCGGACGCCTTGGGATAGTAAAAGAACTTCGTGATGTCGCCATTGTTGGTGCTCCGTTCGGCGCGCGCACCAACGGTCGCGAGCAGCCGCTCGCCCAGCGTCAGAAACTCCTCCTGGGCATAGTAGGCGAGGGTCCGCTCCTGCTGGCGGGTCTGGAACGGCTGCACGCGCGAGCCGAGACCAATATTTGGCTGGCCTGCAAAGATGTTGTCCACCACGGCGCTCGTGGTGTTGACGTCCGAAATCTCACGCTGGATTCCGCCCGACGTCGTCGCGGTAAACGCCTTGCTTGAGGGCGTGAACGCGTGCTTGAGGCTCGCGCTCATCGTCATGACGAGGCTCTTGGCGTCTCCCCGCACGGTCGTCCCGGTGAATCCGTCGTCGTCCTCGAAGAAAAGCTCCGGCGGCGAGAAGACGTTGTTGATCTGGCTGAACTGATCCAGGCCGCCCACGAACGTGGCAGACAGGTTCTGATGATCGCTCGTGAAGATGGACCAGTTGACCTGGCCAGACCCGAGAAATCGGTACACGTCTTCGTCGTTCTTGAAGAGCGACACGGTTTGGAACGGGTTGCTGCGCTCGAAGGGGTTTTCGGGGAAGATGCCGTTCTGCGGTAACAGATCCACCCACGTCGGCGTGAACGGCAGCACCATATAGGGACTCACGCCCGCGTTATCGTTGTTCGACAATCCGCGCTCGGCCTCGGTGCGGATGAAGTTTGTGGTGAGCGTGGCATTCACGTTCTGGGAGAACTGTTGCGTCAGGTTCGCACGGACAGACTGCTTGAGGAATCCGGTGCCGTCCATGATGCCCTTGTCATTCTTGAGCAGGCCCGAGATGAAGTACTGGGTCTGGTCCGTTCCGCCGCGTACGCTCGCGTCGGTTTCCCACGACAGATCGTTGTGCCCGTACAGCTGCTGCTCGAAGTCGGTCGTACCGTCCTGAATCTGCTGTGTGATCAAATCGGTGGGTACGCCGAGCTGGTCGTGGAAAAACGCAATGGCGGACGGCAGGGTCCAGTGGCGCGCCCCGACCTTATGGCTCAGATCGAACGTGCCGAACCGCTGCGTGATGTTAAACCGCGGCGCGCCCGCGATGCCGCGTTTCGTCGTGATGATGATGACGCCGTTCGCGGCCTTCGATCCGTAAATGGCGGACGCGGACGCACCCTTGAGCACTTCGATGCTCTGGATATCCTCAGGATTCAGGTCGGCGATGCGGTTGACGGCGTTGTCCTGGCTGGAGGCATTCGCTCCGGCGGCGGCGCGCGTCACCGCATTGATGTTCGGCGCGATGGCATCGTTGGACACGAGCACGCCGTCCACGACGTACAGGGGATCCACGGCCGCGTTGATCGTGGTAACGCCGCGGAGCTGCACCTGCATGCCTCCGCCCGGTGCGCCCGAGTTCGACTGGATCGTCGCACCCGCGATCTTGCCCTGCAGCGCGTTCTCCAGACTGGGCGTGGGGGCGCGGTTGAGTTGCTCACCAGAAACCACCGCGATGTCGTTCGCGGCGTTGCGCCGCGCCACCGTCGTGGCCGCGCCGGTGATCACCTGCGTCTCGAGCTGGAGCACATCGCGTTCGAGTTGCACGTCGACCGCGTTGTCGGTGGCGCTCACCGCGACATTGCGCGGCTTGTAGCCAAGGCGGCGTACGCGGAGCGTGACGTCGCCGGCTGGCGCACTCACCGAGAACCGGCCGTCATCGCCTGATGATGCGCCGAACGAGGTGCCACGCACCTGCACACTGGCGCCTGCGAGTGGCTGGCCGCCAGCGTCGGTCACCCGCCCCGTAATGCGTCGCTGTGCCTGCACAGCCGTGCTCCCGATCGCCAGCGCTACGAGGGCGAGTAGGAGTGACGTGAGAAATCGCACGATGCCTCCGGAAGGATGTTGGAGAACAGGTGGGCAGCAACATGCGCCGCCCGCCACGAGCCGGCGAGGCGCCGGACAACCTGCGCCAGAATATGTTCAGCCACAAAACGTGTCAATGACGTTGGAGACTGATGGCCATCCTGACCGAACGATCCCCCCGTGGGGGCGATTGACTGGCCGCCAGGGATAGTGCGTGCGGGCACGGTTCGTGACGCACTATTGGAGTGACCAAGGAGGCATCATGGCAGGAAAACGACCCGACCAGTACGCCATCGATCCCGGTGAAGCGGGCGCCACCGACTACAAGTTCCGCCGGCAGGACGAGCATTCTGAAGGAAGAGCAGAAGGAGCATTCTGGTCTCGAGTGAGCAGCAGAGCAGCCGACTGCCGCGCTCCGACGAGAATCCGGTGCAGCAGGCGCTCAAGCAGCAGCGGAGCGAGGCGCCGAGCCAGGCAGAGCAGGAGCGGGGTCAATGACGGGGCGGCTTGCGGGACGGTGCGTGGCCGTCCTCGCCACCGACGGCGTCGCCCCGGAGGAGCTCGTGCTGGGGCTCCAGGCGCTTCGTGACGCTGGTGCCGAGGTGGCGCTCCTCTCCCTAAAGACGGGGGAGATCCAGACGGCACGCGAGGACGGCAGCGGCGAGCGGTTCGGCGTAGACGCGGCCGTGAGCGACGCGGATCCGCGCGCGTATCTGGGGCTCGTCGTGGCCGGTGGGGCGTCGCATGTCGCGATGTTGCGCTCGAGTGCCGATGCGGTGGCGTTCGTGCGTGGCGTGATGGAGCTCGACAAGCCGGTGGCGGCCGCGGGTGAAGGGGCCGGGATGCTCGTGGACGCCGACATGGTGCGCGGGCGCACCGTGACATTGGCCTCCAGTTGTCGGACGGAGATCCTGGACGCCGGCGGCGAGTGGGTGGACCGGCCGGTGGTGGTGGATCAACGGCTGCTCACGAGCCGTTCGCCGCAGGACGGGCCCGCCTTTCGCGAGGCGCTCATCGAGCTGTTCTCCAAAGCGGCGGCCAACACCACGGTGGACGAGAGCTCGGACGAGTCGTTTCCGGCCAGCGATGCACCGGCGTGGGGACCCTCGTCGATCGGTCCCGACCGCGACGCGCCGCATGACGCGCCGCCGCCCGCCTGAGCGCGTCTAGCGGGGACGCCGCTGCGCGGTGCGCGCGTTGCGGAGGCGGAGGCGGAACGTGGACCCGTGCCCGATCTCCGTTTCCACGGAGAGATCGCCGCCCATCAGGGTGGCGAGTTGTCGCGACAATGACAGCCCCAGCCCCGTTCCGCCCGCCCGCGTGCCGCTGGCGCTCTGCTCGAACGGATGAAAAATGCGCTCGAGATCCGCCGGGGCGATGCCGGGGCCCTCGTCGCGCACCCAGACGACGGCTGTCTCATCCGCATAGTCGACGCCGATTTCTATGCACCCGCCGGGCGGCGAGAACTTGATCGCATTCACCACCAGATTGGTGACCACCTGACGGATGCGCATCGCGTCGCCGTGCGCGCGGCTGGGGCTGCCGTCGTAATGCTGCTCCACCCGCAGCCCTCGCGCGTCGAGCTCCGGGCGGAGCTGCTCGGCCACCTCGGCCGCCACCGCGGCAAGGTCGACATCGGAGGGGGAGAGCACGAGCCGACCCTCCTGGATGCGTGCCAGGCTCAGCAGGTCCTGGATGAGTCCGTTCGCCTGCTCCGCTCCGCTCAGCATGTGGCGTGCGGCGGTGACCCACGCTTCCTGTGCGGCGGGCGGGTTCCGCACCAGATGGCGCGCCCACACCTGAATGCCGGTGATCGCGTTGCCCAGCTCGTGGCTGGCGGCGGCGAAAAACCGGTCCCGTTCGCGGCGGAGCTGCGCGTTCTCCACCGCGATGGCCGCCTGTGCCGCGAGCGTCTGAATGAGCGCGAGGTCGTCGTCGGTGAATTCGTCCGCACCGAGCTTCTCGGTCAAGTAGAGATTGCCGAAAACGCGACCCTGCGCCACGACCGGAACGCCCAGGAACGAGCGCATCTCCGGATGGTGTGACGGCACCCCATACGACGCCGGATGGTCGCGCAGGTCGCGGAGCCGGAGCGGCCGCGCGTCGCGAATGAGGAGCCCCAGAATGCCATGGCCGGTGGGGAGACTGCCGATACGCGCCCGTTCGTCGGGCGAGAGACCCGATGTGATGAAGTCGGCGAGGGCGGTGCCGCCGGCATCGATGATGCCCAGTGCTGCGTAGCGGGCCGACACGAGATCACGGGCGACATCGACCAGTACCTGGAGCGCGGCATCCAGCGAGGGGGCCGACGCGAGCGCCATCCCGGCCAGCACCAGCCCGCGCTCGATCCGCGACGCGACCGGGTTCGCACCTGGTGTGGCGCCTCGCTTTCCGCCCGGCTTCGTGCCCGGCTTGGGACTCGGCTTCGTGCCCGACTTCGTGCCCGACTTCGTGCCCGACTTCGTGCCCGAGTTCGCGCTCGACCTCGCGCCCGAGTTCTTGGATGCTCCGCCGCGGCCGCGCCCGTCACTCACGTGGCGGACTCCCCTGCGAGGTGCGCCTCGCGACCCACGACTTCCTGCGCCGCGATGCGGAAAAGCATCTCACGGAAGCCGGCCGGATCTTCATCGGTGAACGCTACCGGGTCGCGGGCTCGGATGAGTGCGATGGCTCGTTCACGGCCGTGTGCGTCCGACGGGGTATCGCGCTCGCTCAGCAGGTACAGCGCCCCATGCACCACCACGCTCCGCCACGACGAGGTACTCCGCACCTCGTCTACCTGGAATGCCACCCACCGGTTATGCCGGACGGCCACGAGCTTCGATCCCTGCGTCGTCCGCCCGTAGATCCAGCCGTCGTCGTACACGTAGCCGATCGGCTCCACGTCCACCCGGTCGTGAAAGGAAAAGGCGATCCGCCCAACGTGGTTGCGCTCGAGGAGTGCAATCGCGTCGGCCGGGTCGAGATCGCGAATCTGGAGACGGTTGGCCTGGGACATGACACCGAGCGTGTGGCGGACACGAACAGCCGTCAGCGGGCGAGAGCCGCGTCGCGCGATCGCGCTTGACGCGGCGCGACGCGCTCCAGATACTTGCGCGACCGCCGCGCGTGCGCACACGGCTGCTCGGGGCAAAGCTGACTCCCGGACGTGCGTGGCGCAATGTTGCGGCGCGCATCGGGATCACACCGTGTCCATCGCATCATCGCCCGGCAGACGCATCCTCGCGCTCTGGCACCGGTTGGGGGGACGCCCCGCCGGCCGCCGGCTGTTCGCCGTGCTCTTGCGACGGATGGTGCCCTACAGCGGCACGACGCGCCCCCTGGTGCTCGAGCTCCGTCCCGGCTACGCGCGTGTCGAGATGCGCGACCGGCGCCGCGTACGGAATCATCTGGGGTCCGTTCACGCCGTGTCGCTCGCCAATCTGGGGGAGCTCGCCAGCGGGCTCGCCACCGTGACGGCGCTTCCGATGGGCAAGCGATCGATTCTGACGCGCCTCACCGTCGACTACGTGAAGAAAGCGCGCGGCACGTTGACCGCCGAGGGGCGCTCGGAGCTGTCATCGCTGGCCGACGGCGAGTGCGACGTCGCTGCCGACATCAGCGACGCGTCCGGCGACGTGGTGGCGCGCGTACGGGCGCGCTGGCTCATCGGCACGATCCCGTCGCCGAGCGATGCGGTACGCCAGCGCGGCGGGGACCGTGCGTCCGGCGCGCGTGCGGCTGGCGACGGTGCATAGCGGCCGATCAGTCGTCGGCGGCGTCGTCCAGGTGAAACGTGCGCCGCGTGCCCCGCTCCACGATGCTCGCGGGCAGCAGCGCGCGAAGCCGTGGCAGCCACACCGCGTCGCGCCCCACCCGGTAAACCGGCCGCGGTGAGGGATCGCGCGCGGCGCGCAGCACGACCTCCGCCACGCGTTCCGGCGAGATACCGCGCTCCACGGAGCGCGCCATGGTCCCCCCGGCACGGCGACGCAGCCCGGCATACGCCGGGATCTCGCGGGTGGCGAAGTGGGCGTGTGCCGTGATGTCCGTGCGCACGAACCCCGGCACGACGATCGAGACGCGCAGGCCCAACGACCACACCTCGTGGCGCAGCGCCTCCGTATAATTGAGCAGCGCCGCCTTGGCGCTCGAGTAGAACGCACCGAACGGGATGGGGAAGAACGCGCTGAGTGAGCCGATGTTGATGACGTGTCCGCTGCCCCGCGCACGCATGTGCGGGAGCACGGCTTGGGTGGTGCGCACGGCGCCAAAGAAGTTGATGTCGTAGTGCTCGCGCGCCTCGTCCAGCGTGAGCTCCTCCACGGCGCCCGCCAGGTACACGCCGGCGTTGTTGACCAGGAGATCGATCCGCCCGGCGCGTTCGATCACGTGGGACACGCAGGCGCGCACCGATGCGTCCGACCGGACGTCCAGCGCCACCATCTCGATCGTGTGTCGTGGGGTGCTCGCGGCAACGTCCGCCGCCTCGCCCTCGGCTCCGCGGCGGCTGGTGCCGAACACCCGAACGCCATCGGCCGCCAGCGCGCGCGCGATGGCGCGGCCAATACCGGCGGATGCGCCGGTCACGAGTGCAACTCTGGGCTCAGGCATCCTCAGGCATCACAGCAGTCGTGGGGGCGCGCAAGACGAGCGTGCGGTGTCGTCACCGCGCAGGCGTGATATCTTTCCCGCGCGAGCGCTTTCCGCGCGAGTGCTCGGCGTCCCCGTGCAACGGGCGCGCGATGGGCACCGGCGGTACAATGTGCGACTGCGGCGGCCGGGTCAACCGGCACCGGGTTCTTGGCCTCGACACAGCGGAGCCGGAGGTGCCGTGAACATCCTGACGGATCCGGATGCACATCCGGTGATCGGCCATCGCGGCGCGGCCGCGCACGCGCCGGAGAACACGCTCCCGTCGTTCGCCGCCGCGCTCGAGGCGGGTGTCGACGCCATCGAGCTCGACGTGCGCATGACGTCGGATGGAATCCCGGTCGTGATGCACGACGCAACGCTCGATCGAACCACGGATGCCCGTGGCGCGGTCACGGCGCTCACTTTGGCCCAGGTGCAGCGGGCAGACGCCGGCGCACGATTCACCGCGGACGCCGGTCGCACCTTTCCCTGGCGCGACCGCGGCGTGCAGGTGCCCACGCTGGCCGCGGTGCTGGAGGCCTTCCCCGATGTGCCGGTGGCGTTGGAGGTCAAGGACGCCGCCGCCCAGGGGGCGATCCGGCGCGTGCTGGAAGAGCATGGGGCAACCACGCGGTGCGTGGTCGCCGCGTCGCCGGCATCGGCACTCGGTGTCTTCCGCACCGCGCCCTTTCTGCTGGGCGCTTCGCAGTGGGACACGCTGCGCCTGATGCTGGGCGTACTCGCCCGGCGGCGTCCGCGCGCGGTGGCGTACCGGGCCCTGTTCCTGCCGGAGCGGCACCGTGGATGGCCCGTCGTGACGCCGCGGCTGGTGGCTGCCGCCCGCACCCTCGGCTGCCCGGTCCACGTGTGGACGGTGGACACCGCGGCGCATGCCACGCGGCTGTGGACCCTGGGGGTGGCGGGGATCGTAAGCAATGACCCCGGCGCGATCCTGGCGGCGCGCACGGCACAGGCGCTCCGCGCGCGCGACGGGCGTGCGTGACTGGCGGTACTGGCAGGCGTAGAAATGCGTGCCCGTTCGCGTTATCGTGTCTGTGGCCGCGAGCGGGAACGGTGTCGGCCGATACCGCATTATCGTCAGGAAGCCCGCTCTAGCACGTGACACCGAGCTATCGGAGGATACGCATGGTCTCCCTGTCTCTCATCCTGGCCGCCCTGGGTCCGGTATGTGGTGCGACATCCACATCGGTCGAAGCCTCAGCGCGACCGGTTCCGTCGGTGGACCATGCGCCTGCCGCGCAGGTGGTGGTGGACTCCGCCCGCCATGAGATCGTCGTGACCATCGGACCGTTCAAGGTGGCGGCGATGGGTGCCGACGGCGACGGCCATGGCGGCGGCAACTTGGCAGCCGGCAACATGGCAGCCGGCAACATGGCAGCCGGCAACATGGCAGCTGGCGAGAGGTCGCAGCACGAGCACGCGGCCAGGTCGCACGAGACGGGGCAGGGCATGACCGGCGGGCACATGGCGATGCCCTCCACCAAGATCTTCTGCTTCGACTGGCCGGTGAGCGGGTGGATGCGCGGCTTCCGCGTGAGCGTGCGTGACGCGAGTGGGGCGCCGCTTCCGCGTTCCATTCTGCACCACGTGATCGGGGTGAACTTCGATCGACGGCAGCTCCTGTATCCGGTGGCGGAGCGTCTCATCGGCGCGGGGACGGAAACCGGAGACATCGAGCTCCCACGGAGCGTGGCGGTGCCGATGACGCTCGGCCAGGAGCTGGGGCTCTACGCCATGTGGCACAACGAGACGGGCAAGGACATCGATGGCGCCTACATCCGCGTAGCGATCCTGTGGCAGGGTGACAACGCGGGGCCGCAGCCCATTCCGGTCCTACCCTTGTACGCCGATGTCAATTTTCACGTCGCGGCCTCCAACGCGTTCGACGTTCCGCCGGGACGCTCGATGCACAGTTTCGAGTTCACGCTCCCCACCAGCGGCCGGTTGCTGGCCATCAGCGGGCATCTCCACGACTACGGCCGGTGGGTGCGACTGGAAGATGCGGAAACGGGCAAGGTGATCGTCGACGTGCAGAGCCGGCTGGACGATGAGGGGCACATCGAAGGCATCGAGAAGAAGATCTTCGTCCTGCGTGGGAAGAAGCTCGAGGCGCATCACCGCTATCGCGTCGTGGGCGAGTACGTCAATCCCACCGCCGACACGCTTCGCCTCTCGGCCATGGCGCATCTTGTGGGGCTGTTCGCGCCTGACGACATGTCGCACTGGCCCAAATTGGATCGCGACGCTCCGGATTATCGCGCCGACGTGACCGCTCTGTTCGACCCGTCGCGCATGAAGGGCGGGATGCCTGGGAGCGACGAGCGCGGCCTGGATGCGCAGCCACACGCCGACACCCGCGACGGCGGCTCGCGCGACATTCCCTAGCAGCGGTCGGCCGTCTCGGGGCCGTTCATGAGCGTGCGCACCCCGCGGGGCGCGCACGAACGGGGCAGGGCGGCGTCAACGCCGCGCCCCGTTCGTGTGCTCGTTTGGCGTGACGGTCGAGGGACGGTCGTTCCAGTTGGCGATCGCGTTCCACACCAGCGGGAAGTCGTGGTGGTTGAGGTAGCGGTGCAGCGGATTGAAGGTGAACGCGATCACGCGTCCATGTCCGACGGGCACGTCGAAGATCGCTCCCTGGCCGACGATCTCGTCCTGTCCCCGCACCATGCCGGAGACCACGTAGGTGCTGTCGGCGGGTTGTGCCGCGCGCGCGCCCACGGCGGTATCCAACGCCGCCGAGTGGGCCGGTGCACCCGCCGGCGACACCGGTGCGTGCGGATGCGCCGTGTCGGCCACCGCGTGCGCGTCGCTCGTGGGCATGCCCATGATGTCGCCGGCCGGTTTCTTGTGTTCCCGCTTGGTGCCGTACTGCAGCACGACGTCGCCGCTGTCGCGCGGCGCCACCTGATAGAGCGGCCCGTTGCCGCGGAACACGGTGGTGACGTCGGGAAATCCGTACAGGATGGGTGACGCGCTCCCGCGCGTCCGCACGCGGACGATGGACCCCGGGTGGAACAGCGAGCGGGTGGAGTGCGGCGAGAGGGCGCGCGCGATCCCCGTTTCCGCGGCCATGCGCGTGGCTGCGCCGAGGGTGATCAACGTTCCGCCCGACTCGACGAACTGCTCCAGTGCCGCCATCCCCTCGAAGCCTGGCCCTCCGGTGATGTCGCTGCTGGAATCGGGCACGCCCAGTGCGGGCGTCGCGCGGCTGCGTCGGAAAGGAAGCGGGCTCCACTTGGTGTCGACGCCATGGATCAGCTGGTCCACCGACCCGCCCACCTGGGGGACGAGGATGACATCGAAGCGGCGCCGCAGCGCGCCGGCGCGCAGGTCATCCTTGTCGATGGACGTATACGGGATGCCCGCGCGCTCCAAGGTGTAGCGCGCCCACCCTGCATCCTGCGTGTTGTACCAGGTGTGGTAGACGGCGACGCGCGGGAGATCGAGCGCGTGGCGGGGCACATCGGGAACGCGGTCCAGGGCGGTGAGCGGCAGTGCGAAGCGACGGGCCAGCTCCGCCGCGCGAGCCGGGGAGAGACGCTCGAAGACCACCGATCCCGCCGGCGCCGACGCGGTCGTGTCGACCGTGGCGCGAACAGAACGCGTGGTGGTGTCGGCCGCCGAGCTGCTGTTGGCGGGTGACGGCACTGCTACCGGGCGCTCCACCGCCCACGCGCGTGCACCGGGCTCCACGGTACGAAGCCAGTAGAGCGCGGGCAGGAGCTCTCCCTGCGCGTGATACGGGAGCACGTACGCGGATCCGCTGCCCCGCACAGAGGCTGTAGCGGCCACCGTATCGCGCACGGGCACGAGCCCGGCCCAGTGGAACACCGCCGTATCGTCCACCGCATGCACGTCCACTCCGTACAGGAGTCCCAGTGTCCACGCGATGTCGTCGTACGGCGCGTTGGGCGCGGTGGGAGGAAAGTGCTGGACGCCAAGAAGGTTCACGGCCAGATCGCGATAGGGCTGGTCGAGCAGCACGACGTAGTCGTCAGCCGAGTCGCCGGCCGTGCGGCGCTGGACCTCGATACCGTGGCGCTGGAGCTGGTTCACCAGGTACGCCGCGCGCCGCGGGTCGCGCTGGCGCGCCAGGCCGGGGATCACGAACGCGTGGGGCGTCTGCTCGCGCCCACGCGCCATGCTGTTCATTCCCTTCTGCCAGAAATTGCGCAGCAGGCGCTCCCCGTTCTCGGCGGCGAACTGCTCGGCGGCCAGCACACCTGCTTCCATGTAGTTGATGTTGTCGCGGGACGACCAGCGCACCTTTGCCGTGGGAGGCCACGGACGGTACCACTGCCGGCTCGTCACCGCGTCGCCGGCGTAGCGATCGCCCGAGAGGTCGCGCACGTACGTGTCCGCGCCGGCGTTGCCGAACGTCTCGTAGAACCGGCCGATGGCGTTGTGATTGTTGGCCACCCACACCGCATATCCGGGCCACCAGCCGTCAAAAAACGCCCAGGTCCATGCGCCGGGAAGCCCCTCGGCGTCAACGGCGGCGAGGTCGCTGTTCGCCAGCAGCTGCCACTCGGAGATGGCGATGGGGTCGTTGGTCTCGTTGTAGGGACCGGTGCCGGTGGAGATGTACAGCAGTGGTACCGACTCGTGCAGATCGTGCATGATGAGCGGGTGCCAGGCGTAGTACACGTCGTAGATGGCGTGTGTGAGTGCCTGCGAGATCTGAATGCCATCCCGGTTGTTGTCGTGGACCACGTACGAGCCCCAGTAGGGGGACGAGCGTGGGAATCCGTCGTCCCACTCCGGGCGGCCCTTGGTGTAGTGGAGATACCAGTCGACTTGCTTGTCGCGTCCATCGGGCTCGCTCACCGGATTGATGATGGTGATGAGACCGCGGCGAATCTGCGCGACGCGCGGCTCGTCGCTGGCGGCGAGGCGATAGGCGAGCTCCATGAGCATCTCGGGCGATCCCATCTCGGGCGAGTGCAGCCCGCCGTTCAGGTAGTAGATGGGCTTGGCGCGCGCGAGGATGCCGTTGAGCTGCTCGGGCGCGATGGTGCGCGGATCGGCGAGCGAGTCGGCGATGGCGCGGTAGCGATCGAGATGCTGCATCGTCTCCTCGTCCGCGATCACGACGAGCACGATGGGGCGCCCTTCCTCGCTGGTGCCCACCGTGTCGAGACGTACGCGTGGTGTGGCGGCGGCGAGCGCGGCAAAGTACGCGTAGATCTCGTGCGTACGATGCATCACGCCCGGCGCACCGATGATGGTGCCGAAGTGCTGCCGCGGATCGGGGATGCCGTCGTCGTTGCTGGGGAGCCGGCTCACCGACGCCGGGAGAAAGCGGGGGTCGGTGGTGTATTCCCGGATGAGACGGGAGTACGCGGTGTCGTAGATCCGGGGCGGTGCGGGCGTCTGAGCGAGCGCGCGTCGGGCGGCGAGGGTGCAACCGAGCGTGGCAGCGAGCGCGGTCGCGAGCGTGGTCGCGAGCGCGAGCACCGGCGCGAGGGGCCGGACGGAACGGCGCACGAGCATCTCCGGGGTGGGGGCGGATGGGAGTGGAGCTCAGGGGCTCCGCGCCAGAATCAACGCCCGCGTTCGGAGTGGTGCAAGGGCCCGCTGTGGTCTAGGCGGCTCCTTCGGGTGCCTCGCGCACGGCGCGCCGCAGCTCCACGCACTCGATCCCCACGGCCGGGGTGAGCGTGAGCGTCAGACCGAACTCGCCAATGCGGCGGCGCGCCTCGATGACCTCGGTGATGCCGTGCTCCGAGAACCGGGCCGGATGCACGCGCACCACGCCGCCCGGTGCCGAGCGCGGCACGGTCCTTGTCTCCAGTGCGCCATACAGGTCGTCGAACGAATCGAACCGGTCGACCACAAAGCGGTGCGGACCAGTGGTGTGCATCGTGCCTCCCCGTGGTGTACGCCGAACAGTACCACGCGGGCAGGTTGCCCACTGTCACCCGAGGAGTCGAAACTGTCACACGAGCGCACGCGTTCCCGAAAGAAGCGATCGCGAACGGCGCCACCCCGCGCGCGCGTGGGCATCAGTGGCTACGACTACGCTGGCTGGCGCGGAACGTTCTATCCCGCCGATCTCCCCCGGCGCTCCTGGCTCGCCTGTGCCAGCCGCGCGTTCGACTCGATCGAGTTGAACGGCACGTTCTACAGCCTCAAGTCGCCCGCAGTCTTTCGCCGGTGGGTGGAGGAGACGCCGCCGGAGTTCGTGTTCGCCGTGAAAGGCGGGCGCTACATCACGCACAACCTCAAGCTCGCGGGCGCGGAACGGGCGCTGGGCAACTTCTTCGCGAGCGGGGTATTGGCGTTGGGCAAGAAGACCGGTCCCTTTCTCTGGCAGCTGCCCCCCACGTTGCGCTTCGATGCGGAGCGGGTGGAGGAGTTTGGCGGCCGAGGTGACGGCGGATTTCATGTACGTGCGCCTGCACGGGTCGCGCGAGTTGTACGTGAGCGGGTACGGGGACGCGGAGCTGGACACGTGGGCGGAGCGAGCCAGTGCATGGCTCACGCGCGGCCTCGACGTGTACGTGTACTTCGACAACGACGCCAAGGTCCAGGCGCCGGTGGACGCGCGACGGCTGGCGGCGCGGCTGGAGCAGGTGCGGGAGTGACGTGCGCCGTGGGTGTCGCCCGACGCGGACGCGCTACGCGTAGGCCTCCACGGCCCATCCACGCGCCTCGGACAGCAGCCAGTCGTGGCTCTCGTCGGGCTGCTGGCCGCTCTCGCTGCGCAGCAGACAGTCGGTCAGCGACAGGATCATCTCCGCTGCCGGCATGTCGGCCGCCCGCGCGACGCGGGCGAACCGTTGTACTTCGGCACGCAGCGCCAGGCGGTCGGCGCGCGGGATGGTGGCGATGTGCGAGCAGATCGCCGTTAGCGCCTGCGTGAGTAGCTCACGAACGTGCGTCGCCTGCGGCACAGCCTACACTCGATGCATGGGTAGCGCCGACGGGACATCCGGCGGCGAAACGACCGCGCCATCCGCCTGCTACGTGCGGATGAAATATGGGGAGCCCGCAGGCTCCCCACCATGATCGACTTGGCACACTCCCGAGGAGGGACTCGAACCCCCGACCCGGTGATTAACAGGGGAATCTGCGCCGTGCGACCTGTTTCGATGCAGTGTGCTATCGTGTTGAGTAGAAAACAGATAGTCAACTTATCGAAAGTTTTCGTCTGGCCGTTTTCGGCCCATTTTGCCCTTGCAGGCAAGATGCGAGGCAAGATGACGCCGGTCAAGAGTGACACCCTGGTGCGATGGCGGAGATGAGATGAGCGAGGGCGACAGGGAGCGTCGTGCGAGAGCCGCGATGGCTGAAATGGAGAGACTGGTCCGATCATTCGTCGTGCTGGTGCGTATCGCGAAGATCCACGGCGACCGCGAGACCAAATTCAACGCCGCGAGCGGAACAGTCGTAGCGCTGAACGGGCGACACCACCTGTTGACCGCCTGGCACGTGTACCACCACTACACGGAATGCAAGAAGAGCGGCACTGAAGCAGTTGTCGTCGTGGACGACGTGCCGCTCGTTCGCCCCATCCTGACCTATAAGGATAAGAACCGCGACATTGTCATGCTGGAGTTGCCGAAGGAAGTCGCGGGCGTGATCGACGCGAAGGTGTACTATCCTGGTGCGCGGTGGCCGCCGCTCGCGGTCGCGCCGGGAGACGTAGTGCTCGTCAGCGGGTACCCTCGGCGGCAGATGCGCGAGACGGATGCAACCATTGAGGCGAGGTCATATTCATTTGTGCACCACGTGACGAGCACGAGTAACGGCCAGTTCAGCCTCAATTTCGGCGAGGCCGAATGGGTCCAACTTGGCGATGAGCATGCGCAACCACCGGACGCCGGCATTGGCAGCATGAGTGGCGGCCCCGTGTTCCTGATCGATCAAGTGGCGCCAGTGCTTGTCGGCATCGTGAAGGAGATCGGTACGAATCTGCCGATCCTCCATTGCGCGTCGCTCGACCACATGCGACCCGATTTATAGAGTAGCGATGGGGCACGATGCACGACGCCCCGGCGTCGCGCGTGGTGGCGGGCCGGGGCGTGGTGTGTGGCGTGGTGTCGTGTGACCAGCTACCCCAGGGTGCCGGTGGCGGGGGGCGCGGAGAGCAACACGTCTACCTTGGCCGCAGCATCCACGGCGGTCTCGGGCAACACGTGGGTATAGATGTCAGCGGTCAGGCTGATGGTGGAATGGCCCGGCCGTTCGCTCACGACCTTCAACGGTACGCAGGCCAACAGCAGTAGGCTCACCCCGTGTGTCGCAACCCGTAGATCCCGATGGATGGCGTGAAAGGGCGCTCCTTGGGTGGACCAGGACGCCGTTTGGGCTTGGCCCCCGGCTCTGGCCGCCACGTCCCGAGGCCCGCCCGTCGCCTCGTGCGTAAGAACGCGCCACGCCGGAGGTTGTTCGAGTCGTCGCGGCCTTCGCCGAAGGCGCTGCTGAGTCGACGTCTCATTCCGGACGGAGCGGTGCGGTAGCAGAATCCGGTGGTCCGAAACGAAACTCGATCCAATCGTCGTCACGGTCGGGCACGTGCTGTACTTCAGCGCCGACGAGTAGCTGCCCGCGTCGCAGCTTTTGCTCAAACAGCGTTGCAAGGGCCTGATCACCACCGTGCCGCGCCACGAACTCAGCGCACGTGATGCGACCGGCCAAGTACTCCATGAGCACGCGCACAGAGATTCGCACTGTTCGGTTCGTCATAGTCCAAGATCCGTAGAAATAGCGTCCTCGTTGCCACCGCCAGAAGCGCAGTTCGTGCAGTGCGTTCATGCCACTGTTTATCGGACGGGGCAGAACCGACCGGAGCTGTGTGAGTGCGGACCGGCTCCGCACGCCCAGGGGGTGTTTGGCGGCTGGGTTGACATAGAGCGTACTTCCATAGTCCTGCTGCCGGCGCGTAACGTCGTACGCCCACAAGGCGTGTACGAAGGTGAGGCTCCTGTTCTGAAGAAACACGTCCTCCACGATCACCCGCGGTCCCAGGGCTCGGCCGCCATCGCGCAAGTCGGTGTCTGTGGCACACAGGACGACTCCGCGCGGGCCGGCAAACTGCGTTGCGCGTAGCTGGGCGGCCTTGTTCTTGAGCCGCCCCGCGATGGGATTGCGCGTCTTGGATAAGGGTGCGGTAAAGACCGGGTGATGTCGAATGCCAGTGCGCGCGCCCGGCCGATATTCGATCGTGATGTCGGTGCCCTCGTGGGCGAGCCGAAGGGTTTGGCTCATGTAAGGGTCCGCACGACATGTCAGCAAGAATGGATCAACATGCGCTCTAAAGAACGCGGCCCGGTCCGCTTTGCGGGGGAGGCTGAGGACCATGTGTTTCTTTTCCGAGCGACCCTGCTTCACACCTCCCACGTGCAATGAGAACGCGAACGTTCCGGGGATGTGCTGTCGTGCGCGACGGTAAAGCTCCGCATTGAACGTTCCCACGGGGTTGCGCGCGTGGTGGCCTGAATCCGAAACCGTGGCAACGTCCGCCACGAAGACCTCAGGGGCGCCATCACCCACGCGGGCCACCACATCCGGGTGGCGCGTGCCGAGGAGCGGTTCATGGTCGATTGCAGCGAGCTTGGATAGCCCGTTGAGCACCAGCAATTCCCATTCGAAGTTCAGCGCCTGATCGCCTCCACGATTGAGCGCCGCGACCTGGCGTTTTCGCTGCGCGCTCGTCGTGAAGGCGGCGTTCTCACGGATGAGGCGTTGGAGCACACGGCGCGCGACAAGGGCCATTGGGATGGTGCAGAGTCGTGTTAGGTCGTGATCGTTCCCGGCTCACGGATGAACCGGAGGAACTCCTTCCCTCGGTGCGTCGTGAGATCAGCCAAAGGCCCGCGCCCAACCGTCGGTCCGGTGAGGCGCTCGCGGGAGACAAGCCCGTTCGTGTACAGGTCTGCCCAGCACTGATCGCAGGCATCGCGTTCCTCGCGCAAATCGGGATACGCTAATACGAGAAGGTCGTGAAGGCTACCGATCTCGGGTCGCTCCCCGATGTGCAGCTTCCCATGTGCGCTGAGCCACCTACGCGGGCCGTTGAACAGGTCCAGGATGCGCAAGTGCAAGGGCGCCAACTCCTCTACGAAGCGCACGAACATCTCCCGCTGTGCGCTCCCCGGCGGATTCGGCAGGGCCGTGTTGAGGATGGCGTTTCTGAGTGCAGCACGCTTGTCCTCGTCGCTCGTGCGCACGGCGGCCTGCGTGATGGAAATGACCGTGTCCTGGAAGGCTGGGTCCTCTCGGAGCGCCTCCGGGTCGATGCGATCTTGATCGCGTAGCGCGCCAAGGGCATCGCCGACGCCCTGTGCCCACGCTTCCCAACGCTTCTGATACGGCTCCGCCACGAGATAACCGAACAACTCCGCTCCGGCGGCACCGACAACGGGGATGCTCGCAATACCCGCTTTCAAGGCGGCGCGGCCCGCATTGCCGCGCGAACGCTTTGGAGGCTCGGGAATGGTGCGCTCGGTGTCACTCATAGATTGGTTCCGCGCATCAGGTCAGCGGCGTGTGGTGGAGATGCGCCAGAATCGTCTGCCCGAGCGACTTGAGCGTTTCGTAGCACGGCTGGAGAGCACCACCGGTTTGGATCGAGACCGACAGGGCTGTCAGGGCACGGGTGAGGCGACCGAGGCCCTGGCTCGTATCGGCGGCGCTGGCGCGCATGTCCTCCACGGTGCTAAGTGCCTGCGAGCGTTCTGCGTCCGACACGTCCAACGCGGTCCGGATTTGGTCCTCCACACGACGGAGGCTATCAAGGATGGAGGTGATCTCGGACGCGGTGAATCCTTGCTCGACGCGGGCGACTGCACCCGGTCCGGTTTGGACGCTGCCGATGTTGGCCTGCGAGATGTTGAAGACGCTGTGCTCGCCACGTGCGGCGAACGTGGCGTGTCGCGCCGGATCGTCTCCAGCCCGCTCCTCTGCGATCCAGAGAGTGAATTGGGCGCCCCAGTAGCTCTCTAGTTCTTCGCGCTCGCTCCGCAATACCATGGTCTGTGTTCTCGTCTCCGCCTCCGTGCAGTAGTGTGCAATGACACTGGTGAACGAGGCGAACTCTCCGTCCATGAATTCCGCAAAGAACGCAGACAGTGCCACCGCCGCGTCCGGCGCGAGGTTGATGCGTGCGCGCGCGACTACCTGATGTATATGATCCCAAACCATGGCCGCGCGCTCGCGATACTCGCAGCGCAACTCATCGGTAATGTCACTCGGCCCGCCGATTGGGTAGGCGCGGTTACGGGCGACGCCTCCGATCAGAATGGACCGTAGCTTGGATTGGAGTGCGCGATCGCGATGTGGGAGGTCCTCGCGCGTAAGGCGCCGGACGAGGTTGAGAGCTTCGTCAAGATTCATCGGCCACGCTCCCCCGAGATAACACGAAACATCAGTGCCACATTGCCGCGATAGTCGCGAGAGCAATCAATATCATTATCCCCAGTACCAACCGCTGGCGTTCGAGCTGCGCGATCCGTGCGGCGTCGAGCGCCGTCTTCCTCGCCGTCGCCGCCACGTATACGTCCGCAGGCAAAGACTGCGCTATCGGCTCTCCTCCAACATCGCCGGGTGACCAGATGCGGATCACGCGATCCCCCACGAGCCGAAGCGGGACCGCGTAGCGATCCCAGTTGTTCAGGGCGAACGCTTGTTTGTTCAACCGGCGGTGCATCTGGCGCCCAGCCCTGCCGATCTCCGAGTCGTCGCCGCGCTGCCAGGTGGCGAGTGGGATGTGCTCGTCTGGTGTCGCAATCGCCTCGCGCAACACCGCCACTTCCTCGAAGAATGCCTCTCGCACGTCAGGTGGCGCGGACGGTACGCCTTGATCGGCGGCCCAACCGTCTTCCTCCTCGGGGCACAGTTTGGCCGGGAACCAAGCCAAGGAGAGCGACACGGGGCTGGCCGTGAGGCGGAGCGGGCCTCGGTCGAGACGAGACTGGAGGACGTGGATATCCTGCTCCGTCCGGGGATCAGTGGCAAACGGCAGCCATGCCCAGAACGCTCGATGCAACCAAGCCGTCAGTCTCGAAGTCACGCCGGCCCTCCAATCATGGTGCGAGCCGACACTACAACTTCACGCATCGAAATAGCAACCATCCCCAAAGAACGCCGCCACCGCCGCCACTTCGACCGCAGGCAAGAATGCACGCGAGATTTCACCAAAAAGGGCCCGCGAGGCGAAAACCCCGCGGGCCCCTAACTGCTGTGTCTATCGCTACTTACCGCACTCCCGAGGAGGGACTCGAACCCCCGACCCGGTGATTAACAGTCACCTGCTCTACCACCTGAGCTACTCGGGACCGAACAGAGAAAGATAGGACCCGTGCCGTGAACCAGTCAAGGCAATTTGCTGTGTGCGATCCGCGACGCGGCATTCCGAGGCCCGCTGTCATTCACCGCCCCCTCACCCAGCCTCGGACGCCGCGCCTCAGGCCACCGCCTCACGCCACGCCGGCACGGCGCTCCGCGTCAGCCGTGCGCGGGCGCGGCTCCAACAGCGGACGGAGCCAACGCCCCGTGTGCGATCCCTCGCAGGCGGCGATCTCCTCCGGCCGCCCCATCGCCACCACGTGCCCGCCCGCGTCCCCCGCCTCGGGCCCGAGATCGATCACCCAGTCGGCCAACTTGATGACGTCGAGGTTGTGCTCGATGAGGACCACCGTGTGCCCGTGGTCCACCAGCCGGTCGAGCACACGGGCCAGCTTGCGCACGTCGTCGAGGTGCAGGCCCGTGGTGGGCTCGTCCAGGATGTACAACTTGCGTCCACCGCGACGCATCGCCTGCGCCAGCTCGCGGGCGATCTTGATGCGCTGCGCTTCGCCTCCCGAGAGCGAGGGCGCCGGCTGGCCCAGCCTGAGATAGCCGAGCCCCACCTGCTGCAGTTGCCAGAGCGCCTGCCCCAGGCGCTCCTCACGATGGAAGAAGCGGATGGCTTCGTCCACCGTCATCTGCAGTACCTGGTGGATGTTGCGCCCACCCACCGTGACCTCCAGGACGTCCGGCTTGAAGCGCGTGCCGCCACAGTCGTCGCAGGGGACGTACACGTCGGCCATGAACACCATCTCGATCTCCAGGTGTCCCGCCCCCTCGCACGTCTCGCATCGCCCGCCGGGCACGTTGAAGCTGAACGTCCCGGGGGTGTAGCGGCGGCGGCGCGCGAGCGGCGTCTCGGCGAACAGGCGGCGGATCTCGTCGAACGCCTTCACGTACGTGACGGGATTGGAGCGCGGCGTGCGCCCGATGGGACTCTGGTCCACGAGCACCACGTCGGCCAGGGCTTCGTGCCCACTCATGCGGCCGAACTGTCCCAGCCGCTCGCCCAGATGCAGCTTGGCCGAGTGTTCGCCGCGGAGCGCGTTCTCGAGGGCGCGGTACAGCACGTCGTGCACGAGCGTGCTCTTGCCGGAACCGGATACGCCGGTCACCACCGACAGGGCGCCGAGCGGTATCCGCACGTCAACGCCTTTGAGGTTGTGCTCGCGGGCGCCGGTGAGCGTGATCCACCGCGGCCCGAGCGACCGCCGCTCCGCGGGCAGCGCGATGCACTTTTCGCCGGTGAGATAGGCGCCGGTGAGCGGGCTGCGGGCGGCGTCGCGCGTGGGGCCCTCGAACACCACGCGGCCGCCGTGCTCTCCGCTCCCCGGCCCGAGCTCCACCATGTAGTCGGCCGCGCGGATGGCCGCGAGATCGTGCTCCACCACGAGGACGGTGTTCCCCGCATCGCGCAGGCGGGCAAGCAGCTGCAGCAGACGATCGACGTCCCGCGGGTGCAGGCCGATGGATGGCTCATCCAGCACGTAGAGCGTGTCGACCAGATGCGACCCGAGCGAGTTGGCGAGCGAGATGCGCTGCGCCTCCCCTCCGGAGAGCGTGCGCGTGGCGCGCTGCAGTGTCAGATATCCCAGCCCCACGTCGACGAGGAACCGAACGCGCGAGCGCGCCTCGTTGAGCACCGTCTGCGCGATGGCGCGATCCGTCGCGGACAGCTCCAACGTGTCGAGCCAGCACGCGAGCTCCTGCACCGGCAGCCCGCCCACCGCGGCAATGGTGCGTCCGCCCACGCGCACGCGGAGGGCGTCGGGCTGCAGTTTGGTGCCCGTGCAGGCGGGGCATTCCTGCGCGCTCTGATACTGTCGCAGGAACACGCGGATGTACTGCTTGTAGCGCTTGGACTCGAGATCGCGCAAGAAGGGGAAGACGCCCTTGAAGCCGCGCGTGCGCTCCTGCAGCAGCGCACGCCGCTGCTCGGACTCGAGGTCGCGCCAGGGGCGATCCATGGGAATGGCGGCGCGTTTGGCGAACTCCGCTAGCGCGCGGCGCTTGTTCTCGTACCGCGGTTTGGTCCACGGATCGAGGGCGCCGTCGTTGAGGGAGCGCTCGGGATAGGGGACGATCAACTGCTCGTCGTACTCCAGCAGCGCGCCGAATCCGTTGCATCGCGGGCAGGCGCCGCGCGGATTGTTGAACGAGAAGAGCTGGGGCGAGGGTGCGGGCGCGCGCGTGCCGTCGTCGGCGCACTCGAACCGGTCGGTGAAGCGGATGCGCGCGGGGCCATCCGCGCCTTCCACGATGGCGATGCACAACCCGTCTCCTTCGGCGAAGCACGTCGCCGCTCCTTCCGCCACGCGCGTCGCAATGTCGGCGGTGGCGCTCAGCCGGTCGGCCACCACGAGTAGCTCCGAGGCGGCCGCGAGGTCGGTGCCGGCGCCCAGCGCGTCGAGGCGGCGCGTGTCTCCATCCACGACGACGCGGACGAAGCCCTGCTCCCGCAGCGCGTCGACGATCATCGCGTGTGATACGTGCGCGCTGGGGTGGAGGGGGAAGGTGAGCGAGAAGCGGGTGCCGGACGCGAGCGCGAGCAGGCGGTCGGCGACCGACTGCGGCGTGTCCGGCCGCAGCTCACGGTCGCACACGGCGCAGTGGGTGCGCCCCACGCGCGCCCAGAGGAGCCGCAGATAGTCGTAGATCTCCGTGGCGGTCCCCACCGTGGAGCGCGACGACTTGGCCGAATTGCGCTGTTCGATGGCGACGGCGGGCGAGAGCCCCTCCACCGAGTCGACGTGGGGCTTCTCCATCCGCTCGAGAAACTGCCGGGCGTAGGCGGAGAGCGACTCGACGTAGCGGCGCTGGCCCTCGGCGTAGATGGTGTCGAAGGCGAGCGACGACTTCCCCGACCCCGACGGGCCGGTGATCACGGTGATGCTGCGGCGCGGGATGGCGAGATCGAACCCCGTGAGGTTATGCTGCCGCGCCCCGCGGACGAGGATTCGGTCTTTCATCAGTGTGAAAGCTAGCGACGGAGCAGTGCGCGGGCGAGCAGGACGGTGCGTCGTGCGTGCCCGAACGCGCCCACGTCCGCTGGCACTCCGCCCGCCGTCGCGTGCCCCGCCGTCAAGGCTGCTCGCCCGGGCGCTCCGTGGCCTCCGGTTCCTGCGCTCGCGCGCGCCTGCGCTTCACGGCGCCCATGGCCACGCGCCCGGCCACGAGGACCAGGATGGCGCCCGCCGTCGCCATCGCGATCGAGCGCGCGTCGAACGCGGGCTGGGAGATGCGCCCCCATCCGAGCAGGACGCCGATCCAACCGCCGATGACCGCACCCAGGATGCCCAGGGTGACGGTGATGATGCACCCCGGCGGGTCACGCCCGGGGAGGAGAAACTTGCCCAGCGTTCCCGCCAGCAGGCCAAGCAGGATCCAGTGCAGCCAGACAGACACGGAGGGAGGGGAACGGGTGGAGAGCACGAGTGTGGGCGCCATCGCGCCCACCGCGGCCGGGCCCGCGGGTCGGCGCGCGACCGGCGCGACGTTGGAGACGCTCTGACCACGTGCGGAGCGGCACCCAACGTCGTGGGTGGTGCGCCAACGTTGCGCCGTCTGGCGCCCGGTGGGAAGGGTGCGCGGCCGGCGCCCGTCGAACCGGCGGAACGCCGCCCCGCATGCCCGCGCCGCCGGTGTTCCGAGCGGCGCGGGCACGCGGGCGAACGAGTGTGGTTTCCTACGAGGAGCGACGCGTCGCCAGGCGATAAATCCAGAGCAGGAGGATGGCGCCCACGATGGCGAGGACGAAGCTCCAGATGGAGAACCCCTCCAGCCCTCGCCCCACGATCAGGTTGCCAATCCAGCCGCCCACGAACGCGCCGATGATCCCGATGATGATGGTGACGATGAATCCGCCGGGATCGTTGCCGGGCATGATGGCCTTGGCGATGGCTCCGGCGATCAGGCCGAGCACGATCCACGCGATGATACCCATCCCGTCCTCCTCGCAATTGCGTCACGCCGTCGCGTCACGATGTGTCTTGGGTGTATCCGCACGGGCGCGCCGTGCCCTCCGGGTGAAGGACGGTAGACCGCAACGCGCGTACCACGACGCGCATGCCGGCCGGGGTGGCCATGGCGGCGGTGCTTGCCTGCCCGATGGGCGCCGAATAAGTTCGATCCCGAACGCCCGATCGTGACGGCCGCGCCCGCTGCAACGGCACGGCAGGCCTCGTTTGACCGCTGCCTCGACATTCCCCCCGGCGTCAGCCCAAGGCTTTCAGATTCTCGCATGCCGTACCTGCAGGTGGACGGACAGCACTACGAGCTCGCACCGGGGACGACGGTGCTCGGTTCGTCGCCGGACGCCCGGATCGTGGTGCCGGCCGCGGCCAGCGGCGCATGCCGCGCCGAGGTGCGGGTGAGCGCCGACGGGTCGGCGGTGATCGCGCGCGACGCGTCGCAGGGCGAGATCCGCGTGAACGGGGTGGCGTTGGGTGCGGAGCCGGCGCCGCTGCTGCACGGCGACAAGGTTCTGGCGGGCGGACAGGAGATCACGTTCGGTGACGAGGCGGCGGCGGGGAGCACGCGCACCATGCGCGCCGTTGCACCAACGGGGTATCCGCCGGTGCTCAAGCCGTCGTCTGCCGGGCGGCCCACGGGCGGGCGTCTCATCTCGCTCGTCGACGGGCGCGAGTACCTGGTTCCCTCCGAGGGGCTCGTGATCGGCCGCGATCCCTCGTGCGGAGTGGTGCTGCGGGGGCACGCCGTGTCGCGCCGGCACGCGGTCGTCGCCGCGGCGCGGGACATGTACATGATCACCGATACGAGTGCGAACGGTCTCACGGTGAACGGAGATCAAGTGGTGGGGTCGGAGCCGTTGAGCCGGGGGGACGTGATCCGGATCGCCGACGAGAACTTCCGGTTCTACGCCGATGCCCCGCCTCCCGAGCGCCCCGCGCTGGCCACGCTCGACCGCTTGAGCAGTGCGGTAGGAGTTCCCGCCCGCGTGGAGATCCACACGTCGCTCGCCTACGTGGGCAGGGGGGAACACAACGACGTCGTGCTCCCGGATGAGAGCGTTTCCGACACGCACGCCACCCTGCAGAAGCGGGAGGATGGGTGGTACGTTGTGGATCTGGACTCCACCAACGGTACGTATGTAGGCGGACGGCGCATCCAGGGGGGGCAGCGGCTGGATGGATCGCCGGACGTTCGCTTTGGCGGGCTCAAGTTCATCTTTCGCCCGGTGGGGGACGCTGGTCGCGTGGCGGCCGGGGCTGCCGCTCTCGCGGGCGCCACGCGGGCAATTGCGGCGCGGCCGCCGATCGCGGAAAGTCCCACGTTGCGAGAGCGCCGGCTGGCGCCGGGCGTTCCGGCCGTGGCGGCCCCTCGCGCCCGTGACGGTGGCATTCCGTTCGCGTTGTGGGTCGCCGTCGTGATCATCATTGGTGCGGTCGTCTACTTCATCGTGACTGGACGCTAGTGCATCTCGCCGTGGCAGCCCGCACCGACACGGGCATGATCCGATCTGGGAACGAGGATAGCTACTTCGCCGACGCGTCGTCGGCGCGGGGGCTGTTTGTGGTCGCCGACGGAATGGGAGGCCACGCCGCCGGCGAGGTGGCCAGCGAGATGACGGTCCAGATCGTCGCCCAGGAATTGATGGCTCACTCCGATTGGACCCTCGACGCGATCGAGCACGGCGTCTCCGACGCGCTGCGGAAGGCCAACACGGCGGTGTTCGAGCGGACGGTCACCGAGGTGGACAAGCAGGGCATGGGCACCACTGCGTCGGTGCTCGTGTTGTCGGGCGGGTGGTTCCTCATCGGCCAGGTAGGCGATTCCCGCATTTACCTGCTGCGCGACGGGCAACTCCGGCAACTCACGAAGGACCATTCGTACGTGCAGGAGCAGGTGGATGCGGGATTCCTGACGCCGGAACAGGCGCGCTACCACCCGTACAGCAATGTCATCACGCGGTGTGTGGGTGCGGGTCCGGACGTGAAGCCGGACACGTACCGCGGAGCGCTCCAGGCAGGCGATCTCTTTCTGGTGGCCAGCGACGGGCTCACGGGAATGGTGGACGACCGCCGGCTGCAGCACCTGCTCGCCGCGCGCGCTACACCGGGACGGATCGTAGACGCGCTGATCGCCGAGGCGAACGGGCGTGGCGGACTGGACAACATCACGGCCGTGCTGGTGAGCGTGATGGGGTTGGAGGAGCAGGAGCGCGCCGCGGCGCAGCAGGTGTAGGACTCAGCGCGCGAGAAACGGCTCCAGCACCGCTTGCGTGACGGCAACGGGACGCGCGACGAACACGCGCAGCCACCGTGCGGCGCGATACAGCTCACGCGACAGGGCCGGCAGATCGATGGCGCCCGCCCACCCGGTGCTGGTGAGCCGGCGGATGGACCCGTCGCGCCGCAGGACGGGTAGATCGAGCCCGAGCATCTGCGGCTTGGCGGGAAAGTCCAGGATCAGCTCGCCGGGCGCGAGTCCCAGCTCGGACGCGAGGGCATCCTCGGCGGCGATGGTACGCGCGCGGTCGTCGGCGATCCATTCCCACACGCCTTCGGGCAGTTCGGCCGCGGAGCACTCCAGCGCGCGCTTGTAGAGCCTTCGCGTCCGCAGCGCGTGCAGGAGCGGCGACGGCGATCCGCTCTCCAGCCGATGCAGCAGCCCCTCGTCCGTAAAGGATGCCAGGTCGCGCTCGGCCAGCACACCGTCCCGCAACGCCTCGTCCACCAGCCGCTTGTACATGGCGGTGGCGCTCCGCACGGCATGATGCCAGTAGACGTTGCGGTACATTCTGATACTTGGCGAACAGCAACGACTCGAGCGCCGACAGCCCCTTCTCGAGCACCCCCACGCGCGGCTGGCCGGTGCCGGGATCGCTGAGGAGGAGCAGCGAGTTCAGCAGCCGGTCGACGTCGATCTCTCCATACGGCACGCCGCACATGAGCGCGTCGCGCTTGAGGTATTCGATCTTGTCGATGTCGAGCGAGCCGGAGATGAGCCCCTGAAGCGGGCTGCCGCTCTCGCCGCGGATGAGGGCGTACACGCGCTCGGGGGCATCGCGTGCCACATCGCGGCGCAGAATCTCCGCCAGCGGTCCCTGGATGAGCAGGGTGCGCGCTACCTCCTCGTGGCCGAGCGCGCCGATCTCCTCCAAGGCGTGGGAGAAGGGATAGTGGCCGACGTCGTGCAGGAGCGCGGCGGCGCGGACCACGGCGCATTCGTCTTCAGCAATGCCGCTCAGCGCGCCGCGCTCCTGCAGGAGGGCGAGCGCGCGACGGGCCAGATGATACGTGCCCAGCGCGTGCTCGAATCGCGAGTGCGTGGCGCCCGGGTACACGAGGAACGCAAACCCCAGCTGCCGCACGTAGCGCAGCCGCTGGAAGACCGGCGTGTCCACCAGCGCTAGCGCCAACGGCTCCACCCGGATGTTGTTCCACAGTGGATCGCGGATGATCTCGACGCTGGCGGGAAGACTCACACGGCGGGGCCGGCGGCGCGGACTGCTTCCCCGGCGTGGGCCGCGAACTGCTCGAAGTTCTTGACGAACATCCCCGCCAGTTTGCGCGCCTGTGCGTCGTAGGCCTGCGCGTCCTGCCACGTGCCGCGCGGATCGAGCACGGCCGCTGGCACGTTGGGCACGCTCGTCGGGACGGCCAACCCGAAGTTGGGATCGGTGCGCGTGGGCACGCTGTCGAGCCTCCCCGCGAGGGCGGAGCGGATCATGGCGCGCGTGAACGACAGCGGCATGCGCGACCCCGCGCCATACGATCCGCCGGTCCAGCCGGTGTTCACGAGCCACACCCGCACGCCGTGGCGGCGCAGCCGCTCGCCGAGCATATCGGCGTACGTGGTGGGCGGCAGGGGAAGAAACACCGCCCCGAAGCAGGCACTGAACGTCGCCTGCGGCTCCGTGATACCGCGTTCCGTTCCCGCCACCTTGGCCGTGTAGCCGGACAGGAAATAGTACATCGCCTGCTCGGGGGTGAGGCGCGAGATGGGCGGGAGCACGCCAAACGCGTCGGCGGTAAGGAAGACCACGTCGCGTGGCTGTCCGCCGCGTCCGCCGGGCACGTGGTTCCGGATGTACGGCAACGGGTACGATGCGCGCGTGTTCTCGGTGATCGACGCGTCCGCAAAGTCCACGCGTTTGGTACTCGGGTCGAGCACCACGTTCTCGAGCACGGTGCCGAACATCTGGGTGGTGCGGAAGATATCGGGCTCTCCCTCCTCCGAGAGGTTGATCACCTTGGCGTAGCACCCGCCCTCGAAGTTGAAAACCCCTTCGTCCGACCAGCCGTGCTCGTCGTCGCCAACAAGAAAGCGCTCCGGATCGGCGGAGAGCGTGGTCTTCCCGGTCCCGGAAAGTCCGAAGAACAGCGCGGTCTCTCCCTGCTCGCCGATGTTGGCCGAGCAGTGCATGGAGAGCACGCCCTGGCGGGGCATGAGGTAGTTCATCACCGTGAAGATGGATTTCTTGAGCTCGCCCGCGTACCGCGTGCCGCCGATGAGCACCACGCGATGCGAGAAGTCGATCACGATGAAGGTGCCGGTGCGCGTGCCGTGGACGTCGGGCGTGGCTTGAAACTCCGGTGCGTGCAACACGCTGAACGCCGGCTCGAAGCTGGCCAGATCCGGCAGGTCGGGGCGGATGAACATGTTCCGCACGAACAACGCGTGCCACGCGCTCGGGGTGACGAACCGGACGGACAGGCGGTGCGCGGGGTCCGCTCCCGCGTACAGATCCTGGATGCAGAGGGACGAGCGCGCGTCGAGGTACGCGCGGACGTCGGCGAGGAGCTTGGCGAAGTGCTCTGGCGACAGCGGTTGGTTAATGGACCCCCACCAGAGGGCGTCCTGCGAGCCAGGCTCCTGGACGATGAACTTGTCCTTGGGAGAGCGGCCGGTGTGGGGCGACGTGATACCGACGAACGGGCCCATGTCGGCGAGCTGGCCCTCCTCGTGCTGCACGGCCAGTTGTACGAGCTCGGGGGGAACCATATTCCAGTAGAGCTGGCCGCGGGGATGCAGTCCCTGCCCGTCCAGCCCGGATTTCGGTGTTCTGCGCGTGGGCTCCACGCGGGGAGTGGTTTGCGTAGCCATTGTTGGACGAACCTCGCTATCGGTTGGCGCGTTACGAGGTCGCGCCGGGCGTCAGGGCAATCGGCTGTTGTCGCTGCTGCGCGTCCATGACCGCGACCGCCGCCATGTTGACAATGTCTTCGACATCCGCCCCGCGCTCCAGCACGTGGACGGGACGTCGCATGCCGAGCAGGATCGGGCCGATGGCCGTCGCCCCACCCAGCAGGTACAGTAACTTGTAGGCAATGTTGCCCGCGCTCAAGTTCGGGAAGATCAAGACGTTGGCCGCGGCATTGAGCGTGCTGAAGGGGTACGTGGTGCGCAGCGTCTCCGGTTCGAGCGCCGTATCTGCCTGCATCTCGCCGTCAACGGCCAGGCCGGGATCTCGTTCGCGCAGCAACTGCACAGCGCGGGCCACTCGTTCGGTGTCCTCATTCCGCACCGAGCCGAAGTTCGAGTAGGACAGCATGGCCACGCGCGGCGTGAGCCCGAAGGTGCGGACGATCCGGGCCGCCGCGTAGCCGATCTGCGCCAACTGTTCCGCGGTGGGCGCGATGTTGATGGTGGTGTCGCCGCAGAACACCACCTGTTTGTCGAACACCATCATGTGCATCCCACTCACGAGCCCCGACTTGGGATGCGCGCCGATGACCTCGAGGGCCGGACGGATGACCTCCGGGTAGTGCAGGGTCGCTCCCGACACCAGCGCGTCGGCGTGGCCCAGCGCCACCATGGCGGACCCGAAGTAGTTGGGGTTGAGCATGCGCTGCTCCGCCTCGGCCAGCGTGAGGCCCTTGCGCTGCCGATGCTCCCACA
This sequence comes from uncultured Gemmatimonadaceae bacterium, assembly GCA_963773545.1. Classification (GTDB taxonomy): domain Bacteria; phylum Gemmatimonadota; class Gemmatimonadetes; order Gemmatimonadales; family Gemmatimonadaceae; genus DASSNU01. The sequence goes on along the minus strand of CAVZBP010000001.1, from coordinate 40,325 downwards.
CGTAGCGGGCGTACGTGGCGCGTGCCGGCGCGGCGAAGGGGTCGGCGATGGTGATGTCGTCCAGGCGCGTGCCCAACTCGCGCGCGATCGTCTCCACGTCCTCGCGCTTGCCGAGCAGGATGGGGTGTGCGATGCCCTCGTCGGCCAGGATGCGCGCCGCGCGCACGATCTTGGGCTCGCTGCCTTCGGGAAACACCACGCGGCGCGGGTCCTGAACGGCGCGCCGGACCACGCCGCGCATGATCCCGCGCGCGCGTCCCAACCGCGCCTCGAGCTGCTGCCGGTATTCGTCCAGGTCCACGAAGTCGCGCGCGACGCCGGTGGCGACCGCTGCCCACGCCACCGCCGGCGCCACCCACAGGAGCACGCGATGGTCGAACGGGAACGGGATGAGGTAGTCGCGACCGAAGGTCACCGAAGACAGCCCGTAGAGCCGCGCCACCGCGTCCGGCACTTCTTCGCGCGCCAGCGCGGCGAGCGCGCGCGTCGCGGCCATCTTCATCTCCTCGTTGATCTGCGTGGCGCGTGCGTCCAGTGCGCCGCGGAAGATGAACGGAAAGCCGAGGACATTGTTCACCTGGTTGGGATAGTCGCTCCGGCCGGTGGCGATGATCGCCTCGGGCCGGACGGCGCGCACGTCGTCGGGCAGGATCTCCGGCACCGGGTTGGCCAGGGCAAAGACGACCGGTGCCGGCGCCATGCGCGCGATCATCTCGCGCGTTACCGCACCGGCCACGGACAGCCCCACGAATACGTCGGCGCCCTCCAGGGCATCCGCCAGCGTGCGTGCGCCGGTGGCAGCGTTGGCAAAACGTGCCTTGTAGGGATCGAGACGCTCACCGCGGTCCGGGGTGATCACACCTTCGCGGTCGCACAGCAGGATGTGGTCGCGCGGAACGCCGAGACGCACGTAGTGCTCGGCCGTGGCGATGGCGGCCGCGCCGGCGCCGGAGAAGACCACGCGGACGGCGCCGATGTCCTTGCCGGAGATCTCCAGCGCGTTGAGCAGCGCCGCCCCCGAGATGATCGCCGTGCCGTGCTGGTCGTCGTGGAACACCGGGATGTGCATCGTCTCGCGCAAGCGCTCCTCGATCACAAAGCAGTCGGGGGCGCGAATGTCCTCCAGGTTGATTCCGCCCACCGTGGGCTCCAGGAGCTGACAGAACCGGATGACATCCTCCGGATCCTCGGAGCCCACCTCCAGGTCGAAGACATTGAGGTCGGCGAATTGCTTGAAGAGATTGCCTTTGCCTTCCATCACCGGCTTGCCGGCCAGCGCTCCGATGTTCCCGAGCCCGAGCACGGCGGTGCCGTTGGTCACCACGGCCACGAGATTGCCCTTGGCGGTGTAGCGGTAGGCGGCGTCCGCGTCATCGCGGATGGCGAGACACGGCTCGGCCACGCCCGGCGAGTAGGCGAGCGAGAGGTCGCGCTGATTGGTGAGCGGCTTGGTGGGAACGACCGCGATCTTGCCGGGGCGGCCGCGCTCGTGATAGGCAAGCGCGTCGTCACGAAAGGAAGACATGGGAGACGGGAATGGGGATGCGTCGGGGCGTGTGATGCTGCGTGCACGCCGGCGATGACTAAGGATGTAAGGCTGCATGGCCGCGGACGCCACTCCCCGGCCGTGCGTCAGTCGCGATAGCCACGCAGGCGATCGAGCATCCGCCGGTCGGTCGCTTCGGCGTCATCCAGCTTGGGCGTCTCGATCACCATGGCCATGGTCGCGAAGCGGTCGTCGGTCATGATGCGGCGGAACGGATACTCGCCCAGCGCGCCCTCGGCAATGAGCTCGTGCCGGTCGCGGTGAGAGCCCAGCGGCGCTTTGGAGTCGTTCAGGTGGAGGAGCCCCAGTCGGGTGAGTCCCAGCGCGTCGTCGCATCGCGCCCACACGCCATCGTAGTCTCCCACCAGGTCGTAGCCGGCCGCGTACAAATGAGCCGTGTCGGCGCAGACGCCAACGCGGTGGTGCAACGCCGGCGCGATGGCGTCGAGCAGGCGGGCCATCTCCTCGAACGTGGAGCCCAGCGCGGTGCCGCTTCCGGCGGTCATCTCCATGAGCAGCCGGGTGTGCCCGGGCACCTCCTCGAGCGCCTGCGTGATGGCATCCGCGTTGCGCGCCAGCCCGCTCTGGCGGTCGTCCATGTAGTTGCCGGGATGCGACACGAGCACGTCGATGCGAAGCGCGGCACAGCGGCGCAGCTCGGCGACAAACGACGCCAGGGAGCGTTGGCGAAGCGCCGGATCGGGCGACGCCAGGTTGATGAGGTAGCTGTCGTGCGACGCGGTGAGTCGGACGTGGGTGTCGGCCAGTGCCGTGGAAAAGGCACTGCACTCGTCGGACGCGCACGCGCGCTCGGCCCACCGGTTGGCCTGCTTGGTGAAGATCTGCATGGCGGTGGCCACGATCGATCGTGCGCGCGGCGGGGCCATGACCGTACCGCCGGCGGTGGAGACGTGCGCGCCGAGCACGTCGGCGGGCGGGGGCGCGGAGGATGCGGCCGCCGCGTCCGGTGTATGCAGCCCTTTCCTCGTACGCGCCGCTTTCTGCGCGGCACCCGCCGCACTGGCGCCGGCCGATGCCGGTGCCGCAGCGGACGCGCGTTGGCTACGGCGCGGCATGACGCAGCCAGTCGAGCGGATCCACGGCTCGTCCCTGCGGCCGCATCTCGAAATGGAGATGCGGCGGCAGATCGGGATCGGCGCTCCCCACGTATCCGATCACCTGTCCCTTGCTCACCACCGCGTCCTTCTCCACGGCCAAGCGGGAGAGCGATCCGTACACGGAATAGTCGCCGCCACCGTGCTGCACGATGACCGTCAGGCCGTACGTGCCGAACGGCTCGGCCACCACCACGCGTCCGGCGGCCACGGCGTGCACCGGCGTGCCTGCGGCGGTGGCGATGCCGATGCCGTTCCAGCGGGTGGTGGTGTTGTTGGGATTCACCACGCGTCCAAAGCTGTACAGAATGGTTCCGTCTACCGGCCAGTCGAGATTGCCCAGGTCGGACGTACGCAGCGTGCTGCGCGTGGCGGCGCCGCCACGCCTGCGCTCCGCCTCGAGGGCGGCGATGACGTTGGTGAGCCGCCGCTCGTCGCGATCGATCTGCCGCAGACGCGCCTCGGTCTGCGCGGCGCGGTGCTTGGTCTGTCCCAGGGCGCGCTCGCGCTGCTCGCGCAGCGTACGGAGCCGTCGTTCCTCGTCCGCTTTCTCTTCCAAGCTCACCTGAATCTCACGCTGGAAGCGCACCAGGTTTCCGCGCTGCCGCTCAATCCGGTCGCGGAGCGTGCGGACGCCCGCCACGAGCGCGCGATCGCGCTGTGTCAGCAGGTGGAGGTACTTGTAGCGCGATACCAGATCGCCGAACGTCTCGGCCGACAACAGCACCTGGACCGAGAACAGCGGCCCGCGCTTGTAGATGTCCACCAGCCGCCGGCGCAGCATGGCCTGCTGGGCGATCAGGTCATCTTCGGTCCGGACGAGATCGGCGGTCGTCGAGTGCACCTCGGTGCCGATCGTCCCGAGCTGCTCATCCAGCGAGCGGACCAGCCGCTCCGTGGTGGCCGTCTGGCGGTCCAGGTTGGTGACCTCCTCGGACAGATCGTGTACCGAGCTCTGGAGTTGCAGCATGCGCTGCTGCAATTGCTCGCGTTCGCGGCGCAGCTGGTCCAGCCGGCTGCGCTCCGCGCGCAGCCGTGCCTCGGCGGTGTCGGCCGTGCGCTGCGCCAGGAGTGGGGCCGCGGGTGCCGTACCCGCCATCGTGGCGCAGAGGATCGCCGTGGCGAGCATGGCAACGCGGCGGGGAACGAGCCTCCACGTTGTCAGCGGCCCCAGGCCGTGCGCGCGGCGCAGACAGGCGCGACGCAGGCGCGTGCCCGTGGGCGGGAGCGCGCGTGAACAACCCGCGGTCATATCTGGCGCAGGTGACGCCCCACGGAGAGCGAGCTGCCCAGCAGGCCGATCACGGCGCCGAAGGCGACGCCGGCCGCCGCCACGGCCACGCTGAAGAAGGTGGTGCGGATGAGGTATTGCGTGATGAGCGCGTTGGCGAGCCACGTGAGCAGGAGCGCGAGGGCGCCGCCCAGGAGCCCCTTCGCGAGCCCGTCCAGCAGGAACGGCCGCCGGATGAAGCCGTCGGTGGCGCCGACGAGGCGCATGATGGAGATCTCGCGTTCGCGGGCAAGGACGGACATCCGGATCGTGGCGCCGATGATGATGACGGCGACGATGGCGAACAGAATCCCCAGCGCCAGCCCGGCCGCGCTGGCCAGCGTTTGCACGTCGTGGAGATTCTGCACCCACTCCTGGCCGAAGCGCACATCGTCCACGAACGGATAGGATGCGATGCGGTCGGAGACGGCCTTCACGGTGGCCGGATCGCGGTAGCCGGGTTTGAGGCGGACCTCGATGGAGGTGGGGAGGAACGACGCGTCGAACACGTCGCGGAACTCGCCCATCTCGCGGCGTGCCCGCTCCAGCGCCTGCTCCGGCGTGATCTCTTCCACGCGCGCCACTTCCGGGAACGCGCCGATGTCGCCGATGGCCGCGGCCACGGTTTCGGCCCCGGTACCGTCCGTCACATAGGCGCGGATCTCCACCCGTTCCTCCACCTGCGCCAGCGCGCGCGCGATGTTGGTGGCCACCAGCCCGAACAACCCGAAGGCGAACAGGCTGAAGGCGATCGTCATCACGCTGAGCGAGCTGAGCAGGGGGGCACGGCGAAAGGCGAGGAGCGCCTCGCGGATGGTGAGTCGCATCACACGGTGTCGCTGGAGAGCGGCGGCGGCTGGATGAGTGGGAGGTCCTCGACCACCGCCGGCTCATCGGCGGCATCGAAGACAATCTGGCCGTGGTTCATCTCGATCACGCGAAAGGCCGAGCGTCGCACCAGATCGAGGTCGTGCGTGGCCATGAGCACGGCGGTCCCGGAGGCGTTGATGTCGGCCAGCAACTGGAAAATGCCACGCGTGGCACGCTCGTCGAGGTTGCCGGTGGGCTCGTCGGCGATGAGCACCACGGGATCGTTCACCAGCGCGCGCGCGATGGCCACGCGCTGCTGCTCGCCACCGGAGAGCTCGGTGGGATAGCTCGTGCCCTTGGCGGCGAGCCCCACCTGCGTGAGCAGCCGGGCCACGCGCGCGGGGATGGACTTGCGCGGCGTCCCGGTGACCTCGAGCGCGAAGGCGATATTCTCCTCCGCGCTGCGGTCCTCCAGCAGCCGAAAATCCTGGAACACGATGCCGAGTCGCCGGCGCAGCGTGGGCACGTCGTGCCGCCGCAACTGCGACGAGTGCACGCCGGCCACGCGGACATCGCCCGAGGTGGGCAGCTCCGCCATGTACGCCATCTTGAGGATCGTGGACTTGCCCGCGCCGCTCGGGCCGGTGAGGAACGCGAATTCTCCCTTGGCCACGCGAAACGAGACATCGCGCACGGCAACGCCGGTACGGGGATATTCCTTGGTGACGTGGGAGAAGCGGATCATGCAGGGGTGGCGCCGGCTTGGGGAACGGAATCGGGGAGCGCCAAGCGCGCGGAGTGTCGCACCGAGGTGACGCACGCCGCCGGACCGCCGAGCGCGCGCCTGTCTAACTATATGCCGTCGCGCCCGCGGATGGTACCGGCGGCCCGTCTACTCCAGTGCCTGTCCCAGGTCGGCGATCAGGTCGCCCGCGTCCTCGATCCCGATGCTCAGGCGGACGAATCCGTCGGGGATGCCGATCGCCGCGCGCTCGTGGGGGGAGAGATGCGCGTGCGAGGAATGCCGCGGCTGTGACACCAGGCTATCGACGCCGCCCAGACTGGGCGCGTGCGTGATGAGCCGCAGGCGTTGCACGAAGCGATCGGCAGCGGCGCCGCCTCCCGCGAGCTCCACGGCGAGCATGCCGCCAAAGCCGTCCAACACCGCGCGTGCGAGGGCGTGCTCCGGATGCGACGGAAGCCCCGGGTAGTGCACCCGACGCACCTTGGGGTGATCGTCGAGCCAGGTGGCGATACGCATCGCATTGTCGTTCTGCCGGTGGACGCGCACGTCGAGCGTCTTGAGCCCGCGCTCCAGCAGCCAGCATGCGAACGGATCCGGCGCCTGCCCCCAGACGATCATCTTCTGCCGGACCTCCTCGATGAACGGTGCCGTCCCCATCACCGCGCCGGCGAGGACGTCGTGGTGCCCGTTGAGGTACTTGGTCGCGGAGTGAATGACGACGTCGGCCCCGTGCTCCAGCGGACGGAAGTTCACCGGACTGGCAAAGGTCGAGTCCACCACAAGCGCGAGTCCGTGTTCCTTGGCCAGGTAGCTTACCGGACTCAGGTCGAGCACGCGCACGGTGGGATTGACCGGTGTCTCGACAAAGATGGCGCGCGTTTTCTTGCGAACGGCCTTGCGCCACGCACGCGCCTCGTCGGGCTTGACGAGGGTGACGGCGATTCCCATGGCGTCGAATTCCTGCGTGAGGAGACGGTGCGTGCCACCGTAGATCCACGCACTGGCCACCAGATGATCGCCCGGACGCAGCAGTGCGAGGAGTCCGCACGCGGTGGCACCCATCCCGCTCGACAGCACGAGCGCGGCTTCGGCGCCCTCCAACTCGGCCAGCCGTCGCTGGAGCTGCTCGACCGAAGGATTGTTGCCGTAGCGCCCGTAGCGCAGCCCCTCGTCGGTGCCACCCTCCTGCACCCAGTTCACACTCTGCACGAGCGGGGTGACGACGGGCGTGTCCACGGCGTGCGCATCGCGACCGCCGTGGAGGACCACCGTGGAGATGCCGCGGCGTCGCGACGAAACACGACTCATGTGCGCTCCGGAAGACGAGCCGCTGGTGCGCCGCGCGCGCCGGGGCGCGCGCCGGGGCGCGTGGCGAGCGCCGTGGCCGCGCCGCGGCGCCGCGGCATGTGCCGCACGGGCGCGCTAGGCCAGGTCACGGCGGACGGGCGTGTCGAACTCGGGCTTGGTCACGGTCACGATCTCCGATGGCGAAGCGCCCACGATGTCGCGGAGCACGACGGTACCGCGGCGAATGGAGTCGTCCACGATCAACGTGGCCAGCTCCTTCCGACGCGGTGTGGCGACCCACACCAACTCGCCATCCTGCAGCAGGCGTTCGCGCGCTTCCTGTGCGCGCATCCAGACGGCCGGTCCGCGATCGGGATCGTGCGCGGAGGTGGCGACGAGTTGAACCACCTGCAGGGGGGGATTGCGCCGCAGCATGGCGCCGTCACCCGACCAACGCCCCGACCGCCACGTAGCCGTCGTCGTCGTGCATGACCAGCCGGCGGCGGCAGAGCGACTCCAGGAGCGCCTCGCAGGTATCGACGGGCAGAGCGCTCTCGCGCGCCAGGGCGGGGGCGGCAGCGCGTCCCAAACGGCAGACGATCTCCCACGCGCGGCGTTCGTCGTCGTGCAACCGCCCCACCAGAATGACGCCGCCATCGGTGCACTCGGCCACCATGGCCAACCCGTGGCGCTCCAGCACGGCCTCGATGGCGTCCAGGTGCGACTCGCTCACGCCGCGAAAGAGAAAATACGCCTCGTGCGGCGACGCGGCGCCCACGTAGCGGAGGAGCAGTTTGGCCACGATCTCGTCCGCGCAGGAAAAGTCCAGCAGGCCCACGCGCGAGAAGTCGATGACCGTGAGCGTGTGCTCGCCCATTTCGGCCAGCTGCTGTTCGATGGCACCGCGCACCACCGCGCCGGTGGGCCGCGTGACGAGATCGGAGTACAGGTCGCACACGGCGCGCCGCAGCACCGTGCCGAGGTCGATGTGGTGGATCACCGCGGAGCGAGCCGCTCGGGGATCGTGATCTGCATCTGGGCGCCGGGAAACGAGGGAAGCTTTTCGACGAGCGGGACATTGTCGTCCCAGCTCGGAACGATAGCGATTCTAGCTGTTCCGGAGCGGATGGACAACTTGCCATCCCAGCGGCCGATGTAGCGGCGAACGCCGGCCAGTCCCTGCCCGCGCCCCGAGTCGCGAAAGCGACTGACGCCGCGAATGACCGCCTCCTCGAGCGCCATAGCGTCGTCCCATCGATCGCCCCGCGCCCGTCCGGGCGCGCTCTCCAGCGACGCGCGGAATCCGATGCCGGCGTCGCAGACGGCGATCACCACCACGCGCCGGCCGAGGCGTTTCTTCCAGCGGTAGCTCTGCACCATCACCCAGCCGCCGCGCCCCGCGTGCTCCACGATGTTCTGACACGCTTCGGACAGCGTCATGGCGAATCCCATGGTGGCCTTCACATTGATGTTCAGTTCGTTCACCAGGATCGCCTGCGCCTTCTGCTGGATGCGCCCCACCACCTCGTGCACATCCTCGCTCTTGGCGACCGGGGTGATCTCGAGCAGCATCTCGGACTCGGTGATCTTGGCGCGAGGAACGTGCCCGTGGAGCTCGAACAAGTCGTCCGCGTACCGGAAGAAATTCGCGCGTGCCCAGTACGACACGGTTTCGTCGGCCTCGGGAACGTAGAAGGCCGCGCGCTCCTCGCGTGTTTGCGCGAGCGTGAGGAGGGCGGTGAGTCCGAACGGCGACGCCCAGCGTGTGTGGCGGGCGTCGACCAGCAGCTTGGCGTCCGGCGGCACGGTCGCGAGCTGTTGCACCACTTCTTCGAACGTGGTCTCGTCGAGAGACGCGGGGACGTTGACGACCGTCGTCATCGCAGGCTCAGCTCTCCGCGCAGGTGCCGGGACAGCCCCGTTGCTCCCCGGTGCTCCACGTTGCGCGCCGCGGCGCGGTGGGCGGCCGCGAGGGCATCGTCCATCGTGTCACCGGCGAGCAACCTTGAAACATACGTGGCCCCCCACACATTGCCACATCCCGTGGGATCGAGCGCCGCGCGCACGGGCTCCGCCGGCACGAGCGCGGTGCGGATGGCTCCGACGCCCGGCGCCATGGTGCCGCGGTCCGTGCGCGACGCCCACCGGCGGACGTCCGTCACCCGCAAGAACCCCGGAGCGGCGAAGTACACGGCGCCGCGGCTGCCCAGCGTGACACACAGACACTGCACACCGGCGGCGATGGCGGTCGCCGCGAGCGCCAGGGGATCCGGCGCCATCATCGCCAGTTCGTCCTCGTTCACCTGCAAGAAGTCGAAGCACCGGCACCACGTCGCCACGTCGGGCAGGGGACGCAGCTCACGCCAGCCGGTGGCGTTGACGATGTACGGCAGCATGTGCAAGTCACCGTAGATGGGCCCGCGAAAGTGCTGTCGCAGCAGCCACGCCGTCTCGAGATCCAGCTCCCAGCCACTCAGAAAATTGACGTACAGCGCATCCAGATCGCCGAGCAACGGACGCAGGCCGAGCCACGTCCATCCGGGGACCCCGCCGGTGAGGCGTTCGGCGCGCCGCTCGGTCGACCGATAGATGAGCTCGACCCGGTTGTTGGGATACGGCACCGCGATGAGCGCCGCGTCGGGGGCCACGCGCCGGAGCGAGGCGAGAAATTCCATGGCGCGGGCGTGCAGATCCTCACCCACCTTGATGAGCGGGACGATCTCCCACTCCGGGGGGAGCGCGGCGTCGAGCCCGCTCAGCGCGTAGGCGATGCCGCCCCATTCCTGTACCGCCGGCTCGCCCGGCTGGCGTCCACGAATGGTGTCCCACACGAAGGTGCCGATCACACCGAGGCGGAGGCGCCGGTTGGGGCGCTCGGCGGGGGAGACGGGCGGAGATGCCGAACCGGTCACACCCGATCCTGCTGCGCCTTGAACGTCGCCACCGCCCCCACCACACCGGCCGTTCCCGGCAGCGCGCCCGGCACGATACGGCACGCCGCTACCGCCGGCCTGAACGCACGCCGCTTCACCTCGGCGCGGAGTGGCTCGAACAGCGCGTCGCCCGCGTGCGTGACGCCGCCCGCGATCACCACCACGTCCGGATTGAGGATGTTGAGGAAGTTGGCGATGCCGGTGCCGAGGAAGCGCGCGGTGTCGCGTACCAGCTCGCGTGCCAGGGCATCGCCCTGCAGTGCCGCGTCGTACACGGTGGCGGCGCTGAGCCGTTCCAGGTTCCCATCGACCATGCGCGGCAGCACGGACACCTCGTCGCGCTCCAGCGCCTCGCGCGCGCGTTGCGCAATGGCCGGTCCCGACGCGTAGGCTTCCAGACACCCGTAGTTGCCGCACCGGCAGTAGCGCCCGGTGGAGTCGATGGTGGTGTGCCCGAACTCCCCGGCCACATCCGATGCGCCGTGATAGAGCTGACCGTCGAGCACGATGCCGCCGCCGATCCCGGTCCCGATGGTGAGCCCCAGCACGTTCCGGCTTCCCCGCGCCGCGCCGCGCCACCATTCCCCGAGCGTGGCGCAGTTGGCGTCGTTGTCCAGCGTAGCGGGGAGTCCCACCCGGTCGATCACCCGATCGCGCAGCGGGTAGTCGCGCCATCCCAGGTTGGGAGCGACGACCACGATGCCGCGCTCGCGCTCGAGCGGACCGGGCGCGCCGATCCCCACGCCCAGGATGTCGTCGCGGTGCGCATCGCACCGCTTGCTCAGGTCGGCGATCACCTTGGCGATCATGGCCGCGATCTGATCGGTGACCCCGTCCGCGCCGCGTGCCACATTGGTGGGCTCCGTGTGGAAGCCAACTTCCCGGTTTCCATCCTCCGACAGCGCCCCGACCACGATGTTCGTTCCACCCAGATCGACGCCGATGATGTAGCGGTCGCGCGTGGTACGCGTCATGGGCTCCTCGCGATAGATGTGGCGACCGCGGCGACGCGGGCGGCGTCGAGGTCGCGCAGACAGCGCCAGTGGCCCAGCGGGCACCGGCGCGGACCATGATGATGGCACGGGCGGCACGAGAGCTCGTCCACGCCCATGGCGAGAGAGCGCGGCGCGAGCGGCCCAAAGCCGAACGCCGGCGTGGTGGGACCGAACAGCGCGATGGTCGGCGTGCCCATCGCGGACGCCAGATGTTGCGGAGCGGAGTCGTTGGTGACGAGCAACGCGGCGTGCGCGATCACGGCGGCCGACGCCAGCAGCGACAACTGTCCGGCGGTGTCGACGACGACGGCATCGGGCCCAGCACCCAGCGCGTCCTCCGGCGCGTGGGCGCGTGCAGAGGCAGCAGCGTTTACCGACGCCACGGCGGCCGTGATCGCGCGCGCGGCCTCCCGGTCCTCGGACCCGCCTACGATCACGATCGTCGCCCACGCGCTGAGCTGGCGCGCCAGCTCGGGAAAGTATGGCCACCGCTTGGTACTCCACGCGCTGCCTGGCGCGAGCGCGACGATGGGGCGGTGGGCGGGCGCCGCCGCCAGGAGCCGCGCTGCCTCCGCGCGCTCGTCATCCGATGGATACAGCCGCGGCCGCAGACGCTCCGGGCTTGGAGCGGGACCATTGCCGGCGGCGAACGCCAGGCGCCACAGCCGCTCCGCGTGGTGCACGTCGCGCCGGTACGGCACGCGCACCGTATAGAGGAAGCGCGCGGGCGAGCTGTCGAACCCCACCCGTTCGCGACGGCCGGCCAGGATGGCAACTGCCGCGCTGCGGAGTGAACCCTGCGCCAGGTACGCGGGACAGGCGCGGGCCAACTGCATCGGACCGCCCGGCGGGGCGCCGGTCGCCACGGTCGCGGCCGTGGTGGCGGCTGCGGTGGTGCCGCCGCCGTCCGTGCCGCCGCCGTTGACGTCGCGGCGCGCCACGCGGGCCGCACGTGCCACGCGCCGCAGCCCGGCGAGGCCCCGGTCGCGCCCCCGCTTGTCGTACACGATCACGCGGCGAATGGCGGGATTGTTGGCCAGGACGGTCGCGCCGGCTGGTGTGACCACGACGTCCACCGGTCCCCGCGCGCTCAACGCGGCGATGAGCGGTGTCGTGAGGATCACATCGCCCACGAAGCTGGTCTGCACCACGAGCGCGCTGGCCGCATTGGCGCCAGCCGCTGGCACGTCGTCGCGCGCGCGCGGCGCGGCCGCGGCCGGCGTCTCCGGAGCGTGCATCAATCCACCTGCAGAACGGCCAGAAATGCCTCCTGCGGAATCTCCACCGAGCCCACCTGCTTCATACGCCGCTTCCCCTCCTTCTGCTTCTCCAGGAGCTTGCGCTTGCGCGTGATGTCGCCGCCGTAGCACTTGGCGAGCACGTTCTTGCGGAGCGCCTTCACACTGGTCCGCGCGATCACCTTGGTGCCGATCGCCGCCTGGATGACGACCTCGAACAGCTGGCGCGGGATGAGCTCCTTGAGCTTGTCGGCGATCTTTCGCCCCCAGTCGTACGCCTTGTCGCGGTGGATGATGACCGAGAAGGCGTCGATCGCCTCTCCGTTGATCAGCATGTCCAGCTTCACGAGATCGCTCTGGCGGTAGTCGAGCATGTCATAGTCCAGACTCGCGTAGCCGCGGCTGATCGTCTTGAGCTTGTCGTAGAAATCGAGGATGATCTCGGCCAGCGGAAACTCGAAGTCGAATTCCACGCGGGTGGCGTCCACGAAGCTCATGTTCGTGTAGACGCCGCGCCGATCGGTGCCGAGCGTCATGATCGGGCCGATGTAGTCGGATGGCGCCACGATGCGCGCGCGCACGTAGGGTTCCTCGATATGGTCCACGCGCGACCCGTGCGGCATGAGCGACGGATTCTCCAGCAGCTGCATCGTCCCATCGTTCAGGAAGATGCGGTACTCCACGCTCGGCACCGTGGTGACGAGATCGAGATTGAACTCCCGCTCCAGCCGCTCCTGGACGATCTCCATGTGCAGGAGCCCCAGGAATCCGCACCGGAAGCCGAAGCCCAGCGCGGTGGAGGTTTCGGGCTCGTAATGCAGCGACGCGTCGTTCATCTGGAGACGCTCGAGCGCGTCGCGGAGCTCCTCGTAGCGTCCCGGGTCGGTGGGATAGATCCCGGCGAAGACCATGGACTTGATGTCCTTGTATCCCGGGAGCGGCTCGGCGGCGTGCCGGTCGTCGTCGAAGATGGTGTCGCCCACGCGCGTGTCCTGCACGCGGCGGACGTTGGCCACCACGTAGCCCACCTCTCCCGTGCGCAGGGCGTCGGTCTTGACCTGCCGCAGCTGCAGATACCCCACCTCGGCCACCTCGTACACGTCGTCGCCCGCGCCAAAGGTGATGCGCTGGCGTGGGCGGATCTCGCCGTCCACCACGCGCACGGACGGGATCGCGCCACGGTAGCGGTCGTAGTACGAGTCGAAAACCAGCGCGCGCAGCGGCGCCTCCGGATCGCCCTCCGGCGGCGGAACGCGGTGTACGATGGCCTCGAGCACGGCCGGCACGCCGATGCCCTCCTTGGCGCTCACGCGCAGGATCTCGTCCGGCGGCGAGCCCAGCAGATCGCTCAGCTCCTGGGCGCGGCGGTCAGGCTCCGCGCCGGGGAGGTCGATCTTGTTGAGGACGGGAATGATCTCGAGCCCGGCATCGAGCGCCAGAAACAGATTCGAGAGGGTCTGCGCCTGCACGCCCTGCGACGCGTCCACCACCAGGATCGCGCCCTCACACGCGGCCAGCGAGCGCGACACCTCGTAGGTGAAATCCACGTGTCCGGGCGTGTCGATCAGGTTGAGCACGTACTCCACGTCGTCCTGCGCGCGATAGCGCATGCGCACGGCGTTCAGCTTGATCGTGATCCCGCGCTCGCGTTCGAGATCGAGCGTGTCGAGCATCTGGGCTTTCAAGTCCCGCTTCTCCACCGTGCCCGTGGACTCGATGAGCCGATCGGCCAGGGTGGACTTGCCGTGGTCGATGTGGGCGACGATACAAAAATTGCGGATGCGCTCGAGCTTCACGGACGGGGGACTGAGGGAGGCGACGGGCGATCCCTCAAATATACCGCCCGCCGGCATCGACGCGCGGTGTCCGCTTCCCGCGACGGCGCTCCCGCGTGTAGGTTGCGTGACGCATGTCCAGTACGCCGCTCGCCCCGTCACGCCGCGCCGACCTGGTGGACCCGTCCATCGTGGCCGCGTTGGGGCGCATCGAGGTGATCGCCCGATGGGTGGTGGACGGCTTCCTCACGGGGTTGCACCGGTCGCCGCGCAAGGGGTTCTCGGTGGAATTTGCCGAGCACCGCCCGTACCAGCCGGGTGACGAGCTGCGCTATGTGGATTGGAAGATCGCGGCGCGCACGGACCGCTGGGTGGTGAAGCAGTACGAGGAGGAGACCAACCTCCGCGTCACCCTCGTGCTCGACGTGAGCCGGTCGATGGCGTGGTCGGGATCGCCCACCCGCATCACCAAGCTGGCGTACGCGGAACGGCTGGCGGCCGTGCTGGCGCTGCTGTTCCTGCGCCAGCGCGACGCGGTGGGGCTCGTGCGGTTCGACGATCGGGTGCGCACGGCCATTCCGCCCCGTGTACGCCGCGGGCACTGGACGCGGTTGGTCGCCGCGCTCGACGATCCGGGAAGCGGGCAGGCGTCGCGGGCCGGCGATGCGCTGAACCAGGCGGGCCGACAGATCGCGCGGCGCGGCTGGGTGATCCTCATCTCCGATCTGCTCATGGAGCCGGAGGACCTGCTCAGCGCGGCACGCGCGCTCCGCACGGCCGGCCACCAGGTGACGGTCTTCCACATCATGGATCCGGCCGAGCGCGAGCTGAGCACGGCGGGCGACGCGGTGTTCGTCGATCCCGAGAGCGAGCTCGAGGTGCCCGCGTCCGTGGCCGATGTCCGGAGCGCGTACCGCACCACCGTGAACGCGGCGCTGCGAGAGTGGCGTACCGCGCTGGCCACGGTGGGTGCCACGCACGAGGTGGTGGACACGGCGCAGCCGTTCGCCGTCCCCATGCGGCGCGCGCTCCACGCGCGAGAGCGGCAACCGTGATCTCGTTCCTCTCGCCGCTCTTTCTCCTGGCCGCGGCGGCCGCCGCCATCCCGCTGCTCATCCACCTCATGCGCCGCCGGATCGGCACGCGGGTGGAATTTCCCGCCGTGCGCTACTTGGCGCGCGCGGAGCGAGAACACAGTCGCAAGCTGCGGCTGCGCAACCTGCTCCTCATGCTGCTGCGATTGGCCGCGGTACTGCTCATCGCGCTCGCCGCTGCGCGCCCGGTGGCGCGTGTGGGCGGCAGCGCGCACGCGCCCACCGCGATGGCCGTCGTGCTGGACAACTCCCTCAGCAGCACGGCCGTCCAGCAAGGCCATCCCGTGCTCGAGACGCTCCGAGCGGCGGCGCGGGAAGTGGCGGCGCGCGCGTCGGGAGACGACCGCGTGTGGCTCGTGACGGCGGACGCGGTGGTGCACGGCGGCTCGCGCGGCGCGGTGCTGGATGCCATCGCGGCGGCGCAGCCGCTGGCGGGCGCGGGGGCGCCCCAGCACGCGCTGGAACGCGCGGCCGCGCTCGTGCGCCAGTCTTCGCTTCCCGAGCACGAGGTCGTGCTCGTCACCGATGGACAGCGCACGGCCTGGAGCGGCACGGAGTCGTTGGGCGACGTGCGCCTCTCGGCGTTCCGCGCGCCGGGCGATCCTCCGGCCAACCACGCCGTGGTCGCCGCGCAGGCGGATCCCGTGCGCTGGACGCCGCGCGGCGCCGTGCGCGCGCGCGCCCTCACGCCCGACTCCGTCACCTACCGCATCGCGCTCGACGGACGCACGCTCGCGCGCGGCACCGCGAGCAGGGATGAGGAGATCGTCGTGCGCGCCGCGCCTGTCGAGCGGGGATGGACTGCCGGCAGCGTGGAGCTGGAGCCCGACGAGCTGCGCGCCGACGACGTGCGACCGTTCGCCGTCTGGATCGGTCCGGCCCCCGCCATCTCGGTCGATGAAGCCGCCGGCCCGTTCGTGCGCACCGCGTTCGACGCGCTGGTGCAGGCGGATCGGGTGACGGCCGGTGGGGACGTGCGCGTGGGCTCGACGGAGAACGTCACCCGCCTTCCCGCGCTTCTGATTGCGCCTGCTGATCCGGTGCGCGTGGGGGCGGCCAATCGCACACTGCAGCGGCTCGGCGTTCCGTGGCGGTTCGGAGCCCGGCGCGCCGGACGGTGGCCGGCCAGCGGGCCGCGCATGGACGGCGTGACCGTGATCGCGCGGTACGCACTGGAGCGCCGTCCGGGCCCGAGCGCGGATACGCTCGCGCGTGCGGGGGGGGAGCCGTGGGTGGTGGCCGGCGACGACTACGTGCTGGTCGCGTCGCCGCTCGTGCCGGAGGCCACCGATCTCACCATTCGCGCCGCGTTCGTGCCGTGGATGGATGACATGCTCACCCAGCGGCTGGGCGGCGCGGCGGGGACCGTGGTGCAGGCAACGCCGGGTGCGTGGGTGGCATCCCCGCCCGGCGCCGAGGCGCTCACGCTGCCGGGAGGCGAGCGCGTGCCGATCTCCGGCGACTCGGTGCAGGCGCCGGTGCAGCCGGGCGTGTCGTTCTTCCAGGCAGGCGACCGCAAGACGGGAGCGCTGGTGGTGGCGTCGGAATCGGGTGAATCGGAGTTGGACCGGCTGGACGAGCGGGCCATGCGCGATCGCCTGCGCGCGCGCGAGGTGCGCGTCGTGAGCGACGCATCCGCGCTTGCTCGCCTGGCCTTCGCCTCGGCGCCGCGGCGCTACCTGGCGTCGCCGCTGCTGCTGCTCGCGCTCGCCGCGCTGGTGGTGGAAACCGTGCTCGTCTCCGGCGGCGGGCGCGCCGCGTCGGCAGAGGAGACGGCGACCACGTGACGCTTCCGCTCGTCGTCGACGCGTTCGAGCAGGTGAGCGCGTTCTCGCGTCTGGCTGACGCGCTGCCACCGGCGGGAGCCAGCGTGGGCGTGGATGGACTGGCCGGTTCCGCCGACGCCGTGCTCGTGGCGGCGCTCAGTCACCGCCTGGGCGAGCGACGGTTCTTCATGGTCGTGGCCGAAACGCTCCCCGACGCGGAGCGGTGGCTGGCCGATCTCGACGTGCTGGTGGGCGGCGAGGGGAGCGCGCTCGCGCTCTACCCGCCGCGCGAAGGATTTGGCGAGGTGGAGCCGCATCTCGAGGTGGCCGGCGAGCGGGTGGAGACACTGGAGCATCTCGCGCGCGGCCGCGTGCGGATGCTCGTGACCACCGCGCGCGCCGCGATGGAGCGCACGCAGCTGCCACGCACACTCAACGCGCTGCGCCTCGAGCTCCGGCGTGGAGATGAGTGGCGGCCCGAAGCGCTGGCCGCCCACCTGGACGCGATTGGATTCGAGCGCGTGCCGCTGGTGGACGACGTGGCGCAGTACAGCGTGCGCGGCGGGATCTTCGACATCTACAGCTTCGGGATGGCGCACCCGGTGCGGTTGGAGTTCTGGGGAGACGAGATCGTCGCGATGCGCCACTTCGACATCGCGACTCAGCGCTCTACGCGCGACGCGGAGATGGCGCTCGTGCTTCCCGTGGACGGCTACGCGCCGCCGCCCGAGGACCATGCGCCCGCCCACGGCGGGGCGGCGCCGGGAGCGGTGCGGGGAACCGTGGCCGATCTCGTCCCCCCCGACGCGATCGTCCTCGTGCCCGATCGCTCGCGCCTGCAGGCCGAGCTCGACCGGACGTGGGAGGAGGCGCGGCACCACGTGGAGTTGGCCAGGCGGCGCGGAGAGGATGCCCCGCCGCGCGAGGAGCTCTACCTCGCGCCGGCGGACACGCTGGCGCGCCTTGGCGCGTTCGGTACCATCGTGCTCCACCCCGTGGCCATGACGCCGGGCCGGCGGCGCGCGTTCGACAGTCTGCCGTTCGACAGCGCGACGGACGGAGCCGCCGGCGCGGACACCGCGGCCGATGATCCCGCTACCACGCCGCGGCACGCACGCGACGGCACGGCATCCGCGTCGGCAACCGCGGCGACCGCCGAACTCACGTTTCCCATCCGTCCGCCCGATCGCATCGATCGCGACCTCAAGCAGCTGCGCCGCGTGCTGCGCGATGGCGTGCCGACCGTGATCCTCTGCGACAACGCGGGACAATGCGAGCGGTTGGAGGAGCTGCTGTCGGAGGACGGCGGCGCGGCGGGTGCCGCGCTCACCGTGGGCGTGCTCACCGGCGGCTTCGTGATTCCGCCCGGCGCGAGCGCCACGCGCGGCGTCGGCGCGAACGGCGCCGGCGGCGGACTTCGCATCTTCACCGATCACGAGATCTTCCGTCGCGACCGCCGCATCCGGCGCCACCGCAAGTACGACAGCGGGGTGCCCGTGGAGGCGGCGGGCACCCTCCAGCCGGGCGACTACGTGGTGCATCTGGAACACGGCGTGGGGCTGTACCGCGGGATCGAACAGATCTTCGTCCGCGAGAGCCTCATCGAGGTGGCGGTGGTGGAGTACGAAGGGGGCGACCGCCTCAACGTCCCGCTCTACCGCATCGACCAGTTGGAGCGCTATCGCGCTGGTGCCCGCGACGGCGACGAGGCGCCGCCGCCGCGGCTGCACAAGCTAGGCGGACGACGGTGGACGCAGCAGCGAGACAAGACCAAGCGCGCTATCCTGGAGATGACGCAGGAGCTGCTGGACCTCTATGCGCGCCGTCGCATGGCGACCAAGCCGCCGGCGATTCCCGACACCAGCTGGCAGCGCCAGCTCGAGTCGTCGTTCCTGTTCGAGGATACGCCCGACCAGCGCCTCGCCGCCGACGAGGTGAAGCGCGACATGGAGTCCCCGCGTCCCATGGATCGCCTGCTGGTGGGCGACGTGGGCTACGGCAAGACGGAAATCGCCGTCCGGGCCGCGTTCAAGGCGGTGCAATCGGGACGGCAGGTGGCCGTGCTCGTTCCCACCACCATTTTGGCCGAGCAGCACGGGCGCACGTTCGGCGATCGGATGGCGGACTTTCCCATCCGCGTCGTCACGCTCAGCCGATTTCAAAACGCCAGGGAGCAATCGGCGGTGCTGGCCGAGATCGCCGCCAAGAAGGCGGACATCGTCATCGGCACGCATCGGCTGCTGAGCAAGGACGTGCAGTTTGGCGATCTGGGACTCCTCATCATCGACGAGGAGCACCGCTTTGGCGTACGGCACAAGGAGCGGCTCAAGCAGCTACGACTGGAAACGGACGTGCTGACGCTCACCGCCACGCCCATCCCGCGCACGCTGCACCTGTCGCTGGCGGGACTGCGCGACATGACGCTCATCCGCACGCCGCCGCGCGATCGCAGCCCGGTGCTCACGTTCGTGGAGCCGTGGGACGACGCGCTCATCGAGGAGGGGATCGCGCGCGAGCTGGACCGCGGCGGGCAGGTGTTCTTTGTGCACAACCGCATCGAGACGATCGATGCCGTCGCGGCGCACGTGCGCCGCCTCGCCCCCCGCGCCGAGGTGGCGGTCGCGCACGGGCAGATGCGCGAGCGCGATTTGGAGGACGTCATGCACCGCTTCGTCGATGGCGCGGTGCAGGTGCTCGTGTCCACCATGATCGTCGAGTCGGGGCTGGACGTGCCCAACGCGAACACCATGTTCGTGAACCGGGCCGATCACTTTGGGTTGGCACAACTCTATCAGCTCCGCGGCCGTGTGGGGCGATCCCATCGGCGCGCGTACTGTTATCTGCTCGTGCCCGAGGGCGTCGACGCGGACGCGGAGCGCCGCCTCGAGGTGCTGGAGCACCACACGGAGCTCGGCTCCGGTTACCGGGTAGCGTTGCGCGACCTGGAGATGCGTGGGGCAGGGAACCTGCTGGGGGCGGAGCAGTCGGGGTTCGTGTACGCGGTGGGATTCGAGCTGTATCTCCGCATGCTGGACGAGACGGTTCAGCGCCTGCTTCGGGGAGAGGAAGGGCCCCGGCTGCTGCCCGCCGACGTCTCGATGGACCTGCCCACGTACATACCGGACGACTACATCGCGATTCCCGCGGTGAAGCTGGACGTCTACCGGCGTCTGGCGTCGCTGGCGGATCCGGCCGAGATCGACGCCCTGCGGGATGAGCTGCGCGATCGATTTGGGCCGCTCCCGACGCCGGCCGAACACTTTTTGGCGGCGGCGCTGCTGCGGGTGCTGGGCGGACGATTGGGAGTGGAGGGCATCCTGGTGCGCGGCGACGATGCCCGTGTTACTTTTCGAGCGGACGCGGTGCCCCGGCTGAAGGGGCTCACCGCGGCGTTCCATGAGGTCCAGTTTGAGGCGGAGGTGCGGCGGACGCACCCGCTCTCGCTCAAGCTCACGCGCCTGGGAGGCGCGACGCTGCTGGACGGCTTGCTGCGCGCACTACGGACCCTGCGCTGACCACCCTGCCAACCGATCAGGAGCTCATCGTCACATGCGACGTTCCATCCTCGTGCTGGCTGTCACAGCCGGCCTGCTCACGGCGTGCGACAGCCTCAAGGAAGCGCTCACCGCGCACGTCGACACCGTGGCGCACGCCGGCACGCAGGAGCTGACGGTTCAGCGGCTCGCGACGCTGCTCGAGAAGCCCAAAGTGGCGCCCACGCCGGAGCTGGCACGGTACGCCGCCGATCTCTGGGTCAACTTCCAACTGCTCGGCGTGGCCGCGGCGCACCGCGACTCGCTTACCGACACGGCGATGATCGACCGGGCGATGTGGTCGTCCATCGCCGACGCCCGGATCAGCAAGTGGATGCAGAATGTGTCGGAGAGCCTGTCAGGCAACGATTCCGCATCCGCGGAAGCGCGCTACAACCAGGGGGATCTCCTGGCGGCACAGCACATTCTGCTCCGCACGAGCGGCGCCAATGGCCAGCCGCTGAACGCCGATTCCGTGCGGCGGCGCGCCGAGGCGCTGCGTGCGCGGGCGACGTCGGCCAACTTCGCCCAGCTCGCACGCGAGAATAGCCAGGATCCAGGCTCCGCGGCCCGCGGGGGTTCGCTGGGCGTGTTTCCGCGCGGCTCCATGGTGCCGGCGTTCGAGCAGGCGCTCACCGCGCTCAAGCCGGGTGACATCTCGCCCGTGGTGCAGACGCAGTTCGGGTATCACATCATCCGGCGGCCCACCTTTGCCGAGGTGCGCGGAGAATACACGCAAGCATCGTCGCAGGAGTCGATGGGTTCGTACGTGGACAGCCTCAAGAGCAAGAGCAAGATCGATTTCAAGTCCAACGCCGTTCCTGAACTGAAGAACGCGGTCACCGATCTGGACGCGCACCTCAAGGACAACACGGTCATCGCCACGTCGACGCACGGCAATCTCACCACCGGGCGCTTTGCCCAGTGGGTGGCCGGATTGCCGCAGCGCGAGCGCGTGGAACAGGGGATGAAGACCGCACCCGATTCCGTGGTCAAGCAGTTCGCCACGCAGGTGTTCATGCAGGAGATTTTGCTGCGTCAGGCCGACAGTGCCGGCGTCAAGCTCGACAGCGCGGATGCGAACAAGCTGCACAGTTCGTTCGTTCACTACGTGAGCGGAGCGTGGGACCAGTTGGGAGTCACACCGTCGACGTTGGGCGACACGACGGTGGACGCGCGTGAGCACGCGGCGGGCGACAAGGTGGACGAATACGTGACCAACCTGTTCGCCGGGCAGGCTGGGCTGGTGCAGGTTCCGCCGCAAATCGCCAGCGTGCTGCGCGAGAAGTACGAGTGGCGCGTGAGCCAGGCCGGGGTTGCGCGCGCCGTCGAGATGGCGAAGACCGCAAAGGCCAAGAGTGATTCGACGGCCACGGCGAACCGGCCAGCCACGCAGGTGCCCATCTCCCGGATCCCGATCCAGGGGAAGGCGGCGGCACCGGACAGCGGATCCCAGTGAAGCACACGCAGCCGAACGGTCGTCGTGAACGATGTGGTGGCAGGTAGAGCATATGCGCATGCGTGACAAGGTACGCCTGGGACTCGCCCTCGCCGCGCTGGCGCTCGCCGGCACGGAGGCGCCGGGCGCGGCGGCGGCACAGGTGCCGGACACCGGCACGGTTCCGATCGACCGCATCGTGGCGATCGTGGGGAAGAAGCCCATCCTGTTCAGCGAGCTCACGGCGCGCCTGGATGAGATGCGCGCCAGCGGGGCGCCCATGCCCGAGGATTCCGCGGGCATGGCGACGCTGGCGCACAACGTCCTGGATCAACTCATCAACGAGGAGCTGCTCGTCGAGAAGGCACAGGCCGAGAGCCTGTCGGTCACGCCGGATGACATCGCGCCGGCCGTGGATCAGCAGATGAAAACCGTTCGCTCACAGTTCAAGAGCGAGCAGGAGTTCAGCGATGCGTTGCGCCAGGATGGGTTCGGGTCGGTGGACGAGTACCGGAGCTTCCTGGCCGAGCGCTACCGGCGTGAGGCGTTGCCACGCCAGCTGTTCGGCAAACTCCGGCAGGAGCAGCGGCTGCCGAACGCACCCGTCACGGACCAGCAGATCCGAGAGTTCTGGGAGCAGAACAAGGGGCGGCTGGCCAAGCAACCCGCATCGGTGACGCTCCGCCAGATCGTGATCGCACCCGCGCCATCTCCCCTGCAGGACTCGCTGGCCAAGGCCCGGGCCGACTCGATTCTGGCGGAGATCAAGAACGGCGCGGACTTCGAGCTGCTGGCGCGGCGCGAATCCATGGATCCTGGCAGCAAGGACGTGGGCGGCGACCTGGGGTGGCATCGACGCGGCGACGGCCTCGTGCCCGAGTTCGAGCGCATGGCCTTCACCATGCGCCCCGGGGTTCCCAGCCCCGTGTTCCGAACGTCGTTCGGGTATCACATCCTCCGCGTGGATCGCGTGCAGCCGGGCGAGGTGAAGGTGCGCCACATCCTCATCCGTCCCGCCATCGATTCGTCCGACGTGGCGCGTGCCGCACATCTGGCCGACAGCGTGGCCCAACTCTGGCGCGCGGGCGCGTCGTACGACAGCCTGGCCGCCACGTACCACGATCCGGTGGAGGAGCGCGTGATCCCAGAGCCGTTCCCGCGCGATTCGCTTCCATCCAGCTACCAGCAGGCACTGCAGGGCGTGCAGGTGAACGCGATTGCCGATCCGTTCCCGATCCAGGGATCCGTGCCAGGGGAGCCCAAGTTCGTCATCGTCCAGCTCACGTCGGAGCGGCCGGCGCACGAAGCGACGCTGGACGAGTACCACGACAGGATCAGAGAGCAACTGCAGCAGCAGGGTGCCATCCAGCGTCTCCTGGCGACGCTGCGCAAGGAGACCTACGTCGCCGTCTTCCTCTGAGGCCGCGGCGCGCGCGCACGGGGCTGGGACGCGGGTCGACCTCGTCCTGAAGCGGTTGCTGCTCGTCCGCAGCCGCACGGAGGCCAAGGAGGCGTGCGATGTGGGCGCCGTGAGCGTGAACGGTTCGTGCGTGAAGGCGTCCGCGGAGGTCCGACCGGGGGACCGGATTCGCGTGGACTTCGCGCATCGCACGCTCGAGATCGAGCTCGTCACCTCCGTCGATCGCAACCTGAGCCGCGCGGCCGCCCGGGAGGTGTATCGCGTGCTCCGTGACGCGCGCGTACCCTGATGCCCGCGCGCGTGCGACGCGTTCGGCTGGCGGTCACGCTCGGCGACCCGCGCGGCGTCGGTGCCGAGGTGGTGCGCAAGGCTCTCGCCGACGCACGTGTGCGCGAGCAGTGCGATGCGGTCCTGGTGGGCCCAACCGGGCTGGAGATCGCGCCGCAGGAATCGGTGGGCGAATGGGAGCCGCACGGGAGCGCCGCGCGCGCGGGACGGCTGAGCGGGCTCGCGATCGAGCGCGCGGCGCAGCTCGCGCGCGCGGGCAGCGTGGCCGGCATCGTGACCGCCCCCATCGACAAGGCGGCGCTGCTCGCTGGCGGGTACGCCGATCCGGGGCATACGGAAATGCTCGCGCGTCTTACCGGCTGTACGGTGGCGATGATGCTCGCGTCCGACCGTCTGCGCGTGGTGCTCGCCACGACGCACATCGCCCTGCGCGACGTGGTGCGTGCCGTCACGCCGCAGGCCATCGCCACCGCGGCCACGATTACGCGCCACGGTCTTGGCGTGTGGTACGGCATCGCGCATCCGCGCATCGCGCTCTGCGCGCTCAATCCGCACGGCGGCGACAGCGGCCGCTTCGGCTGCGAGGATGACACGGTCCTCGCCCCCGCCGCGCGCGCGGCGGGCATTGCCGGCCCGTTGCCAGCCGATACGGTCTTCGTGCGCGCCATGCGCGGCGAGTTCGACGCCGTGATCGCACCGTATCACGATGTGGGAATGACGGCTATCAAGGTCGCGTCGTTCGGCCACGCGGTGAACGTCACGCTGGGACTCCCCTTTCCGCGCACGTCGCCCGATCACGGGACGGCGCTGGACATCGCTGGCCGCGGCGTGGCCGACCCGTCGAGCATGATCGAAGCGATGTTGGAGTGCGCGCGCATCGCCGCGCGGTTGGAGCCGTAGCCCGTGCACGATCATGCGCACGGGCGGCACGCGCACGGACCTCAGGCGGAGGTGGCGGGCGGCCGCGGCGCGTCGGCATCAGCGGACAGCGCGCGGCGTCTACGGATCGCGCTCGTCGTCACGATCGCAGTGCTCGTGGCCGAGGCGGTGGGCGGGTTGATGGCGAACTCGCTCGCGCTCCTGGCCGACGC
Source organism: uncultured Gemmatimonadaceae bacterium (assembly GCA_963773545.1). GTDB lineage: Bacteria > Gemmatimonadota > Gemmatimonadetes > Gemmatimonadales > Gemmatimonadaceae > DASSNU01. The sequence continues at coordinate 15,981 of CAVZBP010000001.1, read as the reverse complement.
CGGCCACGTGCTGACGGATGCCGCCGCGCTCGGCCTCTCGCTGTTCGTCACCTCACTGTCGCAACGGCCCGAAACACCGAGCAAGACGTACGGCTATCTGCGCTGGGAGATCCTGGCGGCGTTTCTCAACGGTGCCGTCCTGCTGCTCCTCTCCGCGTGGATCGTATGGGAGGCCGTCGCCCGGTTTCGCGAGCCCGCGCATGTGCGCGGCACGCTGATGCTGAGTGTGGCGGTGGTGGGGCTGGTGGCCAACCTGGCGGCGGCGCGCATCCTCCACCCGGCCAGCGGCGGGAGTCTGAACGTGCGTGGCGCGTATCTGCACGTACTGGGGGACCTGCTGGGGTCGGTAGGTGCGGTGGTGGCCGCGGTCCTCATCCGCACCACCGGCTGGGCCGCGGCCGACCCCATTGCCTCGCTGCTCGTGACGGGGCTGGTGGTCTTCGCTGCCTGGCGTCTGGTGCGCGAGTCGGTGGACGTGCTGCTCGAGTCGACGCCCAGGCACATCGCGCTGGCGAGCGTCCGGTCGCAGCTGCTCACCATCCCCGGGGTGGAGTCCGTGCACGACCTCCATGTCTGGACGGTCACGTCGGGCCACTACGCCATGAGCGTGCACGCCGTCGTGCCCGAGCCGGAGCGGCACCAGCACGTGTTGGAGCACATCCACGACGCCATGCGCCTGTACGGAGTCGATCACATCACGGTGCAATTGGAACGGGCGGCCATGTACGAGCGGGAGCTGCACCTGCACGAGTAGCGCAGCACGGGTGCGGTGACGCGCTCCCCCGCTGCTCGTCTCCCTTAGGCATCCTGTGCCCCCTCACACGCGAGATCCGCGTCGCCCGCCGTGCACGTTGCGGCGCCGATGCGCGCGTGCGGCTCTCCGGCGCTCCGCGCCTTCATTCTGTTTCGCGAACGCGATGGCCATCCCCGACGGGTACCGCATTCCTAAGGATCGTCTCACATTGTCGATCCGGCTGGTCGACGGCGACGTCCTGCACGGTGACATGTTCGTTCAGCACGTGGAGTACGCCCTTTCCCGCTCCGAGTTTCCCGCCGACATCCTGAACGGCCACGAACCGTATTTCCCGGTCCAGTCGGGGGAAGGCGAGGTCATCCTGGTGGCCAAGCAGCAGGTGGTGGAGGTGTGGGGCGACGGGATCGATGGCATGGACGCCATGCGCGTGGCCAGCGCGCGACGTGCCTCGCTGGAACTGCACCTGGCGGGTGGCACCGTACACTGCGGCTCCGTGCTGCTCGAAGTGCCCACGGACCGCCCGCGCCTGCTGGACTTTCTGAACGACTACCGCGACCGGTTCCTCACCCTGTACACCGTGGAAGGCGTTCGCCTGATCAACACGGCGTATATCCAGCGCGCCTGCCCGATCGACTGATTCATGGCGCATCTCGATCGTTTTCTCGCGGCGCTGGTGAGCAATGGCGCGACGTCGCTGAGCCTCGCGACCGATGATGTGGCGCGTCTGGAGACCGGCGCCGGCTCGCGTCCGATCACCCGCCAGCCATTTACCGAAGCGCAGATCGTCCGCCTCCTCAAGGAGGTGATCCCCGAGTCGCTGCTGCACGAGCTCACCGCGGGCAAGCCCATCACGTTCGGCTATCGCACCGAGGATGGATCGTTCTCGGCGCGTGCCGCACACGAGGCAGGACGCCTGCGCGTGACGCTCGAGGCCGACACGGCCGCGGCATCCAGAGTGCCGCTCAAGGAGGACCCGAGCACCCACGCCCCGTGGGCCGCCACGCCCGCGGCGCCTGCCGCACCCCGGCTGGACGGGGCGGCGCATGAGGCCGCGCGCGGCGAGATGGAGCGCCTGCTCCGCCTCATGGTCGAGCGGAGCGCATCCGATCTGCATCTCCGCGTGGGCGAGCCGCCGCTGCTGCGCACGCACGGCGAGATGCGCCGCGTGGACGGCGCCGCCGCGCTCACGTCCGACACGATCGAGCCCATGCTGCGCACGATCATGCCCGACAAGAGCGTGGCGGAGTTCGCCCAGCTCAACGACACCGACTTCGCCTACGAGATCGCCGGCTGCGCGCGCTTCCGGTGCAACGTGCTGCGCGACCGGCACGGCGCGGCAGCCGTCTTTCGCGTGATCCCTGCCACGGTGGTGACGGTCGACGAGATGGGCATCTCCGAGGAGGTGCAGCGCCTGTGCTACCTCACCAAGGGCCTGGTGCTCGTGACCGGCCCCACCGGCTCCGGAAAATCCACCACGCTCTGCGCGCTCATCGATCTCGTGAACCGCACGCGGACCGATCACGTGATCACGATCGAGGATCCCATTGAGTTCGTCCACCCCAGCAAGAGCTGCCTCATCACGCAGCGGCAGGTGGGGTCGCACACGTCGTCGTTCAAACACGCGCTGCGCGCCGCGCTGCGCGAGGATCCGGACATCATCCTGGTGGGCGAGCTCCGCGACCTCGAAACCGTATCGATCGCCATCGAGACGGCGGAGACGGGGCACCTGGTCTTCGGAACCCTCCATACCACCACGGCCGCGAGCACCATCGACCGGTTGATCGACCAGTTTCCGGCGGACCGCCAGGCGCAGATCCGCGTGATGCTCTCCGAGTCGCTTAAGGGCGTGATCTCGCAGACGTTGTGCAAGAAGGTGGGCGGCGGGCGCGTGGCGGCGCGGGAGATTCTCCTCTCACTCCCGGCCGTCTCGAACCTCATCCGCGAAGGCAAGACGTTCCAGATCCCGTCCATCATCCAGACGTCGCGGCGCTTTGGGATGGTGACGCTGAACGATGCCCTGCTGGAACTCGTGGACGCGGGGCAGGTGGAGCCCAAGGAAGCGTACATGAAGGCGGTGGAGAAGCAGGGGATCGCCGCCGCGCTCAAGCAGCGCGGCCTGGACGTAAGCTTCCTGGGTGTGGAAGCCGGGGCAGCGGGTGGTGACGCCCAGGGGGCCGGATCCTCCGCGGGAACGCCGTCGCGTGCCGCGGCGGGGCGTCGCTGAGCGCCCGCGGCCGGATGTCGAGCTTGGGGTCCGCAGCGTAATGGGCCGGCCACGTGGCCGGCCCTTCGGTTGTTGGTGACGCGGATCGCGCACGAACGCGCGTCCGCGCAGGACGCAACGGGTTAGCTGGTGCCGCTCTGGCCGGACCCGCCATTGCCGCGTCGCTGCCGGTCGATGTAGACCCGCTGTTGTAGTTGGGCTTGTGTGACGTAGAAGCTGCGCGAGTGATTGGTCGCGCTGCCGTCGATGCCAAACGTGTGCTCGATCTGCGGGATCGGGGTCCCGATCTGGTGGGCGGGGAGGCTGGCGAGGGGCGCGGCGATCGAATCGATCACGGCGCCACTCGCGGCCGATTCCGGTGTCGTATCCTCGTCGGCGTCCTCCCCGCTGCTCTCCGTGTCGCCGTCCGCTGTATCTCCCTCCAGTTCCACTCCCCTCGGCCGGTCGTACTCCTTGCGGGCACTGTATCCGTAGCCACCCAGGACCTCGCCGCCACGCATGTAGTCGTGTCCGTAGCCGCGGCCGAGGGGGTACCCGTTTGCCGTCGTGTCGTCGTGCTGCTCCATGACTCCTCCTGGTGGAACGTGATTCGGTGCCGAACGCCGCACGGGGTGCGCCACAAAGGCGGCCGGGAGCGAGGCGGGTCACCGGGTCGTTGCGTCGCTTGTCCAGCCTCCCAGGTCAGAGGTAAATTTCAAGGCTATGCACATTCGCAACATCGCCATCATCGCGCACGTCGATCACGGGAAGACCACCCTGGTGGACCAGATGCTCCGGCAGGCCGGCGCATTCCGGGAGAACCAGGTGGTGGCCGAGCGCGTGATGGATTCCAACCCGCTCGAGCGGGAGCGGGGGATCACCATCCTGGCCAAGAACACGTCGGTGCGCTGGCGGGGGGTGAAGATCAATATCGTGGACACTCCCGGACACGCCGACTTCGGGGGTGAGGTCGAGCGCATCCTCCGGATGGTGGATGGCGTGTTGTTGGTGGTGGATGCATTTGACGGGCCCATGCCGCAAACGCGGTTCGTGCTGCGGAAGGCGCTTGCGTTGGGGCGAACGCCCATTGTCGTCATCAACAAGATCGACCGTCCGGGCGCCGACCCGATGCGCGTGCACGACGAGGTGTTGGATTTGCTCATCGAGTTGGAAGCGGACGAAGCGCAGCTCGACGCGCCGGTGGTGTACGCCTCGGCGCGTCTGGGGACGTCGACGCGTGATCTGGAGGCGCCCGAGCCGGACCTGGTGCCGCTGTTCGAGGCCATCGTGGAGCACGTGCCGGCCCCCCCCAGCGACACGGAGGGCCCCTTCCAGATGCTCATCTCGACCATCGATCATTCGCCCTACCTGGGCCGATTGGGCATCGGCCGCATCGAGCGCGGGAGCGTGAAGGTGGGTGATACCGTCGCTCTCCTGCCGCTCACGGGTGAGCTGAGCGCCGCCGCGGGTCCCGGCCAGGAGGCCGGCGGCGCGACGGAGCGTGCGCGCGTGACCAAGCTGTTCGGCTTCGAGGGGCTGGAACGCGTCGAACTCGCCGAGGCCACAGCCGGGGAGATCGTCGCACTGGCCGGACTCGAAGGAGTCGAGATCGGTCTGACCGTCACCGACGAAGCACACCCCGAACCGTTGGCGGGGATCGCCGTGGAGGAGCCGACCATCTCGGTGGACTTCATGGTGAATAACTCCCCGTTCGCCGGAAAGGAAGGGCGGTTCGTCACGTCACGGCAGGTGCGGGAGCGGCTGGCGCGGGAGCTGGAGCGGAACGTGGCACTCCGGGTGGAGGACACCGACGCCACGGATACGTGGACCGTCTCCGGACGTGGAGAGCTGCACCTGTCGATCCTCATGGAGACCATGCGGCGCGAGGGGTACGAGTTCCAGGTGTCGCGCCCGCGGGTGATCACCCGGCGCGGCGTGGACGGGGCGCGGCTGGAGCCGTACGAGGAGCTTTCCATCGATGTGCCGGAAGAGTACCTTGGCGCCGTTATCGAGAAGTTGGGGCCCCGCCGGGGGGAAATGTTGGAGATGAAGAATCCCGGGCAAGGTCTGGTGCGATTGTTGTATCGGATTCCGGCGCGCGGGTTGTTCGGCTACCGGTCGGAGTTCTTGACGGACACGCGGGGAACGGGAATTCTGCATCACCGGTTCCTGGAGTACGGTCCGTGGGCGGGTCCTCTGGCCGGCCGCAAGCGCGGCACGCTGGTGTCGATGGAAGGGGGCGTGGCAGTGGCGTTCGGGCTCTTCAACCTGCAGGAGCGCGGCACGCTGTTCATCGCGCCGGGCACGGCGGTCTACCAGGGGATGATCGTGGGAGAGAACGCGCGTCCGGGGGACATGGACGTGAATCCCACCAAGGAAAAGAAGTTGACGAACATGCGGACCACGGCGAGCGACGAGAACATTCAGATGGAGCCGCCGCGGGAGTTGACACTCGAAGCCGCGTTGGAGTACATCGAGGAAGACGAGCTGATCGAGGTGACTCCGTTGTCGATCCGCTTGCGGAAGCGGTACCTGAGTACGAACGACCGGCGGAAGCTGTCGCGTGAAGCCAAGCGCGAACGTGAGCGGGCATCGTTGTAACACCCCTTCAAGGAGATCCGGGTCATGTGGGAGGAGATCGAGTCGTTGGACGTGGCGATCGCGGCACCACGCGATGACGACGACTTGGAGGACGCGGACGACGATCTAGACGACGATCTGGACGACGATCTGGACGACGACGAGGACGACCTCGACGACGATGATTTCGACGACGACGATGATCTCGACGATGAGGATGATCTCGACGACGACGATCTGGACGACGACGAAGACGACCTCGACGATGAGGAGGACGACGACGTCGACGATGACGACCTGGTCGATCTGGACGACGAGTACGACGACGCCGACGAGGAACGGCCGCACCCCAGTCATCGCTACGATGACTGACGGGCGGCCCGGCCGGGTAGGCGTGGCCTCCGCGCGCGCCGCCTGATCGCGCGCACGTGTCACGTCGAGCAACGGTCCCCAACGTCCACGCGATCTGGGGGCCGTTCGTGCGTGCGCGATCGCGCGTCCGATCTCTTCCAGCCCAGGGCGAATGACACGCCCGTGCGTGACGAGTTCTCATCCTCGCGGCGGTCGCCTTGCTGGCCACCGCACCGGGTGCGCGCGCGCAGCTCCGCCCGCTCGAGCCCGTCGACTGGCGGTGGATCGACGTGCCGGCGCGCGTCTACGCCAGCATTGGCGCGAGCGTGCTGGAAGATCAGCGCGCCTCGTTGCTCGGCGCGGAGGGCGAGCTGAGCGAGGAGGGGATCTTCACCGTGGCGGTGCGGGTGTCCAACGTGCTGCTGGAGTTCGGCGGAACGCCCGTGCTCCGGTTCGATCCGGACCGCGTGTTTGCCGCACCCACGGGCGGCGCGAACCCGCCGACGGGCAGCACGATCAACACCGCCGGACAGTTCCGCGCGGCCACCATCGTGCCACTCTGTCCCAACCCGGAGCAGCGCGCGTTTGCCGCGGCGCTCCGGTTCGGCACGCAGCTTCCCACCACGGACAACCGCTCCGGGTTGGAGCGCGACCGTCAGGACTTCTTTGCCACGTTGAGCTCTCGCTGGCGCTCGGAGCGCGTGGCGCTGTCGGCCGAACTGGGCGTGGGGATCAACGGCACGCGCGACGACGTGCGCGAACAGTCGGACGTGCTGGAGTACGCGCTGCGGGCGCGCGGCGGACTGGGGCGCGTGGGCTCGGTTCCACTGGAGGGCACAGTGACCTGGCTGGGCCAGGCGGACGGCCGCACCGGCACGCCCGATTCGCGGGAACGAGAAGCTGTCGGAGCTGCGGTTTGGCGTTCGCGGTGGAGAGCGGCGGTGGGTGGAGGTGGAGGGGGTGGCGGGGGTGAAGAAGTTCAGTCCGAACTGGGGAGTACGCGTGTTGGTGGGGACGGCGTGGCGGCCGCTGGTCGGCGGGATGAGATGATGCAGTTGCGCGCCGGAGCGGGAGCTTCCCAGATGGTTTGGGCCTCCCGTGCGACGTTCATCGAGAGCGCGCGCTGTGAGCGCCATACGACCATGCGCGCCACGTGGCTCGGTTGACCGAGGCGTGCGCGGTTTCTAACTTGGACAGTCCGTGGGGCCTGTAGCTCAGGTGGTTAGAGCGCACGCCTGATAAGCGTGAGGTCCGAGGTTCAACTCCTCGCAGGCCCATCGACGTGCGAGTCAAAGCCCCGCGGCGCATCCGAAAGCGCCGCGGGGCATCGTGTCTCGTGGACTCTGAAATGTGGTGTCAGTTCCCGGTGCCAGTTCTTACGCCAGATCGGTTCGGTAGTCGAACCCACGATACACAAACGCCGGCTCGATAACCTTGCAGTCGCCTTCCGAGCCGCCGAGGCGACGTACGTCGTCGTGCCAATGGCGCCGCACGGTTTGCACCATCTCGTCGATGATTGCACCTGCCTCGTCACCCTCGAGTCCGAACCGTGGTGCCGCGGCGACCAGGTTGTCACGCCGCGCCATCCGGCCATGGGGTCCGCATTCGAGGGCGAGATCCCTCCGCTCGATACTGATTGCGGGAGTCGGCGTCAGGTCGTACGCCGGAGCCAGGCGCCACGCCTTTCCCGGCGCAATCAGCGCGTGGTTCCGGGGGTGATCGTCGAGGTTGGAGATGAGCGCGTTAAACGCCATGCGTCGAAACAGCTCGGCGCGATCCGCCGCAGGCTGTTCGGACCAACGACGGAGTTCATCGGCGAATAGAATATACGACCAAGCAGTCCGATCGCTCACGCGATCGTCGGCGTCGAGGACGGTCAAGGCACTGACCATCCGATGCCGAAGGTAGCCCTCAGACACCTTGGCTCGATCGAAGCGCCGGACGAGCAGGACACTCTCATCTCCGATCTGTTCGACTCTGGTGTCAGGCGTTCGGATTCTGCAACGGCGAGCCAGCGCGAGCATCGCGGCTTCGACGGCAGCGTTGTTCCACTTGTCGCTCTTCTGAGGGAACTTGGCAATCCAGAGGCCGTCGTCATCCTCGACTACGTTCTTCGGACGTGCTCCACCAAGTGATGTGCCGGGTTCCAGCAGGTCTGCGACCTGCTGCCCGACGCGCTCGCCCGGAGCGGCTTCTTCCAGGGCCTGTGCTGCCCTGCGCAGCTCGCGCAGGTGCAAGACCCGATTGAATCTCTGACGTGTGACCGGTGGCGTCCGCTCTTGGCCGAATGAGAGTGCCCCTGCCCGATCTTCCGGTCCGTGGAGCAGGAAATCCATTTCGTCCAGGTCTGCCCGTCCCGTCATCTTCTCGACCACATGGCGTCCCCACGCATCCGGCGATGCATCGCGGAGCGCGCCGAACATCCCATCGAGCTTGGCTGTGTCGTACGTCCGTGGCGTCAACGGCAGGTGATAGGGGTCCAGCGGCACCGCGTCTTCGCGCTCACGGTAGGACTTGGCGTATGCGAACCGGCCGACGACCCTGCCGTCGCGCAGCACCTCGCGTTCGTAGCGCCCGCAGGCTACGACGTCCAGTCGGCCTGGAAGTTGGAGGAAGACGTAGCAGGACCGCTTAGAAGTCACCGTCGGCTCCTTCGCCGTGGCGCACCCGCTGCCCGAGTCGGGCCGCCGCAAGGGTTTGACCTTCGAGGTCATGTTCCGGGGCCGCGAGCTTCCCGACGTCCGAATGCAGACCCATGGCCCAGAGCACCGCGACGTAGGCGCCAATCCCGACGCCAAGATGCCCATCCTCAATGCGGATGATGACCTGTCGGCTCACACCCGCTTTTTCGGCCAGGTCTTGCTGCCGCCACTGTCGATTGATGCGAGCGGTGGAGATGTTTACCCCAAGTTGTGCGATCGTCTTCGTGACGGCGGCCGGTGCCGTTTCTGGGCGCAGATACTTCGGTGTCCGGGTCATTGGATTACCATGGGAGTGCCTTATATATAACTGTAAGACGTATAAAGTAATATATAAGCTACTTCTCTAGCGATCAAGATAGTTCGTTGACGTGACCCCAGGGATGTTGGTCCTCACCTGGCGAGGACCAATGCGAAAGAGTCGCTACACGGAAGAACAAATCATCCAACCGGCTGCAGGCGCTGGAAGAAAAGAATCGGCAGTTGAAGCGTCTGGTGGCGGAGCAAGCGCTCACGCTGGTGGACGATTACACGCGCGAGTGTCCCGCGATCGAGGTCAACTTCTCCTTTAGCCCCCGGTCCACTTCAGGAGCGGCGGGCACTTCACCCCAGACCGACATCGGCTGCCGAACTTGCGCTCCTAGTGGCCCAACTTCGGGGTGAGGACCACGAACCACCGGACTGACATTATCTCTGGATCAGCGTTGGGGGTCACGTCAGCGAGGTTCAACTCCTCGCAGGCCCACTGGTTGGCAATCAGCAACTTGGGGCGCGAGGGCAAGATCGCGCCACTGGCGTCAACGGCCGGCGAGCTGTTCGCGAAAGTGGTCGCGATAGCCGCGACTGAGCGGGACCTTTTCGCCCGTCGAGAGCGTGATGACGTACTCGCCCGCGGCCATCGGTTCGAGCGAACGCACACGGTCGAGATTGACGATCGCTGAGCGGTGGACCCGCGCAAAATGCGCCGGGTCGAGTTGAGACGCGAGCCCTTTGATTGTCTGGCGCACGCGGTACCGCGCACCGCGCGCGTAAACGATCAGATAGTTGTCCGAGGCCTCGACCCAGTTGATGTCCGACACGAGAACGACGAGCACGCTGCCCTCGTCTCGCAGCAGCAAACGGTCGGCATATCGCGCTGGCGACTTGAGTTGAGAGAGTAGCGCCGCCCAGCGCGCGTCATCCCCGCCAGCCGCTGTCGCGCGGCGCTCGCGAACGCGGCCGAGCGCCAGCACGAAACGCGCTGCGTCGAACGGCTTCAGGAGGTAGTCCACCGCGTGCACGTCGAATGCGCGAATCGCGTACTCGTCGAACGCCGTCACGAAGATGACCGAGGGACGCGACGCCGCTGGAAGGCGTGCGAGCACCTCGAACCCGTCCATGCCCGGCATCTGCACGTCGAGGAACACCACGTCGGGCGCCTTCGCGGTGATGGCGGCGATGGCCTCGATACCATTCCGCGCTTCGGCGACGATGGTGACGTCGGGTTCCTGTTTTAGGAGCGCTCGCAGGCCACGGCGGACGAGCGGCTCGTCATCGACGATCGCGACCCGCAGGTCAGGCACTTGGTCACGCCTCCTGAAATGGAAGGGCAATGCGTGCCACGCACCCGCCACCCGGCGTCCGCCGGACCGTCAGTGCTTGATTGGATCCGTACAAACGTTCGAGCCGCGCGCGCACCGTGGACAGTCCAATGCGCTCGCTCGGCGGCTCGTCATCCGTCGGCCCGGTCCCGGTGTCGGCGACGTCCAGGATCAACGTAGCGCCTTCGCAGCGCGCGCTGATTCGCACCGTGCCACCCTCGGTGAGCTTGCCAATGCCGTGCTTGATCGCGTTCTCGGCGAGCGGCTGAAGCACCAGATCCGGCACCAGCGCCGACAGCGTCGCCTCCGGCACGTCGAAGACCACCGTCAACCGATCGCCAAAGCGCACGCTCTCGATCTCCAGGTACAACGCCAGCACGTCGAGCTCGTGCCGCAGGGAGACCCGTGTCACGGTGGCCCGGGAAAGCGTGTGCCTCAGCAGGTCCCCCAGTAACGTCACCATTCGTGTCGCGACCGCAGGATCTTCCCTGATCAGTACGTTGATCGCGTGCAGCGTGTTGAAGAGAAAATGCGGCTGCACCTGCATCTTGATCGCCTGGACCTGTGCCCGGGCCACGTCGGCCGCGAGCTGTGCGGCGCGCGTGTCGCGTTCGCGCAGGCGCTGCTGGAAATCCACCACCGACGCAACGCCCACGACCGCGGCGTAGGTGACGACACCGCTCACCATCCGCGTAAAGACCGAGATGGCGGTGAGGACGAGCGCAGGCGGGCGGTCGGGGGCGATGATCGAGCCGGCGAGGTGCTCCACTACGAGCGAGAGCTGGGCGTACGCGGTTTCGATGAGGATCACCGTGAGGACGGCGGTGCCGAGATGCGCCAGCAACGACCGGCCGAGTCGATCACGCGAGAGCGGATAGCGCCGGCTTGCCGCGACGATGAGAGGGGTGAGCGGCGCCCAGAGCAGCCAACGCAGCAACTGCATCAGCACCCACATCCACTCCGCGCGCAGCGATCCGCGCACGGCGTACATGGCCGCCTGCTGGAGGGCCGCCGTCGCGCCGAGCACTGTCCACGCTAGCAGCACGACGCCCCACCACCGCGCGTCGCGCGATGACGGGACGCCGGCGGCGAGCGGCCGATCCTCGCGCCAGCCGTCGGAGATCAGCAGACCGGCCGGTTCATTCGTGATCTTCGGCTCGATCAGGGTTGGCCCGTGAAACGAGGAAGGGACGACCAGGCACTGAGTGGAACGTGCATGGCGGCAAACCGGTCCGGCGTGTATCCGGCACGGCCGACCGCGGCAGCGACGTCACGCGCATACGTTGCCGAGAAAGTGTCCGGGCCACCGCCTTGAAGGAAGTCCCCGGCATAGAGGAATCGCTCGGTGGGGAAGTAGGCCATGATCGCACCTTCGCTGCCCGCTCCATTGATGGCATGCAACTGGATTCCGCCGCCGGCGAGCGACAGCGATCCGTTCACCGGCCGAAAGGACAAGCGCACGTTTGCGCGGCGTTGGTCCAACATGTCAGGCTCCAACGTCCACTTCCTATCGATGACGCGTTGGAGAAACGTCCGCGATGCGAAATGTGACACGACCGTCGCACCCTGCGCCACCCAATACCGGACCCCGGCGATGTGCGGCCAGGCGAGATCCGTCACGACCAGCACGACCGGGTGGCGCCCCGGAAAGAGCTTGCCGATCCACACGGAGTCACGCTGCGCGCGCTCGGCGCCGGTTTGCGCGTCGAGCACGAACACCGTGTCGCGCTGGAGCGACACGACGTTCGTGTACGCGCGCGTCACGAGCAGAAAGGTGCTCGGTGCTACTCGGACGGTATCGGGATTTGCGGAAAAAGGGGCGGGCGCTGGCGTCGCATCCGCGGGAATCGTGAATGCACCCGCGCTGTCGCGCGCGACGATGGCATACTGCCCGAGGTCGCGCTGCTCCTCTGTCTCCCCGTCGACAATGCGAAACGCAAATTGCGGCGCCAGGGCGCGCGATCCTTTGACCGGGCTCCAGATCGACCAGACGTATTCGGCGTTGACGTCGCCCCAGAGATAGTGCAGCTCACGACGCTCGAGCTTGGTCGGCACCCCGGTCTTCGGGTCGACGAACAGCCGCTCGGCGCCGTCCGCCGTACTGCGGGTGAGCACGGTACGCCAATAGTCGCGGTACATGCACTCTTCCGCCACGCGCACGTCCGGCGCGCTGCGCCAATCGGCGAGCACTGCCCACGGGTCCATCGCACGCTCATCGAGCAAGGCCGCCTGACGTCGCGACAGCAGCATCGCACCGCGCGGCGACACGGCGGCGCGACGCGCGCTGTCGCTGATGAACGCGACCGCGTTCGGCGGCGTTTGTTCAATGCCGTGGCAAGCGCCAGCAAGTGCAGCGGCAGGAAAATGGCGAGCGCGATGCCGGAGAGCCGGTGCAGCAGGGCGGCGATGAAGCCGCGTTGCTTGTGCGAGGCTTCATGCGCCGAACACCGCAAAGACCGCGCGGAAGCCGAGGACGAACAGCAGCAGCGCGAACAGTGCCAGCGCGACGTCGAGCGAAACCCCGCGCCGATCCGGCATCCATTCGCGCAAGACATTGCGCAGGCCGATGGGGGCGTGGATGGACACGGCGATCACGAACAGGCCGTAGAAGGCGAGAAAGGCGAGATTGCCGCGGGTGCGGGCGAGATTTCGCCCGCGGTCAGTCCGCCCTGCACCGCGTAGAGAATGGTGGCGAGATGGATGGCGACCGCGCAGGCCAGCACGAAGGCGGTCAGCCGCTGCAGGGCGAACAGCTTGGCGCTCACGGGCGCCCCCGCAAGGCGCGGCGCACCACCGTGCGTTTGAGGCCGGCGATCGAATAAGTCGGCGCGATCGCCTTCGGGCAGAACTCGGTGCAGTTCATGTGCGTGTGGCAGGCTTGGCAGCCCTCGCTGCCGGAGACGGCCTTCAACCGTGCCGCCTGATCGCGGTCGCGCACGTCGTTGACCAGGGTCCAGGCGCGGTTGAGCGCGGCGGGGCCGAGATAGTGCGTCGTCCCAAGCCACGACATCGCAGGCGGAGTAGCAGACGCCGCAGCCGATGCATTCGACGCCGGCGTCGGCGGCCTGGCGCTCGGGCTAGCCGGCGGCACCACCGCGAAGTCCTCTTCCGGCGTCGCGCCGGGCTCGAAGAAGCCGCGTGCCTCCTTCCACTTGTCGAAGAACTGCGTCATCTCCACCGCGAGGTCCTTGACCACGGTGAAATTACGCAACGGTTCGAGGCGCAGCCGGCCGTCGCCGCCGACCACGTCGCTGACGCGGGTGCGGCAGGTCCAGCGCGGGCGGCCGTTCACCACCATGGCGCAGGAGCCGCACATGCCGACGCGGCAGGCGAAACGGTAGGAGAGGGTGGAGTCCTGCTCGCGCTGGATCTCGGTGACGACGTCGAGCACGGTCTGGTGCGTGCGGCGCGGCACGGTGAAGGCCTGGAATTCTCCGCGCTCGCCGCCGCGCCAGACATCGACCGCGAGCACCGCGCCGTCGCCGTCGCTCATCGCTGCATGCCCCAGGCGTTCACCGTGCGCGCCTCGATGGCGCGGAAGATCACCGACTCCACCAGGAGGCCGATGACGATGACCATCAGCAGGCCGGAGAACACGCGCGCGGTGTCGAGGTCGTTGCGCGCCTCGAAGATGTACCAGCCGATGCCGCCGGAGCGCGACGACACGCCGAATACCAACTCGGCCGCCACCAGCGTGCGCCAGGCGAAGGCCCAGCCGATCTTCAGCCCCGACAGGATCGAGGGGAACGCCGCCGGGATCAGGATGAGCGCGACGTAGCGCGCGCCCTTCAGGCCGACATTGCGGCCGGTCATGCGCAGCGTCTCCGGCACGCTGCGGAAGCCGCTCAGCGTGTTGAGCGACACCGCCCACAGCACCGAATGGATGATGACGAAGACCAGCGACGGCGTGCCGAGCCCGAACCAGATCAGCGCCATCGGCAACAGCGCGATCGCCGGCAGCGGATTGAACATGGCGGTGAGGGTCGAGAGGATGCGGGTGCCGGTCTTGCTGATGACCGCGAAGGTCGTGAACGCCGTCGCGATCGCCAGGCCGGCGCCGTAGCCGATGGCCAGCGTCTGCAGCGAGGTGATGGTGCGGTTGAGCAGCAGGCCACTGCGCATGTCGCTGAAGAACATGCGCACAGTTTCGGTGAAGCTCGGGAACAGCAGCGAGTCGTCGAGCCACCAGGCATAGACCTGCCAGAGCACGATCAGCGCGATCAGGATTTTCAGCCGCTGCACCGCCTCGCTCTGGAACAGGCGCTCGAAAAGCTCGAGCGGCCGCTCGACATCGCCGATGGCGCCGGAGTCGACCAATTGCAGCTCGAATTCCGGCGCGTTCGGCCGCCTGCGGCCGGGTATCGTGATCGACGGCGCTCATGCGCTGACCTTCTCTTGGCCGCCGCGTGCCGGCCTCGTCACCGAACAGCAGGCCGTGGATGCGCTTCGACATCGCGCCGAACTCGCTCTGGTCGATGTTGGAGAAGTTGAAGCGGGCGGCATCGAGCTCGGCGCGCACGCGCCCCGGATGCGGCGACAGCACCAGGATGCGCGAGCCGACCAGGATGCTTCCTCGATCGAGTGGGTGACGAACAGCACCGTGAAGTGCAGCTGGTCCCAGAGCGACAGCAGCTCCTGCTGCATGGAGCGCCGGGTGAGGGCGTCGAGCGCGGCGAACGGCTCGTCCATCAACAGGATGTCCGGCTCCAGCGCCATGGCGCGGGCAATGGCGACGCGCATCTTCATGCCGCCGGAGAGCATATGCGGATAGGTGTCGCGGAACTTGGTGAGCTGCACCTTTTCGATGGCCGCGTCGGCGCGTTCCGGGCCTCGGCCGCGGAGAACCTGTGCGTCACCTTCATCGGGAACAGCACGTTCTGGAACACAGTCTTCCAGGGCATCAACTGCTCGAATTCCTGGAACACCATCATGCGGTCGGGGCCCGGCGCCTCGACCTCCTTGCCGCGGATGCGGATCTAGCCTTCGACCGGCGCCATGAAGCCGCCCACGGCCTTCAGCAGCGTGGACTTGCCACACCCTGAAGGCCCGAGCATCACGTAGCGGTCGCTTTGGTGAACGGAGAAATCGACCCGGTAGGTCGCCGTGACCAGATGGCGCGGCGTCTTGTACTGGAGCGTGACCCCGTTCACTTCGAGCAGAGGAGCATTCATCCCGGCCCTCAGCTGCCCGGCAGATTGTGGATGGCGTCGATGAACATGTCCTTCCAGCTCCGGCCTTGGGCACCATCTTCACGTCGGCCATGTAGCTGGCCACCACCATCGTGCGCTTCGGCACCATGGTGAAGGTGTTCTCCGGCTTCTTGATGATGTCCTCGGCTCCCGCCACCGGCAGCTTGGAGTGGTTGGATTTAACCCAGAGCGCCGCCGCGGCGTGCGGATCGTCGTGGATTTCCTTCATGGCGATCTTCATCGCCGACAGGAAGGCCTGAATGAGCTTCGGGTTGTCCTTGTACAACTTGCCCATCGCCCACACCACGTTGAAGGTATGCGGGCCGCCGAACACATCGTAGCTGTTGAGGACGCGGTGCACCTTCGGGTTCTTGAGCTCGACATACATGAACGGCGCCGAGGTGAAGTGCCCGGTGATCTCCGGCTTGAAGCTCATCATCTGGGCGAGACCGTCGGGATGGCTGAGCGAGACCGTGTACTTGTCGAGGTCATGCTCGTGTCCCTTGCCGAACAGGTTGATCACCGCGTTCTCCAGGATCACCGCCTGCATCGACACGCGCACGGCGGGAAGCGCGATCTTGTCCTTGGCGGTGAAGTCCTTGATGGTCTTCACCTTGGGATTGAT